>CAVPIW010000007.1:0-356714 GCA_963705105.1 uncultured Nitrospiraceae bacterium | reverse complement strand
TCCCCCGGATGTTTTGCTTTGTCCTGGTCGTCCGTCTACTGCTTCACCTCGACGGTCTTCTTCGTCTCCGCCGCTCCGCTGAAGGCCTTCGCCACATACCCGAACATCGTCCCCACGATCGAGCCCATCACGATGCTCACCGATGCCATGCAGGCGATTCCGAAGATGATCCCCACCGCCACTGCCAGCCTCACAAAGATCGTCGGCTCCACGGCCTCTCCCAGCAGGTGCTTCAGCATCAGCAGCGTCCCGTAGCTGCCGAAATGATATCCCGGGATGATCCCGAACACCACGAAGGCCAATCCTCCCAGTGCCGCCCCTGCCTTCGTCCCCGTCCTCACCATGTCTTTCATCTCCATTTCTCCTTTTCTTTTCTTGTATTTTCTGATACCGTTGCGTTTCGTCTCTTACTTCCGGCTGACCGCGGCTTCCTCCGCCGCTTCCTGCGCCCGTGCCGTCCGGACATGCTCTGCAATGCTCCCGACGATCCATCCCGCCAGGGCCGTGCCGGTCACACAGAGAAAGCCCGCCACGAGGATACCGAACACCATCGACAGCGCCATGATCATCCGCGTGCCGATCGTCGGCTCCAGAGGCATCCCCGCAATGTTCAAGCCGACGACGACGCCGATGAACGAGCCGGGCAGAAACCCGATGATCGCAAACAGGACGACCCCGATGCCTGCCCCGATGACCAATCCCTTTTTTGCCGTCTCATTCGTTTTCATCGTCCTGCCTCCTTTTGAGCTGATCATGCCATTCATATAAGCACGTCCCGTGCCAATGTTCTTTCTTATTGTATTTCCATCATTCTTCTGCAGCACTTCCTTTGCATTCCTGCGAAAATGAGGTTTGCATTTGCAATAATGCGAAATTCCGATGGTCCGTTGCTATCCGGCATTCAACAGGACTCGTTCCGCGGATGCGATACTTCAGCCATGACACCGCTCTTTGTGCTGTCAGACGGAGTGGAGATATACCTGCAACTCCGTGCAAGAGGCATCGCGCCCATTCGGATGATTTCCAAAACAACATCGCCACCGGCGGACCATAATGGGAGAGCAGGATGCTTCCGAAGGTCCGCCTAAATGACGGACCCAGGATGATGCATAGTTCCATAGAAATGAGTGTGCCTGAGAACGGAAGATGCTGAAATAACAAATTCTTGTTACCATGCAGTGACTACATAACATGCCTTTTCGGTAATATAAGACGGCTACTTTAGCCCCAAAACGTCACCAAAACCAGTCTTTCTGATTGACTCGCCCTCTTTTTTTCGCTATGATGTGATTAAATACAGTCGGCAGCGAAAGAATAATGTTAGACGAAAGTAAGGAGACATCATGAAGACAATCCTGTTGATCGGAGCTACGGGAGAGGTCATGTCAATAGGTGTGTAAAAAGCCATCAGGCGGCGAACCTTTCGACAGACTCTTCCTGCTCGACGGCAATGCCGTCTGTGAAGAGTTTCCCCTCGTGGACATCCCTCAGTAACCAATATCCCTTGAGCCTGCGGAATCTCTTCTCAGCGACTCCCAGCAACTTCCAGATCATCGCCGTCGCGTTTTGGACTTTCCTATACCGCTTCGCCGCATCCGTTCTCAAACGCACCGCGCTGAACGGTGACTCCACCACATTGGTCGTCCTGATATGCACCCAGTGCTCTTTCGGCAATGAATAGAACGTCACCATTCGCTCCCAATCTCTCCTCAGGGTCTCCGTCGCCTTCGGAAAATCCCTCCCATACCGGCTGATAAAGCTGTCCCTGAGCCTCTCACACTCTGCCTGCGTCTCTGCATAGGGGATCTTGGTGAGATACTCGCCTGCCTCGGCACGTATCCTCTTGGGCATCGCATCCAGCACGTTGGTTATCTTATGGTTCCAACACCTCTGCTCCTTGCCCTCGGGATGAAGCTCTCCCAACGCTGACCATATCCCCAAATGACCATCGGCAACCGTCAATGTGCCCAGCTTCAGTCCCCGAGCGGTCAGATCCCTCAGGACCCCTGCCCAGGATTCCTTGCTCTCCCGATACCCGCTCTCGCAGGCCAGCAGGATCTTTTCCCCCGTAACCAACGCCCCGATGATCACCAGCAATGCTGCTTTGTCTTTCTCCAACCCGGCCTTCACGTATATCCCGTCCGCCCACTGATAGACGACCTCAAGCCCGGAAAGATCCCGAGCCTTCCACTCGTCGTATTCGCACTGCCATTTGCCCTTCAGCCGCTGGATCGACGAGGACGACAGCGGCGCCCCTTCTCCCAATAACCCCCGAAGCGCTAAATCAAAATCCCCCTGCGCCAGTCCGTGGAGATACAATTCCGGCAGTAACTGCCCCACTTCTTTTGACCGACGTATGAATAACGGCAGGACCTTGCTCTCAAATCGCTCCTCCGCTCCCCGCACACGGGGCCGTCGGACCGTGATCGTCCCGTTCATCAGCGTGAACTTCTTCCCCTTCCCGTGTCCGTTCCAATACCCCCGCTTGCTATCCACCTTCTTGATCCTCTCGGATTTCTTCCTCCCTAAAAAGATCTCGACTTCCTCTTCCAGTATGTCTTGAATGTATTCCTGGACTCTCTGCCGAACTATCCCTTCCAATGCCTCGTACGTCGCCCTTGACGGCTCAACTGCCTCGGTGATACTCTTGTCCATGGTGGTGTCTCCTTTCTCTTTGTTGATTCCAGGTCAACTGATTAAGGATACACCGCCTTCTCACTCATTTACACACTTTTTGATCTTACCTCGCTACGGGAAATCTCGGTAGCCAGATCGCCAGGGCGCTGCTGACTAGGGGCGCTACACTCCGTTTGCTGGTGCGGCCCGGCAGCCGAACCAAGCTCGCCGGAGATGTCGCTGCAGCGGCGGAGATTGTGGAAAACAAGGCCGGTGCATTTGATGGCGTTTACGCCGTCGTGTCGGCCGTGCAGGGCGGACCCGAGACGATCATCGACGCGCAACTCCGGTTCCTGCGGGCAGCGCGCGCGGCAGGCGTGAGGCGCTTCATTCCCTCCAGTTTCAGCTTCAACCTGTTTAATCTGGCCGAGGGAGAAAACATCAACTCGGATTGGCGTCGCGAGTTTGGGCGACGCGCCGAACAGGAACGCGGCCCTGTCGAGGTGGTTCACATCTTGAACGGCTGTTTCCTCGATAAGAGGGTTCTGTTCGGATTCCTGGGCGCGTTCGACCTGGGCAAAGCTGAAGCCTACCTTTGGGGCGATGGAAACGAAAAAATGCAGGTCACGACCTACGCCGACGCCGCCGCTTACGCCGCTGAGGCTGCGTTAGCTGATGGCCCCCTTGCTAGCCAGTTCAACGTAGCGGGCGAATCGTTAACCTTCCACGAACTCGTGAACGAGACAGCCGCCGCCCTTGGCCGCCCCATCACGGTGAAAAAGCTTGGCACGCTTGCCGATCTCGACGCCGAGATCACGCGCCGCCAACAGGCCGAACCTACCAACATGCTTGCTTGGCTGCCGCTCATGTACTGGCGCGGCATGCTGAACGGAAAAGGTCAACTGGGCCCGCTCATGAACGCACACTATCCGACGATTCGTCCAATGACTGTGCGCGAGTATGTCAAGCAAATGATGTAGGGAAAGGCATAGCCCTCGCTGGGCTGGGGGCTCCGCTATTTGCAGTTCGCCTAACAACGCCATGAACGCGGACAGCAAAAAGCGTCGCTCCTTCGTCGCGCCACTTTTTGCTGCCGGTTATGGCGAACGTTAGCCGGACAGACTGAGTTAAGGAGGCATTATTGCAAGACGACTCACGAGCCCCTCCTACCTGACATACCAGTCGACGGGAGGTCATGTCAATAGGTGTGTAAAAAGCCATCAGGCGGCGAACCTTTCGACAGACTCTTCCTGCTCGACGGCAATGCCGTCTGTGAAGAGTTTCCCCTCGTGGACATCCCTCAGTAACCAATATCCCTTGAGCCTGCGGAATCTCTTCTCAGCGACTCCCAGCAACTTCCAGATCATCGCCGTCGCGTTTTGGACTTTCCTATACCGCTTCGCCGCATCCGTTCTCAAACGCACCGCGCTGAACGGTGACTCCACCACATTGGTCGTCCTGATATGCACCCAGTGCTCTTTCGGCAATGAATAGAACGTCACCATTCGCTCCCAATCTCTCCTCAGGGTCTCCGTCGCCTTCGGAAAATCCCTCCCATACCGGCTGATAAAGCTGTCCCTGAGCCTCTCACACTCTGCCTGCGTCTCTGCATAGGGGATCTTGGTGAGATACTCGCCTGCCTCGGCACGTATCCTCTTGGGCATCGCATCCAGCACGTTGGTTATCTTATGGTTCCAACACCTCTGCTCCTTGCCCTCGGGATGAAGCTCTCCCAACGCTGACCATATCCCCAAATGACCATCGGCAACCGTCAATGTGCCCAGCTTCAGTCCCCGAGCGGTCAGATCCCTCAGGACCCCTGCCCAGGATTCCTTGCTCTCCCGATACCCGCTCTCGCAGGCCAGCAGGATCTTTTCCCCCGTAACCAACGCCCCGATGATCACCAGCAATGCTGCTTTGTCTTTCTCCAACCCGGCCTTCACGTATATCCCGTCCGCCCACTGATAGACGACCTCAAGCCCGGAAAGATCCCGAGCCTTCCACTCGTCGTATTCGCACTGCCATTTGCCCTTCAGCCGCTGGATCGACGAGGACGACAGCGGCGCCCCTTCTCCCAATAACCCCCGAAGCGCTAAATCAAAATCCCCCTGCGCCAGTCCGTGGAGATACAATTCCGGCAGTAACTGCCCCACTTCTTTTGACCGACGTATGAATAACGGCAGGACCTTGCTCTCAAATCGCTCCTCCGCTCCCCGCACACGGGGCCGTCGGACCGTGATCGTCCCGTTCATCAGCGTGAACTTCTTCCCCTTCCCGTGTCCGTTCCAATACCCCCGCTTGCTATCCACCTTCTTGATCCTCTCGGATTTCTTCCTCCCTAAAAAGATCTCGACTTCCTCTTCCAGTATGTCTTGAATGTATTCCTGGACTCTCTGCCGAACTATCCCTTCCAATGCCTCGTACGTCGCCCTTGACGGCTCAACTGCCTCGGTGATACTCTTGTCCATGGTGGTGTCTCCTTTCTCTTTGTTGATTCCAGGTCAACTGATTAAGGATACACCGCCTTCTCACTCATTTACACACTTTTTGATCTTACCTCGTCGACGGCCTAAAACAGGATTGGGACATTTTAGACAGATAGCATGTGTTGTTACCGCCACAAGAAGGAGATCGCCATGCGAGCATCGAGTTATGGTCATCGGGTGCCTCTATTCATTCTCTCCGCACTGCTTGTGATTGCGTTTCGCGCGACGCCAACTTCAGCACAGCAGGCGGACTTTCAAAAGAAGGCTCCCCAGGGCAGACCTGGATCGGTATCTTTCGCGTCTAAGCAATACCTGCGCTCGTGCGTTGCCTCCCTCTACTCCCTCCCGCCGGAGGAGCAACGCAAGGCAAAGTCGTGTGAAGAGATGCCTGATCTAAGCGCGAAACCAGCACATGTTGCTCAGAGCCATATCGGCTTCTGGAATGACATACCCGTCGTAGAACTTAGACTTAGCGACGGGAGACATTTGGCGCAGGCTGGAAAGGAGCTATATCTGCTCCCGAGTATAAAGATGGAGGAAAGTCCGAAAGTCATATGTCGATCGGTAGGATCTTATTTTTATTGTAGGACTCCCCGTATTGTTTGTTATTGGTACGGAGACAGATTCCTTTTCTGCACGGCCTGGTCCGGATACTAATGCGTATAGCAGGTGCCCCATTCTCGCGGTTTATGCGAGGGTGGGCACCCGCACCGGCTGTTCATCTGATCGAGAAGATATGCGGCTAACCCGCGGTTCGACCCGACCCGTTCCGGCGGGCTTCGCCCGCCTACACGGGCGGGTCAACCGCAACGTTCTCACCTCGCTTCGCTTGGTGAGAATGCGGCGCTGAGCAGCTCGTTCCTGGTTTCCCTCGCTCCGCGTTGGGAGAACCAGGCACTCGAAACAGATGCCCTTCGGGCACTGCTCAGCGCCGCGTTAGCATCACATAATAACTAACGGAATGCTTATGTGGCTTTGGATTGTCATAACAATACTCGTTAGCGTTTTTATTGCCGAAGAAGTAATAAATAATTGGAACAAAGATCCCCTTGGAAATCGAAAGAAATTTAACCGACCAAAGAATTCACTATTTAAGACCTATTACGGACTTACTGAAAAACAATCGGTCGCAGATTTTGAAATAAGAATGGCATCAGGAATGTTCAGCGAGAACAAAGAGATATTTGTTACAGCTTTTTGTAAAGGTGATAACGTAGAAAGAGTAACTGCATCAATTGGAAGCAATTATCATTGTTCAAACTCAGATAATGTATATAAATGGACCCAACATGCTACGAGGCTCGGCTGTGATGAAATCCGACAGTATCATAATCACCCAAACGTTTCAGGCCGGAAACGAATATCGAGAAATGATTTAAGAACACATGAAATGCTATCTCAAATACATTCAGCCTCAAATATACGCTTTCGATCTTTTTTGGTTTATGCTAATTACTTTAAGGGATGGGAAATAATTGAAATTAAATGCTAACAAAAGTATCGAGGCGACACGTAGAAATCCTGGTTCGGTCTTCATCTGAGCTTCTTGCCCGTGAGCCTCATACCCCGCGTTAGGCAATGAAAAAAAGAAATGGTGATTAATGGAAATTGAGAGCCTCGAATCTTATTTTGACGCCCTGAAAAAGTTAGAGGGGAAAACAGCGATATTCCGCGGAATCGACGCTCAATATAAGAAGGTACCGACTATTGTTCGTTCCTTTTGTTGCTGCTCGCAGATCAATCATGGCTGTGGTGATCTGAAGGCCTTCGATGAGTGGTATGAAGGCTGGAATTCCAAACGAAAGTTAAATTCTGAAATAGAGACCAAGTTTCGAGATTACGAATCCACTTTGTTCAATAGTTTTATACGGCAATCGCGGGCCTTCCTTACAACGCTGCCAACAACCAAGTGGGAGTGGCTTGCCTACGCTCAGCATTATGGTCTTCGAACAAGATTGCTGGACTGGAGCAAGAATCCTTTGGCAGCCTTGTACTTTGCTATATCGAACGAGTCGATCACATCCGACGTTTGGGTGTATGCGTTCGATTTTGGTCCACTGGCTGAGGGGCAGCAACATATGATCGATTTGAACGCACCACTTACCGAGAGTCCTCTTGACTATACCGGTAGTATGAATCGCTTCATTCCCCCAATCATTGACACCAGAATGGCAGCTCAACAAAGTGTATTTACCATTCAGGAAGATCCGTTCGAAATAATTACGGATGATAATTTGACAGAATGTCTCATTAAAAGCAGTTCCAAAGAATACATCCGAAAACAGCTTCATCGCCTCGCAATTAACCAAGCATCCCTATTTCCAGACGTTACCGGACTGACCGAGAACTTAACGTGGGTATGGGAGCGTTACCGAGGTGCATAACGAAACATTCTGCTGACGATAGACTGCACTGAGACAGGATTGAGGGGACAGTCTTGCATGACACGCCTCATTCGGCTCCGTCGGTCGGATTCAGCGCCGACATCGAGCTCATTGGGTGCCCCGCTCATTTCCACGTTCAGGCCTTCCTTCCAGTCGCCCGGAAGTACTATGCCGTCTGCTGACTTCTGCGTGCTGACCGGATATGTTTCCACAGTCGGCGCTCCGGGAATGCTCATGAGATGTTATCTGCTTTGTGTTTCTCTAAAAGGAGACGCGCATCTGCCCACAGCGGACGGATGCGCCGGGTCATTGGTAAACCGGATAGACCTCGTCCGGATTCTGCTCATGAACTTTCTGTCGCCTGACACGCAGATCTCCCCGGATAAGAACGTGAACTTTCTGTGCACAACCGCCGCATTTACCCTATCCCCTGAACCCACGGACTTCGTTGTGCCAACCCGCCCGGAGACTGAGCCTTGTATGCGGTTTCTGTTCCCCGGATCAAGTCCGGGGCAGGATCCAGCTCGCACGTTCGCACTAAGGCTTCCCTCAGACCCCTCCTCGCGGAGACGCCCTTGCCTTCGGCTCGTACTTGTGATAGCATCCATTAGTATGAACACTCTCAGGTTCTCGTACAAGGGACTTTCACCCCATAAGCTCACGCCCATGCCGGGCGTACACATGGAGGTCGAGAGGGCCGCACCGCAAGCGGGCTTCGCCTTCGACGTGCGTCGTGAACGACGTCATCGATGACAAAATGAATGCCGGATTCCGAGATCTCGCCTCGGGCGCGTTCGAAAGCGGACTTGCCAAACTCGATAAGGATCCAGAGTGGCACGACGATCGTGTCGATCTTAGAGGGCCATTCCGACTGAGCTTTCCGCGAGCGCAAGGTTGGGGAGAAGAACTGCTGGTCGCGTCCCTCCTTAAGAGGCACGCTGGTACATCTAAAATTCCCGTCCAGGTTTTTGCTTGTGCACAGGTCTGTTCAATCCTGAAGCATGATTTAGCCTTTCTGCCGAAGCTGCGCCGAGATGACAACGAAGGAAGACCTCCGCTTGCAATTCTGCGGCAGGCACTAATGGGCAATTTGTTGGACGAACCGTTTGTCCCACTGGCGACCATAGGAACCATACTCCCTTCGAAGAGCAAACCGCGCCTACGAGTGGGACTAGCTTGGGCCAGCGTATCGAACAGTGGACCTATCGCTGCGAAGTCCGTTCCGGTAGAGGAGTTGCTACCGCTTCTGAACGGTATTGATGCCGACTTCATTTCGCTTCAGCGTAAAGTCGCTGTCGCGGATCCAGATGGTGATGCTAACAGGCGTGGGGTGCGTATCCTTTCAGACGAGATCCTCGAGGCAAAGACTGAGACCTCTCTCGATGCGCTGATCGAAGCAATCCGCGGATTGGACTACCTCGTAACGATCTCGACGACCACCACGCATATCGCCGCTGCACTGGGCATTACGGTCGAGCTGATTGCGGCTGATCGAAAAGACCATCAATGGTTTTGGCGTGTTCAGGCCAGCCATCGAAAGCACTTCTACCCCACAGTGAGAGTCCACCTTGGTGATGGAAGCAAGGAGGGTTGGTGGGAAAAGTCACTTGAATCCCTTGAAGATTCACTATCAAAGCGAGACAACGGCAGAAGTAGAGTACGATAGATATCCCCCCTGCCGTACTGGACGGACGACGCATAGCATCGCGTTGCACCGGTCGTACAAGCAGCGTCGCTTCGCGCTCCTGCTTGTACGCCGGTGAACTGAACGTTTGGGTGGCACAACCGTGGAGGAGCCTATGGCGGAACAAAATGAAAACGAAAAACAGAAGAACGACGAACTGAGGCTTCTGTATTCCGCGTGCGTGTCAGAAATCAATTCATTTAAGAAGCAACAGTGGCAAGTCACAAACTATGGCCTATTGCTGTTCGCTGCGATCGTCTCAATTCCGAGGATTCTCGACACTCTGAATCAAGTTGAATATTTCGTGCTTTTTGGTGCGGCGGTCAGTGTAATGGCATCTGGTTGGTATCTAGTGGGGGTACTCGCGGACTCAATCCAAGTACGGAGAAAGCGTCTCGCTGAAACACGGAAACATTTCACAAAAGAGTTTATGAACGCTTGGCGATACGGGAAAGGGGTAGCTGAGGTCCCTGATAACCCGGAGGAGAAACTTCAGTTGCTTTGGTTTTTCCGGGCCGTTTTTCTCGTGGGTTTTGGTGCTGTGTGTTGGCTCTTGGTGCGCTTTGCATGCGCCACCTAACAACCGGGGCGTGCGGACGCCGGGGTCAGCGCGCCATGTTTCTTAATACTTTCGGGGCCGGCGCCGCGCGCCCGGACCGTTAGACGATAGAACAACTCGGTTCTGGAATATCTATGGGAGGTAGTACAAGTGCCCAATCAAACGCGTATTCATGAGGTGGTGCAGATCCTGTTCTTCATGACCCCAGCCCAACTGGAGCTGATGGAAACTCGTCGTGAGATAATTCTGTCTGCCGCAAGTGAGCTTGAAGCGTTTGAGACTCCGTCGCTCAGCGACGATGGTCTACGTATTCTCCGAGAGCTGATAAGCCGATTGACCGGCCTTCACGATGTCTGTGCCTTCTTCGATGCAGGCACTGTTCGGAGCCTTCGCAAGGAATACGAAGCCTTGCCGAAGCCTGAGTTGGGTTCTGTCGAAGGCATGTTGGAATTCCAGCTCGGAATTCTGGCTTACCGAATCTGCTCCGACTATGTTACAGGAAACAGCTTCTACGCCGAACATGCGGAGGGTTTCAGGCGGCAACTCTCACGGGTATTGATACGCAATGATTTTACGGATGAGATTAATTGGCTGGAAGCCCGTGATGCAATGAGTACACTTCTTGAGCGGAACTTCAGGAGTCGCTACGATGGGCTTGCCACTCAGTACGGTTCATCCTATAGAGCTTCGCGTCTCGCCAACGAGGCTTTGTGTATCACGAGACGGATCATAGCTGATGGGTTGCAACTCCCCCTGACAAGGCCTGCCAGTCAGATCGGTCGTGACTTTGAAAAGTCATGTGGGGACAGACTTAGCGAGCTGGGCTTTGAGGTTGAGTTCACGAGTGTTTCGGGTGACTTTGGGTGTGATATAGTCGCTACGAAGGATGGGCTCAGATACGCGGTGCAGTGCAAAGGACGAGAGATGCCCGCAGGGATCACAGCGGTCCAAGAAGCCGCAGCTGCGCGGTCTCACTACAAGACTGACTATGCGGTGGTCATATCGCAAAGCGGATACACGAAGGCAGCCAAAGATCTCGCCGCTTCCACGCGGGTGGTCCTGGTGACTGATTTTGGGATGACAGATATTGAGGCATTGGCAAGATCCCTTGAGTCGACTTAAATGTTATGCTCTTGTCAGAGGAATAAGGTGTCATGTCTTGAATTGTGAAACAAGGTTCCCGACACGCTCTAACAGTTCTTTGTTTCTCTTCATTTCTTCACGCAGCCTTGCCGATGCCTTGCTCACGGCGGTGGACCCTATTGTTTGGACAGCCTGATGGGTGGGATAAGCTCTGAGTTCATTGTTAAATTCTTTATGAAGCATCAGGCAGCCTCGGCGAATGGGTGAGGCAGTCCATAGTAAACCTCATCCGGGGTACGGTCGTCAAGAGAAGAGTGCCCGCGCTGTTCGTTGTAAAAGCGTATCCAGTTGGTTAACCCCTGACGCAGCTCAGAGCCGCCGCCGAACGAATGCAGGTAAAGGTAGTGATGTTTGATGGTCCACCATAGCCGTTCAACAAAGATGTTGTCCTGGCACCTACCGCGGCCGTCCATACTGATGGCGACTCCGTGGTCCTTGAGGATTTGAGTGAACCCTTTGCTGGTAAACTGTGCTCCTTGATCCGTGTTGAAAATCTCCGGTGCCCCATAGCGGCTCAGGGCTTCCTGGAGGGCCTGATTGCAGAAGTCCGAGTCCAAGGTATTGGAAAGACGCCAGGACAGGATTTTGCGGCTGTGCCAGTCCATGACCGCCACCAGGTACATAAAGCCACGTGCCATGGGAACGTAGGTGATATCGGTAGCCCACACCTGGTTGGCATGATCGATCCTCAGGTCTCTGAGCAGATAGGGATAAATTATGTGCTCCGGATGGGGCCGGCTGGTGTGCGGCTTGGGGTAGATCGCCTCGATGCCCATCAGTCGCATCAGCCGCTGGATGCGTTTGCGGTTGACCTTACGGCCCTGTCGGCGGAAATGCCGCGCCATCGACCGGCTGCCGTAGGTCGGGGTCTTCAGGTACTGCTCGTCGATCAGGCGCATGAGGTCCAGGTCCTCGGGATTAATCGGGCACGGCTCATAGTAGAACGAGGACCGGCTCAATCCCAGCAACTGGCATTGGCGGGAGATGCTCGGCTCGCGAAGTTCAGGTTCGATCATCTGCTTTCGCTGCTGGCTGCTCAAGAGCCGAGCTTTCGTGCTAAAAAATCGTTTTCTACCTTGAGCCGGCCAATCTGCCGGTAGAGCTCATCGAACTGGCCCTCGACCTGCTTGCGGGACTTGTGGTTCTTGTCGAAAAGCTCAGCGGCGCTGTCGAGCAGCTGCCGCTTCCAGGTGGAGATCATGGTCGGGTGGATGTCGAAGCGACTGGCCAGTTGAGCGGTGGTCTCTTCGTTCTGTAATGCGGCCAGCGCGACCTTCGCCTTGAATTGGGAACTGTGTTGCTTTCGTTTCTTGCTCATCTCAGATCCTCCATGAGTGGTCTGAATCAGAGCTTAGCACACTGTCCAGTTTTTGGGGTCCACCGCCCACTGTGGGTAACAGTTTAGTCCCTGTGCTGTTCAGTCGCATGAGAGATCTCACCCCTTTTGGACCTGAACCCTCAAGGTCGGGGCAAAGTCATGTCGCAGAACTGTCCTTCATTTTACTTGTCACTTGTCAGCTTGAATTGTTATACAGCGCTGCCTGTGCGGTAGCTGTATCGGCGGCATGGAGGATATGCAGGAATTCCCGCGGATGGATACCCTGGCGTCTTGCGGTCTGCACAAGAGTGAGAGAGTCTGCGGGTCAGGTCTACACATATGACATACTAAAGATTCAGGGATTTTCGCACGTTGTCCACCCTTCTCCTTAGCTCACGGTCGTCAAGGGTCGCCTGAAATCTGCGGCTCTCAGGGAAATCGGACGGCATTTCGGCGTCGGGGAATCGGCGGTGTCACAGGCGAGTGACAATCCCCCGTATCTGTGGCTCAGGTAGATGCCGACTTTCCTCGCCAGATCAGGTTGCCCCTGAAACTCGCCCCCGACCTACAGTTAACGGACGCGGCATTGACATCATATTTTAGATGATGTAAGATGTAATTATGAAAGGCATTAAACATAGAACCCAAATATCGCTTGAGCAGTGGCAATATCAGAGATTGCTTGAGTTGTCGAGAAAGAAGAAGAAGAGCCTGTCTGCAATTGTCAGAGAGCTCATTTCAGAAAAGTTTGCGACCGAGACCCCTGTCAGGGGGAAAGACCCTCTATTTGGGGTGATCGGCTTAGGTGCGGGCGACGGCTCTGCGGTCGCGAGCGATCACGATAGATACCTTTATGGGAAGAAGAAGTGAGACGGATCTTTGTTGATACCGGTGCGTGGTATGCGCTGGTTGACAGCAAAGACCCCAAACATCACGCTGCCTCTGAATTTCTCGCAGCAAACCCGATTCCTTTGGTAACGACCAACTTTGTATTCGATGAAACGGCAACCCTCCTGAGGGTCAGGTTAGGCTGGAAAGTGGCTGCCGAATTCGGCAAAAGACTGAAAGACAGTGCTTTTGCCAGTCTTGCTGCTGTTCAGGATAGAGATGAGGAAAGGGCCTGGGAAATCTTCCTGAAATACAGGGACGTTGACTTCAGTTATACAGACTGCACCAGCTTCGCATTCATGGAAAGGTTGCGTATTGACACAGCCTTTTCCTTTGACACCCACTTCAATACCATGAAATATCGCGTTCTGCCCGGTTTGTAACTTCCGATCCTGTCTCATTGACATCCGAAACATGTGAATCATGGGGGCGCTTCGTGGCCAGATTTGGGGTCTACACATATGACATACTAAAGAATCAGGGATCTTCGTACGTTGTCCACCCTTCTCCTTAGCTCACGGTCCTCAAGGGTCGCCTGAAATCTGCGGCTCGCCTGTGAAACCGCCGATTCCCACACGCCGAAATGCCATCCGATTTCCCTGAGCGACAATCCCCCGTATCTGTGGCTCAGGTAGATGCCGACTTTCCTCGCCAGATCAGGTTGCCCCTGAAACTCGCCCCCGACCTTCTCCATGATTTCTTCAGGCCTCACTCTGCTTAACGCTCCGAGCGCAGGCACATCCCGGTCTTTTTTCCGGCCCCCAAGGTATTTCTCCCGTATGTCGTCTCTGAATGCAGCACTGCCGAGTATCGAGGAAGCGACGGAATCTTTCAGAGGGCTTCCTTGCATGCCGCCTGTCTTTGCCTCGACGAATGCCCGATAGGCATGCCGGGCAGAGGAAGGTCGCCTGCCAAAATAGTGCAGCAGCCGGTCTGTTGTCAGCCAGGCAGGTGATTTCGTCTTGCCGGCGTATGCCGCATAGCTCGACCAGGGATAATCCTCCGGCAGGTCGACGAGCCCTGCCCTTACAGGGTTCCGGTGAATGTACCGTGAACGCTCTCCGGCGTATGCGTCGGCGTCAACAACAACGGCCTTGTATCTGCCCTGGAAAAGATGTCCGGCCCTGTGGTTTTTTGCGGCTTCAAATGGGCAGGAACCACTGTCGGGGGACTTCTCCCCTCACGGACCCGGGCTGACGGCAAGCCTCCAGATTTCGCCGGAATCGACGGCCACGTAAAGAGCACCGTCTGGACCCTGGACGAGGGAACGCATGCGCTCGGCCGGTATGCCGGGGACAGGCGTGTTATTCTTCGTCATACCGGCCTCATCCATCTGGAGGATCTCGATGCGCGCGCCCCGCAGAAATCCGACTGCCAGCCGTCCGTCCCACCCCCGCCAGTGGGTGCCGCTGAGAAAGACGCAGGGCCCCATGCCTTCGGACTCGCCGCCGTTGTTCCACGAAGGCCGAAGCGCGTCGGGAAACCGGGAAAGATCGGTCATCGGCGTGGGCTTTCCGCTGCGATTGTTCGAGATGTACCCGCAGTAATCGCCTGCGCAGGTGACACCGGCTTGCGGTTGCGGGTCCCATCCCCCGTTGCCGCCCGCCGCCAGGGGCGTCACCTCGTCGCTATGCCCGGGTCCGTGCTCGCATGAAAAGGGCTGCCCCGTGCCGGGGCGGAAAGCGATGCCCTGCACATTCCGGTGCCCGTATGTGAAGATGCGGGGATCGCCGCCGGCCGGGGTGTTGTTTCCCGGCGCAGCCTTCCCGTCGCGATCGATCCTCAATATCTTGCCGCCCAGCCGGTTGAGGTCCTGCGGCAGCGGGCCGTTGTGGTTATCGCCGGTCGTGACGTACAGGAACCCGCCGTCAGGACTGAAACGAATGCGGCCGCCGCTGTGCGTCCCTGCCCCTCCCCAGATGGTGGCCCCGCTTTTGAAGGGAATGTCGGCAACGATGTCCCTGCGGCCGCTGACTGTCCTGTAACCGGCATCGACGGTGAGACGTACGACGTGATTCGTCTTCGTATTGCCGGGCTTCGAAGCCATGTAGACATATACGAAGCGGTTGTCCGCGAACCTGGGATCGACGGCCACACCGAGCATGCCGCTCTGACCCTGACAGAAGAAATCGCCGGCTATGAGGGCGGAGCCGGAAGAGCCGAACAATCGTTGGACGGTCCCGTCTGCGCGGCGCACCGAAAGACCACGGCACTTTTCGGTAAAAAACACTGCGCCCTCAGGCGTGAAGGCCAGGTCCCACGGTGAACTCAACCCGGACAGGAAGACGGTGCGGGTCAGACCCGGTTGATCGCCTGAACCGGTCGCGACGGCGGAGGGTTTCGGGTCGCTGCTGCAATTCACGGCAATCGCAGCCAGGGCGATCGACAGGAGAGGGGTCAGGACAATTGATATCGCTTTCTTCATAGTCACCGTTTCCTTTCGTGCCTGAAGGAATGAACAGGGTCTCAGACCTTGTTTAATTATACCCCCAAGACTTTCCAACGACCATGATTCCTTGCACGGGAATGACGGATGAGCAGTTTCGGCTGCGAGGGAAAGGCGATTGCATGACGATTCCTGCGAAGGGTAAAGAACGGCCGGCACCGACCCCCCCCCGCAGGGGAAGCGACGTGCCGGCCTGTGGACTGGCTATGCCCTTGAGACCATCAGATCGAGGTCTTCAAGGAGAGACTGCAGGTCCTCCTCGTGTTCGACTTCCTGCTCCAGGATCGTCGTGACCATGTTGAACGTCACGACGTCCTTGTCGCGGGTGATATTCAGTATCCCACTGTAGTAGCTGATGGCACACTGCTCCCCCCGTATGTTCTGGGTGAGAATGGTCTTGACATACTCATCATCTGGCGGCTCATAACCGCAGCCGGACCACTCATACCATTTCTTCGGCTCCGTCACGGGCTTGCCGCCCAGCTGAATGATCCGGTTCGCCACCATGCCCGCGTGCATCAGCTCTTCCGTCGCATGCTGCAGGAGCTCTGCGGCCACGGCGTCCTTCATCGGGCCCCTCACGACCTTGGCCCCCAGCCAGTACTGATAATAGGCGAACCACTCATCGGCGAAAGCCTTGTTCAGAAGCTTGAGCAGCTCCTCGACATCCATTCCGACGATCTCTCTGCCTCTCGTTCCCATGAATCATTCCTCCTTTCTCACAGGTACAGCCTCTGTGATTCTCCATGAATGAGTGTAGACGTTCATCCTGTCCGCACGGATGAATCCGATGACCGTCACGCCATATGTGTCGGCGATCTCGACGGCGAGGCTCGTCGGTGACGTCCTGCTTGCCACAACGGGGATCCCCCACTTGGCGCACTTCGAGACGATTTCCGACGAGAGCCTGCCGCTGGCAAGCATTATTTTACCACCAAAGGGTATGTTCTCGAGCACGGCATAGCCGATGATCTTGTCGACGGCGTTATGCCTGCCGATGTCCTCGGCAAGACAGAGTATGTCATTGCCGTCGCTCAACGCCGCACTGTGCACGCAGCCGGTGAGCTTGTACAGCTCCGATGCATGCTGGAATTTCCTGAAAACGTGCTTCACCGTGCCGGCGGCAACCTGAAAGGGGTCTTCGATCCTCTTCAGTGCAAGCCTCTTCGGAAACGTGATGCCGCCGATACATCCCGAGGTGATGACTCCCCCTTCCATGTCCACGTCTCCCTCGGCGGGAATGTCGACAAGGACATCGTCACCGTACTGGATCGTCATCCTCTCGGCGCACCAGCCGCCCTTTATGAGGTCCTCCGTCAGGAACATTCCCACAACGAGCTCGCGGACCATGAGGGGAGTGCAGTAGAGGCTCAGCACCTCCCGGCCGTTGACGGAAATCCTCAGCCTCCTTTCGATCGCCAGGAGGTCCGGCAATTCCTCAAAGGCGTCGCCGCTGTTCCTGCAGATTCTCCTCTGGATGTAACCGTTCATGGCTGTGTCCCCGTTTGCCTGTGAAGCTGTTCATAGATGCGCGCATTCTCTATGGCCGTGCCGCAGACCTCTGCCAGTGAAGCGGAAAAAGCCACATCCTCCTCGGTGAACTCCCGCGGCCTGTCCGTCAGGAGCCTGAGGACGCCGATGACCTTGCCCCTGGCGACGATGGGAAGTGTCAGCATGCTGGCAATGCCTTCGTCGAGGGCTTCCCGCTGGTAGTGGACGCGGGCATCGCGGGAGACGTTAAAAATGGCCACGGGTCTCGTCTGCAGAGCTTCCCGCACATTGTCTTCGGCATCGACGGGACCCCGGCCGAGGTAGCGGTCACTCAGGCCATAGGCAGCGGCAAGCTCGAGCTTTTCGCCCTTTTCGTCGAGGAGCCTGATCGTGGCGGCCCTGAGGTCCATCACCTCCGGAAGCTTCCGCACGATGAGACCGAGCACCTCCCCGAGTTTCAGCGTCGAACTGACGGCCCTCGTGACCTCCTGAAAGACCCTCAGGTATTCGCGGGCGTGAGACAGGGACCTCTCGAAGATGCGTGCGTTCATGATCGCTGTGGCCGCCTGCTCGGCGATGGCCGTCATGAATTTCAGGTCCTCCGGCGTATATTTGACGGGCTCGGCCGTGTACATCCTCAGGACGCCGATCATCTCATCCTTGAGCGCGACGGGGACGGAGAGGATGCTCCTGATGCCTTCCTCTTCGGCATGGGTCCTGTACCTGGCGCGGGGGTCCTTCGTTATGTCGTATATGGAGAGGGGTTTCCCCGGCTGGTCGAGGCTGCCGTCGAACTCGACGGGCCCCTTGTTGACGTACCTGTCACTCAGCCCGTAGTGGGCCGCAACTTCCAGCTCCTTCGTATCCCTGTTGACGAGCCTGAGCATGCTGGCTTTCACGTTCATGACACGGACGGCGTTGCGGACGATGAGGTCCAGCACCTCTTTCAGCGAAAGACTGGAGCTGATGGCCTTGCAGATCTGCTGATAGCTCTCGAGGTAGACCCTCTTGCTGAAGATTGTTTCCGCGCAGTCCTCGCAGATCCCGTGAGACAGGACGCCGATGCCTTCGTTCGTCAGAAACCCTTCGAGGCGCTCCCATGAGTCATCATCGGCCCTGATCTTCTTGCACCAGGCGCAGATCGGGATGAGCCTTTCCCTCCGCTGCGCCCTCAGCGACTCTTCAAGAACGGGCATGATGCGGGAGTTGTCACGGAGGACGGCAAGGGCGCCGGCGCGTTTGTTTCCACCAAAAAGGACAGGCACGGCCAGCTCCTCGATAAACCTCGTCCCGCCTTCACTGTCCCTCATGTAGAGATGCCTCGATACAACAGACCGGGACCGGAGGCACTGAAGCACGGGGTAATCGGAGACAGGCACCGGCGATCCCGGCCTGTCCTCATACCGGAGAACCTCATGGCAGGCCTTTCCGACTGTCGAAAGGACGGGGCGTCCCGTGAGCAGCTCCATCCCCCTGTTCCAGAAAGAAATGCATCCTTTACCGTCGACGGCATAGGCCCCGTCGGGGATGCTCTCAAGCATGACGCGGTAGCGGTCTGTCGGCACAGGCTTCTCAGAGAGACTGGATCTTCACCGCCACGAGGGGAATGCCCCCGTCCAGGGACGGGTATGTCAGTGTGTTCACCTTGACATGGGCGAAGTGGATGGGCGCGAAGACCGTGCCCGCCGTCACCTCGTCGGAGACGATCGCCTTGAGGATCACCTCTCCCCTTCTTGACGTGACCCTCACGAAATCCTCGTGCCTGATCCCGTAATGCTGCGCGTCTACCGTGTTGATCTGCAGATAGGCGTCGGAGACGACGGAATCGAGGTTTTTCGAGAGGGCCGAGAGCGAGCCTGAATGCTGCAGGATGATCGACGTGGCGAGCACCATGGGGTAGCTCTCGTCGGGCTGTTCGAGGACCTGGTAATTCGCGACGGCGAATGACGGTTTCATCTCCCCTGACGTCCCGGAGACGACGAGATCCGAAACGGCGGCCCTCACCTGCTGAATATCGCTGAACTCCAGATCCTGTCCCATCGCTGCCGCGATGCCGGTGACGATCATCCAGTCGGGACGGGCGTCTCCCTTCTCGGGAACGAGTTTCGGGATGCGCTGGATCTGGCCTGTTGCGGACATGAAGCTGCCCTCCTTTTCGGCCCAACTGCAGGCCGGAAGAACGACATCGGCCCTCTTTGCCGTGTCCGTCAGGAAGATATCCTGCACAACGAGGAACTCGAGGCCCTTCAGTGTATGTTCGACGGCGTTCACGTCGGGCAGGGCGACGAGCGGATTCTCACCCATGATGTAAAGCGCCTTGACGCTGCCCGGTTTGTACAGCATCTCGAAGACGTCCTTGCCCTTTCCGAGGGGCCTCACGCCCGCCATCCATGTGCCGAGTGTGTTGGAGAACTCGGCAGGGATCTGGAGCGTCTCCGGAGCGTCCCCCATGAGGAGGACCAGGTTTGCCGCAGCCAGGAGCGTGCTCAGGCTCTTCGTGTTCTCCGAGGCGTTCGAGGTGAGGGCGAGGAGCCTCTTTCCGGCTGCTGCATACTTCCTTGCGAGGCCGACGATCTCCTCTTCCGGTATGCCCGTCTGCTCGGACACATAGGCCGGCGTAAATCCGCTGATGCTCCCGACGAAGGCGTTGAAGTCCGCAATAGACGACACCTTGTCCTTGGGAAACAGGTTCTCATCGACGATGACTTTCATGATCCCATTCAGGAGAACCACCCCTGTGCCGGGGCGGATCCTGTGCCACCGGGAGCTCAGACGGGAGAGCTTCGTCTTCTTTGAATCGGCGACGACGAGCTCCGCTTCACGCTGTTTCGCATGGATAAAGTTAAGGCCCCACACAGGCAGCGTCGAGGTGATGTCCGACTCGACGACGAGGATGAAGTCTGCTGAAAGAGGTGATTTCCAGACGATGGGAAGCTGGTCCAATCCGAAGACCTTTTCCACGGCCTGCTGCGTTTTTGCATAGCCGAACCGCGCAGCGGAATCGATGTTGTCGGAGCCGATGACCTCCCGCATAAACTTCTGGAGCACGAAGCCGTCCTCGATGGTGCATCGCTGGGAGCCGATAGCCCCGATTGCGCCCGGTCCATACCGCTCACGAAGGGACTGAAGCTTCCTGGCTATGAACGAGAAAGCCTCCTCCCACGACGCCGGTTCGAGTTCCCCGTCCTTCCTGATCAGGGGTGTGGTCAGCCTGTTTTCCGAGTAAATGTAGTCAAAGCCGAAACGGCCCTTGCTGCAGAGGTTGCCCTCGTTAATCCCGACGCCTTCCCTTCCCCTGGCACGGATGATCTTTTCATCGCGGAGACTCACGTTCGTCGTGCAGCCGCAGCCGCAGAAGGGGCAGACGATCTCATACTCCTCCATATACCAGACCCTCGACTTGTGCCTGTAATGGCGTGTCCCGAGGGCGCCTACAGGGCAGGCATCGACACACTGGCCGCAGAATTCGCAGTCAAGCGTCTCTTCGAAGGCGGGACTCACCTTCGTCTCGAACCCCCTGCCCAGGAGCTCGATGGCGCCGACGCCCTGGTGCTCGAAGCAGACGCGGACGCATTTGCCGCAGAGGATGCAGCGGTTGATGTTCCGCTCCACGATGGGCGCGTCGAGCCGCTCGGGTTCGTGCTTTCTCTCGGCGAAGAAGCGGGTCTGCGAGGAGCCGTATTTGAAGGTGAGGTCCTGGAGAGCGCACTCGCCCGCGCTGTCGCAGACGGGGCAGTCCAGGGGATGGTGAAGCAGCATAAGTTCAAGGACCGTCCGGCGGCATTTGGCGAGTTTCGGCGTCTCCGTGTGGACGATCATGCCCGGTGTAACCGGTGACGAGCATGCGGCGAAGAGCCTCGGCTGACCCTCCACCTCGACGACGCAGAGCCTGCATCCGCCGTAGGGCCTCAGCCTGCGGTCGTAGCACATGTTGGGGATATAAAGACCGTTCTGCAGGGCAGCCTCGAGGATCGTCGTGCCCGGCTCAACGGCGACATATTTTCCGTCAATGGTCAGCTCGATCATGACTGCACCTCCTGTCCGGCCGCCGCCACTGCAAGCTCTGCCTTTTCCTCCTCAAGGAGTTTATCCCTCAGGTTCCTCGGGCCGATCTTCATGGCATCGAAACGGCAGACTTCATAACAGGAGCGGCACTGGATACAGAGATGCTGATGGACCTTGTGGGGCTTCTTCTTTTCCCCCGTTATCGCCGTCTTCGGGCAGATCCGCCTGCAGGCGCCGCACCCGGTGCACTTGGCCTCATCGACATGGAATGCGCAGAGCTCTTTGCAGACGCCGGTCTTGCACCATTTCTCCTTTATGTGTTCCTCATACTCGTCCCTGAAGTACTTGATTGTCGTCAGGACGGGGTTCGGAGCGGTCTGACCGAGGCCGCACAGGGACGTGATGATGATGTCCTGTGAGAGGTCCTGAAGCAGCTCGATGTCGCCCTCACGTCCGTGACCCTCTATGATCTTGTCGAGGATGTCGAGCATCACCGTCGTCCCGATCCGGCAGGGCGGGCACTTGCCGCAGGACTCCTCGGTGGTGAAGTCGAGGAAGAACCGGGCGACGCTGACCATGCAGTTGAGATCGTTCATCACGACCATGCCGCCGGACCCGACGATGGCGCCGGTCTTGACGATGTCCTCATAGGTGACGGGGGTGTCGAGCAGGTCCTCGGGAACACAGCCCCCTGACGGACCGCCGAGCTGCACCGCCTTAAATTTCCTCTTTTTCGGTACCCCGCCGCCGATGTCGTAGATGACTTTTCTCAGCGGAATGCCCATGGGCACCTCGATGAGACCGATATTGGTGATGGCGCCGCTCAGGGCAAAGACCTTCGTGCCCGTTGATTTGTCCGTCCCCAGGCCCCGGTACCATTCACCGCCGTTGATGATGATCTGGGGAATGTTCGCATATGTCTCGACGTTGTTGAGCACCGAGGGCTTGTCCCACAGGCCCTTCTGGGCCGGGAAAGGAGGCCTGGGCCTCGGCATCCCTCTCTTTCCCTCGATGGACCGCATGAGGGCCGTCTCTTCGCCGCAGACGAAAGCGCCCGCGCCCTGGTAGATTTCGATGTCGAGGTTAAAGCCGCTGTCGAGGATATTATCACCGAGCAGGCCGTACTCCTTGGCCTGGTTGATCGCGAGCTGCAGTCTCCGCACGGCGAGGGGATACTCGGCCCTGACGTAAATGTAGCCCTTGCTTGCACCAATCGCCTTGCCGCCTATGATCATGCCCTCCAGAACGACATGGGGGTCGGCCTCCATGATGCTCCTGTCCATGAAGGCGCCCGGGTCTCCCTCGTCACCGTTGCAGAGGATGAACTTCTGGTCCGACGGCACCTTGTAACAGAATTCCCATTTGAGACCCGTCGGAAAGCCTGCGCCTCCGCGTCCCCTCAGCCCGGAAATCTTCATCTGCTCTATGATCTGCTCCGGCGTCATCTGGGTGAGGGCCTTGGCCGCACCGCGATACCCGTCCCGTGCGATGTACTCGTCAATGCTCTCGGGGTTGATAATCCCCTTGTTCCTCAGCGCTCTCAACACCTGGAGGTTGTAAAAGGGCATGTCCCTTGTGAGCGGTACGGCATACTCCTTCGGCGGCTCCTTGCAGATCAGGCGATCGACGGGAGTCCCCCCGACGAGATGCTCCTGGACGATGACGGGGATGTCCTGGACGGTGACTTTTTCGTACTTGACGTCGCCCGGGGAAACCTCTATGATTGGACCCCGCGCGCAGAGGCCGTGGCACCCTGACATGACGACGTTTATTTCGTTTTCGAGTCCTTTATTCTTAAGCTCTGCCAGCAGAGCGTTCCTGAGCTCGAGATTTCCGTTGGAAACGCATTCGGTGCCTCCGCACACCATCATGCTTGCCCTGTATGTATCCATTGTTCCTCCTCAAAACCCCCGACGGCCTTCGCCGCGGGGTTGCTCATACGTCCGTAAAGTCGGGGCCGCTAATAGCCGATCTCGTTCCCGACGGCCAGGGCATACTCTTCGACGATTTTGTTGCCGACGATGTGCTCCTGGAAGACCTTCCTCATCTTTTCATCGTTAAGATATACATATTTGACGGGAGGCTCGTTGAGCATCTCCACCGTCACCATCGGCTCCCTGCTGCAGAACCCCGCACAGCCCGACGTGGTCACGATCACGTCTTTCACGCCCTTCTGCTCCATCTCGTCAAGCAGGGCCGCCATGACCTTCCTCGCACCGGCAGCCTCTCCGCAGGTACCCATGTGCACAGTGATTTTCGCCCTGTTGCCTCCCTCCCGGAGGGCAAAGGACTCCCGGACCTTCTCCTTTATCATATTCAAATCATCGATCGACACTCTCGGCATGTTTTCCTCCTCTTACTCGTAATCCTTCAGCAGATCGAGAACCTTGATCGCCTTGACGGAACCATACGTGTCCTTGCCCACCATGACCACCGGCGCCAGGCCGCAGGCGCCGAGACACCGGACCGCCTCGAGGGAAAATTTCTTGTCATCGGTTATGCCGCCGACGGATATCTTCAGCCCATCGCTCAGGTTCTTGACGATGTCTTCCGCCCCCTTGACGTAGCAGGCCGTGCCGAGGCAGACCCGCACATTGTGCCGGCCTCTCGGCTTCATGGTGAAGAAGGAGTAGAACGACACGACGCCGTGAACGGCGCTCACAGGCATATTCAGACCCTTGGCGACGTGGCGCTGGACGACCGGCGGAAGGTAGCCGACGAGTTCCTGCGCCTCCTGGAGCACGGGGATGAGACTACCCGGCTTGTCCTTGTACCGCACAATGACCTCGTCGAGCTTCGCCGCCACCTCATTGGTGAAGTCCTCCACCTGCGGCTCCGGCGCGATGCCCCGCTTTTTCAGGTTGACGGCCCTGTGCGTGACCTCAAGCAGGAGGGCCGGGGAAAAGGGCTTCGGAACATAGTCGACGATCCTGAGACTGAGCGACTCCTTGAGGGTATCCTGGGACGGATACCCCGTGATCACCACGATATTGATGTCGGGATTCTTCCCCCGCACGGCCCTCATGAACTGAAGGCCGTCCATCTCCGGCATCTTTATGTCGGTCAGGATCAGGTCGTACTTCTTCCTGTCAAGCAGCCCCAATGCATCTATCGCCGAACTCGCAGTGTCGACGTCGAAACCCTCCGACCCCAGGAGTCGTTCACAGCTCTTGAGAACGACTTCCTCGTCGTCAACAACGAGAATGTTGCCCTTCATCAATATCCTCCTTGCGTGCTTCCTGGTGACCCGCCCCGTTCCGCAGCGCCATTCCGAAAAGACCCGGCGGGACCTCCGTCATGCCGGTCAGAACAGATACAGCTCACCATGTTCGCTGTTTGTAAACACATCAACATGTATTTTAACAATTACAGGTATATATTGTATATAATTGCTGCCCAAAAACGGTCTAATCGCGGACAGTATAACACTCCTGCCGACAAATGTGTGATGACCCCTGAAAAATGTTGATATGACACGTTTTCCGAACAGCGCTGTCACTGTCCTGTGATACAATGAGAAAGTTCACTACGGGAGGGAGATTTGATGCCGCTGCCGGGAAACGGCCCTACTGCCGCTCCACGGCGGCAAGGCGTCGTGCCGGCTTTTTTCGTGAATGAAGGCGGGTATCCTGATTGCAAAAAACTGCCTGAAAATACTGTATTCCCGTCTGCACGGGGATGACAGGCGCGTGCTGTGCCGGGCTTTTTGGGAGGTCGTCAAGGTTGACTTTTGAGGCTTTGAAGATTTATTTTTATAGATCGGGCAGTTAGCTCAGTCGGTAGAGCAGGGGCCTGAAAAGCCCCGTGTCGGGAGTTCGATTCTCTCACTGCCCACTCTTTCCGCCATTGTGCAATGTGTGAAGTCCTTAACCCCTCCCAACTCCCCGTTGCAGCCGCTTTATGTTGATAATTTTCAGGGAGGACGAGAATGACAAACGGGCATCCTCGTCCTCTGTGGGCACTTCTTTCTATGCGTAGTCAGCGCTCAGCCGGTTGATCTTTTCAATGATTTCCTCGACGGTCTCGCGCAGCTCCTCTCCTATTTTTCTGTTTTCATTCGGGAACTCGTCCTGCATGAAATACATGAGAGCGAAATAGATGGGTTTGAACCTGTCCTTAAGGCTGTACCGCTTGTCCTCAAACAGCCTCAACGTGAGATAGTATTGCTTCTTCGCCATGAGGAGCAGCAGGCAAAACATGATCATATCGTTGTATTGTTCACTGGGGCTGTCATAAGCAATAGCCTCGTTAAGATGCTTTATTGCCTTTTCTATTTGGTCGTTCCAGATGAGAAGATGACTTAAGATGAGCTTCAATTCGACCGTCGACTCAAGTGCCCCAACAGCCGTTTCCATGTATTCAAGTGCTTTTCGCTTATTTTTTTTCTGAGTGAAGTACATAAATGCCAGACCGGCTCCAGCCTTGATGTCACCTTTGTCGATAGCCTTCAGGCAATACTCCTCTGCCTTGTCGTATTCTTTGCGCCCCGCGTAGAAAAGGCCAAGAAAAGACAATGCTCTATTGTCCCCCTTATCGACGGCCTTCAGGAAATACTCCTCTGTCTTGCCGTGATCCTGACGCTCAACGTAGACAACTCCAAGGGCAGTCAAGGCTCTCACATGACCCTTTTCAACTGCCTTCAGGTAATACTCTTCGGCCTTCTTATAGTCATTAAGCTTACGACAAGTATCACCGCAAGCATAGTAGACTGCCGCATTCTTGATTCTGATTTTATTTAAAAGGCTGAGGCACTTTTTGTACTTTTGTTCACTGAAGTTCTTTCCCGCCGACACAAAGAGTTCCTCATCCGACTCTGAAAGCTCTTTGAGCAGACCCTTGTCTTTCTCTCCCAGGAAGTCTCTCGTCTTCGTTATAATCTGGTGTTGCAGCTCCCAAGGCAGTTCCGTCCTTGCAAGCGCTTCCGTCATGTAAAAAGCGTGGCCGGGGTGGTAGCCCTTCCTCGTAAGCGCCACCAAATGTTGTTTCGCTCTCTCCAGCAAATCCTCCTTGCTGCACCACTCCTGCATGAACTTCACGAGCCATAGGACTTTGTTTCTGTCCCTTATCCTGCCGTATCTCATGAGATACCAGATGTTGAAGAACCTCTCCGTGATCTGATAAAGATAGTTCTTGGTGTCAGTCCGGATCTTATGGACCATCCTGCTTTTCTCAAGCTGCTTAAGCTGGGCTGAAACCGCCTTGCTCTCCATCCGTATCTTCCTGGCTATGTCGCCGGTGCTCAGGGCATCCCAGTTAAGCGCCATGACATCCACGATCTCCTGCTGCTGATAAGGGAGGTTTTCCATCCGGTGTTTGTAAAGTGGCGTGACTCTGTCAAGGACGATCTCCAGGTCTTTGATGGAATCCCCGCTCTTGTGATCGGCAAAGATCTCAAAGAGCAGTATGATCGTCCTGGGGATGCCGCCTGCAAGGCGCCGCAGTATCTCGACGCGCTCGGGCTGGTTCTTGATTATGTTCTCTATCCCAGTCTTATCGTAGGTCTCGCCGAGGTTCAAAAGGAGGCAGTTTGTCTCCTCCCGGTCAAGACCGCCCAATTGAATGAATTTGAAGAAATCAAAAAAAGGCTTCGAATAGTCGTAGGTTGATTCAAGGGTAACAGATGACGCTCCGACCATTCTGATGTCCGGGGACGTCAGAAGGATCTCCCGGAGCCTGTGGTGCTCTGTCTCGCTCAGTCTGTCGAGCATGTCGCCTATGTTGTCTATGAAGAGGACTAACTTCTTCCCTTGCTCCTTCAGGGCCCTTGAGAGCAGGCCGAAACAGATATCCTCGTAATCCGCCCCGTCCCTGGCATCCTCGAAAATGTCGTAGATACCTTTGAACTCGTCATATTCATCAAGAAGTTCTGCCGCGCTCTCCCACAGCCTGCTCAGGCTTCGTATGTGATACTGCTCCTCACTGAACATGATCGGGACGAGCCACTGAGACAGTTGGGGGTCATTCCTAATCTCATAGTAGACCCTCAGAAGAAGTGTCGTCTTGCCTGAGCCCCGCGGTCCCTGAATGATGTGATGCTGCTCGGGATTCTCCATGGGTGAGCTCTTGATGTCTCGAAAAACGGTCTGGAATTCTTTGATCCTGATGACGAAGTTCGCGATGAGCTCGTCCGGCGACTGGCTGTCGGGGTTGTAGATATAGGCGACCTTAGTAGGCAACGTTTTCATACCACCATGCCCTCAGGATGGGAGAGTTGAACCGGTATACTGCCGGATCGTCGTTGTTGTTGACATAGCCGTCGTACATGAGTGCGTGAATTATAGGCTTATACTTTTCTTCCACATCGAACCTCACGGCGAGGTTCAATATCTCGTTGGCGGTGATTGCCTTCTTTCTCGCTGCTACGCTCAGGACTTCCTCCGCGAACTTATAAGCTTCCTTCTTGAACGATTTCTTGAGCCGTGTCTGCCAGTGCTCAAAATGGTTGCGGTGCTTCAGCATCTCTTTGAAAGAGGTGTCAATCATCGGTTTTGTGACCCTGGACGTTTCCTTATCAGCACAAACATTAGTCAACTCCTGAACAAAAAGCTGGATGTAGAAAGGGATGAACCATTCAATTTTCTCCAGCACATAAGAGATTTGTTCATCGCCGATTGAGAGGGCGGTGGCCTTGAAAATCGCGTGGATCATTTCCTTGGCTTCTTTCTCCGAGAGGGGATTTACCTTCACGGAGTTCAAATCAGCAATGAGATCCACTGAAGCCAGACGGGCAACGATATTCTCAAGGCCGACAGAACCTGTGAGGATGAAGAGCACCTCCTTGCGCATCTCTTCATCTTGCCTTATCTCGCGCATGGATTGAAGGAAGTGAATAGCCTTGGCCTCGCCCTCTTTTCGCATGATATTCTCAATCGTTTGTGTGAACTCATCGATCATCAGCACGATCTTGGCGCCGTCCAGTTGAAGTGACTTCAAAATGCCGATGAAGCGCTCCCTGTAATCAGTTTCAACCCCGGGGTTCAATTCTACCCCCTTGACGCTCTTGATCCTATCAATTGTTTTTTTGAGAAAATCCCTGGTCTTGCTGCTGACCCTTGTGGCGCTGCTCGTCAAGGAATCACTTTTCAGGATCGCGTCGGACAGTCGCTTGTAGAAAGCACTCTCTGTGTTCACAGATTGTGTGATCACATAGATGAAGTGGTAGTTATCCTCTGCCGTATCGGCCAACCGGTAGAGGATCGATGTCTTGCCGACTCTTCGCGGCGAAGAGATTAGGACATTCGTCTCCGACTCCAGAGCCCTCAGTATCTTCTTGATTTCCCGAGGTCTATCGAAGAAATCGACACCGCTTACCGCCGGACCTACTTTGTTCTTCATGCCTTCTCCACTTTTGACAAAATATTTATTGTTATTATAGTTGGCATGTTTTATTTTGTCAACTATGTTCGCAATAATTATTTTGTCAGGGAGGTCAGGTGCGATGTTTCTTGTCGCAGAAAGGGGCAAGCATTATCGTTTCATCATCAGCAAGACAGGGCACGTCATTCATTCCATTCCAGCTCGGGCGGCCGCCATGGCCTCCCTGAGCACCTCCAGGTTTCCGATATGGTTGGCAAGGATCAGTATGAGTTTTGCGTTGACGAGCCGGCTCTGTTCTTCACTGAGTCCCTGATGCATCATGAGGAGATGCTCGTAGAAGTCATCAGGTTCGGCGAGATTCGGTTCGGTATTGAGCGACATGGTATCCTCCTCATCCTGCAGTTGTATGGAAAGGCGGGTGTATGTAACGATAAGATTCAGTCATTACACGTCGCCCTGGCCACGGCCCTCCACGCGCTTTTGAGGTCAAACCGCCGCCATCGTGCACAGACGTGCTGGTCTGGCCTCAGCAGGTAAAAGGCGCCCGGCAGGGCGGCGTAGCGTTCTTTGACAAAACCCTGTGAGTCCTCAATAATGGTGTTGTTTCCCGTCTCCTCTACCACCGGAGCGCCTTGAGGATTAATGAGCAGCGGCAGGACCGGGATCCGCTCTTGAGTCAAGCTTTTTACCTGCCTGAGGACGCTCATGTCCTCCGTCACGTTGCCGGAACTGAAATACATACCGCAGAAGGAACTTCCGAGAAATTCAAGGAGCCACCGGCTCCCGCCGTCCACAGTGACAGGCCCATCGAGAGCCGGCATGCCGGGAACAAGACCACCGGCAAACAGGCCGTCGTCGGGCGTGTTAAGCGGTGAATTCCGAAGGACGGCAGGCACGGAGAGTCTTCCCGAGTTGATCAGGGGGCGGGCAAAGGGATACGTCACCGCAAGGTGAAGCACGGCATCGCGGAACAGCCGGGAGGTCTCGCTGTGCGGTGTGATGAACTCGGCACTCCGCATGGCATGATGAATGTTCTCGTCGGCTGCGACAGTCCTCTCGTCAGAGTAGGTATCGAGGAGCCGGTCCGGCGCCGATCCGCTCATGACAAGCCCGAGCTTCCAGCCCAGGTTGTCGGCATCCTGTATGCCGGAGTTTGCGCCTCTCGCCCCGAAAGGGCTCACCTGGTGCGCCGCATCCCCGGCAAATATCACCCTCCCGTGGCGAAACTTCTCGAGACGCCTGCACGTAAAGGTATAGACACTTACCCATTCTATGTCGAATTCGCGCTCGCCGAGCATGGACCTGAGGCGATCCATGACACGCTCCGGCTGTTTCTCGGCCTCGGGGTCCGCATCGGGACCAAGCTGCAGGTCGATGCGCCAGACGTTGTCAGCCTGTTTGTGGAGAAGTGCGGACCGGCCGGGATTGAAAGGCGGATCGAACCAGAACCATCGCTCCGGCGGATACTCCGACTTCATGAGCACGTCGGTGATGAGAAAGTGGTCTCTGTAAACCCGGCCGATGCTCTTCAGATCCATCGAGTGCCGAACGGGGCTCCTGGATCCGTCGCATGCTATTAGCCAATCACAGGTTACATCATAGGAGCCGTCAGGGGTCAAAATATGGACAGACACTTCACGGTCTGTCTGCTGAATACCGACGACCCTGTTCATCCACCTGAGATCGATGCGCCCGGTGCCAAGAGCGGCCTGGAGGAGGATTTCTTCCAGATGGTATTGCTGCAGATTGACGAAAGCCGGCCGTCTGTACCCCTTCTCGGGAAGGAGATTGAAAGAGCAGACCGACCGGTCACGAAAGAAGACTTTCCCGACGCTCCACTGCACGCCTTTCCGGACCACCTCTTCGCCACAGCCGAGGCGGTCAAGGATTTCCAGCGTCCTCTTCGCATAACACACCGCACGGGAGCCGGCGCTGACCGTCTCGTCGTCGTCCAGGAGAACCACAGGGACGCCCTGCTGTGCAAGGTCGGCAGCCGTCGTCAGGCCCACCGGTCCGGCGCCGACGACTACGACGGGATGATGAACGGGCCGCGAAGCAGACTGGTCCGGAGAAGGCAGATACTCAAAGACCGGATTGGTGTAGCTCTTCATCTGACTGTGACACCCTCTTACGTCGTGAGCTTCCGGTAGATGTCCGTGATCTTGTTCGGCAGCTTCCGGACGTCGTCGAGGACGATGTAGTTGACCTCGCCGAAGAGGTGGGGAAGATAGGAGCTCGCCTCCTTGTCTATGGTGATGCAGAAGGGCTGGACGCCCTGTTCCTTCGCCTCGGTCAGGGCCTTCCGGGTGTCCTCGATGCCGTAATCGCCCCGGTAGATGTCACGGTCTTCAGGCCTGCCGTCGCTGAGCGTGACCAGGAGCTTGATCTTCGCGTCCACGGTCTTCAGGATGCCCGTCGAATGCCGGATGGGTGCTCCCATCCTCGTGTAGTCCTTCGGGACGATGCCTGCGATCCTCTGTTTCACCGTCTCATTGTACGGCTCATCAAAACTCTTGACCCGGTAATACTCGCACTTGGCCCTCGTCATCCCCGAAAACCCGTAGATCGCATACCGGTCGCCCAGTGATTCGAGGGCCTCGCACATGAGGACGAGGGCCTCCTTCTCGGCCCTGTTCACCCATCCCTTCGTCGATCCGCTGACATCGATGAGAAAGAGGGCCGCAATGTCCCTTTCCTGGCGGTCCCTCTTCACGAAGAGGTTCGGGCTGGGCGAAAGCCCCGCTCTCAGATCGGAAAAAGCCTCCACAATGGCGTCGATGTCGACATCGTCACCGTCCTTCTGTCTTCTCAGGATCTTCAGGTCTTTCTTGAGGAGCTCGAATTTGCGACGCAGCGTCTTGATGTACCCGCCGTAGCGCCGGCGGGTCATCTCGACGAAGGGGTCGTCAACGGGAGGTATCTCCTTGTCGATGAGCGTGCACCATCCGCTCTTGTAATCGCCCCGCCTGTAATCCCACTCATCGTACCGAATTCCTCCGTCATCGCCGCTGACGTCCTCGTCCTCCATGACCGCCCTCAGCATGAAGACCGCGCTGCCTTCCTTTACGGAGTCTCCGTCAATGAGCACCCCCTCCGAGACCGAGGGCGTCTCCCGCACGATTTCCTTCAGGTCGTCATCCACCTCAAACAGCCTTCCCTTGAGCTGGAGATATTCTCCCTCTTTCTTTACCGGCAGCCCCACCTGAGTCTCGTCGAGCTTCTTTTTGTGGAGTTCCCATTCGACATCGGGCATGTTGATGATCCTGGAGATGACCTGCTCCAGGCGCTTCTTCAACTGCTGACGACGGGCATCCAGAGCCGCGGCGATCCGCTCTGGCCTGATCGTGCCCGGCACCGGAAACAGATGGGGCTCATAGGGTCCGCTGAGGGACTCAGCGCGCCTGTAAAGGCTGAAGAGGAGTTCCAGGGAGTCACTCAGGGCAATGAGCGGACGCTGCGACAAAAGACCCGCAACGGAGGCCACGGGCCCCTGCAGCGGGGTCCCCCTCATCGTCCCCATCAGAAAATACCGGTAGAGCCCCTCGACAAAAGCGGTCTTCCCGGACAGGCCGGACAGGGACGGGCGCTCGTCATGAATGTCCTTCAGGATAAAGGAGGTTTCCCTGAAAAGACCCGGAAGCTCTCTCTTCACGAACCCGCCGAGACGGATACATTCGATGACCGTGTAGAGATCCAGGGCGAGCCTTTCATCGTCGAACAGGCGGAACAGGCCCATGAGGCCGGCAGGGTTGTCGCCGTTTTCCCGAAGATAGGGTTTCAGCAGGTCCTCGCCGGGATCGAGCGAACCGCTGGCAATGAAGGCCCACTGATAAATCGCCATGAGTTTCAGGTAGAGGAGGTTTCTCTCCGGCTCGGCATAGCGGCCGAGCAGCGGCGGCAGGAAAAGGGTCTCGCTGTCGGTGTACGTCTCCTCGGACGGTGCGATCTTCAGCTCCATGCCCGAAATGCCCCGGACGTACGTCTCCAGTCTCGGTGAGACCTTGGCGAGAAGCAGGCCTTCCCCTCCCCGGAACTCGTTGAGCGCCTCTTCGTCGTTCCGGGACAGGAAGTCGAGGAAAGGGCTGATGCCCTGGGACTCGAGAAGGTCGAAAGCGTGGGATACCCATCGCTCCATATCTCGTGGCGGGAGGCTCCTGGAGGCCTTCCGGATGCGCTTGAGGGCACGGGGGATGAGAGAGGAGCTCGCCGCGGCGAGGGACGCGCAGAGGGCGAGGGTCTTCCGGCGATAGCGCTTGTCGAGGGACTCGATGTCCCTCAGGATCGCCTCCTTCTCCTCGTCATCGAAATATTCCTGTGACAGGGACCGCAGGAGTTCTTCGCGGACCCTCTCGTAATGGTCTTTCCCCGGCATGCTATTTACCAAACCTGTGACGTAAGAAAGGCGTGGCGAAGCGCCTCAATGCCTTGCTGAAGGCGAAGATTATCATTCTAAGTTCGTTTTTCATGATTTCATCCCACACGTTGTTGCCCTCCGGGAAGGCAGATATGGTTCAAAGCCTTTCCAATGCGATGATGAGACATCTCAAGCTGTTCAGCGCCTGTTGCCTGACGGGCTTATGATGTCAATGGACACGGCAAAGGGTGGTCTGGTGATGTATACGGTATCTTAGCGGAAAGGTTTTTCACCACATCAGCCTTCCCGCCGTGACGTACGTTGTTTTGTTCCCACCGTCGACTGTCGTTCAATAACTTAGTGACTCAATGACTTAATGACTATTACGTTGTCATCTTCGCCCCGCCTTTCGGGAGGGCGTATGCAACGATACGCTGACACTCTCACTTTTCGTCAGGAATTGACTTTGCAGGCATTTCACTGACACTGTCACTCACACTCACACTGTCTTCTCAGAATACGGACTGTGCGATCTCGTCAAGGGCCGCCAGCATCTCGTGGTCGTCGGTGAGAGGCTCCGATATGGCGACGCTGCAGGCCGTCTGAATGTCGATCCCGGACATGTGGAGCTTCGCCGCATGGATGAGCAGACGGGTGCTCGCTCCCTCGGTCAGTCCCCTGTCCTTGAGGTTCCGCGTCTTCTTGCCGAAGTTGACGATCTTCTCCGCAACGGCCTCCGCGACGTCCGATTCATGGACGATGATCTCGATCTCGAGCTCCTTCTTCGGGTATGTGAATTCGAGGGCGACAAACCGTTGGCGGGTGCTCTGCTTGAGGTCTTTCAAAACACTCTGGTAGCCGGGATTGTACGAGACGGAGAGGAGGAATTCGGGGGGCGCCTTGAGGACTTCTCCGCGCTTTTCGATCGGCAGGATCCTCCTGTCGTCAGCGAGGGGATGGATCACCACCGTCGTATCCTTGCGGGCTTCAACGATCTCGTCAAGGTAGCAGAAACCGCCGACCTTGACGGCACGGGTGAGGGGACCGTCGACCCACACCGTCTCCCCGCCCTTGACGAGGTACCTTCCCACGAGGTCGGAGGCGGTGAGGTCGTCGTGGCAGGACACGGTGATGAGGGGTCTCCTGAGCTTCCACGCCATGTATTCCATGAATCGTGTCTTGCCGCATCCCGTCGGTCCTTTGAGAAGAACGGGGATTTTGTTTCTGTATACACTCTCAAAGAGTTCCACTTCCTTGCCCTGGGGGAGATAATAGGGCTCCTTTTCAATCAGATACTGTTCTGTTTTAATGGCTTTTGCTTTCATGTTCTCATTGTAACCGAAAGGACCTGATGCCTGCAAATTGAGGATACCGGGGCCTATTCTCCCGGCTTTGCAAGCACCTCAAGCACTTTGAGGTCGAAAAACCGCTTCGACGCCGCAGACCTCATGAGGAGGACCGTGTCCGCCCCCCTTGCCGTCCCCGCGACGGCGAGCACCTTGTCGCCCTCGGGGACAAGTCCCGCATCGGTCGCCATCATGACGATCTCGCAGCAGACCTTGGTCCCCTGGCCGAACACTCTCAGGGTGTTTGCGACGATGAGGGTGGGGTACATCCCCTGAAACTTCATGGCAAAGGCAGTTTCCAGGCTGTGGGTTATCATCGTCCCCGTGTACACGACCGCCCCGGCAGCCTCGATCTCCTGCCGTGTTTCAAGGCTCATTTCGAGGGCATTCGGCGATGCGAAGCCGGCGCAATGGGTGACGACGACGAGACGCACATCCGCATCCCGCAGGGCCTCCGCAAAGAGGAGCCCCGTGTCTCCCCAGGTCGATGCCACGACGACATGTCTGAAACCCCGCTCCCGGACGGCTTCCCTCACCACATCGAGGCATGCCTCCGTGTTTTCCTTGCCCGTCTTTTCGAAATACACGACTGTTCTCTCCATTGTTCCACCTCTTTTATTGAAATATAGTTCACTGTCACTCACACTGACTTGTGCAGTTTTTCACCTTGCAGTCGCATAGAAAGGCGTGACGAAGCGCCTCTGCAATACAGTGTCAGTGACAGTGTGAGTGTCAGCAAAAAGTTCACCTTTTTCAGCCGTCGGCCTGAAATAGCTTCATCGATGTCGGGCCGTTCGGGGAACGGCCCCTACAGGATTCTACTCTTTGTGTGATCGACCATTGGCCTGAAAGGTTGTCTTCTGTGAGGTTTACGGTGTCGCCGCAGCAAGGTTTTCGGCGCATGCGCCCCGCCTTTCCCGGGCGTGTATTGCAACGATAAGGTTCACTGTCTCCCGCACTCGCACTGTCACTCACACTGACACTGATAATGTAGGTTATTCTATACAACGACGTAACAAAAAGTAACGACTCTCTGATGTCTTCAGGCATGTCAGGGCCGCTTTCCTGTTGCTTTTCCTGAATTCCGATTCCGCCTCCCCATGGCAGACTTATTGCATAAAATTGCTACAATGGGGCGCAGGATGGATTTCATCCGCTGCGAGGAATTGAGGAATTATTACTCCGGCAAAAAACTCTAATAGTGTTGTTGCCGCAAGCCCCAGTCAAGCAGGGACAGGCTCCGCGCGTCGGCAATCCTTTTGAAAACAAGGAAGGATTCCGGGCAAGCCGGAATGACAAAATACAAAACAGGTCATCTGTTTAATTTCCGGGTCAATGAGTCATGTACCGACACTCACACTGTCACTGACACTGAATTACAGAGGGGGATCGTTATTCTTTCGGATTGTCATCTTATGGGTGGCTGCTTCACTAACCCCGCATGATCACGCATACCATGAAACTAAGGAGGAGACTTGATGACAAGAAAATTCTTTCTGATTCTCGTATTGCCTGTTCTCTTAATTGCTGTTTCCGTCTGGGCCGCGGAATACGGGACGCCGGCCGAGGCCAAGGCGATGCTCGAAAAAGCCGTTGCAGCGCTGAAGAAAGACAAGGCCGCGGCCCTGGCGATGTTCACCAAGGGCGAGGGCGGATTCAAGGACAGGGACCTCTATCCTTACTGCGGCGGTCCGGACGGGAATTTCACGGCCCACCCGACCCTGGTCGGCAAGAGCCTGAAGGACCTCAAGGATAAGGCGGGCAAGCCCATCGGCGCCGAAATGTATGAGAAGGCCAAAGAGGGCGCCATGGGCGAAATGGGATACAAGTGGCCCCGCCCCGGACAGGCCGAGCCGGTCGACAAGGTCGTCTATTACACCAAGGTCGGCGATCAGGTCTGCGCAGTCGGATACTACAAGTAGTTCCCGCAAGCGGAGGGCGATGAGAGCGTCGATCCCCCTCGGACTCTCATCGCCCCCGCTCCCTCCGCTCCGCTGTCATGCTATAATGACTTGACCCTCATCGTTACATGCGTCCCCGGGAAAGGCGGGGCGAAGATGCCAACGTAATAGTCATTGAGTCATTAAGTCATTGAGTCACTAAGTTATTGAACGACAGTCGACAATGGGAACAAAACCACGTACGTCACGACGGGAAGTCTGATGTGGTGAAAAGCCTTTCCGCTAAGATACCTTATACATCACCAGACCACCCTTTGCCGTGTCCATTGATATCAAAAGCCCGTCAGGCACCAGGCGCTGAACACCCGGAGATGTACACATTGCCTAATACGCCCAGCCGAAAGGCGGGAGGGATGCGCCGAATAGCATCGGTGCTGCGAAACCGCTGCCGTCCCGTTGAGAGTATGGAAGCACAACTGTTGATGATACAAAGGATGAAATCGTTAAAATCCAATAATAAAAAACCATGCTCGCTATCAGCGAGGCTTTGAGGCGCTTTGCCCCGCCTTTCGGTGCATCTGCCCAAAATGGTCCTCATCATCGCATTGGAAAGGCTTTGAATCATATCTGCCTTCCCGGAGGGCAACAACGTGTGGGATGAAATCATGATAAACGAACTTGGAATGATCATCGTCGCCTTCAGCAAGGCATTGAGGCGCTTCGCCACGCCTTTTCACGCACCTGCAAGGTAAAATATGGACACCGACGGCTTCAGACTAAAGATATTCTCGCTCCTGCTGGTCGCCATCCTGCTCATCGGCACCGTCGGTTTCACCTATATCGAGCACCTCCATCCCGCCGATGCCGTCTATTTCACGGTGGTCACCCTCGCCACAGTGGGGTACGGCGACATTCACCCGCTCAGCCGCGAAGGAAAGCTGCTTGCCATGTTCGTCATCATCCTCGGCGTCGGCACATTCCTCGCCTTCTTTGCCAGTACGACGGACATGCTGCTGAAACGGAGGGAGCGGCTGCTCAGGCGGGAGAAGATCAACATGGTGATCGAACTGTTTTACGGCGAGGTCGGCACGGACCTGCTCTCGTCTTTTGCCGCGGCGGACCTTCACGTGCAGGACATCCGCGAAGAGCTCAGCGTGAAACCCCAGTGGTCAGAGGCGGACTTCGAAAGGGTGCGTACAAGGATGAAGGGTCATTCCTTTACAGTCGATGTCCGCCACATCGACATGCCGAATCTCCGCACCTTTCTCCGTGACAACACACCGCTCTTCCTCAGGATCCTTCAAAATCCCTATCTTCTCGAACACGAGGCCTTCTCGGAGCTGATGAGGGCGGTGCTCCACCTGAAGGAGGAGCTCATTCACCGGTCCGATTTCTCGGATCTTCCGAAAACCGACCTCGATCATCTCGCCCATGACGTCAAGAGGGTCTACGGCCTGATGGCACGACAGTGGGTGGATTACCTGGAATACCTCAAGAAAAACTATCCCTATCTCTTCTCTCTCGCCGTCCGGCTCAATCCCTTCAGCGCAGACCGGTCTCCCATCGTCAGGTAGACCTCATCGTTGCAATGCACTTGCGGGAAAGGCTGGGTGAATGCGCCGAAAACCTTGATGCGGCGACACCTGTATCAAAGCGAGAGATGAACTATACGCCAATGGTCGATGACACATAAGGATGAAATAGTGTAGGGGCCGTTCCCCGAACGCCCGACATCGATGAAGCTATTTCAGGCCGCCGGCTGAAAAAATGTGAACTTTTGCTGACACTCACACTGTCACTGACACTGTTTTTCAGAGCGCTTCGCCCAGCCTTTTCATGCAACAGAAAGGTACACTTCAACTCTGTGAGTGTATAAACAGCACCCTATTTATCCAAAACCCAGACGTCGACGTCTCCGCCGTCAGCACAGGCTATTTCTCCTGCTGCGGTCCGGTACAGGAGGTCCGCCACCTTCTCGGGCGATCTTCCCTGGTAACCCGTCAGCGGCGTCGCCGTCATGTCCGGGTTGAAGCAGCAGATCTTCAGCTTGGGATACTCCAGCGCAAGGGCCTGGGTGAAACCGCGAACACCGTATTTCGACGCGCAGTAGACCGCAAAATCCTCGGAGGGATTCTTGCCGAGAAAACTCCCGATATTTATGATCCCCTCTCTGACGATGGGGAGAAAGGCATGAGTGATTTTGATCAGCCCTTCAAGGTTCGTGCGAAGCTGGAGTTCAATGTCGTTTCCCGTGATTTCACTGAAGGTCTTCAGGATATTGGTGCCGGCGTTATTGATCAGAATGTCGACGGTACCGAAGGATTTCTTCACCGCCTCAACGGCCGCTGCGATGTCCGCATCTTTCAGCGCATCCATCTTCAGCAGGAGGGTCTCCGAGGAACCGGCCTCCCTGCAGCGCCGCTCCGTGTCCTCGCCTTCGACCTTCTTTTTCTTATAGGTGAGAATCAGGTTCGCGCGTTCCGAAGCGAAGCGGAGTGCGCTCGCCCTGCCGATGCCGGAACTGGCGCCGGTAATCAAAATGGTCTTTCCCTTCATTCCTTCCTCCGATCGGATATTCTTCTTGCCAGGGGCAACAATGCCTGACATTCATTATAGCTTATCATCGGTTCTTAAAATAATCCCCGTCTTTCAGTATCCTTAACCGGTGCGACAGGACCTCCGGAAAGGCGGGGTGAAGACCACCTAGAAAAGTCATTAAGTCATTGAGTCATTAAGTCACTAAGTCATTGAACGACAGTCGACAATGGGAACAAAACCACGTACGTCACGACGGGAAGGCTGATGTGATGAAAAGCCTGTCCGCTAAGATACCCTCTTGTATCCCCAGACCACCCTTTGCCGTGTCGATTGAAAACAAACGTCCGTCAGGCAACAGGCACCGAACACCTTGAGATGCCTCATCATCGCATTGGAAAGGCTTTGAATCATATCTGCCTTCCCGTCGGCAGCGGCAGTGACACTCACACTCACACTGTTTTCAGAATGCTTCGCCCCGCCTTTTCATGCAACCACGATGATTTCCTATGCGCGCCGGGACGACCGGTTTCGTATCGCCTTTTCAATCTCTATGGCGATGAAGAGAACCGAAGAGACGGCAAAGGTTATGGCAAGCTCCCCCGTCGTGAGAGGCTCCGTCCGGAATATCCTGTTCAGGACAGGCACATAGATGACGCACATTTGCAGAGTGATGGTCAGCGCCACGGCCCCGATCATGGCCTTGATCTTTGACGGCGGGGTCCTGAACAGGGATATCCTCTCCGAGGTGAGGGCGAGGGCGGCGCCAAGTTCAGCCAGGCACATAAAGGTGAAAAGCATCGTCTGCCACTTCCCCTGAAGGGGACCATTGAGTGTCCAGGCCTGGAGGATGAGGCCCGAGCCGGCCAGCAAAAACCCCGTCATTGCGACATCTATCCCCATATTTGCATCGAGCAGCCCTCTCTTCGGGTCCCTTGGAGGCCTGTTCATCACGTCGGGCTCGGCGGGGCCGAAGGCAAAGGCAAGGCTGGGCAGACCGTCGGTGATCAGGTTGAGCCAGAGGATATGGATAGGCAGGAGAGGAATCGGCAGGCCGAAGAGGGGCGCGAAGAAGATAAGCATGATCTCACCGGCGTTCGTCGAGAGGATGTAACGGATCATCTTCGTGATGCCGTCGAAAATCCGTCTTCCTTCCCTCACGGCCCTGACAATCGTCGCAAAGTTGTCGTCGAGGAGCACCATGTCGGCCGCCTGCTTGGCCACGTCTGTGCCGGTTACGCCCATGGCAACACCGATATCGGCCCTCTTGAGGGCGGGAGCGTCATTGACGCCGTCGCCGGTCATGGCGACGAACTGACCCCTGTCCTGAAGGGCCTTGACAATCTTTAGTTTCTGTTCAGGCGCAACCCGTGCATAGACGCTTATTCTCTCGACACGGCGTCCGAACTCCTCCATCGGGATCCGCTCCAGCCTCCTGCCGGTGATCACGTCCTCGGAGGCATCGCCGATGATGCCGATCCTTTGAGCGATCGCCCGCGCTGTCAGCGGGTGATCACCGGTGATCATGACCGGTCTGATACCTGCGGTCTTACACTGCAGAACAGCCTCGCGTGCCTCCTCCCTCGGCGGGTCCAGCATGCCGACGAGGCCGAGAATGACGAGCCCCTGCTCCACCGCACCGGGTGAGATGTCCGCCGGGAGCTCCCGCCACGCCCGCGCGGCGATGCAGAGGACCCGCAGACCGTCGGCGGCCATGGCTTCGCTGACCCGCTTTATCTCCTGCGCATCGACGGGTGAGCAGGCCGAGCAGCTCAGAATAGTCTCGGTGTTTTCGATCAGTGACTCAAAGGCGCCTTTTGTAAAGGAGACGAAGTGGGCCCCGCCGCCGGCCTGATTGAGGAGTGAGGCGAAGGGATGCCCCGCAGGCAGCGGATGAATCGTCGTCATCCGTTTTCGGTCGGAATCGAAGGGGATCTCGGCCACCCTGGCAAAAGGCTCTTCCAGTTTCTTCCGGTCGAACCCCCTGTCCGCCGCAAAGGTAAGGAGGGCCGTTTCCGTCGGGTCGCCGATGAGGGCGCCCGAGGCATCGACCTGTGCGTCATTGTTCAGCGCGACGGCGGTGAGAAACAGCTCCAGCACCGCCGATTCCTCACCCCGGGACACTCCGGCGGTGATCCCGGCCGCCGGCATGAGGGAACCGTTTATGTATGCCTTTTCCACGCTCATCCGGTTCAGGGTGAGCGTTCCTGTCTTGTCGGAGCATATGTACGTGACCGACCCGAGGGTCTCCACGGCCGGGAGCTTGCGTATCAGGGCGTTCTGCTTCACCATCTTCTTTGCCGCAACGGCGAGGGAGATCGTCACCACTGCGGGCATCGCCTCCGGAATGGCGGCGACGACGAGGGTCAGGGCCGTCATGAACATGACGAGGGCCGACTCCCCCCTCATGAGACCAACGAGGAACAGGAGACCGCAGATGCCGATCGCGGCGATGGAGAGGCGCCTGCCGAAATGGGCGAGCCTCCTCTGAAGGGGCGTCTTCTGCTCTTCCTCTTCCTGGAGCATGGTCGCGATCTTTCCGAGTTCCGTGTCCATGCCCGTGGCGACAACCACCCCGGATCCCCTACCGTAGACGACCGTCGTTCCCTTGTAGAGCATGTTGATCCTGTCCCCGAGGGGAAGGCTTTCCTCCTGAAGAGGACCTGTCCGTTTGTCCACGGGGAGGGACTCACCCGTGAGCGCCGCCTCCTCGACCTTCATCTGCACCGCTTCCGTCAGCCTCATGTCGGCGGGCACGATACGTCCCGCATCGAGGACGACGATGTCGCCCGGCGCCACCTCAGCGGAGGGGACCGTCACGTGGGCGCCGTCCCTGATGACCGTCGCCGTCGTCGCCGCCATCCGCTTCAGGGATTCCATGGCCTTTTCGGCCCGGAACTCCTGTATGAAACCGATGACGGCGTTGATGATCACGATGGCGAGGATGGGAATGCTGTCGGTCAGATCGCCCACGAAAGCGGCAACGAGAGCGGCAGCCATCAGGACGATGATCATGAGGTCCCTGAACTGATCGAGAAACATGAGGAAGGGCGTCTTCTTCTTCTTTTCTCTCAGCTCGTTCGGTCCGTGCGTAGCCAGCCTCTTCCGGGCCTCTTCGCCTGTCAGACCCTGAAGGGACGATGAGAGTTCAGCCAGAACGTCGCCGGTCTCTCGCTGATGCCAGTTCATTGAGTTCTTCATAATTATTTTATAAATGTAATTCAAGACAGGGGCATCACGCAAGTCTGCATTCAGTGACAGTGTGAGTGTCAGTGTCAGTGAGCGGAAAGTGCGGATTCCGTCCTGTGCTGTGGTATCATAGAAACCATGAAGGATCAGCGTCTTTTCATCATCGAGAGCGCTCTTGACCTGGCGAAAAAGACAGGGTGCGAAAGGGTCTTCCTTTTCACGAGCACCCCGTCGGAATGCAGGTGGTTCATAAAGTGCGGCATCATCGAAAAAGATCTCATCGTCATCGTCATCCCCACCTATCTGACCCTGACAGGCAATGAAGCCATTCCGGAATGCGCCACGGTCCTGAAGAGCTGGTCCGGGAACCAGAGCAGGTTTTCCCGGATCAAGTACGCATTTATGAACGGCGTTCTCCACGGCATCATCAGGCCCGACAGCAAGGTCGTCTGCGTCCTTGGCCCGTACGGCAGATGTCATCTCGACACCATCACCATCCATGACCTCGCCCACTCCTGGAGCGAAGAGTTTCCTTTCGAGGTCCAGCCTCTCATGGAAAACAGGGCCTTTCACACGATCATGGCCGTCGTCGACATCGCCCTCGACATCGGGGCTCTGGGTCGGGAAGGCAAGCCTCTCGGCACCGCCTTCGTCATCGGCGATACGGAAAACGTCATGAGATCGTCTCATCAGACCGTCTTCAATCCCTTCAAAGGGTACGACCGGGACGAGCGCATGATCACACGGCCCGAGGTCGTCGAGAGCATCAAGGAGCTCTCCAAGCTCGACGGTGCTGTCGTCATATCCGATGACGGCGTTGTCGAGGCGGCAGGGCGTCACCTCGACGTGTCCGGACATATTTCGAAAAGCCTGAGGGGACTCGGCGCGCGCCATCGTTCTGCCGCGGGCATTTCGCGGATCACCGACGCCGTCGCAATCGTCGTTTCCGAGAGCACCGGAAGGGTGTCCATTTTCAACAAGGGAAAGATCATAGCTACGCTCGAGCCCCTCATCAGCCGCAGACTCGTGTAGCCTCCCGTTTCATGCCATGAAATGGAAATTCGCCGTCGACCAGGGCGGCACCTTCACGGACATCATCGGCGTCGATCCTGACGGCTCCTATCACACCCTCAAGCTCCTCTCCCGATCCCCCGAGTACGGCGACCCCTCCATAGAGGGCATCCGGCGCATCCTCGGCACCAGCCCCGGCGAGCCGCTGCCGGAGGACAAAATCGAAGCCATCAGGTTCGGCACGACCGTCGCCACCAACGCCTTCCTTGAAAGAAAGGGGAGCAGGGTCGCCCTGTTCATCACCGCCGGACTGGGGGACATCCTCGATATCGGGTATCAGACGAGGCCGGACCTGTTCAGTCTCTGCATCAGAAAGCCGGAGCCTCTCTATGCCGCCGTCTTCGAGATGGATGAGCGGATCAACGGCAAGGGTGACGTCGTGACGCCCCTTGACGAAAAGAATATCATCACCCACATCGACCGCCTCGGGACGATGGACATCGATGCCGTTGCCGTCGTGTCGATGCACGCATGGAAGAACCCCGTCCACGAAATCCTCTGCGGCAGGCTCCTGGAAGCGCGTGGATTCAACCCCGTTTTTCTCTCCCACCGGACGCTGAGCCTCATCAAGATCGTGACGAGGGGACAGAGCACCGTCATCGATGCCTATCTGAGCGTGCCCATCGCCCTCTACACCGAATCCATCCAACGCTGCACGGGGAATATCAGGATCGAGTTCATGGAGAGTTCCGGCAGGCTCACCGGGGCGGGACGTTTCCGGGGCAAGGCGGCTCTCCTGTCCGGGCCTGCGGGAGGAGTCGTTGCCGTGGCGGGCATTGCCGGCCGGAGGGGCATCGGCGAGGCGATCGGCTTCGATATGGGAGGCACATCGACGGACGTGTCACGCTTCGACGGCGAGTTTCTGCTGCGCCCGGATCAGGTGTTGGGAGGCTTGGAATTCCGGACGGAGATGCTCGGCATCAATACCGTCGCATCAGGTGGAGGATCGATCCTCTGGTTCGACGGACAGAAGATGCGCGTCGGTCCCGAATCGGCCGGCGCCGATCCCGGGCCCGCCTGTTACGGCTTCGGCGGCCCCCTCACAATAACCGACGCGAACGTGATGACCGGCAGGGTCGCCGGGGAATTCTTTCCGAAGACCTTCGGAAGAGACAGGAAGTCGCCTGTCGATATCGCCGCCGTCCGTCAGGGCTTTCAAAAGCTGACGGACCGTATCAACACGGACCTGGGAAGGTCTGACACCCCTGTCGGGACGGCCCTCGGCTTCCTGCAGATCGCCGATGAAAAGATGGCGATGGCGATCAGGGAGGTTTCCGTTTCGAAGGGCTACGACGTGACGAAGCACGTCCTCGTCTGCTTCGGAGGGGCGGGAGGCCAGCACGCCTGCGGCATCGCATCATCGCTGGGCATCAGGAGGATCTTGATCCACCCCCTGGGAAGCCTGTTGTCCGCCTACGGCATGGGCCTGGCAAAGCAGGCCTGGACGTCCTCCCTGTCGGTCCTCAGGCCCTACACGCCGCAGAGTCACGGCGACCTTGCGCGGTCTTTTCTGGCCCTTGAGGAGACGATGGTCAATGATCACGGGCTTTCGGCAAGGAGACTCCTCCGGAAGCGCATGCTTGACCTCCGGCCTCTCGGGACGGACATGTCCCTGTCTGTGGAATGCCGCGACTACGATCAGACCGCTGAATCATTCAGGCAACGGTATCGCCGCACCTTCGGTTTTTCTCCCGGAGACGGTGTGATCGAGGTCGAGAATATCAGGGTGGAGCTGGAGGCGGAGGAGGAGTTCTTCCCGCCATACCGCCACGACAGGCTGCACGGAGGGGAAGGAGCGGGTCCCGTCACCTGGCAGACTGTCGCCGTCCCGGAAGGAGAGGTCCTTGCCCCGGTGTTTCTCAGAGAAACGGCGCCGGCCGGCGAGACGATCAATGGTCCGGCGCTCATCGTCGACGCGCATACGACCGTTGTCGTCGATCCGGGTTTCACGGCCGTGATCGACGAATCAGCCATGATAACGATCGATATGGTTGCACAGGGCACGGTGACGGCGTTGCGGGAACATGCGGCCCCTGACCCGGTCCTCCTGGAGGTATTCAACAACCTCTACATGAACATCGCCTCGGAAATGGGACACGTCCTGAGGAACACGTCCTGCTCCGTCAACATCAAGGAGCGGCTCGACTTCTCCTGCGCCCTCTTTGACGGGCGGGGAGACCTCGTCGCCAATGCACCCCATATCCCCGTCCACCTGGGCTCCATGGCCGATACGGTCAAGGCGGTGCTGGCCCGATACGGCAGCGACATGCAGCCGGGCGACCTCTTTCTCACGAATAACCCCTATCGCGGAGGCTCGCACCTCCCGGACATGACGGTGGTCTGCCCCTTTTTCCTGGATGGCGAGGGACCGCTGGCCTTCACCGCCGCGCGGGGCCATCATGCCGACATAGGGGGCATCGTGCCGGGGTCTCTCCTCCCGGAAGCCCGTCATATCGACGAAGAGGGCGTTCTCATCGACCCGATGCGCGTCGCCCGCGGCGGCACGTTCTTCGCGGAGCGACTCGCGCGTCTCCTCACGGACAGCCCCTATCCGGCGAGGAACATTTCCGAGCGGCTCCTCGACGTGCAGGCCCAGATGGCGGCGTGCCTGAAAGGGGCGAGGGACCTGGCCGGGGCGATCGCGAAATACGGCACTGAAACGGTGACGCACTACATGAAACATATCCAGGACAACGGGGCCATGATGGTCCGGCAGGGGCTTGCACGCTTTCTCGGACCGGGCAATATTTTCGAGGGGACCTTCGGGGATCGTCTCGACGACGGCAGCCCCATCATGGTAAGGATCGTTATTTCAGGAGGATCAGACCCTCCGGGGACCGTTCAGGCGACAATCGATTTTTCGGGCACGGGGCCGCAGCATGACGCCGACAGCCTGAACGCGCCTCTTCCCGTTACCCGCTCGGCGGTCCTCTATGTGCTCAGGACGATCGCCGGCACGGACATCCCCCTAAACAGCGGCTGCCTGAGACCTGTCAGAATCATCGCCCCGGAAGGCACCATCCTGAATCCGCGTTTCCCCGCGCCCGTTTCGACGGGCAATGTGGAGACGTCGCAGCGCATCGTCGATGTCCTCCTCGGTGCCCTCGGCCTCGCCGCCGCATCGCAGGGCACCATGAACAACCTGCTCTTCCAGGTCGAAGGGGACACCCCTTACTATGAGACGATTGCAGGGGGATCGGGTGCTACTGAGGGGTGCGCCGGCGCATCGGGCGTGCAGGTGCACATGACGAACACCCGGATGACGGACCCGGAGATCCTTGAATACCGCCATCCCGGCGTGCTCCTGAAGAGGTTCATGCTGCGACGGGGGTCCGGGGGGAGAGGACTCTTTCCGGGCGGTGACGGCCTGGCGAGGGAGATCGCTTTTCTCAAGCCCGCCAGGGTGGTGATCATTTCGGAGCGGAGACGGACTGAGCCGTACGGACTTGAAGGAGGGCAGCCGGGAGCAAGGGGGATGAACCTGCTCAGGAGGGCCGACGGACGCATCGTCGGGCTGCCCCACAGGGTGACACTGGAGCTGGAGGCCGGTGATGCCGTCGTGATCGAAACACCCGGCGGCGGCGGATGGGGAAAGGGATGAATGATTTGAAACGGCGCCGTCCCTGTGATATGCTGAAACATGATGAAGGGACTGGATCGTGTGGCCCTCAAGATGCTCATGGGAGACAGGGCCAAATACTTCGCCGTCATCGCCGGCATCACCTTCTCGGTCTTCCTCGTCGTTCAGATGGTGTCCGTCTTTCTCGGCATCCTCAGGAGGACGACGGCCGACATCCGGACGATCGGGGCGCCCGTCTGGGTGACCGATCCCGGCATCAAGTACATCGATGACGTCCAGCCCCTTCCCAATGCCGCCCTGAGCAGGATCAGGAGTATATCCGGCGTCGACTGGGCCGTGCCCCTCTACATCGGGAACCTGAGGGCGCGACTGCCGAACGGGTCCTTCCAGACAGTGCGTCTTTTCGGCCTCGACAGCGCATCCCTCGTCGGCCGTCCCTTCGCGGGTCCTTTCCGGCAAAATAGATGATGTCTACCAGGCGAATGCCGTCCTCGTCAATGATCGGGGGCTCCGCAAGCTCAGCATGCCGAAGGTGGGCGATACCTTCGAGATGAATGACCGGCAGGCCCGGATCGCCGGGACTGTCAGCGTCGAGACGAGTCTCTTCGATCTGCCCATCCTCTTCACGACCTTCGAAAGGGCCCTCGAATTCACGCCTCCCGAGAGGAAACAGATCACGTTCGTCCTGCTCAAGCCGAAGGAGGGCGTCGGGATGGCTGAGTTCAAGGAGGAAATACGGCAGAAAACGGGTCTCCTCGCCCTGACGAAGGACGAACTGAGCTGGATGACGGTCCGGTATTATCTCACCCAGACGGGCATCGGGATGAATTTCGGCATCATCACCCTTCTCGGCTTTATCGTCGGCGCCGCCGTCACCGGCCAGACCTTCCACACCTTCGGACTGGAGAACCTCAAGCAGTTCGCCGCCCTCAAGGCCATGGGGGTGAATTCATGGACGCTGGTCCGCATGGTGGTCCTGCAGAGCGCCGTCGTCGGCATCCAGGGATACGGCATAGGCGTCGGAGTTGCGAGCATCCTCCTGAAGGTGCTGCTGGAGAATCTGCCCAACTACGCGGCATACACCCCTCCGCATGTCCTCATCGGTTCCTTCGTCATGACCGTCGTCATTTGCGGCATCGCCGCCGTCGTCGTCCTGAACCGCGTCCTCCGCATCGATCCGGCGGACGTTTTCCGGGGTTGACATGCCTGACATCGCAATAGCCTTGCGGGGCGTGAACAAGAGCTTCGGCAGAGGAGAGGCGACGATCCATGCGCTGAGAGACGTCAACCTTGACATCCACTTCGGGGAGCTCTTCATGATCATGGGTCCTTCCGGGAGCGGCAAGACGACCCTGCTGAGCATCATCGGCGGCGTCCTTGCTCCGACGAGGGGAACGGTCACAGTCCTCGGGACGGATATAACGGCCCTTTCGAATGCCGACAAAACGGCCCTGAGGGCGAAGAAAATCGGGTTCATGTTCCAGGAGTACAATCTTCTCCCCCACATGACGGCGGCGGAGAATGTGGCCATACCGCTCCTCATCAATGAAGGGCCCTGGGATGACTCACTCCGGAGGGCCTCTCAATACCTCGGCGAAGTGGGCCTCGAGGCGCGGGCGTCCAATGCCATCGGTCTCCTCTCGACGGGAGAGAAACAGAGGGTCGCATTCACGCGGGCCATCGTGCACGAACCCCAGATCCTCATCTGCGATGAGCCGACAGCAGCCCTCGATACGGAAACGGGCCAGAAAGTGATGGATCTCATGCGCAAACGGGCCCTCAGCCCCGACCGGTGTCTCATTGTCGTCACCCATGACAACAGGATCATTCCCTATGCGGACAGAATCGCCCATCTCGTGGACGGACGCGTCACCGAAATCAGTCATAAAAAGGCTCAGGAGGTTCCAGTATGAAGTATAAGGCCCTTTTTGTCCTGGCGATCATCGGCATCCTCTTCGGCATCTACCGCGTTGTCGTCGGCGGCAAAACGCAGCCCCCTCCGCCGCCGCTCCACGCGCCCTCGGCAAGCCCCTTCCCCGTATCCGTCGCCGGGTCAGGCATCATCGAGTCCACCGAAGAGAATGTGCGCGTCCAGTCCCAGGTGGCCGGCCTCGTCGAGAAGATCTTCGTGTCCAGAAACCAGCAGGTCAGGACGGGAGACCCCCTGATCGAACTTGACGGCCGTGCGCAGAAGGCCCTCGTCGAGCGGCTGACCTCAGAGGTCAAGGCCGCGGAAGAGCGGCTCGCCCTCCTGCGACACCTGCCGAGACCGGAAAATGTCGTGCCCCTTGAACAGGCTGTGGAGCGGGCGGAGGCGCAGCTGGCGGACCTGAAAACACGGCTGGCGCGACTCGAAAAGACCTGGGAGGCCTATCCCGGATCGGTCAGCCAGGACGCCATCGATCAGACGCGTCAGCAGGTCAAGGCCGCCGAGGCGAGCCTCGGTGAGGCAAAGGCGAACCTCGCCGCCGTCAAAGCCGGCGCGTGGGAATATGAGGTCAGGGAGCAGGAAGCGGCACTCAATGCAAAGAGGGCATCCCTGAAGGAGGCGTCCCAGGTCCTCTCGTGGCACACCGTGCGTGCGCCGAAGGACGGCGCCATCCTCCAGATCAACGTGCGGCCCGGCGAGTGGATCGCCCCGGGTCAGGCTGAATCGCCTGTTCTCATGGGACGGACGGACCGCCTCCAGATCAGGGCGGACATCGACGAGGTCAACGCGGTGGACGTGCGGAAGGGCGCCCGTGCCATCGCCTACCTCCGGGGATACACGGACAGGCAGATCCCCCTCGAATTCGAGCGCGTCGATCCCTACATCATTCCCAAGAGACAGCTCACCGGCAACACGACGGAGCGGGTCGACGTCCGGGTGCTCCAGGTCATCTACCGTTTCACTCCCCCCGACTTTCCCGTTTATGCCGGACAGCAGGTGGATATCTTCATCGAGTCGAAAGAGAGGCCGAAAGACAGCCGGTCGCCCTCAGCCGGCAGCCGATAAAAGCGGGGCGAGGCTCCTGGATGCCATCGCCGGCAGCGGCTCTGCCCCGGGAAGGCAGATATGGTTCAAAGCCTTTCCAATGCGATGATGAGACTTCTCCAGGTGTTCAGCGCCTGTTGACTGCCGTCAATGACTTAATTACTCAATTACTCAATGACTCAATGACTCAATAATTTATTGGGTGGCGCATACGCCCCGCCTTTCCGGAGGTCCCATTGCAACGTTAAGGTTCACTCACACTGTCACTGACACTTTTTTTTGGGGATAATTATTTATGACGTCTCCTTTCACTGGCACTCACACTCACACTGACACTTTTTTTTGGGATAATTATTTATGACGTCTCCTTTCACTGGCACTCACACTCACACTGACACTTTGTTTTGGGGGAGGTTGTTATGGAAAATGCGAAAGGTTTGTTCGACGCCCTTGGTCTCCTGGAGGAGCCCATGGGCATGTTCTACACGGATAAGCGGCCTGAAGAAGGGTTCCTGCCCGAGCCGGGGACCCTCCCGTCGGCTGAAGAAGAAAAACAGGGCAAGGTCGACTTCAACGCCCTCTTTGCCGGTTTCTCCTGCGTCGTCGGCAAGATCTGGCTTGCACGGAGGAAGAAGACCGCCGCCTTTTTCGACCGCGACCACTTCGGTTGCCTCGGCGGCGCTTTCTATCTCGGTTTTCTGAAGCCCCAGCTCGATTTCATCACCTATTACGTCTCCTCCGGCATCCCGGGCGTCATGGAGGGCGAGCATTACCTCGCGTCTCCCGATGTGGTGCGGGACTTTTTCAGGACCGTCGATCCCCGGCCTGCGCCGGCCCGTTACTGCGTGTTCAAGTCGGTCAGTCACTTCAGCGACGGCGAGCAGCCGGAAGTGGTCATCTTCTTCGCCAGGGGGGAGATCATCGCCGGCCTGAATCAGCTCGCCACATTTGTGACGAACGACTTCGAGGCGGTCATGTCCCCGTTCGGCGCGGGTTGCACGAACATCGCCACATGGCCGCTCAAGTACGTCTCCGAGGGAAAACTGAAGGCCGTCATCGGCGGATGGGACCCGTCGGACCGTAAGTTCCTGAAACCCGATGAAATCACCTTTGCCGTGCCCTATGAGATGTACAGCCGCATGGTCGGGCGATGGCCCGATTCGTTCCTGGTGACGAAAACCTGGGAAACGGTGAAAAAGAAGATCGCCCGCAGTCAGAAGGTCTGGGGGGAAAGGGTGGACGAGTGATTATATCGGGTGCCGTTCCTCCGAACGGCCGGACCTTCCCTTGACTGGCACTCACACCGACACTGTCACTAAACCTTTCAGTTGCATGGAAAGGCGGGGCGAAGCGCTCTGAAAAACAGTGTCAGTGTGAGTGTCAGTGTCAGTAAAAAGGCTCACTTTTCGGCCATTTGCTTGAAAGGTCGTCTTCTGTGAGAGTTACGGTGTCGCCGCAGCAAGGTTTTCTGCGCATACGCCCCGCCTTTCGCGGGAGTGTGTTGCACCGATAAAGTAAATCTGTTTTTGGGGTATAATGGAAAGAAAGAAGTTCCTTGTGAGGAGGTATATATCATGATGAAGGGACTTGCTCTCCTGATGTGTTTCGTGACCCTGCTGACGGCAATCCCCGCCTTTGCAACGGACAAAACGCCGGAGATGATCGGCGATCTCGTCGTATCACGGCCCCTCGGCATTGCCGCGACAATCGCCGGTGCTGCCATTTTTGTCCTTGCCCTGCCCTTCGCCGCAACGAGCAGGAGCGTAAAAAAGACGGCCCATGAACTCGTCCGCAAACCCTTTTACTACACCTTTGAGCGCCCTCTCGGGGAATACACGTCCCGCTACATCGATCCTCCCCCTCCCTCACAGGATGCGGAGGAAACGGCGCGCCCCCGGCTCCGAAGGAACAGGCGCCCCCGGCTCCGAAGGAACAGTAGCCGCCGGAGGAAGAACCATGCCGATCTATGAGTTCTTCTGCAGCGACTGCAATACGATTTTTAATTTCTTCTCTGCCAGGGTCAACACGGAGAAGCGCCCTCTCTGCCCGAAATGCGGGAAAGGCCCCATCGGGCGTCTCGTCTCGAGGGTCTCCGTTCTCAGAGGACTGAAAGAGTCTGACGATGCGGGTATGCCGGACCTGGACGAGTCGAAGATCGAAAAAGCCATGTCCCTCCTGGAACGGGAAGCACAGGGGATCAACGATGAGGACCCCAGACAGGCCGCCCGTCTCATGCGAAAACTCTGCGACGCCACGGGGCTCGATCTCGGATCGGGCATGGAGGAGGCGATCCGCCGTATGGAAGCCGGGGAGGACCCCGACAAGATCGAGGCGGAGATGGGGGACCTCCTCGAAGGAGAGGACATGCCCTTCAGGCAGCGGAAGATCGCCGCGAAAGGCCGGAGAAAAGCCCCTCTCAGGGACGAAACGCTCTACACCCTCTGAGGCGCTTTGCCGGCAGCCGGAACGGGTGATCGCGGTGTCCCACCCATATCGGAGCGACCCGATATGTCTACCGGAAGTTGTAGTGCTTTCTCACCGGCTCCTTGATGTCCCACGTGCAGGAGAGGCCCTTCGGAAAGGTGACGAAATCGCCCTTCTGAAACTCGACCCTGCCTCCGTTCTTCGTTTCGACGACGACCCTGCCTTCCAGGAGAAAACACTCCTCGGTCTGATCGTAGTGCCAGCCGAACCGTGAGACCCCTTTCTCCCAGATAGGCCAGGACCTCACATTACGCTCCCTGATCATCTCCTCCGACGGTGTCTCGATCTTGACGTCCATGATTGCCTCCTGATTTCATCCCATGATAACCGCAATGTATACCCCTCACCTTTGTCCAGATATTGTGCAGCGAGACCTTGAAAACGAGGACGGGGTGTGGTTTCTGAAGCAAAATTCACGGGTAATGTTCACGGCGGCGGTAGACGAAGGCGCAAGCCGCAGCGGGAGCCGCACTGTGTACCTTATGGTTGCATACGCTTTCTGGAAGGCGGGGTGTATGCGCCGAAAACCTTGCTGCGGCGACACCTGTATCATGAACTATACGCCAATGGTCGATGACACAAAGAGTGGAATCCTGAAACACGAAGCTGACGAGGCTCATCGTCGCCTTCAGCAAGGCTTTGAGGTGCTTCGCCGCGCCTTTCCATGCAACAGAAAGGTGTACCTGTGAAGACACATGTTTTCAAAACAAAGACATGCTCATGAGGAAAGGGAGTTTATTTTGCGAAGAAAGCATGCCCTGTCCTCGTGTTACGTTACCTTGGACACCAATGAAGTTCAGCCCCGCCTTTTCATGCGACTGCATCGCTAATCTCATCTCTGCCAGCCGTGCTCACCGATGAGGGGGACGAAGACGCAGGGGGTGTGGTAGTCCTCGACGAGACTCCCCGCCTCTTTCCTGCCCCTGATGAGCACCTGAGAAAACCTCTCGCCCACGGGGGCGACGATGACGCCGTCCTCGCGAAGCTGCATGATGAGGGGCATCGGGATGGCGGGAGCAGCCGCGGTGATGATGATCCTGTCGTAGGGCGATTCCTGCTCGTATCCCTTGGTCCCGTCTGCGGCCACCACCGTCACGTTGTCATATCCGAGGGACCGTATTCTCGTCTGTGCCTCCTCGGCGAGGTCGGGGAGCCGTTCGATCGTGTAGACCGTGCCGGCAAGCTCCGCGAGGATCGCAGCCTGGTACCCCGAGCCGGTGCCGATTTCGAGCACCTTCTCGGTTCCCTTCAGTCCGAGAAGCTCCGTCATGACGGCGACCATGTACGGCTGTGAGATCGTCTGCTCCTCCCCGATCGGGAGGGCCATGTCCTCATAGGCGCTGTGGCGGTAGACCTCGGGGACGAAGAGGTGGCGCGGCACCTTCCTCATCGCCTGCAGCACCCTCGCATCCTTTATCCCCCTGGGAATGAGCTGGGTCTCAACCATGATGTCCCGGAGCTTCCTGTAATCTTCCATATCAGCCTCTCTTCCATGTGCGCGAAACGTATTCCAGGGCCTCGTAGTTCGTCAGGTCGAGGTGGATCGGCGTGATGGAGACATAGCCGTCGAGGACGGCCTGTATGTCCATGTCCTCGCCCTGCTCCCAGTACGGCTGGCCGCCGCCGATCCAATAGTGCTTGTCTCCCCAGGGTGAGTAGATCTCCTGTATGGCGTTATCGTAGACACGCTTTCCCTGCCGCGTGAACTTGATGCCCTTCACCTGGTCCTTCGCGATGTTCGGGACATTCACATTGAGCAGGGTGTCGAAGGGCAGGGACTTTTCGAGGATGTAGCGCGCGACCTCAACGGCATAGGGAACGGCTGTTTCGTAATGATAGGGCTTGTCCCCGACGAGGGAAATGGCAAAGGACGGCACACCGAGGATCGTCCCCTCGATGGCGGCGGAGACCGTTCCGGAATAGGTGATGTCGTCGCCCAGGTTTGCACCCCTGTTGATGCCGGAGGCCACGAGGAAGGGCTTCCGCGGGAGCACCTTGTGAATGCCGAGGGCGACGCAATCCGTCGGCGTCCCGTTGACGCTGTAAACGTTTTCACGGAGCTCCTCCGCCTTCAGGGGCCGGTGGAGCGTCAGGGCGTGGCCGACAGCGCTCCGCTCCCTGTCGGGGGCGACGACGAAGGCGTCACCGAGATCCTTCATCGCCTTGAACAGGGCGATGAGTCCCGGCGCATGCACGCCGTCGTCATTTGTAACGAGAATGGCGTCTCTTTTCATCGGACCTCCGCCGCGCTGCCGGTGAACGCCCTCTCCGCCTCGGCATAAATGTCATCGGGGCAGTCGCGGTACTTTGGAGAAAAATGCATGATTTCGAGCGATCCGACGGCGGCTTTCCGGGCGATCCACCCGGCTGTCTCCGCTGTCAGGTGATGGCGCGCCATCGCCCTGTCGCTGTCCCTGCCAAGGAAATAGGCCTCGCAGAAGAGTATGTCCGATCCTTGCACAAAGGATATGATCCTGCCGATATTCTCTTCCGTCGGCGACACATCCATGACGTAGGAGATCTTCTGTCCCTTCGATATGCTGACGACGCGCCTCAGCGCATCGAGAGCGAGACTCCTGCCGTCCACAAAGAACGTACTGTCTCCCGGCGCTCCCTCACGGACAGCCCGTTTCAGATCGGAGAGCCAGGGACCGACGGGAAGGCCCATCTCGTCGAGGGCCGCCTTGTGGATGTTGATGTGGCATCCCTCCTCCATCGCATAGGCAACAACGGGGATCTGGTGGGACAGGACGAGACCTCTCACGGTGAACATCACCTCCTGCAGAAGGGTCCCATCGAAAGGAACCGGGGGATGGTCGACCTGTTCGAAGGCATTCTCTGCATGGAAGCCGGCGTGATGCAGCATGCCGGGACTGATCCCGAAGACCTCGATCCTCAGGGGATAGTCCCGGATCAGGTTCCAGGTGTAGCCCTTCAGCTTCCCCGCGACGCAGCCGATGATCGGGTCAGGGCCGTAGACACGGAGGGGGACGGTCCTTCTCAGGTTCGCCCTCAGGACGGTGTCGAAGCCGATGAAATGGTCGATGTGCATGTGGGTGACGAAGATGTCGGTGATCTTCTGGATATGGCCGAGCCCGAGACTCCCGATGTCGCCGAGATCGAAGAGAAGTGCCCTTTTCTCCCTCAAAATACGGACAAAAACGGCCGGATCGTCGTAGGGATCGTTCACAGGGTTCGCATGAAAAGTTGGCTTCATAGTGGTATAATTATTAGAATTTCAGAGCCGACTTATAATAATACCCAAAACGGGCGGGTTTTGTAAGCCGTCCCAATCCCGGACGTCATGAATACCGACATGGATCTGCGGCTTCATACAAGGAGGAAACATGCCTGAGCTGAGAAAAGACCCGATTTCAGGAAGGTGGGTGATCATCTCTATCGAGCGCGGGAAGCGGCCGACCGATTTCATCTCCCCCTCGCAGAAAAGGAGGGCCGGCGGTTTCTGTCCCTTCTGCCCGGGCAATGAACATACGACGACTCCCGAAATCGTCGCCTTCAGGCCGGCGAGCACACCGCCCAATTCCCCGGGCTGGACCCTCAGGGTGGTGCCCAACAAATTCCCGGCCCTGCAGATACACGGGGAGCTGAGCAAGCGCGGCGAGGGCGTCTTCGACATGATGAACGGCGTCGGCGCCCATGAGGTCATCATCGAAACTCCCGATCATCAGCTCTCCCTTGCGACGGTGCCGCAGCGGGCCGTCGAGGACGTGCTCTGGGCCTATCATCAGAGACTGACGGACCTCAAGAAGGACAACAGGCTGAAGTACGTCCTCATCTTCAAGAATGAGGGCGAGGTGGCGGGCTCCTCCCTTGAACATACGCACAGCCAGCTGATCGCCCTGCCGATCGTTCCGAGGATCGTGCAGGTCGAGATGGAGACATCGAAGAAATATTTCGAGAGCAAGGACCGCTGCATTTTCTGCGACATCATCAGCCAGGAGCTGGGCGCGGACAAACGGGTCATCTACGAGAACGACCGCTACGTGGCCATATCGCCCTTCGCTCCCCGGGAACCCTTCGAAACGTGGATTCTCCCGAAGAGTCACGAATCCTCCTTCTCGCCGCCGGACAAGAGTTTCACCAGCCTTGCCGAGATTCTCCAGAGGGTCCTCAGGCAGATCGACAAGGTGCTCGATGCTCCCCCCTATAACTTCATCATCCATACGTCGCCGTTCAAGGACGAAATCAATGACTACTACCACTGGCACATCGAGATCATGCCGAAGCTGACGAGAATGGCCGGGTTCGAGTGGGGATCGGGTTTCTACATCAACCCGACCACGCCGGAAGAGGCGACGAAATTCATGAGAGAAGCGAAGATATGAGAATCGTCATCGCCTCCCCGGAGGCGGTCCCCTTTTCGAAGACGGGCGGCCTTGCAGACGTCGCGGGCACTCTCTTCAGGGAATACAGGAAAGCCGGCCTCGATGCGTTCCTCATGGTCCCCCTCTATAAATCGACAAGGGAAGCCGTCGGAGACCGGCTCAGGGATACGGGTGTCACCCTTGACATCCCTGCCGGTCCTGTGACGAGGCGGTGCGGAGTCTACACGCTGCGGACCGAAAAGTACGGGTCCGGCCCGTCAGACGAAGGGACCATCGTCGGCGGGCGCGTCTTTTTTGTCGAAAACGACGATCTCTTCGGAAGGGAAGAGCTCTACGGAACGGCCCTCGGCGATTACCCCGACAATGCCGAACGATTCATCGTCTTTTCACGGGGCGTCCTCGAGATCTGCAGGATACTGCGCCTTTCCCCCCACATCATCCACTGCAACGACTGGCAGACGGGTCTCATCCCCTATTATCTGAAGACGGCGTACCGCGGTGACGGCGCCTTCAGGAAGGCGAAGACCGTCATGACCATCCACAACCTCGGGTATCAGGGCCTGTTCCCGCCGTCGGTCATGGATATCGCCGGTCTCGGCTGGGACCACTTTCACCCCGGTGCGGTCGAATTTTACGGGAACGTCAATTTCCTGAAGGCGGGCATCGTCGCGGCAGACTCTGTGACGACGGTCAGCCCGACCTATGCGCGGGAGATCCTGACGCCCGAGTTCGGCTTCGGTCTCGACGGGGTGCTCAGAAAAAGGTCCCGCGAGCTCACGGGCATTCTGAACGGCATCGACGACAGCGAATGGAACCCGCTGACGGATGCGCACCTGCCGGCGTCTTTTTCATCCGGTGACCTGTCGGGCAGGGAAGCCTGCCGGCAGGAGCTCCGGGCGAGCACCGGTCTCAGGGATTCGGAGGGGCCCCTGCTCTGCTTCATCGGGAGACTTTCGAGTCAGAAGGGCATCGAGCTGCTGATCGATGTCATGCCCGCATTGATGCGGGCCGGAGCGCAGTTCGTCGTGCTCGGCAAGGGAGAAGACATCTACCAGAGGCGGCTCGCAGATCTGAGCGAAAAATTCCCCGGCGCCATGCACATGTCTCTCGGATTCAATGAACCGCTGGCCCATCTCTGTTACGCCGGCTCGGATATCTTTCTTATGCCCTCCCGTTATGAGCCTTGCGGCCTGGGTCAGCTCATCGCCATGAGGTACGGGTCCATACCGGTGGCGACGATGACGGGCGGCCTCTCGGACACTATCAGCGATGTGTCGGGCCAGGCCGAAATTCTCTTCTGTGATGAGCTGTTCGAAGACGTGAAAGGGACAGGGTTCCTCGTCAGGGAATACGCCCCGGAGGCCCTGCTGGGGACAGTCAAAAAGGCGATCTGTGTCTTCAGAAAAGCGAGGCCTGCGTGGCGGAAGATCGTCCTGAACGCCATGGATCAGGACTTTTCCTGGTCCCGTTCGGCACGTCTCTACGGAGATCTCTATCAGAGGCTTGCCGGAGCATGAAGTCTTCCCGGGGATCGCGCGGGCCTCTCGAAAACCGCACTGCGGCGCTTCTCAGTCTCGTGCGCCTGGCCGTCGAGGCGGCGGACCCCGATGAAGCCCTCCGAAAAATGGCAATGGAAGCAGCGGCGTTGTTCGGCGCATCAGGATGCATAATCCGCGTCGCCGAGGGAGATGTCTTCAGAGTCAGGGCGTCCTTCGGCGTCACCGGAGATATGGAGGAAAAGGGCCCGGCTTGCACCGAAGGACCGGTTGTGAAATCCGGCGGCAGCGTATGCGCGCCTCTGAAGGCCGGTGATCGGACCGCCGGCACCCTTGAGCTCTCCGGCAGGAAGGGACCTGACGGCGCACCCCTCGATTTCACCGATGATGATATGGATGTCCTCAGCGACGTGACCTCGATCGCGGCCCTCGCCGCTGACAGATGCGTGCGACGGTCCGAGTCTCAGAAGCGGGAGGAGGAAGCGGGCGAGGCAAGGAGAGAGGTTGAGGAGCTGAAGAAATACCTGGAAGGGCTCATCGAAAACTCCGCCGACGCCATCGTCGTGAGCGACCTGTCGGGAATCATCACGTCCTGGAACAAGGGCGCCGAGAAGATCTACGGCTTCGCGGCCGATGAGGTCATCGGGACATTTCTCCCCTTCGTGCCCGATTTCATCATGGATGTCGAAAGGGAATATATGGAGAGCGTGAGCAGGGGAGAGGTCATCAAGGATATCGAGACGATCAGAAAAGCGGCCGATGGAAGGATTATCGACGTCACCGTGACCCTCTCGCCGGTCAGGAACACCCAGGGGGCGATTATCGGCATCAGCGGCATCTCCCGGGACGTCACGGAGCGCAAGAGGATCGAAAAGGAGTTGATGAGAAAGAGCGACGAACTCTCGAGGCTCTTCTTTATCGCATCGGCAATGAGGGGAACGCTGGAACTGGACAAGCTCCTGAGAATGGTGCTGACGGCCGTCACCATGGGAGACGGTCTCGGGTTCAACAGGGCCATTCTTTTCCTCGTCGACGAGGGCAGGGGCATCCTCAGGGGGGCGATGGGGGTCGGACCGTCGAGTCACGAAGAGGCCTGGGAGATCTGGTCGCGCTTGTCCATGGAGAGGAAGGACCTCCATTCCCTGATGAGGGAGATCGAAAGAAGCCCCCTCCGGAAGGACTCCTTCATGGAAAGGCTGTGCAGTACCCTGGAGATCGGTCTCGACACAAATACCATTCTCACGAAGGCGGCAAGGGAGAAGAGGGCTTTCAATGTGACGGACGTCAATGCGGAGCCTTTCTCCGACGGGATTCTGATCCAGTATCTGGGGACGACAGCCTATGCAGTCGTTCCCCTTATCTCCCGGGACAAGGTGATCGGCATCCTCTGGGTCGACAATCTCTACTCGAAGAGGCAGATCACTGCCAACGATATGGAGTTCCTGAAGGGATTCACCGACCAGATCGCGTCGGCCGTCGAGAACGCGCGCCTTTTCGAGCAGGTTGCCCAGGCTGAGCAGGAGCTGGAAAACATCTTCGAGTCGATCTCGGATTTCGTCTACATCATCGGATCCGATTTCACGATCAGGAAGGTGAACCGGGCCGTGCTGGAGGGGCTCGGCAAGGAGGAATCAGACATTATCGGCAGGAAATGTTACGAGGTGTTCCACGGGTTGCATGAACCCTGGGAGCGTTGCCCGCACCTCAGGACCATATCCATGAGGGAGCCCTTCATTGAGGAGGTCGATGACTTCATCCGCCCGGGCGAGACGCATCTCGTGTCGAGCTCGCCGATCATCAGCAAGGCGGGCGAGTTGACAGGCACCGTCCACATCGTACGCGACGTCACGGAGATAAGGAAACTGCGGGAACAGGTGGCCGCTGCCGAAAGGATGGCCGCCCTCGGCGAAATGGCGGCACGGGTGGCCCATGAAATCAGAAACCCGCTCCTGTCCATCGGGGGGTTTGCCCGGAGACTCGAACGGAGTCTCAACAGGGAGCTCAGGGAGTATGCGAAAATAGTCGTCGATGAGGTCACCCGCCTCGAGGGGATCCTGAATGATACCCTCAGTTTCGTCAGGAGCGGGCGCATGCAGGTCCGTGACGTGGACGTCGCAGGCTTCATCAATGATGTCGTCAACCTTCTCGAACCTGCAGTGCATGAGAAGGGAAACGTCCTCGTCGGGGAAGTGCCCCGGACATTCACCGTGTCCGTCGATCCGGACAGATTCAGGGAGGTGATCATCAACATCGTGACAAACGCCAATCAGGCCACGGACAACGGACGCATCGCGATCAGCGCATACCGCACCGACAGGGTCGCCGGCAACGGATCGGGCAACTTTACGCGGACCGAGGCGGTCATCGAAATCTCCGACACCGGGTGCGGCATCAGGGCCGACGACCTGTGCCGCATCTTCGATCCCTTTTTCACGACCAGGCCGACGGGAACGGGGCTTGGTCTCTCCATCACCAAGAGGATCGTCGAGGAACACGGGGCGAGGATGGACGTGACCAGTACCTGGGGCAAGGGGACGACTTTCAGGATCTATCTACCGATACAGGAGGTTGCTGCATGAAGGTACTTGTTGTCGATGATGAGAAGAACATTCTGAAACTTTACAAGGCAGAGCTGGAGGATGAGGGCTACACGGTCGTCACCGCCAATTCGGGGCTGGAGGCGCTTGACCTCTTCGACAGGGAAAATCCCGACATCGTGACTCTCGACATCCTGATGCCCGAAATGGACGGGATCCAGGTGCTCCGGGCGATGAAGGAAAAGCGTGCCGCCACGCCGATCATCATGCTCACCGCGTACGATTACCGGGACGACTTCTCCGTCTGGGTATCCGATGCCTACGTCGTGAAGTCATCGGACCTCACGCAGCTCAAGGCGACGATCAAGCAGATTCTTGAGCGGAAATGACCCCTTCCTGACTGTCAGGACCGAAATCCCCGTCTACGGCGGCTACTGCCTCGCAAGGTCGCCTGACGGCAGTGGGGGTCAGGCGCAGCTTCGTAAGGGGGGCAAGGTCATCCTTGTAAGGGGGGCCATCCCCGGCGAAACGGTCGAAGCTGAGATCGATGAAGAGCGGAGGGACTTTTCGCGGGCGACGGTGACAAGGGTCATCGAAGCCTCTCCCTTCAGGGTCACACCTCCCTGCCCTTATTTCGGGATCTGCGGCGGTTGTCAGTTTCAGTATATCGAATATCGCGAGCAGGTCGCGATGAAAGAGCAGGTGCTGCGCGACTGCCTCGCCCGGATCGCGGGCATCCATACGGAGCTTTTACCCTCCCTCACGGGTCCCCCGTGGCATCACCGGTACCGTGGTCAATTCAAGACCGCCGCTGCCGAGATCGGTTTTTTCCGAGAAAATACACGGGAACTCGTCCCGGTCAGTCACTGTCTCCTCATGAGCCGCGAAATCAATGATTCTCTGTCAGTGGTCGGACCGGTTCTCAAAGAGATGAGCACAGGGGACGTCCCGCCCTTCGAACTCCACCTGTCTGCGGGTGAAGGAGTCATCTGCTTCCTGAAAGTGCCGGATAAAGCAGTGCAATCCCGGCGATGTTCAGGGACCTGGCCCGCCGTCTGATAGACGCAGGCCTGGCGGGAGTTACGATCGCGACCGCCGCCGGTAATCGGCTGACCCTCGGGGCGGAACGATCGCAGCTCCGGCTGGACGGGCTGGTCTTCGCATTTTCCGGCGCCGCCTTCTTTCAGAGCAACTGGGACCTCAACGGGGACCTCATCAGGACGCTCCTGCAGGAATTGTCTCCCCTCACGGGCAAGTCGGTCCTCGATCTCTACGCCGGCGCGGGGAATTTTTCCCTTCCCCTCTCCCGCGAGGCCCTGCGTGTCATCGCCGTCGAAGAAAACAGCCAAGCCGTCGGGGACGGCCGCAGAAACTGCAGGCGAAACAGAATCGGGAACTGCAGATTTGTCAGGACTGCGGCAGAGAGTCTTCAGGTCCCCGAAGGGATTGATGTGCTCATCCTCGATCCGCCGAGGACGGGTCTCACAAAGCGTGTCATACAGACAGTCCTCGCCATGGAACCGGAAAGGATCGTCTATGTCTCGTGCAATCCCCCGACACTCGCAAGAGACCTGAAGAAACTCTCAGTGCGTTACACCGTCCAATCGGCGAGAATGGTCGACTTCTTTCCCCAGACCTACCATGTCGAATCGGTCGTGCACCTGACGAGAAACAGCACGTAGCAGACACGCTGTCGTCGCAACCCTGCTCGATTTCCACGTTGCCAATAAAACCAACTTGTCCGGACGTCGATGGATGGACAGCATGACCTTTCAGCGTGATATGAAGAGCGACGGTCTCATGTATAATATTGATAAAAGGAGAATGATGCCGACAATCTCAATGTTCTTCGGAATAATCATTTATATGTATTTTTACGACAACAAGAAGCACAAGTTGCCGCATTTCCACGCATCTTATGGAGAAGATGACGCCGTTTTTTCAATCGCAGATGGTGAGGTTCTCGAAGGAAGCATACCCAAGAACAAACAGAGGCTGGTTCAGGCGTGGATTGAGATTCATCGGGAGGACCTTATGACAGATTGGCGCCTTGCGGTGAGCGGGCAAAATCCTATGCCCATAAAACCATTAGAGTGATTTGGAGTGATGATGAAGAAAGTGACAAGCGTAAAACCCATTGAAGGGAAAAAAGTCGAGATTGTTTTTTCAGACGGGGTCTGCGGTGTCTTTGATGTAACTCCCTATATCAGAGGTGATTTTTTCAAGCGACTTGAAGACGAGACATACTTCAGGCAAGTGGGTCTGTTCTTTAACGGTATCGGCTGGCCGGAGGGTCAAGACCTTGGGCCGGACACGATAGAGGCTGCACTTCAAATAACATCTTTTTGCCGCTGATCCTCCGCAGGAGAAAAATACAGGGGGTAGCCCTTGACATTCGGACAGAGTGACTCCCAACCAATCGTTCAAGCGGGGAACCCGCTTAACTCATTGTTATGCCTCAGCATGAAATGGGATCGCTGATTTCAATTGATATCGAATTAAACGAGATGAAGTCCTTCCTCGAACGGGTGTACCGTTCAGTAGACAGCGAGTATGGAGACCTGATCTCGCGTGCCCAAACGGGAGGGTTTAAAGACCCAGACGAAGAAGCCAATGCGTTCTTCAGTCCGCGAACTAGTGAAAGTCTCGCAATGCGAGCCGCCTTAAACGAAATAAACAGCCTCGTGGAGTGGGAGCTATCCAGTCTGGGAGTGGTGCCCTTCTCGAAGGAGCCATTGAAGAAGAACAAACTGCGGTTGGTTTGGGATTTAAAGCGAGACGACTTACACAGACTGATAGAGAGTCACTACAGTATCAAGCTTGATGAGCTTCCCGGTAGCAAGGAAGTAGAGGAACTCCGCAAAACCATTAATGCTTTCAAACACCGAAAAGGATACAAAGATCCGCGCAAAGAAAACGTTCTTGGGCGGTATGAACTTGACCGAGAGTTTGTGGCGAACTGTTTGGTAGGCGCAAGAAAATTCTTAAGGGCGCTGCATGCTCGCTGTAAACCAAGTCAATAAGCGGCATAACACGTCGTTCGTGCCGACGCCGGGGACGGCGCGCCGTTTCCTGTTGTTGCGGTGGCGGCGCGGCACAACTCTGCGTTAGGGGCCAAAGACACGGGGATACTATGGACTGGCTGCAATTCTTCGCATCACTTATTTCTAGCTTGGCTTGGGACTGCGCATAATTAGGGACAGCGCCCATTTATTGACATAACGGGGTGTGGTGCCATAGCATTGAACTATGCCGAGAATAGCAAGAGCGGTTGCAGTCGGATATCCTCACCACATCACGCAGCGGGGCAACTACCGCCAGAGGGTCTTTGACAGTGATGACGATTTCCTCCGGTATCGGGGAATAAAGAGGGACAGCGCCCATTTATTGACATAACGGGGTGTGGTGCCATAGCATTGAACCATGCCGAGAATAGCAAGAGCGGTTGCAGTCGGATATCCTCACCACATCACGCAGCGGGGCAACTACCGCCAGAGGGTCTTTGACAGTGATGACGATTTCCTCCGGTATCTGGATTGGCTGACGCTATACAGCCGGAAATATTCTCTGAGCATCTGGGCCTATTGCCTGATGAACAATCATGTGCACTTCATTGCCGTCCCTCATGAAGATGATGCCCTGGCAAAGACCTTCAACACACTTCATATGAGATATTCGCAGCACATCAACACGAAGCAAGATCAAAGGGGACATCTCTGGCAGGGGCGGTTTTACTCGTGCGTTCTGGATGAACGGCATCTCTATGCGGCTGTGCGATATGTGGAGAATAATCCGGTGAAAGCCGGGATCGTCTTAAAAGCGGATCAATACCGCTGGTCGAGCGCGGGGGCGCATGTGAAGGGACATGCTGACCCTGTGCTTTCTGATGACTGCTATCTTGTCGGGAGGATCAAAGATTGGTCGGGATACTTGAGGGAGACGGAGGAACCTGAATTAGTTGACGAGATACGGCAGTGTACACGGACAGGTCGTCCCTGTGGGGATGAGGCGTTTGAAAGGAAAATGGAGCAGGTGCTCGGCCGGGTGTTGACTGCCTTGCCGCGAGGCAGACCGCGCAGATCAAGATAAATAGGGCGCTGTCCCCATTAATGTCGGTTGATCGCTGTTCGCATAGCCGTTGTTAATTTAGCATCAAAATGATAGGATTACATAATAAAAACAAAGGAGGTGTTCATGCGAGTAAAAGACCTTCCTGAAATCTCAAAGCTGAGCATACCTGAAAAAATTTTGCTGGTCGAAGATCTGTGGGATAGCATTTCTGCGGATGAAGCGTCCATCCCCATGCCTGAAAGCCATAAAGCAGAGCTTGATGCACGCCTTAAGCGATATGAGGCTGTCCCTGGCATCCTCCTCTCCCTCGATGATCTTCGTGCGAGAATCGAAGAGAGAAAATGACATATACTCTTCGTTTCTTACCTGAAGTCGAAGATGATGCTATCAGCGGCTTTTCTTGGTACGAAACGAAAGCACCGGGACTCGGCGAAGATTTCCTTCGCATGTTCTATTCCTGCGTCGGTTATATCTCGCGTCAGCCCCTCCTTTATCGAAAAGTTCATAATGAATTTCGGCGTTGTTTGCTCAGAAGATTCCCTTACGCTGTCTACTTCACGGTAAAGAATGACCACATTATCGTAGCGGGCCTCTTTCATTGTGCTCGCGATCCGCGTGTCATTTGATCAATGCTGCAAAGCCGAAAATAACGCTTTTTTGCCTGCACCACGACAACGACGCGCCCCAACAGCCAAAAAGCGGCGCGTCACGCGCGCATTGGGATAAATAGGGACAGCGCCCATTTATTGACAAACGGGGTGTGGTGCCATAGCATTGAACCATAACGAGAATAGCAAGAGCGGTTGCAGTCGGATATCCTCATCACATCGCGCAGCGGGACAACTACCGCCAGAGGGTCTTTGACAGTGATGACGATTTCCTCCGGTATCTGGATTGGCTGACGCTATACAGCCGGAAATATTCTCTGGGCATCTGGGCCTATTGCCTGATGAACAATCACGTGCATTGCAGATCAAGATAAATAGGGCGCTGTCCCCATTAACCATACATTAACCATAAGGTAAGCCTACGAGCTTGCGAGCACTTCCCTGATGCGGTCATGGAGCAGATCGGGCGCAAAGGGCTTCTCGATGAAATGAGACGCCCCCGATGAGAGAGATTCCACGATGAGTTCGGCCGTGTTGTAGCCGGTCATAATGATCACCTTCTGACGGCTGTTCTTCTTTTTGATCGTTTCGAGCACCTGCAGGCCGTCCATGCCGGGCATTTTGAGATCGACGAGCACGATGTCGTAGGGATGCGTGTCATAGAGGGTGATTCCGGCCTCTCCGGAATCGACGATATCCACATCGTACTCATCGCTGGGGAGCGCCCTCTTGCAGCTCATGCGTATGATCGCCTCGTCGTCGATGACGAGCACCCGTATTTTCTTATCCACAGTCGTTCCACCTCACCGAAGGGTTTTAACCTGATTGCCGCAATGGGAACTCCGGAAAGGCGGGCCGAAGCTGCCGAAAAGTCTTGGTGCTGCGAAACCTTTGCCTTCCCATAAGGATCATGTCAGGCTCACGGTTGAAAAAAAGGTGAACCTTCTGCTGACACTCACACTGACACTGACACTGTTTTTTTCAGAGCACTTTGTCCCGCCTTCTCATAGGACTGAGAGATTAAACCACATCCGTCCTGCGGACATCAAATTATTCGGAGCTCATGGGGAGGCGGATGAAGAAGCTCGCTCCCTTTCCCGGGGCCGTCTTGACGAAAATCTGGCCTCCGTGTTTCCGGATGATGCCATAGCTCACGGCAAGGCCGAGACCGGTACCCTTGCCCGTCGGCTTCGTCGTGTAGAAGGGCTCGAATATCTTCCCGAGTATCTCCTCCGGAATGCCCGGGCCGGTATCGGTGAATTCGAGTTCGATCAGCCTGCTGTTCCGCTCGACAATGACTCTCGATGCGATCGTTATCGTGCCTTTTTCCTCGAGCGCATCGGCGGCGTTGAGAAGCAGGTTGAGGAAAACCTGCTGAATCTGGTTGGGATCGACGACGATCTCCGGGAGGGACCTGTCGAGCCTGATGTCGAAGATGATGTTGTAGAACTTCGTCTGGTTCTTGACCATCGTGAGGGTGTTTTCGATGAGCTCGTTGATGCTGACGCTCCTCTTTTCGGCGACGGCTTTGCGTGAGAATCCCAGGAGGCCCTTGATGATCTTTGAACACCGTTCCGCCTGCTGAATGATGACGGCCAGGTCCTCGATGTCGTCCTTTTTCTCGGGAGGTGTCCGCTTCAGCATCAGGTGCGCAAAGGTGATGATGCCCGTCAGGGGGTTGTTGATCTCGTGAGCGACGCCGGCGGCCATCCGTCCGAGGGAGGCGAGCTTTTCGGCATTGATGAGCTGGTCCTGGGCGCGGACGATCTCCGTGGTCTTTCTCTGGACCTCGTCCTCGAGGCTCTTCGTCCAGAAATCCATCTTTTCCCTGTCGCGTTTCAGCTGTTCAGCGATGGCATTGAACGACTCGGCCAGCATGCCGATCTCGTCTTTTCCCGCCGCCTGGATGCGGTAATCGAGTTCTCCCTTTGAAAGCCTGTTCATCCCGTCCACGAGCAGGGCGAGGGGCCGCATGATGACCTGATAGAGCACGATGCAGAGGAGGGCCGACAGGGCTGCGATAAACAGGATGCCGTAGGGGAGCACTTCCATGAGGCTGATCTCGGGGTTCTGCCGCATAAAGAGATAGGTGAGGACGAGTCCGACGACGAGCATGATCCCGCCGATCAGCAGGATCAGTTTGACGACAAGGGAATGCAGGTAATTCCTGTGCATTTGTGATAATAATACCTCACTCCTTGGGACGAGTCAATTGTTGCACAGAATAGTGATATCTGCTAAATTAAGCTTGATAACGCACCACCCGGATCGGCCGGTTCACAGTGTTTCAGGACACGATGCGGGAACAAAACAGCGCGGAGGATGAATGATGAAACATCTCCTTACCATTGTCTGGGTCATTGTGGGTATTTTTATCATCACGGGATGCACCCAGAGAAAGATCGCCTCGCCGCCCGAGCAGCCTCTTATTCAGGACAAGACGGATGCGGACAGGATGAAACAGGAGGGGAGAGAGTCGGCTCCCGGAGACACGGGAACGGCGAGGGACCTGCAGCGGGAGGGCATAGGAGAGAGGCAGCTCCAGACGGACCAACGGGAAGGTCTCCAGGAAGCGCCGGAGGAAATCCAGAAAAGGGTGAAGGACATCTTCTTCGATTATGACAAGTATGACATCCGCGAGGATGCGAAGCCGGGTCTCAAGGAACTGGCATCTCTGCTTTCGAAGAACAGGAGCCTGAAAGTCGTCGTCGAAGGACACTGCGACGACCGTGGGACCAATGAATACAACCTCGCCCTCGGGGACCGCAGGGCCCAGGCGGCGAAGCAGTTCCTCGTCGCTCTCGGTATACCCTCGGCCGGCATCGAGACCGTCAGTTACGGCGAGGAAAAACCCTTCTGCACCACCGCTTCCGAGGATTGCTGGGCGAAGAACCGCCGCGCCCATTTCGTCATCCTGAAGGAGGGACGTTGATGTCGTTGGTCCGTTCACGGTCTTTCCTGATGCTGCTTGTTCTCTTGGGGGTGGCCGTCATGACGGCAGGCTGCGCCACGACGTCCGATGTGGACAGCGTCAGTTCGAACGTGTCGTCCGTCCAGGTGGAGTCCCAGGCGATGAAGAAGGAGCTTGCCCAGCTCAGGAACAACCAGCGTGACATGGCGAAGGACATCAGCGCGCTGAAGGAAAGAACCGAGGGTGTGGCAAAGGAGTATTCCCTGAATGCGATGAAAGAGGGTCAATCAAACATTCTGACACAAACGTCGGACCTCTCGAAAGAGGTCCAGGCCCTCAAGGGAAGGTTCGAGGAGCACCGTTATTATATTGACAAGACCATCAAGGAGCTCCTTGCGGAGCGTGATGTTCACCAGTCGCGCATCACGGCCCTCGAAAACGAGGTGAAGGACCTCAAGGGAAGAACGACGGCACCGGGGGCCGACAAGAAGGAGATCCCGGCAAAGCCGGAGCCCCCTCAGCCCAAGGAGGGTGAAGCGGCAAAGGCGAAACCGCCCGCAGGTCAGCCCGACCCCCAGAAGATGTACGACGACGCCCATGCCGATTTAAAGGGCAAGAAATATGCAGAGGCCCGTGCAAAATTCGAAAAACTGACGAAGGACCATCCCAAGCATGCCATGGCGCCGAACGCCTATTTCTGGACGGGCGAAACGTATTACAGTGAGAAGAAGTATGAAGATGCCATTCTCGCCTATGAGACGTTCCTGAAGAAGTACCCCTCCCATGACAAGGCGAGGGGCGCCATGCTGAAGCAGGGGTATTCCTTCATCGAAATGGGCGACAAGAAGACGGGAAAGGTGATCCTCGAGCGGCTCATCGAGAAATACCCGAAGTCTCACGAGGCTGAACTGGCCGAGAAAAAGATCGCCGAAATCCTTCCGAAGGCCGCTCCCCAGGCGAAGCCGAAGAAGAAGAGCTGAGAAGAGTGTTGCGGACCCAGTGGTCCAGCGGAGGTGAAAGCCGATGATACGGGATTCCTTTGAGCGGGTGATCGACTACATGAGAATCTCCGTGACCGACCGCTGCAACCTTCGGTGCATTTACTGCATGCCCTCCGAGGGTGTGAAGCCCGTCTCCCATCGCCACATCCTCAGCTATGAAGAGATCGTCCGTATCGTCCGCGTCGCCGCCCGGCTGGGGGTAAGAAAAATCCGGATCACCGGCGGCGAGCCCCTCATCAGGCGAAATCTCGTCCACCTCATTGAAGCCGTTTCTGCAACGGAAGGCATCGAGGATGTGAGCCTCACGACGAACGGGATGCTCCTGAAGCAGTTTGCACGGCCCCTCGCCGCGGCAGGGCTGAGAAGAGTGAACATCAGTCTCGACACGCTGAGGGACGACCGGTTCCGGGAGATGACAAGGGGAGGGGAAAAGTCCCTCGTCATGGAAGGCATCGACGAAGCGGAGAGGTCGGGGTTGATGCCGGTCAAGATCAACATGGTCCCGATCCGCGGGTTCAACGATGATGAAATCGAGGACTTCGCAAACATGACGAAGACATTGCCCTATCACGTCCGGTTCATTGAATTCATGCCGATCGGGGCGCGCGATTTCTGGAGCGAGGAGAAATACATCTCCATAGAGGAAATCAGGGAGAGGCTTTCCCGTGTCGGTCCCCTCATGCCGGTCAGGGTCCGCAAGGCCGGCCCGGCCCGGTATTTCAGGTTCGAAAACGCCCGCGGGGTCGTCGGGTTCATCAGCGCTTTGACACATCACTTCTGCGGCAGCTGCAACCGCCTGAGGCTGACTGCCGACGGGAAGCTGAGGCCCTGCCTTTTTTCTGAAACGGAGATTGACCTGAAGACGCCGCTCCGGAGCGGCGTCCCGGATGAGGAGATAGAGCGGATGCTCCGGCTCGCCGTCGAAATCAAGCCCCAGGGTCACTCAATCGGCCGGGAGGATGGATTCTCGCACCTGAAAGACATGTCGAAGATCGGCGGTTAATTTCCCTGAACAGGACACCTGTGCCGGCAGCAGCACATCAGACGAATCGGCAGGCTGAACAGGGTCTCCGGCCCGGAGGCGCCCTGTCGGGCTCCTCCATTTTCAGGACCATGAAGAAGACTCAGGCATTCTCACGCTTTCAGTATATCTCTGAGGTGGCAGCCATAGCCGTTGTCGACATCGTCAGCCTCCTCATGAGTTTCCAGCTCGCAGTGTTTATAAGAACCTTTATCCTGCCCCTTGTCTATCCCTACTTCCCTCCGGAATTTCCCTTCGGCAGTTTCATGACGACGTGGTGGATATTCCTTGTATGGCTTTTCTTTTTCTACCGCGAGGGCCTCTATACGGAACGCCTCTCCTTCTGGGACGAGATCAAGGGCGTCTGGAAGGTGACCTTCTTTTCGACGATCGGGATATTCACGATCGTCTCGATCGGGCAACTGAGCGGCCATATTTCGAGGACCGTCGTTTTTCTCATGGGATGCGTCGCGTTCGCTCTGCTGCCGCTGGCCAGGATCCTGTCGAAGAAGATCCTGAGATCGATGGGCCTTTTCAGGCGTAAAGTGCTTATCATAGGGGCCGGGGACACGGGAAAACTCGTTATGAGGGCCCTGAAAAAGGAGCCGAATTACGGGTATGAGGTCATCGGCTTCGTGGATGATGATCCCCTTGTCGTCGGCACGAGGATCGACGGCATCAAGGTCCGCCGCGGTCTCGACAAGGTGATGAACTACCTGCAGAGATGCGCCATTTCAGACGTATTCATCGCCCTGCCGGGAGAGGACAAGGAGAAGCTCCATGACCTGATCAACCGTCTTCAGCACAGGGTGGAACGCATCCTTTTCGTCCCCGACATGCACGGCATCGCTGTTCTCGGTACGAGCCTCCAGCATTTCTTCCAGGAACAGGCCATCGTGCTCGAGGTGAAGAACAATCTCGCCAAGCCGCTCAATGTCCTCGTGAAACGCTGTTTCGACGTCGTCGTTTCCATCCTTCTGCTTCCGCTGCTGTTCGTCCCGATGCTCCTGATCGCCCTGCTGATCAGGCTCGATTCGAAGGGGTCGGCCATTTTCGTCCAGAAGAGGGTGGGGCAGGGAGGCAGGACGTTCCGGTGTTACAAGTTCAGGACGATGTATGGAGACGCCGAGGAGAGGCTGTCGGAGCTTCTCGAGAAGGACGCCGGGGCACGGACGGAATTCGAACAGTACTGGAAGCTCAGGGATGACCCGCGCATCACGGCGATCGGGAGGTTCCTGAGGGAGACGTCTTTCGACGAGCTGCCGCAGATCTTCAACGTGATCAGGGGCGAAATGAGCCTGGTGGGACCCAGGCCGTATCTGCCGAGGGAGGTCAGGGAGATCGGAGGTCAATGTGAAGCAATCCTGCTGACGAAGCCGGGCATCACGGGCCTCTGGCAGGTCTCGGGCAGGAGCAACACGAGCAACAGTTACCGGATAGCCCTCGACTCCTGGTATGTGAAGAACTGGAACCTGTGGCTCGACATCGTCATCCTCTTCAAGACGGTGCGTGTCGTCCTCAAGAGGGAGGGCGCCCATTAGCGCCGGCGGCTCGGGGATAGACCTTTCGGCTGGTTGGAAAGGCGGGGCGAAGCGCTCTGAAAAATAGTGACAGTGACAGTGTGAGTGTCAGCATATGCCCACCTTTCTTATTATGCTACGGTGTCGCCGCATCAAGGTTTTCGGCGCATACACCCCGCCTTTCCTGGGAGTGTGTTGCAACGATAAGGTAAACCTTCCAGTTGCAATGAAAAGGCGGGACGACGCGCCTCAATGCCTCGCTGATAGCGAGAATGATCGTTTATTATTGGTGTATCGGGAATTCATCGTTCGTGTCATCCACCATCTGTCTGACATGATCTGTATGGGAAGGCAAAGGTTTCGCAGCACCGAGGCTTGTCGGCGCATACGCTCCGCCTTTCCGGAGGTCCCATTGCAACGTTAAGGTAAAGTATGGTGCCGGTCAGAAAATCTCGGCTTCTGATAGCGGGGGGAGTTTTGCGTCTTTGGGGGAGAGGGTCGGATCGACGAGCGGCCATTCGATCCCGATGTCGGCGTCATTCCAGATGATCCCCCGGTCGAGCGACGGGGCATACTCGGCCGTCGTCTTGTACATGACGTCGGCCTGATCCGACAGGACGACAAAGCCGTGGGCGAACCCCTCCGGTATCCAGAGCATGTTCTTCATCGGGCCGGACAGGACGACGCCGATCCACTTCCTGAATGTCGGTGAGTCCTTCCGGATGTCGACGGCGACATCGAAGATCTCACCCTCGACGGCCCTGACGAGCTTTCCCTGCGCCTGAGGATCGAGCTGGTAGTGCAGCCCGCGGAGGACGCCCTTTACCGACCGTGAATAGTTGTCCTGGACAAAGGGCCGGTCGATGCCCGCCTTCACGAAATCGCTCATCTTGTAGGTCTCGGCGAAAAAACCCCTGTCGTCGCCGAAGGCGACGATCTCGACGAGCATGACACCGGGAGGTCCGAGTTCCGTAAATTTAAACGGCATGACTCTCCTCAGTCACTTTTTGGACGATCCTCCGCACGATTCCTTTCACCGGGCCGGGCGCTCCGGGCTCTCGCCGTTTTTCCAATAATGGCGGTGCATGGTCAGGCCCATTGTCATCCAGCGTGGTATCCGGCGTTCATTCAATCCTAATCGATAACCGAGCAGTTTTACAATGCCTTCAGCGATGCCATATGGTATCCAGTACCATTGACCTGTTCCAAGGAGGGACCGGGCCTGTTCGCGCATGAACCGGAGACCCTCGCCCTCGGGCCTGGCATACCCGAGGACCCACCTGTTCCTGTCCAGCGAAACGCCGATGTCGAAATAGCGGCGGCACTGCTCCAGGAGCGAGTAATTGTGGGAATGAAACACCGCCGCCGATGACTGATAGGCTATGCTGTACCCCCTGGTTATGAGTTTCGCCGCCATCATCATGTCCTCATTCATGATGATGGGCGACGGAAACCCTCCGACTTCGTCGAAGGCGCGGCGCCGTACGGCTGAACAGGCGTTTGAACAGTAGAACGTCTTGATCCCGAGTTTCTCCACATCCGCTCTTCCCTTGACACGGGACTCGCCGGGGTAGTTGAAGGAGCGCGTGAACCGCTCGACCGGTGTGGCGTCCGCTTTTGCTACCTGCCGGCCGTAACTCAGGGCAATCCGCTCGTCCTGAAAGGGTTGAACGAGATTCCCGATGAGGTCCCTGCCGGCCGGAACGACGTCCTGCGTGAGGAAGACGACAATGTCTCCCGATGTCATGGCGACTCCGAGGTTTCTCGTTCCGCCGTGATCGAAGACGTCCCGCCCGATCAGCTCCGTCCGGATCCGCAGGGACTGCGCGATTTCAACGGTCCTGTCCCCGGACGACGAGTCGATGACGAGGATCTCGGAACGGACGGTCTGCGACAGCAGCGAATCGAGGAGGTTCCTGATGTGCCGCTCGGCATTGAGCGTGGGGATGACGATGCTGACGGAATAAGAAGACCCGGACATATCTGTCATTATACCCCAGTATCAGTGTGAGTGTCAGTGAAAGGTACACCTCTTTCGATTTCTCGACCGTCGTGCAGAGGTAACCTTTGAGCTGTATGAAAAGGGGGGCAAAGCGCCTCAAAGCCTTGCTGAAGGCGACGATGATCATTTCATTCTAAATGCTGTTTCGCCGGGGAGGCAGATATGGTTCAAAGCCTTTCCAATGCGATGATGAGACATTTCAAGGTGTTCAGCGCCTGTTGCCTGACGGGCTTTTCGTATCAATGGACACGGCAAAGTGTGGTCTGGTGATGAATAAGGTATCTTAGAGGAAAGGCTTTTCACCACATCAGCCTCCCCGTCCCAATGCTTGTGGCCTTGTTCCGACGCTTGACTGCCGGCTAATGACTTAATGACTGTCACGGCGTCGCTCGTTTTCGGCGCATTCACCCCAGCCCCGCCTTTCCCGGGAGTGTATTGCAACGAAAGGTTAATCTTTTTCGCAGCAGGCAGCGTCACCACATTTCAGGGAGAGTGATGAGGATGCTCATGCAGAAGACCGGAGGGAGCCGGGATGAAGGGTCGCGGTCCTGTTCTTGTGGTATAATGAAAAATGGCTGACAGAGAAGCTTCCGTCGGGGAAATCCCCTTTATCAAGGGCGAAGACCTCCCCAAAGTCCCCCTTGTTCTCAACGGTGTCTCGTCGCGGTTTATCCAGGAAAACCGCGTCGTCCCCATTGAATTCAAGAACAATGTCCTCAAGGTCGCCATGGCCGATCCGGAGGACAAGGAAACGATCGACGCCCTGCAGGTCGCCCTCTCCGCCGACGTCGTCGTATTCGCTGTCGATCCCCATGCAGTGAACGAATACCTTGCGCGGTTCTACGGCCAGGACTCCCAAAACATGAACAGGATCATCGAGGATATCGGCGGGGGCATCGAGTTCCTCCGCGAAGAGGAAGAGGACATCGGGCACCTGAAGGATCTCGCCGCCGAGGCGCCGATCATCAAGCTCGTCAACCTCATCATATCCCGTGCCGTCGAGAGTCGCGCCAGTGACATTCACATAGAGCCCTTTGAGGACGAACTGAAGGTCAGGTACCGCATAGACGGCGTGCTCCACGATATCGAGCCCATACCGAAGAAGCTCCAGGCGGCGATTGTGTCGAGGATCAAGCTCATGGCGAAACTGAACATCGCCGAACGGAGGCTCCCCCAGGACGGCCGCATCAGGCTCAAAGTCTCCGAGCGCGAGATCGACCTCAGGGTCTCCACGATACCCGTCCTGTTCGGAGAGAGCGTGGTCATGCGTATCCTCAAGAAGGAAGGGATCGTCATCGACCTCGAGCTGCTCGGGTTTCCGCCCGACACGCTGACCTCTTTCAATACCCTCATCAACAAACCGAACGGCATCATCCTCGTCACCGGCCCGACAGGGAGCGGCAAGACGACGACCCTTTACGGCGCCCTCGACAAAATCAACTCGCCGGACAGAAAAATAATCACCGTTGAAGATCCCGTCGAGTACCAGCTCAAGGGAGTCAACCAGATCCAGGTGAAGCCCCAGATCGGTCTGAACTTTGCGAATACGCTCAGGCACATCGTCAGGCAGGACCCGGACATCATCATGATCGGCGAGATCAGGGACCTCGAGACGGCCGAGATCGCCATCCAGTCCGCCCTGACCGGTCATCTCGTCTTTTCGACCCTTCATACGAACGACGCGCCGAGCGCGATCACGAGGCTCCTCGACATGGGCGTCGAGAACTTCCTTCTCTCATCTACCGTCAGGGGCATTCTGGCGCAGAGACTCGTGAGGGTCATCGACCCTGCCTGCAAGGAAGTGGATCCGGACCCGCCGGGGAGGGAGGAGCTGCTTTCCCTTGGGATCGGGAAGGACGTGCCTGTTCATCGCGGCAGGGGCTGTGAGACCTGCGCCCATACCGGGTATTTCGGAAGGCTGGGCATCTATGAACTCCTTGTCGTCGAAGACGCCATGAGGAAAATGATCCTCACCAACGCAGACTCGAACGAGATCAGGCAGGCCGCCAGGGCAAGCGGGATGAGAACGCTCCTCGAGGACGGCGCACAAAAGATCAGGCAGGGCGTGACGACATTGAGCGAGGTCCTCAGGGTGACCCAGGAGTTTTAATGCCCATATTTTCCTATAAGGCGACGACACGGGAAGGCGCCGTCATCGAGGGATTCATCGAGGCCGCCGATGAGCCCGGGGCCGTTGACCGGCTGAAGAACACCGGCGTTATCCCGATCAAGATCGCCGTAACGAAGGAGAGTCTCGGGAAGCGCTTCAGTCTCCGCTCTTCGAAGGCAGACCTCCTGACCTTCACGACGGAGCTTTCCGCTCTCCTGACCGCCGGCCTCCCCCTCGACAGGGGCCTGAATATCCTCACCGAAATCTCCGAGAGTCCCGAGATGAAAGACGTCATTCAGGGCGTGCTGAAATCGATCCGTGAGGGCAGCTCTTTTTCGGAGGCGCTCCAGAAATACCCGAAAGTGTTCCCGCGCCTTTATGTCAACATGGTGAGGGCCGGCGAAGCCGGGGGAGTGCTCGACGTCGTCCTCGACAAGCTGAACGAGTTCCTGGAGTCGTCAAAGGAACTGAAGGACCATGTCGTGTCGGCAATGATCTACCCCGTTATTCTCATGCTCACCGGCGGGCTTTCGATTATCATCCTTCTCACCTACGTCCTGCCGAAGTTCTCCGTCATCTTTGCCGAAATCGGCGGTTCCCTTCCCCTTCCGACGCAGCTGCTCCTGTCCTTCAGCGACGGGATGAAGACATACTGGTGGCTCGTCCTCGGAGCGGCCGCGGCGTTTTCCGTCATCTTCAGCAAATACATCAGGAGCGAAAACGGCCGGCGACACTGGGACGCCCTGAAGCTGAAACTCATGGGCGAACTGATCACGAAACTCGAGACGGCCCGTTTCTGCAGGACCCTCGGCACACTGCTACGGAGCGGCGTGCCCCTGCTCCAGGCCCTGAACAACTCGAAAGACGTCATAACGAACACGGTCCTCTCGTCGGCCATCGATGCCGTCGCCAAGGGAGCGAAGGAAGGCAAGGGTCTTGCCGTTCCCCTTTCGAACGCACAGATTTTCCCTCCCCTCGCCATCTCGATGATCAAGGTCGGCGAGGAGACGGGTCAGCTCGATGCGATGCTCCTTACCGTCGCGACGACCTACGAGAGGAGCCTCAGGGTGTCGATCAAGAAATTTATGGGCTTTCTCGAGCCGGCGATGATCCTCGGAATGGGGCTGGTCATCGGGTTCATCGTGCTGTCGATGCTCATGGCGATCTTCAGCATCACCGAAATCCCCTTCTGACATGCCGCCGGGAGGACAGGGAAACGAAAGGGGCTTCACCCTCCTCGAGCTCATCATCGTGATGCTGCTCATCGCAATCATTCTCGGCATCGTCACCGTTTTTTTCGTCAATACCCTTTCGGCGGGCAAGTTCAGCAGCACCGCCAGGGAGGTCGCCGCAACGATCAAGCACGCGCGGGCCCTCGCCCGGCTCCATGGTGAAGACCAGACGATCACGATCGATATCGACGGCCGCTCCTATACCCTCGAAGGAAAGGGGACAAAGGTCATCCCTCCGCCGGTCCAGCTCAGGGTGATCGATCCCTACGAAGGCGAGGTGCTGAAAGGAACCCACCGGATCCTTTTCAGGGCGGGCGGGGGCGTGGAGGGCGGGACGATCATACTTTCGACGGAGAAACGGTCCGTCAAGATCGAACTCGATCCCGTCGTCGGGTCCGTCGTGACGAAGGAGTCGGTCCGGTGAAAACACGGGACAGCGGGTTCACCCTCCTCGAGGTGCTCGTCGCCCTGTCACTCCTCGGAATCGCCGTGACAGTGATCATGCAGCTCTTCTCGGCCAACCTGCGCGCCCTCTCGATGTCGGAAGGACAGGTCAACGGCGTCGTCAGGGCGGAGTCGTGGATGCGGGAGATCCTGGACCTCGATGAGTCGGAGATCGAGGAGAGGACGTGGAGCGAGACCGACGAAATGGGATACAGGATGGACGTCTCCATTGCCGAAGTCCTTGCAGAACGGACGGAAGGACTCCAGGTCCGTCTCTACGAGATCGTCCTTACCGTCCGGTGGCTTCAGGGGCTTCAGGAAAAAAGCACCACGCTGAGGACCATGAGGGTCGTCAAGCGAAAGATATAGGCAGCCGGGGGATGGAAACACGTTCTATACACGGCGCCGGGCAGAGTCGTTTCCAGCTGCTCCTGCGGGCCGCCCCTCTGCGGGGTCCGTCCAGCGGGTTCACTCTTCTCGAACTGCTCCTCTCCATAACCCTCATCGCCCTTGTCATCGTCATCATCATCGGCGCCCTGCGGCTGAGCACCCGTTCCGTCGAGTCGGGCGAGCAAAAAGCCGACGCCCTTGAACGGTTCAGGACTTCCCTGTCCGTCATCGATGCACAGATCCAGTCACAGGCGCCCCTGACGTATGAAGAGGACGCCGAGCAGAAATACTTTTTCCAGGGGGGAAAAAACTCGATGCAGTTTGCCTCCAATTATTCGCTCTGGGGGGGCCAGAGGGGATACGTCACCGTCTCTTATGACGTCGAGGCGGACAGCGCCGGTAAATTTTTCCTCCGCCTCTCGGAAAACACCATAGGGATCGAGGAGAACAGGACGACGACGCTTTTCGAAGGCTGCGACATCCTGTCTTTTGAGTACTTTTATAAAGCCCCCGCGGAGGAAGAAGGTGAGTGGGTGGAAGAATGGGACGATAACACGACGATTCCGGAGAAGGTGAGGCTGACTTTGAAGAAAGGGGCATTCTCGACGGTCCTCGTCATCCCGTTCCGGTCAATGCCTGTCGCCCCGCCGGGCGGACAGCCGGCACCTTCGAATGTGCAGACATTCCCGACGCCCCGTTAACCGGGGCAATCGGTGACGATTCACCCTGTGATCCTCTCGAACCGACAATGACACAGAAACCAAGAACGAAGATTGACGACCTCCTAAACTGCCCAACGCAGCCCTCGCCTGTCATTCCAGAGCAGACGGAAATCCATGGTTCTTATGCATTTATTGTAATCTGGATACCCGTTTTCGCGGGTATGACGACTTTTTACGAATCCGAAAAGATTGACAAATCCTCTGTCATGCGTCATATTTTATCATGTGGAGACGGTAAGTGAACTTTGCGTGACATGAACTTGAAATGTTTTCCTTTCACGGCCACTGACACGGACACTTACACAACCAAATGGTCCAGCGGCGATTTATCCTGATCTTCATCGCGTTTTACATCTGGACACTGGGCGGCGTTGGAGCTGACAGCCCTCCTGCGGCGTGCAAGAGCGCCGGTGTCCTCTGCCACTGCTGCGGAAACGGCAAAGCGGCCTGCGCCTGCGGTCGCACGCATAATCACGCGGCAACGGTGAGCTTCTGCACGTGCTATGACAAGGACGATCAGAAAATTTCCGCCGAACCGGTTCTCTCCGAACCTGCGGCATCGCTGGGCGGAAGCACGGGATTGTTTCACAGGCGCGTCTTTCTGAGCGACTCGGAAGCGCGCGGATACAGGAGCCCTCCCGACAGGCCTCCGCCTGACGACAACCGTCACACCACATTGAGAAATCCTTAGCGGTGCGGAAGTGACCCGGCGGAGAGTGCATCATCCGCGTCGTCCTTCTGCAATCCATCTTTCCCGTGCTTTGCATCGCGGAACGATGGTTCAGTCCGCATTATTTCGGTCAGAAAAACAAGGAGGAAATCATGAATAAAAGGATAATTTTCGGGATTTCGGCTCTCCTGATGGTCTTCTGCCTGGGCATCGCCGTCGCACAGGCGGCTGTCGAAGGCATCCAGTCCTGCAAGTATTGCGGCATGGACAGGGAAAAGTTCGGGCACAGCCGTATGTACATCGAATATGATGACGGCATGAAAGTCGGCCTCTGCAGTCTTCATTGCGCGGCAGTTGATCTGGCCCTCAACATCGACAAGAATCCGAAGGAGATCAAGGTCGCGGATTTCAACACGAAGGATCTCGTCGACGCCGAGAAGGCCGTCTGGGTCGTCGGCGGTAACAAGATGGGCGTGATGACGAAAAGGGCCAAGTGGGCCTTCGCGAAGAAAGAGGACGCCGAGAAGTTCGTCAAGGACAACGGGGGAAAGATCTCCTCATTCGACGAGGCGATCAAGGCTGCCTATGAGGATATGTATGAAGACTCGAAGATGATTCGTGAGAAGAGAAAGATGATGAAAATGAAAGGTTCCGAGCACAAGCATCACTAATCATCGGCAAATTGTACCGGCGCCGCAGGCTTGTCGTCCGGCGGCGCCGGTACGCCACAGTCCCGCCTTTTACGGACCCCCGCCCGTTCCCTGATGTCCAGGATGATCTGACACGAGGATAGGTGCCCGTGAATTTTGCTTCAGAAACCATGCCTCAACCTCGTTTTCAATGTCACGCTGTAAGCCGCTTTGGGCACGAGCGCCTCCCGTTGATATATAATTAACCTTGTCGTTGCAATACACTTCCGGGAAAGGCGGGGCGTATGCGCCGAAAACCTTGATGCGGCGACACCGTAACATAATAAGATTAAGGTGGGCATATGCTGACACTCACACTGTCACTGTCACTATTTTTCAGAGCGCTTCGCCCCGCCTTTTTATACAACTACAGGGTTAAACCTCAAACAGTGTGAGTGTGAGTGTGAGTGAAAAGCCTTTATTATCCAATTTGCCCCTAAACAGGGGTCTGAACGGAGCAGCGTATGCATATTACACCCGAATCGATCAGTAAAACGACGTGGCATAAGGTGCTCGACTACATCGCATCGAGTGATCTGGCGCCTCCCTATCTCCTCATCGACAGGGACATTGTCCGGGGGAAGGTGTTGCTCATCGGGAAGAAGATCAGGAACTCAAAGGTCTTTTACGCTGTCAAGGCCCATCCCGATGCCGCCATTGTGGACTTCCTCAATACCCTCGGCGTCGGATTCGAAATCGCCTCTGAGGGTGAGCTCGACATCCTCGCCTCCCTCGGCGTCGCACCGGAGAGGATCATTACGAGCAACCCCGTCAAGAGTCCCCGGTTTCTCGAGCAGGCTGTCGCGTACGGCATGAAATCCTATGCTTTCGACTCTGCCGCCGAAGTCGAGAAGCTGGCGCGTTACGCACCCGGCGCAGGCGTCTATGTGCGGCTCTCCGTTCCGAATGAGGGGAGTGAATGGCCGCTCAGCAAGAAGTTCGGCGTCGAGACCGATGAGGCCGCGGAACTCCTTCTCGCGGCGGGCGACAGGGGACTGGCCCCCCTGGGAATTACCTTCCACGTGGGGTCTCAATGCAACAATGTATACAACTGGAGCACCGCAATCGACAAGGCAAAAGAGGTGTGGGAAGCGGTTGAAAGGACGGGTCTCAAGCTGAAGATCCTCAATATAGGGGGAGGCTACCCGATCAGATACCGCAAGAATGTGGCATCCGTCGAAAACATAGAGCAGAAGATCAGCAAGTCGCTGTCGCAGAAATTTCCCGATGATGTGGAGATCCACATCGAGCCCGGCAGGTCCGTCGTCGGTGATGCCGGCATATTCGTGTCGACGGTCATCGGGAAAGCCCGGAGGGGCGATGAGAACTGGCTGTATATCGATGTCGGCGTCTTCAACGGGCTCATGGAAAGCATCGGGGGCATCAAATACCAATATGTCGTGGGGAGCAGGAGCGAACCGGTCCGGTGGACGATCGCTGGGCCGAGCTGTGACAGCTTCGACGTGATCGACCGGGATGTGCTTTTGCCGGAGCCCGAGGTCGGTAACCGCATCCTGATACTGTCGAGCGGGGCCTATACCATCTCATACGCTTCCGAGTTCAACGGGTTTTCCATTCCGAAGACGATTCTCATATAAAACGAAGACGGCGCGTTTCCGTGCCGGTGTGTCAAGGAGGACAGCGATATGATCAGGTTTTTTGAGAGAGACCCCTATGCCCCGATCCAGTATGTCTATGACGTCGACAGGGTCCTGCACAAGAGCAGGAGTGACTTTCAGGAGATCATGGTGATCGAGAACCCCCATTTCGGCAGGATGCTCATCCTCGACGGCGTCGTGCAGATCACGGAACGCGACGAGTTCTTCTATCATGAGATGCTCGTCCATGTCGCCATGCATGCCCACCCGGCGCCGAGGAAGGTCGTCGTCATCGGCGGCGGCGACGGCGGCGTCGTCAGGGAAGTCCTGAAGCACGACACGGTGGAAAAGGTCTATTTCGTCGAGATCGACGAGCAGGTCATCAACGTCTCGCGGGAATTCTTCCCCGCCGTCTCATCCGGCGTCGGCGACGGTCGCGTCGAGATCAAGTGCATGGACGGCGCGGAATTCGTGAAAGGCAGGAGCGGGGACATCGATGTCGTCATTGTCGACTCGACGGACATCATCGGTTTTGCAAAGAGTCTCTTCACCGTGGAATTTTTCAAGTCCGTCAAGGATGCCCTCACCGGTGAGGGTATGATCGTCACTCTTTCGGAGTCCCTCCATTTCCATAAGGAGATGGTTATCGAGGTCCAGGAGGAGATGAAGCTCATCTTCCCCGTCGTCGATCTCTATACCGCCCCCCTTGCGACTTACGCGGGCAACTGGTGGACATTCTCAGCGGCGTCGAAGAAGCACGGATTAAGGGAGATGAGGAGGCAGTGCGCGATCAGCACGAGGTACTACAGCGACGAGATCCACTCCCAGGCCTTTCTCCCACCGGCGATGTACGAAAAGCTGATGAGACGCGAGCTGCAGTGGTGACGGGACGGCCTCATTCTGAATTTGCATATCGCGACGCTGTCGCCGGGAAGGCAGACATGGTTCTGAGCCTTTCCAATGCGATGATGAAACATCTCAAGGTGTTCGGCGCCTGGTGCCTGACGGGCATCTGTTATGAATGGACACGGCAAAGTGTACCTTTCTGTTGCATGAAAAGTCGGGACAAAGTGCCTCAACGCCTTGCTGATAGCGAGCATGATCATTTGAAATGGGACATTCGGGATCTCATCTTTTATGCGATCAACCATACGCTTGAAATAATCCGTATGGGACGGCATAGGTTTCTCAGCACCAAGGCTTAGAGGCATCTTCGCCCCGCCTTTCCGGATGTCCTATTGCAACGATAAGGTGTAGTCCGGTGATGAATAGGGTATCTTAGCGGAAAGGCTTTTCACTACATCAGCCTTCCGTCCGGGTGTTCGTGGTCTTGTTCCGCAGCGGAAGGTTGACACACCGGGGAAATTCCTGTTAGATTAATTAGCACTCTCGGCATGAGAGTGCTAAAGGGGTGTTGTCATGTTATACAACCTTGATGAGAGAAGCCGATATATCCTCTCGGCGATTGTTGAGAGCTACATCAACAAGCTCGAGCCCGTGGGCTCCCGTTTCCTGACGAAGAGGTATCCTTTCGGCATATCCTCGGCGACGATAAGAAATGTCATGGCCGATCTCGAGGACCTCGGCTTTCTCGTCCAGCCCCACACATCGGCGGGCCGGATTCCCACGGATAGGGGTTACAGGTACTATGTGGATAACCTGCTGGTGCGCCGGGACGCGAGCAGCGACCTCACGAGGGAGTTCATTCAGCAGATCAGCAACAGGCTGATAGAGATCAGGAATGATGTCAACGAGCTCTTCTTCACTATTACGAATACGCTCTCGGTCATGTCGAATTACATCGGCGTCGCCCTTGCGCCCAAGGCGGCGCAGACGACGTTCAACAGGATAGACCTCATCAAATACCGTGATGACATGATCGTGGCGATTCTGCTGACGGAAGAAGGGATCATCCGGAACAGGATCCTTCGGGGAGGATCCGGGGTAAACCAGAAGAATCTGAATGAGATCTCCGATTATCTCAACAGCCAGTTCTCGGGATTCACGATCGACGAGATACGGGGCGCTCTCATCAAAAGGATGCAGTCTGAGAAATCGCTCTGCGAGAATCTCGTATCCAGGGCGCTGCTGATCTGTGATCAGGCGCTGTCGTTCACCGGAGACGATTTGTTCGTGTCAGGCCTTTACGATGCCATGAACCTTCCCGATTTTTCGGATATTACGAAGATCAAGGAGCTCGCGAAGGCAATCCGGGAAAAACACACGATCCTGAAGCTGCTGAACGAGCTCTCCGAGGAAGAGGGCCTGCACATCGTCATCGGCGCTGAAAACCCCGTTGAAGAACTGAAGAACCTGAGCATCGTCGCCTCGACATACAAGGAAAAAAACAGGCCTATCGGCGTAATCGCGCTGATCGGACCGAAGCGGATGAATTACGGGAGAGCCATTTCCATCGTGGACATGGCGGCGAAACTCGTGAGTACGAGACTGGAGGAGCGCTGACCGGGACCGGCCTGATGACCGTGCCGTTCCTGTGCGCCAGGACCTGATTTTGCAAGGGAGGAGGTTGTGATATTGGAAGATAAAGAGCCGTCTGTGAACCCGGAGGATGCATCGGGCACAGAATCGCCTGAGCCGGTTTCATCTTCCCGGACCGGCCAGGGAGAGACAGAACTCGATATGATCCGCAGTGAGCGCGACGAAATGAAGGACAGATATCTGCGTCTCTATGCGGAATTCGATAATTACAGGAAGAAGACGCAAAAGGACAAGGAGGAGCTCGCCAAGTTCGCCAACGAAAGCCTGGTCTACGATCTGCTGCCGGCGATCGACAGCCTCGATATGGCGCTGAGCCATGCGAGCGAAGGTAATGGTGACGCCTTTCTCGCCCTCCGTGAGGGGGTGGAGAACACCCTCAGGGAACTGATGCGTGTCCTCGGAAAGAACGGGCTGAAGCCGATCGAAGCCCTCGGCCGGCCCTTCGATCCGGCCTATCATCACGCCATGTCCGTCGTCGAGAAGCCTGAAACAGAGAGTAACATGGTGGTCGAAGAGTTCAGAAAGGGATACATGTTCCATGAGAAGGTGCTGAGACCTTCCCTCGTTTCTGTGTCCAAGAAGGTGTAAAAAAAGCGAATTCTGCTTCAGAAACCGGTCTCTGTCCCCGTTTTTCCGGGATTAACCGAGAGCAGTTTCAGACAAGAGTATAATAGAGAGATATATGATCGGGTACCGGCAATTCCGGACCTTAATGACAATTGATATTTTACGAAGGAGGATAGAATGGGAAAGGCTGTAGGCATCGATCTCGGGACGACAAACTCGGTCGTTGCAGTCGTCATGAGTGGAGAAACCGTTGTTATACCGAACCAGGAGGGTATGCGGACCACACCCTCAGTCGTCGCCTTCACAGAGAAGGGTGAGCGTCTCGTCGGCCAGATCGCTAAGAGACAGTCGATAACGAATCCCGAGAACACCATCTTTTCGATAAAGAGGCTCATGGGAAGGAAGTTCAATACGAAACAGGTGGAACACGCGAGAAAAAGGCTTCCATATAAAATCGTAGAGGCCTCCAACGGGGATGCTCACGTCGAGGCAAGGGGAAAGACATATTCTCCTCCCGAGATTTCCGCCATGATTCTCCAGAAACTGAAGCAGGCCGCAGAGGATTACCTCGGTGAGACCGTGACCGACGCCGTCATCACCGTGCCGGCCTACTTTGACGACAGCCAGAGACAGGCGACGAAGGACGCGGGAAAGATCGCGGGTCTCAACGTGCTGCGGATCATCAATGAACCGACCGCCGCGGCCCTTGCCTACGGCCTCGAAAAGAAGAAAGAGGAGAAGGTCGCCGTGTACGACCTCGGGGGCGGCACGTTCGACATCTCGATCCTTGAGATCGGCGAAGGCGTCATCGAGGTGAAGTCGACGAACGGGGATACCTACCTGGGCGGTGACGACTTCGACCTCCGGATCATCGACTGGCTGGTGGAAGAATTCAGGAAGGATCAGGGCATCGACCTCAGGCAGGACAAGATGGCTCTGCAGAGGCTGAAGGAGGGCGCCGAAAGGGCGAAGATAGAGCTCTCGACGGCCATGGAGACGGAGATCAACCTGCCCTTCGTCACGGCCGACGCTTCCGGGCCGAAACACCTCCTGATGAAGCTCTCCCGGGCGAAGCTGGAGCAGTTGACGGACGATCTCGTCAGCAATACCATTGAACCCTGCAAGATCGCCCTGAGCGACGCGGCCATGTCGCCTTCTGACGTCGACGAGGTGCTCCTTGTGGGCGGCCAGACGAGGACCCCGAAGGTCCAGCAGGTCGTCCAGTCCCATTTCGGCAAAGAGCCGAACAAGACGGTGAACCCTGACGAGGTCGTGGCCGTCGGCGCCGCCATCCAGGGTGCGGTTCTGAAGGGAGAGGTCAAGGAGGTGCTCCTCCTCGACGTCACGCCCCTGTCGCTCGGCATCGAGACCCTCGGCGGCGTTTTCACCAAGATGATCGAGAAAAACACGACGATCCCGACGAAGAAATCCCAGGTCTTTTCGACGGCCTCGGACAACCAGCCCGCCGTCACCATCAGAGTGTTCCAGGGAGAGAGGGAGATGGCGGCGGACAACAAGCTCCTCGGCGTCTTCGAGCTCGTGGGTATTCCTCCGGCGCCGCGGGGCCTCCCACAGATCGATGTGACCTTTGATATCGACGCGAACGGTATTCTCCACGTCTCCGCGAAGGACCTCGGAACGGGCAAGGAGCAGTCCATCAGGATCACCGCATCGAGCGGTCTTTCCGATGAAGAGATCAAGAAGATGGTGAGGGATGCCGAAGCCCACGCCGAGGAGGACAGGAAGAAGAAGGAACTGGCTGAGGCGAGGAACCATGCCGACACCCTCGTCTATTCCGTCGAAAAGTCTCTGAGCGAGTACGGTGACAAGGTGAGCGAGACCGAAAAAAGCGCCATCCAGGCAGCCCTTGAAAAGTGCAAAAAAGCGAAGGACACCAGCCAGGACGCCGCGGAGATCAAGTCCTCCGTCGACGAGCTGACCAAGGCTTCTCACAAGCTCGCCGAGCACATGTACAGCGCGGCCCAGGGACAGTCTGCAGGCGGCGCCGGCGCCTCCGGTGAAAAGCCGAAGAGCGGTGAAGAGGAAGTCGTCGAAGCGGAATTCGAGGACGTCGATAAAAACAAATAAGCGCCACACCCTGATATGGCGGCCGGCAAAGCCTCCCCGCATGGGGAGGCCGCCGGTTGCAGCCTCTGAGTTTTATAATCGCATACGATCTCCGGAAAGGCGGGGCGTATGCGCCGAAAACCTTGATGCGGCGACACCGTAACATAATAACCTTATCGTTGCATACGCTTTCCGGAAAGGCGGGGTGTATGCGCCGAAAACCTTGCTGCGGCGACACCTGTATCAAAACGAGAGATGAACTATACGCCAATGGTCGATGACACAAAGAGTGGAATCCTGAAACACGAAGCTGATGAGGCGTATCGTCGCCTTCAGCAAGGCTTTGAGGCGTTTCGCCCCGCCTTTTCAAACAACTGCACGGTGACCATACCGGCTGACCGATGAAAGATTACTACGCCACACTCGGAGTGAACCGCGACGCCTCTCAGGAAGAGCTGAAGAAGGCATTCCGGAAGCTCGCCCTGCAGTATCACCCTGACAGAAATCCCGACGACAAGGTGGCGGAGGAGAAGTTCAAGGAGATCAACGAGGCCTATACCTGCCTCAGCGACCCCGAGAAGAGGGCGAACTACGACCGTTTCGGAACGGCGGAAGGGGCCGGGGCGGGGTTCGGGGGCGCCGGGTTCTCGGACATCTTCGAGGACATCTTCGATGACTTTTTCGGTTCCTTCGGCGGGTCGAGGAGGAACCGTCCCGTCAAGGGGGCGGACCTGAGGTATAACCTCACGATGACCCTCGAAGAGGCCTCGACGGGGCTCGAAAAAACGATCAAAGTGCCCCGGTGGCAGTCATGCGCCACATGCGGCGGTACGGGCGCAGCGCCGGGCACATCGGCCGTCACCTGCCCTTCCTGCCAGGGAACGGGTCATGTCAGGTTCCAGCAGGGATTCTTCAGCGTCTCCAAGACCTGCGGGAAATGTCAGGGCAGCGGCAAGATCATCCAGACGCCATGCAAGGATTGCGAAGGCGGCGGCAGGGTGCGGATCCAGCGGGAGATCTCCATAAAGGTCCCGGCGGGAGTCGATACGGGGACACGCTTGAGACTGACAGGCGAAGGTGACCTGGGAGCGTTCGGCGGTCCTCCCGGTGACCTCTATGTCGTCATTTCCGTCGAGGACCACCCCGTGTTCCGGCGGGAAGGCCTGAGCATATCCTGTCATATCCCCATTTCCTTCACGAAGGCCGTCTTCGGCGGAGAGATCGAAGTGCCGACACTCGACGAGCCGTCGACGTTGAAAATACCGGCCGGCACACAGTCGGGAAAAGTATTCCACATCAAGAACAAAGGCATGCCGAAAATCGGCACGAGCCACCGCGGAGACCTGCTCGTCACCATTACCGTTGCGGTGCCGAAGAAGCTCACTCCGCGTCAGCGTGAACTGCTGGAAGAGTTAGCGAAGATAACGGGCGAACCTGCGCCCGATCACGCCAAGGGGTTCACGAGCAAGCTGAAGGACCTCTTCTCCTGACCGAACCCCTCCCGGCATGAGAATCTACCTTCCCCCTGAGGTGATCGCAAAGGGCGGAGAAATCAGCCTGCCTGCGGAGAAATCCCATTATCTCCTCTCGGTCCTGAGGGTGAAGAAGGGGGAGGACATCACCGTCATCGACGGCGTGGGCATGGTTTATGGGGCTGTCGTGACGGGGACGTCGAAGCATGCCGTCACGATCGCCATGGCGGGAGAAGGGAAGGACGGACGGGGCGCGGAGAAGGACCTGAGGATCGTGCTCTGCCAGGGGATTCTCAAGGGAGAGAAAATGGATGTCGTCCTCCAGAAGACGACGGAACTCGGGATCTCGGAGTTTGCACCCGTCATCACCGAACGGTGCCTCGTCAGGGAGACGAGAAAAGTCGGCAGGTGGAGAAAAATCGCGGAAGAAGCGGTCGAACAGTGCGGCGGCGCCGTCATCCCGAGTATCCACGAGCCCCGGCTGTTTGGGACCGTGGTGCGGCAGGGCGGTCCTGCTTTGAAGGGACTCATTTTCAGGCCTGAAAGCGGAAGGGATTTTCCCGATGCCTTTGACGGCCTTCTGCCGGGCCTGCCCGATGCGGAGCCTGCGGGCGATGGTATCGCCAGGACGGCCGCGGGGCTTGTGTATCTCCTCGTCGGACCCGAAGGGGGGTTCACGGAGCAGGAGGTGCTGCGAGCAGAGGAGTGCGGTCTTGTGGCAACAAGCCTCGGCAGGAGGGTCCTCAGGGCTGAGACGGCGGCGATCGTCGCCGTGGCCCTAATGAACGCCTTTTGGGACGACCGCCGAAAGAGAAGATAGTGTAAAGTGCGAGTGTCAGTGTGAGTGAACGGAATTATTCCGGCCAATCCTCGTGTCGGATTACCTTATCGATGCAATGTGATCTCCGGAAAGGCGGGGTGAAGGCGCCGACAAGCCTCGGTGCTGCGAGACCTTTGCCTTCCCATAAAGATACTATTACCTTGCATAGAAAGGCGTGGCGAAACGCCTCAAGCCTTGCTGAAGGCGACGATAAGCCTCGTCAGGTTTGTCTTTCAGGATTCCACTCTTTGTGTGGTCGACCATTGGTTTGAAAGGTTGTCTTCCGTGAGAGTTATGGTGTCGCCGCAGCAAGGTTTTCGGCGCATACGCCCCGCCTTTCCCGGAAGTGTATTGCAACGATAAGGCATTAGGCTCATGATCGATGTCACAAAGGGTGAATTCCTGATACACCATAATAAACGATCATGCTCGCTATCAGCGAGGCTCTGAGGCGCTTTGCCCCGCCTTTTATTGCAACGACAAATATTATTTTGGATGGCGACGGTCTGGTATAATAAATCATCATTCTGAAAGGAGGCAGGCACATAGACAGTTTAGAGAAGGCTCAGGAGGCGGCACGGGCTTCCCGGGCGAAGAAGGCAAAAGACACCGTGATCCTCGAACTGAAGGGTCTCACCGTTATTTCCGACTACTTCGTCATCTGCTCCGGTGACAACATCCCCCAAGTCAGGGCTATCGCCGAACACATCGAATCAGAGCTGAAAAAAATCGGCTGCACCCCGCTGAGCATCGAGGGCATGACGTACGCGCACTGGGTGCTTATGGACTATGGCGACGTCGTCATCCATATCTTCGAGGATGAGACGAGATCATACTATGAGCTGGAGAAGCTCTGGCTCGATGCCCCGAGAATCGCAGCCGATGATGAAGATCCGGATCGTCTGGCCCGGCAGGACCAGAGAGCGTTATCTTACTGAGGGCATCGATCACTACCTGAAACTCCTGGGGCGCTTCGCACGGGTTTCCGTCGTCGAGGTCCGGGAAGGGCGGGGGAAGAGCAGGGAAGAGGCCCTTGCAGCGGAGGGGTCGAGGATCATCAGGCAGACACAGTCATTTGTGCTGCTCGATGAAAAAGGTGATGAACTCACATCGCCCGGTTTTGCCTCCCTTCTCGGTGAAAGGCCTGCCATTGATTTTGTCCTGGGAGGACCCTTCGGCGTTTCCCGGGAAGTCCGTGACAGGGCGGACACCATACTTGCGCTATCCCGGATGACCCTCACCCATGAAATGGCGAGGCTCGTCCTCCTGGAGCAAATATACAGGGCATTCACGATACAGAAAGGCATGGAATATCATCACTGATGGAGAACCTGCAGGGAACGAACGATGCCTGAAGCCGGCGGGGAAGACACTTCGCCCGATACGCGGCGGACCTATTCCCCCTTTCCTCCTCCCCGGAAGGTGGTCCTCGACACGAGCCTGTTCGTCAATCCCGACGTCAGGATGAGCCTCGGAACGACGCCGACGGAGGCCCTGGAGACCTTTCTCTTTCTCGCGTCGCAGATCCACGTGCTCGAATTTTATATGCCTCCCTCGACCTTCAGCGAACTCCTCAATTTCGTCGACAAGAGCCGCATACCCGGCGACCTCCTCCTCATTCTCCACCAGCGGCCGCCGCGGAGGCATGAAATACCCATCCCCGGGTTCGTGCTCTACGAGCTGATCGAGGACCTGCGCGACAGGGTCAACAAGGGGCTGCGCATCGCCGAGAAGGCCGTCAGGTCCGCCGAGCAGAGGAAGCCCGACGAGATCATCCAGGACCTGAGGAAAAAGTACAGGGAAGCCCTCAGGGAGGGAGTCATCGACAGCAGGGAGGATGTGGACCTTCTCCTCCTCGCCCGGGAGCTCGATGCGGTCCTTGTCACCGCCGACCAGGGACTGATTGCCTGGGCCGAGAAGCTCGGCATCCAGTGGCTCATCCCGGAACGCTTCCGGGACTATCTCTCCGGGGCGATCGAAAGGACGATCAGGCTTGAAGAGACTTTGGGAGGAAGCGCCGGAAAGTCAGGCCCTCCGGAAACAGGAGAAGAGGGCGACGGTCCCGCATCATCCTGAGCGTCCGCATCAAGGTTTTCGGCGCATACACCCCGCCCTTCCTGAAAGTGTATTGCAACGATGAGGTAAAATCTGACCATGAGCGCAATCGGCAAGTTCGTGAAAGTCCTCCTGAGCGCAGTCATGCTCATCGCCGTCGGTTTCCTCGGGTCTATCCTCCTCGTCGTCATCGCCATCATCTCCGTCGGTTTTCTCATCAGGAAAGGGGTGCTCCTGCTCCGGGACAAGACGACGACAGCTCGCAGCTCGCCGTGATGCCCTCCTGAGATGTTCACGTGGTTTCACGGAGCATTTCAGGAGGTGGCACCGCGTTTCAGGTCCTCAATCATCTCTTTAACGGTTCTGATCAATGCGGGAATATCATTCCGACAGATGTTGAAGACCTCTTCAGCGTCTATGTCGAAATAGTGATGTGAGATGACGTCCCGCGCCCCCTTTGCGCCTTTCCAGTCCACGCCGGGATATTTCAGCAGCAGTTCCCCGCTGGTCACCCGGTCCAGGTGTTTCAGACTCTCGCCAATGGCGATCAGCATCATGCTGATTGCGTCGAGGCGATCAATCCCCTCATCGGTGGCCAGGAAATCATCGGGTTGACGGATAGGACCAAAGCGGCGCTCGATCCTGAGGGTGGCTTCGAGTATCTGCTCAAGAATCTCAATTGCCAGGTTGGGGTCAGACATATACCGCATCCCTATCGATTCGTTTTTTCAGGAAGGGGTTCATCTTTTCACGGTAACGAATAATGTCTACATGTACGTGGAATGCTTTTTCAAGCGCATCCTTGATGTGTACCATGTAATAAAGGTTGGGCTCTCTCATTTGCACAACAACGTCCACGTCACTGCCCTGACAGGTCTCGCCCCTGGCCACTGAACCGAATACTCCTATTGCTGTAATACCATATAGCCGCTCAAACTCTTGTTTGTATGTTCTCAATACCTCAAGAACGCTTTCACGATCCTGAACAACCGGCCTCATCCACTACCCTCCGTAATCGTCATACTACAGTTGGCAAATGTCAGTTGCTGTCCGCAGAACACTCATTCTAATGGATGCTATCACAAGTGAGAGCTGAAGGCAAGTCGCGACCGGACGATGGGAGTAAACTCAATAAGTCAGGTTTCTGAGCATCAGTGGTGGGTAGCGACATGCGGTCGTGATATCGCACGCGAGACGAAATGGACAGCACTTCGCGGAGAGGTGAAATAGATGAAGAGGAGATCTCCCTCTTCGACCCGCGGAGAACACGTCCACGATTCAATTCGCCCCTTTTCATTTTGCCGTCTGACCTTTCGTAATTCAGAGGGCGTGAAGTACGATGCTTGATCACCGAGAAGAAGCCAAGCATTCTGTGGGTTTCTGAACATAGGCTCGGGTCTTTGTCAGTCTATCATTATTTATTGGCTATCGATGACATTTAAATCTTATCGGAAAAGATAGGTTATGTCAAACAGAAAGACAACAGAAAGACCGGCATATCAACATGTTGAGGCAACAATCAAGTAATAGAATCGGCAGGTGAGGGAAGTAAGAGTGCCAAGCATTTGTTGACAAGGGGGGAAATGTGATGATGGGCATGAATCACAATGTGAAAAAATAATTCTTGAATTCCTCTCGCTTTTCTGATATTAATGTAAGAAAAATCTGATGGAGGTGGGTGTATGGCAAAGGCTCGGAAGGAAAAACAGCTCCAGTTTGTGATGGATGACAGGCCCGGTCTCCTGTCCGACATTGCGGCCGCAATCGCTGCCGCAAAGGTGAACATCGTCGCCAGTTGCGCCTATGCGATGAATGGGAAGGCAGAGTTCATGCTCATCACCGACGGCAACGCGAAGGCGAAAAAGGCGATCGCAAAAATGGGCGCCGCCGTGAAGGAAGAGAGTGTGATCGCCCTCGAGATGTCGAACAAGCCGGGAGAGATGCAGAAGGCCGCGCAGAAGATCGCCGCGGCGGGTGTCAACATCAATTACACGTACGGCACGGCATTCACCGGCAAGACCTGCACGGCCATCCTGTCGACGGCCGATGATGCCAAGGCGTTAAAGGCACTCGCAAAATAGTTCCGCAATAGGGCTGTCAGGTTCCGATTGATCTCAGAAACGCGGAGGTCTCCGGCGTGGGACGACCTCCGTTTTTCCGAGAGCGGCCCCTGTTTGGATTATCCTCAAGAGTACGTCACTGGACGCTGAACATTATCGTTGCAATAGGGCCTCCGGAAAGGCGGGGCGAAGATGCCGAAAAGCCTTGGTGCTGCGAAACCTCTGCCTTTCCATACGGATCATGTCAGGATGACGGTTGATGACACAAAGGGTGGAATCCCCAATGTCCAATTTCAGATGATCATGCTCGCTGTCAGCAAGGCTTTGAGGCACTCTGTCCCGCCTTTTCATGCAACGGGAAGGTACACTATGCCTTCTTCAGCACCTTGATCGCCTTCGTGTCGTCTGCCGTCTTCATGACGGTGGTCGCCGTGTCGCCCGAACTGGTGGTGGCGTAGAAATAGAAAATATTGATGCCCGCGCCGGCGATGAGCTTTGCGATGCGTTCAAGCGCGCCGACCCGGTTCGGCGTTTCCACGAGCAGTACCGTGGACTGATGGATCTCGTTGGCGCCGATGCGCTGCAGGGCCTGCTCGGCCCGGGCATAGTCGTCCACGACAAGCGTGAAGGTCGCCTTCTCGCGAAAGCCGCTGGCCGAATATCCCGTAGCCGCAAGGATGTTCACATTTTCAGCCGCCACTGCCTCGGCAACCTTCGCGGTCAGGCCAATGGTGTCCGGGAACATGGCAGTGATCTCCATACCGGTTTTCACGCTGAACTCCGCGGCACCCCTCTTCGGCGCGGCCGCTCTCGCAGTCACAGTCCGCCTTGCCGGAGCCGTCTCGCTTTTCTTCACGACCTCCTTCTTCTTTGTCACGACGGTCTTCTTCACTGGTTTATTCGCCATGGCAGGACTCCTTACAATCGTGATCCAGCCGGTCGGCGCCGGCCGGTAAAGTATGTTCATTATTCAGGATGAAAAGCGGGCCATGCATGTTTCCCTCTTCATCTACAAGGTGACCCGTCCGTCACTTGTACTCAACGCCGGTATTTTGATCGATTATTTGCACTAGAATCAAGTTAATGATAGAATTTGTGACAAAGGGAAACGATCTTGTCGTTGCGATAGGGACTCTGGAAAGGCGGGGTGTGTGCGCTGAAAACCTTGATGCGGCGACACCGTACCATAATAAGAAAGGTGGGAATATGCTGACACTCACACTGTCACTGTCACTATTTTTCAGAGCGCTTCGCCCCGCCTTTCTATGCAACGACAATGTCTATTTTGCCAAGAAAGCACGTCCTATCCTCGTGCCACGTTATTTTGGACACTAATGGTAATCCGGACAAAGAGGTGAGTATCATGACGCAGCAGAATTCACCGGGCACCCGCTTCCGCGCCGGCGTCAAGGCCGAACGGCCGCTTCAGGTCGTCGGCGTCGTGAACGCCTATGCAGCCAGGCTTGCCGAACACTCGGGATTCAGGGCGCTCTATGTGTCGGGAGGCGGCGTTGCCGCCAGTTCCCTCGGGATCCCCGATCTGGGTATCAGCACCATGGATGACGTCCTGACCGATGTCCGTCGCATCACCGACATCACGGACCTTCCCGTTCTCGTGGACATCGACACCGGATGGGGCGGCGCATTCAATATCGGCCGTACGATCAAATCTATGATCAAGTTCGGGGCCGCAGCAGTCCACATGGAGGACCAGGTCCAGGCGAAGCGATGCGGCCACCGGCCGGGCAAGGCGATCGTGCCGAAGGAGGAGATGGTGGACCGGGTCAAGGCAGCCGTTGATGCCCGGACCGACCCCGGCTTCGTCATTATGGCCAGAACAGATGCCATTGCCGTCGAAGGGCTCGAAGCAGCCGTCGCGCGGGCCGCTGCATGCGTCGAGGCCGGCGCGGACATGATCTTTCCTGAGGCGGTGAAGGATTTGGAAACGTACAGGCAGTTCGCGCAGGCCGTTAATGTTCCTATCCTGGCCAACATCACGGAATTCGGCTCAACGTCCCTCTTTACCGTCGAAGAGCTGCGCGGCGCCGGCGTGAGCCTCGTCCTCTACCCCCTCTCCGCCTTCCGTGCCATGAGCAAGGCCGCCCTGGCGGTTTATGGGGCGATCCGGAAGGACGGTTCCCAGAAGAATGTTGTGGACCTGATGCAGACCCGCGAGGAACTCTACGATCATCTCGGCTACCATGCCTATGAACAAAAACTCGATGCGATCTTTTCCAAGGAGGCAAAATCATGAGCAGCAGCACAGGCACACCGGCAGCGGACGCCGCTGCCCCAAAAGTGAAGAAGTCAGTCGTCCTCTCCGGCGTGGTTGCGGGCAATTCGGCGATCTGCACCGTGGGCCGCACCGGGAACGACTTGCACTACCGGGGTTTTGACATCGTTGAGCTCGCAAAGAAATCGACCTTCGAGGAGGTGGCTCATCTCCTCATTCACGAAGGCCTCCCGACGGAGTCGCAGCTCAAGGACTATAAAAAGAAGCTGATTCAGCTCCGGGGCATTCCTTCCCATGTGCGCGCCATCCTGGAGCACATCCCGGCAGCGGCCCATCCCATGGACGTGATGCGCACGGCCTGCTCCGCCCTCGGCACGGTCCTGCCCGAGAAGGAGGACCAGAACGTACAGAGCGCGCGGGACATCGTTGACCGCCTGATCGCGTCCTTCGGTTCCATGCTGCTCTACTGGTGGCACTTCTCCCAGAACGGGCGCCGGATTGAGGTTGAAACGGACGACGAGACCGTGGCCGGCCACTTCCTGCACCTCATGCACGGCAGGAAGCCCTCCGCTCTGCATCAGAAGGCGCTGGACCAGTCCCTTATCCTCTATGCCGAACATGAGTTCGCGGCATCCACGTTCACCACGCGTGTCATCGCCGGGACCCTGTCGGACATCTACTCGGCGGTCACCGGCTCAATCGGTGCGCTGCGCGGCCCCAAGCACGGCGGCGCGAATGAGGCGGCCCATGAGATCCAGCGGCGCTACCGGACGCCGGACGACGCGGAGGCTGACATCATGGCGCGCGTGGCCCGGAAAGAGATCGTCATCGGCTTCGGCCATCCGGTCTACACTGTGAGCGATCCGCGGAACCCCGTCATCAAGGCGATCGCCAGGGGCCTGTGCGAGGACGGCGGCAACGTGAACCTCCACAACATCGCAGACCGGATCGAAATGGTCATGAAACGCGAAAAGAACATGTTCGCGAACCTCGACTGGTACTCTGCCGTGGCCTACCATATGCTCGGCATCCCCACGCCCCTGTTCACGCCGGTCTTTGTGATCTCGCGCACCACCGGCTGGGGCGCGCACACGATCGAACAGCGCATGGACAACAAGATCATCCGGCCGTCAGCCAACTACACCGGCCCCGACGACCGGTCGTATGTGCCGATCAAGGACCGGTAATGACAGGCTCCAGACTGTTGAAAGGATGAGAAACAATGAGTTCATACATCTCTAACGTCAGACCCGAACCCGACAAAGTGCTTGCCGACATCGCCGACTATGTCAGGGATTACACGATCACATCCGGCGAGGCCTATGAAACGGCGCGCTACTGCCTCATTGACACCATCGGCTGCGGCATGGAGGCGCTCGGCTATCCCGCCTGCACGAAGCTGCTGGGCCCGGTCGTGCCGGGCACCGTCGTCCCGAACGGCGCGAAAGTACCTGGCACGCAGTTCCAGCTCGACCCCGTCCAGGCGGCCTTCAACATCGGCGCCATGATCCGGTGGCTTGACTTCAACGACACCTGGCTGGCGGCGGAGTGGGGCCATCCGTCGGACAACCTCGGGGGCATCCTTGCCACGGCGGACTGGCTTTCCCGTACCGGCGTCGCACAGGGAAAGGACCCCCTCATCATGAAGACCGTGCTCGAGGCGATGATCAAGGCCCATGAGATACAGGGCGTCATAGCCCTGGAGAACGCCTTCAACCGCGTCGGCCTCGACCACGTGGTGCTCGTCAAGGTCGCATCTGCCGCTGTCTGCGCCTGGCTCATGGGCGGGACGCGTGACGAGGTGATACACGCCGTATCACAGGCCTTCGTCGACGGTCAGTCGCTTCGCACCTACCGCCATGCGCCGAATACCGGCTCCCGCAAGTCCTGGGCAGCCGGTGACGCGACGAGCCGCGCCGTCCGGCTCGCGCACTTCTCGCTGAAGGGGGAGATGGGCATTCCCGGCGTCCTCACCGCCAAAGGCTGGGGCTTCTACGACGTGCTCTTCAAGGGGAAGTCCTTTGCGTTTCAGCGTCCCTACGGCTCCTACGTCATGGAGCATGTGCTCTTCAAGATTTCCTTCCCTGCGGAGTTTCACTCCCAGACCGCTGTGGAATGCGCCATGAGCCTCCACGAGAAGCTCAAGGGCATGGGCCGCAGCGCGGCGGACATCAGGAAGATCAGTATCCGCACCCACGAGGCGGCGATCCGCATCATCGACAAGAAGGGGCCGCTCAACAACCCGGCGGACCGCGACCACTGCATCCAGTATATGGTGGCGGTGCCCCTCCTCTTCGGCAGACTCACCGCGGCCGATTACGAGGACAGCGTTGCTGAGGACCCCCGAATAGATGCGCTGCGCGACAAGATTACGTGCTTCGAAGACCCTCAATTCACGAAGGATTACCACGACCCGGAGAAGCGGTCCATTGCCAACGGCCTGACCGTGGAACTGAACGACGGAACGGCGCTGCCGGAGATCGTGGTCGAGTACCCCATCGGCCACCGCCGCCGCCGCGGGGAAGGCATGCCGGTTCTGGTGGAAAAGTTCCGGACCAACCTTGCCCGGCGCTTCCCGCAGAAGCAGCAGCAGGCGATCCTGGACGCGTCGCTCGACCGCGGCAGGCTGGAGGTCATGCCGGTGCACGAGTACGTGGACCTCTACGTTATATAGACCGTTTGGTGTGAACCCGGTAGCTACATTGAAAGGCGGAGCGAAGCACTCTGAAAAACAGTGTCAGTGTCAGTGTGAGTGTCCGTAAAGGGTTAATTTTGTTCAGCCCTTTGCCTGAAATGATCCATATGGGGCGCGGCATTCATGTCGGGCCGTTCGGGGAACGGCCCCTGCAGGATTCAACTGTATGTGTGATCGACCATCGGCTTGCATGCTATCTTCTGTGAAGGTTAAGGTGTCACCGCATCAAGGTTTTCGGCGCATTCACCCCGCCTTTCCTGGGAGTGTTTTTGCAACGATGAGGTGAAATCACCCCATGGGCAGGCCGCTAAGCATCGAATACCCCGGGGCGTTGACAAGGACGCCTGTCTCGCAGGCGAGCAGATATGTCCTTTTGAATCCCGCAAAGTGAAGGATGGTAGAGCGGCCAGAAGGTTGATGGCATAAAGTCACAATTCAAGGTCTGACGCCTCTTTGCCCGCCGGGGCGCTGTCGGATCATTGCGTCGTACTCGTCGTGATTGCCGATCCAAACCCAGATAAAGTCAGAGCCGTCCTCCACCGCAAGAGCTCTGTGCCCCAATCCGACTCGCGCCGACCAAAACCCACCGACCTTCTTGAACCGGAGAGATGGATGTCCGGGGTTCTCCTTTAAGAGTTGAAAGCTCTTGTCGGCAAGATCCCGGACATCTTGAGGTAATCGCCCGTAACGATCCCAGAATTGCTCTGTGGCTCGGTGCATCTTAGAGATCGCGGAGCTTTCCCTTGCGCTTCGCCGCAGCTGCCTCCTGTATCAGAAAATCGAGCTTTCCTGTCCTTGAATCATTCTCGATGTCCCGATCCCATTCGTCCCAGTCCCTTTCCAGGAACCAACGTCTGAGTTCCTCGTATTCCTTTCTCGGGAGGGAAAGGATTGTCTTCTCGATCTCCTGTACCCTTGTCATGTATAGCCTCACTGATCCTGTGTTTCGTTGTTATTGCCAGCCATTACTCTTCAATTTACGATTTCATCGTATCTCATCTTATTCGGAAAGAATGCAGTGAGTCAAGCAAGAAAGAAGGGAGTCGAGAAACTTTCGGGTAAAATGATTTACAAGTTCGGCTCCATCTTGGTCGCCGGGAAAGGATGATCCCTGATTACGTTTTTGGCCACGTGACCACTCGCGACGGTGACTCAGCCCGGATGGTTCTGGAAGCGAAATACTCCCATGGGACAGATATGCTTCTTAACGACGCCTTCGACTAGGCGAAGTCATATGCCTTGCACTTGAGATCAGGCACCTTTGTCTTGGCATCAAGGGAGGGGGTATGGGTGTATGGCAGGCATCAGGAGACCTTTTGGAAGGATAAGTTTGTTCACAAGAACTGGAAAGAGCTCAACCACCCCGACACGCTTCACGAGGTCAGTATGCTTATCGGGAAAAGGGTGCTTTTCAAGCGCCGAACATAGGTCCGTACTTACTTGTTCACATAGCGATTAATGACGAGGATTGCGGCACCTCCCCGCTTCCGCCGCAATCCTTTTCTTACTTCTTCTTGCCGCAATCCCGCGAAACGTCCGCCGTGCCGGTGACGACGACGTTTCTGGCGCCTTTGATCGTCTGAAAATAGCGGTCGTTCTTGCCGTCAAATATGACGTGGAAAACCGATTCCCTGATGCAGTCGCAGGTCTCGTCTTCAGCAGTGCCGGTCAGGGAGAGCTCGATGGTCGTCCTCGTCGTGACATAGGCAGTGCCGCTCAGGAGGTAAAAGAGCTCCGTCGGCGGGTTCGATGACTGGATCGTCGACGAAGCGGTCCCGTTCAGACCGTAGACCGTGGCCCTGCTGCCGGCCTTGTTGCTCGCGAACACGTCAAGGATGACCACAGGAGCTCCCACTGCACTTGCCTCCGGCGTCAGTCTGATGCAGATGTTTGGATCATCCGCCTGGGCGGTAAAGGGAAGAATCATTGCGACAGACATCAGAACAAGAACGATCACGACTGTGCGCTTCATAGTTTCCACCTCGCTGAATGATGTCGTCGTCCGTCCGATGGACGAACCGGGCGGCGCCTGGAGCCCGCACCGTCTAAGTATATTGCATATGCCACTGCAGCGCAATATGTGATCTGCAATACAACCGGCTTGACGGGCAGTGCAATCAGAGGCGCTCCGCCCCGCTTTTAATATACGTGCAAGCCGGTTGCTGCGTTATGTTCTCCTCTCCCACCACAGCAGGGCGATGTCTGTGCTGTCGCGCTCGAAGACGGCGTTTCTCGTCGTGACCGCGTCGATGTTCCTGCCGAGGAGTTCCGACAGGTCCGGCACCTCGTCCATGGAGTCGAAGTAGAAGGTGCTGTCGACGGTGAAATTCTTTATGTACAGAAAGTCGTAATCCCTCTGCAGCCTCCCGATTTCCTTAAAGTCGACAAACCTGTCCAGGTTGATCTCCGTGACGAGGCAGAGGTTGCCCGCTCCCTGGGCGAACACCTTCTCCATGGCCGCCATGATGCCACCGTCGACGAGGTGCAGGCTGTTGCAGGCGACGATGAGGTCCGGGGCCTTCCCTTCGGACCGCCTATAGGTCTCCCATCGCTCAGGAGAGATGTCGACGCCCGTCACCCTCAGCGAATTCAGCTTCTCCGTGAATATCCGCCTCATGCCCTCCGAGGGCTCGACGGCCTCGACGGTGCACCCCAATGCGGTCAATGGGAGGGAGAGGACACCTGTCCCGGCGCCTATGTCAAGGACACTCCAGCCCGGCTCCAGCATGCCGCTTATCTCATGAACGATAGGATGGTGGTATGCCGTCCGGGAGAGCCACTTCTCGTACCAGGGCGCAAAGGCGTCCCAGAATCCGATGTGAGCCCTCTGTGTCGTCAGGTTCATCGTGCCTGCCTTTATTTACATGTTGAAGAGCCGCTCGATCCGGAGCTCGTCCGCGCCGGCCCTCGCGATGCCAAAGAGGCGGCCCTCGGGGTCCTTGAGGCGCACCCGCTGCCCCTTCAATTGGACACCGCCGCGTATGCCCATGACGAAGAGCTCGGGAGGAAGGGGCTTGATCGGGTTGCCGTTCTTCGCCTTCCTGAGGTCGCTCCCGCTCAGCCGGACCTCGGGCAGCGAGTCCAGCGCATCATCGATCGTCCACAGGGATTCCTGTTTCAGAGGCAGTTCGTCGAGCACGGCGGACCGGTCTATGCCGAAAGCCCCGACCCTTGTCCTTGCAAGTTCCGCAACGTGGGCGCCGACGCCGAGGGCCTCGCCGATGTCGTGACAGAGCGACCTAATGTATGTACCGGTAGAGCAGACCGCCCGCAGGGTCAGTGACGTCCCGCTATGGGCGATGAGGTCGAGAGAGGAAATCATGACCCGTCTGGGCGCCCTCTCGACTTCTATCCCCTTGCGCGCCAGCTCGTAGAGGGGCCGGCCCTCCCTCTTGATTGCCGAGTACATCGGCGGGACCTGCTCGATCTCGCCGGTGAACCGTTCCAGCAAGCGCGTATCTCGTCCGTCGTGACGGACACATCCTCCACCCTCCTGATGACGGAGCCTTCTGCGTCATAGGTATCGGTTGCCTCGCCGAGCCGGGCAGTGAAGACGTATTCCTTTTCGAAGTGGGACAGGACCCCGGCGATCTTTGTCGCCTCGTTCAGGCAGACGACGAGCACGCCCGTGGCGAGGGGATCGAGCGTGCCGGCATGGCCGGCCTTTCTCACCTTGAATCGCCTCTTGACTGCGGCCACGGCTTCGAAGGAGGTCATGCCCCGCGGCTTGTTCAGGTTGACGACGATGTTCACAGGAATTTCAGGGTCCCCACACCCCTCAGCTCGATATTGAAGGCGGCGTTGTATTCGACGGGTCTCGTCGCGTCTCCCGGCTTCCGCGTGAACATGAGGTTGAGAACCCAGCATTGTTCCCGGTAGACGGCCCGCACGGACGACTCCCGCAGCCCCTCGCCCTTGCCGTCGTACCAGATGCTCGCATTCAAAGCCATTTTCTTCGTGAGGGCGGCATCGAAGCCGAGGGTAAAAAAGAGGAGATCGTTCGACTTGTCATACCGTTCTCCCGCCGAGACGCTCCCCAGATTGCCGATCGGCACGGCGATCTCACTGTTGATGACATCGGTCCTGTTTTTCGAGAAGTCGTACCGCATGTCCAGTCGCAGGTGAAGGGGCGATTTCATGGCCACCTCGAGGCGCGTCGGAAGAAAGGGGTCCGTCGGCCTTCCCCCGTAGAAATCGTAAGGCTGGGTCAGCCGCGTCGTCACGAAGAGGCCTTTGGAGATCAGGGTATTGACGACGGAGAGCCTGATCTCGGATATCTTGTTGAACAGCTCCGTCGAGTCGAAGAGGGGCAGGTCGACCGTATCGGGAATGAAGCTGTATTCCAGGGTGGGCTCGATGATGTGCAGCAGGTCCTGGTACTTCCGGGAGAGACGCATCCGGGCCTGTGCTTCGTACCCGAGGGTTTCACGGTGCTGCGTCGATTCGAAGGAACCCTCATTCCTGAGGCTGTAGGCCGTCTCCCTGAGGGAGAGCGACTGGAAAAACTGCACCGTGTCGCCGAAGGAGTGCGTTAGGGTCGGCATGATGTCGATGCGCTGTCCGCTCGGTTCGACCTCGCGGACGAAGTTCGATGCGCCGGCGGTGAGCGAGAATTTGAAGGGGCCCAGATCCGTCGGATAGACGGCATAGCCGAATTCAGGGAGCTTCTGTGGAGGGCGGGTGTCCTCGGAGTTCAGGTCCACCCAGTACTGGCCGATCAGATAGAGACGGGAATTCCGCAGGGGCATGGCGACTTCACCCGTGGACTGGAGGAACCGGTCGATCCAGATGTCCCCCTTGTACCCGTATCCGCTGTAGAGATCTTTCCCCCTGGTGAAGCCGTATTCCCGGTAAAAGTCCGTGTCGTTTAAATAATTCACGTCGAGAAAGCCCTGGAGGGGGCCCTTCCTGTGGGTGTGGATCCCCTTGATCTCGAAAAAATCTTCGTTGAATTCACGGTCCCTGATGTAATAGGCAAACCAGCCGCCGGAAAATTCCGGCGCGACATACCGGTACTCCAGCCCCGTTCCGAGACCCCGCTTGCTGTAATAATCGAGGTACACTGTGGCATCCATGTTGTCGTCGATGGCCCAGAAGAAGGACGGGCTGAACTGAAAACCCTTCCTGGAGCTGTTCCCGATGGTGGGAAAGAGGAACCCCGTCTGGCGCTCGACCATGACGGGCGCCCAGGCGACGGGTGAATAAAAGACGGGCAGACCCCGGACGCGGAAGCTCGCATTCCGGGCGATCATCCTTTCCCCGAGGACGATGTCCACGTCTTTTCCCCTGAAGCACCAGTCGGGCCGCTCGGCCACGAAGGCGCGCTGTCCTTCCGAGAGGGGGATGTCGACGGAGATGTCCCTGAACTGCGATGGCGTCAGGAGGGGGGCGGAGTCGCAGGTCGTGAAGGTCGCCTCGGTGGCCCTGTAGTGGTCCTCGCCGACCTTTTCCAGGCTGTTGCCGCTCAGCCAGTAGTTGCCGCGCTTGAAGAGGATGACGGCGTTCCGTATCCTGCCCGTTTTCGCGTCGAGACGGAGCTCCGCCTCCTCGGCCCGGATGATCGCCTCAGCATCCTCATACAGCACATGGCCGGAAGCCTCGGCATAGTCGACGGACTGGTAATAGACCGCCTTGTCCGCGTAGACCTTCGCTCCCTCCTGCTCGATGAGCACGTTGCCGGAGGCGACGAACTTGTCTTCACTTTTGACATATTCGAGAGAATCGGCCTTGAGTGTGGCGGCATGGGCGGGCAGGAGCAGAGCTGACAGGGCTGAGAGGAGGATCGCATAAACAGGGGCGAGAAGGCGGACGATCAAAGCTTTTCTCTCAGATCGCCGAGTATGGGCCGCTCACCGAGCAGTTCCTTTGCCTCTCCGATAGTGAAAAAGGAACCGGTGATCAGGATGATGCCGTCTCCGCCGGGCGCCATCGAGGAAGACAGTTTCTTCGCTCTTGACAGCGACTCCCTGATCGTCTCCACTGTCAGGCACCCGGGAAAACCGAGGGTGCGCGCATGCTCCGCAAGCTGCGCAGGAGAGGCCGACCTGCCGTAATTGGGGGCTGTCAGGATGACCGCCGATCCGAGGGGGAGGAGGGGCGTCATGATGCCCGCGATGTCCTTGTCGGCCATGATGCCGAGGATGAGGATGATCTTCCTGTCTGCCAGGTGTTTTTTCACGAAAGCGGCGAGAGACTGTGCGGCGTCGGGGTTGTGGGCGCCGTCGATGAGCATCGGCGGGTCGCCCTTCACGAACTCGAGCCTGCCCGGCCAGACGACGCGGGAAAGCCCCAGCCTGACGATATCGGCATATCCGGCCCCGGGCTCAGGAGCATCGCCAAAGGCGACGCGGACCGCCTTGATAGCCAGGCAAGCATTGAAGAGCTGGTGTTCGCCGGCAAGAGGAACGGTCAGATCGCGCAGATGAAGGTCCTGATCGCTGTAATCGAAGACGATGCCCTCCGGGCCTGATGATGTCAGTGTGCCCCCGAAATCCCTGCCGAACAGGTAGAGGGTGGATGACGTCTGCTGCGCCTTGTCAGATATAACTTTGAAGGCCTCGTCGTCCTGGGAAGCGCAGACAACGGGGATGCCCTCCTTGATGATCCCGGCCTTTTCTCCGGCGATGGCCGTCAGGGTAGACCCGAGAAAGTCCTTGTGGTCATAGCTGATGCGGGAGATGACGGAGACCGCGGGCATGATGACATTCGTCGAATCGAGGCGGCCGCCCATGCCGACTTCGAGGACGGCCCGGTCGACGCCGTTTCTCTTGAAGTGGAGGAAGGCCATTGCCGTTACGAACTCGAAAAACGTCGGGTCGGGCATGCGGGGTGTCGCCCTCGCGATGGCGTCCCGTATCTCGTCGGTGAGGCGAACGACATCCGCTTCAGGGATCTGCACGTTGCCGACCCTGATCCTCTCGGTAAAGCTCACCATGTGGGGGGATGTGAAAAGCCCCACAGTGCGGCCGGTGGTGGCGAGGATCGAGGCGGTCATCGCGGAGATGGACCCCTTGCCGTTCGTGCCGGCGACATGAATGCAGCGGAATGACTGGTGGGGGTTGCCGACGGCTTCCAGGATCGACCGCGTCTTGTCGAGGCCGAACTTGACGCCGTACTTCTGGAGACCGTACAGGTAATCGATCGCCTCAGCGTAGCTCATTACACAACGGTCCTGTTTCTGATTGCAGATGTATGAACCTTTCTGTTGCATGAAAAGGCGGGGCGAAGCGCCTCAAAGCCTTGCTGAAGGCGACGATACGCCTCGTCAGTTTCGTGTTTCAGGATTCCACTCTTTGTGTCATCGACCATTGGCGTATAGTTCGTCTGCCCTTTCGATACAGGTGTCGCCGCAGCAAGGTTTTCGGCGCATACACCCCGCCTTTCCAGGGAGTGTATTGCAACGATAAGGTGAAAAGGCAGGGCGAAGCGCCTCAAAGTCCTGCTTCTGGACAGCAATGATCTCATGTGTTGTCCGGTGTTCCAGGCGGGGCCGGCATGAAATGGTCGATGAGCCTGAAGATGGTCTGCTTCAGCTCCTTACGGTCTGCGACGAGATCGATCATCCCGTGTTCGAGGACGAACTCGGCGCGCTGGAAGTTCTCCGGAAGCTGCTGCTTTATGGTCTGCTCGATGACGCGGGGCCCGGCAAACCCGATCAGGCTCTTCGGTTCGGCGATGATGATGTCACCGAGCATGGCAAAGCTGGCAGTCACACCCCCGAAGGTGGGGTCGGCGAGGACGGATATGTAAAGGACGTCCGTCTGCCTGAGCTTCCCGATCGCCGCCGATACCTTTGCCATCTGCATGAGCGAGAACATGCCCTCGTGCATGCGCGCGCCGCCCGAGGAGGAGACGGTGATCAGGGGAATGCGGCGTTCCAGGGCCAGTTCGGCGGCCCTGGCGATCTTCTCACCGACAACGGAGCCCATGCTGCCGCCCATGAAGGAAAAGTCCATAATGCCGATGATGACGGGCCTGCCGTTGATCGCCGCTTCACCGTATATGAGGGCCTCCTTCAGCCCGCTCTTCTTCCTGTTTTCGTCAAGCCGTTCCCCATAGGAAATGGTATCCCTGAAATCGAGAGGGTCCGGCGAGGCGAGGCCGGCGTCGAGCTCCGTGAAACTGCCCTCGTCGACGACAAAATGGATGCGCTCCGTGGCACTGATGCGGAAATGGTAATTGCACTTCGGGCAGATCTGGAGGTTCTTTTCGATCTCCTTCTTGTAGATGATCTCCCGGCAACTGTCGCACTTCACCCAGAGTCCCTCGGGAATTTTCACCTTGCGGTCCGTTTTGCTTTCTTTTTTCTTCTTGAACCAGGCCATAGGATCCCTGTCATTCCGACGATTGCCGGGGCTCTCACCGGCTTTTTCTATGCCCCCGCGCCGGGGCCGCTGTCGATCGCTCTCCTGAGGGAGACGATAAAGTCACGGGCCCCCTTGGGATGCTCATAGAACTTCTTGACGATTGCACTGCCCACGATGACGCCGTCGGCAAGAGAGCCGATGACGGCGGCATCTTCAGGCGTCGACACGCCGAAACCGACTGCGACGGGTTTGTCGGTCCGCTCCCTGACCGCCTTCAGGTGATTCATCAGCGCACTGTCGACGGAGATCCGCGAACCGGTGATGCCCGTCATCGATACATAATAGACGAAACCGCTGCTCGCAGTGACGACCGCCTGAATCCGGTCCTTCCCGGACGTCGGGGCGACGAGAAAAATCGTGTCTATCCCTGCGCGGGCGGCGAGCAGACGGAGCGAATCTCCCTCCTCGGGAGGGAGGTCGGGGACGATGAGCCCGTCGACGCCCGCCTGGGCGGCATCGATCAGAAACCTCTCTTCGCCGTACCTGAAGACGGGATTGTAATATGTCATCAGCACGATCGGGATGTCCCAATCCCGGCGAAGCTCCCGGACGAAGGGGAGTATCGTGCGCAGGGTGACGCCTGCCTCCAGGGCCCGCTCCGCGGCCCTCTGGATGGTGGGGCCGTCGGCGAGGGGGTCGGAGAAAGGCACCCCCAGTTCGACGATGTCGGCGCCGCCCTCGATGAGAACAGCGAGGTGCTCCCGGGTTCTGCGCAGGTCGGGGTCGCCGCACATGATATAGGGAATGAATGCCTTGCGTCCCTGCGATTTGAGGCGGCCGAAGGTCTCGCCGATTCTCGTCACCGGTCCCTGCCCCTCACATCCCGAAGCCTTTAAGGCGGGCGACCTGCTGAACGTCCTTGTCGCCCCTGCCCGACAGGTTGACGACGATGATCGCCTCCGCCGGCATTTCCGGGGCGCGCTTGACGGCCTCAGCCACGGCGTGGGCCGATTCGAGGGCCGGGATGATCCCCTCGGTCCTGCTCAGAAGCTCGAATGCCGCAAGGGCCTCGTCGTCCGTCGCATACCGGTAGGTCACCCGACCCTGCTCCCGCAGGTACGAGTGCTCCGGTCCCACCGACGCATAATCGAGACCGGCCGATACGGAATGGGTGCCGAGGACGTTGCCGTCGTCGTCCTGGAGCAGGTAGCTCTTGCATCCCTGGAAGACGCCGAGGGAGCCGCCTGCAAACCGCGCGGCATGCTCGCCCGTGGCTATGCCCCTTCCCCCCGCCTCGACGCCGGTCAGTGCGACGTCGTCTGCGAGGAAATCGTTGAAGATGCCCATGGCGTTACTGCCGCCGCCGACGCAGGCGATGATCAGGTCCGGCAGCCTTCCCTCTGCCTCGACGATCTGCCGTTTTGTTTCCCTGCCGATGACGGACTGGAAGTCCCGCACGATCCGGGGAAAGGGATGAGGTCCGAAGACGGTGCCCAGCACATAGTGGGTCGTCCTCACGTTCGTGGTCCAGTCGCGCAATGCCTCATTGATGGCGTCCTTCAGGGTGCGGGAACCGACAGGCACCTCGATCACCTCCGAGCCGAGGAGTTTCATCCTGAAGACGTTGAGCATCTGACGCTGAATGTCGTCGGACCCCATGTAGACCGCGCATTCGAGTCCCGTCAGCGCAGCGCCCGTTGCCGTTGCAACGCCGTGCTGACCGGCGCCCGTTTCGGCGATGAGCCGTTTCTTTCCCATCCTTCTGGCGAGGTGTGCCTGGCCGAGGGCGTTGTTGATCTTGTGAGCGCCCGTGTGGGCAAGGTCCTCCCGTTTCAGGTAGACCTTTGCTCCCCCCAGGTGCTCCGTGAGACGGCGGGCGAAATAGAGCGGCGTCGGCCGCCCGACATATGTCTTTCCGAGGTGATCGATCGTCGCCTGAAATGAAGGGTCCTCGCAGGCGTCCTCATAGGCCTTTGTGAGTTCCTCGAGGGCGGGTATCAGCGTCTCCGGCACGAACCGTCCGCCGAAAGCGCCGAAATACCCTTTTCCGTCGGGAAGTCTTTCCGTGCGCGCACTCACGGGCGATCACCTCCAGTAATGCGTTTCAGCCTCATGAATCTGCTATTATATCACATATCTCTTTATGATATACTGGTAATGGCCCGAAGCGATCATGCCCGTCTTGACGGCGCCGGGGGACGTTACGTATATAAGAAAAACAACATCCTGGAGGGATCATGCAAGAGACGAAAATCATCCTGCCTGAGAGTGAAATACCCCGTCAATGGTACAACATCATGGCCGACATGCCGAATCTTCCGAAGCCGCCTCTCCACCCGGGGACGAAGCAGCCCGTCGGACCCGACGACCTGCTGGCCATCTTTCCGATGGGCCTTATCGAACAGGAGATGAGCCCGCAGCGGTGGATCGACATCCCCGGGGAAGTGCTCGACATCTTTACGCTCTGGAGGCCTTCCCCTCTTTACAGGGCCCATAGGCTCGAAAAGGCGATCGGCAGCCCGGCCAGGATCTATTACAAGTACGAGGGCGTGAGCCCTGCAGGCAGCCACAAGCCGAACACGTCCGTTCCCCAGGCTTACTACAACAAGCTGGCGGGCATCAGGAGGATCGCCACGGAGACGGGCGCCGGGCAGTGGGGATCCTCCATGGCCCTTGCGGGCAAGCTCTTCGGCATCGAGGTCACCGTCTATATGGTTCGCGTGAGTTATGACCAGAAACCGTATCGCAGGATCGCCATGGAGACCTGGGGCGCCACTGTTCACCCGAGCCCCTCGACGGTCACCAATTCCGGGAGGAAACTCCTCGAGGCCGATCCCGACATGCCGGGCAGCCTCGGCATCGCCATCTCCGAGGCCGTCGAGGATGCGGCGACCCACGGCGACACGAACTACGCCCTCGGCTCGGTCCTGAACCACGTCGTCATTCACCAGTCCGTCATCGGTCTGGAGGCGAAGAAGCAGCTCGCCCTCGTCAACGACTATCCCGATATCATCATCGGCTGCTGCGGCGGCGGCAGCAATTTCGGAGGCATCGCCTTCCCCTTTCTCCTGGACAAGATCAACGGCAAGGAGCTGAGGGCCATCGCCGTCGAGCCCAGCTCCTGTCCCACCCTGACGAAGGGAGAGTTCCGTTATGATTTCGGTGACACCGTCGGCCTGACGCCGTTCCTCATGATGTACACCCTCGGCCACGACTTCATGCCTCCCGGCATTCATGCGGGCGGGCTCCGTTATCACGGCGATTCTCCGCTCCTGTCACAGCTCTATCATGACGGACTCTGCGAGGCGAAATCTTACGGGCAGACGGCGATCTTCGAAGCTGCCCTGACCTTTGCGCAGACCGAGGGCATCATTCCCGCCCCCGAGAGCGCCCACGCCATACGGGCGGCCATAGATGAGGCCCTGCTCTGCAAGGAGGAAGGAAAGGAGAAGTGCATCCTCTTCAACCTCAGCGGCCATGGCTATCTCGACCTCGCCGCCTATGCGGATTACCTCGCCGGCAAGCTCATCGATTACGCCTATCCCGAGGAGAAGATCCGGGAGTCCCTCGCGAAGCTTGCAGTGATCTGATGGTTTTGCATTCATGAGGATCAAGATCTGCGGCATCACCAACACGGAGGATGCCCTTGCCGCTGCCGATTACGGCGCCGACGCGCTGGGCTTCGTCTTTTTTGACAGGAGCCCCCGGTCGATAGAGCCCGAAAGGGCGGCAGAGATCATTTCCTTCCTGCCGCCCTTCGTCGCTGCCGTCGGGGTCTTCGTCAACGAGAAACCGGAGCGCATCACCGCGATTGTGAGGCAGACGGGGATCTCCGTCGTTCAGCTCCACGGCGACGAGCCTCCCGATGTCTGCCGGCACTGGAACAGGGTCGTCAAGGCCCTCAGAGTGAAGGACTTCACCGACCTGAGGCCTCTGGAGAGATACAGGGTGTCGGCCCTCCTTCTCGACACCTATTCACCCGTGTCCTACGGCGGCACGGGGCAGATCTTCAACTGGGACATCGCAAAGGAGGCCCGCAGGTTCGGCCGTGTTATCCTTGCGGGAGGCCTGAATCCCGACAACGTCGGGCGGGCGATCCAGTGGGTCAGACCCTACGGCGTGGATGTCAGCAGCGGGATCGAGTCGGAGAAAGGCAAGAAGGACCTGAGAAAGATGCGGCAGTTTATCGAGAAGGCGAGGTCCGCCCTGCCGTAACGCGCACGACGGTCTTCACGTTGCCCCGGGGGTTGAAGTCGCCCGTCACCTCGAGGAACCTCGGCGCCAGGGCCTTTTCCAGGTCCGCGAATATCCTGTTCGTGACCTCCTCGTGGGAGATGTGCCGGTCCCGGAATGCATTCAGGTAGAGCTTGAAGGACTTGAGCTCCACGATCTTCGCGTCCGGCACGTAGAGCACTTTGATCGTTGCGAAGTCGGGGTACCCGGAGCGGGGGCACAGGCAGGTGAACTCGGGGAAGGAGATGGAGATCTCGTAATCCCGCTCCGGAGACGGGTTGTCCCATATCTCCAGCACGGCCTCCTCTATAGCCTTCTTACCGTAGAGCATACAGTACTATACCACAGGCCGCTTGAGCAGTGTCCGCACGGTGACAGTGTCTGTGTGTGGAATATACCCTGTGGTTGCATAGAAAGGCGGGGCGAAGCGCTCTAAAAAAACAGTGACAGTGACAGTGTGAGTGTGAGTAAAGAGGATCATATTTCGACCATTGGCTTGAAAGATACTTTTTGTTACGGTTAAGGTGTCGCCGCAGCAAGGTTTTCGGCGCATACACCCCGCCTTTCCCGGGAGTGTATTGCAACGATAAGGTATATTCTGGCCGTGCCTGGCGAACTTGGCGTCTTTGCGCGAGAATCCGTCCTTCCACTGACACTCACCTCTATAGTCATTGAGTTATTGGGTCATTAAGTCACTGAGTCATTCGAGGGCGTCAACATTTCGTTTTTGACAAACGCTCCTTCCACTGACACTCACCTCTATAGTCATTGAGTCATTGGGTCATTAAGTCACTGAGTCATTCGAGGGCGTCAACATTTCGTTTTTGACAAACACGCCTTTCACTGACACTGACACTCACCTCTACAGTCATTGAGTCATTGAGTCATTAAGTCATTCGAGGGCGTCAGCATTTCGTTATTGACAAACACGCCTTTCACTGACACCCACACTCACCTCTATAGTCATTGAGTCATTGGGTCATTAAGTCACTGAGTCATTCGAGGGCGTCAACATTTCGTTTTTGACAAACGCTCCTTTCACTGACACCCACACTCACACTGACACTGTCTTTATTACTGAAAGGTTTCCAGGATATACCTCGCGATTCTGTACGCGTCATCGACGGGAATGGTGGCCTCGTCGAATGTCTTCATTGTCGTCCGGCTGCTCGGATGGGACGCGAAGGGACCCCGGTTTCTCATCTTGTTGACGATGTCCTCGGCCGTCTTGATGCCGTTCGCCTCACGGTCCTTCCTGCTCAGCGTCTTCTGTGGGTTCATGAGGTTGCCGCCATCGGCGTGGCACTCGGCGCAGAATTGGTTGAAGAGCGACTCCCCCGTCTTTTGCTTCGTAGTGCCTGATGCCATATGTAGCGGGCCGATCAGGCAGACGGACATCACCGCGGCGACTATTGTCAAACCTTTCTTCATGGGACAAACCTCCTTGCAGATAGTACTTCTTACTATTGTTCAAAATAACGTGACACGAGGATTGGGCATGATTTCTTCGCATAATAAACCCTTATCACCGCAATGAGATCTCAGGAAAGACGGGGCGAATGCGCCGAAAAGCATCGGTGCTGCGAAACCTCTGCCTTCCCGTGCAGACCATTGCAGACCAACGATCAAACAAAATTAACCTTTTGCGGACACTCACACTGACACTGACACTGTTTTTCAGAGCGTTTTGCCCCGTCTTTTCGCGCAAGGCAACCGTGAATTATGCTTCAGAAAACACACCCTATCCTCGTTTTCAAGGTCCCGCTGCAAAATATTTCGGACAAGGGTGACTTCTTACTATAAGCCATCCCGGCATCAATAGAAAACCGTCATGCCCGCCCACAACGACACCAGCGTCGCAATACCGCGGAACGCCATGCTTTTCGGGCGGGTCGTCGCTATTAGCAGGGATCATCAGCATATAAGAAATTATCATTGGACAGGACCCCGATAATCTGATATTCGTTGAATAAAGGGTTTTTGATTGTTTTGCACCGTCTTTTCGTGCAGGGCAACCGTGAATTATGCTTCAGAAACCACGCCCTGTCCTCGTTGTCAAGGTCTCGCTGCAAAATATTATGGACAAGGGTGGAACAACCTCAAGGAAACAGGGGCGCATAAGGTTATTATGAGGAGAGTGTTATGAAACGGCTGCTGGAGATGGCATCGGTTGCGGTGGTGTGGATGACGGTTTTCTCTGTAATCTTCGGATTTTTCTGTGTCGTCGCGGCGGAAGCACAAGTTGCTCCTTTGCCGGCGGGACAGGAGGTCATCGAGTACGACCCTGTGCAGCATCCGGCTCCGAGCCTGCAGGCCGCGTCTGCGAAGCCCGTCGGCGTCGGCAGTGTCGCAGGGACAGGCGGCAACGTCACCCTCCAGGTGGCTCTGCCGCAGTTCTCCGGCCCTGTTGACGTATATTTCGCCATCCATGCTCCGTTTCTGGATACCGAAATTTTCCTCATCAGGCCTGACCTTTCCGTCGCTGCCCTTTCTTCGGGACCTGCAAAATGGAAGGACAACGTTTCCTCCCCCGTCGAGGAGTCTCTCTACGGGAGCATGCCGGTGCAGAGCCTCCCCCCGGGGACATACTACCTGTACCTCCTGATCACCCCCCATGACGATCTCGGCAGATGCATTCTCTACAAAACATCGTTTGTCGTGCCTCCCGGCCGGATGGCCCCTCCGGCGGGACAGGAGTCTTTCGCCCTGCAGGCAACGGCCATGCCGCTCGTTCATACGATTGCCGGCAAGGCAAGCCCGATCGGCCTCGGATCTGCGGCAACCGGTGAAGATGTCCTCACGGTCAGGATAGGCCTTCCTGAGTTTTCCTCGCCCGTGGACGTCTATCTTGCCACGTTTTGGCCCGCCGTGGATCCGGATAACATCTACCTCCTCAACGGTCTGAATGAACTCTCGCCCTTTTCGTCCGGTATCGTGAAATGGAAAGAGAATCACACCGGGCCTGTCCTGGAAACCGTCATGTCGGACGTATCCCTATCAACTCTTCCCCCGGGGGTGTATAAGTTCTATGTCGTCGTAACCCCGACGGGCTCCCTCGATCATTTCTACCTTTGGGGCGCAGAAGTGTCCTCAACGACCCTCACGGTGGAAACGCTCGGCAACGGCCTTGTCACAAGCGATGCAGGCGGAATCAACTGCGGCGATACGTGCTCTGCGTCATACCGGCCGGGCACGACCGTCGTTTTGACGGCCACCCCGGATGCCGACTCGGTGTTTCATGCCTGGGAAGGGTGCGACGGGATGCCCGGCTGGACCCCGAGCAACAGGACGTGCACCGTCACCGTCAACGGGAACAGGACCGTTCAGCCCACGTTCGCTCTCAAAGAGACGAAGCTCGACCCCTCGGTCAGGATACTCGATGCAGCGGCGGTAAGCCTTCTCCTCCGGCAGGAGGGGACCGCCTATTACTTCGATCCCCGGATTCTGAATCTGGTCCCCCTTCAGGCCGGGGACATCATTGTGAGCACTGTTGTCGAGCAAACCGATGATGCTGTAAACAATGCCCGCACCGGCTTCATTCGGCGGATAGTCGGCATGGCGACATCCCATGGGGAATTGAAGATTGAGACGGAAGACGCCACCCTCGAGGATGCGGTGATCGAAGGGACCTTTCTTGCGTCCGCTGAGGACCTGGAGATCGATCTGGCGTCCACACGACTCGAGAGCGGGGTCAGGATTGTCGCAGTGCGAAGAGTCGCCGGCAGGCCGGAGATCGAACTTGAAATCGACAAGGTCATCAATGACATCACGCCCGCGGTTTCAGACCCCGCTGCCGATATGGGAGGAGATTTCAACAGGTCTGTCCACGGCGTGACGCTCAGGGGTCGCATCACGGTCGGCTTTGAACCTGACTTCGGGCTGCACATCGGCTGCTGCACAAATCTCATTTTTCCCTATGTCAAGGACTTCAGGGCGATCTTGAAAATCACCAACACCAATGAATTGACGGCGAGCGTGACAGGAAACTTTCAGGGAGAAGGGAGGGTAAAAATAGCGGAGAAGGCCTTCAAGCCCATGCTCATAGGGTGTTGTCTCGTCGTCGTGCCGAAGGTGAGTTTATACGTGGGTGTGGATGGACATGCGGATGCCGGGGTGACGGCGGGAGTAAAAGTGGAGACGTCACTGAAGGCCGGCGTCAGGTACAAGAGAAAGAAGGGATGGAGTCCCGTCGGTGAGACCACGAGGAATCTCGATTTTCAGGAACCGACCGTGTCCACGGCGGCCTCGCTCAGGGGTTATGTGAGCCCCGAGTTGGCAATGCTCTTTTACGGCGCGGGAGGGCCCTTTGTGAACGCGAAAGGCTACCTGAAGATGGCGGCGTGGGCCCCTCCCCTGTCCTGGACCCTCTCGGCGGGTTACGAGGTCTGCGTCGGCGCCGAGGTCAAGGTCCTGGGCAAGAAACTCAGATCGCCCGAGTGGTGTCCCATCGGCGATGAGTGGCCGCTCAAGCAGGGTGGCGCGGGTGGAACGCTGGAGGTGGCGCCTGCAGGGGGCTTCCCCTCCTCAGGCCCTGTAGGAGGACCCTTCACTCCCTCAAAGAAGGTGTATACGTTGAAGAACACGGGCCATGCCCCTTTGAACTGGTCCGCGACCGGGTCGATGTGGTGGGTCCACGTGGAAAAAAATGACATAATGACGGGTTTTCAGCAGGTGTCTGCGATCGTGGGAAGCCCCGTTGTCGGGGCGACGAGCGCCCGGGGGAAGCTGGAGCCGGGTGACAGCGTCAACGTGACCGTGTCGCTGTCGCCGGACGATGTTTCAGCAGGCTCGCATACGGCCACGGTGGACTTCGTCAACGTGTCCAACGGAGATGGAAACACGTCCCGCGATGTCAGCCTGACGATAACGCCTCGCTGAGCCGCTGACGGTCCGTTGAAGCTATTAATAGAAATTCATTAATATTGCTCATGGGCAAGTGAAAGAATAGTGAAAGAATTATGTGATACAAGTTAAATTACCTTGAGGTGCATAGAAAGGCGGGGCGAAGTGCCTCAAAGCCTTGCTGAAGGCGACGATACTCCTCGTCAGGTTTGTCTTTCAGGAGTCCACTCTTTGTGTGGTCGACCATTGGTTTGAAAGGTTGTCTTCTGTGAGAGTTATGGTGTCGCCGCAGCAAGGTTTTCGACGCATACGCCCCGCCTTTCCCGGGACTGTATTGCAACGATAAAGTTAAAGAAGAGAACCCCGACAAAGCTAAACCACCTGTGAAGGCGGGGCGGAAAGCGCCGGGTCTTCGCGATGATAAGACGGCCGGGAAGGAGGTCTTGTGAAACAGCTGCTTGCATTCTGGTGTTTTGTCGCAATGATTTTTATCAGCCAAAGTGTCGTCGCGCAGGTCCCGGAAAAGGTCGTCGACGTCCCGACCCGTCCCGGCGTCACGCAGAGGTTTCTTTATCGGTCACCGGAGAATCCCAAGGCTGCGGTCATACTGTTCCCCGGAGGACACGGCGGTCTCCAGATATCTCAAAACGGCAGCCTCAAATGGGGCAAGGAAAATTTCCTGGTCCGGACGCGTCAGGAATTCGCCGACAATGGTTTGTCTGTTCTGGTCATCGATGCGCCGTCGGACCGGCAGAATCCTCCATACCTCGGCGGTTTCCGTCAAAAGGCCGAACATGTCGAGGACGTCAAGGCGGTCATTGCGTGGCTCAAGAAACAGCACAATGTGCCGGTCTGGCTTGTCGGGACGAGCCGGGGGACCCAATCAGCCGCCTTCGTAGCGACACAACTCGGGGTCAAAGACGGCGGGCCCGACGGGCTCGTGTTGACCTCAACGATACTTACTGACGACAAGAGTCGTCCCGTGCCGGCAATGCCGCTGGGATCCATAGCCGTTCCCATCCTCGTTGTGCACCACGAAATGGACGGCTGCAAGCACTGCTTGTACAGGGACATTCCGCAGCTCATGAAAAGACTGGAAGGGGCGCCCCGAAAAGAACTCATCACCGTCACAGGCGGTGAAGACCGCGGAGACCCCTGCGAGGCTTTCGCTTTCCATGGGTTTAACGGAAATGAGAGGGTAGTTGTCACAAAGATTGCCGGGTGGATCGCGGCGAAGTAAGCCCGGACTGCGGCAGGAGAGGATTATTTGCTGCTTTCCTGCGCGGATAAGTATTTAATGATCCTTTTCTTGTACTGTTTCCAGTCGTCCTTGTATTGTGTCAGCGAAATCTTCGAGTAATCCCCGATCTGCTTCAGATAAGTATCGATCTGCCCAAGCTTTCTTCCCACCAGGAGACTGTCAACCAATGCCGTACCTCCGGTGAAGAATCTCCCGTTCTTTTACTGAAAAGTCGAAAAATTCCCTCAGCATCCGCGATTCGTATTTGTGTCTCAAAAAAGGGTCCTTGTCGATCAGGACTTTTCTCTTCTGCACGATCCTTCCGGCAAGGCTGACGGGCGCCGAATTCAGGACCACCAGGTCGATCTCATCGGTGGAAAGGGTTTCCGAAATCTTGCCGAATAAGGCGAGATAATCCAGACTTTTCACATTATTCACATATATTGCCACATCGACATCGCTCAAGGGACTCGCTTTATCTCTTAGCAATCCTCCGAAGAGATAGGCAAAGACGATGTTGGAATCTTCTGAGAAAATATCGGTCAGGAGACCGATTCTTTCGTGAATGTCTTCAGGAATCTTTTTAAAGCGAATCATATCTAACCATATCATAAAGGGAAATAAAATCCAATCGGAATTCAACGTCCTTTCCTTGCAGTTGCATTGAAAGGCGGGGCGAAGCGCTCTGAAAAACAGTGTCAGTGTGCGTGTCATTAAAAAGCTCACTTTTCGACCATCGGCTTAAAATATTCCCTTTCGTAACGGAAATGTGTCGCCGCAGCAAGGTTTTCGGCGCATACGCCCTGCCTTTCCCGGGAGTGTATTGCAACGATACGGTAAACCTGCGGGACACTGCATCGATGCGCCGCAACGGACGATAACAGAACTATATCTTCAGCATTCACAATCATCCGGACAGGGGTAAAACGATATGAAAAGAAGTCTGACGATCATGCTGCTTGCGATGGTGCTTTTTCTCAGCGCCGGTCCGGCATTCGCCGCGGTCCTGAGCGGACAGAGGACGTTCACCTACGATGCTGTGGCCCTGCCCGTCGTCGACGATGACCCGGCTCAGGCCAGGCCGGTCGGCATAGGACCTGCCGTCAACGGGGGAAGCAACCTCGATATCAGCGTGAAAATCCAGCAGTTCAACAGTCCCGTCGACATGTACGTCATCATCCTTTCATCGCTCGATACATCGGTCGTTTTTAACATGAAACCGGACGGGTCCGTTCAGTCCATTCCTGTGAAAGACGTCTATCAGGCACTCCTCTCCGGTGAGGCGGAACCGTGGAGAAAGACGACGGCGCCTGATCCCGTCGACGAGAGCCTCTTCAGTCTCCCCGCATCGTCCATTCCTGCCGGGAGCTATACCGTCGCCCTCCTCGTCACGCCCCGCCGGAGCCTCGACAGCTTCATGCTCTGGATGACGGACTTCTCCATACCCCTGAGCCCTCCCGATCCCGGGAAAGGGCTCGCCTTGTATTATCCCTTCTCCGAGGGGACGGGGACGATTCTCCACGATCATTCGGACAATAATCTTCACGGGACGATCCTGGGCGGCCGCTGGGCGTCCGGGCCGGCGTCGGGCTATGCCGTCTCCTTCAACGGGCTGACAGGCGAGGCGGACCTGCCGTCACGGGCCGCCGATCTCGTCGGCAGGCTGAAGCAGGGCACCATTTCGGTATGGTTTTACTACGAGGGGATTCCCCTGGGAAATGCCGTGTCGCCGGTCCTCTATCTCGGCGAGAACGGATTCAACAACTTCCTCGTCATCGAAGTCGGTCAGAACAGCCTGTCGAACGAAAAACTATACTTCACCGTCGCCGCATACGGCAAGCTCATCCTCTGCTTCGATTCCGGAGTCAATCTTGCGCAGGGACGCTGGTACCATTTCGCGGCTGTTGTGAGCGATGCCGGCAACACGGGATACCTTAACGGCGTCGAGATGGCGCAGCGTCATTACAATGCCGGCAATGCCGGGACAATGAAATTCTTCGCCGATGTCCCCTTTAAAAATGTCTTTTCGGTAGGCAGGGGAACGACGCTGGCGGCGCGATCGAACAGCCGGTTCTTCACCTTCAAGGGCGGCATAGGAGAGACCCGCATTTATGACAGGCCTCTTTCAGCCGAAGAGGTACGGCTTCTCTACGAAATGAACTGACCATGACCGCTGATCACGGCAGGATGCTTTTTATCGCCTCCAGGACAGCCTCCACCGGCACATGCTCAGCCCTCCCCGTTCCGTCACTCACGAGGACGTGCGCCGTCTTCCAGGGACTCCAGCGGGCCGGGTCCGTCGAGCCCCAGAGGACGACGAGAGGCTTTCCGAGGGCTGCGGCGATGTGCATCGCTCCTCCGTCGCAGCAGACGACGAGGTTGCACACGCTGAGTGCTGCAATCAGTTCTGCGAGGCGGGCCGTCGGGCAGGCCACCGGTTTCGGTTCCATCCGGTCGACAATGGTCGCCGCCATTTCATCATCGCCGGGGTGGGTGACATTGTCGTGGCTGCCCGGCGCCCAGAGGAGCAGAATGGAGGCGTCTGCTTCACGGGAAAGTCGCTCACCGAGCTCAATGAATTTCTTCACATCCCACCGGTTCTCCCGCCTCCTGCTGCTGATGTGGAAGGCGATCACGGGACCGCGCTTCTTTCCAGCCTCCCTGAGAATCGCCTGAACTCGGCGAACCTCATCATCACCGGGGACGACGCGCATAGGCGGGGGCTCACCGCCGATCCCGAGGGGTGCCAGGAGCCTGAAGGTCCGCTCCACCTCGTGGAGACGCTCCTGCCTGTCGGGCAGCGGCACGGTGTACCAGGGCGCTTTCACATGTTCTTTCACATACCCGATTCTTTTTGGTGCACCCGTGAAGAAGGTGTACCGCGCGAGTCTCTTCGAATAGGAGCCGCATCCGATGGCCACGTCATAGGATTCCGAACGGACGCGGCGGAGTATGTCCAGGTTGCTCCTCCAGACGGACAGTTTGCCTTTACCCACCGCGTGCTTCGCTTTTTCATACATGTAGAGCCGGTCGATGTCGGGGTTGTTCATGACGGCTTCTGCGTTGTATGTGTTGACGAGCATGCCGATCGTCGCGTCGGGAAAATGCAGGCGAGTGGCCCTCACGGCCGGCGTCGTGCAGAGGAGGTCGCCGATGTTGTCGCGCCTGATGAAGAGGATCTTCATGCCTGCGGGAGGATGCCGGCGATGACGGAGAGGATCTTCTCGGCCCTTTTTTCATAGGTGTAATTCATCGCGAGCTCCTTCGCTCTCCTGCCGAGCTCTGTCGCCATGTCCCGGTTGTGGACGATCCCGTCTATGCAGGACGCCAGTGTCTCGGGGTTGTTCGGTTTGCAGATCATGGCATTCACCCTGTCCGTGAGGATCTCCCGGAAAACGGGAATGTCCGTTGCCACGATCGGGATGCCGCTGGCCATGTATTCGAAGAGCTTCAGCGGTGACGAGAACTCCGTCGGGCCGTCGGGCACATTGGGCAGAATGGTGATCTTCGCCTGCGAAAGATACTCCGGTATGGCCGAGTGGGGAACCGGTCCGGCAAAGACGACCCTGTCGGAAACGCCCTCGCTTTCGGCCAGTCTCTTCAATTCGTCAAGCCGGCTGCCGCCGCCGACGATGAGCAGTCTTTCGCCGGGCAGGTATCTCATGGCTGATATGATCGTGTCCACGCCTTTCCATGCGTAGAGGCTCCCGGTATAGCAGATGTAGGAGGGACTCGCCTGGCCGTGGAGGTCGAACCACTCTTTCTTGATCCCGTTGTGGATGACGTGGATCGACGACCCGGGGATATTCATGGCAACGAGAAAGTCCTCGATGGCGTGAGAGATCGCGACGATGGCATCGGCACGATGGTAGACTCGCTTTTCCAGGGCCTTGAGCAAATCCCTCTTTTTCTTCTTCACCGTCGTCAGGTGAAAGATCTCGTGGACTTCGAAGATCATCGGGAAGGGGATGAGCCGCTTCCACTTCAGGAGGAAGGCCGCAAGCTTCAGGTGCCTGACGAAGAGCACCGTCCATGCCTTTCTGTACGATCTCTCCCTCATGAGGTGTGCAAAGAGGCTGATCTGGAACACTCCGTGCCAGGAAACGCTGAAATGACCAACGCCGGCCCTTCGCAGCATCGGGAGGGGTTGAATGACCAGGTTCTCGTGGTCGGGAATGCCGTAGAATGAGAGGATCTCGTCACGGGTAGCGCCCCTGCCCCCGCCGCAGATGAGGACGACCTTCACACCGGACTGCGCAAGGGCGGAACAGGTATTGACGATCTGTATGAAGCGCGCCCTCGGGTCTGGGAGGGCTTCCGGAACGGGATACACGATCGTGACGGGCTGCTTCACCGCTTCCTCCCCGGACCGATGAAGGCCCCTGCCATTCCAAGGAGCACGCCGAGGGGGATGAGACTCCTGTCTTCGATCAGGCAGTGCAGGGCATACTCGCCGAGGCATCCCGCGATCAGCGCAGCCACGATCCCCAGCGATACTCCCGGTCTCCGGGCGGCTGTTGAAATGAGACGCCAGACAAAGAGGAGAAGCAGCGACAGGTACAGCAGGAGACCGGGAAGCCCCTGCTGGTAGAAGATCTTCAGAAACTGGCTGTGGGGCGTCGTCGGCACCAGCGGCGGGACTTCCGTCCCCTTCATCTCCCTGTAGACCTCTTTGAACCGGGCGGACATGCTCGTGTCGTCGAGACCGTGACCGAATAGCGGCCGGTCGAGAGCCATGGCGACAAAGACCTCCCATCCCTCCAGCCGGAGCGACATCTGGATGACGGCGAAGGTATGCTCGCGGATAAGCTGAAACTGGGAGGGAAAGAGGAGGAAGACGACGATCACGCCGAGGAGGACGACGACAACGGCAAGCATGGCTCTCCTGACGTTCCACCTATGCCGGGGTCTTTTCCAGGACAATCGCCAGATGGCGAGGATCGTCGCCGCGGCGAGCCAGCTCCCTCTGACGCCGATGACGATGAGTTCTATGAAAGAGACGACAACGGGGACCTTCCACACCATCCATCGTCCGGCCGGTGTCGTAGCGCTCTGAAGCAGGAAGAAGGGGAGAAAGAAGATGATGATCGTCGCAAAGTAACGGGTTTCCAGATACACCGTCGTGCCCGTCTGCACGAGATTGACGCTGAGCGTGTATGCCGCGTAGAGCAGGTAGGGCAGACCGGCGAAAGCGAGAAACCGGCACAGCGATTCCAGCCTTCTCACAGGGGTGAACACCGTCGATATGACGCAATACAGGAGGATCATCTTGAGGTATTCCCTCTTGAAAAGGAGCAAAGCCTGCGACAGCCCATGAGCGAGGAATGACGAGAGGAACCCTGAGACGGAGAGTGCGATGAGGCAGACAAAGAGAGGCTCACGCCAGTTGAGGTCGATCGTCCGTCTGAGGCCGCACCGGATCAGCCAGAGCGCGGGCGGCAGATAGAGGCCGGCTTCCCTGATCGTCCCGAAAGCGCCTGCGAACATGAGCAGGGTGAAAACGTACGTGCCCAGTTCCATGCCGGTGACGAGGGTCCGGTCCGGCAATGTGCCGTCTTTTCCCGTCATCCCGGCTATCATGCTTTCTCCACGTATTTATGATCCTTTTATACCCAGATAGTTTTCGAAAATATTTACTATAACATCCCAGCCGAACCGTTGAGCAACACGCTCTCTTCCCCTCGCTCCCGTCTCTTTCCGCATATCAGGGTCGGCGATGAGGCTCTCCAGCGCATCGACGAGGACTCCTTCATCAGAGGGGGGAAGGAGTATGCCGGCGTTTCCAACCACCTCGGGGATGCCCCCGACGGTTGTCGACAGGACAGGGATGCCGCAGGCCATCGCCTCGGCGATCGCAATGCCGAAGGTCTCGTTGGCGATGCTCGGGAAAACTGCGGCACCGGCCAGGGAATAATAATTCGGCAACAGGGCGTTCTCTACGGAACCGGTGAAGTGGACCCTCTCCGCGATGCCGAGTCCTTCGGAGAGGGCTTTGAGGTCCTGACTATACTCACCGTCGCCGATGATGACATACTGCACGGCAAGGCCCTTCCGGAGGATCTTCTGCAACGCCTTCAGGGCAACCTGGATGCCTTTCCATCCCACAAGCCTGCATGCGCTCATAAGGACAAAATCATCCCGGCCGAGTCCGACCTTGCTCCTCAGTGTCTCATCGGGAGGGAGGGGGCGGAACAGATCCGTATTGACGCCGTTGTATAGGACACGGGGCTTCACACCGCAATACTCCTCGATCTGGGATGCGTTGAAGGCGCTGCAGGCGAAGATCTGGTCGACCTTCTTCACGAGGGACCCATAAAGGGGGAAGAACTCCGTGCCGCCGGAGCCGTAGATCACCCGCGCATGGGACATGCGCGATGCGACGAGGGCCGCCGGAATGTCGAAGGGTTTCGAGACATAGATGAAATCGTAGCGACCTCCGGCGAGGTCCCGGACGGCAAAGAGCGCAAAGGAGAGCCGTTCGGCGAATTTCCTGAACCTCGTGCCCAGGTTGGGAATGAGTTCCCTCGCCAGGAACGGATAGAGGCGCACTGACAGGCCGTCCTGACCGGGGCGGGCTTTTGAGCCTATGCCGCCGAAGAGGTCGACGCGGTGACCCCGCGCGGCAAGGGCTTTCCCCAGTTCCCAGTTGAAGGTCTCGATGCCTCCCGATTTCGTTGTCGTCGTCAGGTTATACAGGGCGATGCGCATGTAACCGCCCGGAAACGGCCTGGAAGACGTCGTCAACGGGGATGAGCCCCATGCAGAAGGGATCGTCGCATTTCTTCGAATGACAGGGAGAACACGGTTTATCACGGTGCACGACGGTATGCAGATCCCGGTCCTGGATCGGTCCCACACCGAGGGGGTTCGTCGGGCAGAAGAGAGATACCGTCGGCGTCTGCAGGGCGACGGCGATGTGCATGGTCCCCGTGTCGTTCGTCACGAGCAGGGTGAGGGCCTCCACGAGGGCTCCGAGCTGTTTCAGCGTGGGGATGCCGGCAACGGAGAGTGCACCCTCCCCGATTTCACGGGCCATCTTCTCGCAGGCAGGACGCTCCCCTGCCGAACCCGTCAGGATGATCCGGATATGCCCGTCCATCGCCAGGAGCCGCTTCCCCAGCTCGATGAATGATCGCTCCGGCCAGGTCTTCTGCGGCGTTGCCGCACCTGTCTGAAAACCGATGACAACATCGCCGGGCCTGACGCCGGAAGCGGAGAGGAATGCCGAAGCCCATCTCCTGTCTTCATCGTCGACGATGAGCACCATGCGCCTGTCCTGAGACATGCACCGGGCGAGCTCAGCCGTCTTTAGCCTCACCTCGATGGCGTGGTGGCTCCAGGGGTCGCTGAAACAGTTCGTCCTGTTGCTCAGGAGGAAGCCGTACTGTTTCGGCACGGGTATCTTCATGATGAAGGGGGCTCCGGAGAGATAGGCCATGGGGGTCGCCTGCGGTTCGTTTCCATGAAAGATCAGGGCGAGATCGAAGCGGTGCCTCCGGAATTCGAGGACGGTCCTGAAAAAGCGCCTGTACCCTCCGTGGTAGGGAATGATCCCGTCGATGTGGGGATTGTTCTCGAAGAGCTCCCTGTTCTTCACGTTGAAGTGGGCGATGATCCGAGCGTGCGGGTACTCCTGCCGCACCGCCCTGATGGCCGGGGTCGAAAGAAGGGTGTCGCCGATGGCCGTCGAGGAGACGACGAGTATCCGCCTGACCTTTGCAGGATCGAAGTGCTCCAGCGTGGTCTGCCTCCTGTCGAGGGTCTTCAGCAGGCGAAGCGTCAGGTATAGGAGGGAGTCGAAAGGGTGCAGTCTCATGAGGTCAGCACGTGTCGGCTTTGCCCTTCCCTTTCAAGGCCAGGTAGAAGCGCGACAGGATCGGATGTGTATAGACGGACAGGCGCTTCCGGAACCATGCCACGCCGTCCTTGACGACGATCCTGTTGATAGCGAAGGGATCGGAACCTTTTCCCGCAACACCGTGGCGGGAAGTGAAGAGCGCCTCATAGCCCGTCTCCATCGCCATGGCGACGGTCTCCTTGTTATAGGCGCCGTAGGGCCAGCAGAGGAAGGGGCAATCCCTCCCGAGCCTGCGTTCGATGAGGTCCTTTGACCCCGCCAGTTCCGTCCGCACGTCGTCTGCAGACAGTTCGTCGCAGCGGGCGTGGCTCTTCGTGTGGGAATAGACATCGACGACGCCGCTCCCGGTCATGTCGGAGAGATGTGCCCAGTTCAATGAGACCCTGAAGTCTTCCCCCTTTTTGAGAAAGTCCTTGGCCTCCTTGTGCGTCGGCACCCGTGACTGTCCGTCGGCAGGGATCGTGCGGGTGGCCCGTTCCACCCGGTCGGTGACGACAAAGACCGCCGCGTTGACATTGTGTTTTTTCAGGACCGGAAAGGCATAGTGGTAATTGTCGAGCCAGCCGTCGTCGAACGTCACTGCGACGGCCTTTTCCTGCACCGTCAGGTCCCCGAGGATAAGGGCCAGGAGTTCTTCGAGCCTGAGGGTCCGGATACCTTTTTTCCGCAGATGGGCCATCTGTTCGTCGAACACGTAGGGAGTAACGGTCACCGTGTCGCCCCGGTGAGGACTGATGTGGTGATACATGAGCACCGGAACTGGTCTGTTCATGCTTTCCCTCCCAGGAGGCTCACATAGAGCCCGTACATTTTTTCGCACATGTGCCGGACAGTGAAATGCTGAAGGACGATCCTCCTCCCTTCCCTGCCCATTGACAGGGCAAGGTCCCTGTCGCCAAGGACCCTCACGATCGCCTCCGCTAAAGTCAGGGGGTTCCGGGGCTCGACGAGGAACCCGTTGACGCCGTCGCGGATGAGCTCCCCCACACCGCCCACATTCGACCCGATCACGGGCTTCTCCATCGCCATCGCCTCGATGATGGCCGTCCCGAGGGCCTCCTGGAGCGTCGGCAGGACGAAGAGGTCCGCGGACCTGAGGACGTCCGGGATGTCCTGACGGAGGCCGGTGAGGACGACCTTTCCGGACAGTCCCATGGTTCCGATTCTCTGTTCGATGTTCGCCCGCTGCGGGCCGTTGCCCGTGAAGACGAAGAGGGCCTCGGGGATCTTTTTCAAGACGAAGGGGACCGCTTCGAGCAGGATATGATGTCCCTTTTTAATGCGGAAGATGGCGTTCGTGACGACGAGAGGTGTACTCTCAGGGCAACCCAGCTCCTGACGGAAAGTGCCGCGTGTCGCGCCGGGATCGAACACTGCGGGGTCGATGCCGGTGTGAACGGTGACGATCTTTTCCGGCGGCAGCCCCCGGGCGATGAGATCACGGCGCACGGATTCGCTCACCGTAACGATCCGGTTCGGAAAGAGGGAATAGGACAGACGGGAGGTGATGGGCAGGGCGAGATGCCGGGTCCTCACGACCCGGGGGCCGTGTCGTGAGAGCTTTGCCGCAGCGCCCGCGAGGAGGCTGTCCCTGCCGCTGTGGGTGCTGACCACGTCGACCTTCTCATCCCCGATCACACGCAGGATGGAGCGGACCGCGCCGATGTCGTAACTCTTCCGCATCGGCACCGTCCTCACATCGATCCCCTCGCCGCGTGCCCTCTGGCCGATCACGCTGCCGGGCTGACAGAGTATAACCGGTCTTGCCCCGAGGTCCCTGATGCCCAGGCATTCCCTGACGGTCCTGTTTTCCTGCCCTCCCCAGCCCGTCGATGATTCCGTGTGCAGGACGGTGATCACTGCCGAACCCCGGCGTGTAGTTTTTCCAGGAGGATATCCGTCACCACGTCGACGCCGAGCTCCTCGAGGCACCGGCTGATCTTGCTTCCCTGGCAGCCGTCACTGCCGCAGGGCACGCACTCGAAGTCCTCCTGTATGACGGTGTGGGTGCCGAAGGTCTGAATTCCGTTTCTCCGCGGATAGGGAGTCCCTTCCGCCGCTTCCAGTTCTCTCCTCGATCCCCCGTTGTACCACGGTCCCCAGTTGAAGGCGCCGCTGGGACCGAAGAGGGCGACGACCGGTATGCCCGTGGCGGCGGCGACGTGCATGGGCGCCGAGTCGACGCCGAAAAAGAGCCGGGACCTCCCGGAGACGGCGGCAAGCTGCCTGAGCGTCGTCCTGCCGCAGAGATCGATAAGGTGGTCGTCCGGCCCGGCGGCGGACAGGATCGCTTTCGCTTTTCTGATCTCCCGCCGGTCGGGGGAGCTGGTGACGATGACTGTCGCGCCCTCCTTCAGGAGACGGCGGATTATGCCGGCCATGAAACGGTCGTTCCAGCATTTGAAGAGCCAGCGCGATGTGGGATGGATGTGGACGGCCTTGCCGTCTTTGCTGAAGCCGTGCCGTCCGAGCAGGGCATCGACGGCAGCCCGGTCTTCAGGGGTGACAGGCATTTCGACGGAGAGATCGTCCGTGTCGATCCCCCATCGGGCGACGACGTCGAGATTCTGGAGGACCATGTGCCGGGTGCTGTCAGGCTTGCAGAGATGGGTGTAACAACGACGCTTTCCCGGGAATCCCTTCTTCGGCATCCAGCCGATCCTGTAGACCGCCCCGGAAAGCAGGGAAAGGAGGGCAGCCCTGTCGCCTCCCGTAAGATCGACGGTCATGTCGAAACGGGCCTTCCTGATGCCGGCGATGAAAGCCGTCTCACGGACGAGACGGACCGGGAGAGAGAGGTCCTTCACGGACCGGTCGAGGGCGATGACCCTGTCGATGAGTGTGTTGCCCCGGAGGACATCCTCGGTGCCGGCGTTGACAAGGGCCGTGAGACGCGCCTGCGGAAAGGATTCTTTCAGGGCTCTGAAGACCGGCACGGTCAGCAGGACATCGCCGATGTGGCGCAGCTTGATGACGAGGATGTTCCTCACATCGCTGAAGGTCACCGCGTCTCTTCTCCCGCGCTCACGCACCTCCCGGACCGGCGAAAGCGGTCCGCAAGTTGAGTGAAGACCGGGCTTCCCAGGAGCTCGCCGAAAGGGACGGGCATTTTCTGGAGCCAGTTCGGATAGGTCACCACGGTGCCCGGCATGTTCTGCTGATCGACGGCGCCTGCGATATCGTCGAGGCTGACGCCCGTGAGCTTGCAGGGCGTCTGCGCCAGGTATTCGTAAACACCGAGGCAGAGCTCGTCCGTCATTTCCGGGATGAGACGGTGATCTTCCGGGAAATCCCCGGGAAGGAGGCCCCGTGCCCTGAGAGTGACGAGCAGCAGTCCCTTGTCCCTTTCCCGCTCGGCCAGGGAGTGCTGTGTGCTCTTGTCGCTCAAAATGCCGAGGTGTCTTTTCACCACGATATCGCGGCATGTCCAGTATCCCGGCAGTGTGGGCAGGTCGTGAGTCGTCACGGCGCAAATGGCCAGATCTGGGTATCGATCGGGCGGCGTGAAGGACGGATCAGGGTAGTTCCGTTCGAAGTACAGCAGACGGTAGGAGAGCATACGGTGCCGCGACAGGATATCCCGGACATCTTCCCCCACCGTTCCGAGGTCTTCGGCGATGACGATCGTTTTGTTCCTGACACTTTCGAGGGCGATGATCTTCAGCAGGTCGTCGGCAGGCTGACGCACATAGGCGCCGTCTGCCGCCGTCATCCCCTCGGGGACCCAGAAGAGCCTGAAGAGCCCGAGAGCATGGTCGATCCTGACGGCCCCGCTGTGCTGCATGCTCTTGCCAATCGTATCGATGAAAAGACGGTATCCCGTCTCCTTCAGTTTGTCCGGCACTGACGGCGGGAACCCCCAGCACTGGCCCGTGGGATTGAATTCGTCCGGCGGTGCGCCGATCTCGATGCCCCGGGCGATGCAGGTCTGGAATGTCCAGGCATCGCTCCCCCCGCCGATGGAGCCGACGGCGAGGTCCTGATAGAGACCGACGGACATGCCGGCGTCCCGCCCATGAGCGCACGTCTGCTCCAATTGCTCATGAATCAGCCATTGCAGATACTTGAGGAAGGTGATTTCCTTCTGCTGTTCCGATGCAAAGGCCCTGACGGCGGCACTGGACGGGTCCCGGTACTCCTCGTGCCAGTCCTGCCATGCATAGACTTTGCAGATGCTGTTCATGTATTCCCAGAGGGTGATGAAGAGAGCATAGGACTGGAGGACCTCTCCCTCCCGCTCGACATAATCGCGGAACTGCGCAGCCCGGGGGCTTTTCACCGCTCCTTCGCCGAGCTCTTCTGCGAAAAACTCGTCAAAGGCGTGTCTCAGGATGGTCCGCTTGAGCGAGGCGATTCCCTTGTAATCGATCAGGTCCGATTCTCTCGTCTCTTCGATTTTTTTTCTGAACGTCTTTGACCGGAGGATCGCCTGGGTCTGTCTCGATTTGCGCACTTCAGGGATCCTCTCCACATCGAGGTAGATGAAATTCCGGTAGAGCCTGCTCACGGGGGAATAGGGGCTCACGCCGTAGGGTCTCTTGTTGGGTATAGCGTGGAGAGGATTGATCCCGACGAACGAGCATCCCTGCGCAGAGGATTCCCCAATGACATCCATCAGGTCCGAGAAATCTCCGATGCCCCAGTTGCGACGGGACTTCAGGGAGTACAGGTTAAGAGAGACCCCCCAACACCGGCCCTGTTCGAGCTCAGGCGGGATGTAACAATGCTCAGGGGCGATGATCAGCGCCGTCGTCCCCGAAAGATCGAGTGCAGGGGACTTGCAGGACACCTCCGCCGTGTAATATCCCGGAGGCCTCACTTTCCGGTCCGTCACACCGATCTTCGCATACCTGACACCGTTGAACCATCGATGATCCGACACGACGATGTCGCCGCCCGAAAGGCTGAAATCGTCACGGCCGTCCTGCTCGTCCCGGAAAGTGAAGGCGATGACGAGTTCCCGCTCGCGACCCTCAGCGACAGGGACATAGACCGACAGTGTGACGGGCTGACCGGAAAAGGTAAAGACCAGCACAGGCTCGATGAAGGTGTCCCAGGGCCTGCGCCGCTCCGCCTCTATCTCCTGCCGGAGCGCATCCTCCGAATCGATCCGTTTCCCCATGGCCTTCAGGACGGCCTTTTTCGTCTCGATCGTCGTGAAGTGCCTGGTGCCGAAGACGTCCCAATAGTCCGGCACGAGGCCCTTTAATTCGGCCAGTTCATGGATCAGGGATTCATAAGATTCCACGGGGATGCCCTCCGGCGTGCGGCGACGTGACGCTCCGCAGCGTTGCGCAAAACGGCAGGGTGTTGCTGTATGATGTTGAGGGGGAAGGGGAGATGTCCCCTTCCCCCTCTTCGCCTGATATTCTCAGTGTTTGTGCTCTTGCATCTTTTTTTCGCCGGCCTTTGCAGGATCGTCCTGGCCGGCCGGGGAGCCGTGCTGCATGTTCATCATGCCGCACATCCCCATGCCGCCCATGCCGGTGCTCATGGAGTCGATCTGGCTGATCATCCGGGCAAGGTCATCGGACATTTTCTTCTTCTCGGTGTCGGACGCCCCCGCAATCAGCTTCTGCTGGATGCCCATGACTTCCTTCATCATGGGGACGATGTCTTGCATCATCATGCACCGGCACTTCATGCCTTTCATGCCCTGCATGCCCATCATACCTCCCTGCATGCCCTGTCCTCCCATTGCGCCCATCTTTGGGCACATCTGCATCTGCTGCTGACCCGCCTGCGGCGCAGCGGGCTGTGCCTTCTTTTCCTGCGCCTCCTGGCCGTAAGCTGCAGCGGCAAAGGATATCAGCATCAGGACGACGATAATGATTCTTTTCATAGATCCTCCTTCAAGGCTTTTTTTATCGCACGGCGGGCATCGTGGCCGTCGGGAACGACACTGTCCCCCCGCCAGTTAATTATATATTTTATCTTTTTTCCGCGGAAGCGGGCAACTTGTTCCAAAGTATAGGGGAATCTAATGGGGCTACTCTATGTGCTGTTGTATGGCGGCTCGCCCGCCGAAGGCATTAATTCTCTGTAACGGAATTCAATTCATTCAGGATAGCCGCTATTTGGTCCCTGAGAACCGGGATCTTGTTCTTAACAATGTCCCATAATGAAATGTAGTTGATGCCGAAGTATTGGTGAATCAATACATCTCTGAGGCCGGCAATTTCTTTCCAGGGGACTTGCTGATAACGCTTTCTGAAGCCCTGCGGAAGATTTTTTGCAGCCTCTCCGATCACTTCCAGAGCACGAACAAAACTTCTCCTATAAGTCTCGTTTTGCATGAAATCGTCATAGGTGAGATTTGCGGAGTTCTTCTCGAGATAACGTATCTCCTCGGCGATATGGATCAGAAAGGGTTTAGATGCCTTCAAGATATTTCACCTCTTTGAGGACGTACGGCTTGATATGCGGGCTGATCATCTCGCTGGTCAAGAGGTCCACCTTTTTGTGGAGTATAGTTTCCAGCAGCAAAGTAAGCCTCATGTATGTGTCGAAATATCCTCCAAAATTCTCTCCGAAGGACGATGTGTCAAACTCCACAAGTAGGTCTATATCACTCCGCCCTTTCTGACTACCGCGAACATAAGACCCGAAAAGGCCTATCTTTATGACAGAGCATTTCCTCAAGTCGCCTGCGTGTTCCTTCAGCATAGCGAGAATCGTCTCGGCAGAAAGATATTTGTTTTTATTCTTCGCTTTGTTCGTCTGTTTCATGGCTTGCGCTTCTATATAATAACTTGTCTGCCACCCGTCTAAAAAGAATGCCCTACGGGCCGCCTAGGATTATAAAGCCATAAACCTTAAGAGTCGCCCCATTGAAGTCCGTACATCTATTCGCTGATTATTCCTTGTCCGTAATCATGTCTCCTTTCTTCTGCCTCTTTTTATTTTCTCTGCCGAAGCTGGCATCATATTTGTGTAATGGTTGTATAGCTCGAACAGGAATGCAACCCGATCAGCATCCGAATCAAAGAACTTCTTTCCATATGCGGCATCGACAGTCTTGTCAAGGGCCTGATGAGCCTTCCGTAAATCCGGCGGCATGGATATCGGATCGTACAGGTCTGCAAGCGATGAATCCGGATGGGCAAAGCGGGCATCGAGCACGTCCTGTGCGGCCTGCTCTATAGCTTTGCGCTGTCTGTCCGTTGGGTTGTCTGGCCAGGGGAAGTTGTTGTAAACGATTTGCCCTGTATATCGATAGTCACTCTTGATCCGACCACAGACATATTTTACCCAAGCCATGTGCATTTTACTCGATATCATGCCGAAAACAAATAAGCTTGGCTGGGGGCACCAAGGTTGCGACGGCGGGCTGACCCCTCTTCATCCATGACACACTGCGTTCTGTACGTTCTCCTTCCCACTCGCGAGAAAAGGAAAGGGCGCGGTCTTTCATCTCGTTCAGAGAGAGCGGCATATAATTGGGTGCGCATTCATGAAGAAGCTTATCATAATAATGCCCGAATCTGAGCTGCCCTTATGGCATAACGCCGACTGCGTATTCGTGTCGTTCTGACCGGTCGATCTTAACAATGATTCATGATCCTGGCACGCACACGTCGCAACATGTTCCCAAATTATACGACAAAATTAACATTTTAGACCTATTGGGTGGTATAACAAGAGCGTTAACATGTCGGTTACGTCGCGACATGCTCATATAATGTGGAATATCTTTCCACAGTTCCAAAATTAAATGCGACTACTATCCGCTACTTTTAGGTCGAAGTTCCAGCAGAGGGACAAACTAACCTGATGATATGCAAATAGAAATCATCATGTCAGGTTTTTTATACTGGCAACACGTCCAGTAGTTGCATGGCTCTCTCCTGTAACGGACTGTATTCTGTATGCTGAACGAATGTCAGTGTATCGGGTTGCGATTGTACTCGACATCGGTTACGGCATCGGGTTGCCAGTTCGGCCAGAAGGCTCTGAAAGCTATGGATAGGAAGACCATCGTCTGTCGTCCGTCTTGTATTTTTTCCGTGCCGATGTCGATGGCTGTGCGGGAGCCACAGGATAACGCGTGACGCGCAACTCCTGATTAGGCGATCGTAACCTTGGGAAACCTTGGTCGGGGTCACAGGGAAGAGGACGGGCCGGAGAAACCTGACGGTCTTTGCTTTGACATCCTGAAAATGTCTGTGATACATTGACTTGACTGCGCAGTCATGTGAAAAGGCGGGGCGAAGCGCCCTGAAAAGCAGTGTCAGTGTGAGTATCAGAAAAAGGCCGGCTTTTTCAGGCCATCGGCTTGAAACGACTTCTTCTGAGACGTTATAGGTGTCGCCGCAGCAAGGTTTTCGGCGCATGCACCCCGCCTTTCCAGAGGGTGTGTATGCGATGACAGGGTTGCAGACAGAGGACTTTGCGCCACGGGAAAAGGGCGGGTCGGAAAAAAACATCAGCGGAGAGGTATGACGCCATGAAACGGGACAAATCGAGGAGACTTTACCGGCAGGCACTTGAGCTCATGCCGGGGGGTGTGAACAGCCCCGTGCGGGCCTTCAGGGCCGTGGGCGGTTCGCCACTCTATATTGAAAGCGCAAAGGGATCGAAGATATTTGACGTTGACGGAAACGAGTACATCGACTATGTCCTTTCCTGGGGGCCCATGATTCTCGGCCATGCTCATCCCTCCGTCGTCAAAGCCCTGCAGCGGGCCGCCGAGAAGGGGACGAGTTACGGCGCCCCGACGCCGCTCGAGATCGAGCTTGCCCGAATGATCATGAAGGTCTACCCGTCCATCGAAAAGGTCCGGATGGTCAACTCGGGGACGGAGGCGACGATGAGCGCCCTGAGGGTGGCCCGGGGCTTTACGGGCCGCGACAAGATCGTCAAGTTCGAGGGCTGCTACCACGGCCATGCCGACGGCCTCCTCGTGAAGGCGGGGTCGGGTGCAATGACATTCGGAGTTCCCGACAGCCCGGGCGTGCCGAAATCGTATGCGCGCAACACCCTGACGCTGCCGTTCAACGATGCAAAGGCCTTCAAGGTTCTTCTCGCCAAGTCAGGCGGGGAGATCGCGGCAGTCATCGTCGAGCCCGTCGTCGGCAACATCGGATGTGTCCTGCCACGGCCCGGGTACCTCGAAATGCTGAGGAAGGAGACGGAGAAATACGGCATTGTCCTCATCTTCGACGAGGTCATGACAGGCTTCAGGGTCTCTCACGGCGGGGCACAGGCGGCCTATGGCATAAAGCCGGACCTCACCTGCCTCGGCAAGGTGATCGGGGGCGGTCTTCCCGTCGGCGCCTTCGGTGGAAGGAATGACATCATGTCCGTTGTCGCTCCCGAGGGTCCCGTGTATCAGGCCGGCACCCTTTCAGGCAATCCCCTCGCCATGACGGCAGGCATCGAGACGCTGAAGATCCTCTCCGGGAAAGGCGTGTACGAGAAGCTCGAACGGAGCATGGTCCATCTTGAGGAAGGGCTCAGGGATGTTGCGAAGAAAGCCGGTGTCAGGACGAGGTTCTACCGGGCGGGGACAATGTTCTGCACATATTTCACGGGCGGTGACGTTGTCGACTATGAGACGGCAAAGAAAGCGGACACGGCAAAGTTCGGCCGGTTCTTCCTGAACATGCTCGACAGCGGTGTCAATCTCGCTCCCTCCCAATTCGAAGCCGGATTCATCTCGCTCGCCCATTCGGCGAAGGACATAGAGAAGACGATCGCTGCGGCGTATCTGAGCATGCGGTCGCTGAAGGACTGACGTCTCTGAACCTTGTCCTTGCATGGAAAGGCGGGGCGTAGCGCCTCAAAGCCTTGCTGAAGGCGATGATGCCTCCGGGAAGGCAGATATGGTTCAAAGCCTTTCCAATGCGATGGTGAGACATATCAGGTGTTCAGTCTCTGTTGCCTGGCGGACTTTTGTCATCGATAGACACGGCAAAGGGTGGTCTGGTGATCGATAAGGTATCTTAGCGGAAAGGTTTTTCACCACATCAGCCTTCCCGTCGGTGTGTTTGTCGTCTCGTTCCTGTCTTTGCCTGCTGTCTATTGTCTACTGTTTATTGTTAAGCGGCGCATACGCACCGCCTTCCCGGGGAGTGTGTTGCAACGATGAGGTATTATCCACTGTTCGTGGTGCACACAGCCCGCCTTTCCCGAGGGGGTATCGACGTTTGGGTTTATTGTGGCACTTTTTGAGAACGATGATATAGAGCGTTACGAGCTGTACAATCTTTTCGCCGGCCTCTTTATGAAGGAGCCGACCGCCGAAGAGTTGATCGAGATGAAGGAGATGTTGCCGCTCACGTTCGAAGAGACCGTTGAGGAGGTCGGCGGCGACTTTCGCTTTCTCTTTGGCCTTCCTCATCCTGCCGTCCCTCCCTATGAATCGTTTTACCGGTACTCGATCGGAGACAGACCGGGATTCAGGGGCAGAGCGGCAGAAGAGGCGGCGACGTTTTACAGGTCCGTCGGTCTGGTCATTCATGAGGAGTTCGACCTGATACCCGACCATATTTCAGCGGAACTGATCTTTATGAGCTATCTTGTCTGGCATGACATGGAAGAACCCCAGAGGAGGTTTCTCGATGAACACCTCCTCCTCTGGGTGCCTGATTTCTGCGACAGGCTGGAGGCTACGGCCGGAACGGTTTTCTACAGGGAAGTTGCAAAGCTGCTCAGGGAATATATACTATCTGAGAATGAATCCCCGGCGTGAGCATGGTCGTTTGACCGGGTCGCATCACAAAAGGTCTGCCGTTTGATGCGGCGGCAGGAGAGGGGAGGTGCCCATTGACCGACGAAAAAACTGAAAGAAAAAAAGACGAAAAGGAAGAGAAGAAATCCTTTTTCCGGCAACTCTCGGGAAACATTTTCGACAAAGATGTCTATTACGCCTTTTCCGTCGGCATCCACCTCGTCCTCTGCACCTTTGCCGGTCTCGCCATGGGCTACGGCCTTGACAGTCTCTTCGGGACGAAACCCTGGCTGTCGTTCATTTTCCTGATCTTCGGGATCATTGCGGGCTTCAGGGAACTCTTCAGGGTTGCGAAGAAACAGGGAAAGGAGGACCGGTGACAGATGGATGAAATGGTCCGCCGCATTAACGTCCAGGCCGCCGTCGTCATCATAGCAGCCTCCGGTGTTTCCCTCTTTGTCGAGGAATGGCGGTTTGCGCTGAGCATCGTCGTCGGTGGACTGGTCGCTGTCCTCAACCTGAGAGGGATCGTCTGGAGCGCCACGAACCTGCTGGGAGCCGAGGGAGCGCAGGGGAAGATGGTCTTCATCAGCATCTTCAAGATGTTCATTGTTTTTGCGGCCCTCGTCGTCCTCTTCGTCCTCAAGCTGATCAAGGTCTACGGCCTGCTCATCGGCCTGACGGTCGTCTTCTTCATCATTGTGAAAGAGGGCCTGCTCTACTCGAAAAAGCAAGAGGGGTGAGTGACGACCTACCTAATCATCGCCGCCATCCTGGTCCTTCTCATCGTCCTCAAACTCACAAAGTTTATCGGTATAGCCCTCATCTTCGCCCTCGTCGTCATCCTCATATCGCGGAGCAAGTATCTCTTCGGCAATTCCGGGAAAGACCGCCGCGATTAGGGGGGAGAGAGACCTCTTTATCAGGGAATCATTGCGGTCCAAAATAATCGGATACGAGGAGAGGGCATGATTTCTTCGCAAAATAAACTGCCTGTGCGCATGTGGAAAGGGAAGGAGAATTCGTGTGGAATATGATTTTCTTGTTGATACCTATGACTCCGAGCGGCTCAAGACCCTGAACGTCTGGAGCCTGTTCAGTGATGAGGACCTCCCGATCCGACCCCATCCGCTCCTTGGGAGAGACAGGAACCCTCTTGAGCACATGGTTCATCAGTGTTTGAGTGAAAACAAGTGGTTCTGCAATATGTTCGGCATTGATGTCGGTGCACCTCCGTTGCCCGAAAGGGAGCTGCGTTTCGAGTTCATAAAACGATACGCCGAGGATTCCGGAAAGCGGCTGCTTGTTCTCAGGGGAAAGGATAAAATCTGGTGGGAACAGGAGGTCCCCTTTTTCGATGTCAGGCATACAAGGGCTTGGATAATGGTCAGGAGGATCGCCCACACGGCTCATCACCGGGCGGAGATGACGATGCTGCTGAGACTGCTGGGCAGGCAGGTTCACAGTGTGTACGGGCCTTCCGTGGATACGGGAGGTTTGCCGGACAACAGGGCCCTGACGATTTATGCCTATGATGACATAGATTCGCTGATTGAAGGAGAAGCGAGGGGCGGCTCAAAAAAGTCCCTGCCCGGACCAGGGGATAGACCCAGCACGGAACGGCCTGATTCGTAATCTCTTGCCGCCGGTCAGAAGAAAGCGTGGAGTAGTCACGTATTGCATCGGCAGCATTGCTAAACACTCATCTCAACTGAAAGGCTTTTCGATCAGTCCGTGCGCGCCGACTTCAGCCACGAAGTCGCACCTTGGTCTGTCCGGCTGGAATGAAAATTTTCATTGCTACTCCTGAAACTTTTGTCGTGAATAGTGTCGACTATCGAGGCGAGTATACTGGCTATTACTGTCGCGATTCTCCTCGACCCATTGGCAGCGGAAACTGCACCTTATGAAGGCGCTATGGTCTCTGACTGTGGAAGTAATCGCTGTATATTCCAGACATCGTTGCCGTTCCGGACATTCTAATGGAAAAGTGATGGATAGGAGTTATTCTAGCTCGGTCCGTCAAAACCCGTTTGGGCAACAGCCCGTGTAGGCCTGACATTATGACAACTATGACAATGTTTAACAGCGAAAAGCTCTGTAATCAGTATTTTCCCTTTCTATTTCTTTTGCTCTGGGCTCCCTTGCCAGTACGTGTTTCACTTTGAGCCTTCACTGCGAATCGCCTTCCGGCCGCTTTCGCAAATCGTGCCATTTCAGAATCTATCATTTTATGAAGATGCTCGGTAAAGTCCTTGCCATAAAACATCGGTACGTATCGAGGGATGCCGGTCTCACCTTCTTCTGCCCCTTCCCAGATGAATTTTTTCCCACTTTTTTCCAAAAATACGCGAGCGCCTTCAATTGCCTGGATTAGCGCTTGGACGCCATCTATTCCATGACCGAACTGAATTTCATGCATACCGATATTCGATATATGAAAGGCGCATTCCCATTCAGTGACGGAAATTTTCCGCGGCTTTCCGATTCGCACAAGCACTGTTTTCCCATCAAGAACAGACTCGTGTAGTTTTCTCGTGGCGATAATATTCCGAATTAGCGTGTTCATTTTTTCCATGGGTTCACCTGCAGTTCCAATAACACCAGCCCTTACATACATTTTCGCCAACAAACTCCAAAGCCCAGCAACCAGCACGCAATCGCGGGTCAGGCAATGAGCGGCAGAAATTCCGCAACGCTACCCCTCCAGCAGTGCAGGCATTTAGACAATCATTCAAATTACACCCACCGCATGACATCAAACCCAAGGGATCCCTTTTGTTAACAGGGTTGTTTTCCACGTAATTATAAGCATGTAGCATTGCAGGTTTCTTAAGAAGAGCAGGCATCATGAAAGGCACATAAGGATTTCCAGGTGTTAGAATCGGGTCGACGCTCATGTACCTTCCTATCTCTGGTTTATACTCCCTGTGCCAATTCTGGTCAAGCCCTGTCTCTTGATCATGATATTGCCCGGGAAAACGGAGATTGTTCGTCTCGGTGCCCGTGATCGACAGGGGTTCTCCGAAGGGCAGGAACTCACCCTCCCACACCTTGGCGCCAGCGGTATCGGTCATGATCATCGGCGTGCCGAGATGGTCGGTGTGATAGTAAGACAGATTGTTCCCTTCGATCTTTCCGATGGGCTGTCCGTTCAGGTAGACATATTCCGTCCTGATCGTTCCGTCTGCCGTTGATTCAGCTATGAGGTTACCCTGCAGGTCATAGTGATACAGGGTCGTCTGTCCACCAGCGGTCTTCTTTACCCTCTGACCTTTTGCGTTATAGACGTATTCACCCAGAACGGTCGTTCCTTCCAGCGCCCTGATCAGTCTCTGATTCTGATTATAGACGAACTGTCTCTGGTTTTCCATGACGGTGTTTCCATTGTTATCGTACGCAAAGGCAAATGTCTTCGATCCCGTGGATGATGTGAGCTTGTTGGCGGTGTATGCATAGCTCGTCGTTGAAGTGTTCATCGATTCCGTCGTCCTGTTGCCGACGGGATCGTAGCCGTATTGGAGTGTTTCCCACGGCCCAATTGCCTGTGTTAAACGATACAGAGGATCGTAGACGAAGGATTTCGTCTTTGCAGGATCAAGCTGATCGGTGATTGCCGTTATGTTGCCGATGGCGTCACGGGTATAAGTGAGATGTTTGTGTGGCCCGATCTGCAGGCTGCTCAAGGCGTTCAGGGGATCATAGGTTTTGGAGGTGACGATCCCGTTGCCATGGGTCATCTGCGATACCAGGCTGTTTGCATTGTAGGTGATCCCGCTGATGACATTTCTGGTCGTGCCGTTCTTGCTCTCCGTGACGGAGGCGATCCTTCCAACCTGATCGTAATTGTACGACGTGGTTCGTCCGCCGGGATAGGTTATGGATGTCAGGCTTCCTGCGGCGTTGTAGGAATAACTTGTGGTGTAGTTGTCTCCATCGATCGCTTTCGTTTCACTCAGGGGACTGCCGATGCTGTCATAGGCGTAAGTCGTCGTTCCCGACGGATCGGTGACGGAGAGCACCTTGCCGGGCGCATTATAGGTATAGCTCACATTTTGCGTCGGGTCGGGATACGTCGCCTGTGTGAGGCGCTTCACCGGGTCATAGGCGTAGGTAACTGTAACACCGTTTGCATCGGTCTTGGATGCGACATTCCCGGCAGGATCGTAGGTAAAGAGGGTCTCATGTCCTTCGGGATCGGTCTCCTTGATCAGTCTGCCGGCGGTGTCATAGGTGTATGTTGTCGTATTACCGGCGGGATCGGTGATCGATGTGAGCTTATCGCTTCCTCCCCCGCAACCGGTGGTGCAACCCATGCTTCCATAGGTATAGTTCGTCGTTCCTCCCAGGGGATCGATGACCTTCGTCGTCTGCCCCCGGTAGTTGTATTCATAACGGGTTATGTTACCGTTCGCGTCCGTCGCTGTCGTGAGGTTGCCCTTGGGATCGTAGGAGTAGGTTGTGACATGACCTTGGGCATCGGTCATCCGGACGACCTGATTGAGTGCGTTGTATTCGTATCTCGAGACGTTTCCCATGGGGTCCGTCCTGGTCAGCATGTTGCCCAAGATGTCGTGGGTGAAGCGCGTTATCCCCCCGGCGGGGTCGGTGACGGTCGCCGGGTTGTTGTACTGGTCGTAGGTAAAGGCCGTCACCTGATTCAGAGGGTTCCGGACGGTTTTCACTTTCCCTGACGGGTAGTATTCATAGGTTGTTATGTTCCCCGTTGGGTCCGTCATGGTCAGCATGTTCCCCTTGGCGTCATTGGTATACGTCGTCACGTTGCCGAGGGGATCGGTCATGGTTAAGGGTTTGTTCAGAGCGTTGTAGGTGTATCGTGTTACCGCTCCCATGGCGTCTGTCATGGTCAGCATGTTGCCGTTGGTGTCGTACGTATAGGTCGTCCCGTCGCTTGACGGGTCGTCGTTGCTGCCGATGAGGTTGCCGCTGCCGTCGTATTGATACGTCTTGGTATTGCCCTGAGGGTCCGTGACCTTATAGGGGACGTGTTCGCCCGTTCGGTAGTGGTATTTCCAGATGCCGCCGTCTTTCGCCGTCACTTCGGCGATGCTTTCCGGTTCGATGTTACAGGGAGAGCCCGAGGGTCCGCAGGAAATGGGAGACGGGGCATACCGGAACTCCATGGATGCTCCCTCGGGGTCTTCGACCTTCTGAACAGTGCCGCCCGCTGTATATGTGTAAGTGACGGCGCTGCCGGACGGGTCGGTCTTGGTCCTCATCTTGCCGTCGCTCGTGTAGGTGAACATCCATGCGTTGCCCAGGGGGTCGGTGATCCTTGTCAGGAGGTCTCCGTATGTCGGGACCGTTGTATAGGTGAACGTATAGCTGTTGCCCGCATAGTCCTTGACGGCGGTAATCCTGCCGCTGCTGTTGGTGGTGATCTGGATGGTCCTGCCGACGGGGTCGGTGATGGTCCTGAGGTTGAAGCCGCTGTAGGTCAGACGGGTGACGTTGCCGTTACTGTCCGTGACCGTCCGGAGGTAGCCGTCGGCGCCGTAGGTGGAGACGGTGCCGTTGGGCTCACTCCGTGTCCAGGTCAGGTCGGGGTTCTTTGTGAGCACCGATCTGTCGCGGGGTGAAGCCGAGTGGAAGAGCCCGTCGCTCCCCCGCTCGAACCGTATCCTGTCGCGCCAGCTGGTCTGCAGCAGGACGGTCGGTCCGTTATACGGTGCCTGCCTGATGCGCCTGGAGTAGGCATGGGACCATCCGCGTCCCAGAGGGCTCATCGTTCCCAGGCTGTCGTAATTGATCGCCAGAGGGCCGACCTGCGGGGAGTGGGAGAGGTTGCCGGTCAGGACGTTGACGGCAGAGTCGGTGGGATGTTTATTCTCGCATCGGTCGAAATAGTCTATATATTGCGTGTCGTATTCATACTCACTGCAGACGTGGGCCCTTCCCCTTACGTACACGATGTCGTCCCAGGAAGCGACGAATGTACCGCAGGTAGCTGTATAGCTGTCACCGGAGTCGCACCCGCCCCCGCTGGATGAACCGTCCAACTTCACCGCACTATACCAGGCTTGTCCGCCGTACCAGCTGATGATACAGGATGGGCTACAGAAGTCATCACAGCATTCACGACAATCCGTAAAGGTTGCAAATACCGTCAAAGAGTTGCCGCTGGGGACGATCTTGACCCCTGCCGGGACCTCAGGGGATAGCAGGCATGTTATCAGAAGAAAAAAAGCGATGAGACATCCGATCGATACAAAACGTCCACTGCCTGTGGCGCCTGGCCTGGGTCTTTCATTCACTTTCACGGTTCACCTCATCCTTCTCTTGTGGAGTTACGTTTTTCTACTGTTCATCGTATCTGCATAGTCTCTCTATAAAGCCACTGTTGGTTATCAGCCGTCATTCCTGGATGACTTCATGGTCTCCACGGGTCTGTGGTTGCACGTTTTCCCGCCCGTCACCCTCCGGCACTACGCCGTATTCATCACGGTATAGACGGTTCCACACATCGAGGGCTGAGGCTCTGACGCCCCGGCTGATCGGGTCATATCCGACGAGCCTGCGGCAGATACGCCGGATCTTCTCTCTCTCCTCCTCAGATGGGACCGTATTGAGGTCGATGAGGCAGCTTTCGACGGCCGTGACGATCCGCCGCACGATGACGCTCTGCTGCTGCTCCAGCACCTCCCGCCAGAGCTGCTCGGCCGTCTTGCCACCGGAGTTCCCTTTAGTGCGCCTGTGTCTCTTCGGTTGTCCGTCCATTGCTCTGTGCGCCGTCTTTCGGCAAAGGGGACCGGCTGATCAGGGAGATCATCGTTTGAGGGTCGTAGGGTTTCGGGAAAAAGCCGGTGATGTCCTGCCCCCCCCAGCCTTTCCTCCATAAGGGAGGGGCTATAGCTCGTCATGACGTAGATCGGGATGTCCTTGTTTTGTGCCCTGACGGCTGCGATCAGCTCGAAGCCGTCCATGACGGGCATCATGATGTCTGTGAGTATGACGTCGATCTGCTCCTTTTCCATGATGCCGAGGGCCTCACCGCCGTCTCCGGCAATCAGGACATTATTGTCGTTTGAGAAAAGGGCGAAGGCCTCCTGAAGCAGGAAGCAGGTCAACCGGTCATCCTCGACGATGAGAATTGTCTTCATGGGCGGAAAAAGAAGTACAAGGTCCGTGCCAGCTGGAAGGGGCTGAAGATAATACCTAAATACAAAGGGTTACAAATAGACTGATTGGCGAGAAAAAGGGGGAGTGTCAATATGATATGTCATTTTGACTTTTCTATGTCATATTGACATGTCTGGCGACATTATGAGGCTCGTTCTTTCCAAGGTAGTGACTTCACGTCAGCTATCCTCCGTAAGCAGACTCTTTCCGGTAGTACCACGCATTATTCAGAGAACATCATTCGCTGCGGACTCTCGGAAGAACATCTCCTATGGCACAGGACCTTCAAATGTCAAAAAAAAGACAGGAAGAAGGCTGCATATTTCTTCGTGGCAAAGAAGTAGTCTCAGCGTCTTGGTGGAAGAAATCAAGGATATCCCCGGGGAGAAGACACCTCTCACGGTTCTTTTAAGAATGGCCAGTCCGCTCTCGATGGCGTCAGAGCCACCCTCGGGTCCCTGTTATCAGGCAATCGGAAGAGCTCTTACCCTGATCCTTGTGTCTTCGAATACGACGACGCTCCCCGCCGACAGGAGGTCGGCTATTGCGGATGAATGATTCAGGAGCAAAGAGAGCTGGTCCGCCGGATGCTTCTCGGAAGTTCTGAAAATGATTACCGATGGTGCGGAGTATTGCCAAAGAGCAAGCAAGGTGCCGAAATCCGTATCAGCCGTGACGATCGTCAGATTCGCCTTTCTCGCATATTCGAAAATGACCTGATCGGACGCGGAATGCATGCCGATGTCTCTCACATGAAGGGCTTCGAAGCCGGCATCCCGTAATCCTTTTGCTGTCAGCGGAGACAGCGCGTTGTCAACCAGAAACCTCATGCATGAACGACAGGAATCTGCCGTTCTTTCACCGCCTCGGCAGCATAGAGCAAAGCTTCACGAATGTCATCAGGTTCAAGATCAGGATAGGCGCCGAGTATCTCCTTCTCGCTCATCCCGTCGGCGACCATTCCTACAACCGATGCTACCGGTATCCTCATTCCCCTGATGCAGGGCACCCCCCCCATTTTATCGGGCTCGATGGTTATCCGGGTGAATTTCATATGACTTTCCTCCGCCTAATACATCAGCTATTGTTCGCTTATTATATCAAAGACCCGGCTGCTCGGATCTGTCCCCTATTTCCCGAATCACCAACAAAGCATTACGAAAGCGGTCGGCTCCCCCGAGGAAGGTATGATTTCAGGGCAGGGATGGCCTTATCCTCCGTCCGATCTGCTTCAAATATTGCCTCTCCTTCCTTCGGCGCAGGCCGGTGAATGACTCGATCTTCCTTTTCACGATGAAGAGGCGCCACAGGGGCTGACGGGGCGTGAAGATCCTCATCAGCGCCGTCCCGGCGACGAGCACCGGCAGCGGGGTCTTTTCGTCGTCACTGTAAAGAAAGAAATTATCCCGCCTGAAAGACTCGGTCTTGACGATTTGTTTCAATTCCCCCGGATCGATGGTCGTCCCTTCGGGAAGAGACACGGGATAGAGAAAGTCGTCCTTCGCCGCCGACGGCTCTTCCTGCCGGACGAGGTCGGCGACGGGTGATCCGTTGTAGACGCGCATGCCGACGGCGATGACGATCAGGTCCCAGGGGGACGCGGCGTGCAGGACGGTGTCGAAGGTCTCGCGTATGGTCTCCCTGTTCTCCCCCGGAGCGCCGAGGAGCAGAAACCATTTCACGGGGATGTTTTTCTCCCGGAGGAGTTTTCCGGCCTTCAGCACGTCCTCCTTCAGAAAGTTCTTGCCCAGGTTTCTCAGCATGGCGTCGCACCCGGAGTCGACGCCGAGGTCGACTTCACGGAAACCCGCCTGCTTCATGAGGTTCACCAGTTCCTCGTCGACGGCGCCGGGATTCAGTCCCATGGTGCGCAGATCGAGGTGGAGGTCTTTTCGGATGAGTTCTCTCAGGACGGCTTTGGCGTGGGGCAGGGGGATGTTGAAGGTGCTGTCCACGAATTCGATCCTGTTGATGCCTGTTTCCTTCACAAGACGCTCGATTTCATCGGCTACGGCCGAGGGGTCCCTGAGCCGGTAGCGGACGCCTTCTATGCGGTTATAGGTGCAGTAGGAGCAGTGAAGGGCGCAGCCCCTTTTCGTCTGGATCTGCAGGGGAGAGTTGACGCGGCTGTATGCGGCGATATCCACGTAACGGGAAGGGCTGACACGGGGCAGGACATCGAGGTTTTCGACCCTCAGGGGCTCGCTGTCGGCGATGATCTGTCCGTCCCTTCGGACGATCAGTCCCGGCATGCCTTCAAGAGGAGCGCCGCTCTCCATTCGTCTCAGGAACTCGAGGACAGCCTGTTCCCCGTCGCCGCGTATCGCGTATTCCAGGTCGAAGAAGCTCAGCATCTCCCGGCCGCTGATGCCGACGGCGGGGCCGCCGATAAGCATGGGTCCCTTGAAGCACTCTTTGCAGGGGATGATAACGCGCTCCCGGACATCATCGAGGAGGAATCGAGTCTTGTATCCTACGGCGTTGTCGATGTTCCGGATGCTGATGCCGATGACGTCCGGCCTGAAGGCGGCGACGGCGTCCGCGATGTCTTTCCCGGGATGCCTGGAGAAGCACAGGTCGAGGACCCTGACGTCGTGGCCGGCCTCCTCCGCCGAGGCGGCAATGCAGCACAGGCCGTAGGGGATCACGGGCCAGGGCTGCATGAACATGTTGGAGTTGATGAGGAGCAGTCTCACGGCACAGTAAACCTTGCAGTCGCGCGAAAAGGCGGGGCAAAACGCCTTAAAGCCTCGCTGATTGCGAGATTGATCATTCCAAGTTCGTTTATCATGATTTCATCCCAAACGTCTGCCCTCCGGGAAGGCAGATATGATTCAAAGCCTTTCCAATGCGATGATGAGACCTCTCCAGGTGTTAAGCCCCCGGTTGCCTGACGGTCCTGTGTCATCGATCGACACGGCAAAGGGTTGTCTGGTGATCGATAAGGTATCTTAGCGGAAGGGATTTTCACCACATCAGCCTTACCGTCGTGACGCACGCGGTTTTGTGTCCATTGTCGACTGTCGTTCAATGACTTAGTGACTCAATGACTTATTGACTATCACGGTGGCGCATACGCCCCGCCTTCATGTCCGGAGCATGCAACACTAAGGTTTGCCAGGATAGGATTCGAAGGTCCTGCAGGTGTCTTTCTCGCAGACAACGACGCCGGGGACGTCTTTCCGCAGGACGAATTTGTAGGGCCTGAAGTCCCTGAGCGCCTCGTCGAAGAAGCGCGACGTCTCGACTTTGTACATGCCCCTGAGGTATGCGAGGAGGCTGACGAAATAGGAGTGGGTGGCGGTGGGGTATTCAGCCGTGAGCTGCGAGAATGCCTGCAGGTTCTTTCCCGCGTAATCGATGTACGTCATGTCGCCCGTCAGTGTCCCGACGGTGAGGAGAATGAGCGGGGCGATGCCGTTGACGGACTCGTTCGGCGTGTCCTGGATATTCCTGATCGGGATCGTCAGGTAGCCCCTGTCCCTCCTGGTTGTATCGAAGAACCCCCAGTTGTCTCCATCCCAGAAAAGCTCGATGGCCCTGTCGATCAGGCGCACCGAAACGTCGAGATATGTCGCGTCCTGGGTCACCTCGAAGAGTGCCAGGAGCCCTTTGGCGAAAAAGATGTAATCCTCTGATAGTCCCTCGACGCCCTCACAGTGCAGGACGGCGCCGTCTTTGTAGAATTCCCTCAGGAGCAGATCGGCCGTTTTCCGGGCCATATCGTGGTATTCGCTCGTGCCGAAGACGATGCCGGCCCTGCAGAGAGCCTCGATCATGAGGCTGTTCCAGTTCGTGTAGATTGTGCTGTCGATGTAAGGCATCTCGCGCTCTTCCCTGTACTTTCTCAGCTTATCCTTCGCCGAAGAGATGAGGTCCCCGACGGTTTTGACGGGCACCTGCAGCTTCGCGGAGACTTCTTCGGCGCTGCGGCGCATGTACAGGACGTTTTTCGAGGTATCGTGATGCATTTCACCCTGTTCGTCGATATCGAGGTGGAGGCGCATCACCTCCAGTTCCGCGCCCGTCAGGAGCGGCTTCACTTCGTTGAGACTGAAGGTATAGTAGCCTCCCTCGTCAAGGACGCCGATATCGGCATCCTGTGACGCAGCGAAACCGCCCTTGTCATCCATGCCGAACTGCCTGTAATAATCGACGATGCCTTCGGCGGCGTACCGGTAGAGCTCGTTCCCCGTGACCTGATAGGCGATGGAGTATACCTTCAGCAGTTCCGCATTGTCGGCGAGCATCTTCTCGAAGTGGGGGACGATCCACTTCTCGTCCGTCGAATAGCGGAAGAAGGCGCCGGCAAGGTGGTCGTAAATGCCTCCCCGGACCATGCCGTCGAGGGAAACGCCGACGGCACGTGCGATCCTCTCATCCTTCGCGAAATAATTGTAATTGAGAAGGAATTCGTATGCCATGGCGTGGTGGAACTTCGGCGCCGACCCGAAACCCCCGTGGTCGTAATCGACGGAGGACAGGCATTTCCCCACCGCCTTTTCGATGAGTCCCTCGTCGACGTCCGATTTCATGTCCTGGGAGGAGAAGGAGAGGCTCTGGCGATAGAGGTTTTCGGCGAGGCCGAAGATCTCCTCTCTTTTCTGGCTGTACAGGTCGATGATCTTCCCCAGGAGCTGCTTCAGGCCTGCCTTCCCCCACTTGTCATCAGGAGGGAAATAGGTGCCGCCGAAGAAGGCCTTTCCCTCGGGAGTGAGAAAGACCGTGAGGGGCCATCCCCCGCTTCCGGCAATGCTCAGGACGACATCCTGGTACCGGCGGTCGATGTCGGGCCTCTCGTCGCGGTCGACCTTGACGGGAACGAAATGACTATTCAGAATACCGGCGATCTCCTCGTTGTCAAAGCTCTCATGGGCCATGACGTGGCACCAGTGGCACCAGACGCCCCCGATGGAAAGGAATATGGGCCTGTCCTCCCTGCGGGCCTTCTCGAAGGCCTCGTCTCCCCACTCATGCCAGTCAACGGGCTGATCGGCGGCCTTTCTCAGGTAAGGGCTTCTTGCGTCTTTCAGTCTGTTCGACATCGTTCAACCTCCCGGGCACGGATACTTGGGGCATGCGGCTTATATCTTCATTTTAGCATTGATGTGAGCCCGGCAGTATTTTTGACTCACGCACGCAAAGCCGCAAGGAGCGCAAAGTATAGACCCTACAGTTGCATGAAAAGGCGGGGCGAAGAGCCTCAAAGCCTTGCTGAAGGCGACGATGATCATTGTCATCTTCGTGTTTCAGGATTCCACTCTTTGTGTCATCGACCATTTGCGTATAGTTTGTCTTTCGTCTTGATGCAGGTGTCGCCGCAGCAAGGTTTTCGGCACATACACCCCGCCTTTCCGGGAGTGTATTGCAACGATAAGGTAGAGACAGTCGTCAGTAGTCGGAAGAAGGCCCCGAACAGCCGACCGGGAAGGCTGATGTGGTGAAAAGCCTTTCCTCTAAGATACCTTGTTTATCACCAGACCACACTTTGCCGTGTCTATCAATGCCAAGTGCCCGTCAGGCAACTGGCGCTGAACACCTGGAGATGTCTCATCATCGCATTGGAAAGGCTTTGAACCATATCTGCCTTCCCGAAGACAGCGTCGATATCAGCAAGGATTTGAGACGCGTCGGCCCGCCTTCCGGAAGGTGCACGCACTGGTTATCAAAATAGGTCAGCCTGACAGGGAATTCCAGAAGTCGCCGGTCCACCGTCTCTTTTCGTTGAGGTACCGGAGGAAATGATCGGCATCCATTCCGGTGATGTGAAGGAGACTCTGAAAAGCGCTGCTCTCCACTTTAAGATGTGTCTCGTTGCGCAGTCTCAGGATGGTTTCGATCGTCCTGTAAAATGCATAGACCTCTGAAATTTCACGCATCGTCCCGTCGTCGAGAACGCCCGCCCTGTGCAGACGGCGGACAGCGTCGATTGTGCCCTGGGCGAGCACGTCCGCGTGCTCGCGGCAGTGCTTCAGCTGCAGGAACTGGACCGAGAATTCGAGCTCTCCGAGCCCTCCGGGACCGAGCTTGATGTCGTAACTGCCTCCCTGCTGTGATTCCTGCATTCCTGCCGGACTCCCCGATCCCTGTTGTCCCGGTCTCTCCCGCGAAAGCTCCCGCTGGATCCGTTCGCGCATGTGCTGCATTTCGGCAAAGGTGATCTCCGCGGAGCGGCTGAGGAGGACATCGGTCCGCATCTCCGAGAAGAGCCGCCTCATGCTCATGGAGCCGAAAACGGTCCGGGCCTTCAGCAGAGCCTGGATTTCCCAGCCCTTGGCCGATTTCAGGTAATACTCCGAAACTCCGGCAAGGGAATTGACGAGCGGCCCCTTGCTGCCCTCGGGTCTCAACCGGGTGTCGACCTGGTAGGCGATGCCGTCTTTCGTATAGGACATGAGCATCTTGAGGAGGGTCTCCGCTGTCTTCACGTCCGATGCCGCCGGAGAGCCGGCGGTGACAAAGGTGATGTCGAGGTCGGAATTGAAGGTGATCTCACGGCCGCCCAGTTTCCCGAAGCCGATGACTGTCAGGGCGGCAGGAGGGGACGGTGACTTCAGCAGGCCCTCTCCGGACAGCAGGGCGCCGAGGATCACCTCGGCGAGCATGCTCAGCGCCCTGAGAAGCTCCCGGACGGAGATTTTCCTGTCCAGAAAGAGCATGCCCAGCCGCATCTCTTCCATCCTCCGGTAAAAGCGGATCGCCTTCGAGTCCCCGTAGCGGTCGATAAGGACCTGCGCTTCTCCTGCCATCGCCCGGGCCGTCTTCTTCCTGACGATCCCCTCGACGAGAGATTCGATGTACTCGGGACTGCTCATGAGCATCTTCGACAGGTACTCGCTGTTGGAAAAGACGAAGTTCAGGATGGGAATCAGCTGGTCCCTGTCGAAGATGGCTTCCAGATAGGCTTCCTTCGAAGAGAGGATCGACGTGAAGTCGACGAGCTGCAGGAGAGCGAGGTCGGGATCGGCCCCGCGCAGCGCATCGTCGACGAATCTCGGGACGATGTTTTCGAGGAGCCTCCTTCCCCTGATGGTCTGAAAGGACGTCATGTTCGCCTTGATTTTCATGAGGCAGCGCGTCGACCGGGCGATGTCCCTGGCGCCGGCTTTGGAGAGCTCCTCCTTCAGGAGATGCTCGATCGGCATTTCCATGTCCCAGAAGACACTGCTCAGGATGGTCCCCGCATCGGGTTTGCCCTCTCCGGCAGCCTTTTTCCCCTGGCCGACCTCGAGCAGCGAGTCGTAGATCTCCCGTACCTTTCCTCTCCTCCGGTCGAGGTCTGACAGAAATTCCTCCCTGCCCGGAAACCCCATCTTGCGGCCAAGGATGTCCAGGTCCGCCGCCTGCGTGGGGAGGGTATGGGTCTGCACGTCGTTCAACTGCTGGAGGCGATGCTCCAGAGTGCGGAGGTAGACATAATTGACCAAGATCTGCTGAAAGTCGTCATGCCCGATCAGCCGCTTTTCCATGAGCCGGTGGAGCGCCATGAGGGTGCTCCGTTCCCTGAGGAGCGGCACCCGCCCGCCATAGATCAGCTGAAACACCTGGATGAAGAATTCGATCTCGCGGATGCCGCCGTAGCCCCTCTTGATGTCAAGGCTGACGGTGCCGGGTTTCAGGTTTTCGACCTGACCTTTCATTCTGCGGATCTCCTCGATGGCGTCGAAGTCGAGGTACTTTCGGTAGACGAAGGGCCTCACCGATTCGAGAAACTCCCGTCCCAGCGGTATATCGCCCGCGACGGGCCGGCTTCTGATCAGCGCCGCCCGCTCCCAGAGCTGCCCCCACGATTCGTAATACTCCTCGCATCCCCTCAGGGATATGGCGAGGCTTCCCCTCTGGCCCTGCGGCCTGAGACGGAGGTCCACGCGGTACGCGAAACCATCCTCCGTATTCGACGAGAGGAAACGGTTCAGCTCCTCCGTTACCTTGACGTAATACTCAAAAGCCGAAATCCTGTTCATCGACGCGCCCTGGGGTGTCGTGACCCCCGATGTTTCTCCCTCGTCCCTGTAAACGACGATGATGTCGATGTCCGAGCTGTAGTTGATCTCCCTCGCGCCCAGCTTTCCGAGACCGATGATGACGACGCCGTTGTTCACCGGCGTGCCGAACCGCTGCCTCAGGAAGGATTCGACAAAGGGAAGGGACTCGGCGATGACGGCATCGGCGAGGTCCGACAGTTCGAGCATCGTTTCCTGGGGGTCCCCCTTTTTCAGGATGTCCCGCAGCGTTATGACGAGGAGGTGTTTTTTCTTGAAGAGACGGACGGTCTTGACGCCGTCCCTGAGAGAGTTGCAGAAAGCCAGGGATGTCCTCAGTTCGTCCCGGAAGTCCTCGCGTCCCTGCACCCTGTTCAGGTTTCGCAGGGCCGTGAAGAGAACCTCGGGATTCCTGGTGCTGAAGGTCGCAAGGAACTGACTCACGCTGAAGAGCAGGGCGATCTGCCCTGCATGGGCCGCGAACTGTCCCCTCAGGCCCGGGTGGGTCATGAGGAAGGTCTCGATATTTTTCAGAGCCCTCTCAGGGTCGGGGCAGCGCTCGATATGCTCTCTGAAGGGCGAGACATCGCAATGCCCCTGGTCGTTCCCGTTCAGTCCCGTCATGACCGTCAGGAGTCGCTCGTCCAGAGCCTCGGGTCGAGGGCGTCCCGCAGCCCCTCGCCGACGAGGTTGTAGCTCAGGACCGTCACGAGGATCGCAAGTCCCGGAAAGAGGGAGAGCCACCAGGCGACGATGATGTTGTCCTTGCCCGAGGTCAGGATGTTCCCCCAGCTCGGGTCGGGCGGCTGGACGCCGAGGCCGAGAAAGGAGAGGCCCGACTCGGTCAGGATGGCCCCTGCAACGCCGAAGGTGGCGGCGACGAAGACGGGCGAGAGGGCATTGGGCATGATGTGCCGCACGATGATCCGGCTGTCCGTCGCGCCGACGGCGCGGGCCGCCGCCACGAAGTCCCGTTCCTTGAGGGTCAGGAACTCGGCCCTCACAAGGCGCGCCACATCCATCCATCCCGTCAGGCCGATGACGATCATGATCGTCGATATGCTCGGTTCGAGGATGGCGATGACGGCAAGGATAAGGAAGAACGTGGGGAAGGCGAGCATGATGTCGACGAACCTCATAAGAAGGGCGTCGATCCTGCCGCCGTAAAAACCTGCGAGAGACCCCACGAATGTTCCCGTCAGAATGGCGATGCCCACGGCGAAGAACCCCACCCTGAGGGAAACCCTGCTTCCCCAGATCATGCGCGAGAGCACGTCCCTGCCCAGCTCGTCCGTCCCGAAGGGATGGGAGAAGTTCGGCGGTGAAAGGGCATTGTAGACGTCGATCTCCGTGGGCGTGAAGGGGGCGATGAGGGGAGCGAGCACGGCGATGCAGGCGAGAAGGACGATGACGACGAGCCCCGTGACGGAGAGGCGGTTCCTCCTGAATCGTGTCCAGATGATGCGCAGCATTTGTCGCCGACCTCCCCCCGAGTCCTAAGGCGTTGCGCCCTGCTTGTCTCCCTTGAGCTGGGTGAGCCGCTCTTTGGCTTTTTTCGCCTGGTCGCTCTCGGGATACTTCTTGACGATCTCCTCATAGAGCTCGATCGCGTGCTGCCTGTTGTTCTGCAGCTCCTCGAATTTCGCCGTCTCGAAGAGCTCGGCGGCCTTGTTCCCCGAACAGCCACAGAGCAGCAGGGCGATAAGAAGAGCCCCGACGAGCATTGTCACAAGCGACCTGTTATTTTTCATGATACCTCCTGGTTGTTATTCTTGCGTGTGAAAAGGCGGAGCGAAGCGCTCTGAAAAAAAGTGTAGTGTCAGTGTGAGTGTCCGTAAAAGGTTAATTTGTTCGATCGTCAGCCTGAAATGGTCTGTACGGGAAGGCAGAGGTTTCGCAGTACCGAAGGTTTTCGGCGCATGCACCCCGCCTTCAGGTCGGGCGTATGCAATGATAAGGTCGACGTTGCAGCGAGATCTTGAAAAAATCATACCCTATCCTCGTGGCACATTATTTTTGATACCATCGGTCGGGTGTCTACTCTTTTCCGGGGGCCTCGCGGCGTATCCTCGGATCGACCAGTGCGTACGATACATCGGCGATGAGGTTGCCGATCAGGGTAAGAACAGCGCCGATGACGAGTATGCCCATGATCGTCGGGTAGTCCCTCGACATGGCCGATGCGTAGAAGAGCTGGCCCATGCCGGGAATGGCGAAAATGGTTTCGAAGATGACGCTGCCGCCGATGAGTCCCGGCACGGCAAGGCCGAGGATGGTCACGACGGGCATCAGGGCATTTCTCAGGGCATGGCGGATGACGACCGTCGTTTCCGCAAGGCCCTTGGCACGGGCCGTCCTGATATAGTCCTGGCGGATGACCTCGAGCATGCTCGACCGGCAGTACCTGCTGAGCCCGGCGATGCCCCCGAAGGCGCTCAGCCCGAGGGGCAAAACGAGGTGCGCCGCCCAGTCGGCCAGTCTCTGCGGGAAGGTCATGCCCGAGACGTCGATGCTCTGGATGCCTGATATGGGAAGCAGTCCGAGAGTGACGCCGAAGACGATCATGAGCAGGAGGGCAAGCCAGAACGTGGGCGTGGAAAAGCCGACGAAGACGAAGACCGTCGTTATCTTGTCGAAGAGGGAATATTGCCTGATCGACGAGATGACGCCGATGGGGATGGCGATGATCATGATGAGAAGGAGAGACAGCAGGTTGATCGTCAGGGTGACGGGTATCCGTTCCCTGATCTTCGCGACGACGGCCTTCCCGTCTACGAAGGAGACGCCGAAATCGAGGCGGACGAAGCGGGAAATCCAGTCGATGTACTGCTCGTGGACAGGCTTGTCGAGGCCGTAGAGCTTCTTCAGGTTTTCCCTCGCCTGGGCCGACGCCTTGAGGGACATCTCCGTCTCGACTTCGACAGGCCCGCCCGGAGCGAGGTGAATGACGACGAAGGTGATCAGGGTGATCCCGAAGATGAGGGGAATCATGAGGAGGAGGCGTTTCGCAATATAGGTCAACATATTAAAGTGCCCCTGTCGTTGCATGAAAAGGCGGGGCGAAGCGCCTCAAAGCCTTGCTGAAGGCGACGATACTTCCTCCGGGAAGGCAGATATGGTTCAAAGCCTTTCCAATGCGATGATGAGACATCTCCAGGTGTTCAGCGCCTGTTGCCTGACGGGCTTTTGGTATCGACAGACACGGCAAAGGGTGGTCTGGGGATGAATAAGGTATCTTAGAGGAAAGGCTTTTCACCACACCAGCCATCCCGTCGATGTATTTGTCATCTGGTTCCTGTCTTCGCTTTCCGTCTATTGTCTACTGTATTCTGTCTACTAATTAGTGTTATGTGGCGCATACGCCCCGCCTTTCCCGGGCGTGTGTTGCACACGATAAGGGTAACTTACTTGATGGATGGACGAAAGTCAACCCGTCAAGCACCCTTATTGACTCCCTCTCCCCCTGTGCAAGGCCCGTTTGACAGGGGAATAACCTGTTCATTATAATAAACATGTCGTAAATAAATCAGGGAGGTAATGTATGGCGAAGAAGACTTTTTTGGTGGTTATCGCCGTTGTGCTGACGATGGCGATGGTGGCGTTCTCGTTTGCCGGTTCGAGGGGCAAGATGGACCTGAAGGCGGGCGATGAGATTTATGCCTGCAATTGCGGTGAGAAGTGCCCCTGCGACAGTCTTTCAAAGAACCCCGGCAAATGCACCTGCGGCAAGGAAATGGTGAAGGCGAAGGTCGTCAAGGCCGAGGCAGGCACGGCGACCATGAAGGCCGAAGGCTGGGAGAAGGCAAGGGCCTTCAAGACCAACGGCAAGTATGCCTGCGCCTGTCCCCCCGAGTGCAAGTGCGACACCATCGGCCAGAACCCCGGCAAATGCACCTGCGGCGTGGAGATGAAGAAGATCTAAGGCAACACAGATCTTTCCGACCGTTCGAAGGGGAGGGTGAGTCATTCATCCTCCCCTTTTTAGTCTCATTGCTTTTTCTCTTTACCTTTCAGTTGCTGAAAAGGCGGGGCGAGGCGCCTCAAGGCCTTGCTGAAGGCGACGCTGCCTCCGGGAAAGCAGATATGGCTCAAAGCCTTTCCAATGCGATGATGAGACTTCTCCGGGTGTTCAGCGCCTGTTCCCTGGCGGACTTTTGTCATCGATAGACACGGCAAAGGGTGGTCTGGTGATCGATAAGGTTTATTCCCCGCAGATCTCCCGCATCTCGTCGCTATACGTGATCCCCTCTTCATAAATGAACAGGGGAGGCTCGACTTTCAGCCCGCTCCTGCCTCCCCTGACCAGTTCGATCAGGACCATTTTTGCCTCTGATTTCTGATGGGAGTGGACGAAGCGCATTCTTTTCGGTTCGAGATTATGGGCTTTCACGGCCGACGTGATCTCGGCAAGGCGCTCGGGCAGGTGGATCATGAAGAACCTCCCGTGATGCCGCAGGAGTGCGGCGGCAGCCCCGAAGAGGCTTGGCAGGGGGAGTCTCAGCTCATGCCGTGCGATCGCCCTTTCGTCGCCCCTGCTGAGGAGTCCCGTGTCCGGTTTTCTGAAGGGAGGATTGCAGACGACGACGTCGAAGCCGCCCCGCTGCAAATCGCTGCATGGGGATTGATCGCGAAGGAGCGTGCCCGCGTCCATGACGACGACGGATACCCTCTCTTCCAGCGCGTTGAGCCTCACATTCCGCGCTGCAAGGTCTGCAAGGCCATCCTGGATTTCGATCAGGGCGACCGATGCGGCAGGATACCGGCGGGCCAGGAGGATGCCGATAATGCCCGAACCTGCGCCGATATCGGCGATACGGCGGGCCCTCGGCAGGGTGATAAAGGAGTGGAGGAGAAGCGCGTCGACGGAAAAACGGTAGCCGTCCTTTCTCTGATAGATCCTGACGTCGCGGATGCTGTCGAGTGTTACGTCATTCACTGTGTTGTATCGGCCCGGGAAACTTCAATAAGAGACGCGACGATTTTATTCTGCACGTTGACAACCTCGAAGAAAGCCCGGCACAGCAATAGTCCGTCATTCCCGCGCAGGCGGGAATCCAGTATTATTATTAACCCGGTATTTGAGTGCTTGCAACGCCGTCATTGCCGCAACCGCGCACTTGATGCGGGGGCGTCGGTAATCCTTCTGAAAATGAGAAGGATTCCGGACAAGCCGGAATGACAATGCGTATGATGGTTCATCTGTCTGGTTGCCATGCTAATAGTCCAATGCGAATTTGTTTTTCGCGTGTTTTTTGGTCCGGTTCCGGGTGCCGGCAGTGGTATCGTCAGGGCTCATTTATGAGGTCGAGCAGGGCGGGGAGCAGGTCCGACTCTTTGACGGTGCGGACGGTCTTCCCCTTTTTGAAGAGAACGGCCTTGCCACTGCCTCCGGCGACGCCGTAATCGGCCTCCCGCGCTTCACCGGGGCCGTTGACTCTGCATCCCATGACCGCGACGGTGACAGGCCTCGTGATCGACCTCAGCGCTTCCTCGACCTGCTCGGCCAGGGGCCGCAGATCGATCTGACACCTCCCGCAGGTGGGGCAGGAGATGATGTCGGGGCCCCTCTGCCTCAGACCGAGGGATTTGAGTATTTCGTACGCGACCCGCACCTCCTCTTCGGGGGAGGCGGTGAGGGACACCCGGACGGTGTCGCCGATGCCCTCGGAGAGGAGTATGCCGAGGCCGACGGAGCTCTTGATCGTCCCCGTGAAAGGGGGCCCCGCCTCGGAAATACCCACATGAAGGGGATAATCATACCGCTCCGAGAAGAGCCGGTAGGCCTCCACGGTCTTCATCACGCCCGAGGCCTTCAGGGAGACCTTGATGGCTGCAAAGTTCATGTCTTCCAGGATGCGGATGTGTCTTTCGGCGCTCTCGACGAGGGCCTGCGCCGTGGGATGGGCGTATTTCCTGAGCAGGTCCTTCTCGAGGGAGCCGGCGTTGACGCCGATACGGATGGGGACAGACCGCTCCCGGGCGGACGAGACGACCTCCCGCACCTTCCGGAGCGCCCCGATATTTCCCGGGTTGATCCTCAGGCCGTCGACGCCCTGCCTGATCGCCTCGAGAGCCAACTGCCAGTCGAAGTGGATGTCGGCGATGAGGGGGATTGCGACGGCCCTCCTGATTGCGCCGAGGGCTTCCGCTGCCTGGCGGTCAGGCACGGCCAGCCGGACGATCTCGCAGCCCGATGACGCGAGGGAGTTGATCTGACGGACCGTGGCGTCCACATCGCGCGTGTCCGTCTTCGTCATCGACTGGACCGATATGGGGCTTTTGCCTCCGATGGCCACCGGTCCGACATATACCGTCCGCGTCTGCCGCCTCATGATTTTCTCTGCGGTTCTTCCTCAGACGACTCGCTGACGGTGTCGTCCTGCTCCGGCGCCTGTTCCTTTTGCGCCTTCACTCTCCTGATCGCGTCGAGATGCTCCTCCAGGGTCTCCGAGAAGTGATGGGTGCCGTCCCTTTTGGAGACGAAATAGAAGTAGGGGACATTGGCAGGATAGAGGGCGGCCACGATCGATTTCAATCCGGGCGAGGCGATGGGGCCCGGCGGCAGTCCCGCGATGACGTAGGTGTTGTAGTCCGTCTTATTCAGGAGATCCTTCTTCAGGATCTTCTGTTTCGAGCTCTTAACGCCGTACACGGCGGTGGGATCGGCCTGCAGGGGCATCCCCTTCTTCATCCTGTTATGGTAGACCGCGGAGATGATCGTCCTCTCGGTGTCCACGACGGCTTCCTTCTCGATGATCGAGGCGAGGGTGAGCGCCTCATGTTCGGTCCAACCCATGGTTTTCGTCCTCTGCTTCAGCTTTTCGTTATACTCTTCTCTCAGCTTCTGGACCATGACCCTCATGATCGTTTGAGGTAATGCGCCCTTGGGGATGCGGTAGGTTTGGGGGAAGAGATACCCCTCGAGGCTCGGCGCTTCCACGAAGAGGGACCGGAGAAATTCCCTGTCCCGGGACAGGGAGTTGAATTCTTCGGCGGAAACGAGGCCGAAGGAGGCGAGCTTTTCGCCGATTTCCGCCAGGCTGTCCCCCTCGACGATCGTGACGTCATATTCGATGATCTTGCCCTTTTTCAGAAGATCGTAAACTTGTATGGGCATCATCTTCTCACGGAAGGAGTAGTACCCGGCCCGTATCTTCCTGTCCGCTCCCGTCAGTCTTCCGAGGATGATGAATACGTTTTTGTCCCTCATGAGCCCTGTCTGTATGAGGATGTCGAGGGCCTGCCGGAAGGAGGTCCCCTCGGGGATAAGGACCTCGACAGGGCGGTCGTCAAAGTGGAGAGGAACGAAGAGCTGAACGACCACGTATGCGGATGCGAGAAATACAAAGCCCGCGATGAGCAGCTTTATGTTTTTCCTCATGTCTTACAATACCATAGAAAGTCGCGGCGGGTAAAAACCCGCCGCTGCTGGGGACCCGGACTTCAGAAGACATGCAAACCTGTCCTTCTGCTTGACTCACCCCTGCTTGTCCGCTATGATTTAAGAAAAGACAGTCGGCAGCTGAAATATAATGTTGGGCAGCCTGCTGATTCTTCATAGCGTTCAACCGTGACCACTCAGCAGGAGTTCATTTCAAGAAGGGAGAAGTTGTCATGGCACCTAAAGTCCTAATCTATGGCGGTTCTGGCGGCATTGGTTCAGCCACGGCCCGTATCCTTCGAGCGCGTGGCTACGATCTTCACCTGGTCGGGCGGAGCGAGGACAAGTTGTCCGCCCTTGCGGCTGAGCTTGAGGCCACCTTCACGACGGGGGACGTAAGTGATGGGCGCCTCTTTTCCCGTGTGGCGGAAGATGCCGGAGTTCCATTGGATGGTCTTGTCTATGCTGTGGGTACCATCACTCTGCGTAGTCTCCAACGCCTCACCGAAGCCGATTTCTTGAACGATTTCCGGGTCAATGCGATGGGCGCCGCGCTTGCCATTCAAGCGGCGGTACCGGCGCTCAAGAAGAGTACGGGGATCGCTTCCGTAGTACTGTTCTCCAGCGTAGCGGCCCTGCAGGGCTTTGCCTTCCATGGGTCGATAGGGATGGCAAAGGGGGCTGTGAACGGACTGACCCTATCCTTGGCAAGTGAGCTCGCACCAAGAGTGCGCGTCAATGCCATCGCCCCTTCACTTACGCGCACGCAGCTAGTCAAGGATATCCTGTCGAACGTAAAGATGACGGCGTCCATCGCCGAACTGCATGCGCTGCAGCGGCTGGGCACCCCCGAAGATATTGCGGCGATCACCGCCTTCCTGCTCTCTCCGGAAGCTGACTGGATCACGGGCCAGATCATCGGTGTCGACGGCGGTCGCTCAACACTGCGAACCAAGGGCTGAGAGGGCTCCCTATCAAGACACTCAGGCTGGTTCTGGGCGATCAGCTTTGCCGTGCAATCAGCGCACTGCGCGACATGGATCACACCCGCGATGTCGTGTTCATGGCCGAGGTGCACGACGAAACCACGTATGTGCGGCATCACAAGCAGAAGCTTGTCCTGGTGCTCTCGGCGATGCGTCACTTTGCCGAGTCCCTTCGTGCCGAAGGCATGTGCATGGACTACGTCCAACTTGACGACAAAGGCAATTCGGGCTCGTTCACCGGGGAACTGGGCCGGGCGCTCTCACGTCATCACGCAGACCGTATCGTTGTCACGCACCCGGGGGAGTGGCGCGTGTGGGAAATGATGCAGACCTGGCGCGAGGTATTCGATACGCCGGTTGAGTGTCGTGACGATGATCGGTTTCTTTGCTCGCGGGCTGAATTCGCAGACTGGGCAAAGGGAGGCAGGAGCTTTCGGCTGGAGTACTTTTACCGTCACATGCGGCGCAAGACCGGTTGGCTCATGACGGGTGACAAGCCCGAGGGCGGTCGTTGGAACTATGACGCAGAGAATCGCAAGAAACTGCCCCGGAGCTTTCCGGTGCCACCCGGCCGTCGCTTCGTTCCGGACGCCACAACACGCGATGTGATGACGCTGGTCCGGAAGCGCTTTGCCGATCATTTCGGTGATTTGGAGTCCTTCGACTGGGCCGTGACGCGAGAAGACGCGCTGAAAGCCCTGCAACACTTCATCACGAACTTCCTGCCTCAGTTCGGGGATTACCAGGATGCGATGAAAGCAGGGCAGGATTTCCTGTTCCATTCGGTCTTGTCGCCATATATCAACATCGGGCTGCTGAGTCCCCGAGAGGTATGCGAGGCCATACTGGCTGCCTACCACCAGGGCTCGGCGCCACTATCAGCAGTCGAGGGGTTTGTTCGGCAGATTCTGGGCTGGCGCGAGTATGTGCGCGGCGTCTACTGGATGAAGATGCCCGACTATGCACAGACCAACTTCTTGAACGCGGAGCGCCCGCTCCCGGACTTCTATTGGACAGGGGAGACCGACATGAAGTGCCTGCGGGAGGTCATCGAGGCCACCCGCCGCAACGCATACGCGCACCACATCCAGCGGCTGATGATCACCGGCAATTTCGCCCTGCTGACCGGAGTGTCGCCCGCTCAAGTGGAGGAGTGGTACCTCAGCGTCTATGCCGATGCCTTCGAGTGGGTCGAAATGCCGAACACACACGGCATGGCGTTGCACGCCGATGGAGGCTTGTTGGGCTCGAAGCCCTATGCGGCTTCCGGCGCCTACATTGATCGCATGTCGGACTATTGTTCTGGCTGCGTCTATGATCCGAAGATCAAGCTCGGTCCCAAGGCCTGCCCATTCAATTACCTGTATTGGCACTTCTTGATTGTGAACGAGGCGCGACTCAAGCCCAACCCGCGAATGGGCCTGCCCTACCGGTCGCTGGCACGCATGGCTGCGAAGCAACGGCAGCAGATTACCCAGCAAGCCGAAGAGCTTCTTGCTCGGTTGGAGAGCCGATACCTATGAAGCACTCAGACCGCCCTGTGCAAAGCGTGCAGCACAAAGCTGACGTTCTGATCGCCGGCGCGGGGATGGGTAAAAGGGACACCCACCTGTTTATTGACAACTCAGGCTCTTTAAATGCAAGGTACGCGCTGAACCGTCTGACCCAATGAAGGTAGCTCTGCTCAGTCCTGTGCGACCGGTGCCGCAGACGGAGCGCTCTGATGAATTCGTCCTCGATATTTTGTCACAAGTCTTGCCCAGCCCCATCCTGCGGGATGGCTGTTACTGTTTTCTGCACTCCCGTGAAGTAGCGGAAAAGGCGGACCGCTTCCTTGGCCTGCTGCACCTGCCTGTCTTCGAGGTATTTTTCCAGATCATGGACATACGCTGCGATGCTGTCCGGGGCGTTATCGTCAATCTTGCTGCGATTACAGAATTCGTGAAAACGACTCACCCAGCGGAGATAGTAGGGCAGTCGCTTTTCAGGGCCATGGTGTTTTCGAGCGAGGAAGTCCTGAAAGTCCTCGAATAACAAATCTTGGTTATTATGCGGCGACTGCATAATATACCGTTTCGGTAATATAAGACGGCTGCTTTAGCCCCAAAACGTAGCCAAAAACACGTCTTTCTGATTGACTCGACCTCTTTTTTCCGCTATGCTGTGAGAAAATACAGTCGGCAGCTAAAGAATAATGTTAGCTGGCGCGAATCCATGACTGGCAACGAACCTGAAATAGGAGAATCAGAAATGAAGAGATATCTTGTTGAGTTTGTTCTTGGTGCTGTGTTGGTTGCAGTGTTTTTTGGTGTCTCGGCCTGGCAGTCTGCCAGCACGCTTTCCAGGTCGGAGGTCGATCGCTATATCGGCATTCTGGAGAAAAGCGTGCCCCCTCTGTGTCAATATAACTGAGACACCTCCCCTATAGTAAATTAGAGTAGAGGGCGGGGAGGAATAGACAACATGATAGCTGAAGAGATGAGAGCAACCGAGGGACTGGAGATGCTTTTGATGGAGACGGAGAACTTGAAGAGAGAGGCTGTGGGGGCGAAACAAGCCGGATATCCGTTGGTGCCGGCGAGCACGACTCCTGACCCCGAGGTAGCAGACAAGGCCACCCGGCGGCGCTTTCCTGCTGAGTACAAGCTTCGCATATTGAAGCAGGCCAATGCGTGCACCGACCCGGGGAGTCTGGGAGCGCTTCTTCGTCGTGAGGGACTGTATTCGTCGAACCTGACGACCTGGCGCCGCCAGAGGGCGCAGGGAGTGCTCTCTGCACTTGCCCCCAAGAAACGTGGACGCAAGGAGACCGTGCGCAATCCACTCATTGAGGAAAATGAGAAACTTCGCCGGGACAATGAGCGGCTGAGGGATCGCCTGAGACGAGCCGAGATCATCATTGACGTTCAAAAAAAAGTATCCCAGATGTTGGGGGCACCCCTGGAGGGGACCGACGAGGGAGGCAACGACTGATGGAGGCCGCCGTCACCCTGTCCGTTGATGTCGGTATCAAGGCGGCCTGTGCGTCGCTCGATATCGCCCGCTGTCAGTACTATCGGGAGCTGACAAGGAAGAGCGCGCCTTTGGCGGAACCCCGGAAGCGACCGAGCCCTCCTCGTGCATTATCTGTCCAGGAGCGGCAGGCAGTCCTGGATCACCTGCACAGCGAACGATTCGTGGACAAGGCACCCCCTGAGGTGTATGCAACTCTTTTGGATGAAGGTGCCTATCACTGCTCCATCCGGACCATGTACCGCATTCTGGAAGACAACCAGGAGGTCAGGGAACGGAGACACCAGGTGAGCCGCCCGGTGTATCAGAAACCTGAACTTCTTGCCACGGCGCCCAATCAGGTGTGGTCCTGGGATATCACCAAGCTCCTTGGTCCCGTAAAGTGGACCTACTTCTACCTCTATGTCATCCTGGATATCTTCAGCCGCTATGTTGTGGGCTGGATGGTGGCGGCAACTGAATCGGCTGCCTTGGCCCAGAAGCTCATCAAAGAGACTTGTGCAAAGCAGCAGATCATCAAAGGACAGTTGACGATTCACGCAGATCGGGGCTCCTCCATGAAGTCAAAGCCGGTCGCCTTGCTTCTGGCTGACCTGGGGGTGACGAAGACCCACAGCAGGCCCTATACCAGTGACGATAACCCTTACTCCGAGGCCCAGTTCAAGACACTCAAGTATCGGCCGGACTTCCCGGAACGCTTCGGCAGCCTTGAGGACTCCCGGAGCTTCTGCCAAGACTTCTTCCCTTGGTATAACAAGGACCATCGTCACTCCGGCATCGGACTGCTCACGCCCGACGTTGTCCACTATGGTCGTGCCGGAGATGTCAGGAACACGAGGATTGAGGTTCTGCGGGCTGCCTTTGAGGCACATCCGGAGCGCTTTGTTAAGAGAATCCCTGTGCCGCCCGCGTTGCCGGAGGCGGCATGGATCAACAAGTCGAAAACGGCTGCTGAGAGTGAGGAAGTAGTACACTAAATGCGGACGACAGGTGTCTCAAAATCATTGACATATTCCGGCCGGTCGAATGGGAGGAGCGCAACGAGTTTCTTACTCGCTTGCGCGCATGGGGCGAGAGCGATGACGGTCGGCCCGTATTCATGCTGAATGTCATGCGTTTCTACGAGCAGATCAAGCAATTCCCAGGCGTGCCAACAACCATGACGCCAATTGAGGCCAATGTCCACTATGAGGATGTCGTCGTCCCCATTTTGCTTAGGTCGGGCGGTTATCCGATTGTGGGCGGTAACTCGATGCGGATTTCGAGCGGGCAGAAGAAATCCAATTTGATCGTTTTTGAGCCCGAGTTGGATAATTGGGACCGCGTTCTTGTCGTTCGCTATCCGGGGCGGCGGACGTTTTTTGATCTGGTCACCAATCCTGAATACCTCAAGGTGATGCCCTATAAACTGGCGTCGCTCAAAGTCGTGCTGACCCCTGTCTCTGGCGAACTTGTTGTCCCGGACGTCCGCTGGATAGTCGCGGGCAGTTGCCTCGGGATTTTCTTGCTGGTTGGTTGGATACGCGCTGTCCGGCGAAACACATGACGGAGTGAACCCGTTGAGTAACTGTGTTGACGAAAAAACTATGCCCCGTGGCTTGCCACGGGGAACCCTATGCTGGGATTCCAAAGGGGCGCTAAGCTACCCTTTGGTCAAAGGCGGGGTAAATGCCCCGCCTGCGAAGGTGTCCCGGCCCGAAGCGACGTAGATGCGAGGGCAGGACTTTACTGACACAGAACCGGCGCCAGCTAATAAGCGCATGAACACGGACCCACAACAGCAGCGCCTCGCGCCGCTGTTGTGGGCCGGTTATGCGCAGCGTAAGATGACTCGTAAAGGAGTAAAGTTCTAATGCGATTAAAAGCATACCTACTTGTTTTCGATGGCCTTGCGGATTGGGAGCCTGCGCTTGCACTGTGCGAGATTAACAAGTCAGGGAAGTTTGATGTAGTAACAGTTGGATTTGCCGAAAATCCGATAACCACAATGGGTGGCTACAAGATCACCCCTCATACCATGCTTGATGCTATTCATCTCGATGAAGCTTCTATTTTCATCATGCCGGGTGGAAAAACGTGGGAACAAGGACCACATCAAGATGTGATTGAACTTCTCCATAAGTTCCATGCAAAAGGAACGGTTATAGCCGCAATATGCGGAGCAACATTAGAAGTTGCACGGGCTGGACTGATGCATGGCCACAGGCACACGAGCAACTCCAAGGGTTACCTGAATGCGATGCTACCGGATTATAGAGATGATGATTTGTACGTGGACAAGTTGGCAATCACTGACAAGAACCTCATAACAGCTAGTGGACTGGGCAGTGTTGAGTTCGCCTGTGAGATTGTCAGGGTGTTGAATATTTATACCAGAGAAGAAACTCAGGAACTGTACGAAATGTTCAAACACGGTGTCATCCCAGCTCGTTATGTCATCTAATGTTAGCCTTGGGTAAGAATAGCCGAATCATGAAAATTGGGTCACGCAAAAAAGTATATTTCATAGTAGCGTTAGTTCTGTGCGTCATAGCTATGCTGGCGGTCGCAGGCTGTTCTTTTTGCCCGTCAGTCTTTAGCAGCAGGGCACGTTTTCAATTTTGTTCGGTTGCGCGAGCGGGTTATTTTTTTTCGTTATGGGTGAAATCCGCGCGATTTCAGATTTAGGTTCGTTTCCCGTATTCACTCTGTGTGCTCCAGTGCACGGCCTCCCCGTGAACTTGGGCGTTGCCCCTCAAAAAGAACACTAACTTGACGTAAGGTATCTTTGATAGTACACTTAAAGTAACAATAGGAGGTACAATCTATGTCAAGAGTTCCAAAAATAATTCCCATCTCTGATCTCAGGCAAAACGCCAGCGATGTTGTCAAAGGCGTGTCCTCGTCCAGAGAACCGGTTTTCATTACCCAACGGGGGCGAGCGGCAGCAGTCTTGATCAGTATGGATGCCTATGAGAACTCGCAGCGCGAAATCGACGTTTTGCGGCTGATAGCGCGAGGTGAGAAGGAAATAGATGCAGGAATAGGTCATGAGCTTGCAGATGTGTTGAAAGAAGCGGACCGCTTTCTTCAGGCTGCAAAACCTTGAAAATTCTCTTTACGCCAACGGGCCGGCGTCAGTTTTTTGAAGCGATTGCCTACATGCACCGGGACAGTCCCTCGGTTGCTGCGACCTTTCTCCAGAAATCAGGAAAAACGCTTTCCCGTCTCAAGGACTTTCCGCAATCAGGAAGACTTCTCCCTGAGTTTCCGGACCTCCCCTTTCGTGAAGTGATTGTGAACCCATACCGTTTTTTCTATAGGGTCAAGGACAAAACAGTCTGGATCATCGCTGTATGGCACAGCGCCCAGTTGCCTGATGAACCTGAAGAACGACAGCCGGAGACAAGCGGTTGAAGATGGATCGACAAATACGCTTCTCTTCTTTGCCGACAACTTAACCGTAGCGTTAGCCAGCAGGAAAGAGGAATAAGAGACCCATGAATCCCAAGGTTGTTATCAGGAACGAAACGCATAACGATGTTTGCGCGATCACCGGGGTGACTATCGCAGCGTTCAAGACCCTGGAGATCAGCAACCACACGGAGCAGTTCATCATCGAGGCGCTGCGTGCCGCCAGGGCTCTCACGGTATCGCTGGTTGCAGAAATGGATGGCCGAGTGATAGGGCATATTGCTTTCTCTCCCGTGACCATTTCGGACGGCACGCCGAACTGGTACGGACTTGGACCTGTTTCCGTCCTGCCGGAGTACCAGCGGAAGGGCATCGGCAAAGCACTGATACGGGAAGGGCTGTCACGGCTGAAAGATATGAATGCTCAAGGATGTTGTCTCGTGGGACATCCGGAGTACTACAGGAAATTCGGGTTTAAAAACCTGCCGGGACTTGTGTATGAGGGAGTGCCGCAGGAGGTTTTCTTTGCTCTGCCTTTCGAGGGGCATATTCCGCAGGGCACTGTCGCTTTCCACGAAGGATTCAAGGCGGATGGCCAGTCCGAAAGCTCAGGGCGAGGAACCAGGAACCGGATATGAGGTGTCGCACATTCAGGACGAGTCAGCACGTGACAACGAAGTCCTCCATCTGAAGAGCTTGAATAATTATTAGGGACAGCGCCTATTTATTGACATAACGGGATGGTGAAAGGAGGTAAAGAAATACCGGCCTGGGCGTAAGGATGATGTTCCCTTTCGGCGATCGGCCCGCAGTGCAGAGAGTTTTTAGACAGGCTCCAACCCCCTATTTAATTCTCGTTGAGCTCATCTGGCAAGGTTAGACATATGCCATGGGCATCATCCCGCCTCGGAGCAGGACGGCGATCTTGTGGGCATCGATCCTGTCATTCTTGGCTTTTCCCCCGTGAATGGCTTTCATGTACAAAGCATGGCCAAGGACAAAAGGGATATTGTTATCACTGCAGAGGTCGGCGATTCAATACCATGTGAACATACACTCCACGGCGACAACGATGTCCTCACGGTAGGGGGCAATCGTCTCCAGAAAGACGCCCGGGTCTGTTCTGATGTTTCGGTGACGCACGATCTGTCCTTCCTGGGAGAGGATACAGAGATACATGCTTTTTGCGTGAAGATCGATGCCGCAGTAAAACTTGTGCTGCTTCGTGTAAAATCTCATATAAGGCCTCCTGTAGGGAAGAGTTTAGGGTTCCTGAATCATACCTGTTTCGGGTATGGTTCAGGGGGGGTCTTAATGAGTATCAACGCGCTTCACGGGATCGGCGTGAAACTTATGCGCGATTTTGGGTTTAGGCACGTTTCCGGTATTCACACATTATGCTCCGGTGCACGGCCTCCCCGTGAGTTTGTGCGTTCGCCTGATGAATAGACGCGAAGAATCTGATATAGGATGCATATGAAACCTGACGACATAATACGTGATTTGCCGGCGCGTACCGGAAGGGCAGTCGCCCACTACTGGAAGACTCGTTCGGGTCAACGCGATAAGCAGCGTGAAACCGGCAAGGCCGACCAAGGGCTGCGGAGCGCCGTCACCGGCGGCGCGCAGATGGATGGATTCATCGACCTCTTCACGGAATTGATCACGGCGGTAGGGATTTCGGAACGGTATGTCTTCAGGAAGAAAGCCGTCGAGTTGCCAGGCTTCTTCCGCCCAACCAAAGAGTGGGACCTGCTCGTGGTGCGCGAAAAGACGCTTCTTGCCGCGATTGAGGCCAAGTCCCAAGTGGGTCCATCCTTCGGCAACAACTTCAACAACCGGACAGAAGAGGCGATCGGAAGCGCCCTTGACCTCTGGACCGCGTATCGTGAACGTGCCTACCTTAGCAGCCCCCAGCCTTTCCTCGGCTACTTCTTCATGCTGGAGGACTGCGTCGCCTCCAACCGCTCGGTCAAGGTGCAGGAGCCGCATTTCAAAGTCTTTCCCGAATTTGTCGATGCTTCCTACATGCGGCGCTATGAAATCTTCTGCCGCAAGCTCGTGCTGGAACGGCATTACACGGCAGCGGCGTTCATTTCGTCCACAACAGAGGAAGGGATTCAGGGAAGCTTCTCGATCCCGGCGGACGACCTTTCCGTCGAGCGTTTCGCGAAGACACTCACGGCCCACTTAGCAGCCTTTGCGTGAACTCATGGACACCACCATTCACAGGCTGATCAACGGTGATGCGAGGGAACTTGCGTACCTCGAAGATGCCTCGGTTCATCTTGTCGTCACGTCTCCACCTTACTGGAATCTGAAAAAGTACAACGAGAACCCGGACCAACTCGGACATATTCAGGACTACGAAGCATTTCTGTTTGAGTTGGAAAAGGTTTGGCGCCATATCTACAGAATTCTCGTGCCTGGAGGGCGCCTCGTTTGCGTGGTCGGAGATGTTTGTGTCGCGCGCCGCGATTTTGGACGCCACCTCGTCTTTCCTCTACACGCCGACATTTGTGTCATCTGCCGAAAGATCGGTTTCGACAACCTAAACCCCATCATCTGGCACAAGATTGCAAACGCCTCCTACGAGGTTGAGAATGGATCAAAGTTCTTGGGGAAGCCCTACGAGCCGAACGCAATTATCAAGAACGACATGGAATTCATCCTGATGCAGCGTAAGCCTGGCGGATACCGAAAACCCACTAACCAGCAACGCCAGGCAAGCCGGATTGAAAAAGATGCTTTTGACCGATGGTTTCAGCAAATATGGACTATCACCGGAGCCTCGACCAAACACCACCCCGCCCCCTTCCCGCTAGAGCTGGCCACACGCCTTGTCCGCATGTTCTCCTTCACTGAGGATACGGTTCTGGATCCGTTCTGCGGATCGGGCACGACGATGGTTGCCGCTCTGCGCACGGGACGTAACAGCATTGGAGTCGAAATTGATCCGGAATACTGCCGCATGGCGGCCCGGTATCTGAAAGCTGAGACGTCTGACCTTTTCACGACAGCGGAACTACGCTTTGAGAAAGCGCCCACGGAAACCGGTACCCTCGTAAAGGAAGAACCTGCCCTGTGCGGAGTCCGGCCAGCCAAGAAGAGACTTGAATAGGCGAACAAAGGGCTGTACGCGGATCGCCAGCCCGCCTTGCGGTCCGGCGCCCGGTGAGCCCAAGCGGTATTAGAGCACCAAATTGCTAAAGGAGGGAAATAGGATATGAAACTAAGAAATCTAATTGTACTCGCAAGTTTAATCCTTTCTTGTATCACGGCTTTTGCTGACGATCATAAAGAAAGTAAAGCATTGCCGAAGGTAACAAACGAACTATATAAGACTAATTGCGGGACTTGTCATTTCGCTTATCAGCCAGGTCTGTTGCCGGCAAAATCGTGGCAAAAGATAATAGACGTTTCGGGAGCGCACCCCGGTGGGGATTTGTCCCTCGAAAAGAAAACAAAAGATGAAATACGCAAATACCTCACACAAAATAGTGCTGAAAATACTGGGTCAAAGAGATCGCGAAAAATACTTGCCTCAATTGGTAGCGATGTTCCAACAAGAATATCTGAGGTGCCATATATCAGGCAAAAACATCATGAAATTAAAGACAACGTTTTCGCTCGGAAATCGATAGGGTCAAGAGGGAACTGTACAGCGTGTCACAGGACAGCAGAAAATGGTGACTATGATGACGACAATGTCACAATACCAAAATGACACAAATGGCTCTAACACGCCACTCAAGGCGACCCGGAATAATGCAGGGGGCGGAAAAAGGGACAACCCCCTATTTATTTTAATGAGTATCAATCCGCTCAAGCCGACCCGAGTAGCCGCCGTTTATCTCAGGCAAACGCTGCGGCGGGCGGCTTAGCTATCCGTCAGCCAACAGGAAAGTGGAATAAGAGACCCATGAATCCCAAGATTGTTATCAGGAACGAAACGCATAACGATGTTTGTGCGATCACCGGGGTGACTATCGCAGCGTTCAAGACCCTGGAGATCAGCAACCACACGGAGCAGTTCATCATCGAGGCGCTGCGAGCCGCCAGGGCTCTTACGGTATCGCTGGTTGCAGAAACGGATGGCCGAGTGATAGGTCATATTGCCTTCTCTCCCGTGACCATTTCGGACGGCACGCCGAACTGGTACGGACTTGGACCTGTTTCCGTCCTGCCGGAGTACCAGCGGAAGGGCATCGGCAAAGCACTGATAAAAGAAGGGTTGTCTCGCCTGAAAGATATGAATGCTCAAGGATGTTGTCTCGTGGGACATCCGGAGTACTACAGGAAATTCGGGTTTAAAAACCTGCCGGGACTTGTGTATGAGGGAGTGCCGCAGGAGGTTTTCTTTGCTCTGCCTTTCGAGGGGCATATTCCGCAGGGCACTGTCGCTTTCCACGAAGGATTCAAGGCGGATGGCCAGTCCGAAAGCTCAGGGCGAGGAACCAGGAACCGGATATGAGGTGTGGCACATTCAGGACGAGTCAGCACGTGACAACGAAGTCCTCCATCTGAAGAGCTTGGGACTACTGAATCAACCGAACCGCCGCTGCACGTGACCCGTATGCCGGGTGATGTCGGAGGGGCGAAGCCGAGAGGCTTCCCCCTATCCCGATTATGTGTAAAAATGAGACTAATAAAGGAGATGTTCATGTCAGAATTCAGGAATGTCACAATAGTTAAGAAAGCAAACATCTACTTTGATGGGAAGGTTACCAGTCGCTCTGTTGTTTTTCCGGATGGTTCCCGCAAGACCCTCGGAATAATGTTTCCCGGTGAATATGAGTTTAAAACTGATGAAAAAGAAATAATGGAAATAATTTCTGGAGATCTTGAAGTGTTTGTCGCAGCCTCAGAAGGATGGAAAACAATTAAAGACGGAGAGGTATTTGAGGTGCCCGCAAAATCTGTATTCAAATTGAATGTTAAGTACCTTACTGACTACTGCTGTTCTTACATAAAGGAGTGACAAAGATTTGAAGAGGGGTCTTGTTGCTTGCAGGACAACAATGTTTGATATTCCGCGACTGAAACTTCTCCCGAGGCGGACTGGATCGCCGGGGCGCCCCGGGGAGACTCTCTGTTGGGCCGCAACGAATCGAAAACGCAGCCGACCGGGTAACACATAGAAAAAAGGCAGCAGGCCTGAGAGCCTGCTGCCTTTTGTATTTTCGTGGCGATGACGCCGGGGCCGGTGTCATCGCTTCGATTTTTTTAGTACATGTCACCCATGCCGCCGCCCGGCATCGGGGGCATCTTCTTGTCCTCTTCGGGGATCTCGGTGATCATCACCTCTGTGGTGAGCATGAGACCCGCGACGGACGCGGCATTCTGGAGGGCCGTTCTCGTCACCTTCGTCGGATCGATGATGCCCGCCTTCAGCATGTCGGCGTAATCCTCTTTATAGGCATCGTAGCCGAAGTTGACGTCCTTGGCGTCTTTGACTTTCTCGACGATGATGGCGCTCTCGATGCCCGCGTTCTGGATGATCTGCCTGATGGGCTCCTCGAGGGCCTTCTTGATGATGTTCACGCCGATCTGGAGGTCGTGCTCAAGCTTGAGCTTTTTGAGGCTCGGGATGCACCGGAGCAGGGCAACGCCTCCGCCCGGCACGATGCCTTCCTCGACGGCGGCTCTTGTGGCATGGAGGGCGTCCTCGACCCTGGCCTTCTTCTCCTTCATTTCCGACTCCGTCGCAGCGCCGACATTGATCACGGCGACGCCGCCGACGAGCTTCGCAAGCCTTTCCTGGAGCTTCTCCCTGTCGTAGTCGGATGTCGTCTCGTCGACCTGGGTCTTGATCTGCTTTACCCTGCCCTGGATCTTCGACGGGTCTCCGGCGCCCTCGACGATGGTCGTGTTCTCCTTGTCGATGTTGATCTTTCTCGCCCGGCCGAGATCGTTGATCTTCACGTTCTCGAGCTTGAGGCCGAGATCCTCGGAGATGACCGTGCCGCCCGTCAGGATTGCGACATCCTCAAGCATCGCCTTCCTTCTGTCGCCGAACCCGGGTGCTTTCACCGCGCAGACCTGGAGGGTGCCGCGGAGCTTGTTCACGACGAGGGTCGCAAGGGCCTCGCCTTCAACATCCTCGGAGATGATGAGGAGGGGCTTGCCCATTTTTGCGATCTGCTCGAGGATGGGAAGGAGGTCCTTCATGCTCGATATCTTCTTGTCATGGATAAGGAGATACACATCGTCGAGAATACACTCCATCCTGTCGGGATCGGTGATGAAATAGGGCGAAATGTATCCCCTGTCGAACTGCATGCCCTCGACCACATCGAGGGTCGTTGCCATGCTCTTCGCCTCTTCAACGGTGATGACCCCGTCTTTCCCCACCTTGTCCATCGCCTCTGCGATGAGGTCACCGATGGAGGGGTCATTATTCGCGGAGATCGTCCCGACCTGGGCGATTTCCTTCTTCTCGAGGATCGGCTTGGACATCTTCTTGAGTTCCTCGACGACGACCTCGACGGCCTTGTCGATGCCTCTCTTCATGTCGATTGAGTTGGCGCCGGCCGTGACGTACTTCATCCCTTCCTTATAAACGGCATAGGCGAGCACTGTCGCAGTCGTGGTTCCGTCACCGGCCACGTCGGAGGTCTTCGATGCGACTTCGCGGAGGAGCTGGGCGCCCATGTTCTCATAGGGCTCTTTGAGCTCGATCTCTTTTGCAACGGTGACGCCGTCTTTCGTGATGTTCGGGGCGCCGAATTTACGGTCGATGATGACGTTCCTGCCCCTCGGGCCGAGGGTCGCCTTGACGGCGTCGGTGAGTACCGTAATTCCCCTCAGGATTGCCTGTCTTGCTGCTTCGTCGAAAATGAGCTGCTTTCCTGCCATATTTATCCTCCCTTATTCAATGACACCCAAGATGTCTTCTTCTTTGATGATGAGATACTCAACGTCGTTGAGCTTGATCTTCGACCCGGAATACTTGTCAAAGAGGACCGTATTGCCGACTTTCAGCTCCTTCACCTCGCCGCCGACGGCCTCGACGGTTCCCTTCTGCGGTTTTTCCTTCGCCACGTCAGGCACATAGAGGCCACCTGCCGTCTTTTCCATCTCCTCTTCGGAATACTTGATAACTACCCTGTCCTTAAGCGGTCTGATCATGATGCTTGAACCTCCTTCTTCATTATTGTGTTCGGCAGCCCCGGCGGGTCTGACTGATGCTGCCGGTGCATTCTTATTAGCACTCAATTCCGTCGAGTGCTAATATACCCTGAATTGACCTGTTCTGGCAAGATGGTATTGGGCTGAATATCGGCGAATACGGGAGATTACGGACAAATATTGCGTTTTATTGAAGAATTTTAATAATTTTAGCGGTGCCGGTGTCCCAGCCAGAGTTTGATCGTCAGGAAGCCGGCGAGGAATCCTCCCAGGTGGGCGAACCAGGCCACGCCGCCCTGCTGGAGCATACCCTTGCTCACGATGCCGTTGATGAGCTGGATGATGACCCAGAAACCGATCACGACGACGGCCGGAATCCTCACGATCTGCCAGAAAATGAAGAAAAAGAGGATCGTGTAGACACGGGCCTGGGGATAGAGGACGAGGTACGCGCCGAGAATGCCCGAGACGGCGCCGCTCGCACCGATCATCGGTATCATCGAATTGGTCTCTGTGATGGCATGGCTGTATGCGGCGACGACACCGGAAAAGAGGTAGAAAAAAATGAATTTGCCGTGTCCGAGGGCGTCCTCGATGTTGTTCCCGAATATCCAGAGGTACAGCATGTTGCCTGCAAGGTGGAGAAAGCCTCCGTGGAGAAACATAGAAGAGAAGACGGTCAGTCCGGGGTGGATGGGCTGGTCGCCCTGGAAGGTGATGATGTTGTGCGGTATGGCGCCGTAGAAAAAGGCGAAATGAGCCAGATCCTGGGGCGTCATGAGCTGCCAGAGATAGATGAGGCAGTTCAGGACGATAATGCCGACGGTCACGAACGGCGTCGTTTCTGTCGGGTTATCGTCCTTGTACGGTATCATTCACCTGTCCTCGATTATGATATTATACCCTGCCGTTTCGTGAAAAGGCAGGCGAAGAGCCCCAAATCCTTGCTGATAACGATATCATTGTCTCACGCAAAGTCGCAAAGAGCGCAAAGAAAGATACAGACCTTCATCCTAAAAAGAAGATTTTATGCACTTGTGCATTTGCCGTTCTTGGCGGCCTTGGCGTCTTGGCGCGAGGATAGGCCTGAGATCTCATTGCGGTGATAAGGGTTTATTGTGCGAAGAAATCATGCCCTATCCTCGTGGCGGATTATTTTGAAAACGCCTCGCCGTAAGCTACTTCGGATATACTTGATATTTCATAGTGTCGGTATAGTGTCAATATTTCACAATAAATCGCCGATACCTTAATGAGACGCCGTCGTCTTTGTCATGACTCTGTTGAAAACAACAACGAAAACATGCCGGGAGGGTATAGAAAATGAGAGTGTTTGAAGGAAAGGGCGCAGGGAACAGTTGCAGATGCGGAAAAGTCCGGCTGACGGGAGGCATCTCTCTTTTCATTCCCTTTGTTATATTTCTCTTCTCTTTTCTCTCTCCCGTTGATGCGAACGCCCGCAATCCCCGTCTGACGGGACCCGAGTCGGTCAAGGAAGGGCAGACCTTCACGGTTAGTGTCGCCGGTGCGCCTGATGACAGTGCCGTCCGGTGGACCTGGGACCCGCAGCTCAACTGCCGAGAAGAGGGGCTGGCGACGCTCTCCTGCGTGGTGGAGGCGATGGACGCGTCGTCGGCCGATCAGGTCACGGCCGTTGTCGGCGCCGCCATCGAGAGTCTCCGCTGGTCCGAGCGGCTGACGGTGTCGGTCGTCAGGGAGGGTGGACGAAAAACAAAAACAAAGACGGGAACGACGGGGACCGACGTCTCCCCGCCCCCACCTGCCAAAATACGAAAAATCGAGGGCCTCTTCGATCAGCTGAAAGCGGGGGCCCTCGACGAGATGGGCTTTTTCAACGCCATGGGCGACAGTAAGGTCTCCGTCAGGGACCTCGTCGGTTTCAAGGGTGACGTCATCAACAGGAAGGCGAAGGAGCTCGGCGACTACCGCGCTGCCCTGCAGTACTGGAACGACAATTACCGGGGCATGGAACAGAAGCTCATGTCCGTGAGAAAGGACAATGTCATTAAGGCCTGGGACGCCGTGGTCGCACGGTATTACAGCGACCATCCCGACAGCCCGCCCCTGGCGAGGATGGATGTGGGCGGCTGGGTGAGCGAACCGATGGAGAAGATGCGCTTCGAGGGAGATATCGACTTTACCGTCATCATGCTCGATGCCGAACAGGCGAAGGTCGTCCGGGACCTCTTCGGGGCAGAGATCGGGAAAATCTTCAACCTCGACATGGTCGCTGTGGACGCCCTCTCGACGGCTCACCGGGCGGCGACGCTCAGCGTCTATATCGGCGACTATGGCGCCGATTGGGCCGAAATCGACGCAATCAGGCGCGGCAAGATGCAGATCATCCGGCGCGACGACGACGGCAATCTCGTCAAGCACGACGCCGACGCGACGGAAAAGGCCGTTATGTTCGCCGTTCTGAAGAACAACATCGCCATGAGCAGGGGAGAACCGGACCGGCTCGCCGACATCCTCCAGGAAAAGAAGACGCCTACTCCGAAATACGACATGGAGCCGGGCATCAGCCTCGAGTTCCTCCGGCACATCACCACCGACGCCGTCCATGCCGACCTCGCCCTCCACGAGAAGATCATCAAGATGTCGAAATACCTCGACAGGAGCGCCAAGGAGCACGACAAGATCCTCGAAGCGGCGGGGGCGAAGCCGCAGCCCATCGACACGGACATCGTCAAGTTCGCCGGCATGATCACGGAGCTGAAGCAGATGAAGGGCATCAACCCCGAGATCGCCCTCTGGCTGATCATGAAGAGGACAGGCGACCTTGCGGGCAGTCCCGATTGGGTGAACAATCCCGAGGGCGCGCTGAAGGCGATCGCGAAGCGCATGACCGACGTGATCACGCACAACATCGAGGAGGGGTTGGACGCGCGGATCAAGAAGGCCGAGTCGATGAAGACACTGGCCGAGCAGGATGCCGAGAAGAAGAGGCTCCTCGACGACCTGGAGAACGAGTTCAAGGCCTTCAGCGGCGGTGAGGAGGCGGTCCCCTTCCCGCCCAAGGCCCGTGAAGTAATGCTCCAGCTTGCGGAGTATTTCAAGAGCAAGGCCTTCAAGCTGCCCGCGGCGGAGCAGAAGCGGCTGAAGGAGCTCATCGAGAAGGCGGCGGACAACCCGGAGATGACGAAGATCGTCTTTGCCATGGTCCAGGAAGCGGCAATGCGGGCTTACCAGAAATCAGCGGAGACCATCGGTGCGATCAACAATTTCCTCGACACCCTGGACAACAAAACCATCGAGAGCCTCCGCTCGACGGGGATTATCGAGCTGGAGAGGACTGTCGTCGAAGGCGGCAAGGAGGAGGTCAGGAAAACCACGATCATCCGGATCGAGTCGATCGCAAAGATCAACCAGGCCCTGAACGAGTCGGTTCTCGGTAAGATCGGCCAGAGCGCCGCCTTCCAGGCCTTCAACCTCGCCTCGGAGGTGAAGAGCTACTATGACGCCGTCATGAAGGCCGGGAGCTGGAACGAGTCCTTCACGAACCTCTCCGTCGAGATCTTCCGCCGCCGGACCCCCGTGGGAGGGGCGGTGGAGGCCTTCGTCCACGGCAATTACCTGAGGATGGGGGTTGAGGTGGTCTATACCATCTTCCCGCCCCTGGCGATCCCGGAGGGCCTCTACGGCATGGCCCTCGGCGCCGCAGAGTGGAGCGTCGGGAAGATGCAGGAGTGGAAATATGAGGACATGGTCAACGAGCTGTACCGGGGGGCGAAGTTCGAGCAGGCCGGCGCCGGCTGGAAGCTGACGAGCGTCACCTACAAATGCCCTTCCGAGGGAGAGATGACCGTTACGGGCAGGGACGCCATCCTGAAGCTGCCCATGAGGTGCACAGGTCTCTACCAGATCCTGATCCCCCAGATCAAGAACCACCCCGTGCTCCTGCAGTACCAGGAGATGCTCGACAACTCCGCCGTTTCAAGCGGCCGTATGGGCACCTTCCCCTTCAACTGGGACGTGAGGGGCGGAAAGTACGGCGAACAGCTTCTCAAGACATACCGCAAGAAGGTCGACGACACGGCTGTCGAGTACTTCAAGGGCGTCGTCGAGCAGCTCGAAAAGGCGCAGGCCTGGTGGAGCGGCAAGAAGCTCCACGAGGTGGTCCGGATCGAAAAGGAGCTCGGATGCAGGGAATCCCTGATCACCTTCAATGTCGGCTATTTCGGCGGAGACAGCTATCTCGAGGATGTGAAGGAGCTGCAGGCCCTCGTCGACAACTTCGGACAGCTCAAGAACGCGAACGAGTCCATCCTCAAGATCAAGGACAAGTGGCAGGCCAATGATCCCGCCGTCGAGGAGAGGAAGGACCACAAGGGAGAGAAGTACGTCTGGGTCAAGGGCCTCTTCCCCGATTGCTCCAAGTCCGCAATCGCGAACAGGGCGAAGGAGGCGAAGGAACTGGACGGAAGGGTCAAGGCGGCCGTCAAGAAATGCCAGGCCGAGGTGGAGAAGATCGTCGGCAGGGACAAGGTAACGGAAAAGCTGCTTGCGCCCCTCGTAAAACCGGCCATCTGTCTTGCCGTCTACGAGGAGACGAACCGGTACATCGCGGAGGGTTGCAAGAAAGAGTATGACGAGGCCCTCGCGGCGTTGGGAGGGCAGGGATCGGATCTCAAGATCACCGACATCAGGGGACCTGAAAAGGTCTGCATCGGCACCCCCGCCACCTTCAAGGCGAAATACGACAGGCCCTGCGACGACTGCGTCGCCGAGTGGTCGATCCTCGAATACGGCGAGGAGACGTCCAAGTCGGACAAGAACGAGGCGACATGGACGCCGAAGTACAGCGGCGGCAACACCCTCCGCCTCAAGGCGAGAATCTCAAAGGACGCAGCGAAAGAAGCGGTCATGGACAAGAAGGTCACGGTGCTGCCTGCCGACAAATGCCCGAAGATAAGGCTGAAATTCATCGTCAAGACGACGACTGTCCAGGAAAAAGATGTCCTCGACGTTGCTGTCGAACCGGAGGGCGGCCTGCCGGAGGGGGAGAAGCTCCTCGAATACGCCTGGTCCGAGGACGGCAAGAGGAACATAAAATTCACCGGGAGCACGTACCAGTTTTCGGGCCTGGGCAGAAAGGGAAAAAAGGTGACTATCGGCGTCAAGGCCAGGACAAGCATGGGGTATACCGAAGAGTTCCATCTGCCCGTCACCGTTTCCGACAGTGACAAGGACGAACTGACGGTCCGCATCCTGCCCGCCGAGATTACGGTTCTGTCTGGTGAAGACCCGGTGACCCTGAAGTCCGATGTCATCAGGAAGGTCGACAGCGGCAGGATGAAATACCAGTGGACCGTCGTCACAAACGGCGGCGCTCCCTGGGTCAGCAGCGAAACGGTTCAGTCCGTCAAGCTCGATCCCCGGAAATACAGGGAAGGAGACAGGATCGACGTGACGCTCCTCGTCCTGGACATCGGGAACACGCCCGGCAGCCCGACCTACGGGCAGATCCTGAGGGAAGGCAAGGCCGCAAAATCCCTCACTGTCGGGCCTGAGGGAGACATCGTCATAAAGCTCGGTCCTGTTCCCGAGGAGATCGAGGACAACAAGACCCTCGTCGTCTGCGTCGAGAGCCCCGCCCTGAGGCCGGGAGACCCCGGCGACAGGCTCGCCTTTGAATGGTTCGACGAGGACGGCAAATTCTGGCGTCCCAACACGGTGACGCGCTGCAGCAACCTGTCGACGCGGGGCCTGGCAGGGCAGACGGTGCGGCTGAAGGTGGTGGTGCGCGACAAGTTCGGCAGGTCCGCCGAAAAGGAGACAGCGCCTGTAAAGGTGGTCGATGCAGACCTGAGCCCGAAGCTCCAGGTCTCCGTCGTGCCTGAAAACGCGAGCATCATGAACGATCAGACCATAACGTTTGTCGTCACCGCTGTTCCCCTGAAGGACAGCGGCAGTCTGTCCTTCAACGGCGTCCGAATGCCGCCGGGCCAGACGGTCGTCACTTTTCCGGAGACGTCCTTCAGGGACAACGAGAACTGGGTGACTGTCCCCTTCACGGTGACCGATGAGAAGGGGAGGAAGGCCGAGACCCATGCGACTGTTTATGTGACGAAGAAGAAGGACAAGCCTGACGACAAGAAGATTGACGGAGCCAAGCCTGAGGATACAAGGCCGGGGGACGACATCACAGGCGTTACAAAGCCCGAGGATACAAAGACGGATAGCGGAAAGAAGGATGACGGGAAGAAGGAGCCGCCTGTCTGCACGTACAAGTATTCCGAGTGGGGCGAGTGCCCGCGGGAAAAGAAGATACAGACCCGGTCCGTCATCGCGAAGGAACCGGCCGGATGCGTTGAGAGGGATAAGCCCGCATTGGAGCAGGTATGCACACCGCCGAAGACCGAGGCGGACAAGAGGACCGATTATCTGAACTGCCTCTGCAGGGCCTGCGGCGGGACCGCCGGCGGCTACTACGGGCCGAGCACGACGGAGAAGGGCGGGCCCTGCGTCTGCTTCGGATGGCTGAGCGGCTGGAGGACGCCCGTTCCCGGCGGGCCGCCCGATCATGTGAAGTCCTGCTACAAGGGCGCCTACGGCCATGACCCGAGCGACAAGGAGCTGGCAGATGCGGACAAGGACCGCAAGAACGAGAACCGGAAGCACACCGATCCCCTGAAGGTGAAGATCAAGCCGTCGAAGAACCCCGCCGAGTTCGGCGATATCGTGACGCTCTATGCCGAGACGACGGGTGGTTCGGGCGGCAATAAGTGGACCTGGGGCGGCGCCGCGGAAGACGCGAAAGACGCCAACGCGAAGTTCGTCAAAACCAGGACGGCGGGCGGCGGCTCCGTGTCGGTGTCGGTGACGGACCAGGACGGAAACTCGGCCTCCGATACCGTGACTATCCAGGTGCAGGCGATCATCGTCAAGCTGGAGAAGGAGTCGCCCAAGGAAGACACGATTCCCGTGGGCGGCACGGCGAAGTTTATCGCCAATGTCATGTCGGGCAAGAACAATGCGGGCGGCAGCTTCAAGTACCAGTGGCAGCCCCATCCCGAACTGGCCTTCGGCGATCCGAAGACCCCGACCTTCGAGCAGACGGGCGGTTCTCAGATGCGCAACAGCGCCCGCTTTTCCCGTCCCGGGCCGGCGAAGGTCTGGGTGCAGGTGCTCAAGGAGATCGAGGGCCGCTTCGCCACCGTTGGGGAGTCGGAGCAGATCACCGTCGAGGCGGTAAACCCTGAGGTTATCATCACCTATACGCCCAAAGAGGCCTATCTCGGGAAGGAGCTTTTCCTGAGCGCCGTCACGAAGCCGCCCATGGGAGAGAGCATGGTCTCGCTCTTCTGGGACATCCCGGGATATCACACCGGCACCGGGAGCAAGGCGACGATCAAGCCGAAGGACACGAAGCCGATCACGGCGACGGTGACGGCAAAGGCCGTCGACGGCGGCGATGAACTGGGCAAGCAACAGGTGACGATTACGCCGCTTGGTTACACCGTGACCGTCTCGGAGCCGAAATACCTCGGCACCCCTCCGCAGATATGGAAGTGCGACACCCAGTTGGGCCACGCGAAGGACTGCGGCATGGTGCAGGTAAAACCGACGCAGTTCGCCGTTCATGAAGCGATCTTCTTCAAGGCGTCGGTGACACCTGCCGTCGAGGGCGTCAACTATAACTGGACGGTGGACCCCTCGGGAAGCTGCGGGATGCCGGGCGGCGGTTCCGAATTGAGGGTCCAGTGCAGCAACACGGGGACCTACACGATCACGGCTGAGGCGACAAAGGACGGGATCAAGCTCGGCGCGGGTTCCCAGACCCTGACTGTCTCGATTTCGCAGGAGATGATCAACAGCGGCAAGAAGGCGAAAGAGGCGCACGAGAAACTGCAGAAGGCGAAACAGCTCGTCACCGAGGGGAAGCTCCAGGAAGGCATCGCCCTCGCGAAGGAGGCCCAGGGTCTCGATTCAAAAAACACCGAGGCAAAACAACTGGCCGACAAGTGGAGCGCCGAGAAGCAGACGACGGACGACCACGTCGGGAAGGTGAAGTCGTTCCTCCAGGCCGAAAAGCTTGAAGATGCAGCCAGGGAGCTGACGGAGGCGAAGAAGCTTCATCCCAAATACCAGCCCGTCGTCGACGCCGAAAAGCAGTTCGCCGACGCACGGGTGAAGAAGAACGAAAAGGTGAAGGCAGCGGCGGAGAAGCTCGACCAGGCGAACAAGGCCGTCGCCCAGGGGAAACTCCAGGAGGGTATCCAGCTCGCGAATGAGGCAGCGAAGATAGACCCGAAAAACGGCGAAGCGAGGCTCCTTGCCGATAAGTGGACCAGGGAGAAGCAGCAGGCCGACACCGATGTGGCGAAAGTGAAGGACGCCCTCAAGGCCGACAACCTTGCGGAAGCCGAAAAGGCCCTTGCGGCGGCAAAGGCGATTCACCCCAAATACCAACCCGTGGTGGATGCGGAAAAGCAGATTGCCGACACGAAGGCGAAGAAACAGGGAGACATGAAGGCCGCCCATGAGAAAGTGAAGCAGGCTGAAGGCCTGTACATAAACGGGAAGATCGAGGAGGCGATTGCCCTGCTCAATGACGCCAAGAAGATCGACCCGAAGAACGAGGACGCCCCGAAGCTCGGGCAGAAATGGTCGTCGGACCTGCAGCAGATCAACGCCCATGTCTCGAAGGCCCAGGACCAGATCAAGGCGAAGAAGTTCGACGAGGCGAAGACCGCCCTCGAACAGGCGAAGCGCATCAACGCGAAATACAAGACGGTGGTGGAGACCGAGCAGGTCCTCGCACAAAAGCTCGCCGAAGACAAGAAGCTGAAAGACGAGCAGGTTAAAAAAGAGCAGGAGGAGCAGGATAAAACTAAAAAATCGGCGGACAAGCTCTGGGACGAGTGCAGCGCGCTGGCGAAGCAGGGCAGGAACAGCGAGGCCCTTGCCAGGTGCCGCGAGAGCGTGGCCATCATGCCTGACGAGAAGAGGTCGGCAGTCGTGCGCGACCTGGAGAAACTCGTCGCCCAGGAGCAGGGTAAGAAGAAGCAGGACGAAGAGAAAAAGGCCGCTGCGGACCGGCTCTGGGACGAGTGCAGCGCACTGGCGAAGCAGGGCAGGAACAGCGAGGCACTTGCCAAGTGCAACGAGAGCGTGAAGCTCTGGCCGAACGACAAACGAACGTCCGCACTCAAAGACATGGAGCGGACCGTCGCCCAGGAAGAGGCGAAGCGACAGCAGGAAGAGGCGAAGAAGAGGACAGCCGATGAGCTGTGGGATCAATGCTCGGGCCTGGCGAAACAGAACAACCTGGAAGGCGCATTGTCGAAGTGCCGGGAAAGCCTCACACACTGGAGCAGTGAGAAACGTCAGGCCGCTGTGAAGGATATGGAAGCACAGGTGGCGCAGACAAAGAGGGAACAGCAGAACAGGGCGACGGCGGACAGGCTCTGGGACGAGTGTTCCGCGCTGGCGAAACAGGGCAGGAATAAAGAAGCCCTTGCAAAGTGCAGGGAAAGTCTCTCCTATTGGTCAAGCGACAAGCGGGTCGCCGCGACGAAGGACCTGGAAAGGGTGATCGCATCGGCGAACACCGTACAACCTCCGGCCGACCCTGTCGTGCCGCCGCCGGATCCCGCTGACACAAGGCCGCCGGTGCAGACGCCGACAAAGGACGACATCAGGACGCCCGTGTCATCGCCGTATTACCACGTCGACCTTACTCCCTATGGCGGCAAGAAGGGATCGGCCCGGAAGGTGAAGGACATCGAAGTTGATGACGGTTCATGGATCAGGCTCAAGGCGACTCACGAGAAGAGGATGAGCCTCGCCGTCCCGCTGCCATCACCGGTGACGGCCAATTCCATCGCAATTGTCTCCAATCTCGACAACGCCCACAACGTGAAACAGGGCATGACCGTCACGACGATCACCGTCCAGACCACCACAGGTGACCGCGTCTTCGACATCAAGGCCGGTGTGCACTCGTCCGAATGGAACAGGAGCGAGGGGAGCGGCGCCGATCACCAGTTTCCGAAGGATTCACATCTCGGAGACAAGAGATGGCTGAACGTCTTTCCGCTGCCGTCAGGAAGCGTCGTCACAGGCATCCGCTTCCGGCAGCACGATTTCGACAAGAAATATTACCACGGTGACGCCGCCCCCGGCTTCTGTCTGAGAGGCATAACACTCATAAAGTCCGGGACGGCGGGAGGGTCCTCAGTGAGTGATAACGGGACGGGAGCAGGCGAGTCTACTCCGCCACAAAGCGGCAGGGTCATCTTTGACAACGGCAATATAGGCGGCGTGTACAATGCGCCGACGAAAGCGACGACCTTTACCATCAACCAGTCTCATGTCGTCACGATGATCCAGAATTACCACTGGAACAACGGTTCAGGGACATCGTCACCGGGGAGTATTTCGCTCAAGGGAAGCGGCGGAAAAACGTACGGCCCCTGGCAGGCAACGGGCTCGCCGGGGCAGGGCGGGGTGAAAAACGCGTACTGGAGAGTCTATCCGAATGTGACGATACCGGCGGGCACATACACCATTGCCGACTCCCAGCCGTCCACGTGGGCGCAGAATCAGGGCTCAGGCGGCGCAGGTCACAGCCGCGTCGAGGGCTACCCGGCAGGAGCAGGCACGTCGACACAGGGAGGAACGCAGCAGTCGTCGGGGAGCCAGACAACGTCCGGATATCGCAACCTCTCTGCCGAGATAAAGAACACCTCGTCGAACCCGGTCCACATCGCCATCGACTCGGAACAGTTCGGGCCGACGAACCGCATCATGCCGGGAGAGAAGAAGAACACGACATACCAGATGTCGTCAGGGGGCATCAGGACGGTCAGGTTCTCCGCCGGCAGGAACGGTCAGAAGCTGACGGAATGCCGGTGGGAGTTCGATCCGTCGCAGCAGAACCGCGTCGTCGTCATCACCTTCTCGGAACCGAAAAATCTCTCCTGCACGACGGGGGTGCGATAGGAAGGGGAAGGGCGTGAAGCCGTATGGTACAACACCCCTGTCCAAAATATTGTGCAGCCGGACTTTGAAAACGAGGATAGGGTGTGGTTTCTGAAGCATAATTCACGGTTGCCTTGCACGAAAAGACGGTGCAAAACGCTCCGAAAAACAGTGTCAGTGTCAGTGTGAGTGTCCGTAAAAGGTTAATCTTGTTCGATCGTTGGTTTGCAATGGTCTGTACGGGAAGGCAGAGGTTTCGCAGCACCGATGCTTTTCGGCGCATTCGCCCCGTCTTTCCTGAGATCTCATTGCGGTGATGAGGGTTTATTATGCGAAGAAATCATGCCCTATCCTCGTGTCGCGTTATTTTGGACACCAATGATGGTACAATGGATCTATCGGATGATGCCTATCAGATCCAACATCCCCCCTATCGACAGTCAGGTGCCCCTGCGCATCGAGACGGCGACGTTCGCCCTCGGCTGATTCTGGGGACCGGACTCCCAGTTCGGGAGCAGGGCGGGTGTCGTGAGGACCCGCGTCGGATATGCCGGCGGTTCGACGGCGTACCCGACCTATCACAGCCTGGGCGACCATGCCGAAACAGTCCAGATCGATTTCGATCCCGCGACGGTGACCTACAAGTCTCTTCTCGATGCCTTCTGGTCCTGCCATGATCCTTTCCGGCGTTCCTGGTCCCGTCAATACGCCCATATCGTTTTCTGTCACAGCGGTGAGCAGGAGACTCTCGCACGGGAGCTGAAGGAGAGGGAGGAATCGCGGCTCGGCCGGAGCATCACGACGGAGATTGTCACCTACGAAAGGTTCTTCCTTGCCGAGGAGTATCACCAGAAACACGCCCTTCAGAGGTTTCCCGAGTTCATGGGTGAATTAAGGTCCATGTACACCATATTCAGAGACCTGGTGAACTCGACGGCCGCGGCGCGCGTCAACGGATTTCTGGGGGGCTACGGCTATCCGGAACAGCTTGAGCAGGAGATCGGGCTCTACGGGCTGTCCGAAGAACGAAGCAGGTGGCTGACGGAGATCGTCCGCTCGTCGCATCGCTATCAATGCAGGTCCGGTTTCTGTGCGTGACCGGCGCATGGGATAGACGGGGTGGAGGCGGATAATCCACTGTCCACAATGTCCCGTGAATTCCTTGAGCGCGGTGTCGCGGGAGTTCTCCGGGACTTTGAGGTCAGGGCCGGCCAGGTGCAGATGATGGATGCCTGCGCCCGCATTGTCGGGGAGGGCGGGACTCTTCTCGCGGAAGCGGGGACAGGCACGGGCAAGACCTTTGCCTATCTCATTCCGGTCATTCTGTCCGGCAAAAAGAGTCTCGTCTCGACGAGGACGAAAAACCTGCAGGAACAGCTCGTCTCGAAAGACCTCCGCCTCCTCGCCGGTATCCATCCTTTCACGTATGCCATCGCGAAGGGCAGAAGCAATTACATCTGCCTGAGGAGGCTCCGGGGGCTGCAAGGGACGGACAACGGCGCGACGGAAGAGCTGAAGAGGCTCACCCAATGGGCTTCGGCGTCAGAGAGCGGGGACCGCGAGGATTTCGCGGGGCCGTCGCGTCTCTGGGAGGATGTCTCCTCCGACGCCGACGCCTGTCTGGCCAATGCCTGCTCATTCTACAGGGAATGCTTCTATTACAGGGCGAGAAAAAGGTGGCATGACGCACAGATCATCGTCACCAATCACGCCCTGCTCGGCATAAATGCGTTGCTCCCCGGCGACTCGAAGCTGCTTCCCGACACGGAGGTGCTCATTGTCGACGAGGGGCACACCCTCGATCATGCCGTCACGGACGTCGCCGGCATTACGCTCACGAGCAGGTACCTCGAGAAGGTCATGAACAGGCTTCTCAGGACCGATGCAAGGGGTCATTACCGGGGACTCCTCGCCCAGTCGCCCCATTTTTTTCAGCGCATCGAGGCGCTCCGGTCCGAGGCGGCCCTCCTCTGGATTTCGGCGAAAAACGAGTTCAGACACAGGACAGCGATCCGGGGTGACATGAGATCGGGAGACATCATGATGCATCTCGCTCAGTCCATGAGATCATTCATCACCGATGTGAGGGCGTCCGTCACGGGACTATTCAAAGAGGATGACGAGATCGAGCTCGCGGGGGCGATGCAGAAGCTCTCCGCCTGCGCCGACGCCCTCGAGACAGTGCCGAAGGAGGTCTCAGGGTTTGTGCGTTGGATCGAAACGGACAATGACAGGATCACCCTCAGGATGTCACCCGTCTATCCCCGTGAACTTATTCAACACTCGATCCTCGGCAGCCACAATGCGGTCATATTCACGTCCGCCACCCTATCGGTCTCAGGTGATTTTCGCCTGATCCGGGACGTCCTCGGCATCACCGACGCTGAAGCGGTGGCAGTGCCGTCGCCCTTTGACGTTTCCAGTCAGGTAGAGGTTTCCGTCAGGAGCGGCATCGATCTGAACGATCCCCGGGGCGCGGAGCAACTGGGACAGGTCATCATCAAAGAGGCTCAAAAGGGGGACGGCGGGATACTCGTTCTCTTCACATCCCGCGACAGCATGCAGAGGACGTGGATGCTGATTGCCGGCCCCTTGAGGACGCTCGGGCGGAACCCGATGATCCAGGGTGAACTCCCCAACCGCATGATGCTCGACATAATGCGCGAGACGAGGGATGCCGTCCTCTTCGGCCTCGATTCGTTCTGGGAAGGCATCGACGTGAAAGGAGACTCGCTCAGGTGCCTGATCATCACAAAGCTCCCCTTTGAGGTGCCGACGGAGCCGATCGTGATGGCCAGGACGGAGGAGATTGCGAATCGGGGCGGCAACCCGTTTCTCGAGTATTCGCTCCCGAAGGCGGTCCTCAAGTTCAGGCAGGGCTTCGGACGGCTCATCAGGTCGTCGGACGACCGGGGGAGGGTGGTCATCTGCGATGAGAGGATCGAGCGGAAGAGCTACGGTCCTCTCTTTATGAAAAGCATTGCATGACTGTCGTTATCCTTCAGTCGTTTCCGTCCATTCGCGCATGACGAGATCGATATCGAGGGTCCCTTTCCTCCCGCCGATCTCTCCCCATTCGAGGAGGTCTCCCTTTTCATCGGCAGGAAAAATGAACACCTGGGGACCGTGCATGGGCACAAGCGTCGCCGAGGCGACGACGTAAGGAGTGAGGCGGGACTGCTCCTCGCTTTCGAGGTATTCCGCAGGCGGATCGACCCGGTACAGGCGGGCCTCGCCGGAGAAGTTTTGGCTCAAGTCTTTCAGGAACTCATATTGTCGTTTCATCATCGCTCCGGGAATTGAAAAACATCTATGAAATCAGCATGATCGTCCGCCGACCATTGTACAGCAAAAGGCACCCCTTCTGCAAAGAGACGGATGCCCCGGGGCGCAAGAAAAGCTTCCATTTGCCGATAAGATAAAGATAGAATAGTGCGGTACACCGCAGGTGAAAATTCCCAATCCGTAACCATTATGCCGAAGGGGAGTCACATGTTGTCAGAAACGAAAGATCCGAAGAAGAGTTCACTCGATCAGCTGCTCAAAGGGAATGCAAAGTTACCCACACCGCCTGTCATCGCCATCAGGATCATGAAGAAGACGAAAGAGGAGAACCTCTCTTTTTCGGAGCTCGAAGAGATCATCGCTTCCGATCCGGCACTCACGATCAAGATCCTGAGCATCGCCAACTCCCCCGTCTTCGGATCGACGCAGACCGTCGACAGCATCAGCAGGGCCATCAATATCCTCGGTGTCAACGCCATCAGGAATATCGCCCTGTCCTTCGTCATAGCGAGCAGTTTCCGGGGCAGCAGCAAGGATGGGTTCGATTATGATCTCTTCTGGAAGAACGCCCTTACCCGGGCAGTTGCCGCCAATATCCTCGGGAGGCTCCTCCGCAGGTGGTCGGACGATGTCTACATATGCGCCCTCCTGGCGGACATCGGTAAGGTCGTCATGTTCATGAGCCGGCCCGACGATTACCTGACCGTTCACTATGAAAGCAATCTCTCCGATTCGGATGAATGCGCCCTCGAGCGTTCCGTTTTCGGGTTCGATCATCAGGAAATCGGGTATGAGGTGCTCCGGAGATGGGGGATCCCTGATAGCATATGCCTGCCCATCGCACACCACCACGTTGATGGTGGGGCTCCCAGGACCATCGCCGATATTGTCGGGATCCTCGAAATCGCCGACTACGTCTCCGCCATTTATCACGGAAAGAAAGGTTCCGGCAAGATGCGGGAACTCCGTGATCTCGCGGGGAAGAGAATCGGCACCGGCACGATCGATGTGGATTCATTCGTCGACGAAGCTGCGATCAAGACGTCGGAACTGCTGTCCGCCTATGAACTCAGCTCCGAGCAGATAAAGACATACTCACAGCTTCTCCAGGAGGCGAACGAGGAGCTGAGCAAGATGAACCTCTCCTATGAGCAGATCGTGCTCGAGCTCATGGAGGAAAAGAAAAGGGCCGAGGACCTGGCCCAGGAGCTGAAGGACATGAACAGGCAATTGAGGGACCTGGCCTTCGTCGACAGTCTCACCGGGCTATATAACCGCAGGTTCCTTGCAGAAATCCTCATGAAGGAGTTCGAAAAATCGCGCCGTTACCGCCACCCCCTGTCGATCGCCCTCGTCGATGTCGATGATTTCAAGAAAGTGAACGACACCTTCGGCCATGTCCAGGGGGATGTGGTTCTCCGGTCCATTGCACGGTGCATCAGGGATTCGATCCGGTCCTGCGATACCGCCGCCCGGTTCGGCGGGGAGGAGTTCCTCGTCCTCCTGCCGGAGACGGACCTGAAATCGGGGGCCGTCTTCGCCGAACGCCTGAGGAAGAAGATCGAAGCGACGGCAATCACCCTTGAGAATGACAGCATCAGGATCACCATAAGCATCGGCGTCTCGACGCTTGATCCCGCCAATCAGGCGGCAACGAAGGAGCACCTCCTTGACGCGGCGGACAGGGCGCTGTACCAGTCAAAGAAGACGGGCAAGAACAAGGTGTCGGTCATCCCGCTCTGACCATCCCGGACAATTCATTAGACAGTAAACCTTATCGTCGCATACGCGTTCCGGAAAAGGCGGGGTCTATGCGCCGAAAACCTTGCTGCGGCGACACCTGTATCCAAAGGCAAGAAGAATTATAGGCTAATGGCCGATGACACAGAGAGCGGAATCCTAAAACACGAATCTGCCAATGCTCATCGTCGCCTTCAGCAAGGATTTGGGGCGCTTCTCCCCGCCTTTGTGTGACTACAGTGTAAACATTTGGCAGTAGATACCAGGCAAAGGATTGTCGGGTCTCAATGATACGAAAGTCTCTTCTTCTGAGAATCTTTGATGCAGCCTACATACAGCGCTGGAACGACAAGGTCCGGCCCATGGAGCTGGCCGAGCTCGATAAGCAGGCCCACAAGATGGTCATCGCCTATTTCCTCGGGAAACACGAAGAGGAGACGGCGGGATTCGACTGGATCGAGATCATCGAGGGTGGACTCTTCGAATTGCTCCAGCGCATTGTGCTCACTGACCTGAAACCACCCATCTTTTACAAGATCAAGGAGCATCCCGACCAGTACCGCCGCCTGAACGAGTGGGTCTACCGCGAGCTTGAACCGTTTATTTCACCCCTTGGCAGGGAATTCTGCGAAAAATTCCATGACTACTTTTCCCGCGAAACGGGGACGATCAACAGGAGAATCCTCGGCGCGGCCCATTTCTCCGCCACGCGGTGGGAGTTTGACATCGTCGAGCGGGCCAACCCGGAAGGCTATGAGATACAGTCGATCAGGCGGCGTCTCAGTGACAAACTCGGCGAGTACGGGGACCTGAAGGGCATTGCGCACCTTGCCGGTCAGCGCCCTGCCGGTGAGTTCATCGATCTCTGCGGACAGTTGAGATTCCAGATTCGGTGGGCCACCTTTCACCGGAGGCCCAGGACGTCGGTCCTCGGTCACTCCCTGTTCGTGGCTCTCCTCATGTATTTCTTTTCGAGGGAGATCGGGGCGTGCGGCAGGCGATTGAGGAACAACTATTTCACGGGTCTTTTCCATGACCTGCCGGAGGTGCTGACGAGGGACATCATCTCGCCCGTGAAGAGGTCCGTTGAGGGCCTGAAAGATCTCATCAAGGCATATGAGCGGGAGGAGATGGAAAAGGAGGTCTACAGACTCGTCCCGGAAGAATGGCACCGGGAGATCAGGCTCTTCACGGAGGACGAATTCGAAAGCGTCGTCGCCGTCGGCAAAGATCGGATCACGACGACCAGCGACGAGATCAGCGCGAAATACAATCAGGATGTTTTCGATCCCCGCGACGGTCAGCTTGTCAAGGCCGCCGACGACCTGGCTGCCTTCATCGAGGCGTCAGCGGCGATCCGGCACGGCAACCAGAGTCTTGAGCTAATGGAAGCGAAGCTTTCGATACGGAACCGCTATGCAAAAAACGTGTTGGCCGGCATCAATCTCGGCGAGATTTATGCAGATTTTGAGTGAGACTTCACCAGGGCTTTGAGGCGCTTTGCCCCGCCTTTTCAGGCAACTGTAAAATTATTCCCGCTGGAGGAGGCAGATTATGGCAGTGAAGAACGTCATCATTCTGATTATGATCCTGTTCCCATCGCTCGCGTTTGCGCAGCCTTCCATCCGGTTTGACGCTGAAACGCACGATTTCGGTGTTGTTGCGCAGGGCAATGTCGAACACATCTTCGAATTCGAGAACGGGGGAACAGAAGACCTCGAGATCGGACCGTTAAAGCCGTCCTGAGGCTGCACCGCCGTGATGGCCAGTTCGAGCCGTCTCAAGCCGGGGGAACGGGGAAGATTCACCGCCAGGGTAAACACGAAGGGGATGAAGGGCATGGTCCAGAAGACCGTAGAAGTCACGAGCAATGACCCGGAGAGACCGAAGGTCACACTGACCATCCGCGCCCAGGTCAGGGACCCCGGTATGCCGCCGCCGAAGAACTGAAGCACATTCGCACCGCGAAAACACATGGGGCCAGCCCTTGAACCCTGACATTGCTTCCTGCCCCCGCGTTCCTCTTCTGTCAATATTCAAGGGCTGACCCCTCTGCAGGCCGCAGCCACCGGGACAGGACCTTCCTCATGTCTGCGATCCCGAAGGGCTTTGCAAGGTAGTCATTCATTCCCGCCTCAAGGCAGCGCCTCTGATCTCCATCGAGCGCATTGGCCGTCAGTGCAACGATGACTGACGGAACCCTGCCGGAGTTCCTCTCATGCTCTCGGATAACGCGGGTCGCTTCATACCCGTCCATCTCCGGCATCTGGCAATCCATCAGAACGATGTCATAATCCCGTTCTTTCAGTGACATGACGGCTGCCTTGCCGTTTTCGACCACGTCAGCATTGAGCCCGAGGAAGGCGAGTATCTCACGGGTGAGTTCGCGATTGACGTTGTTGTCCTCAACGACGAGGGCAAAGAATCCCTGGAAAGACATTTCCTCCATTTTACGGCCTCCGATCAGGTTCTGTGCAGTTTGTCCGGCCGGATCGGGCAGACAGGGATCAAAGCAGAGAAAGAACCAGAACCGGGACCCCTCGCCGGGTACGCTCGTCAATCCGATTGTGCCGCCCATCAGTTCCACAAGCTGCCTCGAAATGGAGAGTCCGAGGCCGGTGCCCCCGAATCTGCGCGTCGTCGAGCTGTCGGCCTGGGTAAAGGGATCAAATAGATGTCTTTGCATGTCAGAGGGGATCCCGATCCCGGTATCGCGTACTTCGAATCGCAGGCAGGTCTTCCCGTCTCTTCCCTCATTTCTTTCCACACTGACGAGCACCCCGCCCTTTTCCGTGAATTTCAGGGCATTTCCGACCAGGTTGATCAATACCTGGCGAATGCGCAGGGCATCGCCCATGAGAGCGTGAGGCACATCAGTGTCGACGGAGGAGGTGAGAGCGAGTCCTTTCTCGCGGGCCTTATCGGTAAACATGGCGATACAATCCTCGACAAGGCTGCGGGGATCAAACCCGGCATGCTCTATGACCATCCTGCCCGCTTCTATCTTTGAGAAATCGAGGATGTCGTCGATGATCCCGAGGAGCATCTCCGCCGAGTTGTGCGCCAGGGTGACATAGCTTTCCTGCGAGGGTTCCAGGCGCGTCGAACGCAGGAGCGACAGGGTGCCGAGGACGCCGTGCATGGGGGTCCTGATCTCGTGGCTCATATTCGCCAGGAACTGGGCTTTTGTCCTCGCTGCTGCTTCAGCCGCCTCACGGGCACTGTCGAGTTCTTCATAGGTCTGTTTCCGGTCAATGGCGTTGACCAGCATCTCGCTGAAAATTCTGAGCAGTGTCATCGCTTCGTTGTCCCACGTCTTCTCTGCGCGGATCGTGGTGAATCCGGCGAATCCCATCAGCGAGTTGCCCGACACGAGCGGAACGACGATAACGGATTGAACCGAGGCTGACCTGAGGATACGTTTCTCCGCCTCCGCATCCGGGGGAAGGTCTTCGACCCTCGGCACGTGAATGGTCTCGAAGCGTCGCAACTTCTCCATCCACCAGGGGAATGCCCCGGTTTCAAGCCCCCGGAACTGTTCGTAGGCCGAATCGATGCCCTCGGCGCACCATTCGTGGGTCTTGTTCGCGAATCTCATCTCGCGGTCGATCAAAATGACATAGCTGCGGTCGACGCCTGCGAACAAGCCGATCTGCCCGAGGGCATCCCGTATGCCCTCATCAATGCGCTGAGGGGGAAGGTTGATGAACCCCGTCGAGATGGTCGTGAGCAGGGATTCGAAGTCCACCCTGAACTGCAGCGCCCGTTGGGCCTGGATACGCTCGGCCACTTCATGCCGGAGGTGCTCATTGAGAGCTTCGACCTGTTCCTTTTCACTGGCCACCCTGCGGACGAGATCGTCCTTTTCGAGTCCGAGCCTCAGAGATGAGTCGACGAATCCGTGGTGTGTCCGTCCGGCCCTCAGGAGGAACAGCACGAATAAAACCATCATGCCCCCGGCAACAGTGTGGAGCGCATCTCCATATTGCAGGAACACAAGGGTGACGGGGGCAACCGTCGGGATGAGGTACGATACATAGGCGATATAAACGGAAGACAGCACCGCCAGGGCGCCGGCGGCAAGACCGGAAAGGAGGAAGGTGGTAAAAAACTGATGAGGCACAGAGGTTGCCGGGGTGAAAAGGATGCCGGCAGCCCCCCATCCCAATCCCAGGGCTGCTGTTCCCGCAATATACAGCCTTCCCCAACCCCGGGCATTCTTCCATGTCCGTCCCGTGTCCCTGCGGTAACGTAATGTCATCGCAGACCGGAAGATCATTGCACAAATCATGTAACCGAGCCATCCCGTAATGACCGCATGGGAGACGACGTTCCACTGAACGAAGCAGAGAAGCAGGGCATTGATCAGTGTCGCCACGGTGCTCGGAAAGGCATGGGAATAGAGCAGTCTGACTTTTTCGGCGTAAATCGCTTCTTCGCGGTCATCAGGCCTCAGTGCATCCCGGTCTGAGCCGATTTCCGGCGAACGAAGGTCGGCAGGCGCCGAATCTTCAGCCACGTTTCATGCTCCCTCTCTCCGCGGAATATGATCCTGCGGCGCTGAACACAACGGTTATCACGGTCAATTATACCAATAAATCATATGGGTAGGGCAATGGACATATACATGAATGAGAGGCAACCCCTAATGTATGGAAATTCATGCGGGGGTGACCACATTAGGGCACAGAAAAAAGAGGAGGCTTCGGGAAAAGGTTCGGAAGCGGCGGCGCCCCGGGTGACGATCCTGAATGACTGAAAAAGGGAAAACATCCTGAAATGAGAACGTAAATTGAGGCATCGCATAGATAGTCCGGCCTCCCGCTGCGAGCGTAATTATCTGAAATATTCATGAAATTCAGGTATTGGGATCTATGGTATATCTTTTGCTCCCCCAAGGGAAATGTCATCAGAGGGAGGTTGTCACCATGAGAAAGACACTTCTGGTAACCACATGCTGCCTTTTCATACTATCGGGTTTCGCCTTAACCACGCCTCATAATGCCTACGGAGGCCATTCCTCCTTCAACCTGAGCATAGGCATCAACGGGCCCGTCGTTGCCCAGGCCTATGCTGTTCCCGCCCCTCCTCCCTACGTTATAAATACTCCTCCGCCCGTTGTCGTCATCCCGGGGACATATGTCTACGCAGTGCCCACCGCCGACATCTCGGTTTTTTTCCATGGAGGCTACTGGTACCGTCCGCACCGGAACTACTGGTACAGGGCGAGTTACTACAACGGCCCGTGGCGGTACGTGGCGCCGGCCAGGGTGCCGGTCACCGTGGTAAACTCCGTTCACTATGATTATCGTCATGCTCCCCCGCACAGGCATATCCCTTACGGGCACCTGAAAAAGAACTGGCGGAAGTGGGAGAAGGAAAAGCACTGGGAGAGACATTCGGGGTACTGAGACTCAGGCGCTGAAATCGCGCAGCATCACGATGGCCAGTGCCGCAATGAGATAACCGAAGAAAAGAATGCCGAGGAGCCTCCACGAGGACCTTGTCAGAAACGCCCCTGCCTGTTCAACGTGTGCATGGATCTTCAGGAAACAGAGCGCCGAGAGGGATGCGGACAACAGTATCACCAGAGCCTGGATGACTGCGATGAAACTCACCCCGGCCGACGGAAAATGACTGCTCCACGATACACCCTGGGATGCATGGATCACGAGTCCCGGCAGTATGGGGACATTCTCGATCTGGTAGGCAAGGAGCGGTCCCCATGCCAGCACAAGGTATGCTGAAGCGATACGGAGAATGATGGACGGATCGCGCTCGACTTCCGACGCGAGCATGTCCGGCAGCAGCCTGCTGAAGCCGAAGGATGCGATCATCGTGGCTATGACGGAGGCGCCGACGCCTGCCGGGGTGGTGAGCCAACCCAGGTGCCAGGAGGCGAGCATGATGAGAGAGAAGAAGAAGAGCGAGAGCACGAAGGGCACGAGGATGCCCTTTAATCCGCTCAGTCCCCAGAGCGCTTCCAACGGCGGCCTTGCATAAACCTTCGGCGAGCCGTGAGGGCAGAGGGACAGGCAATCGAAGCACATCTTGCAGTTGTGGCAATCGCTCGAATAGAGCGGATGATGAAGCGTCGGGCAGCCCGGTCTCTTTCCGTCCCCCTTTGAGCATTCCTGCGTCGTGCATCGTGTTGAACAGACAGACGGATTGGCCCGGAGCTGGAGGATCGACATGGGCGCAAAGGCACCGCCCCAGAGGCCGAGGGGGCAGAGAAACCGGCACCAGACCTGCCTGTGATAGATAACTGCAAAGAGGATAGCTCCGGCAAAGAGGACGAGCAGCAGGATGCCCGAGTTGAAGGGTGCTTTGGTCATGTGAAAGACGTGCTCACTCGCGATGATCGCGACGAGGCCGAGGGATCCGAAGAAGATGCCGTATTTCTTCATCCAGGCCGGTACCGGCCGTCCCAATGATAGGTGACGCTGGAAAAACCCTGCAACTGTCGCGAGCGGACAGATCGTGCACCAGAGCCTTCCAAAGAAGAGAAAAGAGAAGACGAGGACGGGCTCCCAGAAGCTCCAGATCAGGCTGTTGGCAGTGCGGCCCGCGGAGGACGCGGGGGTCAGGAACGAAAAGCCCAGGATCAACAGGAATGTGGCGAGCACGCCAGACCGCATCGCAGCGAGGGTTTGGGGTTTCAGGAGCCACCGGACCCACCCGAACCGCGTCATATCATATTCCGTGAGGCCGTTCTGGTATGACGGGCCTGTCGAAAGGTGCTTGGGACGGATGGACGTCCCGTCGGAAAGGAAGTCGGCCATGGAGATCATATCGCGCAGTTCGGAGACGTTTTTATGACGGTAGCGGTGAGAAAAGAGGACGGCTTCTGCCTCGGGAGTCAGGCGGTCGCGGAGACTTTCGCCCCTCCTCTCCGACAGGAAGTGGCGGGCAAGGGGAAGAATGTCGGACCTCCGCTCGATAAGCGCGGGCATCCGCAGTTCGTTGCGCATCATCAGTGCGGCGAGGGGTTGATAATAGTTCCCCGCCTCGGATAGGGCACCGAGGTCCTTCTGTGTGGTGGCGATGATCCGCACTTTCCTCTCCTGAGGGAGGGGTGTGCTCTCCTGGTAATTGAGAAAGGCGAAGAGGTGTTCCTGGGTCTGCATATCGAGGGCGTCGATATGACGGAGGACCAGGTAGCCGCCGAGAGTGAGATGAATGGCGCCGTCGGCGCCGTCAGGGAGATCGGACTCGAAGGAGACGGACCCGAAGAGCGTGGAATGGATGTCGCTGCCGGTATTTGCGCAGTCGATCGACATGAAGGGAACCTGATGATCGCCGGCTGCTTCACAGACCTTCTTTGCGAGGAAGAACTTGCCCGTGCCCGGTTCGCCGCTGATCAGGAGAGGCCGGGCATTACGGGCAAGAAGGGGGATCTTCTGTTCTACGGCGCGCATCCGCCGGGAAAATGCTACAAGGGGGCCCGCCTTCCGGTCTGATGAGAGAAACCGATTGAGCGCCTGGGAGCGGCGCAGGAGATAGCGCGTCTGTGATCTCAGGTGCCGGACATACCGTGAAAGCTGGGAGAAGAGCTGGGACCGGAAGCTCTCGGACTCCTGCATAGCCGTTTTGCAGACATTTTCAGGGTAGACGTTGACGGCGACATTCGTGACGGCTACGAGTTCGGACGATTCGAAATGCTCCCGAAGGAGGCATGTGCGGCCGTAAAACGCATTCGGGCCGAGCCTGACGGAGGGAATGATCTCCCCTTCATCACCGAAATACCGGACTTCCGCCTGGCCTGACTGTATGACATAGACCGATTGATCAGGCGCATCACGGCTTACGATGACAGAGCCGGCAGGGAATACAAGCTCGCTCACTTCCGTCCTGAGGTTTTCAGCGTGTTCCTGACCGAGATAGTCGAGCAGCATGGTCTGGGAAATCCCTCCTCCCGCTATGGGGAGAAACAGCCGTTAAGGAGGTTCTTATGGTCGACCCGTATTTATCCTTATTACTTATGATCAAGAACAGTGCCAACAAATGCGTCATTTTTAGAGGTGCCCCAAACCGATTTTCATGCCGTCGGGCGCCACAGCGCGAACACCGAAAAGTAGATGTTAATACGTTGATAAATATATGTTTAATCGCCCTCCGCCGTGAGGCGTCGTGACGCCGGGGAGAAGCCGGACAGGCGGAAAGAGTGCTTGAATTCACGCAGGCTGTGCGTGAAATGACGCAGGGAAAGGGGGATGCCCCTTAGGGGATTAACTTTGCTTAACGTCGATGTCCCATTTAATATCAATCGCTTTCTTGAAATCACCGATAGGAATTAACACTGAACATTGACATTAACGTCAGGTGCTGACAAAAAGTCAGTGTCAGGTGATAGGAAAGTGTTGTTTCGGCCAATAGTGATATTATTAAATATGAAAAAGGTCCTGCTTTCCCTCCTTGTCATCCTGATAACATGGGACCTGCTCTGGGCGCTCCTCGGTGTGAAGCCGCTCCTGCCCTGGCGTGTCGGGGAAATTTCGGGCGGAAACCGTCAGGATGTCCTCTTGCTCGACGTGCGCACACCCTCTGAATACAATTGGTTTCACTTACCCGGGGCACTGAATATCCCTCTTGGTGAGGGGCTTGCGGAGGCCCTGCAGGCCCGAAATGAAAAAACTATCGTTGTCATCTGCATGACCGGCCATCGCTCGCCCTTCATAGCGTACGGACTGAAAAAGAAAGGATACGCCGGCGTCTATAACCTGACAGGCGGGATGGTCGCGTGGAAGATATACAGCTTATATAATCGTATCGTTGCGTAAGCCCTGCGGAAAGGCGGGGCGTATGCGCCGCTTCACAATAAATAGTAGACAGAATACAGTAGACAATAGACAGCAGGCAAAGACAAAAACGGGACAACAAAGGCACCGACGGGAAGGCTGATGTGGTGAAAAGCCTTTCCGCTAAGATACCTTATCGGTCACCAGACCACCCTTTGCCGTGTCGATTGATACCAAAAGCCCGTCAGGCAGCAGGCGCTGAACACCCTGAGATGGACACGTTGCCTCATACGCCGGACCGAAAGGCGGGGTGAAGCACCGAAAAGCATCGGTGCTGCGAAACCGCTGCCGTCCCGTTGAGAGCATGGAAGCACAACTGTTGATAATACAAAGGATGAAATCTTCACAACCAATAATAACCAATCATGCTCGCTATCAGCGAGGCTTTGAGGCGCTTTGCCCTGCCTTTCGGTGCACCTGCCGAAATGGTCCTCATCATCGCATTGGAAAGGCTTTGAACCATATTTGCCTTTCCCGAGGCATCGTAGCCTTCAGCAAGGTCTTGAAGTGCTTCGCCCCGCCTTTTCCGCAAGTTCGGCCCGCAGAGGGAGGGCTCGCGCTCTATGGCGCTGCGACTTCCACAACGCCCTTCATGGAAGGATGGATCGTGCACGTGTAGCGGAAGGTGCCGGCTTTTTCGAAGGTCCTTCTGAATGTTGCCCCGGACTGGAGCATCCCGGAATCGAAGGTCCCATCATCCGCCGTCACCGTATGCGGAGCGGGGTCCCTGTTTGTCCAGACGACTGTCGATCCCGCCTGTATCTTCAGGGTCTGCGGGGAGAAGACAAATCCTTCGATGGATACGGCCGTGTCAGCGACAGGGGCTTTCGTCGACAGGAAAGGGGCATCGGGCCTCACCGTCAGCAGGCCTCTCATCCCGAGGGCGGCGTGGTCTCCCACTCCCGGTTCTTCGACGAAACAATCCACCCGGTAGGAACCGCTTTTCAGATCAACGGTCAGCTTTGACGACCCGCCCGGCTGAATGAGTTCCGTCCGCGCTTCAAAGCGGTCCCTGCCGCGCCCCCCTTCCGACCTGATTCGGAAGCCGTGCGCACGGGCGCCGCTGTTACGGACAATAAAGGTAACGGTTCCGGGACGGATCGTATCAGCTTCGAGGATAACGGCCCATTCGCCCAGGGCGACATCAAGGCCCCCGTCGCGGGGGTCGACAAGCCCACCCCTATCCTGCGATGGAGCATCTGCCTGTTTTGCAGGCTGCGAACTTTCAGGGATATCGTTTTCGGTGTGCGCAGGTCTCTTTTTCGCAAGATGGAGAGGAGTGCCCGATGACGAAACTCTCAGGCCATGATCGGTTGGTCCTGCCGGTTGGTCCCATGTGACACCGGACCATACTGCATCGCCGGATGAACAAAGGGCCACGACAAATAAGAATGCGGCTGACAAGACCTGTATGAGTAATGATCTTCTCATATTTCCCTCCGGTCTGTGATCTTTCGTTTCATGGTACCACATATCGAAGCAGAGATGCGGGGTAGTCCGGAGTCGATGATCAGGAAAGATGGAGGCCGGGGTTTTTTATTGCAGTGAGTTAATTAGCGGTGTGTGCTAAACTAAAACAAAGCGGCAAAATCCTTCCTCTGCAGAATCCTTCCTCTATAGGAGATAACTCATGGCCCTCTGTTCATGGATTGTTTCATCTTGTCACAAACAATGCAATAGAATCGACGAGGGTCTTGAGTTGGTGACCATCGATGCTCCCAAAGAACGCCCGAACCGTTATGCGGAAAAGACAGTGACGCCGGAGATCGGCCGCGCGCATGTCTGCGCCCGCCCCAGACCGGCCGGGCTGTGATGAAGCAAAAATCAGGAACTTCAAAAGGTTTATTTGCAGGACTCGTTATTCTTCTGCTTCTTGTTATGGGCGGAGCCTTTAGCTGGTATGAGTACCGCCCGAGAGTGGTAATAGCGCGGTGTTCGGCGGAAGCAGAAAAGAGATCTGACAGGGATGAGTTCGTCTATGAGATCATTTATCGACATTGTCTGAGATCAAACGGGATTGAGTACGTCGAACAGCAAGAGTAGAACTTCTGTCGCGGCGCTGCGCGGGATTGTCGCCTGTGCCCTGACGACACGGATCGCGCCCATGCCTGCGTCGGACCGGCCGGTCTGCAGCAACTCCTGCTCATCTCGGTGAGCCCTCTCCAGACGCGCATTTTACACCTTCATAACGACTGTCTGATCTTCGGGGACCACCTCTCACCTGTTTGAGGACATGGAATTTGACAGGCAGCAAGCAGGTCTCTTGGAAGGAACTCTCGGCTTCGTTAGAAATCCTTTAGAAAGAACTGCCAAAAAGAAAGGGCTACCGGACCGGTAACCCTCTGATTTTCTTTGGTGGCGGGGAGAGGATTTGAACCTCTGACCTTCGGGTTATGAGCCCGACGAGCTACCGGACTGCTCCACCCCGCTGATGTTTAGCTTAAACAATGCCTCCGGTGATTGTCAACTCAGGCCTTGCGGGATTTGCATTTTGCCTGCCCGGAATGCTATCTTACTTCGTTTTGCTGGGCCTCTATTCCATAACCCGGTTTCATCAATCTCCATTCCGCGCTGCGCCGGTTCGCCGGCATGAGCCGATGCGTGCCCGCTAACGGACCATGGACATCGTTCTCGCCACCAGGAACAGAAAAAAGGTAGAAGAACTGGAGCGGATGCTCCGCAGTGTCGATGTGACCGTACTTTCCGTCGATGCATTTCCGGCATGCACCGATGTCGCGGAGGACAGGGACACCTTTGAGGGCAATGCGACGAAAAAGGCCGTCGAGACGGCACTTTGTTCGCAGCGCCTGTCCGTCGCCGACGATTCGGGGCTCGAGGTGGATGCCCTGGGAGGCGCTCCGGGTGTCTACTCGTCCAGATATGCCGGTGAGTGCGCCGGTGACGAGGCCAACATTGTCAAACTCCTTGATGAGATGAAGGGCGTCGCAGACGGCTCAAGAGGCGCCCGGTTCGTGTGTTGTCTCGCCCTTGCATTTCCGGAAGGGAACGTTGTATTATTCCGGGGTTTAGCGGAGGGAACCATTGCCCGTGAGTCCCGGGGCAGGTCCGGTTTCGGTTATGACCCAGTCTTTTTCCCCCGGGGACACGCCAGGACCTTCGCAGAAATGTCACCCGATGAAAAAGACGCTCTCAGCCACCGCAGAATGGCGCTTGAACAGCTGAAGCAATATCTGACAGGCCTTCATGAACAGGAATATAAGTAATTTTAATGTGCTGATTTAAATTTTAAAATTGCATTAATTTTTCCTTTTCAGTAATTTATAGATGCCTCAAAATAATTCCACTTGGAGGTTCTTCCATGAGATTAGTCCTTCTCGGTGCACCTGGTGCAGGCAAGGGAACTCAGGCGAAAAAGCTTGTCGATAAGTACCCCATTCCCCAGATATCCACGGGCGATCTTCTCAGGGCGGCTGTGGGTGCAGGGACGGCGCTCGGAAAAGAAGCGAAGTCCTATATGGATAAGGGTGAACTGGTGCCGGACAGCGTCGTCCTCGGTATGGTCGAAGAGAGACTGAAAAAGGACGACTGCAAAAAGGGATACATCCTCGATGGTTTCCCCAGAAACACCGCCCAGGCTGAGGCCCTCGACAAGATGCTCGCGGGACTGAGCATGCCGTTGACGGCCGCGCTCAGCGTCGATGTCCCCATGGAGGACCTCATGAAGAGGCTGACAGGCCGGAGGACATGCAAGGCCTGCGGACAGATGTATAATCTGTACTTCTCGGCGCCCAAGAAGGATGGCGTCTGTGACAAGTGCGGAGGAGAGCTCTTCCAGAGGGACGACGACAAGGAGGCGACGATCAAGAAGAGACTCGACGTCTACACCGCCCAGACGGCTCCCCTCTTCGATTATTACAAGAACAAGGGAATCCTGAAATCCGTCGCAGGCACCGGGAGCATCGACGATATCTTCGGGAAAGTCTGCAGCGCCCTCGGCGTTTAACGGTTCAGTATGGTTTTGGCTTGAAAAAAATACATTTGAGGAGGATCGACTATGGCTTTGGTAAACCCCCACGGTAAAGCAAAGAAATTAATGCCTCTCCTTGTGACCGGCGCGGAATTCGCGGAGGAGTCAAGAAAGGCTGAGTCACTGCTGAAAGTCCACATCGCATCGCGCGAATCCGGCGACCTTATCATGATGGGCATCGGCGGATTCACCCCGCTGACGGGCTTCATGACCCAGGCCGACTGGAAGGGAGTCTGCGCCGACTTCAAGATGGCCGACGGCACGTTCTGGCCCATTCCGATCACTGTTTCTGTGCCCAAGGCGGCCGCCGACGGCATCAAGATAGGGGAAGAAATCGCTCTCTATTCCGATGATTTCAAAGAAACCATGGCGACCATGAAGGTCACCGAGAAGTACTCGATCGACAAAGAGTTCGAATGCAAGAACATTTACAAGACCACTGATACGGAGCATCCCGGCGTGAAGATGGTCATGGAGCAGGCAGAGGTCAACCTTGCCGGTCCCGTCAAGGTCCTGAGCCTGGGCACGTTCCCGCGCGATTATCCCGGTCTCTTCCTTACCCCCGCCGAGACGAGGAAGATGTTCACGGATATGGGCTGGAACACCGTTGCCGCCCTACAGCTCAGGAACCCCATGCATCGCTCCCACGAATTCCTTGCCAAGGTCGCCATCGAGATCTGCGACGGCGTCCTCATCCACCAGCTCCTCGGTAAACTCAAACCCGGCGACATCCCCGCCGAAGTCAGGGTTAAGGCGATCAACAAGCTCGTCGAACTCTATTTCGTCCCGAAGACCTGCATCCAGGCCGGCTACCCGCTCGACATGCGGTATGCCGGACCGCGTGAGGCCCTTCTCCACGCCACCTTCAGGCAGAACTACGGCTGCAGCTACATGATCATCGGCCGCGACCACGCCGGCGTGGGCGAGTACTACGGTCCCTTCGACGCCCAGAAGATCTTCCTTGAGATCCCGAAGGACGCACTGGAGACGAAGCCTCTCAACATCGACTGGACCTTTTACTGCAAGAAGTGCGACGGCATGGCCTCCATGAAGACCTGCCCGCACGGCAAGGATGACAGGGTGCTCCTGAGCGGGACGAAGCTGCGGAAGATGCTCTCCGATGGTGAAGAGGTATCGTCCCAGTTCAGCCGTCCGGAAGTGGCGGAGGTCCTGAAAGAGTACTACCAGGGCCTGACCGAGAAGGTCGAGATCAAGACCCACAAGTACTCCGAAGGCGTGTAATTGGAAAGAAGAGCAGGGGACCGTGGTGCCGGTTTCCCTGCTCCCTGATGCTTATACCTTATATATCTCGCGAAAGGAGGTGTTGAGGGGGATACAACCGAAACACTATGCCGTGGATTGATCGATCAAGGCACATGAGCGAATTTCGCTAATTTCAACCAAAGAGGAGGTTAGGTTTATGCCAAGTTTTGTTATTACTGAGAAGTGTGACGGCTGCAAGGCCCAGGACAAAACGGCTTGCCAGTACATCTGCCCGAACGACCTGATGGCCCTGAACAGGGACCTCATGAAGGCGTTCAATCAGGAGCCGGAGCAGTGCTGGGAGTGCTACAACTGCGTGAAGATATGCCCGCAGCAGGCCATCGAGGTCAGGGGCTATCAGGACTTCGTTCCTCTCGGCGGCAACGTCATCCCGATGAGAGGCACCGACTCCATCATGTGGACGGTCAAATTCAGGAACGGCTCCCTCAAGAGATTCAAATTCCCGATCAGGCTCACCGCTGAAGGTTCTGTCGATGCATACGCAGGGAAGCCCGAACCCGATTTCGCCACGTTGAAAGGCCCCGGCTTTTTCAACTATACGGCGAGGACCGACTAAATTAGGAGGGATGAAGAATGGAAAAAGAAACCTGTACATTTTCATTTTGTCAGAAGCCTGAGATCATAGAGGTTGAGACGGATCTGCTGCTCATCGGCGGCGGTATGGCATGCTGCGGCTCAGCCTTCGAGGCATGCCGCTGGGCCGGCCCGAAGAACCTGAAGGTCACCATGGTCGACAAGGCCGCCACGGACAGAAGCGGCGCCGTTGCGATGGGCCTTTCCGCAATCAACACCTACATCGGCGAGAACAAGGTGGCCGACTACGTGAAGTACGTCAGGGCCGACCTGATGGGCATCATCAGGGAAGACCTCGTCTATGACCTCGGCAGGCACGTCGACGATTCCGTCCATATGTTTGAGGAGTGGGGACTCCCCATCTGGAAGAAGGCCGACGACGGCTTCTCCCTTGACGGCTTCCAGGCAAGGGACGAGGGCAAGGCCATGCTGAGGGACGGCGGAACACCCGTCAGGTCCGGAAAGTGGCAGATCATGATCAACGGTGAGTCCTACAAGGTCGTCGTGGCGGAAGCCGCAAAGGCCGCCCTCGAGGTCAACAGGAAGGCCACCGGCGTTGCGCAGAACCACTACGAGCGCATCTTCATCGTGAAGCTTTACAAAGATGCCAACGATCCGAGCAGGGTCGCGGCGGCAGCGGGCTTCAGCGTCAGGGAGAACAAGATTTACCTCTTCAAGGCGAAGGCCATGATCAACGCAGCGGGCGGCGCCGTCAACACCTTCAGGCCCAGGTCGGTTGCAGAAGGCCAGGGCAGGGCGTGGTATCCCGTCTGGAACTCCGGTTCCGGGTACGCACTCGGCATGCAGGCCGGCGCAGAGCTCACCCTGATGGAGAACAGGTTCGTCCCGGCCCGGTTCAAGGACGGATACGGCCCTGTCGGCGCATGGTTCCTCTTCTTCAAGGCGAAAGCAACGAACGCCCTCGGCGAAGACTACTGCACGGGCGAGAACTTCGAGCAGACGAAGGCCCTCTACAGCCCCTATGCCGAGAAGCTCGGCACCGCCATCAGGAACCACATGATGATGCTCGACATGAAAAAGGGCAAAGGCCCCATCCTCATGAGGACCCACGACGCGATGGCAGAGCTTGCCACGAAGATGGACGCCAAGAGGATCAAGCACCTCGAGGCCGAAGCATGGGAAGACTTCCTCGATATGTGCATCGGCCAGGCCGGTCTCTGGGCCTCCAAGAACGTGGAGCCCGACAAGGAGCCGTCCGAGATCATGCCGACCGAGCCTTACATCCTCGGCTCCCACGCCGGCTGCGCGGGCTTCTGGTGCAGCGGCCCCGGCGACATACCGGGAACGCCTGCCGAGTGGTCCTGGGGCTACAACAGGATGTCCACCGTCAAGGGCCTCTTCATGGCCGGTGACGTCGTCGGCGCCTCGGGTCACAAGTTCTCCTCCGGCTCCCACGCCGAGGGAAGGATCGCGGCAAAGGCAGCCATCGCCTTCATTCTTGACAATGCCAGCTATACTCCGTCCGTCAAGGAGTCGGCAGACGCGATCGCGGCCGAGCTGTATCTCCCGTACGAGGTCTTCGAGAAGTACAAGACCTACTCGACCGACACGCTGACCAACCCGTACTACATCAGGCCCAAGATGCTCCAGGCGAGACTCCAGAAGATCTCCGACGAGTATTTTGGCGGCATCAGCACCTGGTACATGACCTCCAAGACGATGCTGGACGAGGGCCTCAAGCAGCTCGAGATGCTCAAGGAAGACGCCAACAAGATGGCGGCCTCCAACCTCCACGAGCTCATGAGGTGCTGGGAGAACTATCACAGGATCCTCTCCGTCGAGGCGCATGCCCGTCATATCCTCTTCAGGCAGGAGTCCAGGTATCCCGGCTACTACTACAGGGGAGACTTCCTCGCCATCAACGACAAGGAATGGAAGTGCTTCACCAATTCCACGTACAATGCCGAGAACAACACATGGGACATCAAGAAAGTTCCCTATGTGCAGATCATCCCTGACTAATTCACCACAGCGGAGAGGGGCGCAAGCCCCTCTCCTTTTTTTCAGGCAATGCACAGTCCATGATGCGCAAGGCGTCTTGCGCACCGTGCAGTGTGCATTCCGCATTTATTATTCACGCGCAATAAAGGAGGAGCAGCATGCCTGAGCAGACGAAAGGACAGGGCAATCACATAGTGGTGATCGGCGGCGGGTTCAGCGGGCTCACCGCTGCGGTGGACGCCGCGGAAACGGGCGCTCACGTAACGATCGTCGAGAAGAACCCCTATCTCGGCGGAAGGGTTGCGCAGCTCAACAAGTACTTCCCGAAACTCTGCCCGCCCAATTGCGGACTGGAGCTGAATTTCCGCCGTCTCAGGGAAAACCCCCGCATCACCTTTCACACGATGGCTGAAGTGGAAGGCATCACCGGCGGTCCCGGCGATTACACAGTCACCATCAAACTGGCGCCCCGCTTCGTGAACGATAACTGCGTGGCCTGCAACGCCTGCGCGGAGGCATGTCCCTCCGAGAGGCCCAACGAGTTCAATTTCGGCCTCGACAAGACGAAGGCGGCGTACCTTCCCTTCAACCAGGCCTTCCCGATGAAGTACGTCATTGACGACAAATACTGCACGGGCGGATGCGGGAAGACCTGCGCCGACGCCTGTACCTATAACGCCATCGACCTTTCGATGAAGGCCGAGACCATCACCGTCAAGGCGAGCTCCGTCATCGTTGCGACTGGATGGAACCCTTACGATGCGAACAAGATCGAGATCCTCGGGTACGGCTCCGTCAAGAACGTGGTTACGAACATGATGATGGAGCGGCTCGCCTCGCCGAACGGCCCGACGGGTGGAAAGATCGTCAGGCCCTCCGACGGCAAGGCGGTCGAGACGATCGCCTTCGGCCAGTGCGCCGGGAGCAGGGACGAAAACCACCTTGCCTTTTGCTCCTACATCTGCTGCATGGCCACGCTGAAACAGACGCTCTATATCCGCGAGCAGTATCCCGATGCCAAGGTCTACATTTTCTATATCGACATCCGCACGCCGGGCCGGTACGAGAAGTTCTACTGGCAGGTGAAGGACGATCCGAACGTCGTCTTCATCAAGGGCAAAGTGGCAAGCGCCGTTCAGAGTCCTGGTTCCGATGACGTTGTCGTCGAGGCGGAGGACGTGCTGACGGGCGAGAAGATCCGGACCACCGTCGATATGTTCGTCCTTGCGACGGGCATGGAGCCTTCCGGAGCGTCCCGGAAGATCAACGGCGTCACCATGAGCGAGGAGGGATTTGCGGTCCCCGGCGGCGGCATCTTCTCCGTGGGTTGCTCGAAGAATCCCCTGGATGTCGCCAAGTCGGCTCAGGATGCCACGGGAGCTGTGATCAAGGCAATCCAGACAGGACTGAGGAGGTAAGAGAACATGGAAAAGAAATATGCTCTTTATATCTGCCAGGGCTGCTCGATCGGCGAATCCGTCAACATAGAGAAACTGACCACAATTGGAAAGAACGCCCTCAAGGTGCCCATTGTAAAGCCCCACGCCATCCTCTGCAGCAAGGAAGGCATCGACATGATCAAGGCGGACATCCAGAATGAAGGGGTGAACACCCTTATTCTCGCTGCCTGCTCTCCCCGTGTAAAATTTGAGGAATTCGATTTTCCCGGCTGCATCGTCGAGCGCGTTCCCATCCGTGAACTCGCCGCATGGACGCAGGAAACCCCCGCGGATATTCAGCTCGCTGCGGAGGATTACATGAAGATGGGCGTCGTCAGGACGCAGAAGGGCGATATGCCCGAGCCGTACCTCATGGAGACGACGAAGACCATACTCGTCATCGGCGGCGGTATCGCCGGCATGACGGCAGCCCTCCAGGCGGCAAATTCCGGCTACAAGGTCGTGCTCGTCGAGAAAGAGGACCAGCTCGGCGGGTTCTTCAACAAGCTGTACAAAAAGATCCCCACGACGCAGCATTACACGGAGCCCCTCATCGTCGACACCGGCATCGAGACGACGATCGCCGAGGTGGAAGGCCACCCGAACATCAAGGTATACAAGTCGAGCAAGGTCGAAAAGACGGACGGCATGCCCGGCGCCTTCGATGTCACCATCACGACGAACGGCAGCTCCGAGGTCGTCAAGATCGGATCCGTCATCCTCGCCGCGGGATGGAGACCCTATGACGCGACAAAGCTCGAGCACCTCGGATACGGGAAATTCAGGGATGTCGTGACGAATGTCGAATTTGAAGACATGGCAAAGCAGGGAAAGATCGTCCGGCCTTCAGACGGAAAAGAAGCGACGAAGGTGGCCTTTATCCAGTGCGCAGGCCAGCGCGATCCGGACCATCTCCCATACTGCTCGGCCATGTGCTGCGGCACCTCTCTCAAACAGGCGAAATACGTGAGACAGAACCCCGATGCCACGGCCATGATCCTCTACAAGGATATCAGGACACCGGGCCGGATGGAATATTACTATAAAGAAGCCCAGAACGATCCCGGCGTGATGCTCACCAAGTGCGAGGTGACGGGTGTAGCGGACGCGGAGAACGGGAACCTCTACGTGGAAACGGAGAACTCCCTCCTCGGGGCGAAGGTCAAGGTCGAGGCGGACCTCGTCGTCCTCGCCACGGGCATCGTTCCGGCGACGGTCGACGATCCGGTCCTGAATCTCCAGTACCGTCAGGGACCGGGGCTGCCCGATCTCGACCTCTTCAACGGTTTTGCCGACTCGAATTTCATCTGCTTCCAGTACGAGACGCGGAGGACCGGTGTGTACGCAGCCGGCGCCATCCGCCAGCCCATGAACGGGTCGGAGGCCCAGGAGGATGCGGCCGGCGCAGCCCTGAAGGCGATCCAGTCGGCCGAGCATGTCGCAACGGGCATTGCCGTGCATCCGAGGGCCTGGGATGTAACTTTCCCCGATCCTTTCATGACACGGTGCACGTCCTGCAAACGCTGCACTGAGGAGTGCCCCTTCGGCGCCATCGACGAAGATGAAAAGGGTACGCCCTTTTACAAGATCGGCCGGTGCCGCAGGTGCGCAACCTGCATGGGCGCCTGCCCCGAGAGAATCGTCTCCTTCAAGGACTACCATGTCGACATGATCGGCTCCATGCTCAAGGGCGTTTCCGTCCCCTCGGACGAGGAAAAACCGCGCATCATCGTCCTTGCCTGCGAGAACGACGCCTACCCGGCCATTGACACGGTTGCGCTCAGCAAACAGAAGATAAGCACGGCAGTCCGGTTCATCCAGCTCAGGTGCCTCGGCTCGGTCAACCTCGTCTGGATCGCCGATGCCTTCTCAAGGGGCATCGACGGCATGCTGCTCCTCGGATGCAAATACGGTGATAATTATCAGTGCCACTATGCGAAGGGCAGCGAGCTTGCGAGTTACCGTCTCGGCAAAGTCCAGGAGACCCTTGACAGACTCATGCTCGAAGCCGACAGGGTCAAGCTGGTGCAGCTTGCCATTGACGAGTATCAAACGGTGCCGGGCATGATCCATGATTTCGTCGAAAGGGTCAAAGAGATCGGTCCGAACCCATATAAATAAAGGCAGGAGGGATACATTATGGATGAACAGGTCATAAAACCGGATCTGAGTTTCGTTAAGGATGTCATCGCCTCGGGGGGTGAGGACCTCAAGAAGTGTTACCAGTGCTCGACGTGCACCGTCGTCTGCGGAGTCACCCCTGACGACAAGCCCTTTCCGAGGAAGGAAATGCTCTATGCCCAGTGGGGACTGAAGGACAAGCTGCTCGGCAGCCCCGATATCTGGCTCTGTCACCAGTGCAGCGATTGTACGGCCCACTGTCCCCGCGGCGCCAAACCGGGCGAGGTGCTCGGCGCCGTCCGGAATGTGGCCATCAAGCACTATGCGACGCCGGCCGCCCTCGGACAGATGGTGGGCAATTCGAAATCTCTCCTGCTCCTCTTTGCCGTGCCCATTCTCATCTTCGGCGCCATCATCGCGTCACTGGGACACTTCAACTTCTCGGCCGTGCCGCCCAGCGAACATGGAGGGCTGTCCTATTCGAACTTCATTCCCGTGCTGTATGTGGACGCCGTTTTCGTGCCCATTGCGCTCTTCGCCGTCCTTGCCTTCTTCGCGGGCGTGAAGAAGTATTGGGGCGACCTCTGTGCGGTGAACGGGACCGGAAAGGGAGATGTCGCGGCCAGCCTCACGGAGACGATCAAGGACATCCTGTCCCACAAGAAATTCGAGCTCTGCAACGTCACCAAGGAACGCAAGACGGCTCACCTCCTGGTCTTCTACGCTTTCATCGGTCTTGCCATAACGACCGGCATCGGCGTCCTTTACCTCTACGGTCTCAAGAGGGAGTCGCCGTATCCGCTGTACGATCCCATGAAGATCATCGGCAACGTGAGCGCCCTGGCCCTGCTCATCGGCATCACCATGGTGATAAACAACCGCATGAAGAACAAGGAAAAGGCGGGAGGCGGGAGCTATTTCGACTGGCTCTTCATCATCGTCATCTTCGGGATCATGGCGACGGGCATCCTGTCGGAGGTCCTGAGGCTTGCGAATATTGCGGCCCTCGCTTTTCCCATGTACTATGCCCATCTCGTATTCGTCTTCTTCCTCTTCGCTTACGCCCCCTTCTCGAAGATGGCGCACATGGTCTACCGGACGACGGCCATGGTGTACGCGCGCCATGCTCAGAGGGAAAAGAGCTGAGGAGAAAGGTATGCTATCGATTGTACACCCTGGGACAAGGAGGTGAAAGCGCGGAAAAATCGGCATTGACGTGCAGTAGAGCAATGGCATGACTTTGTCATAAGACGTGAAATCTTTCTGGTCTCAATGCATGGCAATCAAATTATGTAAAAGGAGGAGAGAAGGGAAATGTCAACAATCATTCTTTTTTCCCTGTTATGCGGTGTCCTGGGTGTGCTTTATGCCCTCGTGACCGCATCCTGGGTATCCAAACAGGACGCCGGAACAGAACGTATGCAGGCGATATCGAACGCAGTCAAGGAAGGCGCCTACGCATTTCTTGCCCGTGAGTACAAGACCGTCGCCGTCGTCGCCGTGGTGCTGGTCGTCATCCTTGCCGCGGTCCCGAGCCTCGGCTTATGGACTGCCGTCGGCTTCATTATAGGGACGGTCGGCTCGGCATTCGCCGGTTTTGTCGGCATGTGGGTGACGGTCCGCGCAAACGTCCGGACGACCCAGGCGGCGTCGAAGGGACTGCAGCAAGCTCTTACGCTTTCGTTCAAGGGCGGTTCCGTCACGGGCATCATGGTCGTCGGTCTCGGCATCATCGGGCTGGCGGGTTATTACTACATCGTAAAGTCAGTAACGACAACAGAGGCAGCATTCCATGCCCTCATCGGCCTCGGCTTCGGCTGCTCTCTCATGTCCGTGTTTGCCCGTATCGCGGGCGGTATCTACACGAAGGCCGCTGACGTCGGCGCCGACCTCGTCGGCAAGGTCGAGGCGGGCATCCCTGAGGACGACCCGAGAAACCCCGCCGTCATCGCCGACAACGTGGGCGATAACGTGGGCGACTGCGCAGGTATGGCTGCGGACCTGTATGAAACCTATACAGTTACGCTGGTTGCAGCGATGCTGCTGGCGAAGTCGGTCTTCGGCGCCGACAGCCTCTGGGTCGAGTTCCCGCTCCTGCTGGGCGGCGTTTCGATTATCGCCTCCATTATCGGCACCTACTTCGTCAGGCTGGGCGCAAGCCAGTACATCATGGGCGCCCTCTATAAGGCCCTCGCCGTTGCCGGCGTGATTGCGGCAATAGGCTTTTACGGTGTGACGACGTGGTTTATGGGTCAGCTCGGCGGAGACACCGGCGGATTCACCGCAATGAGCGTCGTCGGGTGCGCCTTCATCGGTCTCGCCCTGACGGGCCTCATCGTCGTGATCACCGAGTATTACACCGCCAAGGAGTACAGGCCTGTTAAGGTCATCGCCCAGGCGAGCCTCACCGGCCATGGCACGAACGTCATCGCCGGTCTTGCCATGAGCATGGAAGCCACGGCCCTTCCGGCCCTTGTTATAGTCGGCGCGATTATGGGCTCCTACGCCCTCGGCGGCGGATTTGCCGGAAATACGGGAACAGGACTCTTTGCGATTGCGCTGTCAGCCGTCTCGATGCTTTCCATGACGGGCATTGTCGTCGCGATCGACTCATACGGCCCGATTACGGATAATGCGGGTGGTATCGCCGAGATGGCCGAGCTTCCTCCGGAAGTGCGCGCGATCACCGATCCGCTCGATGCGGTCGGCAATACGACCAAGGCTGTCACGAAAGGATACGCGATCGGTTCGGCCGGCCTCGCGGCACTCGTTCTGTTTGCGGAGTATTCACGTGAACTCGCCAAGAGCATGGTCGGTCTCACCTTCGATCTCTCGGACCCCAATATTATCGCCGGACTCTTTATCGGCGGTCTTATCCCGTACCTGTTCGCCGGCAAGCTGATGCTTGCAGTCGGCAGGGCGGCGGGTGGTGTCGTTATGGAAGTCCGCAGACAGTTCCGTGAGATCCCCGGCATTATGGAAGGCACGGGAAAGCCTGAGTACGGCAAGTGCGTCGATATCGTCACCAAATCGGCCATCAAGGAGATGATGGTGCCGGCACTGCTTCCTGTTGTGGCGCCTCTCGTTGTCGGGTTTATCCTCGGGCCGCAGGCCCTGGGCGGCGTGCTGATCGGCAGCATCCTGACCGGTCTCTTCCTCGCCATCGCCATGACGTCCGGCGGCGGCGCCTGGGACAACGCCAAGAAGGCCTTTGAAGACGGCGTCACCGACGACAAGGGCGTCGTGCACAAGAAGGGCAGCGACGGCCACAAGGCCGCCGTCACCGGCGACACCGTCGGCGACCCTTACAAGGACACGGCAGGCCCGGCGATCAACCCGATGATCAAGGTCATCAACATCGTCGCGCTCCTGATCGTTCCGCTTCTGAAGTAATATCACCTGATTACAAAAAAGCCGGCAGGATACACCCTGCCGGCTTTTTTCGTCAGCACGCCGGGGCAACCTTACCTTGCTGCTGCATGAAAAGGCGGGGCGAAGCGCCTCGGCGCATTTGCCCCGCCTTTCCGGACGGCTTCTGCAGCGACAATGCTCAATTTCCGTGAAAGCCTCTGCGTAAGTGCGGAAATGTCAAGGATCAAGGGAGACCCCTTTTTACGCTTGCCAAATCGATGGACCATTCTATAAAATATAGTGTTAATTCGGTAAGGAGGGTGTGACGTGAAAGAAAAAATTCATCCCAAATATGATGCGACAAAGATCGTGTGCGCCTGCGGAGAGTCCTTTGAAACCCGTTCGACGAGGCAGAGCATCCGCCTCGATATCTGCTCCAAGTGCCATCCCTTTTTTACGGGCAAGCAGAGGGTCCTCGACACGGAGGGCAGGGTCGAGAAGTTCAAGAAGAAATACGCGAAGAAGTAGCGGTATTCAGCGGTTCCGTTACCAACAGGGGCGTAGGCATACGCCCCTATGCTTTTTATGAACAATCGCCCGTAAAAATCCGGGACAGGAGTGTTTTTCAACCATGAATCATGTAAAAAATATAGGCGGTCAGGCCGTTATCGAGGGGGTCATGATGAAGTCCCCCAAGGGATGGAGCGTGGCCGTCAGGAACCCGAAAGGGGAAATCAACCTTAAAACGGTAGAGACGAAGGAACCGCCGAAGATCTTCAAAATGTGCCTCGTCAGGGGGGTCATCGCCCTTTTTCAGGCCCTCTATATCGGTATCAAGGCGATCGAATATTCGGGGACCGTCGCTTTCGAGGGGGAAAACGAGAAGGCCCCCGGCCCTCTCAGCATGGCCTTCTCCATAGGCGCCGCCTTTCTTCTCGCCGTTGGTCTCTTTATCATCCTGCCTCTGTACCTCACGAAGCTCGTCGGTATGGTATCGCAGGGTGTGGCTGAGCAATCGTTTCTCTTTAATCTCGTCGACGGTGTGCTCAGGGTGGGCATCTTTCTCCTGTACGTTTTCACCATCGGCATGTGGAGGGAGATGAGACGGATCTATGAATACCACGGCGCAGAGCACAAGGTGATCTACGCCTATGAGGCCGGCGAGGCCCTGACCGTCGAAAACGCCCGGAAATACAGGCCCTATCACCCGCGGTGCGGCACGAGTTTCCTCCTCATCGTCATGGTGATCAGCATACTCATCTTCTCGCTCATCCCCCAGCACTGGCCCTTCCTCTGGAAAGCGGGGGCGCGGATCGTTCTCATGCCCGTCATCGCCGGTATTTCCTACGAGATCCTGCGGTATTCGGCCAAGATGAAAGACAGCTCCATCATGGGACTCATCACTCTTCCGGGCCTCCTCCTTCAGCGTCTGACCGTCCGGGAACCGGACGAGGCGCAGATCGAGGTCGCCCTGGCGGCCGTTGAAGCCGTCCTCGCCATGGAGGGACGGGCGAAATGATGCTCGACAAGCTCAGGGGTATACGGGAGAAATATGATGAGATCACGAAGGAGCTGTCCAACCCTGATGTATTCTCGAACCACCAGGAGTATCAGCGCTATTCCAAGGAACAGTCCGATCTCCAGCCCCTTGTCGACAAAATCGTGACGTACATGAAGGTGCTCGCCGAGATCGATGATGCCGAGGAGCTTCTGAAGGGCGGCGACGGCGACATGAGGGAACTGGCACAGGAGGAGCTCGACGGGCTGAAGCAAAAGAGGCCTCTTATCGAGGAAGAGCTGCGGATCATGCTCCTGCCGAAGGACCCGAGAGACGAACGGAACGTCATCCTCGAGATCAGGGCCGGGACGGGAGGCGAAGAGGCGGCCCTGTTCGGCGCATCCCTCTTCCGGATGTACTCGAAGTATGCCGAACAGAGGAGATGGAAGATCGAGGTGATCGATATCAGCCCCACCGGTATCGGCGGACTCAAGGAGGTCACGGCATCGATCATCGGGAAAGGGGCATACAGCCGGCTGAAGTATGAAAGCGGTGTCCACCGCGTCCAGCGCGTGCCTGTCACCGAGGCGTCCGGGAGGATCCACACATCCGCTGCAACGGTCGCTGTCCTTCCTGAGGCGGAGGAGGTGGACATCAAGGTCGATGAAAAGGACCTCCGTGTCGACACCTTCTGCGCTTCCGGTCCCGGCGGGCAGGGCGTGAACACAACCTATTCGGCGGTCCGGATCACTCACATCCCTACGGGCATGGTCGTCCAGTGTCAGGACGAGCGCTCCCAGATAAAGAACCGTGACAAGGCCATGAAAGTGCTCAGGTCACGACTCCTGGAGTTCGAGATGGAGCGCAAGGAAAAAGAGCGCGCCGCCGATAGAAAGACACAGGTCGGCACAGGCGACAGGAGCGAGCGCATCAGGACGTACAACTATCCCCAGAACAGGGTGACGGACCACCGCGTCGGACTGACGCTGCATAAGCTCGAGCAGGTCCTCGAGGGCGACCTGGACGACATCATTGACGCCCTCAGCACGCACTATCAGACGGAGCGGCTCCGGGAGATGTGAGATCTTCCGAGAAGTTGTCAGACCTTTCCCGCATCCTCCGGCAGTCCGGCATACCTGATGCCGAAAAAGAGTCCCTCACTCTCATAACCGAAACACTCGGCATAACGGCGGATGTATTCTTCAGGGACGATCCCGATATCAGCGAAAGCCTTCTGCATGAAATCGACTCCCGGACGGCGCGTCGCGCGGGGGGGGAGCCTCTCCAGTATATCATCGGGCACATCGATTTCCTCGGGTTGCGGATTCATGTCGGCCCCGGCGTGCTCATCCCGAGACCGGAGACAGAGCTTCTCGTTATGGAAACGATCAGTGAGCTGAAGAAAAAACGCAGCGTCCGGGATGAACCGGATGGGTCCTTGACTGGCGAGCGCCTGAGGGTGCTCGATCTCTGCACCGGCAGCGGCTGCATAGCCATCGCCCTTGCCCGGGCTTTCCCCGCCTCGGACGTTTACGGCATTGACAGCTCTGCCGCAGCCCTCCGGTACGCCATCGATAACGCCGCCTCCAATCGAACAGACAATGTGCGTTTCCTTCTCGGAGATTTGTATGAACCCCTTGGACCGGAACGCTTCGACTGCATCACCGCCAACCCGCCCTACATACGGACAGAGGACATGGGGGGGCTGCAACGGGAGATCCGGGACTTCGAACCTTCCGAAGCACTTGACGGCGGGGACGATGGGCTGTTGTTCTACCGAAGGATCATCGCCGGGGCGCCGGCACGCCTCGGAGAAAAGGGAATGCTCCTCATGGAAGTCGGATACGGGCAGGCTGCAGAGGTGCAGGATATCGCCCTCGGCGCCGGGCTCGTGTCAGCCGAAGTCAGGAAGGATTACGCCGGCATACCGAGAATATTCGTCGGTTTTACGGCTGGATCATGAATCTTTCTTTCTGTTGTATGAAAAGGCGGGGCAAAGCGCCTCAAAGCCTTGCTGAAGGCGACGATACGCATTGTCAGCTTCGTGTTTCAGGAATCCACTCTTTGTGTCATCGACCATTGGTTTATAATTCGCCTTTCCTTGAGATACAGGTGTCGCCGCAGCAAGGTTTTCAGCGCATACACCCCGCCTTTCCGGAAGGCGTATGCAACGATAAGGTCTTCTTTGCGCACTGTGCGGCTTTGCGTGAGACAGTCTCTTCAGAAAGACCCCGGCGATACGTCATGAGGCCGGAAAGGTGTATAATATGGAGCGCCGTCGCAGCCTGTCCGGTTGAGCGATCAGCGGCTTGAAGCACAGAGGCAGGAGGAAGGTCATGACAAAAAAAGGGATAGCGAAAACGATTATTTTTTACGAGATAATCGGCTTCGGCATCGTGATTCTCTTTCTCTTTGCCGACGAGGTCTTCGACCTTCCCCATCACATCTTCGGCGTTCCGGCAACGCCGATCAACTGGGTGGAGAGTTTCTTCGAGGCTTCTCTGACGCTCGTCCTCGGTGTCTTCACCGTCTTGCTGACCTGGCGGCTGCTGAACAGGATCAAATACCTCGAGGGTTTCCTCCCCGTCTGTCTCTTCTGTAAGAAGATCCGCGTCGACGACGAATGGACGCCCATCGAGAGCTACATTTCCGAACACTCTGCAGCGGAATTTTCCCACGGCCTCTGCCCGGAATGCGCCCGTAAACATTACGGAGACTTCGTGCAGGAGGACGAGAAAAGCAAAGCCGGCGTTCAGTCGAAGTGAACCGTATCGATGCAATAGGACATCCGGAAAGGCGGGGCGAAGATGCCGAAAAGCCTTGGTGCTGCGAAACCTTTGCCTTCCCATACGGATCATGTCAGGCCGACGGTTGATAACGCAAAGGGTGGAATCCCGAATGTCCCATTTCAAATGATCATGCTCGCTATCGGCAAGGCTTTGAGGCACTTTGTCCCGCCTTTTCAAACTGGAAAGTACAATCCTGAACGATGAACCTGACAATACTCACCGTCGCCTTCAGCAAGGCTTTGAGGCGCTTCGCCCCGCTTTTTCATGCAATTGAAAGGTGAACGCGCGTGAGCGCGCAGGGGAAAATCACGAGGGCGGCGGGGGCGATGTCCGTCGCCACGCTCATCAGCAGGGTCCTGGGGTATATCAAGGACATGATCCTCGCCGGTTTCTTCGGCGCCACGGGCACTGCCGATGTCTTTTTCGTCGCCTTCAGGATCCCCAACCTGCTCAGGGAACTCTTCGCCGAGGGTTCCATGTCGTCCGCCTTCATCCCGATCCTGACAGAGTATCAGACGAAGCAGGGCAGGGAAGAGGCGAACAGGCTCGTGAGGGCGACCTTCAGGGTGATCGTGCTGTTCGTCGGCTTCATCTGCCTTCTCGGCATTGCCGCCGCTCCCTACATCGTGTCTCTTATCGCCCCCGGTTTCCTGCCGGACACAGAGAAGTTCTCGATGACGGTCCTGCTGACGCGGATCATGTTCCCCTTTCTCCTGTTCATCAGCCTGGCCTCCCTGACCATGGGCGCCCTCAACACGAGAGGGACGTTCTTCGTTCCCGCCTTCGCGCCGGCTCTGCTCAATATCGTCATCATCGCCAGCATATTCACCCTGTCTTCCTCGTTCGCGGATCCCATCATAGCCGTCGCGATCGGCGTTACGGCCGGGGGCCTGGTCCAGTTCCTCATACAGACCCCCGCCTTTTTCAGAGAGGGGTTCAGTTTTTTTCGAACGGGGAGGCATGCAAAACAGGCGGAGAATATCCCGGGCAAGAATGCCGAGCCCTTTCTCCATCCCGGCGTCAGGAGGATCGGCATGCTTATCATCCCTTCCACGGCAGGACTTGCCGTGGCCCAGATCAACATTTTCATCAGCACGATCCTCGCGTCTTATCTCCCCGAAGGGAGCATCACGTACCTTTACTACTCCATGAGGCTTATCCAGTTCCCCATCGGTATTTTCGGCGTCGCCATGGGCATGGCCGCACTGCCGGCGCTCTCCGAGCATGCCGCAAAGGGAGATCTCGACAGGCTGAAGGAGGACTTTTCCTTCTCCCTGAGGTTGCTCTTCTTCATCACCGTGCCCGCCATGATCGGCCTCATCGCCCTCAGGGTCCCCATCGTCAGCACCCTGTTCCAGCGGGGACTGTTCGGTCCCGAGGCGACGATCGGCACATCGGATGCCCTGATGTTTTACTCCGTCGGGATATGGGCGATCGTCGGCGTCAGGATCATCACGGCAGGATTCTATTCCCTCCAGGACACGAAGACGCCTGTGAAAGTCGCCTTCGCCGCCGTCATGATCAACATCGCCCTCAGCCTCGTTCTCATGGGACCGCTGAAACATAACGGACTCGCCCTTGCGACGGCCCTCGCCTCATGCTTCAATTTCACGATGCTCTTCTTCCTCCTGCGCAGGAGACTCGGGCATATAGGCACGGGGAGAATCCTCACGTCCTTCGCAAAGACCGCCGGCGCCTCGATCGTCATGGGCATCGCCGGATGGTTTGTGGTGACGGGCCCCTTCTGGATGTCAGGGGGAGAGATCATCCGGAAGGCGGCCTATCTCCTCTTCTCGATCTTGCTCTGCGTCGGTGTCTATTGCGCAGCGGCTTTTTTGTTCAGGAGCGAAGAGATGGGGTATCTCGCCGGCAAGCTGAGGAAGAGGTGACGTATGCCGGCCCTGCTGCGTTGTGTCATAATATAGGACATGTAAGACAAATCGGTCATATAAATTCATATAGATAAGGAGTTGCCATGTTCATCAAAAGCCTTGTCGTAGGACCTCTGCAGGTCAACTGCTACATCATCGGCGATGTGGAGAGCAGGAAATCTATGGTCATCGATCCCGGCGATGAGCCCGACAGGATCCTTGATGCCATCAAAGAAAAGGACTTCACTGTCGACTATGTCGTCTGCACGCACGGACACTTCGATCATGTGGGCGCAGTCAGCGATATCAAGAAGGAGACGGGAGGCAAGGTCGTCCTGAACCGGGAGGAGATGGAGATTTATCAGGCCGCCCGGGACATGGCCGCCTTCTGGGGCTTTGACATCGACCCGCTGCCCGACCCGGACCTTTTTGTGGCCGAGGGAGACCTCATCTCGGTGGGATCGCTTGAATTCAAGGTGTTCGAATCTCCGGGACACAGCCCCGGCGGCATCTGCCTGTACCGGGAAGGCTTTGTCATCACCGGTGACACCCTCTTTGCGGGGTCTATCGGGAGGACCGATTTCCACGGCGGCAGCATGAGTCTCATCGGGCAGTCCTTCCGGAGGCTCATGGAACTGCCGGCGGACACCCGCGTCCTCTCGGGCCATGGGCCGGTGACGACGATCGGCCACGAAAAAAAGTTCAACATGTTCTCGGCACAGTTCCTCAGATAAGGAATAAAGGGGCAGAAAGGCAATTCAGCCACAGAGGTCACAGAGAGCACAGAGAGTGTCCGGAAAATAATCCCGATTGTGGATACTTTGAAGTCGATCGCACTCACCATCGTGATTCTCGTCCTGGCGGCCTGCACGGGACAGGGCGGCTCACCGTCGCCGCAATCCCCTCCTGCAGCTGACATAAACAAAGCGGCTGCTCCGACGCCCTCTGCCCGGCAGCTGACGCTCCTGCTCCTGCCTGTGGAGAGTTCGGGAGCTATGTATGAACGGTTCCTTCCGCTGAAATACCATCTCGAAAAGGCCCTCGGCGTTCCCGTCGAGCTGCGGATCGCCCGGGATTACGAGACGGCGATTACCGATATCGGGAACGGCCGCGTGCACATCGCCTGCCTCGATCCCGCTACGTACTGCGAGGTGAGGGCCCGCTACCGGGATCGCATACAGCCGCTTGTAAAGGCTTTGGGCCGTGACGGGGCCTCATCGCGCAGCGTACTTGTGACGAAAAGCGGTTCAGGCATCGAAAAGATCGTCGATGTCAGGGGAAAGAAACTGGCCCTCGGCAATGAGCGTTCATCCTTCAGCTACCTCATTCCCCTCGCACTCCTGCTCGACGTCGGCATCGGCATGAAAGATTTCGCCGCCGTCGATTACCTCAACCAGGAGGACAGGATCGCCCTCTCCGTTCTCATAGGCAATCACGACGTCGGGGGGATCAGCGAATCGGTTGCGAGAAAATACCTTGCCGACGGACTGAAGATCATCAAGGCCTCCGAGGCGATCCCCCAGTTTTTTTTCTGCTCGACGGACAGGCTCGGCGATGATCAGAAAAAAGAGATCGCCCGCACCCTCGTTTCTCTCGGCGACAAGGCCGTTCTGGCTGCCATCGACAAGGACATCGAGCGTTTTGCCGCAGCGGAAGACAGGGACTTCGATGTGGTGCGGGTCATGATCAGGAACACTACGGGCAGGGACTATCTCGAGTACGGGCCCCGGTCCGTCAGGGTCGCCGTGTTGCCCCTCTATTCGGCGATCACCATCTATGACCGCTACGAGCCTCTTATGCGATATCTCTCAAAGAGGACGGGAAGGGAGTTCAAGCTGGTCATACCAAAGGATTTCGAGGACTTCATGCGGGTCGTCAAGGGCAGGAAGGCCGAGTTCTCATACCAGAACCCCTATATCTTCGCCCTCATCGACAAAGAGGTGGACATCAGGCCGCTTGTGACGACCGTGGATGACACGAGCGAGTCCGAAGACCGTCCCGGCCAGCAGGACAGCTTCAGGGGGGTCATCATCACGAGGGACGACAGCAAGCTGAAAAATGTGAGGGACATCAGGAACAAACGGGTGATGATCGTGTCGAGGAAATCGGCAGGCGGCTACCTTTCGCAGAAGCTCTTTTTCGCGCAGATGGGCATCGATGTGGACAAAGAGATGAGAATCGTCGATGCGAAACGGCAGGAGACGGTCATTCTCGGGGTCTACAAGGGCGAGGCCGACGCCGGCTTCGTCCGGGAATCGGCCCTTGAGGTGGTGCGGGAAGAAATCGACATGACGAAGATCCGTGTCCTCGCCTATACGAAACCCCTCCCGAACTGGCCGTTTGCTGCTGCGGGAAACGCCCCGCCCGCTCTCGTCAGGGATGTGAAGCGCCATCTCATCGAGCTGAAGGACCGCGAGATCCTCGCGGCGGCGAAGATCAGGGCCTTCAGGGCCGCTGACGAGCGGGAATTCGAGGCCCTGAAAGGATACTGACGATGACGGCTCGGATCAGACGTTTCTTCAGGGGCCTGAGCCTCGTCCAGAAATTCTCCCTCGCCTTCATTTTCCTTATATTCGTCATGATGGTGACGGTCAATACCCTCATCATCAATCACCAGAAAATGTCCCTGAGGTCGGAGATGGAGGGGAACCATCTCCTCATCGTAAACAACCTCGCGAAGGACGCCCTTGAACCTCTCATTTCAACGGACCCGCTGAGGCTCGACGAGCTGGTCAGGATCACGGACCAGACGCCGGGGTGCCTCTATGCCGCTCTCGTCGATCAGGAGGGGAGGATACTTGCCCACACGAACCGGAAGCTCCTCGGCGGACGGGATGCGGGAGGACCGGTCACGCAACCTCTTGTGATCGTCAGGAAGGGAAAGGACGTCACCGCTGATAACCCGGATGATACCGTCAAGGAGATCAGGGTCCCCGTCAAAGTGGGCTATGAGGTGATGGGCATGGCTGTGGCGGGCTTCTCGACGCAGGGCATCGACGCGGTCATCGAGGACACGATGAAGGGCCTGAGGAATCACATCCTTCTCGTGTCGGCCCTCGTCATGGCAGGAGGTATCTGGGGGTCCCTGTGGCTCGCGAGGGTTCTCACAACGCCCATGAATCGCCTGAAAGACGGGATGGAGCAGGTGCAGCAGGGGAATCTCGATGTCGAGGTGCCCAACGAATACCTCGCCGACTGCCGCGAAATGCTGGGCTGCGTTCGTGACGAATGTCCCGCCTATGGCAGGAAAAGGTGCTGGACGGTGCCGGACACCCTCTGCTTCGGCGCTGCCCAAGGAGCAACGGCGGAGAAGATCACGCTGTGCCGGGAGTGCTCGGTTTACCGTGAATCCTGCGGCGATGAAATCGGTGAACTCATTGAGGGATTCAACGAGATGACGGGAAGGCTGAAAAAGAGTATGGAGGACCTGGAAGAGACGAACAGGGAAAAGACGCGCCTCGAAAAGCTCTCGGCCCTGGGCCAGATGTCCATGACCGTCGCCCATGAGATCAAGAACCCGCTGAACGCCATTCGCGGCGCTGTTTCATACCTCCAGAACAATTTCCAGGGAGAGGTGCTCCGGGAATTCCTGTCCATCATCGAAGAGGAGACGAAGAGGCTGAACGAGATCGTCACCAGCTACCTCAGGTTTTCGAAACCCTCTCCTCTCAATCTCCGGGTCGCCGAACTGAACGACGTCATAGGGGAGACGGTGGAGCTCATCAGGCAGGAGGCGACGGAGAACAACGTCGAGGTGGTGACGGCCCTGGACGAGCGCATTCCGCCCTTCTCCTTCGACCCGAACCAGTTCAAACAGGCCCTTCTGAACATCCTCGTCAACGCCCTCGACGCGACAAAGGAGGGCGATACGATCAGGGTGGCGACGGAGCTTGCCGATTCGCGGGTACAGATCTCGGTGAAAGACACCGGCACCGGGATCAGCGAGGAGGTGACATCGGAGATCTTCAAGCCCTTCTTCACGACGAAGACCCGCGGTTCCGGCCTCGGCCTTGCCTGCGTGGAACGGATCATCCGTGACCACAGGGGTGATGTGACGGTAACGAGCGGGGCCGGCAAGGGGACGGAGTTCCTGATTTCCTTGCCCATCGATGACAGCAGGCAGTTGTCAGTCGGCAGACAATAAATATATACCTTGTCGCTGCATGAAAAGGCGGGGCGAAGCGCTCTGAAAAACAGTGACAGTGTGAGTGTCAGTGTCGGTGTCACTACCGCTGCCGCTGCCTCCGGGAAGGCAGATATGGTTCAAATCCTTTCCAATGCGATGATGAGGACCATTTCGGCAGGTGCACCGAAAGGCAGGGCAAAGCGCCTCAAAGCCTCGCTGATAGCGAGCATGATTGGTTATTATTGGTTGTAAAGATTTCATCCTTTGTATTATCAACAGTTGTGCTTCCATGCTCTCAACGGGACGGCAGCGGTTTCGCAGCACCGATGCTTTTCGGTGCTTCACCCCGCCTTTCGGTCCGGCGTATGAGGCAACGTGTCCATCTCAGGGTGTTCAGCGCCTGCTGCCTGACGGGCATTTGACGTCGACGGACACGGCAAAGGGTGGTCCGGGGATGAACAAGGTATCTTAGCGGAAAGGCTTTTCGCCACATCAGCCTCCCCGCCTCGGTGTTCGTGGTCTGGTTGCGACTGTCGACTGCTGGAAATGATTTAATGACTCATGCAGTGGCCTCTTCGCCCCACCTTTCGGTCGGGCGTATGCAACGATAGGGGAAAGATTCCCGACGAGCCGGAATGACAGCATGCTGTTATGTTGCAGAAAGAAGAGGGGGGTTGGCCTTGCAGCCAACCCCCCTCTTCTTTTAAAGTGTGATTACAGTTCGAGGTCTATCTCTACTACCTCGAGAAATTGTGACAGCTTGAGCAGTTCGTCCGTGATGTGTGCCTGCTGTGGACGGACGTGAAGTTGTTGTAACTGCTCGTATAGGACTCCAGGCTGTGGCAGTCGTTGCAGAGATCGGACGTCGGCTTCTTCAGGCCGTAGCCGAGACTCTGAAGGTTCATCTGCGTTGCCGTGCCCGACACGTGACAGCTCGTGCACTGCAGCACATTGGCACTGGGTGAAACCTGGTGGCTCAGGAGCTGATACTCGGCGGTGGTGACCCACGTGTATGCCGTGGTCGATGCGTAGCCCATGTTCGTCAGGCCCTGACGCACTGTCGCGTCGACATCGGTTGCCGTCGGCACATACGGAGGGATGGCAAATGCCCAGTACTTCGCCGTGTCGATGGCAATGAGGACATTCAGCGACGCCGCATAAGGTTGTTTTGCCGTTTTGTATTTGAACGGATAGAGCTTGCTGTTGGCGACGTTCACGCCTCCTTCAGGCTCGGAAAGCAGATAAACGCCGCTAACGGCTGTCGGAGCATCATTGAGGTTGGAGCCCCAGCTCGTGCCGTTCCAATGGGCATACACGGGCCTCAGGTTGTTCGCCTTCGTCGGTGTCGGCTCCCACCTCTTCGCGGTGGCATTGTACTCAGGAACGGTCCAGTCGCGGTGCGTCTCCGTCGCCTCGGTGGCGGCGGTATCGGCTGCGTTTTTCGCATAGGTCGGGATGTGGCAGGTCTGGCAGGCCACGCGGTTCACGTGCCTGTTGACGGCCGACGTGGAATGACCGGACGTGCCGCTCTTGCCGGAGTGGCAGGTTGAGGTCGAGCAGCTCACCGCAACGGTCGAATCGATCGGCCTGATGTCGCTGCCTCTTCCGGCCACCTTGTGATTGGTATAGGTGTGGCACTGCTGGCAAACGATGTTCCCGTTCGCCGTGGATGCCATGTGCACATCGTAGTTCCTGTCCGTGGTGGTTGCATTGGCAAGGGCCATATCGCCGCGCTTGACGGCGTCTCCGCCGCCGGCCTTGGCATGGCACTGCAGGCAGTTTGCCCTGACAGGCCTGTGGAGAGTCCGGAGGGCCTGGTCCATGGTGATGGTCATCGTCGGGTCGGGTTGGAATACGCCATTGACCTTAACCCTCTTGTAGTCCTTCTGGTGGCAGAGGAGACAGTCGATGTTGTCTTTGTTGGTCGCCGTCGGCTCTGCGCCGAGACCGACGTGGCAGGAGCCGCAGCCGGCCCAGTTGCCGAGGACGTTGACGCAGTATGCGTTCATCGCGCTCGCGCCGGTGATGATTTTGCCACTGGCGTCGCGCTGGACGATCTTGCCCTGGGACGTCGTGCCACTGGTCATCTCGGCGGCACTGCCTTTCCACTGGTAGTGAACGCTGTTCAGGACATCGTTCACTTCAGTGCTGTGGCACTGCTGGCAGATTGTGTAGCTTCCCGTCCAGGTGAGGCCCGAGTGATCGGTGGCCTGAGGGATGTTGATCGTGTAGGTCGCTGACTTGGTGGTCTCCGTGTTGCCCGCGCTGTCCCTGGAGTAGAATCTCAGAGTGGTGGATCCGCTGATGGTGACAGGCGCGGAGTAGGTGGTCGAGGGGGTGCAGGTGGAGCTGCCTGTGCAGTAGAAGGTCGTGCCCGCCTCGTTCCTTGTCAGGGTGACCGTCTGTGCACTGGTGTAGGTGCCTCCCGCCGGGCTTGCAGTCGTCACAGGTGGTGTGGTGTCACTGGTCGTCGTCGTGTACACGGCTGTCATCGTGCGGTCCCTGCTCATTGTGACCCTGGTGGCCAGGCTCGTCGAATAGTCGGAGCCGTTCCTGGTCCACTTCTGAAAAGTCCTCCCGCTAACAGTGGCTGGCGCGGTGAGTGTCACCGACGTGTTTTCCCGGTAGGTGCGGGTGAATTGGGTCGTGCCGCTCCCCCTGCCGTTTCTGTCGTTTGGGGTTACGGTGATGGAGACGCCGCTGCTCGGGTTCGAGGATGCCACGGTCAGCGTGTAGTCCTCGGCGAAGCTTGTGCCCGGTCCGAAGGCCAGCACCATACAGATGATGCTGACAACTGCCAAAATTCTCTTCATGCATTACCTCCTCTTAGTGGTTTTTCTATGTCAATCATTGTGCGATGCGCGACGTTTATTAATAATGTATATGAAATAATTGTGCCAACGTCACCTGACTCTCTTTCTGTATTAAATATCATTGAATTAATGAGAAATGCTGCAAGGTGGTTTTCGAAAAGGGCATTTAGTGATGTTAAACAGTTAACAAAATTAACGTTAAAATGGATAATAAACCATCCAATTGGGACGGGTGCTCTTTCGCATGACATCCTTTTTAGGCTTCTCCCTGTCAGTCATCGTGCGATGGGCGTCTTGCAAAGCTTCATCATAAGAATATTCGTGCCTGTCGCCCCGACCATCGTTAACATGGTGAATATATTGATATTAATAGGAAGAAGCCGAAATGCAGGAGATACATGTACGCGATTTTATGCATTCAGTGCGTGAAAAGCAGCAGGCTGCAGCCTGCTGCCACAAAAGCGATTATAATGAAGTGCTTTTCAAGAGCCTCTCATGATTGCGTAAAAAAGAGAGGGGGATTGGCCGGTCGGCCAATCCCCTCTCTAAGTCCGATAATGTGTCGAGATTTAAATCTCTACCTCGAGAAATTGTGACAGCTCGAGCAGTTCGTCCGTGACGTGTGCCTGCTGTGGACGGACGTGAAGTTGCTATAACTGCTGGAGTAAGACCTTAGACTGTGGCAGTCGTTGCAGAGATCCGACGTCGGCTTCTTCAGGCCGTAGCCGAGGCTCTGGAGGTTCATCTGCGCCGCCGTGCCCGACACGTGACAGCTCGTGCACTGCAGCACATTGGCACTGGGTGAAACCTGGTGGCTCAGGAGCTGATACTCGGCGGTGGTGACCCACGTGTATGCCGTGGTCGATGCGTAGCCCATGTTCGTCAGGCCCTGACGCACTGTCGCGTCGACATCGGTTGCCGTCGGCACATACGGAGGGACGGCAAATGCCCAGTACTTCGCCGTGTCGATGGCAATGAGGACATTCAGCGACGCCGCATAAGGTTGTTTTGCCGTTTTGTATTTGAACGGATAGAGCTTGCTGTTGGCGACGTTCACGCCTCCTTCAGGCTCGGAAAGCAGATAAACGCCGCTAACGGCTGTCGGAGCATCATTGAGGTTGGAGCCCCAGCTCGTGCCGTTCCAATGGGCATACACGGGCCTCAGGTTGTTCGCCTTCGTCGGTGTCGGCTCCCACCTCTTCGCGGTGGCATTGTACTCAGGAACGGTCCAGTCGCGGTGCGTCTCCGTCGCCTCGGTGGCGGCGGTATCGGCTGCGTTTTTCGCATAGGTCGGGATGTGGCAGGTCTGGCAAGCCACGCGGTTCACGTGCCTGTTGACGGCCGACGTGGAATGACCGGACGTGCCGCTCTTGCCGGAGTGGCAGGTTGAGGTCGAGCAGCTCACCGCAACGGTCGAATCGATCGGCCTGATGTCGCTGCCTCTTCCGGCCACCTTGTGATTGGTATAGGTGTGGCACTGCTGGCAAACGATGTTCCCGTTCGCCGTGGATGCCATGTGCACATCGTAGTTCCTGTCCGTGGTGGTTGCATTGGCAAGGGCCATATCGCCGCGCTTGACGGCGTCTCCGCCGCCGGCCTTGGCATGGCACTGCAGGCAGTTTGCCCTGACAGGCCTGTGAAGAGTCCGGAGGGCCTGGTCCATGGTTATGGTCATGTTCGCCGTGTCAGGCTGAAAAACGCCGTTTACCTTTACCCTCTTGTAGTCCTTCTGGTGGCAGAGGAGACAGTCGATGTTGTCTTTGTTGGTCGCCGTCGGCTCTGCGCCGAGACCGACGTGGCAGGAGCCGCAGCCGGCCCAGTTGCCGAGGACGTTGACGCAGTATGCGTTCATCGCGCTCGCGCCGGTGATGATTTTGCCACTGGCGTCGCGCTGGACGATCTTGCCCTGGGACGTCGTGCCACTGGTCATCTCGGCGGCACTGCCTTTCCACTGGTAGTGAACGCTGTTCAGGACATCGTTCACTTCAGTGCTGTGGCACTGCTGGCAGATTGTGTAGCTTCCCGTCCAGGTCAGGCCCGAGTGATCGGTGGCCGGAGGAGCCGCATTTATGGTGTAGGTCGCTGTCTTGGTGGTCTCCGTGTTGCTGGCGGTGTCCCTGGAGTAGAATCTCAGAGTGGTGGATCCGCTGATGGTGACAGGCGCGGAGTAGGTGGTCGAGGGGGTGCAGGTGGAGCTGCCTGTGCAGTAGAAGGTCGTGCCCGCCTCATTCCTTGTCAGGGTGACCGTCTGTGCGCTGGTGTAGGTGCCTCCCGCAGGGCTTGCGGAGGTGGCAGGCGCCGTCGTGTCAGGGGGAGGCGCGGTGGTCGTCGTGTAGACGGCGGTCATCGCGGTGTTGGTGCTGATCGTAAAAGTGACCGTGGGGTTGGATGGGGTTACATCTGTGCCGTTCCGGGTCCACTTCTGAAACCTGTTGCCACTTGCAGTATCGGGCGCGGTGAGTGTCACCGATGTGCCGCTCCTGTAACTGCGTGTGAACTGTGTTGTGCCGTTGCTTTGCCTATCGGCGTCGCTAGGGCTGACGGTGATGGCGACGCCGGTGTTCGGGCTGGACGACGCCACGATTACCGTGTAATACACGGGCTTTGCGGCGAAGCTCACGTCCTGCCCAAAAGCCAGCGCCAGGCAGATGATGCTGAGAATTGCAAAAAATCTCTTCATGCTGTGATACCTCCTTTTCTTGCTTTCTATGTCTATCATCGTGCGATCAGTTCGTTCGGAGTTTCTTTATAGAAAGAATTGTGCCAGCCTCTGATCCATCGTTTAGAGAAGAAATGATATTGAATTGAAAAGGTATTAAGAGGAAACCCTGATCACAGGCGACACTGCTAAAGTTAAGTGGTTAACACTGCTTAACGTTCAAATGAATTGGCTCCATTTGCCTCGCTTTAATAGCGGCAGTCTCACGCCAAGCCGCAAAGCACGCAAAGAAGAAAGGTCTCGCTGCAAACTATTTTGAACAGGGGTGTCTCCATCCTATTTTTTGTAGCCTTGCACATAAAGCTAACGTTTATGTGTATTCTTAATTTACAGCCTCGTAAAAAGTCCCGTAAAGGGCTTGTCCGTCATTCCCGTGCAGACGGGAATCCAGTCCTTTCAGGTAGTTATTTATACTCTGGATACCCGCTCCCCGCTTACTATCCGCGGGGACAAGCTTCGCGGGTATGACGACTTTTTACGAGATCGTCAATTTTCAATTAAAAAGAGGCAAAAGCCTGCGACTACCAATTCGGTGTTACATAGCCACCATCAGGGTTGGCAGAATTAACACCCACTTAACATCACTTATCACAATCATGCTTCGATTTTCTGTCATTCTTCGCGCGATTTGCGGTTTTGCGCGCGACTGACTTTATCTGTGTTTTTGTTCTTCCGACTGCCGACTGTCGGAATGCCCGTGCTATAATGATTCAAGCTGAATATGGAGAGTCCTGCCAGGCAGAATAGGGGAAGCATACTCCTCATCGACGACGAGGCAAACATCCTCAGGGTGCTGTCCGCCATCCTTCGCGAAAACGGCTATGACGTGCAGGCGTGTAAATCGGCCGAGGAGGGGTTGGACAAAGTTTCAAAAGCGGAGTTCGACACGATCATCGCCGACTATAAGCTGCCCGGCATGAACGGCGTCGAATTCCTCGATGCCCTCCGGGCCAGGGACATCAGGATGCCTGTCGTCATGCTCACCGCCTACGGCACGATCGAAAAGGCCGTCGATGCCATGAGGAGGGGGGCCTTCTCGTACCTGTCGAAGCCCGTCAACCCCGATGAGCTCCTGAACGTTACCCGGGAGGCCGTTGAGAAGCACCGCCTCATCAGAGAAAACCTCTATCTGAAAACCCAGTTAAAGGAAAGGAACAGCTTCAAGAACATCACCGGCAAGAGCGCCGCGATGCAGGATGTTTTTCAACTCATTGAGATGGTGGCGCGGTCGAATTCCAATGTCCTGATCACAGGCGAGAGCGGCACGGGAAAGGAGCTCGTGGCGCGGGCCGTTCATTTCGAGTCTGCCCGTGCCGAGCGCCCCTTCATCCCCATCGACTGCGCGGCCCTGCCGGAGGACCTCATGGAGAGTGAACTTTTCGGCCACGAACGGGGGGCCTTCACCGGCGCCTATGACCGGAAGATGGGACAGGTGGAGCTCGCCGACGGCGGCACGGTTTTCCTCGACGAGGTGGGGGAGCTTTCCCCGAGGGTGCAGAAGAAGTTCCTCCGATTTCTGCAGGAAAGGGAGATACTTCGCGTCGGCGGCAAGCACAGGATCAAGGTCGATGTGCGGATCATCGCCGCCACGAACCGCGACCTCGCCGCGGATATTCGGGCCGGGCATTTCCGTGAGGACCTCTATTACCGGCTCAATGTGGTCTCGATCCACATACCCCCTCTCAGGGACAGAAAGGAGGATGTGCCGCTCCTCGTGTCGCATTTCCTGAAGAAGTTTAACGGGCAAAACAATAAGTTCATCAGCTCCATCGAGAACGACGTGATGGAGGCGTTCATGGAATACGACTGGCCCGGCAATGTGCGGGAGATCGAGAATGTTATTGAGCGTGCCGTCGTGCTCTGTCCTACCGATGCCATCACCATGCGATATCTGCCCAGGGCGATCCGGGAGATGCAGAGGAGCACACGGGGCGGGGAAGGCGAGTTCAATCTCGTAGAGACGGAAAAGAGGCTCCTCCTGAGGGTCCTTGAAAAGACGTCCTGGAACCAGACGAAGGCGGCGGACCTGCTCGGGATTACAAGGAAGCAGCTCCGGACGAAGATGAAGAACCACGGCCTCCTGCCGGACGATAAAGATGATTAGACAGTGTGAGTACGAGTGTGAGTGTGAGTGAAAGGAATATTATTCTCACGCAAAGCCGCAAAGCCCGCAAAGAAAAGCCCGGAATTATTCAATGAAAAAGCTCTGCAAACCTTATCGTTGCAATACACTCCCGGGAAAGGCGGGGCTGGGGTGAATGCGCCGAAAACCCTGATGCGGCGACACCTGTATCAAAACGAGAGATGAACTATACGCCAATGGTCGATGACACATAAGGATGAAATAGTGTAGGGGCCGTTCCCCGAACGCCCGACATCGATGAAGCTATTTCAGGCCGACGGCTGAAAAAATGTGAACTTTTACTGACACTCACACTGTCACTGACACTGTTTTTCAGAGCGCTGCGCCCCGCCTTTTCATGCAACAGAAAGGTAAAGTCTGTCATGCCGGCTTGTCCGGCATCTTTCTCTGACGTGAAGTAAGGATTCCCGGCACAGCACTCGTTTGTCATTCAGTTTTTAGGCAGTTTCTTGTATGCTGAATACCAGCTCCCCGCTTACTATCCGCGGGGGACGAGTCTCGCGGGTATGACGACTTATTACGAATCAAAGTCCTCCCTTCACTGACACTCACACTGACAATGTCATTATCAATGTTGTCCCAAATGGGACAGTTTGTCTATGCTGATTGTCCCAAATGGGACAGCACGACCTGCCGGAATCGCCCTTATCCCGTGTATCTCTCTGATATGACTGAGTAATTAATCCGTATTCAAAGTCCCTTCGTGGCATAAGGCTTGCTTTCTTTTGTTCTTTGGAGCGGCCCGCAGGGCGGCTCGCGACAAGAAATCAAAGCACCGTGTCCGGTGCTCATCGCAGGAGAAGAAGGGGGATGCATATGAAGAAGTATTGGTTCTCACTGGTCGTTGCACTCTGTGCGACGGTATTCATGCTGTACCAGAACGGCGCCTTCGCCGAAAAGCCGAAGGACGCGCCGAAGCCCGAGGCGAAGACAGAGCAGAAGGCCGAGGCGAAGCAGGAAGAGAAGAAGGCCGACGAGTCGGGAGCTCCGACCATCCAGATCGACAAGACGGCCCTCGACAACGGCGGCAAGATCAGTGTCACGGGCACGGCGCCGATCGGCAAGCCCGTCTATCTTGAGGTCTGGGCCGACGAGAAGGTGCGCGCGTCGCGGTTCGATTCTGAAGTCGACAAGGACACGGGCAAGAGGCCCTACATCCTTTATATGACGGACGAGATGCCCGCCTATTACAAGATATTCACGCCGAAAGAGCAGAAAGAAGCCATTGACAAGACCAAGAAGGAAGGAAGCAAGTGGAGCTTCTCCAAGGCGTTGAAAGACACGGGCGCAGAGATCGCCTATTCCGTGCCGGCCAAGAAGAAATTCGACCGGTACCAGGCCACCCTTATGGGCAGCATCATCGGATCACGCGGTGACATCCTTCCGGCCATGGACGAGAAGGAAAACCGGAAACGGTCCATGCAGCTCGTCAAGGCCCGTTTCCGCTCGGTGGACAAGGTGCTGAGCGCCGACGTGCAGGTGAACCCCGACGGCACGTACAAGGCCGACATCACGATCCGCGAGGGCCTTGCGCCCGGCAAATACAACATCGTCGCCGTCGTCGACAAGAACGTCAAGAGCCAGCCTGCCACATTCGAAAACAAGATCAGCTTCCCGACCCTTTACATGAGCAACGCCGGGACGAGCCTGAACCTGATCGGGCCTTTCCTCCTCACCCTGGCCATATCGATCTTCGGCGTCCTCATGGGCGCAGGCGGCGGCTTCATCCTGAACCCGCTCCTCGTCTCGATCTGGCCTCTTCCGCATACGGTCGTCGCGGGAACGGTCATGCCGACGGTGCTCTTCTCCCAGGGAAGCGGCATCTACAACTACTCGAAGATCAAGTTCATCAACTGGAAGCTCGGCGCATCAATCGGTCTCGCCATGCTGGTCGGCGGCTTTATCGGGCCCAAGATGACGGAGCTCATCACCCTCGATCAGTACAAATTCGTCTTCGGCTGGATCCTGGTCATCCTGGCTGCCCTCATGTTCTGGCAGACGACGCCGGGATACCTGGCGAAGAACAAGAAGGAGCAGGCCATTCTCAAGGAATTCAAGAGAAAGGCCGAAGAGTCCGCCAAGGCGAAGGCCGGAAATTAGAGAAGGAGGAAAGGAACAATGATAGTCGAATTCTGGGGTCAGGAATTTAAGGTCAATATACTGCTCGGGTGCCTGGGAGGATTTGTTATCGCCATCGTCGCGTCCATGTTCGGGTTCGGCGGAGGACCCTTCATGGTCCCCCTCATGACCGTCGGTCTGCGCCTGCCGATGTACGTCGTCGTCGGGAGCTCGCTCCTGGCGATCTTCTTCAACACACTCATGGGGTCGATGCGCCACTACCAGTTCGGAAACTTCGACCTGCTCTTCTTCCTCATCATGTTCCCCGCCGCGATCCTGGGAGGCTTCATCGCACCGCAGATCGCAAAGCGGGTGAGCCCGACCGTGGTCAAGAGGGTGGCCGTCGTCGGACTGCTTATCCTTGCCTTTAATTTACTCGGCCTGTTTTAAAGGGCTATAATAGGCAGGATCGTAGAGACCTTGTTGTTGGAATGAAAAGGCGTGGCGAAGCGCCTCCGCCGGGAAGGCAGATATGGTTCAAAGCCTTTCCAATGCGATGATGAGACATTTCTACGGTGTTAAGCGCCTGCAGCCTGAAGGGCTATGGTGTCAATCGACACGGCAAAGTGTGGTCTGGTGATGAACAAGGTATCGTAGCGGAAAGGCTTTTCACCACATCAGCCTTTACGTCTGGGTGTTTGTGGCCTTGTTCCGACTGGCGACTGCCGACCAATGACTATGCCTTTTATAGCGGCATCTTCGCCCCGCCCTTTTCGGGGGCCTGTGTAGCAATTGCGGAAAGACATCGGGAGGATGGAGATGGCAGTGAAAGAGGTCTACAGCATGTGCGGCATGTGCGCCGTGCGCTGTCCCATAAAGGTGGAAGTGGAAAACGGCGCCGTCACGTGGATCGAGGGAAACCCCCACGTGCCGGGCATAGAGGGCGCCCTCTGCGCCAAGGGGTCGGCGGGCATAGCCTTCGAATATGACACGGAGAGGCCCCAGACGCCCCTGCTGCGCGTCGGTCCCCGGGGATCGGGCCAGTGGAGAAAGGCAAGCTGGGACGAGGCCCTCGATTACATAACGGAGAAGCTGAAGGCGGTCAGGGAAAAACAGGGCGCACGGGCGATCGCCCTGGCGGACCGCGGCGGACCCTTCACCGATCTCACCAAGAGCTTCCTCAAGGCCCTGGGCACGCCGAACTATTTCGACCACGACGATACCTGCGCCAAGAACGTGAACATGGCCTGCCAGTCGCTCTTCGGCTACGGCCGCGGCGACATGAGCTACGACTTCGCGAACACGAAGCACATCGTCCTCTTTGGAAGAAACGTCTTCGAATCGATCCAGGTGAAAGAGGTGAACCTCATCCTCGACGCCATGGAGGCGGGGGCGAAGATGACATATATCGATGTCAGGGCGACCGTCACGGCATCGAAGGCCGACAAGTTCCTCATGATCAGGCCGGGGACGGACTATGCCATGATCCTCGCGCTGATCCATGTCATCCTGAAGGAGAAACTCTACGACGCCGACTTCGTCAATGCCTACGTCACGGGACTCAGGGAGCTTGAGGAGTTCGTCACCCCCTACACGCCGGAATGGGCGGAGAAGGAGACGGGCATCCCCGCCTTCGAGATCGTCAATCTCGCCAGAGAGACGAGCGATGCCAAGCCGAAGGTGATCTTCCACGGCGGCTGGATGCTCTCCCGCTACATCGACTCCTTTTACGCGAGCCGGTCGCTCTACCTGCTCAATGCGCTCATGGGAAGCATCGAGACGAAGGGGGGCATCATCATCGCCAAAGGACCGAAGGATGCCGGGGCCAAGGGCCTCCGCTCCCTCGGAGAAAATATTCCCGACGTGAAGGACAAGATCGTTGATGCGGCCATGCCGAACAAGACCCTCGGGACTGGCCACGTCGTCAATCTTTACAAAGCCATCAGGACGGGCGAGCCCTATCCGGTCAAGGCCCTCTTCGCCTACCGGTACGACCCCGTCGCCTCTCTTCCGGACCCGGAGGCCCAGAAGAGGGTCCTCGACAACCTGGACCTGCTTGTCTCGATCGACGTGAACTACAGCCAGACGGGCTGGTTCGCCGACGTCATCCTGCCTGAAAACACCTATCTCGAGCGGTCCAACATCATCGCCACGCAAAAGGGCGCCAAGCCGGGGTTCATCATGAGACGGCAGGCCGTCCCGCCCCGCTATGACAGCAAGCCGGCCTGGGAGATCTTCACCCTCATCGCCGGGCGCATGGGCGCCGGTCAGTATTTCCCCTACGCGAGCATCGAGGAGATCTGGAACTATCAGCTTGAGGGGACGGGCGTCGGCATCGGGGACTTCGACGCAAAGGGCCTCGTGACGCTCGCGAAGAACCCCATCCTCATGGACAGGGGAAGCCTGAAATTCAAGACGCCCTCAGGAAAGATCGAGATCGTCTCGTCGATGATCGCAAAAGGCGGTTTTGAATCCCTCAGGCCCTATGTGTCTCCGAGGAAGCCGGACGAGGGGTCCTTCCGGCTCACCTTCGGCAGGACGGCTGTTCACACTCATGCCCAGTCCCAGAACAATCCCATCCTGAACGAGATCATCCCGGAGAACACCCTCTGGATCAACGACGGCGAGGCCACTAAGCTCGGTATCAAAGACGGTGACACAGTCGAGGTGAGCGCTGACGAGTATGCGGGGAGGATCAGGGCCAGGGTGACACCGTACATTCATCCCGAAGCCGTCTTCATGCTCCATGGTTTCGGCAGCGACATCCCCCTCAAGACACGCTCCTTCGGGAAGGGTCTCCGGGAGACGAACTTCGAGGTGGGACTCCTCGAGACGGTCGATCCCGTGGGCGGCGGGGTTGCATACCTCGAATGCATGGTCAAGATCAGGAAGGCATAGGAGGAAAGAGACGTGAGCACCTATTACATATATCAGGACCAGAAACGCTGCATCGGCTGTTACGCCTGCGAGGTCCACTGCAAATCGAAGAACGATCTCCCGGCGGGACCGCGTTTCTGCCGGATCATCCAGGTGGGGCCCAAGATGGTGAGGGAGATCCCGAAGCTGCAGTTCGTCTTCATGCCCTGCTTCCACTGCGAGAAGCCGTGGTGCGTGTCGGCCTGCCCGACGGGGGCGATGCAGAAAAGGGCGAAGGACGGCATCGTCTTCGTCGACCAGAACCTCTGCGTCGGCTGCAAGGCCTGCGTCACCGCGTGCCCCTGGGGTGTGCCCCAGTGGGAGGCCGGCGCCGGCAGGGTGAAGAAGTGCGACTACTGCAAGGACAGGGTCGACAGGGGCCTGAAGCCGGCCTGCGTCACAAAATGCACGGCCCATGCCCTCCGGTGGATCTCGGCGTCGGAGGCGTCGGAGCTGAAGCGCGAGAGGTTCGCAAAGGAAATCGCCGAGAATATTCCGTATTAGAGATCAATTAAAGTTGCGTGAAAAGGCGTGGCGAAGCGCTCTGAAAAACAGTGTCAGTGGCAGTGTGAGTGTCCGTAAAAGGTTAATTTTCTTCAGCCCTTTGCCTGAAATGATCCGTATGGGACGCGTCATTAATGTAGGGGCGGTTCGGGGGACGGCCCCTACAGGAGTCAATTCTTTGTGGCATCGACCATTGGTTTGAAAGGATGTCTTCTGTGAGAGTTATGGTGTCGCCGCAGCAAGGTTTTCGGCGCATACGCCCCGCCTTTCCCGGAAGTGTATTGCAACGATAAGGTTATAGAATGACTCAGTGACTTAATGACAGGTGAAAACGATATGGTGACGATCAGGCTGAACGGGAAGGACATACAGGTCGATGAGGGGATGACGGTGCTCGACGCCGCAAGGCGGGATGGGATCGACATCCCGACCCTCTGCTACCACGAAGCCCTCGGTCCCTACGGGGTCTGCAGGCTCTGCATCGTCGAGGCGGTCGGACCGGCCTTCGGGAAGGCGATCCTGTCGTCCTGCAACCTGCGGGTTTTCGAAGGGCTGTCCGTTGAAACGGAATCTGCCACAGTCCTGGAAGCCAGGAGGAGGATCGTCGAGCTCCTTCTCGCCAGCACGCCCATTACGGAAAAGCTCATGAATCTCGCGCACAAACTCGGCGTCGATACGACACCGTTCCGGGCGCCCAAGGTGGACGATTGCGTCCTCTGCGGGCTCTGCGTGAGGGTCTGCAAAGACAGGATCGGCGCCTCGGCGCTCTCCTTCAGGACGACGGGTGAGAACCGGGACAGGGTGGCGGAATTCATCGGCATGTCCGCTGAATTTTGCATCGGCTGCGGGTCCTGCGCAAGCCTCTGCCCCATCGGCGTCATCCGTGTCGAGGACGAGGGCGACGAGAGAAAGGTCTACCTCTACGGGAAAGTCGTGAATACATTGCCCCTCATTCGGTGCCCGGAGTGCGGCAAGGCGTTCACGACGCAGAAGTTCCTCGATTTCGTCACGTCATCGCTGCACAAGCATGAAGGTCCGAAGCTCGTGCATTCCCTGTGTGCGGACTGTGCCCGCGAGCATTTCGCGCCGGTCCTCACCGGCGAGTCCCCGCCCGCCTGATCGACCCATCCCTGATCCTTGATCTTTATGTAGGGTCTGCTCTCCGAGCAGACCGTTCTGTCTCAGACACGCAAAGCTATCTCGCGCAAAGCCTCAAAGAGCGCAAAGAAAGAACAAAATAGAAGACATCTGCAGGATCTTCACACGTGTTTTTCCTGCGGTTCATCAACGGAAATCAGGGACAGGAGGCCGGCACGGAAACGACCGCCGCTTTCCGATCCGATATGGGAGAGAAGCTCAAGACCGGCAAGGCGATATATGTCGACCCACTCCTCTTTCAGGCGCACGGCAAGTCCCGGATTCAGAATGTAACGACCTGTCCTTTTTCTGCTGAACAGTTTCCTGCCGTATGGATTGGTGCTGTCGATCTCGTTTTTGGAAAGCAGCGACGATATATAGGTGCGCTTTTTCCTAAAGGTGGGGACGATGCCGTCGGGTAGCTTTGCTGTTACATCGGAAAGGATTACGGCTGTCAGTGGGATGTCGTCGGGCAGTTGATGGTTGATCCGCCTGCGCAGGAGGACGAAGAAGAGATGAAAGAGCAGGAATTCTCCCTGACTGCGATCGATCTTGATCAGCCTGTCGTCGACCTTTACGCTCACGCTTGACGGTACGAGCATTTCGTGCACTGCCGGGAATGATGCTGCAGCGAAATGTTCATCCCGGGCGGCCCGCTGCAGGGCGCCCTGCCATGCCGTGATGCCGCAATTGTCCGTCAGCTCCGGATCGGCGCCGGCCCGTAGCAATTCCTGAATGAGGGGGGCATTTCCTGAGGCGGCGGCGATCATCAGGGGCGTCTTGTTGAAGACGGCGCGGTGATCGGCGCCATACATCTCGCACTGATCGATAATGTCCTTATAGAACTTGCCGGCATAGGGCTGCAGATACCGGGTAACGAGGTGTCCCCTCTGCTGTTCGTAGAGTGAACGGTTAAACCCCCGTCTGCCCTCACGCAGGTAATAGATCTGCTTCGCCTTGTCAAATCCGTGGACGCTGAGCAGCTCGATCAGCGCCGGCTCATCGTAAAAGAGTCCATACTCGAACAGTGTCTTTTTCGGTTTTTGTGAGACATCCCTCGCGTCTTTTGCCCGTGCGATCAGATCGATGATGTGGGCGGGCGTGCACACGTCCCAGGGAACAGGCCGGGTCTTCAGGATGTCGCGCCTGATCTCATCGGCCTGCTCCTGCCTTCCCTGCAGCTCCAGCTTGCGGGCCTCGGACTGCCAGTCCTCCATGCTTGACTGCTTCGCATCGACGGTCACCTGCTCCCGGGCATTCCGTACCCCGAGCATATCGAGCAGCGGATGGCCCGTATCGCTCTCGATCAGATAGAGATTCCTGACGGCGCGGGTGACGGCGACATAGAGGGAGTTGACGAAGAACTTATAGACCTCGAGGGATTTGTCGCTCTTGTCGGAGGCCCTCATGTACTGCAGGTCACCCTTCATATCATCGGGGGTGACGCCGCTGATGATCTCCCGGAAGTTGGCCCGCTCGCCGGAGACGAAGTTCAGAAGGATGACGTTCTCATACTCGAGCCCCTTGGCCTCCTTGATGCTGAACAGCAGGGGCGTGTCGAAGAAACGGCGCACCGATTCCTTCTCCTCGTCGCGCATCACCAGCACCGCAAATTTCGTGGACCGCCGCGTCTTCTGGTTCAGGTCCCTCTTGACCCTGTCCGTGTCCCTCATGAAGACGACCTCGCCCGCCTCTTCGGACAGGCTGTTCATGAGATAGGTGCTCTCCCTGTCGACGGACCCGAATCGTTTCTGCTTGATCCGGAGGAGCTTGTTCGCAAGGTCCGTTACGGCCTGTGAATTGCGGAAATTGGACTGCAGGATCCGTATCACTTTGTGGATGTTAAGCGACTCTGCGCTATAGAGCATGGACTTGAGATTGCTCCAGGAGAAGAAATTGGGATGGACGATCTGGTTGGAGTCGCCGCACAGGATGAATTGATCGGCCTTCCGGAGGCTTCTCAGAATAAGCTGGAGCTGCACATTCGTGATGTCCTGCACTTCGTCGACGACGACCAGGTCATAGGTCTGCGTGGCATGCTCCAGATACCGGTGGGCAAGGATGTTGGGATCGTAATACCCGTTCTCCTTCAGAAAGGCGAGGTACTTTTCGAAGAGCGTATAGACGAGGTCGCGCTCCTGGGCGAGGTAGATGGACCGGCGGACGCCGAGGTCCCGGTACTCCTCGCGGCTCAGCCAGGGCCTGTCGACGATCGAGCCGGTGATAACGCCGCGAAACTCTTCGTACAGGCGATGAGCGTCGGCGACTCGCTGCTGCCGGGGGAACCGCAGGAGCCATTTGGCGAAGACGCTGTATTTGATCTCCCTGCCGTCAGGCACGCGTATCGTCTCGAGGAATTCCCTGAAAGACAGGAACGAAATCTCCTGGTCATCGTTTTCATAGTGGTTGGCGTAGTAAATGTTCCTCGCGTTGTCGGCAAGGTAGGGAGACAGTGTTACGTAGAGGACCTGACCGTGGGACCGCTTCATCTTTTCGAGGGTGAGCGCGGTTTTCCCGCTCCCCGCGGGGCCGATGATGATCACAGGAGGGGTGTGGATGTAGATGCCCTGCTGCTCCGGATCGAAGGAAATGACCTTGTCGAGGAGGTGAAAGCGCGGTCCCGACGGGTTGAGGTAAATGACCGCCGGGAGTGGTTCTTTATCAAGCTGCGACTGTTCAAGGAGAGGGATTTTCGATTCGTCTATGCGGGCGCCTCTGAGGAATTTCGATTTGTCATAGGCATGATTGAGCACTACATCGAGGATCAGCGCATACCTGGTCCCTTTGAACGTGACGATCTTGAATATGAGACGGTTGCTGTCATCGAGCTTCGCCCGGTAGAGATCATACTCCTGCAGTTTCCTGACGTCGGCGGACTTGAAATCATCCTGCTCGAGGTAGCCGATCAGCTTTTGATACTGACGGGCCACCCGGGAACGGTCGAGATCAATGTATTCGAGAATTTGCAAGGTGCTTTGGGCCCCGCATCGCTGTTTTCGGCCGTGGGCAGCTCACCGGATCATACCGGCGGCTGCGTGACATCGGTATCAAGAATATAACCCAGTCTTTGCATAAAAAGGCAAGAGCTTCAGCGTCCTGCTGAGTATGACGTTTAGATGACGATGTAGGGTCTGCTCGGGGAGCAGACCGTTTTGTCTCTGTGAAAGACCATCCCGCGAAAAGCCGCAAAGCGCGCAAAGATATATAGAAACAACTACCTATTCTATTCCCCCTTTGGAAAGGGGGTAACACCTTATCTTTGCAATACACTCCCGGGAAAGGCGGGGTGTATGCGCCGAAAACCTTGATGCGGCGACACCGCAACCCTCATAGAAGACAACCTTTCAAGCCAATGGTCGATCACACGAAGAGTGGAATCCTGAAAGACAAACCTGACGAGGCGCATCGTCGCCTTCAGCAAGGCTTTGAGGCGCTTCGCCCCGCCTTTCTATGCAACTACAAAGTTAATTTGGTGCAGATATTTATCCGGATTTCTTGTCGTATTTGAGCCGCAGCATGTCGGCAACCTGACTCAGTCTCTTGTCCAATGTCCATAGCGGAAGGCCCGATAGGACGGCAGAAGCGAGAAGATGAACGTCTACGTAGCCCAGTCCCTTGCCCATAAGCCTATGACCGTCGATAAACGCCAGCACTTCTTCGTGCTCCACCGCGGACACCATGGGAAGGTCCTGCAGAAGAGAGAGTATCACAGCCCTATTCTTGAGATTTCCGCATGCAAGCTCACCGATAATGAACGGATGACATGCCACGTCTCCATTATTGAGCAATTCTGCGAGATGGCCATGCGTTTCACGCAGATGAACGACCCATACGGATGTATCGACAAGCACCATTTTACAGAGTTCTCCTCCGTGGTATGGCTTTGAGCTGCCTTTCCGTTCCTCCCAGCTTTGCGAGTCTCTTCCCGCTTTCTCTTGCGATTAACGCCTCCAGTCCGAGTTTGACCAGCGTGGTTTTTTCCTTGATCCCGGTCATCCTGGACGCCTTCTCGATCAGGTGATCCTCAATGTTCAGTGTTGTTCTCACGGCTTCACCTCACGCTTACATATATATGCATGAGTATGACCATATTATGCATATATGTCAAGTTTACCTTATCATTGCAGACGCCTTCGGAAAGGTGATAAAGCGCTCAAAGGCTTGCTGAATGGGATGTAATGATGATGTAGGGTCTGCTCCCCGGGCGGACCGTTCTGCCTCTGTGAAAGACCATCTCGCGCAAAGCCGCAAAGCGCGCAGGAGCCCGCAGATATCTTGATTTAAGAATGAAGCCGCAAATTTCAGTTTGCGTGGGTTCTGTGTTTTTAGTGCATTGCAAACGCAGGCTAAAGCCTGCGGCTACAAAGACGGTACCTTTACAGGAACCTCCTTTGACAGATAAAAAAGGGCGACCCTTGTGGGTCGCCCGATGAGTCGGGGAAAGCGGCTCCGAGCTAAGGCATGTTCCAGCTCAGAGTCTTGCCTCCCTCGAAGGTGATAGTGAACTTGTACTGGCTGGTAGTATCCAGCAGGTAGTCCTTCTCGAATTCGATGTTGAAGGTCCGGGTCTGACCTGCGGCGATTTGCTTCTTGTTCACATCGGAGGAGAAGATCGTGATGACTGCGGGTCCAGGCCACGGAATGTCTGCAGGGTCTGCTGCAACATCGCCGTCAAGCTTGATCTTCTTCAGTTTGCCCTGCTGGGCCGGCCATTGAGTCACTTCCACCTTGGTGATGAATGCCGTATCCGGTCCATCATTGGTGAGTTTCCAGTAGAACTTGTTCTTGTCCACAGTGGGAACCGAAGATCCGAAGACATTGATGTTCGGCGGCGGAGGCGGGGTCACAGGTCCGCAGTCCAATGTGCGACCGTTGCCTGCCATGCCTGCGAACAGCCAGTCGTTGATGAAGCCGATCTTGCCCTTCCCGTCACCCTCGAACTTGCCGCAGTCCTCAGCGCCGTTCATGTCGGCATCGGAGCAGGACAGGTGGAAGGTGGATGTGCCTATCTTGTTGGATGTGCCCGCTTCAAAGATTTCCCAATAAACATCATTGGGTGATCCGGCATACCCGGTCACAGTGACCTTCTGACTAGGTGCTATGTTATCGATAGTCGCCAACAGCGTGCTTCCCACAGCGCCCTTCCATGCCTTGATCTTGACAGTCTGCGTGCCGCTCCAGACCATAGAGATCGAGTTGATGGGCTTGGCCTCAGAGCACACAAATGGAACCTGGGGCACTTGAACGGTCACTGTTGCAGAGGCAGTTGCCGAGCATTCCTGATTGCCAAACAGATACCCGGTGGCGGTTGCAGTGTTTATGACCGATCCTGTCAGTTCAACGATAACTTCGAAGGTTTTTGTTTCTCCGGAATCAAGATTGGCCGGAGGGTCGATGATGTCATTGCCCAACTTGTCATCAGACAATGTGACATTCGTCAAGGCATCGCCGTTGTTCGTTAAAGTATAGGTGTAGATCACTTCATTTCCTGCTGTCTGGCCGTTGAAGGCCACCAGTTCCAGGCTGCCGAACACATCCCCCACCTTCAGAGGCTGCGAGCAGGAGGTGTGAATCCTGTTCAGCTCCTTCACCCCGTTGTTGTCCTTGATTTCCACATAGGAATCGGCTTTAAATGTGCTGCCTCCGAAGGTGAGCGTGAACTCAAAGCCTTCAACCACTGTCGTGGGAGATACTCCGTAAACATCACTGGTGAGGCTGGAGTTTCCTGCAGCCCGCACGGCAATCGATCCGTCCACAATACCTCCTGTCGGTGTCGCCGTACAGACGGCCTTGTCCGGAGCCTGTGTATTGCTGCTCGCTGCGCAGCCGCCTCCGGTATAGCGGAAGGTCAGGCTGGTCGGCTTGCCCGCTGTTGTGCAATCAGGCACGGGGCCGAGTTGGGTTACACATTCGTTGGTAGGCTCCGTAGGCTGAGGTGTGCAATCCAGAGCCTGGCCGTTCCCGGCCATTCCCTCGAAGATCCAGCTGTTGATGTAACCGCTAAGTGCTTTGCCGTCGCCTTCCGTCCTCCCGCAGTCTTCCGGCCCGTTCATGTCGACATCCGAGCAGGAGAGGTGGAAAGTCGAATTGCCGATCTTCACCCCGGTCGTGGCATCAAAGATCTCCCAGATCACATCGTTCGGTGATCCGGCATACCCGCTGACCGTGACTTCCTTGCCAGTCGCTATGCCATTGATCGTTGCCAGCAAAGTACTACCGATGGCGCCCTTCCAGGCTTTGATGTTGATAGGCTGGCTTCCGTTCCAGATCATCGTAATCGCATCGATCGGCTTTGCGCTGCTGCAGACGAAAGGCCCCGGCGGCGGCGAAGGCACCTCGCAGGTTTTTTCCAGCACGAGATCGCATTTAGGCGGGGGCACATAGCCGCAATCGATGGTGAGATTCGTAGAGTTATCAGTAGGCAGATTCACGCAGATCAAGCCCTGCGAACAGTCGCTGTCCCTCGTGTCATCATTATTTTGGTTTGTATCAAGACACTGGTCGGGCGCGGTCGGGTCGTAACCTGTCGGGGTTTCAAACACAACCTGGTAGCTTCCGGCGCACAGACCCGTGAAGTGGTAAAATCCATTCTCATCAGTGACGGCCGTGGCGACGGGAGTGAGGCTCCCAGTGCAGCCCGCGTACAGTTTCACCGTCACACCCGCAAGGCCAGGCTCATTGACATCCTGGCACCCTTGCCGGTTCGTGTCAACCCAGGCGTAATCCCCGATCTCACCCGTGCAAGGCAATACATACCCGAAGTCGATGGTCTGATCTGAGGGATTGGCGGTTGTCAGATTTGTCGTACCACTGCAGTTGCTGTCGTTCGCTGGGGTGCTGCCTGGCGCCTCGCATGTGGTAGGGGTATAGCCCGGTGGCGGCGTCGTGACTGTCACCGTGTAGGTGCCCGGGCAGAGGCCCGTGAACTGATAGTAGCCATTTCCATCAGTAGTGGCAGTAGCACCTGTGCTGAGCGTTAGCACGACACCGGCAATGCCCGGCTCGCCTGCTTCCTGTATGCCGTTCCTGTTGACGTCGTTCCAGACAAAGTCGCCGATGGTCCCGTTGCAGGACTTAACTAAACCGGCGTCCACCGTCAGGTTAATCTCACGCGAACCCAGCGTCACGCACGGCTCCGACTTGCCGGTCGTCCGGTTTGCATCGCTGTCCGTCGCGTCGTAGCCTGTGTTCTGCGTTGTGAATACATAGCCCAACGGTAGGTTCGAGAACACCACATAGTAGCTTCTGTCCGAAGTCAGATTGCTGAACAGATAGTTTCCATAAGTATTCGTAGTCGCCGGATCCACGGGGTTGCCGTTGTTGTCCTTGGCAGCCGTACCGTCACAATTGTACAGCGTTACGATCACATCAGGAATCCCCGGCTCCTCACTGTCCTGCTGACCGTTGAAGTTCTTGTCGTCCCAGACTAAGTCGCCGAGGCTCGCTGGACCAGCGAATGCAACTGCTGCACCCAGCAATGTTAAAGCCACAGCAGAAAAAATGAATAGTAAAACTTTTTTCATAATTCTACCTCACTTTCGTTCAACAGCCGAAATCAGTTTGTAATTCGTCAAATGCAAACAGCATCTGGTCTTGACGAGACTAAATCCCGTAAAAAATCCTCCTACACTTTAGTTTGCAAGAAGTATGCTATAAAATAAGTGCTTTGATATATATGGAAAAGCTGCGATCTCTGATCGTCTCAGTCTCATTTTGTAAAAAAATCCGACAAGACGATGCTTGCCATCCCCAAAGGGTCATTTTTATGCAAATTCATGCAATTCAATTAATTAGATGAATAACAACGTCCACAGTGTATGTGTCATAAGATTTAGACCCGATTTTCTGTAAAGAATTCCGAAAAGATGAGAAAGCAGAGATATGAAAGCAGAGATTAGAGACAGGATTATTGATTGAAAGAAGGATTGCGGACGCCCCCGTTTCAGATACGGGGTTGCGGGAATGACAGATGAAGGCGCACAGACAAGCTATCGGTTCATTGCCTCCCTACTATATGTAAGAGATTCCGACAAAGGGGGAAAAGACAGAGATGAGGGATTAGGGATCAGAGATTAGATTATTGAAAGAAGGATTCCGGACGAGCCGGAATGACACCATCGAGGATGATCGGGGATTGGAGATGGGAGATCCGGGAACAGGAATCGGGGACTGGATTCGTTACCGATCGCTTTTCTCACTTCTGACTTCTGTATTCTGAATTCTGCCTTTTGTCTACTGTCTACTGTCCCTGTGGTATAATTATTGATCAAAAAACACTGAAGGAGCAGGCAGGTGTTGTGGGAGCTGATTAGCCAGATCCGGTGGCAGGACGTGCTCGACATCGTCCTCGTGTCGATCATCCTTTACCGCCTTCTCCTCCTGATCAAGGGCACGAAGGCCGCCAAGATGATCGCCGGCCTCGGTATCCTTCTCGTCGTCTCGATCGTCTCGAAGTTCTTCGAGCTCGACACCATGGAATGGATGGTTCAGAGCTTTCTCGCCCAGGTCGTCATCGGTATCATCATCCTCTTTCAGCCCGAAATCCGGAAGGCCCTCGCCCAGATGGGCGAGACGTCCTTCCTGAAGAACCTGACCTCCGCCGAGGAGCTGCGGTCCCTCGACGAGATCGTGCGCGCCTCCATCGCCCTGGCGAACAGGAAGATCGGCGCCCTCATCGTCATCGAGCGGGAAACGAGTCTCAATGAATACGTCGAGATCGGCACGTCCCTCGATGCCCGTGTGACAAAGGAGCTTCTCCTGTCCATCTTCCATCCGACATCGCCCATTCATGACGGCGCCGTCGTGATCCGCGGCAACAGGGTCGTCGCGGCGGGGTGTTTCCTGCCGATCACCCTCGGCCCGGAGCTCAGCAAATCTCTCGGGACCCGTCACAGGGCGGGGATCGGGATCAGCGAGGAGACCGATGCCATCGCGATCATCGTCTCCGAGGAGACGGGGACCGTCTCCGTTTCGATCGCCGGCGTCATCGATGGTCCCATGGACATGGGTTCCCTGAGAGACCTGCTGACGGACCTCTTCGCGAAGCCGAAAGAGAGGAGCGCGCAGTCCGTCGCCGTCGGATGAAGAAGTTACTGCTCAACAACCTCGCGTTCAAGGTCCTTTCCGTCGTGCTCGCCCTATCCCTCTGGTTCTTCATCACCCAGCGCGGGCAATCGGAGATCATCGTCGACGCCTCCCTGGAATTCAAGAATGTCCCCGTCGGCACGGAGCTGCTGAAGCAGAGCATCAAGAAGGCGAGCCTGAACATCAAGGCCCATGAGAGGGTCCTCAAGAATCTTCGCCCCATGGACGTGAGGGTCGTCGTAGACCTGTCGGACGCGAAAATCGGGGAAAACACATACATGATCGACAGCGGCAACGTCGTTTCTCCCCGCTCCGTCAAGGTGCTCAGGATAGACCCCGCAAGCGTGAAGGTTGCTCTCGATCAGTCGATAACAAAGGTGGTGCCGGTCCGGGCGGTCCTTTCCGGCACGCTCGACCGCGGCTACCGGGTCCTTTCCGTCGAGATCACCCCGCAGGTGATCCAGATCGAAGGCGCCAGGACGGAAATCGCGAGAGTCGTCGTCCTCAAGACGGAGCCGATCGACATAACGGGTCTCCGGGCGAACCTGGAGCAGGAGGTGCGGCTGAACATGGACGGCAGGAATATCAGGACAAAGATCTCCGACGTGAACGTGAAAATCAGGATAGAGGGGGCGGGCAAATGAAACTATTCGGCACTGACGGTATCCGGGGCAGGGCGAACAGGTCCCCCATGACTCCCGAGCAGGTCCTCAGGATCGGCATGGCCGTCGCATCGGTCGTGAAGACCAATCACGGCAGGAACATGGTGCTCATCGGCAAGGACACGAGACTCTCCGGCTACGTAATAGAGAGCGCATTGACATCCGGCATCTGTTCCATGGGGATGAACGTGACCCTCGTCGGTCCCATACCGACACCCGGAATCGCCTTCCTCACACGCACCCTCAGGCTCGATGCGGGCATTGTCATCTCCGCCTCCCACAATCCCTTCGACGACAACGGCATCAAGATCTTTTCGTCCGACGGGTTCAAGCTCTCCGACGGGACGGAGAAGGAGATCGAGAGGCTTGTCCTGAGCGATGACTTTCCCGGCAAGAGACCGCGGGGAGAGCAGATCGGCAGGGCCTACAGGCTTGAAGACGCCGACGGCCGGTACATCGAATATATCAAATCGACCATACCGAGGGGCGTGAACCTCGAGGGTTTCAAGGTCGTCATCGACACGGCGAACGGGGCCGCTTACAGGATCACCCCCTGGCTCCTCAGGGAGCTGGGCGCCGAGGTGATCGTCCTGAACGATCATCCCAACGGCATCAACATCAATGACCAGTGCGGCTCCCTCTACATGGAGAGTCTCGCGCAGCAGGTGAAGGACACGGGCGCCCATCTCGGGATCGCCCACGACGGCGATGCCGACAGGGCCCTCTTTGTCGACGAGAGGGGCGCCATGGTCGACGGGGACATGATCATGGGCATCTGGGCAGCGGAATTGAAGAGTGAAGACCGTCTGAACGGCGACAGCGTCGTCGCGACGGTCATGAGCAACTTCGGGCTCGAAAGATTCCTGGCAGACCGGGGCATCAAACTCGTGAGGACGAAGGTCGGCGACCGCTACGTCGTCGAGGAGATGGTCAGGGGCAGGCACAATATCGGCGGAGAACAGTCGGGGCACATCATCTTCTTCGATTACAACACGACGGGCGACGGCCCGATCACGGCGCTCCAGGTCCTCTACCTCATGAGAAAAAAGGGGATGTCACTGTCGGAGCTGCTCAGGGGATTCGAGCTCTTCCCGCAGATCCTCATCAATGTGCCTGTCGCCGGGAAGAGAAACTTCAGGGACGTCCCGGAAATCAGAAAGGTCATCGACGAGACGGAAAAGAGGCTCCGGCAGAGGGGCAGGGTGCTCGTCCGCGCCTCCGGGACGGAGCCGAAGATACGGGTTATGGTCGAGTGCGACAGCCATGACCTGGCGCAGTCCGCCGCACAGGATATCGCAGACGAGATCGGCAGACGACTTGGGGCGCAGGAGTAACCTTTCAGGTGCATGAAAAGGCGGGGCGAAGCGCCTCAAAGCCTTGCCGAAGGCGACGGTGCCGCCGGGAAGGCAGATATGGTTCAAAGCCTTTCCAATGCGATGATGAGACATATCGAGGTGTTCAGCGCCTGCTGCCTGACGGGCTTCCGGTATCAACAGATACGGCAAAGGGTGGTCTGGGGATAAACAAGGTATCTTAGAGGAAAGGCTTTTCACCACATCAGCCTTCCCGTCTGGTGTTCGCGGATTGGTTCCGTTTTTTGTCTACTGTTTACTGTCTACTATTTGGTGGCGCATACACCCCGCCTTTCCGGCGGTCCTGTTGCAGCGATAAGGTTAGCGAGCAGCATCGCCGATGATTCTTTTCGCCTCTTTTCTGTTCGGCTGCGCGGTCTTCTTTATAAGGACTCTCTTCCCTCTGACGGGACTCCTCCTCGCCGCCCTCGGCATCATCGTTTCCGGCGTCACAGCGACGCTGCGGACAGGGCCAACATCATCCCGTTTCGTGTCAGCCGCAAAGAAGACCTTTGTCGTGGCGGTGGCGGTCGCGGCGGGGTTCCTCTACGCCCAGGCTTTTTCCCGTCCTGACATCCCATTGCAGGAGATCGCCGGAAAAACGATTTCCCTGAAAGGCATCGTTGCCACCGAGCCTGTCGAAGTATCGCGCAGGCAGGTCCTGTTTTCGCAGACCCTCGATGTGAGGGAGGTGAGGGATGAAGAGGGAAGGACCTTCCATCCCGAAGAGGTGAGGCTCCTGTATAACAGTCCCCTCGTGCCGGGCAAAACGTATCACATTACGGCGCAGGTGCCCAGAGACGCCTTTCTCCTGAACCCATGGACGGAAGATCCTGTCCTCACTGCCTTTGCCGTGGATGTGCAGGAGGTTTCCGGGAGCGGTCCGGGCCTGATCGGGTCGCTAAGGTCAGACATCAATAGGCGGATGAAAAGCGACATGAGTCATGACTCGGCCGCTTTCCTCATGGCGATGACGACGGGAGAGCGCTCCTTCGTGACGTCCGCCATGAGGGAGGACTTCAACGCGACGGGGCTGGCCCATATCCTTAGCATTTCAGGCACCCACTTCGGCCTCCTCTTCTGTGTCCTTTTCGGGCTCCTGCGGTTCTCCCTGAAGCTGCTGCCGGCGCGTATCCTCGTGCGGCTCACCCTCTTCCTGACGCCCACGCAGGTCGCTGCTGCGCTTGCCTTTCCCTTTCTCGGGGCCTATCTCGCCCTCGCATCGCCCAGCATCCCGGCGGTCAGGTCATTCATCATGATCAGCCTCTTCATCGTCGGACTCCTCGTTCAACGCCGCGGGTTCTGGCTCAACACGGTCCTCTTCGCCGCCGTCGTCATCGTCCTCGCCGACCCCGGTGCTCTCAGGGACCTTTCATTTCAGCTCTCCTTCGTCGCTGTGCTCTGCATCGGCATGGTGACGGAAAGGGCACGGGAGGGTGGGGAAGGGCGGCGTGGGCACAGTGCGGATGGGCAGGATGGGCTTGAGGACGATATTCGCCCCGCCGAAGGCCTCGCGCGCAAAGCGCTCCGCCTGACGGCCGCATCGTCACTCGTCTCCATTGCCGCAACGGCCGGGACGGCGCCGCTCATCGCGCTGACGTTCCATGCCGCCTCCATCGTCTCACCCCTGACGAATCTCTTCATCACCCCTTTCATCGGTTTCGTCCTCCTGCCCCTCACGCTGCTGTCGACGCTCATCTTCATCGTGACGGGCATCTTTCCCTTCGCCGCCTTCATCGACGGGATGACGGCCGGCGTGCTCGGCCTGATTCATCAGGTCGGCCAGTGGCGCTTTGCGTCCCTGAGGATTCCCCATTACCCCCTCATCCTGCTGATCGTCTTTTACGCCTGCCTGTTCCTGACCATCGCCCTCAGTGTTCGGCTGCATCCGCCGGAGGAGAGGGGAACGATTAAAGGGCGGCTGCAGAGGCTGTCGGGCGGGGCCTGGCTCATTCCCGTGTGCACGGCCACCGTCCTGTTCATGATCTATGCCGGTATGAAACTGATCGAGAAACCGTCGCTGAGCGTCACCGTCGTCGATGTCGGACACGGCGACGGGGCTGTCATCAGGCTGCCCGACGGGAAAACCGTCGTCGTCGACACGGGAAGAAACGGGCTCGCCGTTGCCGGTCTGCTCAGATACTCAGGCATCGGCGCCATCGATGCCCTTGTCATCTCCCATGGCCAGTCCGACCATGCCGGCGGGTTCGAGTACCTCACGAGGAGGTTCAGGGTCGGTGAAATCTGGGACAACGGCAGACTGATATACGAGGGATATCCGGAAGGAGTCACGCACAGGGCGCTGCAGAGGGGGGACGAAGTGAAAGGAGAGGGGTATGTTATAACGATGCTCCATCCCCATGAGCGCTTCTATTCCATGTCCCGGAGTGACGAGGTGAACAACGATTCGCTGGTTTTGAGCATCCGGGGCCGGGACCTCTCGGTCCTCTTCACGGGAGACATCGGCAGGGAGGCCCAGGAAGACCTCATTCACCTTGGCCCGAACCTGAAGAGCGACATACTGAAGCTGCCTCACCACGGCAGCAGGTCGTCGTTTACGGAGGAATTCATTCATGCCGTCTCTCCCGACATCGCCGTGATCAGCGCCGGCCGCGGAAACCGGTACGGGCATCCTCACGAGGAAGTCCTCACGGCCCTGACGGGCTCACAGGTCCTCAGGACCGACCGGGACGGCGCCGTGATCGTCCGCGAAGAGCCTGGCGGAGGCAGGCGGATAAAGACTGCTGCCGCCTTTGCGATGAAGAGGCCTGAAAGCCCCGCAGACGAATGGGAGAACATAAAAAAACTGTTTGTCCTGTGGTAAAATGGTACGGCAGTAGACAGTAGTCAATAGTCAGTAGAGAGGAATCACTTCAATCCCTGATCTCATTGCCGGCTGCTGAGAGAAAGAAAACCCTATTTTCCGTACAGAGACGCAAAGTGCGCAAGAAAAGGAGAAAACGACAGTTCAGCCACAGAGGTCACAGAGAGCACAGAGAATGATTGGAAAATGAATAGCTAACAGCGAGACCTTGAAAGCGAGGATAGGGTGTGGTTTCTGAAGCAAAATTCACGGTTGCCTTGCACGAAAAGACGGGGCAAAACGCTCCGAAAAACAGTGTCAGTGTCAGTGTGAGTGTCCGTAAAAGGTTAATTTTGTTCGATCGTTGGTCTGCAATGGTCTGCACGGGAAGGCAGAGGTTTCGCAGCACCGAGGCTTTTCGGCGCATTCGCCCCGTCTTTCCTGAGATCTCATTGCGGTGATAAGGGTTTATTATGCGAAGAAATCATGCCCTATCCTCGTGTCGGATTATTTTGGACACCGGTGATATTTAATAATTTAACAAAAGCATAGAGGCGATTCGGCCCGCCTTTTCATAAAACTGCAAGGTAAGACAAGGGAATCATATGATCGCGATTGTTGATTACGGGATGGGCAACATCAGGAGCGTCGAGAAGGGGTTCCAGAAGGTCGGCGCGGAGGTGAGGATCACGTCCGATGCCGCCGTGATTGCCGACGCAAGGGGAATCGTCCTGCCTGGTGTCGGCGCCTTCAAGGATTGCATGAAAAATCTCGACGACCTGAAGCTCCTCGACGCAATCGTCAAAGGGATCGATAGCGGCAAACCCTATCTCGGCATCTGCCTGGGACTTCAGATCCTTTTTGCCGAGTCGGAGGAGTTCGGCTTCTGCCGGGGCCTCGGCGTGTTGCCCGGCAGGGTGGTAAAATTCCGGTTTTATGAAGACGGTGCAGGCGTCTACGGCCGAAGCGACCTCAAGGTGCCTCATATGGGATGGAATACCGTCCGGCTCGTCCGCCGTCCACCCCTGTTCGATGATATAGCCGACGAATCCTATTTTTATTTCGTCCATTCCTATTACGTCTCTCCCGACGAGGAGTCGATCATCGCGGGCCGCACGGACTACGGCGTTGATTTCGTCTCCATGGTTTGGAAGGACAACGTTTTCGCCACGCAGTTCCATCCTGAAAAGAGCCAGGACCTGGGCCTGAAGATCCTGAAGAACTTCGACGCCTTCGTGAAGAGGTCCCGGTGACGGGTGTGGCACAGTCAACGGTAAGGAACGTCGTTCTCGGCACTGCCGGCCACATCGACCACGGCAAGAGCTCTCTCGTCAAGGCGATGACCGGCACGGACCCCGACCGGCTCAAGGAGGAGAAGGAGCGGGGCATCACCATAGACCTTGGTTTTGCCAACCTCTCTTACCCCGACAGCCTCACCGTCGGCATTGTCGACGTCCCGGGCCATGAGCGCCTCATCAAGAACATGCTGGCCGGCGCCGGAGGAATCGACATCGTCCTCATGGTCATCGCCGCCGATGAAGGGGTCATGCCGCAAAGCAGGGAACATCTCGCCATCTGCGAGCTGCTCAAGATAAAGGCGGGCATCGTGGCGATCACAAAGACCGATCTCGTCGACGAGGACTGGCTCGCCCTCGTCATCGATGACGTGAGGGGGTTCGTCAGCGGCACATTTCTCGACGGCGCCGAAATCATACCCGTTTCGGCACGGACGGGCGACGGTGTCGACATGCTCAAGGAGAAAATCCACGACATCGCCATGACGGTGAAGCCGAAGCTGGTCAACAGTCTCTTCAGGCTCCCCATCGACCGGGTATTCACCCTCAAGGGCTTCGGCACCGTCGTCACCGGGACGGCCCTTTCGGGGACGATCTCCCTTGACGACCCCGTCGAGATCCTCCCGTCGGGTTACACGAGCAAGGTCCGGGGGCTCCAGAGCCACGGCGCCGCCGTCGACAGGGCCGTGGCGGGTCAGAGGATCGGCGTGAACCTCCAGGGCATAGAGAAGGCGCTTCTGAAGAGGGGGGACGTCGTCGTGACGCCGGGACGGTTCGTTCCGACGAAGGCCATCGATGCAAAGCTCGACATGCTGTCCGACGCCCCCGTCGTCAAGAGCAGGAGCCTCGTCCACTTTTATTCGGGCACCGCAGAAACGATCGCCAGGATCATCATCTATGACGCCGATGACGTCAAGGCCGGCGGGTCCTGCTTCTGCCAGTTCCGGCTGGAAGAACCTATCGTCGTCCTCTCCGGTGACCGGTACATTATCAGGCGCTTTTCACCTCTTGAAACGATCGGCGGCGGACAGATACTCGATCCGCAGCCGGCAAGGAGACGAAAGCAGTCGGGCATCGCCGACCTCGTCCTCTTTGATGAGGGAAATCCCATCGACAAGATCGAAACGAAGATCAGGATGTCGGCATACCAGGGCCGAACCTGTTCCGACATCGAGGGGTGGGTCCAGGGTGACCGCCAGGAGATCAGATCCGCCCTCGACACGCTCGCCGGAAAGGGGAAGATCGTGAAGGCCCAGGATGTCTTTTTTCACGGCGACGTCTTCTCGGCCTTCCGGGAGGCCCTGAAGTCTCTTCTCCTGTCTTTCCACAAGGCGAACCCCCTGAAGACGGGGATGCCGAAGGAAGAGGCGAAGGCAAAGCTGAAGGCGGAGCGGAAAATAGACGACGGCGCCTTCGTTCTCCTGCCCCTGATCAAAGACGTCGTCGTCGACAAGGAGGTCCTGAGGCACGGCGAATTCCGCGTCTCCCTCTCGAAGGGCGACGAAGACCTCAAGGCGAAGATCGTGGATCTGCTCGGGAAGGAGGCCTTTCAGCCGTCGACGAAGAAAGAGCTCCAGGAGCGTTTTTCCATGGGGGAGAAAGAGGTCAACGACCTGCTCCGTCTCCTCTCGAAGGAAGGCACGCTCGTCAGGATCCAGGACTCCCTGTACATAACGAAGGAGCATTACGACAGGCTCATCTCCCTTCTGAAGGGTTTCTTCTCCAGAAAACCGGAGATGACCGTGGCCGAATTCAGAGACCTCCTCGACACCTCCCGGAAGTACGCCCTGCCTTTTCTTGAATACCTCGACTCGAACAGGATCACCCTGCGTGTTGGGGATGTCAGAAAATTCATGTTAAAATAAACACATGAAAAACCGTTTCATCTGGATTCCCGCGGTGCTCCTCCTGGGTTTCCTTCTCGGAGGGGTGACGTATTATTTCCTGAGCAAATCCACGACGCCCCAATACACGCAGTTCGCCCCGCGGGTCCCGAAGCATATCGAGGAGACGGGAAAGGCCTTCTCGGAAATCGTCCGGGCCGTTTCGCCGGCCGTCGTAAACATATCGAGCACGAAAACGGTCAGGCGGCAGCCGACGCCCTTTGACGACTTTTTCGACTTCTTCTATCCTTTCCATGACGGGCGGTCCAGGAAATTCAGGGAGCAGAGCCTCGGCTCCGGCGTGATCGTCTCGGCCGACGGGTTCATCGTCACGAACAATCATGTCGTCGAGCAGTCGGAAGACATCAAGGTGCTTCTCGCCGACAAGAAGAGCTTCAGGGCGAAGATCGTCGGGTCGGACCCGAAAACGGACATCGCGATCATCAAGATCGACGCAAAGAGTCTCCCCGTCATCCCCTGGGCCGATTCGGACAAACTCCAGGTCGGCGAGTTCGTCCTCGCCATCGGCAACCCCTTCGGCCTGAGCAACACCGTCACCATGGGCATCATCAGCGCCGTCGGCAGGGCCGATGTGGGCATCGCAGATTACGAGGACTTCATACAGACCGACGCGGCGATCAATCCGGGCAACTCCGGCGGACCCCTCGTCAGCGCTACGGGTGAGCTTATCGGCATAAACACGGCGATCTTCTCGAAAACAGGAGGGTACCAGGGCATCGGCTTTGCCGTTCCGAGCAACATCGTCCGCGTTGTCATGGAGCAGCTCATCAAGGAGGGAAAGGTGACGAGGGGGTGGCTCGGCATCACCATCCAGGAGATCACCCCCGACATCGCCCAGAGCTTCGGCCTGAAAGTCACCGAAGGCGCCCTCGTGAGCGACGTGATCAAGGGAAGCCCCGCGCAGAAGGCGGGCATCCAGAGGGGTGACATCATCCTCGAATTCAACGACAAGAAGGTCAAGGATGTGGGGACGCTGCGGAATATGGTCGCCCAGAGTAAGATCGGGACCCAGGTGAAGATAAAGATCCTGCGGCAGGACACGGAGCTGACCATTACTGCAACCATCACCCAGTTGCCTGCCGACAAGAGAGAGCTCGTGCCGAGCTCCTCGCCCGAGATGAAGGGGGGGCGGAACTCCCTTGACGGTGTGGACGTCATCGATCTCAATGCCGCCATCGCGAAACAGCTCGGCCTCGACCGCGATGACAAGGGAGTGGTCATCATCAGGGTCGAACCCGGCTCATCGGCCGAGGAGGCGGGCATCAAGAAGGGTGACGTCATCCAGGAGATAGACCGCCAGAGAGTCGGCAGCCTCGGCGAATACAACAGGAAGACGGCGCAGCTCAGGGCGGACAAAACCATCGCGCTCCTGGTCAACCGCTCGGGGAAGAAATTCTATATTGCGCTGTCACCGGAATAACACCTGATGAGACGCTTCATATATCGCTGTTCCCGAGAAGGCAGATATGATGCAAAGCCTTCCGGGCTTTGTTATTGTCATCTGGTTTAAACAATCGAACTGCACCAGGATTTGTCATTCCGGCTTGTCCGGAATCTTTCCGGTGTTCAGAAGGATTGCCGACGCGCTTCGCTTGCGGCAATGACAGTGGTACAGGTGTTCATATTATCAATAATGACTCAATGACTTTTTATGGCGCCGTTTCGTAAGAGAGACCGGGGATAATTGTTCTTTGCGAGAATCATAATCTTCATCGTCTTCATCGCCTCAGGAACCGCCCTGGGCATGCGCTACGGCTACGCGCCGGCGGGCGCGGCGGCAGGCGCGGCCCTCGGCATCCTCTCGATCCTCCTTGAACGGGTCCTGAAGAGTCTCACTCTCGGTACCGTCTCCGGCGGACTTCTGGGTCTCTTCCTCGGCATCGTCTGCGCCGGTCTCATCCTCTATCCCCTCCGTTTCATTCTTCCTGACGACGCACGACTGCCCCTGTCGTTCGCGCTGAGCGCCGTCCTCGGATACGGGGGGTTCTTCGCCGGTCTGGCAAGGGGTGTGAACCTCACCGTGCCTTCGGTGACAAAACTGCTCAGGGGACAGGAGGCCGAGGAGGACCTGAAGCTCCTCGACACGAGCGTCATCATCGACGGCAGGATCGTCGACATTGTCGATGTCGGTTTTCTGGAGGGCACATTTCTCGTCCCCCAGTTCATCCTGCAGGAGCTCCAGTATATCGCCGATTCGCCCGATCCCCTGCGGAGGACCAAGGGAAGGCGGGGTCTCGATATGCTTCATCGCATGCAGAAGCTGTCGCACATTACGGTCAGAATCGTCGAGGAGGACTTCCCGAAGATCAGGGAGGTGGACGCGAAGCTCATAGCCGTTGCGCGGCTCATGCACGCAAAGATCATCACCAATGATTTCAATCTTAACAAGGTCGCCCAGGTTCAGGGCGTGCAGGTCCTGAACATCAACGAGCTCGCCAATGTGCTGAAACCCGTCGTCCTGCCGGGCGAATTGCTCAGTCTCTTCGTCACCAAGGAGGGCAAGGAATACAACCAGGGCGTGGCCTATCTCGACGACGGCACCATGGTCGTTGTGGAGAACGGGCGGAAACTCATCGGCAAGAACACCGACGCCGTCGTCACGAGCGTCCTCCAGACGACGGCGGGAAGGATGATCTTCGCGAAGCCGAAGGATGAGTACTGACAGGGTCGCCGCCATTGTCCCCGCAGCGGGAGTCGGGACCCGGTTCGGAACAGGGACCCGGAAGACCTTTCACAGCCTCCTCGGGAAGCCGCTTCTCATCTGGTCACTCGAAGTCCTCGCATCAGTTGCTGAGATCGGCACAATCATCCCCGTTGTAAGAGAGGAGGACCGGGCATTGACCGATGAACTCGTGGCCCGTTACGCGGTGCCGAGAGTCGATCCCGCCATCGCAGGGGGAAAGGAGCGGCAGGATTCCGTCCGGAACGGGCTTAGGCACCTCGGCAGGTCCTTCCCGGTCGTCCTGATCCACGACGGCGCACGGCCTCTTGTCGACGGTGATCTCGTCAAAAGATTGATCAGCGCCATCGACGGTGCAGACGGCGCCATTGCAGCCGTCCCCGTGAAGGACACCATAAAGGAAGCCCGTCCGTCGGGCGATGAGATCGTCGTGTCAAGGACACTGGACCGCGATCTCCTCTGGTCCGTCCAGACGCCGCAGGTCTTCAGGCATGGAACGCTGCTGTCGGCCTATGAGAAGGCAACGGCCGACGACTACTATGCCACCGATGACGCCGCACTCGTGGAAAGGTACGGGGGAACAGTGAGGATCGTCATGGGCTCATACCGGAACATCAAGGTCACCACGCCGGAAGACGTGCTGATCGCCGAGGCCTTTTTGAAGTCATGCGCATAGGCATCGGATACGATTCGCACCGCCTCGCCGAGGGCAGGAGGCTCGTCATCGGCGGCGTTGATGTGCCCTTTGACAGGGGTCTCCTGGGCCACTCGGACGGCGACGTCCTTTGCCATGCCGTCATCGACGCCCTCATCGGCGCGGCAGGCCTCGGGGACATCGGCAAACATTTCCCGGACACGGACGAAAGGTGGAAGGGGGCGTCGAGCATTCTCCTTCTCGAACACATCCACGGGCTCATCCTGTCGGCGGGATATGAAGTCGCCTGGATCGACTCCGTCGTCATCGCCGAAAGACCGAAGCTTGCGCCCTACATCGAGGCGATGAAGGCCGCCATGGCCGCATCGGGCATCCCGTCCTCGCGGATCAGCATCAAGGCGAAGACGAACGAGGGTATGGGGTTCACCGGCCGGGGCGAGGGGATCGCGGCCCATGCCGTCTGCCTGCTGATCAGCAGGGCGTAACAGCGCTTCCTTCGTATCCAAAATAATCGACGCTGCCGCCGGGGAGGCAAATACCGCCTATGCAACGATAAGGAAATTGTTTGCGGCGAGACTTTGAAAACGAGGATAGGGCTTGGTTTCTGAAGCATAATTCACGGTTGCCTTGCACGAAAAGACGGTGCAAAACGCTCCGAAAAACAGTGTCAGTGTCAGTGTGAGTGTCCGTAAAAGGTTAATTTTGTTCGATCGTTGGTCTGCAATGGTCTGCACGGGAAGGCAGAGGTTTCGCAGCACCGATGCTTTTCGGCGCATTCGCCCCGTCTTTCCTGAGATCTCATTGCGGTGATAAGGGTTTATTATGCGAAGAAATCATGCCCTATCCTTGTGCCAGATTATTTTGGATTCCAGTGATAGCACTTATACCTTTATATGCAGCACCGGCAGTCCCAGCCGCTGTCTCCTGTTCTCCCCTTTGAAGAGCTCCGACACCCGCACCGGGACATCCCCCCGTGCCCCCTCGTGCTGGGCCTGCAGTTTCGTGGGAATGCTCGATCCATGCTGCACCGCGTATTTGCCGAATTTCTCCGACAGCATATCAACAGTGCTGTAAACCCTCTCCAGCTTCTCCAGTTTCATGACATCGTCGAAAAGGGTGTACTGGACATTCCTCTCCTCCACCAGTCCTGCCAGGACCACCCCGGTCTGACGGTATGACGACCGCGGGCTGAACAGCCTGTCAAAGGCCTGCCGCAGGGGTTTGAAGAGCACGGCGGGAAAGGACGTGGCCCTGCTCAACCGTATCTCGATACCCCTGTCCCTGAACTCCCGGGTCCTCATGAACACGATCAGCCTCGTCGCCGCGAGACCGTATCTCCTCGCCTTGATGCAGGCGTTCTCGAGGTTCTTTGAGAGCTGGGCATAGACGAAGGTCTCGTCGTCCGAGGGCGGCGTGAAGGTCTTTGTCTTGCTGATGGACTGATAGGCGCTCTTCTTTTCCGTGCTGACCGGATAAACGCTTCTGCCGTTCAGCTCCTGCCAGACTTCCTGGTAGGGTTTCGAGAGGTGCCTTTTGACGAACGCTTCATCCTTCCGGGCGAACTGGAGGGCCGTCGTGACCCCTAATTTCCTTAACAATTCATATGTATTCGGCCCGATGCCCCAGACCTTTTCAAGGGGGAGGCTGTCCAGGAAGAGATGGATGTCCCGCCCCGGGATCACCGTCATTCCCCGGGGCTTGTTGTGTTTCGAGGCGATCTTCGCGAGCACCTTCGTGAGGCTCACCCCGACAGATACCGTTATACCCAGCTCCGCGGTGACCGTCTTTTGCATCTCGGCGGCTATCGACGAATAGGGTCCGTGGTAGATTCTCCTCAGCCCCGTCAGGTCGACAAAAGCCTCGTCGATGGAATACTCCTCCACGTCAGGGGAAAAGCGCCTCAGGATCTCGAACATCCTGACGGAAAAGAGGCTGTAGGTCTCGTAATCGGAAGGGAGAATGACGGCGTCAGGGCAGGCCTTCCGCACCTCGAAAAGACGCATCCCCCTTTTGATCCCCCGTTCCTTCGCCTCGTAGCTGGCGGCAGCAACGATCCCCCGCTCCTTGCCGGTTATGACGGGCTTTCCCCGCAGCTCGGGATGGATCGCCTGCTCGCATGACGCGAAGAAGGCGTCGGCGTCGATGTGGAGAATGGCCCGCGGCCATGAGCGTGTTGTGAGTGGCGTCCCGTCCATAGTCATATTCACCGTAAGTTTGTCTCGCGCAAAGCCGCAAAGAGCGGAAAGAAAAGACGAAACTGTTCAGCCACAGAGATCACAGAGAACACAGAGGTCATGACTAATGACTAATGTCCTTTACAGGTATTTCCGTACCACGGCGGTGACGACGCCGGCGATCGTGAGGTCTTTCTTCGGCCTGATAGGCTTGTACTCCGGGTTCGCCGGGACGAGGACGACCGCATCCCCTCTCTTCTTCAGATACTTCATCGTCCACTCGCCGTCCACCTGCGCGACAACGATGTCGCCGCTTTTCGGCTGCCGGGACCTGTCCACGAGCACCATGTCTCCGGGGAGTATGCCCGCGCCGGACATCGAATCGCCCGACACCTTCAGGAGGAACGTGGCGTTCGGGTTCTGCACGAGCAGCCGGTCGAGGGAAATAGTGTCCACGAGCTCCTCTTCGGCGGGGCTCGGAAAGCCCGCCTCGACAGTGCCGAGCATCCTGAGGCTGTCACGCATCGACAGGGGCAGGAGCCTTCCCCGTGCATCCTTCCTGAGGACCCCTATCCCTTCAAGACGGAGGATCAGCTTGGATACGGCGTTTTTCGAGCGGAGACCCGTCATCTCGCCGATCTCCGAGAAGCTCGGCATCCTTCCCCGGGTCTGAAAAAACCGGGTGATCGCTTCGACCCTCGACTTCAGCTTCCCTTCACTATCCTGCGCAGTCATAAGTACATTATAGGTGAACGATCGTTCACTGTCAAGAAATATTGTCTCACGCAAAGTCGCAAAGAGCGCAAAGAAAGAACAGGAGGGTTTTGACGTATCACGGGTTTCAAGGGACTTCGGGTTGACAAGGATGGGGGGTAAGGTGATATTTTAACAGTGTTTCGGGCGATTAGCTCAGTGGGAGAGCGCTTCCTTCACACGGAAGAGGTCGTGGGTTCGATACCCTCATCGCCCACCATTCTTTTCAATAACTTACCACGATCTCCCATTCAGCTTACCGTCCAGATTGTGCTGATTTTGTACTGATCGTTTTTCCTGAATTTTGTTACCCGCTATCAGGCAGCAGGAGGCGAGGCGTAGGTCATAGCAAAGATCGCGTCCGTCAGCCATTTGCGGAAGGAGGGATTGTCGCTGAATTGCTTGAAGAGCTCCGTGTCGTCCTTCAGCACTGCGGTCATGACCCGCGTCAAAGCTTTGTCATGCTCGATCCGCGCGTTCTGCTTATCGGAGTGCTGTTTGGCGTTCTGGTAAGCCTTGTCGGCTGAGACCTTGGCCGGAATGTCTTCGGTAATCAGCCTGTGGACGCGGTCGGTGTCGGTCCAGGAAATATTGCCGAACTGGTCGTTAAAAGTCTTGATGATGTTGCTCAGAAGGTCAAGCTCAGGCTCGGGCTTGCGCCCGCCGCCGGTCATGGGTACAGGCTCGATCTCAGCATCGGCGTCCGGCAGTTGGATCTTCATGGCCGCCTGCTTCTCAACACGATAGCTGTCCATGTCAATCGCTTCAAGTATTCCCTTCGAGAGGTCCTCCTCGACGGGTGCGGGCAGTTTAGGCACGAGGAAGTTCAGGAAGATCGAGAGCTTTTCCCATCCGGCATTCGTGTAGGGCAGGATCGCCGCAAGGAAGCCATAGGTCCTGGTGAAGGCCTTGGCCTTGCCCTTGAAGTCGACCTGCCCATCCTCGTCCAGCCGTTCCCTGTAAACCGCCACACAGGCGTCGAGGATGGGATCGAGCCTGTCACGGTCGGCCCCGCTCAGGTATAGCTCTACCAGTTTGTCGATCTGGCCGGGCGCATACACCTGGTAGCCTTCGAGGGCGGCTTTCAAGTCGTGGAGTTTGTCCGGATCGGTCTCCTCGGAGAGGATTGTCGTCCTGTAGTAATCAGCAAAGGCGTCGCGGATCGTTTCGGCGTCGTTCATGAAGTCGAGCACGAAGGTGTCGTGTTTCCGGGGGTGCGCCCGGTTCAGCCGAGAGAGCGTCTGCACCGCCTTAATGCCGGAGAGGGTCTTATCGACATACATCGTATGCAGTAGCGGCTCATCATAGCCGGTCTGAAACTTGTCGGCGCAGACAAGGAACCGATAGGGGTCCTCCCGTATCCTTTCGGCGATCTGACTGGACGGAAAGCCGTTGAGCGAGGACTCGGATACCGTCACACCACCGTATTGGTGCTCGCCGGAGAATGCAACGATTGCCTTCCAGTGGCTCTTGCGCTCCGCAAGGTAGTCGCGGATGGCATGGTAGTACTGGATGGCGCGCTCAATGCCGCTCGTCACCACCATTGCCCGCGCCTGGCCGCCGATCTTGTTCAGCGCCACCACCTGCTCGTGGAAATGGTCTACCATGATCTCGGCCTTCAGCCGTATAGCGTGATCGTGGCTCTCGACATAGCGCCGCAGCTTCTTCCTCGCCCGCTTCGTGTCAAATTCCGGGTCTCCCTCGATCTTCTTGACCAGCCTGTAGTAACTCTCCACGGGCGTGTAATGAGTCAGTACGTCGAGGATGAAACCCTCCTGTATCGCCTGCTTCATGGTATAGCTGTGGAACGGCAGGTGCTTGATCTTGTCGCCTTCAGGGAAGGGCTCGCCGAAGATCTCCAGGGTCTTGTTTTTGGGCGTCGCAGTGAAGGCGAAGTAGCTCGCATTGGGCAGGAGCTTCTTGGCCTCCATCAGCCGGTTGATCTTGTCCTCGATCGTCTCATCGTCCTCCTCGACACCTCCCGTCGAGAGCGCCATCGACACGGCGGCTGACGTGCGCCCGCCCTGGCTCGAATGGGCCTCGTCGATGACGATGGCGAAGCGCCGCCCCCGGTGTTCGCTCCCGATCTCGTCAAGGATGAAGGGGAACTTCTGTACCGTCGAGATGATGATCTTCTTGCCCTCGGCAATGAACCTGCGCAGGTCTCCTGAGTGCTCGGCGTGGCCTACGGTTGCGCCCACCTGTGCGAACTGCTTGATGGTGGCCTGGATCTGCTGGTCGAGGATGCGCCGGTCGGTGACGACGATGATCGAATCGAAAACCGTTGCTTCGTCTTTCCGCAGGCCGATCAACTGGTGGGCAAGCCAGGCGATTGAGTTAGACTTTCCGCTTCCTGCCGAGTGCTGAATCAGGTACCGGCGACCCACACCGTGCCGTGCTGCGTCGGCGAGCAGCTTGCGCACCACGTCGAGTTGGTGGAAGCGCGGCCAGATTTGCACCGGCTTCTTCCGCCCGGTCTTCTCGTCCTTTGTTTCGACGACCTGGGCATAGTTTTCGAGGATGTCCGTCAGCCCCTCGCGGGTGAGGATGCGCCTCCACAGGTAGTCGGTCTTGAGGCCGTTGGGGTTGGGCGGGTTTCCCGCGCCGTCGTTCCAGCCTTGGTTGAACGGCAGGAACCACGAGGCCCTACCCTTGAGGTGCGTGCAGAAGCGTACTTCGTGATCATCCACGGCAAAATGGACGACGCAGCGGCCGAACTCGAAGAGTTTCTCCCGTGGATCACGGTCCCTCTTGTACTGCTGAATGGCGTCCTCGACGGTCTGCTTGGTCAGGCTGTTCTTCAACTCGAAGGTAGCGATCGGCAGGCCGTTGATGAAGAGCCCCAGGTCGAGCGCGAGCTGCGTCTCGTCGCGGCTGTACCGGAGCTGGCGCGTGACGCTGAAACGGTTGGCCGCGTAGCGCTCCTGCGCTTTCTCATTGCCCGGCGAGGGCGTGGCGTAGAAGAGGTCGATGTGGTGCGGCCCGTGCTTGATCCCGTGACGCAGCACGTCGATGGTACCGCGCTTGCTGATCTCGCCCTGCAGGCGGGCAAGAAACTTACGCCGCGTCGGGCCGTCCTGACCAAGGTCGAGAGCGTCGGCAACCTCCGGCTGTGTTATCCGCAGAAAGGCGGCGAGCTGAGCCAAATCAAGACAATACTCGCGGTCATAGTCCCCGGAAACGCCGCAGATCCAGCCCGACCCGTAGGCCGCCGGACGTTCGTGTATCACGTCGGCTGGTCCTGCGCCCGGATCACAGGGCGCACCCGTCATCGCCGTACAGATCAGCCTTTCGAGGCCGCGTTCTGATGTGTCTGTGCTCATTTGATCTCGTCCATCAAATACCCATCAAGTATCTTCATGCAATAAGAAGCATTCATAATCAGTCTGTTATGATCCAAGATCGCCATAACAACGGTCGGTTTATCAAGTGCCCATCAAGTAAAACTTACGCCCCAAACGGGACATGTTTTATCAGCTTCCGGGCGGTGTCTCATCAATGGAGTCGAACATGCTTTGTCGTCCGGAGCACCCCGGAATGCCCTCTTTGTTTTTCTTTGTTAGACAACCTGCCGTCGCTCCATTTTTAACAAAGGCTATTGCCTTGATATCGTTATGAAAATCCTTCCTTACGTCGAAGCGCCATTGTTAATTTGCGGTTCTTCAATGTTAACGAGTTGCTGAAAGAACCCTTCGCTGGCATCGGCTTTACCCCGGTTTCCATCAAGTACCCATCAAGTACCTGCCTGACAGATAACGTTCTGTAATTTAATGATATCATGTAAGGTACCCTGTCACCCATTCCGTCTCGTTAGGAAGCTTGCACAGCTCTCTCACTAGTCCGACCAGGTATTCAACGGAGCGATTAATAGTCATGCCTCGGCCTCCTCATGAACACCGTCAAGGTCTTCGGTTACGGTTTCCTCGTTGTCAGTCAGGGCATCAGCCTCGTCGAACGTCGCTGGCCCCGTGGGTTCATCCGGCAAATTCGCAGCCGCTTCGCGCACATCAAGCTTGCCGGTGACAACATCGGCGATGAGGCGAGTGCGGTATTCGTGGAGGAGGGAGATCTTGCGGTGGGCGATTTCAATCGCACGATCTATACTCTCGGCTGCATTCTCTATCCATTCAACCAAGGCGTTCTGCTCTTCAGGAGACGGAAGCAGAACGACGTAATTCTTCACATCGTCAAGCGAAAGTCCCTGCTTCGTGCCGCCGTACATGCAAAGTCGCCCGTGCGTTTGTCCAACCGGCGACAATAAAACATACGCGATCCATTTAATGTTTGCTATTGTCGTTTTGGGTCGACAGCAGGCTACATGTTGGCTAATGTACGCTTCGCCGAGGTTGCCGGGGACGACAGCAACGGATCCAATATAGGCAGTAATAGATAACAAAAGATCGTTTTTCTGAATCCTTGTGCGTTCCGCTTCAACACTCGCAAATTTGGGAAGATTGAGCCTGACTGTGTCGGTAAGGTCAAGTCCAATCGACGAACGTGTAAGGTTACCAATTCGTATGAACAATGGACCATTGTCTGCCGCGAAATTTGACCAACCACGTGATCCACTCGTCACCTGGGAGACTAACGTTTTCAGTCGTGCCACTGCCCAATGCTCTGGCACGTCGCCCAGCCACTCCATGCCGGAGGGTTTGAGGCAGACGTTGGGGTCGAGGCCACGGGTGATGGCGCTATGGATGATGACCTGCTTCTGCTCCTCCAGCAGCTTGATCAACTTTTGCTTGGTACGGATGTAATGCCGGATCTTTCGGTCATAGTGGTCAAGGAAACGGACTATAGCGGCTTGTTCGGGGAGGGGCGGGACTGGGAGCCAGATCGACTTGATTGAAGCATGTGAAAGCCCGTAACGCGTTACTCCGTTCGCCGCCACGTGGAACTGATGGGCCACAGCATTACTCTGTAGAGCTCGAAATAGATAGTCGCCACTCAGACGGTCACGTTGTGGACGCAGAAGCGCCAAGTGATAGCCACAGATTAGGTCATCGGCAGGATGCTCGACTAAAGCTGGCACACCGATGTCATTCCATGCCTCCGAGTCCTTGGTAATGAGTACGTCCCAACGCTCAAGTCGAAATCGCACGATCTCCTCTGGAGATGCGGTAGCACGCATGAACGGCATTTCGTGACGGATGCGATCATGTTTGTAGACATCAACGTAGTTGCATAGCCGGACTGGTACTTCGTTGTCCTTCATGTGTTTGTCGACGTTGCTCACACGCATTTCAGTAGCATTACGAATCCGATGGGCCTCCCAATGCTCCGGCACCTCCCCCAGCCACGGCACGCCGGAGTCCTTGTAAGCCGGATAGGGTTTGAGGTCTGCGATCATCGTGTCTGTTCCCTCAGTTTATCATCGTCAGAAAAGATCGCGATATAAGGCGCATAGCTGAAGCGTCGGTTCCGGACCCGACCCGTCACCTCGGTAAGCAAGCCGGCGTCTACAAAGCGCCTCACCAGGTCGCTGGCTGAGGGGAATGTCATGCCGGTGAGGGCGCGGACTTCCTTCACGCTTGTAATCGGTTTTGAGTACAGCGATTCGAGTACTTTGAGACCGCCGGCGGTGACGCGGCCGAAACTCCCTATGATAAGGCGCCGATGGCTCTCCCGCAAGTCGACGATACGCCTCGCCGTTTCGGTTGCCTCAACGGCAACCTCCGTCACTCCGCGCAGGAAGAAAGTGAGCCAGCCCTCCCAATCCCCGAAATCGCGCACAGCCTGCAAACGATCATAGTATTCGTTGCGACGCTGCTTGAAATAATGCGATAGGTAGAGAACAGGCTTTTGCAGGATGCCACCCTCGCAGAGAAGGAAGGTGATGAGCAAACGCCCCATCCGTCCGTTGCCGTCGAGAAAGGGGTGGATTGTCTCAAACTGAGCATGGGCCATACCAACCTTAATGAGAATGGGGATGGCCGTTTGCCGATGGAAGAAAAATTCCAGGTCTGACAGGGCTTTGGGAACCTCTTCGTGAGGAGGCGGCACAAAAGCTGCGTCAAGCAGAGTGCAGCCGGCGGGACCGATCCAGTTCTGGCTGCGGCGCAACTCGCCCGGCTCACTGTGGGCGCCTCGTACCCCTTTGAGCAAGAGCTCGTGGATCTCGCGGATGAGGCGGATTGAGATGGGTAAGGATGCCAGCCGGCTGAGCCCGTGATTCATGGCGTGAACGTAGTTGATGACCTCGCTGACGTCACCGGGCCGATCGGGGGAGAAGATCATCGCCTCGGCTTCCAGAAGATTGATGAGGGAACTCTGTGTTCCTTCAATCTGACTGGAGAGAACCGCCTCCTTGCGGACGTACATGAAGACAAACAGATCCGGGTCGGGGAGAGTCTGGATTGATCCATCAAGCCTGCCGAGCGCGCGGTCAGCTTGGGACAGAAGCGTTTGCATGGACTCATCGATGGTCAACGGCGGGTTCGGCGGCAAGGGTGCAGGAATGAAAGCATCATAGCCTGCAGGTTGCCTGATATACCGACCTGCCCGGGAAGAAGTCTGCTTCGACATGGGTCCTTCCTTTGGTAACCGCTGCTCTTAATATAATCTATTTTGAGGGTTATGTTAAACCCTACCTTTACTAAGGTGTCAGCGGTGATTCCATAAGTAAAGCCATCTTTAATTGCTTTCCAGCGACTGGCCTCCCCCTATGATCTCCGCGAGTAGCCCCTCGGACTCCTTTTCCAACGCCAGGATATCGGCGCGGATCTCCTCCAGCGTGCGCAGTGGCTGCGGTTTGTAGAAGTAGCGCGTGAAGCTGATCTCGTAACCGGTCTTAACGCTGCCGGGGTCATACCAGGCGTCCGGGGCATGGGGCAGGACCTCGCGGCGCAGGAAGGCCTCGATGCCCCCTTCTTCAAGCAGAGGCACCTGCTCGGTGTCCCGCAGGTCGGGATCAGGCTCGTATTCGACGACGTAACGCTTGCCGTTGAAGGTTACTCCAAAGAGGCCGTGTAATGGGTCCGGGGCGGCCTTGCCGGGCTTGTGGATTTTCTTGATCACAGGCGAGACGGATTCGTCGCGGTCCGCTGTCTCTTTAAGCGCCTTGATCTCCTTGGGGGTATAGGCCCGGCTGGCGTCAATCCCTTTGAGGCGCAGGGGCCTCTCGACCGTCACCTTCCAGTAGCCGAAGGCCGCGTTGGGGAAGATCCTGGACTGCTCCGTCTCCTCGAAGGCGAGAAAGGTGTCGCAGATGCGACGGATATCTTCATCGGACAGTTCGCAGTTCTTCTTGCCGAGATTCTTACGCAGCGGCTTGAACCACTGAGAGGCGTCGATGAGCTGCACCTTGCCCTTGCGAAGATCGGGTTTGCGGTTGCTCAGCACCCAGATGTACGTGGCAATGCCTGTGTTGTAAAACATGTTGAGCGGCAGGGCGATGATGGCCTCCAGCCAGTCCTTTTCGATGATCCAACGGCGGATGTTGCTTTCGCCCTGACCCGCGTCGCCGGTGAAAAGAGAGCTGCCGTTGTGCACCTCGGCGATGCGGCTTCCGAGCTCCGTCCCGTGCTTCATTTTGGAGAGCATGTTGGCGAGGAACACCATCTGACCGTCGCTCGACCGCGTAATAAGCGAGTACTCCGGGTCTCCTGCATGCTCTATCACGAAACGAGGGTCCTTTATGCCTTCCTTGCCGCCCAAGCGTTCGAGATCGCCCTTCCAACTCTTCCCATAAGGTGGATTGCTGAGCATGAAGTCGAACTCGCGAGACGGGAAGGCGTCGTTGGCAAGTGTCGAATGCTGGGGACCGCCGACGATGTTGTCCGCCGCGTCACCCTCTCCCTTGAGAAGGAGATCGGCCTTGCAGATGGCGTAGGTCTCGGCGTTGATCTCCTGGCCGTAGAGGTGGATGGCCACTTGCTTGCCCTGTTCCTCGGCGAGTTGCTGAAGGGTTTCCTCCGCGACGGTAAGCATGCCGCCTGTCCCGCAAGCGCCGTCGTAAATGAGATAGGTTCCCGACTCGATCTTGTCGGCTATGGGCAGGAAGATGAGCCGTGCCATCAGCTTGACGGCGTCGCGCGGTGTCCAGTGCTCGCCCGCCTCCTCGTTGTTTTCCTCGTTGAAGCGTCGGACAAGTTCCTCAAAGATCGTCCCCATCGCGTGGTTGTCGAGGCCGGGCTGCTTGACCGAACCGTCAGCATTCAGGACGGGATTGGGGCTTAGGTTGATGTCCGGCGAAAGCAACTTCTCGATCAGCGTGCCCAGGGCATCTGCCTTTGAGAGCCGAGGAATCTGGTTGCGAAACTCGAAGTTCTCCAGGATGTCCTGGACGTTCGATGAGAAGCCGTCGAGATAGGCCTCGAAGTCGGCCTTGAGTTGCTGCTGGCTGGCGCGGGCTTTGAGGTCACGCAGGGTGAACCTGGACGTATTGTAGAAGGCCTGACCGGCCGCCTGCCGCAAGGCTTGGTCCTGGTGGACGATGCCGACTTTATCCAACGAGGTCTTCATGTCGAGCATCGCCTGCTTGGTCGGTTCGAGAACGGCGTCAAGGCGGCGCAGGACTGTCATAGGCAGAATAACGTCGCGGTATTTGCCGCGGACGTAGAGATCGCGGAGCACGTCGTCCGCGATCCCCCAGATGAAATTGGCGATCCAGTTAAGGTCACCGTTGCTCATACAAGGCTCCTTAGTGAACGGGGTTGTGCTGCTCGTCGCATATGCGGATTATTCATTCGGCTTTGTGAGATCATAAGTCCAACTGTTATTGAAGCCATCGGTAAATACGAGCTTTTTAAATCCGACGTTCTTGGCGGATTCAAGTGTACGGCCCTCGTTTGCTATCTTGTAGGCCAACGCCTTGGACATCAGCACGTACTTTTGAGTGGCTATGTTAACGAATGTCAGCACACCGAAGATTATGAGAAGCACGCCCCACCATTTCTTGTACCAGGGTTTTTCGATCATGTCTTACTCCGACTCTGATTCATTGATGCATAAGATTATTCTTTCGCGATTCATCCTTAATTTCTGCGGCAAGTTTCTTTCCTATTGGCGAGTCTATTGGTATCATTGTGGGATTATGGCAGGTGGGGCACGCAGAGTATCTGGTCGTGACCCGCCAAAGGGAGTATATCAGCCCCGGCACGATGAAGCATAGCCAGAGCGCTATTTCAATAAGTAGGCTGCCTTTCGTTACTGTTTTAGATTCCCCTATATAGCCGCAGTTGCGGCATATCATGGAACCAAGCCCCGCTGTCTGAGACTTCCTCCATCGGAATAAAAGAGAAATCAGCACAGCGGCAATAAGCAGTATTATTAATTCCACTGATTCCATGGTATGCCCTCCGGCGTGGATGATTGGTTGCGCCCTTAGTACTTTCTCGTGTCCAAATCGACTTGTTGTATAACTTGATTCGTCAACTGCCGACTACATTTCGTCACATCATAGCGAAAAAAGGATAGTGAGTCAAGCTGAAAGACGGCAATTGGTTTTGCCCGAAGGATTAGTCAGCTGCCGTCCCTTGTGCGATTGGGAGTTCTCTCCGTTGGCCACACAATGGTTCCGATCAAATGATCCGGCTCCAACTGGGGGAGCGACGGTTTGGTGTCGAGCTCAAGTTTAGTGAGGCGCCGGCGGCAACACGGTCTCGGCTGCATACTGCCATCTCGGCACGGAACCGTGACCATGCGTGGTCTGGTATCCCGGCGAGTACGCTTATCCTATAAATGACAGAATTTCCGCATGCCCTCTCAGTAACGTCCCTGAAATAACAGACACCCTGCAATAGAATTTTCAGGGTGTCTCCGGGTAGGTTTCTCCCGGGTTAATTTGTCAGCATCGTCACGAGATATCTTCCTGTGCTCATTGCCCCGGCTGGTGATGTGATACAGCGCTCCGGGGTATTCAATGTCGTGTCGAATTTTAGGCCATAGAAACTAAAAACCCCTTGGGCTCGGCTTCCCCACCATTAGCGGGAGTGCGTACTGCCAAGGGGTTGCTTTTCCCTTACCTATGACATGATATGCACATGTTCAATCCAAGTCCCTTTTTCCTGTGTCAGGTGACTTGTCAAGAGTCAAACCTGACACCTAATCCTCGTTTCTTTAATGAAGCAAAAAGCATTTCTGTCAAATGTGTAGACGCGACCCTTTGCCTCCTCCGACCCTTTGCCTCCTCTGACCCACCCAGCCTCATGACTGGGGCGATTCGCGTTAATGGTCGCTGTCCCTATTTTGGCCCAAAGACCGACACCTAATTTACCTGTTCAAGCCGTTAAATCAGAGACCCCTCAAGAACTCCCAAGAACCGTCACTCTTTCTGTCCCTTGTTCAATTTCCTAAGAGGCATTTCAATAGGTCTGGATCTACTTCTATATCGTAGTTTTCTTTAATATACTTATACAATTCATATATGCCATACGCATATATGACTGGTTCAATAACTGTGGCTATTGTGCCAGCGAGGGCAGGCACAAGTACAGTTGAGTATTTGCCAAATGCAACGAAACGCGCGTCAGTTAAGAAATAGTATAGTTTTGACAAAAATTCTGCTCCCGGTCCAGACAACTTTTCCAACAGTGCGTGTAGGGCGGGAATACCTAATACAGATAGCTTATCACATTTCTCCGAACATTCAGACAAGCCGCTTGGGTCGGTTGAATTTGCTGGGCTACTCCTTACATATTCGTAGATATTGGCATCCCCACTCAGGAATCCGATTGGATCCTTCGATGTCCACTTTCCTAATTGCGCATCATAGTCTCTCGCCCCAAATCTTGTGAGCTTAGTGTTCTGATCGAACAGACCACCAGCAAAGCCAAACGGTTGAAAGCCAGGGTTTGTGTCAAGGATGACGTTTCCAAACTCGTCGTAGTCTATGCGTTGGACGATTGAGCCATCAGCAACATTGACCACTAATCTTGGACTTCCGAGATGGTCGGTGATGATCCGATAGGTTACGCCACCTTTGATCATGTACTCGGGAACATTCACTTTGTTCGCGTACACGAAGCGGCTGACGATGTTGTTTGAGCCATCCAGTTCGGCGACGGGGCGCAACTGGCCTTCGTATAGTAAGCCTTGCACTAATGCACCGTTCACCCTCTTCCCTATACGGCGATTCTGTCCGTCTATGACATATTCGATCAATGTGCCATCAGGCATGGTTACGGAGACAAGGTTCCCCAGTTCGTCGTAGACGTAGTTTGTTGTCGCACCCGTTGACTCGTTCTTTTTGCTCTTCAGTTCCCCTGCCAGTGAATGCGTGTAGTTGAAGGTCCCATAACTCAGCAGCCTGTCCTGGTCATCATATGTTCCGGCAACGGTCCCGCTCGGAGTGGTGAGGCTGAGGCGGTTCCCGTTGGGATCATACGTATACTCGGAAATAACGGCGCTGTCTTTCTTGACCTGGTTCAGACGCCCGGCAAGGTCGTATCCATACTCATAAACGCTGGTCGCATTACCGATGGTCTCGGTCTTCCTGATGATCCTGCCGAGTTCGTCACGGTCATATTGGACTGACAGGATAGGCGATCCGCCATAAGAAGCGATGTACTGGGAGACTTCCCCATAGGAATTGTACGTGAATGAATCGGTCATATTTCCAAGAGCGGTTCCAGTCAGCAGACCGTTTTGCGCGTTACGGTTAATCGCAAGATCCCCCGCACCGGTCATGAGACCATCGGCGTCATATGCGAAAGAAATGCTGTTGCCGCCGTTGACCGTCTGGCTCGTGACCCAGAAATTGTTGTTGTACGTGTATCCCACGTTACCTGTGACAGCCCCCGCCCAGGACGCGCCGGTCAGGAGGAACCCGGCGCGTGAATATGTCAGAGTTATCCCATCGGGCGAGGTTATCCTTTCCAGGTTGCCCGTTGTCGCATTATAGGTAAAGGAATAATGCCCTCTCCCAATTGTTGCGCTATTGAGTTTTCCAGCGGGGTTGTAGCCGAACGTGATTGCGGAGCCGTCAGGTCTTGTGATTGTGGTCGGCTCCTTGTCAAGGTTGTATGAATTAGTCGTCGTGCTCGGTCCCTGCGAAATTGCGGGAGGAACGTAGTCCACCTGCATGTTGACCTCGTTGTGCGTGAAGCCGTGACTCGGCCTTCCCGGGGGCGTGAGCGAGGTCAGGTTTCCGTTTTGATCATAATCGAAGTTCACATCACGGGCATCAGGGAAAGTCTGCTGTGTAACCCTTTCAGCAAGGTCGTAGTCAAAACTGACCGTCCTCAAAAGGGGATCAGTGATCGACGAGAGATTGCCCCGCGTGTCATAGGCAAGGCTTATCGTCCGCGATCCCTGTAACGCCGAAGACAGACGGCCGTTGGCGTCATAGGTGAACTTCACAGGCTCGATTCCGGGAACACGAGTCTCTATGACAAGGCCTTTGGCGTCAAGGACTTCGGTTGTCTGGCGGCCAAAAGGTGATGTGCGTGTCCTCGTTAAAGTCGAGAAATCAAATGCCGTCGTGAAGACACGCGAGTTCACAGTCTTCGTCTCGGTGATCGACTGGATCCCGAGAGGATGGCTTTGGTTTGGCTTCGTGGCAGTACGAGTCGTCGCTGATGTGTATACAAGCTTTGTGTCCGGAACGGTGATGGTGAGGCTCCTTTGCACCGGGGCCTGCATCCCGAACAGAGGATCTGGTCCCTCGACAACGGTCGTGATTGTGCCGTCAGGTGCCGTTGTTTCAGTGGTGCCGTCTGTCTTGGTTAGCCGTACAATGGACGTCTGGTCAGGATGGGTGGTGGTGTCGCGCACATCGCCAGTCGACAAGTACTGGGTAAGATACCTTGTTCTGCGCCCAAGCGCCGATGACACAAAGACGTCTGAGATCTGCGGGGAACGCTCACTGGCAAGCTGCCAAAATCCCCCTGCAGCGTTCTGATCCTTCCGAAGAAGGCCCATGGCGTCGTACTCCATAGTGGATGTATTGCCGTTGGGGTCTGTGAAAGACGCGAGCAGGCCGTCTCTTGTGTACGCCATCCTCGTAGTTTCTTTCGCCGGATTGATTATTGATGCAAGGTAGCCATTAGAGTCAACGCTCAGTATTGTGAGTTGGCCAAAGGGGGCCACGATCGCCATAGGATTGCCGATACCATCCCTCTCTATTGTAGTAACATTGTTGTCAGCATCCGTGATCTGCGTCAATTGCCCCGCCTGGTTGTAGGAAAAAGCGTACTTCACGGTGCCGGTCAGAACATCACGTGTTTCCAGATGACGGCCAGCGCTGCTGAAAACATAGACCTCAGAGCCGTCATCGGATGAAATAGCAAGCGGGTCAGGGGTAAGTGCAGGCAGAGGAAATGCAACTCGCCGGATGCGGTGGGCTGCATGTTCGGCTAAGTAAACGCTGCCATCCGGACTCACAGCTATGTCCGCCGTATCAAATACCGATGCTGCTGTGGCAGGGCCTGTATCGCCCTCGAAACCCTGCTTGCCGTTGCCCGCCACTGTCGTGACAATGCCGTCTGTCCCGACCCGGCGGATGCGCATGGACTCGCGCAAATAGACTGAACCATCGGGACCCACGGCCACTGCTCCGGTAAATCCTATTGCTGCCTCGCTTGCCTTGATTCCATCACCGGGGTTGCTCCCGCCGCCCACGAATGTCGTGATGATCCCATCCGGTGCAATACGGTGAATGTGATATGAAGGGTACTCCCTCAAGTAAACGCTGCCATCTTTTGCCACATCCAAAGTAGAAGGGAAAATGCTCACCTGCGTCGCCGGGACGTCATTTCGATAGCCGCTTCCACCGCCCGCTGTCGTCGTAATGATTCCATCTGTCCCGACCCGGCGGATGCGGTTGTTATGTCCATCGCTAAAGTATACGCTGCCGTCAGACCCCACGGCGACGTCGTTGGGCCAGTTGAGATATGCCTGCGTCGCCGGACCGCCATCACCGCCGTATCCTTGGATGCCGGTACCCGCAAGGGTGGCAATAAAGCCGCCTTTGTCTACTCGGCGAATGCGGTGATTGTCAGAGTCGGCAATGTAGAGGCTGCCGTCCGGTCCCAGGGCGATTCCCTGCGGTCGACCGAGACATGCCGAGGTCGCCGGGCCGTTATCGCCTATTCCTGGCCCGCAACTCCCACCCCCCGCTACGGTACTAACGATGCCATCCGGCCCTATCTTCCGGACTCTGCCGTTGATGTAATCCAAAACATAGAGGCTCCCGTCAGGCCCAATGGCAACACTGGAAGGCCAAGAGAATGACGTTTTATCCGCCGGGCCGCCGTCACCGTCGAAAAAGGCCGTGCCGTTCCCTGCACTGGTATCAATTGTATTTTGCACCGATTCTGCGCTCTTTTGTCGTCCGTTTCCGAAATAAAGCACTTTGGCCACGGGATCGTACGCATGGTGGATGTTTAGACTCCACAGCCCGAGTCCTGCTGACCGGTTGCTCCAGGTGCCCACTCTGGCCGTATATTTTTGTGACAGTGAAACCTCCTGACGAGCTGGAATGTCGCCGGGCACTCTTGACCCGCTCGGCAAGCCAAAACTGGCAGCGTGACTCGGCGGACGATTATAGAAGCCGTCATAGATATAGTCGATTAGGACAGTAGCCGACTGACCTCCCATTAGCTCTCTCTGGAATCCGTCAAAGCCGTCCCAGGTGAAAGTGTGTGACTGGTTCGGAGCAGAAACAAATGTTTGCGTAAAGGTTCTGCCGGCCACTGTTACGTTGAGGTCGATTCTCTTGAGGGGCGACGGTACCGTCTCTCCGCTGACTGGAATGTTGAGGGTGAAGGAATTCTTATAGCCGGGCGTGCGATCACTCTGATAGCGCAGCGCGAAAGGAGTGCCGACAACGCCGACCACTTCACCAATGGAGCGGTTCTCACACTCGATAATCGAACCAAATGAGCATGATGGGTTTGGATTGTTTGAGTTGTTTGCCTGAGACTGGCCGGGGCCGCCGGCACCAGCAACCGGGCCAACGCCATAGTTCAAATCGTACGTCGAGAAATGGTAGATGGGGGCACGCCACAGGCTCTGTCCGACATTGTAGAGCGTCGCCAATTTGGCGCGCTCCTGTTCGGCTATTCCCAGAGAAGGGTCATTGTCAGGAACATTGTCCCCATTGGTATCGATATCCGCAAGCTGCCCGCTGATGCCGACGATCTTGATCACGCGACCGTCAGGAGAGGGAACCCATACTCCTCTATCACGGTCATAGTATCCAACCGGAACCTGAAGACCGACGGGGAAGCCCAGGAAGTTGTCGACATAGAAATAGAGCGGCTGGTTGAAGTTTATGGTCTTTGCACCCGCTGTGATTGCTTCATCCGCACTCAACTCCACCGCATAGGTGTAACCGCTCGTCGGGGGGAGTTCAGCGGGCATCAACTTGAGTCCGTTGGGTCCAACGGTGTACTCAGTGGCCCGGACAGTCAGGGTGGTGAGAGGGGCTGTGCTGCCATCAGGCATGACCATGGTGGCCTGCGTTCCCTGAGGGAAAAGGATAGTCGCCTGTCGGACGCCATCGGCATCGGTCTGTACGGTGCCACGGGCAACCTGGACGGGTTCATTCGAAATAAGCTCGACAGTCGTGACCTGGGGGTCAGCTGCCATCATGATGACATCCGGCAGCCAAGTGTAATCCTGCCAGGGTATTTGCACCTGCCGTTGGGCGGGGAAGAAGCCTATCTTTTCATATTTGACGGTGAAATACCCACCGCCATTCACAGCCATGTCGAACATGCCGTCGGCCCGGCTCAGGGTCTGGCCGAACTCGGGATGGTTGAGAATGGTGATCGTCATGCCGGGAAGAGGATTGCCCTCCCGGTCCATGACCTTACCGCGCAAAACCGCTGCACGCTTCAACTCGATCGTTCCCGGGGCGACACCGGTCTGGATGGGGTTGCTGCCCGTATACAGAAACGCAGTCGATGCGTGTACAGTGGTGGCGACTGTCTGGTCTATGGGCGGCGCCACCGTGACAGGATCGGGAGGCAGCACCTGTGTCACGGCATCGCGTCCGTCACAGTCCTCGTCGATGCCGTTATCAGGAGTCTCTGCCAAAGGCAATATCTGCCCGACACACTCGCCGTAGACGCCGTTGGCATCGCACGTCACAGTACCCGCACGACAGATGCCGACCCCTTCCGTACCGGCAGGGCCTGTGTAGCAGGGCTGTGTCGATCCCGGCATGCACTGGGCATCTAACCCGTTACAGTCTTCATCGATGCCGTTGTTCAGGATCTCGTCGCCCGGAAGCACCTGTCCCACGCAGGACCCGAATGCATAGTCCGGTCCGCAGGTCTGCAAGCCTTCCTTGCACTGTCCTATCCCCAGGGTTCCCTGAGGTCCCTCGTAGCATGGCCGCGTGGCGCCGGGCTGGCACTCGGCCACGGTCACGCTCACGGACGCTGTATCGGGCTGGCTATCGACTTTGCCGTCATTGACGATGAGCTGCACGACATGGAGCCCCGCTGTATCAGGGGTAAACGCCGGGTTCACGGTGGTCTGATCCGAAAGCGTTACGGCACTGCCCAGGGGGATGCTCGTAAAAGACCACCCGTAGGTTATGGGATCTCCGTCTATGTCGTAGGAGCCGCCGCCGTCAAGCACAACCGTCTGTCCCACAAAGGCGTTCTGATCCTGGCCCGCATCGGCCACCGGCGGCGTGTTGAAGGTCGTCACGGTGACCGTGTCCGGCTCGCTGTTCACTTTCCCGTCATTGACGATCAACTGGATCACATAGACGCCCGCCTTGTCGACGGTGAGCGAGGGATGCTGTGAAGCCGGGCTGGAGAGGACCGCACCGCTTGTGGGGGGCTTTGAAACAACGGACCACGAATAGGTGAGAGGATCTCCGTCCAGGTCGCTGGATCCGCTGCCGTCGAGCGTGACAACATCTCCGACATGGACGCTCTGGTTGGGACCCGCCTCGGCCACGGGAGGGGAATTCTCGGTGCTGATGATCACGGTATCGGGGGCACTGTCGACGGCACCGTCGTTGACGATAAGCTGGATGACATACGTGCCCGGCTTGTCTACAACGAATGTGGGCATGACCTTTGTTGCATCAGAAAGGGTGGCCGTGCTTCCCTCCGGGACTGAGACAAAGGACCACGAAAACCTCAGCAGATCGCCGTCTACATCGCTCGATTTGCTGCCATCAAGGGTGACCATCTCTGTGACTTTTTTCGTCTGGTCGGGACCGGCACTGGCAACCGGGGGTGAGTTCTGCGTGCTGATGCTCACGGTGTCGGGTGCGCCGTCCACATGGCCGTCGTTGACGATGAGTTGCACGACGTACGTGCCGGGCTTATCGATGACGAATGTGGGATTGACTGTCGCAGGGCCGGAAAGTGCGACTGCACTCCCTTCGGGGATGCTGACAAAGGACCATTTGAAGGTCAGGGGGTCGCCGTCGGCATCATTCGATGCGCTGCCGTCGAGAGTCACGGTGGCTCCCACTTTGACCGTCTGGTCCGGGCCTGCATCGGCGACGGGCGGGGCATTCGTGTCGGCAATCGAGCACTTGAAGTCAGGCGGCAGACTTGCCAGGAGATGGTGCCTCAGGGCGCCGGCGAGGTTGTTCAGGTATTGGGCGATCCCAAACTGCCTCTTCATGGCTGCGGTTTCGTTCAGGAAGGCGTTGAGGATGTTTGCCGCCGTGCAGGGCTTGCCGCGCTGATAAGCTGCCAGGGAGTTGCGAAGTTTGCTGAGGAGGCTGTTCCTCTGCCCTTTGTTCAGCGTGCTGTCGGGAAGGGTCTCGATAAATGAACTGAGATCATTGTATTCCTGGACGATTGCAGAGGAGGGCTGTAAGACGGGTTTGCTCTTCTGGGCTGCGGCCACCTCCTGGAGAGGCCAGACCTGCACGACCATCAGGAAACTGAGTATCGTGGCGATAGCGCGGCAAAACCGGCCTTGCAAGAACTGTCCTCTCGTCACGGCATTGCGAACTGACATGGTGTCCTCCTCCGAAGATCGTGCAAATTTCAGCAGGTTATTGTCTTAGAACTGATTTACATGACTCAGATTGTACATGACTTGATGACCGAATACAATACCCCGACAGTAAAAAGCAAGCATCATGCCCGTTCGAGATGGCATTGAATTATTGGTGAAAAATACTCACCACAGTTTTAGTGTAATGAAATCCGACAGGGTTGTTTTGAAGTATTATGCTTAGAGGGAGAGAATGTAAGCGTCGAAAAGACGCTTTTTGTGCAATAATTAGGTGATTCTGCGTTTCGTCATAGGCAGCGACATATGTAAAACATCCCGACACATCGTTATGATTCGCTTTACAACCCCGAGCCTGAGTTTCAGAACCCCTGATAGCCGACCTGATGTTCTCCCCAAAAGAGTCTCTTATTGCAGGGTCAAACGGTCATGCCTCTCCTGCTATGCGCTAAACTATGCAGTAGGTGCGCAGAAATGCGCATAAACGGGCATAACCTGATTTGATCGAGACTCTAAAAAGGGCATGAAAATAAAGAGGATTGTAAGGGTATGGATTCAGCAGCGGAGTATCGAAACACCTTCACACGGAAGAGGTCGTGGGTTCGATACCCTCATCGCCCACCATTCTTCCTACCCATAATGCCTGTCCGCTTTGGAAGAATATCTGCATAGTTGGTATTTCAATGTTTGCTTGACGGCAGGCGCTTCTTCCAGGAGGACGGGGCGCGGTGGAGATGCATGACGGCAACGATCAGGATCACTTCCCCTCGGATTTGATATAGGATTCCAGGTACTCAATGATCCGAGTGATAGTTCTGCTCACTTCCGCCGCGAATTCGAAGCCGAGCCCCTCGCTTTCGTTGTTGTAGTAGGCGACAGCGTCGACCAGTTCCGCCTCCGCCGGATCGAGAAATTCGACTCTCATCAAAAGTCGCCGCGTTCAATTCGGGCAAAGACCTCGGCGGCCGGTTTTGATTTCAGATCTCCCGCCTCGTATGCGTCGATTCTGTCTTCGACCTCCGTCGCCCAGAGTTCGTCAATATGCTGTCTCTCAGGGAAAGAGAAACTCGCAAGGATTCTCTCGACTAACTCCGCCCGCTCAAGAGGCGATAGTTTCAAGGCATCCCGGAGGACCTGCTGCGCTTCTGACGACATATCTTGCTCCTTTCCCTGTCAGAGACTCTCGTTTTTGCCTTTCGCCCGGCAAACGTCCTGTTTCAGGTTTCGACGGTCTTTCTAAATCATAACGGACAAGCAAGGGTGAGTCAAGCTCCATTCCCTCACCATTCCATTCAAACAATTACAATCTGACGTCTTTGACCACTTCATTGTGTTGGGTGAGGAATATTTTCGAGAACTGTTTGACATAAATATGGTTATATGGGAAAATGGGAATGAGAGGAAACTGTTAGGGAGGCAATACAATGAAAACCACCGTTGAAATAAGGGATGACCTTTTCCGTCGAGCCAAAGCAGAGGCCGCATTGCGGGGTATCAAGTTCAAGGATTTGGTGGAGGAAGGTCTGCTCTGCAGGCTATCAGAGGCTGAGAAGGATTCCAGGTCAAAACCGGAGGTTACCGTGTATGATTTGATGAAAGACAGCATCGGAATTGTAAGCAGCGGTACGGGAGACCTTTCAACCAATCCAGAGCACATGAAGGGCTATGGGAAAGACTCAAAGCGTCATCGTTGACACCGGCCCCCTGGTAGCCCTGCTCGATAAGACCGACAATTATCATGCCTGGGCGGTTGAACAGGTGGAGCGCCTGATACCTCCTATGCTGGTGTGCGAGGCCGTATTGTCCGAAACTCTGTTCCTGCTTGCGCAGAATCCTAAAGCTCAGATTGAACTTCTCCTGCTGCTGGAAAAGGGGGTGCTCCATCTTGCTTTTCATCTTGAGGAACATGTCAAAGAAGTCCTCTCACTGTTAAAGAAATACCAGGACATGCCGATGTCTCTGGCAGATGCGTGTATGGTAAGGATGGCTGAAGTGTTTGATCATCATTGCATCTTCACCCTGGATTCTGACTTTATCGTTTACCGCAAGCACAGCCGGGCGCCGTTGAAATTGATTCGTCCAAAGGACAGGTAAACCTTATCGTTGCAATACACTTTCGGGAAAGGCGGGGCGAAGCGCTCTGAAAAACAGTGTCAGTAACAGTGTGAGTATCAGCAAAAAGGTCGTCACGATACAGGTGTCGCCGCGGCAATGTTTTCGAAGATTCCGGATTCTTGTCTATACGTCAAATGGCATGTATAATGGGGATAACATGAATGCCAACCATCCCCGAGGAACACGATGATTAAGAATGCTGCTCTTTTGGAGGAATTTGATCGAAACCTCAAGAGGAAAGAGAAAGTCGACTATGCGCAGAACCTGAGAATCCTTGATGGCATGCTCGAAGAGGCGATCTGTCTCGGCATACTTCCCCTGAAAAATCCTCTGGACGGCATAGATGTGGACATCAGGATTGCACGGGTGATAAACAGTGTTTAAAGAACTTTTGAAGCGTCTCGCCGCCGGCCTTGACAGAGAAGACTTCCCATACATGATAATCGGCGGCCAGGCGGTTCTTTTTTATGGTGAGCCGAGATTCACAAAGGATATCGATATCACCCTCGGCGCCGATCTCTCCGCTCTTGATAAAGTCAGGAACCTTGTATTCGAACTTGATCTCAAGATATTGGTGGATGACATCGAAGACTTCGTGAACAAAACGATGGTCTTGCCGTCAATGGATACTTCTTCAGGCATACGGATAGATTTCATATTTTCGTATTCCCCTTATGAAAGACAGGCCATAAAGAGGGCGGTGGGCGCAGTCTTCGACGATGTGACCGTCAGAATAGCTTCAATCGAAGACGTTTTCATCCACAAGATTATCGCAGGCAGACCGAGAGATATCGAGGACATCAGGACGATCCTTCTGAAGAACCCCGGATTCGACAGAGAGTACATCCTCCACTGGCTGAGGCAGTTCGACGAAGCGCTGCAAGGGGATTTTTTGCGAAGATTTGAAGAAATCGAAATAAGCTGAGCTAAGGGCAAAAGGTTAACAGGCGGAGGATTGAAGTGGACGCGAAGAGGAGGGCTGAGATCGAGATGATGGCTATTCTGGATGCGCGGAAAGACTTTGAATGGAACAAACCCACCGAAAGCCTAATAGAGGAGATTGCCGGAGAACTCGCTTTTCGGAGTGTTCTGGAGCGCAGACCCTTTGATTCCGCGGAACAGGCTGTCTACGACGCCGTCTATAACCTGAAGACGGAGGAACTGAGAAATCTCGATTAGCCCTCATGCTATTTCGGGGCGCGGGCTGAAGAGCGTATCAGCTGAAAGAGCCTCTCCCGTGACGTCGCGGCATCATCCCTGATCTTGCACCCCGCAGCGTTTTTGTGGCCGCCTCCCCCGAGGGTCTCGGCGATCTTCGCGACGTTGACGGCGTTCTTCGATCTCAGGCTGACCTTGTACGCGCCGTCGTCCATTTCCCTGAGAAGCACTGCCGTTTTGACATTCCGGAGAATTTTAGGGAAGGAGACGAAGGTCTCCACATCCGACACGGATGTTTTCGTCTTCCTGAGCATCTCCTGCGTGACCGTCATGAAGGCGACGTCGTCCAGGATTTCGAGCGTCCCCAGGACTTCGATGAAAAGCCTGAACCTGCCTTCCGTCCAGGAGTCGAACACTTCGCTCACAATGAGATGGGGTTCAGCGCCGGCCTCGACGAGCCTCGCCGCCGTCGTCAGCACCTCGCCCGTGGTGTTCTCGTAGCGGAAATTTCCCGTGTCAACGATGATTGCCGTATAGAGGCTGAGGGCCATATCCCTGTTGATCGTCAGCCCGAGAGCATGGATAAGCCGTTCGATCATCATGCCCGTCGCCGCTGCATTGGGTTCTATCCACCGGATATCGCCGAAGGGGCGTTCGCTTTCGTGGTGATCGATGACGATGGAGGAGCGGAAGGTGATGTTCCCGGCCTGTCCTTTGGCGATGCCGATGCGGTCGAGGTCGTTGCAGTCAACGAGGACCAGTGTTTGAAAGTCGGTGACATCATCCATGGGCCGGAAGGCCTCCCACCGGGGGAGAAAGCGGTACTGCTGCGGCACGGCATCCCTGCAATAGACGGCCGTTTCCTTTCCCGCCTGATCGAGGGCGGCGGCAAGAGCAAGGGCCGATCCGAGGCCGTCGCCATCGGGGCTGATGTGGGTTATGATCGAGAAGCGGTCTTCCCGGCGCAGCGCGTGTAAAAGCTCGTCAGGAGGGATCATGTCTTGTCACGTATCTCCTTCAGCAGTCTGTCCACCCTGCTGCCACGCTCGGCGGACTCGTCGACGAGAAAGGTCAGGACGGGAATGAATTTTACCCGCACCCGTTTCGATATTTCACTACGGATCAGGCCCTTCGCCCCATTGAGGATCTCAAGGGTCAGCTCGCGCTCCTGCTCGTTGAAGATGCTCACGAAGACCTTCGCCGTCTTGATGTCTTCGGCGAGTTCGACGTCGGTGACGGTGACGAAGCCGAGGCGGGGGTCCTTCAGCCTCCTCATGATGATATCGGCGATCTCCTCGCGGAGAAGGATGTTCAGTCTCTGGGACCGTTTATAGGGATGCACGGTATCGTCTCCTGAGATGTGGTGAACATGTGCGAAGGGAGAACATCAGCAGATGGAGATGCGGCTCCGGGCCCGGCGGCAGGAACACCGGCGGCTGTCAGGTTTACAGTTTCGCCGCGATCTTCTCGATGACGTAATCCTCAAGGATGTCGCCCATCTTGAGGTCATTGAAGTTCTCGACCATGATGCCGCACTCGTAGCCCGTCTGGACCTCCCGGACATCCTCCTTGAATCTCTTGAGGGAGGAGACTTTCCCGTCGTAAATGACGATGTTGTCCCTGATGACCCGGATGCCGTCGCTGGCACGCTGGATGACGCCGTCGATGACATAGCAGCCGGCGATCGTGCCGATCCTCGAGATCTGGAAGGTCTGGCGCACTTGCGCCCTGCCTAGGATCTTTTCCTTGAGAGTCGGTTCAAGGAGTCCCTCAAGGGCCTTCTTGACGTCTTCGATCGCCTCGTAGATCACATTGTAGAGTCTGACATCGACGCCTTCCTTCTCGGCGATCTGCGACGCCTTCAGTTCAGGCCTGACGTTGAAGCCGATGACGATCGCGTTGGAGGCGGAGGCGAGCATGACGTCGGATTCGTTGATGCCTCCGACGGATGTGTGGATGACACGGACCTTGACGTCAGGGTGGTGAATATCCTCGAGGGACTGCTTGATCGCTTCGACGGATCCCTGGACGTCACCCTTGATGATGATATTCAGGTCCCTGATCTGCCCTTCCTTTATTTTCGCGTACAACTCGTCGAGGGTGAGTTTCCTCCGGACGGCGATCTCGGCCAGTCTCTGTTTATGCAGTCTCGCAAGGGCGATCTGACGGGCTTTTTTCTCGTCCTCGACAGAGCTGAAGATGTCTCCCGCCGTCGGCACCTCTGAAAAGCCGATCACCTCGACGGGCGCGGACGGCCCCCCGGACGTGATCTTTTTGCCGGCGTCGTCGATGAGCGCGCGGACTCTTCCCGATGCCGTGCCGGCGACAAAGGCGTCGCCGATCTTCAGGCTTCCCGACTGGATCAGGACCGTTGCGACGGGTCCCCTGCCCTTGTCGAGTTTCGCCTCGATGATGGTCCCCTTGGCCGGTTTGTTCGGGTTCGCCTTCAATTCCAGGATTTCGGCCTGCAGGAGGATCATCTCCAGGAGGTGCTCGATACCGATTCTCTTCTTCGCGGAGACTTCGACGAAGATGTTCTGACCGCCCCACTCCTCGGAAACGACGCCGTGTTCCGCAAGCTCGTTCTTCACTTTGCCGGGATTCGCCTCCTCCTTGTCGATCTTGTTGATCGCCACGAGTATTGCGACGTTGGCGGCTTTGGCATGGTTGATCGCCTCGACGGTCTGCGGCATCACCCCGTCATCGGCGGCGACGACGAGGACGACGATGTCCGTCACTTTTGCGCCCCGGGCCCTGAGGGCTGTAAACGCCTCGTGACCGGGCGTGTCGAGGAAGGTGATATCCTTGCCCTGGAGGGTGATCTTGTACGCTCCGATGTGCTGCGTTATACCCCCGAATTCCGTTTCCGTCACTCTCGCCTCGCGGATCGCGTCGAGAAGCGATGTCTTGCCGTGATCGACATGGCCCATGATGGTGACGACGGGCGGCCTCGGCTGGAGGTCCTCAGTCTGCTCCACGACCTCTTCGGCGACTTCCGCCTGCTCCGCTGTGAAAGGCTCCACTTTGACGCCGAAACTGTCCGCGACGAGCATTGCCGCATCGGTGTCGACGGGCTGGTTGATGTTCGGCATGTAACCGAGATCCATGAATTTCTTGATGACCTCGGGGATCTTGTGGCCGATCAGTTCGGCAAACTCCTTGACCGTCGTGCCTTCTCCGAGTTTCAGGGACTTCCTGCGGGGGGCCGTGATGGGAGTGGGCTGCAGGGGTTCGGGCCTCCGGAAGCGGTCCTTCGGCTTCCTTTGGCCTTTCTGATCGACCCAGCGTTTCGGCTCGATCTTCTTGATCGCCTGAAAGGCCTTCTGCATCGTCGGTTTTACCTTGATCTTCTCGACTTTCTCGAACACGATGTCCTTCTTGAAACGGTCGGGAACCTTGCTCTCGACCTCTTCTTCCGGACCGACGGGGGGTTGGACAGCCTCCTCTGCAGTGACGGTCTCCGGCCCGACGGCCTCGACGTCAGGCTCTTCAGCCTGCAGGGGCGGCTCCGGCTCTCTCACGGGCACGGCAACGGGCTTTTCCACCGGTCTCTTCGCCGAAGGTTCACCGGGCACGGGCTGAGGGGGGCGCTGGGAAGGAACGGGCTCGACCCGTTCAGGCGCCACAGGCGCTCTGCCCATGGCCTCCCTGATTCTCCCGGCCTCTTCAGCACTGAGTTTCAGATTCGTCGTGCCCTTCTTGTATTCAATTCCCCTGAGCTCCCCGAGAATCCGAACCACTTCCGTGGCTTTCACGCCAAGCTCTTTCGCTAACTCAGTGCTTTTTATATCATTGATTGACATCTATAGTTTCCCCCCGGATACGGACCAGTTTGTTGTTCACCACAAAGACCTTGTAAGAAATATCTTTTCATGTTATCATATTGAACTTTAATATTTCAATGAACAGCACCGTTCCGGTGCTGCAACTTTTTGATGATCCGGTGCCGGCACGGTCTGTCTTTTCCGCCGGCCCCGTTCTCTTTTAGAGGAGGATCCATGGCAAGCTGTGTTGTATGCGGAAAGACCAGGACCGTCGGTCAGAACGTCAGCCACGCAAATAACAAGACGAAGAGAGTCATTTTCCCGAACATACAGAGGATCAGGATTTCGACGAAGAGCGGGGTCAGGAGGGAATATGTCTGCACGCGGTGCATCCGCTCGAACAAGGTCGTCAAGGCCGTTTAGACTCCGCTGTTTTTCCGGGTGCAGGGCCTGATCCCTCACCCTCCTGCTGTTGTTGGCGGAAACCCCGCATCGCCGTGAGACCTGTCGGCTCCCTTCTCGACCAATTCTTAAAGAACCTCGGAATTGAAGAGGGTGTCAGCCTGTTGCGGTTGCAGCGCGACTGGCCCGGTCTGCTCGGCCCTCCCATCCCGTCACACACCTTCCCCGTTGACCTGACAGAGGGCGAGTTGCTGCTTCTCGTCGATTCCCCTGCCTGGCTACAGGAACTTAAATTTCACAGGACCACGATCGCGGAGCGTCTTCAAAGCTATGCTGTCCGCTCGGTGAAGTTGAAATACGGGTCCCTTCCCCGTCAAAAAGGCAGGGGACATTCGCGGCGCATGCCGTCAGGCATGGAGAATGAAGAGAGAGCAAAGCTTCACGAAGCCGACAAGGCGTGGGTGGAAAAAACGGTCTGCGCCATTCCCGACCCCGGCGTCCGGGATGCGATCCGCTCGGCCGTCGAAAAGGCGCTCACGCATAAAAAGAAAGTGTGAGTGGCAGTAAACCTTAGTAGTTGCGTAGAAAGGCGGGGCGAAGCTCCTCAAAGCCTTGCTGAAGGCGACGATACGCCTCGTCAGGTTTGTGTTTCAGGATTCCACTCTTTGTATCATCGACCATAGGCGTACAGGTCGTCTTTCGTTTTGATACAGGTGTCGCCGCAGCAAGGTTTTCGGTGCATACGCCCCGCCTTTCCGGATGTCATGTTGCAACGATAGGTAAAAGCAGTCGTCAGTTCAAATGGTCGCAAAGGCCCCTGACTTATTGCAGACTCACACTGACACTCACACTGTCACTGACACTTTTCTTACGCCGATTCGGCCTGTTTTCCGTAGGCAATAATCGGCGTTTCCTTTTTCATGACCACATCTTCGCTGATGACGCACTCCGAGACCCCTCTCATCGACGGGATCTCATACATGATGTCAAGCATGATGTCCTCGAGGATCGCCCTGAGCCCCCGCGCCCCCGACTTGCGGTCGATGGCCTTCCGCGCAATGGCCGTCAGCGCGCTCTCGGAGAATTTCAGCCGCACATCGTCAAGGGCGAAGAGCTTCTGGTACTGCTTCACGAGGGCGTTTTTCGGCTCCGTCAGGATTTTCACGAGGGCCGCCTCATCCAGCTCTTCCAGGGTCGCGACGACGGGAAGCCTGCCGACGAATTCGGGGATCATGCCGAACTTGATGAGATCTTCCGGCTCCACGAGGCTGAAGGAGTTGTCGGATTTCTTCACCTGCGGGACAGCCATGTCCGAGCCGAAGCCGATGCTCCTCTTTCCGATCCTCTTTTCGATGATCGCGTCGAGCCCCACGAAGGCGCCGCCGCAGAGAAAGAGGATATTCGTCGTATCGACCTGGATGTACTCCTGCTGCGGGTGTTTTCTGCCGCCCTGGGGCGGAATGTTTGCAACGGTGCCTTCGATGATCTTCAGGAGCGCCTGCTGGACGCCTTCTCCCGACACGTCCCTCGTGATGGACGGACTGTCCGACTTCCTGCTGATCTTGTCGATCTCGTCTATATAGATGATGCCCTTCTGGGCCCTCTCGACATCGTAGTTTGCCGACTGGAGCAGCTTGAGGAGGACGTTTTCGACGTCTTCCCCTACGTACCCGGCCTCGGTGAGCGTCGTCGCGTCGGCGATCGTAAAGGGGACATCAAGATAACGGGCCAGTGTCTGGGCGATGAGCGTCTTTCCCGTCCCTGTCCGGCCGATGAGAAGGATGTTGCTCTTCTGGAGCTCGATGTCGGACTTGGGCGAGCTCTGGATCCTCTTATAATGGTTATGCACGGCGACGGAGAGGATCCTCTTCGCCCTCTCCTGGCCGATGACATAATCATTCAGGAATGCATGGATTTCAGACGGCGTCGGGAGCCTTTTCGCGAGCTCCCTGTCGGAGATGTGGCGTTCCTCGTCGATGATCTCGTTGCAGAGGCCGACGCACTCGTCACAGATATACACCATGGGTCCCGCGATGAGCTTTTTTACCTCGTCCTGGCCTTTTCCGCAGAAAGAGCACCTCAGGGTGTTTTCATTTGATTTTCTCGGCATTCATCCCTCCCGTTCGGACTCATTTCCCGTCGTCGCTTTTTTTCCGCTGTTCTTTGAGTGAGGCGATGACGTCGTCGACAAGCCCGTAATTCTTTGCGTCCACGCCGGACATGAAGAAGTCCCTCTCCGTGTCCGCCTGGATCTTCTCGTAGGGCTGGGACGTATGCTTCGAGAGGATCCTGTTGAGGGTCTCCTTCATTTTCAGCACTTCGCGGGCATGGATCTCCACGTCCGTCGCCTGGCCGTAGAAACCGCCGATGGGCTGGTGGATCATGATGCGTGAGTGGGGCAGGGCGAATCTCTTGCCCGCCGTGCCGGCGCACAGGAGGAGTGCCCCCATGCTCGCGGCCTGGCCGATGCAGTACGTCGCTATGTCCGGTTTCACATACTGCATCGTGTCATAGATGGCGAGCCCCGCCGACACGATGCCGCCGGGAGAGTTGATATAGATATGGATGTCCTTATCCGGCTCTTCGGTCTGGAGAAAGAGGAGCTGGGCGATCACGACGTTGGCGACCATGTCGTCTATCCCCATGCCGATGAAGATGATCCTGTCCTTGAGGAGCCTCGAGTAGATGTCGTAGACTCTTTCCGTCCTGCCCGTCTGTTCTATAACAATTGGAACGATACTCATGCCTGTTCTCCTTTTTCGACTGTGGCCTTTCCGAGGAGCAAGTCGAGCGTCTTGCGCTCGAGCAGGGTCCGTTTCAGCCCCTCGAGGGAGCCGTCACGGGCCATATAGTATTTCATGATGTTTTCCGGCGTCATGTAGTATGCCTGTGAGAGCGTGAGGATCTCCATTTTCATGTCATCGTCCGTGACCTTGATGCCCTCGCGCTCGGCAATCAGTTCGAGGATGATCGATGCCTTCATGCTCTTTTCCATGTCCGGCCTGATCTCCTCCCGCAGGGCCTCGTCGGGCCTCTCGTCATTGCTCTTGGCCCTCATTTCGGCGATGATGCCCTCGATCCTCGCATTGAGGACGCCCTCGGGCACTTCCAGATCGTGCTTCCCGAGAAGGGCATCGAGGATCTGCCTTTTCTTCCTCCCCTCTTCGGACCTGCCCTTCGAAGCGAGTATGTTTTCCCTCACCCTCTCCTTCAGTTGATCGATCGTCTCCATGCCGAGGTCTTTCGCCAGTTCGTCGTCGTGGGGCGGGACGTCCCTTCTCTTTACATCCTTGACGGTGATATCAAACCGGACCCTTTTCCCGGCAAAGGGGGTCGGCGAGTCGTCGGGGAATGACGCTTCAACGTCAGTCCTTTCATCTTTTCTCTTTCCGATGAGACCGTCGAAGAACTCCTGGGGATAGGGACCGCTGCCGATCTTGATGACCGTGTCTTTTGTGACCGTCCCTTCATCGGCAACGGTGTAGTCGACCGTCACGAGATCTCCCGGCGCGACCGGCTCGTCGACGGGCTCGTAGGAGGCCTTCTCCTCGGCAAGGCGTTGCAGGGCCGCCTGAACCTCTTCATCGGCGACGTCCTGGGGCATGTCTGTCACGGCGATCCCCTCGTAGGAGAGGTCCTCGATCTTCGGCCTCACCTCGACGGTGAGCGTCATGGACATGGGGACATCCTTTTCATAGGGTGTCGACTCGTCCACGACCGGTTCGGCGACGGGGACGACGTCGGCTTCCTTGAGGGCCATCATATAATGTTCGGGGACGATCTTCTCCAGCACCTCCGATTCCACCGTCTTGCCGAATTTCCGCTCTATAATGCTCATCGGCGCCTTGCCAGGCCTGAACCCGGGTATCCTCGATCGCCTCTGGACGTCCAGAAGCGCCGTCCTGATCTCCTTCTCGATACGGTCCGCGGGAATCTCTATTTTCAGCCTTTTCTTCGTTGCCGATATGTCCTCGAGAGCCTTTAACAAGGGTTCCTCCTCCAGCTGATCAGTTAGCTGCTTGATTTTTAATCATTTCAGTGTAAACGTTCAGGGAGTCCTTTGTCAATTTCCCGGCATTTCCCGCCGCCGCGAGAAGAGATTCCCCAGACGTTTCATGGAGAAAGCTTGACAAAACCCGCCCGGTCTGGTAGTATTCTTCTTTCGACAATTTTGCTTTTTCACTGTACACTGATCTCAAGGAAGAACTGGAGGGAATGTGCCGACAATTGCACAGCTCATTAAGAGAGGACGGAAAAGGATAGAGAACAAGACGAAAAGCCCGGCCCTGAAGAACTGCCCGCAGAAGCGCGGGGTCTGCGTCAGGGTCTATACGACGACGCCGAAAAAGCCGAACTCGGCTCTGCGGAAGGTCGCGAGGGTGAGGCTGACGAACGGCATGGAAGTGACCTCCTACATTCCCGGCGTGGGCCACAACCTCCAGGAGCACTCGATCGTTCTCATCCGGGGCGGAAGAGTGAAGGACCTTCCCGGTGTGCGGTATCACATACTGAGAGGGACGCTGGACTGTGCAGGTGTCACCAACAGGAGACAGGGCCGGTCGAAGTACGGGGCGAAAAGGCCGAAGTAACGGAACGTTCACGAAAGAGAGCTGGAGTAGGATATTATGGCAAGAAGAAGGGTAGCGGAGAAAAGGGAGATCTTACCGGATCCCAAGTACAACAGCAAGCTGGTGAGCAGGTTCATCAGCGTCATCCTGAAGGACGGCAAAAAGGCGACGGCCGAGCGGATATGCTATGGCGCCTTTGACATTCTCCGGGACAAGACGGGTCAGGATGCGCTCAAGGCGTTCAAGACCGCCATGGAGAACGTCAAGCCTATCCTCGAGGTCAGGCCCAGGAGGGTGGGAGGTGCAACCTACCAGGTGCCGATGGAGGTCAAACCCCAGCGGAAGGTCGCCCTTGCGCTCCGGTGGGTCATCAGTTATTCCCGGGCCCGCAAGGAGAAGACCATGGTCGAGCGCCTTGCCGGAGAACTCCTCGATGCCTTTAACAATACGGGCTCCTCGATAAAGAAAAAAGAGGACACCCACAAGATGGCCGAGGCGAACAGGGCCTTCGCTCATTACAGGTGGTAAGGAGATTCATTTTTCATGTCACGGTTCCCACTGGAGAGAACGCGGAATATCGGCATCATGGCCCACATCGATGCGGGCAAGACGACGACGACGGAGCGCGTCCTCTTCTATACAGGCGTAACATACAAGATCGGGGAGGTCCATGAGGGCACCGCCGTCATGGACTGGATGCCGCAGGAGCAGGAGCGGGGCATCACCATAACCTCCGCGGCGACGACCTGTTCCTGGAAGGACCACGTCATCAACATCATCGACACGCCCGGTCACGTGGACTTCACCATAGAAGTGGAAAGGTCGCTCAGGGTGCTCGACGGCGCCGTTGCGGTTTTCGATGCCGTTGCCGGCGTGGAGCCCCAATCGGAGACGGTCTGGAGGCAGGCCAGCAAGTACGACGTGCCGAGGATCGCCTTCATGAACAAGATGGACAGGGTGGGGGCGGATTATTTTGCCGCCGTCGCGAGCATGGTCGAAAAACTCGGCGCCTCGCCGGTGCCTGTCCAGATCCCCATCGGACAGGAGGACACCTTCAGGGGCCCCATAGACCTCGTGACGATGCGTGCCTTTTATTTCGATGACGAGACGCTGGGCGCCCGGTTCATAGAAGATGATATACCCGGCTCGCTTCTCGACAGCGCCAGGGCCTACCGCGAAAAGATGATCGAGGCCCTCGCCGATATCGATGAAACGATTATGGATAAATATATATCGGGCAAAGACGTGACGCCCGATGAAATCAGGCACGCCCTGAGGCGGGGAACGATCGAGCTGAAGATCACGCCCGTTTTCTGCGGCTCCGCCTTCAAGAACAAGGGTGTTCAGCTTCTCCTGGACGCCATCGTCGATTACCTGCCGTCGCCGCTCGAGGTGCCGCCCATCATGGGGAAAAGCCCCGTCGACGGGACGGAGCGCGAGAGGCGGGCCTCCGACGATGAACCCTTTGCAGCCCTTGCATTCAAGATCATGACGGACTCCTTTGTGGGGCAGCTTACGTTTATAAGGGTCTATTCCGGCGTCCTGCCCGCGGGATCCTATATTTACAACTCCACGAAGGACGCCAAGGAGAGAATCGGTCGCATCCTCCGGATGCACGCCAACAAGCGTGAAGAGATCAAGGAGATCGGGGCGGGCGACATCGCCGCCATTGTCGGTCTCAAGCAGACCCTGACAGGGGACACACTGTGCGACGAGAAGGACCCCATCATCCTCGAATCGATGGAGTTTCCCGAACCGGTGATCTCCGTCGCCATCGAGCCGAAGACGAAGGCGGACCAGGAGAGACTGTCCATCTCTCTGGCGAAGCTCGCCCAGGAAGACCCGTCTTTCCAAGTATCCTTTAATGAGGAAACGGGCCAGACGATCATATCGGGCATGGGGGAGCTGCATCTCGAGATCATCGTCGACAGGCTCATGAGGGAATTCAAGGTCGGAGCCAATGTCGGCAAGCCCCAGGTCGCATACAAGGAGACGATCAAGGGCCCGGCGAGGATCGAATCGAAGTTCGTCCGGCAGTCCGGCGGCCGGGGTCAGTACGGTCATGTCTGGCTTGAAGTGGAGCCCCTGAAGAGGGGAGAGGGCTTCGAGTTCGAAAACAAGGTCGTCGGCGGATCCGTCCCCAGGGAATACATACCGGCCGTCGAAAAGGGGGTCCGGGAAGCTATGGACGGCGGAGTCCTGGCCGGCTACCCCGTCACCGACGTCCGCGTGAGGCTCATCGACGGGTCCTATCATGAAGTCGATTCGTCCGAGATGGCCTTCAAGATCGCGGCCTCCATGGGGTTCAAGGATGCGGCAAAAAAGGCGCAGGTCGTCCTGCTCGAGCCGGTGATGGCCGTCGAGGTCGTGACGCCCGAGGAATACATGGGTGACGTCATCGGCGACATCAATGCGCGGAGGGGTAAGATCCAGTCCATGGAGAAGAGAGGAAACGCCCAGGTGATCAGGACCCAGGTGCCCCTCTCGGAGATGTTCGGCTATGCCACGGACCTCAGGTCGCGGACACAGGGAAGAGCGACGTATACCATGCAGTTCTCCCACTACGAAGAGGTCCCGAAGAACATTCTTGATGCGATTGTCGCCAAGGTGAAGGGCGAGTAATCCGGTATATAATTATTTTATTTAAGGTTAGATAGCTTGATCGCAAGGAGGAGTTATGGCTAAGGCAAAGTTTGAGAGGACGAAGCCGCACGCGAACGTGGGGACGATAGGGCACGTTGATCATGGCAAGACGACGCTGACGGCAGCGATCACGAAGGTGTTGGCGATAAAGGGCATGGCGCAATACAGGGCGTATGACAGCATAGACAACGCGCCGGAAGAGAAGGCGCGGGGCATCACGATCGCGACGGCGCACGTGGAATACGAGACGGTCAACCGTCATTATGCGCATGTGGACTGCCCGGGTCATGCGGACTACATCAAGAACATGATCACCGGCGCGGCGCAGATGGACGGGGCGGTTCTGGTGGTGAGCGCGGCGGACGGACCGATGCCGCAGACGCGGGAGCACATATTGCTGGCGCGCCAGGTCGGGGTGCCGTACATCGTGGTGTACATGAACAAGGTGGACATGGTGGACGACCCGGAGCTGCTGGACCTGGTGGAGCTGGAGGTGCGGGAGCTTTTGATCAAGTATGGGTTTCCGGGCAATGACATCCCTGTGATCCGGGGCAGTGCGCTCAAGGCGATGGAGAGCGCGAGCAACGACACGGAAGTGGAGGAGTACAAGAGCATCCATGAGCTGTTGGCGGCGGTGGACAGCTACATACCGACGCCGGAGCGGCCGATCGACAAGCCGTTTTTGATGCCCATCGAGGATGTGTTTACGATATCGGGCCGCGGGACGGTTGTGACGGGGAGAGTGGAGAGGGGGATCGTCAAGGTCGGTGAGGAAGTGGAGATTGTGGGATTCCGGGAGACGCGCAAGACGGTGGCGACGGGGGTGGAGATGTTCCGGAAGCTGCTGGACGAGGGTCGTGCGGGAGACAACGTGGGAGTGTTGCTGAGGGGAGTTGCGAAGGAGGAGGTAGAGAGGGGGATGGTATTGGCGAAGCCGGGGAGCATCCGGCCCCATACGAAGTTCAAGGCGGAGGCGTACATCCTGACGAAAGAGGAGGGTGGGCGGCACACGCCGTTTTTCAACGGCTATCGTCCGCAGTTTTATTTCCGGACGACGGACGTGACGGGGGTGCTGCATCTGCCTGAGGGAGTCGAGATGATCATGCCCGGAGACAATATAAGCATATCGGTGGAGCTGATCGGGCCCATAGCGATGGAGAAGGAGCTGCGGTTCGCCATCCGCGAGGGCGGCAGGACCGTGGGCGCCGGTGTCGTCACCGAAGTGCTGGAGTAGGCAAGGTGAACCAGAAAATACGAATCAAGCTGAAGGCGTACGACCACAGGTTGCTGGATCAATCTGTCAAGGAAATTGTTGATACTGCGCAGAGGACGGGCGCACGCATATCAGGCCCCATTCCCCTGCCGACGAAGATCAGCAAGTTTACAATACTGAGGTCACCCCACGTTGACAAGAAATCGCGGGAACAGTTCGAGATCAGGACCCACAAGCGGTTGATCGATATATACGATCCGACGCCCGATACGGTCGATGCGCTCATGAAACTGGAGCTCGCCTCCGGGGTGGATGTGGAGATAAAGCTATGACCGGCATTTTAGGAAAAAAACTCGGAATGACACAGATTTTCGCGGAGGACGGCAAGGTCATCCCTGTGACCGTCGTCGAGGCGGGACCCTGTCACGTCGTCCAGGTCAAGACGCCGGAGCGGGACGGGTACGAGGCTGTGAAGGTCGGGTTCCAGGAAGTCCGGAAGGAGAAGAACGTCACGAAACCCGTCGTCGGCGTCTTTAAGAAAAGCGGGACACCGGTCTGTAAAGTCCTGAGGGAGTTCCCGATGGGCGGTCTTCAGGTCGGAGAGACCATCACGGCGGACCGGTTCAGCAAGGGTGACGTCGTGAGCGTTTCCGGCATCTCCAAAGGCAAGGGATTCCAGGGAGTCATGAAGCGGCACAGGTTCAAGGGCGGCCCCTCCGGCCACGGGTCCATGTTCAACAGGGCGCCGGGCTCGATCGGCGCGAGCTCCTACCCGTCGCGGGTCTGGCGCGGGATGAAGATGGCCGGCCAGATGGGAAACAAAAGGGTGACCGTCAGCGGGCTCACCGTCGTCGACGTGAGGCCCGATCAGAACCTCATTCTCATAGAGGGCGCCGTGCCGGGTTCAAAAAACACAATCGTCGAGATTCGAAAGGGTGCGTAATATGCTGGAGATTGATATAAAAGACGGAAACAACTCCATAAAGGGGAAAGTGACGCTCCCGGAAGAGATATTCGGGAGCACGGCGTCCGATTCGGTCGTGCATGCCGCAGTGGTGGGGTATCTCGCCAACATGAGGCAGGGCACGCATGCCACGAAGACTCGGAGCATGGTGAGCGGCGGCGGCAAGAAGCCCTGGAAGCAGAAACACACCGGGAGGTCCCGCCACGGCAGCACGCGTTCGCCTATCTGGAGAGGCGGCGGCATCGCTTTCGGTCCCGAGCCGCGGGACTATACCCAGAGGCTTCCGAGGAACCTCAGGCGCATCGCCCTGTGCAAGGCCCTGTCGATGAAATTCTCCGACGGCGAAGTGGGAGTCATCGAATCGATCGCTCTCGAGAAACCGAAGACGAAGTTTGTCGTCCAGATGCTCGGAAACCTGGGATTCCAGGACAGGACGGTCCTTTTCGTGACCCCCGAAAGGGATGAAAACCTCATGCTTTCCGTCAGAAACATTCCGAAGGCGGACATTGTGCGGGTCACCGATCTCAATGCCCTGCATGTGGCATCGTACGACACCCTCCTTTTCACGGCCGAGGCGCTCAGGAAACTTCAGGAGAGGGTGGCCGGACAGGAGGACACAACGTCATGAAAATCATATACGATGTCATCAAAAGGCCCCTTTTCACGGAAAAGGGCATGGATATCAAGGAGAGGGAGAACAAGATCCTCATCGAGGTCCATCCCGATGCCAACAAGCACGAGATCAGGAAAGCGATGGAGGAGATCTTCAAGGTGAAGATTGAGAAGGTCGCCACGGTGAACGTCCGGGGCAAGTTCAAGCGCTACGGCAAGTCCTCGGGGATGACGGCGGACCGGAAAAAGGCGATTATTACCCTGAAAAAGGGTGAAAAGCTCGATTTCGTGGAGGGGGTATAGATGGGTATTCGCTCATTCAATCCGACATCGCCAGGACGGAGGTTCCAGACCGCGTCCGATTTCAAGGATATAACGGCAGACCGTCCCCATAAAGCCCTGACGGTCCCGCTCAAGAAGAGGGGCGGCCGCAACAACCAGGGCCGCGTGACGGCATGGCACAGGGGCGGCGGCAACAGGAGGCAGTACAGGATCATAGACTTCAAACGGGATAAGACGGGCATCCCGGCATCCGTGAAAACGATCGAATACGACCCGAACAGGTCGGCGCGGATTGCGCTCCTGCAGTACGTCGACGGCGAGAAGAGGTATATCCTCGCCCCAGCGGGATTGACGGTCGGTGATACCGTCATGTCCGGGCCGAATGCGGACATCAAGCCCGGCAATGCCCTCCCGATCAAGGAAGTGCCGCTGGGCACGCTCATTCACAATATCGAGTTGAGACCGGGACAGGGCGCCAAGCTTGTCAGGAGCGCCGGCGCTTCGGCACAGCTCGTCGCGAAAGAGAGCGCCTATGCCCAGGTCAAGATGCCGTCGGGAGAGGTGAGGCTCGTGCGGTTGTCCTGCATGGCAACGATCGGGCAGGTCGGCAATGTGGAGCATGAGAACATATCCCTCGGAAAGGCGGGGCGGAACCGCCACTTCGGCTGGAGGCCCCACGTGAGGGGCGTCGCCATGAACCCCATCGATCATCCGCTGGGCGGCGGCGAAGGGCGGTCGTCCGGAGGCAGGCCTGCCTGCTCTCCCTGGGGTAAGCCCGAGGGCGTCAGGACAAGAAGCAACAAGCGTACGGATAAGTTTATCGTGAAGAAACGCGCATGAGGAGGGACAGGTGCCACGATCGCTGAAAAAAGGACCCTTTGTGGAAGAAAAGCTCATGAAGAAAGTTCAGGAGCTCCTCTCGACGGGAGAGAAAAAGATGATCAAGACGTGGTCGAGAAGGTCCACCGTCATGCCTGAGTTCATCGGCTTCACCTTTGCGGTCCACAACGGGAGGAAGTTCATCCCCATTTACGTGACGGAGAACATGGTCGGACATAAGCTCGGCGAGTTTGCGCCGACCCGCTTTTACAAGGGGCATGCGCGCTCCGAGAAGACAACATCAGTGAAGGGTTAAGAAATGGAATCGAAGGCGATTTTACGATATGCGCGGATGACTCCCAGAAAGGCGCGGAGAGTGGTCGATCTCATCAGGGGGAAAGGGGCTTCCGATGCCCTCGTCTCCCTGCGGTTCATGCCCTACAGGGCTGCCCATGTCGTGGCAAAGGTGCTGAAGTCCGCCATGGCGAATGCGGAGCAGAAGAACACCCGTCTCGATATCGACAAGCTGAAGATCACGTCGGCCTTCGTCGATCAGGGGCCGATGATGAAACGCATGGAACCGCGGGCCATGGGAAGGGCGAACGTGATCAAGAAGAGGAGCTGTCACATCACGATCGTGGTGACAGAGGAATAGGAATGAGATTGACAATACTGCATCGGGTCGTCGGCGCCGGGCGGGCAGGAACAGGAAAGAACACCTGTCGCGACGGCGCGGGACATCTCTCAAGGGGGTGATGATTTGGGTCAGAAGACGAATCCTATCGGGAACAGAGTCGGCATTATCAGAACGTGGGAATCAAGGTGGTTTCTGAAAAAGGGCTATTCTGCCCAGCTCCTTGAGGACCTGCGGGTCAGAAAATACATCAAGGACAAGCTTTATCATGCCGGGATATCGAGAATCGAGATCGAACGACCCGGACAGAAGCTCAAGGTGATCATACACACGACAAGGCCCGGTATCATCATCGGCAAGAAGGGCGCCGAAGTCGAGAAACTCAAAAGGGACCTTGAGCTTGTCACGTCGAAACAGATCGGCATTGATATAAAAGAGATCAGGAAGCCCGAGGTCGACGCACAGCTCGTCGCCGAGAACATTGCCCTGCAGATCGAAAAGAGGGTCGCCTTCAGGAGGGCACTGAAGAGGTCCGTCTCATCGGCCATGCGCTTCGGGGCGCTGGGGATCAAGGTGCAGTGTTCGGGAAGACTCGCCGGGGCCGAGATCGCGAGGTCCGAGTGGTACAGGGAGGGGAGGGTGCCCCTGAGCACCTTCCGGGCGAACGTCGATTACGGGTTCGCCGAGGCCAGGACGACCTACGGGGCCATCGGCATCAAGGTCTGGCTGTACCATGGTGATGTGCTTCCTGAGCAGTCCGGTACATCCATCATAGGAGAGTGAGATGTTAGCACCCAAAAAGATAAAATTCAGAAAGATGCAGAAGGGCAGGATGTGCGGGAAGGCCTATACGGGATCGTCGGTCTCCTTCGGCGAGTTCGGCATCAGGGCGATGGAGCCCGGGTGGATAACGAGCCGTCAGATCGAGGCGGCCAGGGTGGCGATCACCCGCCAGGCAAAGAAGGGATGCAAGGTCTGGATACGGATCTTTCCGGACAAGCCCATCACGAAGAAGCCTGCTGAAACGAGAATGGGCAAGGGAAAGGGCAATCCCGAATTCTGGGTGGCCGTGATAAAGCCGGGCCGCATCCTCTACGAGTTCTCCGGCGTGACCGAAGAGGTGGCGAAAGAGGCTTTCAGGCTTGCCTCCCAGAAGCTTCCCATCGCGACGAAATTCGTGAAGCGAGAGGAGGTAGTGGCATGAAGGCCTCCGATCTCAGATCCCTGAGCATAGACGAACTGAAACTGAAGGAAATGGATTTCCGGAAGGAGCTCTTCAATCTGAGGTTTCAGCATGCCAAGGGAGAACTCCAGAACAACCAGAGAATCAGCATGGTCAGAAAGGACATCGCACGGGTATTGACGATAATAACGGAAAAGCAGAAAGCCGCAGCGAGGAGTACCGACAATGCCTAAGAAGATCTATACAGGGAATGTGGTGAGCGACAAGATGGACAAGACCGTCGTCGTCGCCGTGACGAGGACATTCCAGCATCCGCTCTACAAGAAGACGATGAAGAAGGTCACCAAGTTCAAGGCCCACGATGACGCGAACGAGTGCCGGACCGGTGATGTCGTGCAGATCATCGAGAGCAGACCCATAAGCAAGGAAAAGCGGTGGCAGGTGGTTAAAATCATCAAAAGGTGAGGACAGGGAGAGATGATACAGCCAAGAAGCATGCTCGTGGTAGCAGACAATTCGGGGGCCAAGAGGGCGCAGTGCATCAGGGTTCTCGGCGGTTCCAACAGGAGATACGCGAGGCTCGGTGACATTATCGTCGTGACGATCAAGGAGGCGATGCCCGAAGGAAATGTCAAGGCGGGCACCGTTGCAAAGGGCGTTGTCGTGAGGACGAAGAAGGAGACGAGAAGGGCCGACGGAACGTATATCCGGTTCGACCAGAACGCCGTCGTCCTCATCAACAACCAGATGGAGCCCATCGGAACGAGAATATTCGGCCCTGTTGCCCGGGAACTGCGCTGGAAGGAATTCATGAAGATCATTTCCCTTGCCCCTGAGGTGCTCTAAGGGAATGTGCCGGCCGCCCTTTCGCCGGTAGGGACAAGGGCGGGCATCATGAGAGCGATGAATTGAAGAAAGGGAGGATGAAGTGGGTCTGAGGATCAAGAAGGGAGATACCGCCGTTGTCATCACCGGGAAGAACAAGGGCAAAAAGGGACGGGTGCTCTCGGTGACGCCTGCAGCAGAGACGGTCATCATCGAAGGCACCAACATCGTCAAGAAGCACATGAAGCCCAGCAAGAAATACGCACAGGGCGGGATCATCGATAAGGAGGCCCCGATTCACATCTCCAATGTCATGCTTGTCTGCCCCAAATGCAATAAATCGACGCGCATCGGGAATAAGGTCCTCGATACGGGAAGAAAAGTCAGGAACTGTAAGAAGTGTAAGGAGGTCATAGATTAAGGAATGGCGCCGAGGCTGAAGGATAAATACAAGAACGAAGTGATTCCTGCTCTCATGAAGGAGTTCGACTACAGCAACGTCATGCAGGTTCCGAAAGTCGAAAAGGTCGTTGTCCATGTGACTCTCGGAGAGGCCACTCAGAACATCAAGCTCCTCGATGCGGCGGAGAAGGAACTGGCGGTGATTACGGGACAGAAACCGCTCGTGACGAAATCCAAGAGGGCCATCGCCGGGTTCAAGCTCAGGAAAGACGTGCCGCTGGGTTGCAAGGTGACGTTGAGGGGTGAGATGATGTATGAATTCATGGACAGGCTTATCAGCGCCGCCCTGCCCAGGATCCGCGATTTCAAGGGGCTGTCGCAGAAGTCCTTTGACGGGAGGGGCAACTACTCCTTCGGACTGAAGGAGCAGTTCATCTTTCCCGAGATCGATTATGACAAAGTCGAGATGGTTCACGGCCTGGACGTGACCGTCTGCACGTCGGCAAGGACGGACAGGGAATGCAGGGAGTTGTTAAGACACCTGGGAGTACCCTTCAGAAAGTAAGGAGGACACTGTGGCGAAAGTATGTATGATGGAGAAGGTGAAAAGGCCCCCGAAGTTCAAGGTGAGGGCGTACAATAGATGTCACCTGTGCGGAAGGCCGAGGGCGTATATGAGGAAGTTCGGCATGTGCAGGATTTGCTTCCGAACTCTCTCTCTCCGGGGACAGATCCCCGGCGTAACGAAATCAAGCTGGTAGAGGTGCCGAGATGTTGACTGATCCAATCGCAGACATGCTGACCCGGATACGGAACGGAATTCTCATAAAAATGGAGAAGGTGGACATTCCCGCCTCGAAGATAAAGGTCGAGATGGCGAAGATCCTCAAGGAAGAGGGTTTCATAAAATCCTACAAGATCATCAAGGACAGGAAACAAGGTACCCTCCGCGTCACCCTCAAATACACGCCGGCGAACGAGCCGATCCTCACGGGACTGAAACGGATCAGCACACCGGGCAGAAGGGTCTACGTCGGCAAGGAAGAGATCCCCAAGGTCATCGGCGGCATGGGTGTGGCGATTCTCACGACCTCGCGGGGCATACTGACTGACAAGGAGTGCCGTCAGGAAGGTGTGGGCGGCGAGGTATTATGTCATATATGGTAAGGAGTGAGAGATGTCGAGAGTCGGAAAAAAGCCTATAGAGGTCCCTCAGGGAGTGCAGATCGGGCTCAGGGGGGACGTGATCGAAGTCAAGGGCCCGAAGGGTGAACTCACCTATTCCAAGCCCGAAAGCGTTCAGGTCGACGTCGCCGAAGGCAGGATCCTTGTCGCGAGGCGCTCGGACTCGAAGGTCGACAGGGCGTTGCACGGCCTCGTCAGGAGTCTCGTCGCGAACATGGTGAGCGGTGTCTCCGAGGGCTACAAACGGGTGCTCGAGATATCGGGCGTCGGATACAGGGCACAGGTCAAGGGAGACAGCATCACCTTCACTCTCGGATACTCTCATCCCGTCGAGTTCAAGCTTCCCGAGGGCGTATCGGCCACGGTTGATGACAGGCAGACGACGATCACCCTGACAGGTATCGACAAGCAGCTCATCGGGCAGGTGGCGGCGAATCTGAGAAAGCTCAGGCCGCCGGATGCATATAAGGGCAAGGGCGTCCGGTATGCCGGAGTGAGAATGAAACTCAAGGCCGGGAAGACAGGCAAGAAATAGAGGAGGTAGTCGGTGAACCAGAAGGAACTGGCACGAACGAGGAGACACACGCGCATCAGGAAAAGCGTCGCCGGAACTCCGGAGAGACCGAGGCTCAGCATCCACAAGAGCCTCAACAACATTTATGCGCAGGTCATCGATGACGTGAAGGGTCACACGCTCATCTCCGCATCGAGCCTCGACGGTGAATTCAAAGAGGTGCAGGGTCACAGGGGAAACGCAACGATGGCGAAGAAGGTGGGAATGCTCGTAGCGCGCAAATCGATCGAGGCGGGAATCGGTAAGGTTGTTTTCGACCGCGGCGGCTATAAATATCACGGCTGTGTCAAGGCACTCGCCGAGGGCGCCAGAGAAGGCGGATTGCAATTCTGATCACGAAGGAGGTATGGTGAAGACCGAGCGGATAGATGCCGAAGGGCTCAATTTAAAGGATAAAGTCGTTTACATAAACAGGGTCGCAAAGGTGGTGAAGGGCGGACGGAGATTCTCCTTCAGCGCCCTTGTCGTTGTCGGGGACGAGAGTGGTATCATCGGCATGGGAAAGGGCAAGGCGAACGAGGTTCCCGAGGCGATCAGAAAGGCCATTGAACAGGCGAAGAAACGGCTGATCCGGTTCCCTCTCAGGGAGGGGACGGTACCTCACCGTGTCATCGGCCGCTACGGTTCCATCAATGTGGTCATCAATCCCGCGCCGAAGGGGACGGGCATCATCGCCGGCGGGGCGGTCCGGGCGGTCTTCGAGGTCTCGGGCATCCAGGACATCGTCGCCAAGTCCCTCGGCAGCCACAACCCCTTCAATACCGTGAAGGCCACCATGAACGGGCTGCTCGACCTCAAGGACCCGGAAACGGTCATGAGGCTCCGGGGGAAGACGGAAGAAGAGCCCGCCGCTGAAGAAGTGAGCGCATAGGAGGACAAAGAGCCATGAAGATACAGGAATTAAAGCCGGCCGAGGGCAGCAGGCACAAGCCGAAGAGGATCGGCCGCGGTCCCGGGTCGGGTCACGGGAAAACGTCAACAAAGGGGCACAAGGGGCAGAAAGCCCGCTCCGGGGGGACGAAGGGCCCCGGCTTCGAGGGCGGCCAGATGCCGCTCCAGAGACGGCTCCCGAAACGGGGCTTCAGGAATATGCCTTTTAAGAAGGAATATGCGATCGTGAATCTCAGGGACCTGGCCATGGTTGAGGGTACGGACATGATCACGCCGGAGGTCCTTCTGCAGCGGAGGATCATCAAAGACATAAAGGACGGAGTCAAGGTCCTGGGTGTCGGAGAGGTCACCAGGCCCCTCGTCGTCAGGGCCCATGCCTTCAGCGCAGCCGCTTCGGAGAGGATCGGCGCCGCAGGAGGCAAGGCGGAGGTGCTGTAAATTGAGCGTTCTGGCGAGTATACAGAATATTTTCAAGATCCCCGAGCTCAAGAACCGGGTCTTGTTCACCCTCGCATTGCTCGCTGTATACCGGATCGGCGCCCATATTCCCACGCCGGGGATAAACGGCGAGGCGCTCAGCAAGTTTCTTACCGAAAAGGGCGGCGCCATGATGGGGTTTTTCGACATGTTCTCCGGCGGGGCCCTTTCAATGATGACCATCTTTGCCCTGGGGATCATGCCGTACATCAGCGCGTCCATCATATTTCAACTCCTGACCGTCGTCATCCCCTTCCTGGGGAAGCTTGCAAAGGAGGGCGATGCAGGCAGAAAAAAGATCGTCAGGTATACCCGGTATGCCACCGTCGTCGTGGCGGCGATCCAGTCCTTCGGCATCGCCGTCGGGCTTGAGGACATGGGCGGCGGAAGCTTTGTTGCCCAGCCGGGCTGGGGATTCCGCCTTCTTACCATGATTACCCTCACGTCGGGCACTGCGTTCCTGATGTGGCTCGGTGAGCAGATCACGGAAAGGGGTATCGGCAACGGCATATCGCTGATCATCTTCGCCGGCATCGTCGCGCGCTTTCCGGCGGCCATCGTCAGCACCATCAACCTCGTCAGGGCAGGGGAGCTCTCGATCTTTTTCGTTCTCATCCTCGTCGTCATGATGGTCGGTGTCGTCGGAGGCATCATCTTCATCGAGCGCGGACAGAGAAAGATCCCTGTCCAGTATGCCAAGAGGGTCGTCGGCAAACGCGTTTTCGGGGGGCAGAGCACGCACCTCCCCCTGAAGATCAACACCTCCGGTGTCATTCCCCCCATTTTCGCGTCGTCGATCATCATGTTCCCGGCGACGGTGGCGGGCTTCATCGCCATTCCCTGGGTACAGGACATTGCCAGACAGCTTTCTCCGGGCACACTGGTATACTCTCTCCTGTACGTCGGGTTGATCTTCTTTTTCTCCTATTTTTATACGGCCGTCATTTTCAATCCCGTTGATATCGCAGAGAATCTCCAGAAGCACGGAGGGTTCATTCCGGGCATACGACCGGGACAGAAGACATCGGAATACATCTATCGCGTCCTGACGAGGCTGACCTTTGTCGGTGCTTTCTACCTGGCCGTTGTCTGTATCATCCCGGAACTCCTGATCAGCCGGTTCAACGTGCCCTTTTATTTCGGCGGGACGTCTCTTCTCATCGCCGTCGGAGTGGCTCTCGATACGGTCTCCCAGATAGAGTCCCATCTCATAACCCGTTCCTATGAAGGCTTTCTGAAGAAGGGAAGGCTGAGAGGCCGCAGGGGCTGATTGCTGAGACCGGCGCGGAGTGATAATCGTCAAGTCGCCAACGGAAATCGCCCGGATCAGGGAGGCCTGCAGGATCGTCGCAGAGGTGCTTCACTGCTTGAAGACTTATATCAGGGCGGGAGTCACGACATCGGACATAGAGAACTTTGCCGACAGGGCCATCCGTGAACGGAAAGGGATTCCCGCTTTCAGGGGCTACCGCGGCTATCCCGCGAGCGTGTGCTTGTCGCTGAATGACCAGGTCGTCCACGGGATACCGTCTCAGGCGATGCGAGTGAAAGAGGGCGACATTGTGAGCATAGACATCGGCGTTCTCCTGGACGGATTTTACGGCGATGCCGCCGTCACCGTTCCCGTCGGCGACATCGGCCCCGAGGCCGAGCGGCTCATCGCCGTGACGGAGAAGGCCCTCTGTGCGGGGATAGAGAAGGCCGTAGTCGGCAACAGGGTATCGGACATTTCGGCTGCTATCCAGCAGTTCGTCGAGTCCCACGGCTATTCCGTCGTACGTGCCTTTGTCGGTCACGGAATAGGCAGGTCCCTCCACGAGGACCCCCAGGTGCCGAATTTCGGGAAACCCGGGCAAGGCGCCCGGTTACGGGAAGGGATGACCCTCGCGATCGAGCCGATGGTCAATGCGGGCCGGTCCGATGTGACCCTTCTGAAGGACGGATGGACCGCCGTTACAGCTGACGGCAGCCTCTCGGCACACTTCGAGCATACCATTGCGGTGCTGAAGAACGGTCCTGAAATCTTGACTATAATCTAAGCCGGTAGGTATACTTTAAGGTTAATATGTCAAAAGAAGAGAATATAGAAGTCCAGGGAACCATTATCGAAACCCTTCCGAATGCTATGTTCAGGGTTGGGCTGGAGAACGGCCAGATCATTCTTGCGTACGTGTCCGGTAAAATGAGGATGCATTTCATAAAGATTCTGCCCGGCGACAAGGTGACTGTCGAGCTGTCACCCTACGACCTCACGAAAGGGCGTATTACGTACCGATTCAAATGAGATGAGAGGGGCCGGTGAATGACGGCCGCTCCCTTTTCGCTGTGATTACACTCTCTGGAGGATGGAGCATGAAAGTCAGACCCTCTGTAAAACCTATGTGCACGAAGTGCAAGATCGTCAAGAGAAGCGGCATCGTCAGGATTCTCTGCGAAAATCCACGGCACAAACAGAAGCAGGGATAGCATCAGGACAATTGAACAGCGGGGTCGATGTGTTCACCGGGACGTCACGGCGGGATGCCTGATGACCCGGTGTTGAACAGTTTGGCTGTCCGATTATCAATAACTTAATAACTTAGTTACTTAATTACTTTCTAAGACAAGGAGCAGTGTATGGCGCGAATCGCAGGTGTTGATCTGCCGAAAAACGAGCGGGTGGAGATCGGCCTCACACGCATATTCGGCATCGGAAGACCGCTGTCGAACAAGATACTGAAGGACGTGGACGTCAATCCGAACGTGAGGGTCAAGGACCTGACCGACGCTGACATCGTCAAGATCAGGAATCTCATTGAGAAGGACTATCAGGTCGAGGGTGATCTTCGCCGTGACATTGCCATGAATATAAAGAGGCTCACCGATATCGGGTGTTACAGGGGGCAGCGACATCACGCCCATCTTCCCGTCAGGGGGCAGCGGACACGGACCAACGCCCGCACGAGGAAGGGTCCCAGAAGGCTTGTGATCAAGAAAAAGTAACGAGGAGGACAGTACGGTATGGCTCAAAAGAAGAGGACCGGAAAGAAAGTAAAGAAAAATATACCCAACGGTGCGGCCCATATACAGACGACCTTCAACAATACGATCGTAACCATCACCGACCTGATCGGCAACGTGATCGCATGGTCCAGTGCCGGAAGCCTCGGCTTCAAGGGGTCGAGAAAGGGAACCCCTTTTGCAGCCCAGCTTGCCTCTGAAACTGCTGCGAAAAAGGCGATGGAAATGGGGCTCAGACAGGTCGAGGTATACGTGAAAGGACCGGGCGCAGGCAGGGAGACGGCGATTCGGGCCCTCCAGGCGGCGGGTCTCGAGATCACGCTCATCAAGGACGTGACTCCTGTCCCGCACAATGGCTGCAGGCCTCCCAAGAGGAGGAGAGTGTAACATGGCACGCTATACGGGACCATTGTGCAGGCTGTGCAGGAGGGAGACGGAAAAGCTCTTCCTGAAGGGAGAGCGCTGTTACACGGAGAAGTGCGGCGTTGAAAGGCGTAAGTACGCCCCGGGACAGCACGGGCAGGGCAGAGGAAAGCTTTCCGATTACGGGGTGCAGCTGCGGGAGAAGCAGAAAGTCCGCAAGATATACGGGATCATGGAGAACCAGTTCCGGATTTATTTCGAGAAGGCCTCCAAGACAAAGGGTATCACCGGTGAAGTCCTGCTCCAGATGCTCGAGAGAAGGCTCGACAATGCGGTGTTCAGAATGGGTTTTGCGAAGAACAGACGGGAAGCGCGGCAGCTCGTGACGCACAGGCATTTTCTCGTAAACGGCAGACCCGTGAATATTGCGTCCTACCTGCTCCGGCCCGGCGATGTCGTCGAAGCAAGGGAGAAGAGCAGGACCAACCAGACAATCCTGGACAGCCTTGCCGTTGCCGAGCAGAGGGGATTCCCTGCATGGATCGAGCTGGATCTGCAGCAGGTCAGGGGAAGGTTCACCAGAATTCCATCGAGGGAAGAGATACAGTTGCCCGTTCAGGAACAGCTCATCGTCGAATTCTATTCGAAGTAAACTGTGCCGGCCGGCTCGCCGGCTGTCCCGTCGATGCGGAGCGGATTAATTGAAGTAACTCATAGAGTTTGGGCAGAGGAGGCCTTGTTATGGATCTTGTGAAAATGGGATTTCAGTTACCCAAGAAGATCACCTTTGAGGAAGAAACCCTGACACAGTCGTACGGAAAGCTGGTAGTCGAGCCGCTGGAGCGGGGATACGGGACCACAATCGGCAATTCTCTCCGCAGGGTTTTACTCTCATCGATCGAGGGTGCTGCTGTCACAGGGATCCGGATTCCCGGTGTGCTTCACGAATTTTCGGCCATAAAAGGGGTAAAGGAAGACGTCGTCGATATCATCCTGAACGTCAAGAAGCTGCGGTTCAGGATGTACGGCGATGAGAGAAGGATCGTCACCGTCCAGGTCAAAGGCCATAAGGTCGTCACCGCCGATGACCTCCGGACCGACTCGGGCCTGGATGTGCTGAACAAGGAGCAATATCTGGCCACCGTCGATGAGGGAACCAATCTGGAGATGGAACTCTATGTGAAAAAGGGGAAAGGGTATGCGCCGGCCGAGCTCAACAAAGAGGAAGATCTCCCGGTGGATGTCATTGTGACCGATTCCGTCTTCACCCCCATCAGGAAAGTCAATTTCTGGGTCGATAAGGTGAGAGTCGGCCGTTCAACCGATTATGATAAGCTCATCATGGAGATCTGGACCGACGGCAGCGTGAGTCCTGAGCGCGCAGTCAGTGACGCGGCGTTCATCCTTATCGATCATCTTGATCTTTTCATTTTCGTTCAGGAACCCACCGCGGCGAGCGAGCATGTCGGGACGGTGAGCCTCAGCGCCTCGAACCCGGCCTTCAATGAGAACCTGATGAAAAACATTGATGAGCTTGAACTGTCTGTCAGGGCGTACAACTGCCTGAAAAACGCCAACATCAAGACAATAGCCGATCTGGTGCAGAGGACCGAACACGAGATGCTGAGGACGAAGAACTTCGGCAGGAAGTCTCTGAACGAGATCCGGGATATCCTGACGACCATGGGACTCAATTTCGGCATGAGGATCGAGAACTCCGACGCCGAGGGCGGCACGGCACTTCAGAGAGGGGGGAGGGCAAACAATGCGTCATAATGTGGGGACCCGTCACTTCAACAGGACGGCAAATCAGAGAAAAGCGCTCCTGCGGGGTCTTGTGGCCTCGCTTTTCGAGTATCAGCGCATAGAGACGACCCTTGCACGGGCAAAAGCGATCAGGGGAATAGCGGAAAAGCTCGTCACCTTCGGAAAGAGAGGGGACCTGCACGCAAAGAGGATGGTCTTTTCGTACATACCGAACCGCGCCGTTGTGGCAAAACTCTTTTCCGATATAGCCCCCCGCTTTGTCGACAGAAACGGGGGATACCTGAGAATCGTTCAGACCCGGCAGAGACTGAAGGACAGGGCGCCGATGGCCGTCATCGAATTCATCGATTACGAGACCGTCAGGCCATCGCAGCAGGAGAAGAAGAAAGAGGGCAAAAAGGAGAGCAAGAAGGCATGAGCGAGATCCTGATCGGTGCCGGTATCGCGATCGTCTGGGTGCTCCTGCAGTTCGTCATCCTTCCGAAACTCGGCGTACCGACCTGAGCCGTTCCCCAACCCGGTTCGGGAGACCGGAAAAAGTGCAAATAGGGCATACGACAACGATTTCCCCGTGAACGGAAGGCGCTGCAACGGCAGCGCCTTTTATTTTTATAGTCAACCTGATTGTTGCATGCGCCAGATCGAAAGGCGGGGTGTATGTGCCGAAAACCTTGATGTGGCGACACCTTAATAGTTGCAGAAGACAAGGCTTCAGACTAATGGTCCATCGCACAGAGAGTGGAATCATGAAAGACGAACCTGGCGAGGCTCATCGTCGCCTTCAGCAGGGCTTTGAGGCGCTTCGCCCCGCCTTTCGATGCAACTGAAAGGTCAGCCTGCTTCCCTGTTGAGGTTTTCTGTCGTTTTCGTGTAAACTAACCGGTGTCCGTCAGGCTGATACTTTTTGATCTCGATGGTACCCTCGTCGATTCCCGCAGAGATATCACGAATGCTGTCAACCACGCATTAGCCCCGGTTGGGATCAGTCCGGCGACGGTGGAGGAGATTACGGCCCTCGTTGGCGAGGGCATTTCCCGGCTCATGGAAAAACTTGCCGAGAGGGAGAAAGTCACGATCGACACAGACGGGGCAGTCGAACGTTATCTTCGCTTCTACGCTGCTCATCTTGTTGATTTTACGACTGTTTATCCCGATGTGACAGAGACCCTGCACAGGCTTGACGGGTACCGTAAGGCTGTCATATCGAACAAGCGGGAGTTGCTCACCGCAGGGGTGCTCAGGGAGTTCGGCCTCACCGGCTTCTTCGATGTCATCGTCGGGAGTGACACCACTCCCGAAAGAAAGCCTTCGCCCCGGCCCCTGATGTATGTTATCGAGAAGTTCGGACTCTCTGCCGGGGAGGCGGTCATGGTGGGTGACAGCACGTACGACATCCAGGCGGGCAGGGCGGCGGGGGTGAAAACCGTTGCGGTGACCTACGGGTATCGTCCCCGGCACATGCTCGGAGACGCCGATGTGCTCATAGACCGGTTCGCGGAATTGCCGGACGTGCTTGCGTCGCTGCAACTGCATTAAGGGGCGGGGTATCTGCGATTTAAACGTATTATTTGTAATGGCGTCCCAAATGATCAGGACCAGCGGGGATATGCAAAGGAGATCACACAGTTTGTCATTCCCGCAACCCCGCACTCCATGCGGGGGCGTCGGGAATCCTTCTGAAACTGAAGAAAGATTCCGGAATGACAGAATTATATACCAATTGATGCTTTGCTATTGACTGCATTTTAAGAAGTTTGTTTTGGCCAGGAGCCTATAGCTTACGTATCACTACGAGGAGGACTGAATAGATGGCATTTACGATCGCCTTTGCAGGCAAGGGGGGAACGGGAAAGACGAGTCTCGCGGGACTGACCATCAAATACCTGACGACGAAGAGGAAAGGGCCTGTCCTCGCCGTCGATGCGGACTCGAACTCATGCCTCAACGAGGCCCTCGGCATCGCCGTTGACACGACGATCGGGAGGATGAGGGAGGAGTCCGTCATCAAGGTGCGCCAGGGCGAACGTCCCGGCGGGATGTCGGCGGAAGAGTATTTCGATTACCAGGTACAGCAGTCGATCATCGAGTCGACGGGCATCGATCTGATGGTCATGGGCAGGCCCGAAGGCTCCGGCTGCTACTGCGTTGCGAACAACATCATCAGGAAGTACACGGACATCCTCTCCGAGAAATACCCCTATGTCGTCATCGACAATGAGGCGGGCATGGAGCACCTGAGCAGGAGGACGACGCACAAGGTGGACATCCTCCTCATCGTGAGCGATCCGACGGCAAAGGGCGTGCTCACGTGCAAGAGAATCAATGAACTCGTGGACGAGATCCAGCTCGACATCGACAGGCGCATCGTCATCATCAACCGGGTGCATGGAGATGAGGATGCCGTCGTGCTGACAAAAGTCGCCGAGCAATACGGCCTGACCGTCGGCGGTGTAGTGCCCCAGGATGAAATGGTTTTCAGGTACGACCTGGAGGGCAAGCCTGTCGCCCATCTGCCTGAAGATAGCCCGTCGGTTAAGGCGTATTTCAACATTCTGGACGGACTGCAGATCCCGTAAAAGGGCTCTCTGAAGGCGGGAATGTGGACCGGGGGACCTATAATTTTTTATTATGCACTGCTTAAAAAAATAAACTTTACTTATAAATCATGATGTGATATATTTGTTTCCGTCTTGACCGAGGTATGTCTCGCGCTTGGCAGTTATCCTAACATAGAAGAAAGGAGAGGAATATGCTGATCATTGGCGAGAAGTTGAGTGTCATAGCGAAACGGGTCCGTGAAGCTATGATGAACCGGGACAAGGGACCGATTCAGGAAATCGCGATCAGACAGTGGAAAGAGGGGTCGGGCATGATCGATGCAAACATCGGCCCTGCGGAGAGCGGTGGAGAGGCCCTCATGGAATGGATGGTCACCACGATACAGGAAGTGGTGTCCCTTCCCGTATGCCTCGATACGACGAACGCCTCGGCCATCGAGGCGGGTCTCAAAGTGCATAACAGTGAGTGGGGGAGGCCGCTGATAAATTCAACCTCCAATGACCCCGAGAGATTCCCCATCCTTGAGCTTGCGGCGAAGTACAACTCGCTCTGTATCGGACTCACCGTCGGCAAGGGCGGACTGCCAGCCGATGCAGAGGAAAGGTCCGGAATCGCGGCCGAGATCATGGGGAGGGCCATGGAGTACGGTATGCCCGTCGAGGACCTCTACCTCGATCCCCTCGTCCTGCAGATCGCCACGACGCAGGACCAGGCGATCAAAGTCCTCCAGACCATCCGGATGTTCCAGGACCTGAACGACCCCCCGATGAAGACCGTCGTCGGACTGAGCAACATCTCCAACGGGTGCCCCAAGGCACTGAGGCCGATCCTTAACAAGTACTACCTTGCCCTTCTCCAGTACGAGGGCCTGACAGCGGCGATAGCCGACTCCCACGAGGTGGCTGAAACGGCGAAAACAATCGATGTCATAATGGGCAAAACCCTCTATGCACATTCATATCTCGAAATGTAGGAGGAATATATGGCTTTTACTGCACCGAAAGACACGTACGCGGGCAAAGTCTACCAACTCGCAGTAGGAACGGATTCACCGGTCGTCATCGGGGGGGAAAATTCCCTGCCGTTCAACTCCTTTGAGGGGAACTTCCCGAACAGACCCGTCATAGCCTTTGAGGTCCAGGATGTTCCGCCGGAAGACTGGGCGGATACGATAAAGGCAGTGTATGCGAGCGTTTCCGGCGACCCCGTCACATGGGCGAAATACTGCCAGGACACCCTGGGCGCGAAGATGATCTGCCTCAGGCTGATCGGCACCCATCCCGACAGGGAAAACCGCTCCCCCGCCGATGCGGCGAAGACCGTCACGGACGTCATGAACGCCGTGTCCGTCCCGCTCATCATCCTCGGCAGCAACAACGCGGAGAAGGACGCCCAGGTACTCGTCGCCGCTGCAGAAGCGGCGAAGGGCAAGAATTTCATCATCGGAAAGGCCCAGGAAGCCAACTACAAGACCATAGCGGCTGCGGCAATGGCGCACGACCACAAACTGATCGCCATGTCGGAGCTGGACATCAACCTCTCGAAGCAGCTCAATATCCTCATCACCCAGATGGGCTTCGACAAGGAGCGGCTCATCGCCGACCCGATGTGCTCGGCCCTCGGCTACGGCCTTGAATACACCTATTCGGTCATGGAGAGGATCCGCCTGACCGCGCTCGCCCAGAACGACGCCACCATGATGACACCCATGGTCGCCGATGTGGGCATGTTCACGTGGAAGACGAAGGAAGCCCAGGCCCCCGAGGCCGATCTCCCGCAACTGGGCGCACTCAAGGAGCGCGCCGTTCTCTGGGAGGCGGTCACTGCGGCGTCCCTTATGATCGCCGGCGCCGAACTCCTCATCATGAGACACCCCGAAGCCGCAGCGGCAGTAGACAAATTCATCGACGAGTTAATGTAAAGGAGGATACGTATGGCTCTGACTGGAGTTGAGATATTCAAGCTGCTCCCGAAAACAAACTGTAAGAAATGCGGTTTTCCCACCTGTCTCGCCTTCGCGATGAAACTCGCGTCGAACCAGGTGGCCCTCGATGCCTGCCCGGACGTGTCCGAAGAGGCAAAGAAGATCCTCGGTGAAGCGTCCGCTCCGCCGATCAGGGCGATCACCGTCGGCGCCGGCGACAAGGCCTTCAAGGTCGGAGAGGAAACGGTCCTCTTCAGGCATGAGAAGAAGTTCGTCAACCCCTGCGCCTTTGCGCTCGAGATTGCGGACACCCTGAGCGATGATGAGATAAAGCAGAAAACGCAGGACGTCGCCGCCTCCGAGATGGAGAGGGTCGGCCAGATGCTCCGCATCGACGCCGTTTTCGTCAATAACGCCTCCGGTGATGCCGGAAAGTTCGAGAACGCCGTGAAGGTCGTCGCCGCGACGGCGCCCGACGTGGCTGTCATCCTCGGGACGACCGACGCCGCCGCAGCAGAGGCGGGACTCAAGGTCGTCAAGGACAAGAAGCCTCTCCTGTATGGCGCCAATGCCGCCAATGCCGACGCCATGGCGAACCTGGCGAAGACCTACGGCGCCTCCCTCGGCGTCGTTGCGCAAAACCTCGATGAACTCACGGACCTCACCGACAAGATCAAGGGACTCGGGGTCAACGATATGGTGCTCGATTCCGGGGCCAGGACCGCTAAGGACATGCTGCGTGACAACACCTTCATCAGGCGTGCGGCGGTCAAGAAGGGCGTGAAGTCCGTCGGCTTCCCCACCATCAGCTTTGCCCAGAGGGGAGATTCGATGGTTGAAGCCCTCATCGCCACCCTCGGCGTCGCCAAGTACGCCTCCGTCATCGTCCTGAGCAGCATCGAGAAGTGGAAGAACGTCGCCCTCTTCGCCCTGAGGCAGAACATCTACACGGACCCGCAGGTGCCGATGCAGGTGAAGCAGAACATCTACAAGATCGGCGAGGCGACTGCCGATTCGCCGCTCATGATCACCTCGAACTTCTCTCTCACCTACTTCATCGTGTCGGGCGAGATCGAGAACAGCAAGGTGCCGAGCTGGCTGGCCGTCATGGACACGGAGGGACTTTCGGTCCTGACGTCCTGGGCTGCAGGCAAGTTCACCGCAGCCAAGATCGCCGCTTTCATGCAGGAGAGCGGCGTCGAGAACACGGTGAGTCACAGGGAGCTTATCATACCCGGTTATGTCGCCCTGATGAGCGGCGCCATCGAGGAGAAGCTGCCGGGCTGGAAGATCACCGTCGGGCCGAGGGAAGCAAACGGGATCCCCGTCTTCCTGAAACAGCGTTAACCACAGTTCTCTTAATCGTGAAGAGAACCTACATTTACAATAGCAGGAGGTAAGGATGTCAAAGATTATTGCATCAGCTGTTATCCGGGGCGCAACACATCTCACCGCCCAGGCTGAAGAATGGGTGGGGAAGGTCATCGCCGAGAAGGGCACCGATTTCAAGATCGAACTGCCTGACACGGCGTACTATCTCCCCATGATTTATGCGATGACGGCATTCCCCGTCAAGACGACGGGAGATCTCGTAAAGGCCGTCGGCTTTGCCAAAGAACTGCTTCACCCCGTTCCGGAGGAGCACCTCTGGACACCCTATCTCGGGGAGACCCTCGACTGCGGTATGGCCACTCTCTTTGCAGAGGAGATTATTCTCTCCTGCAAGAATATCATGGGTCTGGAGCCCATGACCGATCCCGAGACCGGATACGTCTACAACGGCTTCATTACGGACACCATCCAGAGAAACCTCGGTATTACGCTCGTCGACGGCACCATGCCGGGCTTTGCCTGCATCCTCGGGGCCGCCCCGAATGAGGACATAGCGGTCAGCATCTGCCGCGAGCTCCAGGAGAAGAACATCCTCACCTTCCTCGCCGGTTCGTCCAACGGCGACAGCGTGACGAAGCAGCTCCTGAGGAAGAACATCGATCTCGGCTGGGATGCCCGTATCGTCCCCCTTGGACCCGACACGGAGCATATCCTCTACGCGGCAGACTGGGCCATCAGGGCGTCCCTCATCTTCGGCGCGAAAAAACCGGGTGACTTTAAGGGACACCTCAAGTATCAGAAGGACAGGGTCTTCGCCTTCGCCATCGCCCTCGGCCCGATGGACGACATCAAGTGGGCCACCGGCGCCGGCGCCATCAACATGGGCTTCCCGGCCGTCTGCGACACCGACGTCCCCGTCATCCTCCCGACGGGCGTCTGCACGTACGAGCACGTGGACAAGGAATTCGATCACACCAAGATCGTCCAGAAGGCGATCGAGGTGAGGGGTCTCAAGATCGTCGTCGAGAAGCCGCCGATCCCCGTCTCCTACGGTCCCGCCTTCGAGGGCGAGCGCATCAGGAAGGAAGACACCTTCGCCGAGATGGGCGGACAGAAGACCCCGGCCTTCGAGCTCGTCCAGATGAAGGAGATGGAGGACATCGAGGACAACAAGATCATCATCAAGCCGGACAACTGGAAAGAGATCTTTGGGAAGGGCGGCAGGATGCCCCTCGGCATCACCATCCAGGTGGCAGGCCGCAAGATGCAGAAGGACTTCGAGTCCGTTATCGAGAGGAAGATCCACTCCGACCTTAACGAGGCCCAGGGCATTTTCCATATGGGACAGCGTGACGTCAACTGGGTCAGGATCAGCAACGCCGCCCAGCAGGCGGGGTTCGACCTGGAGCACCTCGGCATCATTCATACCACCATGATCCACTACCGGTTCAAATCGATCGTCGACAAGGTGCAGGTCACCATTTCCGTCGACGAGGCGGATGTGAAGCAGGGCCTCGAGACAGCCCGCGCAGCATACTACGAGCGCGACCAGAGGCTGGGCAGCCTCACCGACGAGAGCGTCGAGGAGTTTTACTCCTGCCTGCTCTGCCAGTCCTTCGCGCCGAGCCATGCCTGTGTTGTCTCTCCGGAGCGGCTCGGCCTCTGCGGCGCCTTCAACTGGCTCGACTGCAAGGCCGCTTTCGAGATCGACCCGAGCGGCGGTAACCAGCCGATCCGGAAGGGCGAGGTCCTCGATGCGAATCTCGGCCACTTCACCGGCGTCGATGAGTATCTTACAAAGACGACGGGCGGCGCCGTCGAGTCGCTCAACCTCTACACGATCATGCAGAACCCCATGACCTCCTGCGGCTGCTTCGAGTGCATCGTCGCAATCCTGCCCGAGGCCAACGGCGTCATGCTCGTCAACAGAGGCCATACGGGCATGACCCCCGTGGGCATGAAGTTCTCCACCTTCGCCGGCTCCGTCGGCGGCGGTACGCAGAACCCCGGCTTTATGGGCATCGGCGTGAACTTCGTCACAAGCAAGAAGTTCCTCTACGGCGACGGCGGCATCAAGAGGATCGTCTGGATGCCGAAACAGCTCAAGGAGAGGGTCGCCGAAGAGTTCAAGAAGAGGTGCGAGGAAGCCGGTATGCCTGACCTCATCGACAAGATCGCCGATGAGACCATCTGTGAAGACTCCGAGAAGCTCGTCGAGTTCCTCCAGAAGGTCAACCACCCGGCGCTCGAGATGGAGTCGATGATATAGTAAAATTACAATTACATGGTATACTAAGAGCGTGCAAACTTTTTGCGCGAAATCTCAGGGCGGAGGTAAGATTTTATGGAGAAGGAGAAAAAGGAAGAGAAGAAATCAAGGCCTGCGAATCCGGCAGCAGAGAGGATTCTCAAGTGGGCCGAAGAGCATGAGATAGAGACCTGCTTCGGCAGGGCCGACAAAGTAAAAGCCTGTCCCATCGGTCATACCGGCGCGTGCTGCAAACTCTGCAGCATGGGCCCCTGCCGTCTCGTCGGCAAGGATGCCGATATGAACGCACGCGGCGTCTGCGGCGCCACAATGGGAACCGTTGCAGCGAGGAACGTCGTCAGGATGATCGCCGGCGGCTGCGCTGCGCACACCGACCACGGTCTCGACATGGCGATGACCCTCCTCGCCGTCGCCGAGGGACATACAAAGGACTTCCAGATCACGGACGTGAAGAAGCTGTACAAGGTCGCCGGTTACCTCAACATCGAGTTCGAGGGCCGCGAGGTCCTGGCTGTGGCGAAGGATGTCGCCGACAGGTTCCTCCTGGATTACACCCAGCAGAAGGGCGAGATGAGCTACATCTCCAGGGCCCCGAAGAAAACCCAGGAGAGATGGAGAAAGTGGGGCATCGTTCCGAGGGGCGCAGAGAGAGAGATTATGGAGGCCATGCATAGGACCCATACCGGCGTCGACCTCGATCCGGACGAACTGCTCCTCTGCGGTCTGAGGGTGGCCCTTGCCGACGGCTGGGGCGGATCGATGATCGGCACGGACATCACGGACATCCTCTTCGGCACACCTCAGCCGATAAGGGCCGAGGCGAGCTTCGGCGTCTTCAAGGAAGACATGGTGAACATCGTCGTTCACGGGCACGAGCCGAACCTGGCCGAGAAAATGGTCGAGGTGGCATCGGAGCCTGAACTCGTCGCCTATGCCAAGTCCAAGGGCGCCGCGGGCATCAACCTCACCGGTCAGTGCTGCACCGCCAACGAGATCCTCATGAGGCACGGCATCCCGACCATGGGCGGCTTTACCAACCAGGAGCTTGCCATCCTCACCGGCCTTGTCGACGCCATGACCGTCGACGTCCAGTGCATCATGCCGGCTATCGCCGAGGTCGCCAAGAAGTTCCACACCAAGGTCATTACGACCTCCCCGAAGGCCCACATGCCCGGCGCCATCCACATGCCGAACGTGGATGATGCCCGGTCGAAGGAGCTTGCGAGGGAGATCATGAGGGTCGCCATAGACAACTACCCGAACAGGACGAAAGAGGGCATCAGGGACGTCAGGGACAAGTACCCCGTCATCACCGGATTCTCTCACGAGTACATCGAGTACATGCTCGGCGGCAAGTGGAGGGCGTCTTTCAGGCCCCTCAACGACGCCATCATGTCGGGCAGGATCCGCGGCGTCGCCGCCGTCGTCGGCTGTGACAACACGAGGTTCCCGGCCACGAAGAACCACACCTTCCTCGTGACGGAGCTGATCAAGAGGGACGTCCTCGTCATCACCACGGGCTGCGGCTCCCATGCTTGCGGTCTCGCCGGATTCATCACCCCCGAGATGGCCTTCGAGATGGCCGGTCCCGGCCTGAGGCAGGTCTGCGAGGCGACGGGGATGCCCCCGATCCTCACCCTCGGCTCCTGCGTCGACAACTCGAGGATCCTCACCATCGCCTCTGCCATGGCGGCTGAGGGCGGACTCTCCGATGAGATCGGCGGCATGCCGGCAGTCGGTATCGCACCCGAGTGGATGTCCGAGAAGGCCGTCACCATCGCCTGCTACTGCGCCGCGTCAGGCTGCCCCGTCATCTTCGGCGGCGAGCACATCGCCGAGGCGAGCAGCGAGGTGAAGAGGATCATGGAAGATGTCTGGTACGAGCGCTTCAAGGGCTGCTTCGTCTTCGAGAAGGAAGTCGAGAAGATGCTCGAGAGGACCCTCAACTACATCGACGCAGCAAGGGATGAGCTCAAGCTGCGGAAGTACGAGCCCGGCAAGTTCGGGACTGAGAAGGTCCTTATGGACATGGCCGCCCGCCGCGAGATCCACAAAGGCGGAAAGCCTCATATGGGCGTCTAAGTCACCGAAACAGTCCCGCGACATCGCCGCGGGACGTCGTATACACGGGAAGGGCGGCATCTCGGTGCCGCCCTTCTTGTCTGTTAAATTGAATGTCAGGAAAGAGAAAGGACTGCACTGAACCATGAGCACCATACTCAAACTCGGGCTTCCCAAGGGGAGCCTCCAGGAATCGACGCTGCGGCTCTTCAGGAAGGCCGGTTATCACATCACCGTCTCATCCCGCTCCTATTATCCCGTCTTTGATGACCCCGAGATCGAATCGATGCTTATCCGCGCCCAGGAGATGGCGCGCTACGTCGAGGATGGGTACCTCGACTGCGGATTGACGGGCCATGACTGGGTCCTCGAACAGAATGCGGATGTTGTAGAGATTGCCGAACTGAAATACGCGAAGGAGGGGTTTCGCCCGGTACGATGGGTCGTCGCGGTACCGGCGGACTCTGATATAAAGCGAGTGGAGGATTTGGCGGGAAAGCGGATCGCAACGGAGCTCGTCGGATTTACCAAGAGGTTTCTGAAATCGAGGGGCGTCAAGGCTGACGTCGATTTCTCCTGGGGCGCCACGGAGGTGAAGCCTCCCTTCCTGGCAGACGCGATCGTCGAGCTGACGGAAACGGGCACATCTCTCCGGGCAAATAATCTCCGCATCGTCGAGACGGTCATCGAATCAACGACACGGTTCATCGCGCACAGGAAGTCATGGCAGGACAAGTGGAAGCGCCGGAAGATGGAGAACATCGCCCTCATGCTCCAGGGAGCACTGGCAGCGGAAGAGAAGGTGGGCCTCAAGATGAACGTCCCCCAGGAGTCCTTCAAGAGGGTGCTCAGCCTCCTGTCGGCCATGCATTCGCCGACCGTTTCCTCTCTGTCGGACACGGGGTGGTACGCTATCGATGTGGTGATTGACGAGAAGATCGCCCGCGACCTGATACCGAAACTGAAGGCCGCCGGCGCATCGGGGATCGTCGAATATCCCCTGAGCAAGGTCATCCCTTAAGACAGTGTCAGTGTGAGTGTCAGTGACAGTCAAAGGAGAATAACGTAACCTTCCTGTTGCATGAAAAGGCAGGACGAAGTGCCTCAATACCTTGCTGATAGCGAGCATGATCATTTGAAACTGGACATTCGGGATCCCATCTTTTATGCGATCAATCATACGCTTGAAATGATCCCTATGGGAAGGCAAAGGTTTCGCAGCACCAAGGCTTTTCGGCATCTTCGCCCCGCCTTTCCGGATGTCCTATTGCAACGATAAGGTTAAGACAGTGTCAGTGTGAGTGTCAGTGACAGTGAACGGAGAATTTCGCGCCTTTGGGCAGAGGCCCATGCAATCAAACGGCTATGCCCGCGCAGTCCCTCGTCTGTCATTCCCGCAACCCCGCACATGATGCGGGGGCGCCGGGTCCATGCCTCTGAAAATAGTGAGAGGGACAGTGTCAGTGAAGGATCAGTTTTTTGATATAGGCTGACCGGCTCATAAGCTCTTCGGCGGCGCGGCAGATCCCGTCGGCGTCCAGACCGAGTTTCTCACGGAGGATGCCCTGCTTGCCGTGCTCGACAAAGGCATCTCCGATGCCGATCCTCCTGACGGCGACATCGTGGATCCCCTTTTCATTGAGAAGCTCCAGGACGGCGGAACCGAAGCCCCCGGCAAGCATGTTTTCCTCAACGGTGATGATTTTCCTCACACGCTTTGCAAGATCGCAGAAAAGCTCACCGTCGAGGGGCTTGATGAAACGGGCATTGACAATGCACGGATGAATGCCACGCTCCCGTAACATCTGTCCCGCCCTGAGGGCCTGGTAGACGGTGTTCCCTACGGCGATGACGGCGAGGTCGTCTCCATCGGCGAGGATCTCCGCCCTGCCCAGGTGAATGTCGGTATCGGCAATATCGAGGCCTGATGCATCGACCTTGCCCCTCGGATAGCGGATGGCCACAGGCCCATCCTGGTCTGAAGCGAAGGCCAGCATCTCCATCAACTCGGCCCCGTCCTTCGGCGACATCACGACGAGGTTCGGTATATGACGGAGGAAGGAGATGTCGAACAGGCCCTGGTGCGTCGCGCCGTCCTCGCCGACGACGCCCGCCCTGTCGATGGCAAAGATGACGGGGAGGTTCTGGAGGCAGACGTCATGGATGATCTGGTCGTAGGCCCGCTGCAGAAATGTGGAGTAGATCGCGACGACCGGCTTCATACCCTGTGTGGCAAGGCCGGCGGCAAAGGTAACCGCATGGGGTTCGGCGATGCCGACATCGTAGAACCGGTCAGGGAATCTCTCTGCGAAGCCCCCCAGGCAGGTCCCCTCCTTCATGGCGGCGGTGATTGCCACGACGGACCTGTTCATCGATCCGATACGGGTGAGGGCGAGGCCGAAGGCCTCATTGAACGTGATGGACCGGTTGCGCTCCTGCCGCAGATCGGCGATCGACTCCTTGGGAGATGTGAGCCCCGTTTCTACCTTAAAGGGGCCCGTCCCGTGATAAATGCACGGGTCCTCCTCGGAAAAACGGTACCCCTTTCCCTTCTTCGTGACGACGTGCATCAGGATCGGCTCCTGGGCGTCCCTGATACGGCTCAGCGTCTCGATTAGAAAACCGATGTCGTGACCGTCGATAGGACCGAGATAGTTGAACCCAAGGTCCTCGAAGAGCCCACCGGGAAGGAAGAACCCCTTGAGGCTGCCCTCGGCCCTCTGCGCTATTTTTGCAAAGGATTCGCCGATGCGCGGGATGCCCTCGAGGATTGCCTTGGTCTCGCGCTTGAACTTCTTGTAGAACGTGCCTGTCAGCACCTTGCTCAGGTACGACGAGAGGGCGCCGACGTTCGGGGATATGGACATTTCGTTGTCGTTCAGAATGACGAGGAAGTCCTTCTTCAGGTGACCGGCATGATTCAGACCTTCAAAGGCAAGACCGGCCGTCAGCGCTCCGTCGCCGATAACGGCGATCACCCTGAACCGCTCTCCCCTGAAATCCCTGCCTTCCCTGATGCCGAGGGCCGCTGAAATCGACGTCGAGCTGTGCCCCGCTCCGAAGGCGTCATGGGGGCTCTCCTGACGGCGGGGGAAGCCCGATATGCCCCCGTATTGCCTGAGCGTATCGAACACTTTATGCCTGCCCGTCAGGAGTTTGTGCGTGTAGCTCTGGTGGCCCACATCCCAGACGATTTTGTCCTCCGGGGAGTTGAAGACATAATGCAGTGCGATGGTGAGCTCGACGACGCCGAGATTCGAGGCCAGGTGTCCGCCGTTCCGGGAGACACGCTCGAGAATGAGCTGACGCAGCTCGTCGGCCAGCACGTTCAGGTTTTTAAGCGAAAGTTTCCTGAGATCCTGCGGAGATGCTATTGTCTCAATGAGCATTCACTCACCTCATAGGAATCATGTAAAGTTACATAAAAAGGCGGGGCGAAGCACTCTGAAAAAAAAGTGTCAGTGTCAGTGAAAGGAATATTTCTTATATCTGCGCGGTCTCCGGGAAGGCAGATATGGTTCAACGCCTTTCCAATGCGATGATGAGACATCTCCAGGTGTTCAGCGCCTGTTGCCTGACGGGCTCCTGGTATCGACAGACACGGCGAAGGGTGGTCAGGGGATGAATAAGGTATCGTAGAGGAAAGGCTTTTCACCACATCAGCCATCCCGTCGATTCATCTGTTTGATTGCCATGGTAATAATTAGTGTTATGTGGCGCATACGCCCCGCCTTTCCGGAGTCCCTGTCGCAATAATAAGAACAGGTGTTTTTTGCTGACACTCACACAGACACTCACACTGTCGTATCACGACACCCTCGTGCTCAGAAAACGCGCGATTTCCCGCAGAGGGTCGGCCTTCCCGTCAAAGGACGAAAGGGCATCGACGGCTTCATCGACGAGCTGCAGCGCCTTCTGCCGAGCTGCCGCGATGCCGAAGAGCCTCGGATAGGTCAGTTTGTTCTTCTCCTCGTCTGACCCCGTCGTCTTGCCGAGCACCCCCGTATCGCCGACCACATCGAGTATGTCGTCGGTGATCTGGAAGGCGAGGCCCGTGGCCCGGCCATACCGCGTCAGGCTCTCCAGGATGTCGTCGCTGCAGCCCGCAAGCATGCCGCCGATGCGGACAGAAGCCGTGATCAGCGCCGCCGTTTTATGTGTATGGATGAAGGCAAGGGTCTCCGCATCGGGCTCCTCCCCCTCAGACAGTATGTCCTGAGCCTGTCCCGCCACCATGCCCCGGATCCCCGCGGCCGTCGCAAGATCATGTATGACCCAAAGGCCCGATGAAGCGGGTATGAGCGGGTCCGCAGCGACATGACGGGCGATCAGGGCAAAGGCTTCCGTCAGGAGGGCATCGCCTGCCAGGATGGCCATGGCCTCCCCGAAAACCTTGTGATTCGTCGGCTTGCCCCTTCGCAGGTCGTCGTCGTCCATGGCAGGCAGGTCGTCGTGGATGAGGGAGTAAGTGTGGATGAATTCGAGGGCCGCGGCGCAGGGAACGATATCGCCGTCGCCGCCGCAGGCCTCATATGCCGCGATGCACAGGACGGGCCTGATCCTCTTTCCTCCCGCTGTCAGCGAATAGAGGACCGACGACCGGAGCCTTTCGGGTCGGACATCGCGGAAACAGGAGTCGATAAACGAGTCGATGAGATCCTTCTTTTCCCGCAGGTATTTTTTGATGTCCAGGCCCTTCGTCCCGCCCTGTATCATTTTCCTCCGGGAGCGCCGTCACGAAGGGATGCCGCTACTCCCACTCGATCGTCCCCGGCGGCTTCGAGCTGATGTCGAAGACAACCCTGTTGACGCCCTTCACCTCGTTGATAATCCTGTTGGACATACTCCCGAGGACATCATAGGGCAGTTTCGCCCAGTCCGCCGTCATCCCGTCCTGGCTCGTGACGGCCCGGACGGCCACGGCCCGCTCATAGGTCCTCTCGTCGCCCATGACGCCGACGGTCCTGACGGGAAGCAGAACGGCAAAGGCCTGCCAGACGGACCGGTACAGGCCGGCGGCCTTGATCTCCTCGAGCACGATGGCATCGGCCAAACGGAGGATGTCGAGCTTCTCCGCAGTGATGTCACCGATGCACCGGATGGCGAGTCCCGGCCCCGGGAAGGGATGTCTCCAGCAGATCTCTTCGGGGAGCCCCAGTTCTTCGCCGAGGATCCGCACTTCGTCTTTGAAGAGCTCCCGCAGCGGTTCGACAAGGCGGAGCTTCATCACCTCCGGCAGTCCTCCCACATTGTGGTGACTCTTGATGACGGCCGAGGGGCCTTTGAAGGATACGCTCTCGATGACGTCGGGATAGAGGGTGCCCTGGGCCAGAAAGTCCACTCCCTTGATCTTCCGCGCCTCCTCCTCGAAGACGGCGATGAATTCGTTGCCGATGATCTTCCTCTTCTGCTCCGGATCGGTCACACCCTCCAATCGGGTGAGAAACCTGTCCCGAGCATCGACGTGGATGAGATGGACGTGGAAATGTTCCTGAAAGGTCTTTCTCACCTTGTCGGACTCTCCGAGGCGGAGCAGCCCGTTGTCGACGAAGATGCAGGTAAGGCGGTCACCGATGGCCTTGTGGACGAGGACCGCGACGACGGAGGAATCGACACCTCCGCTCAGCGCGCAGATCACTTTCCTGTCTCCCACGGCGGATTGAATGTCCGAGAGGGACGATGCGATGAAGGACGACATCTCCCATGTCGCCTCGCAGCCGCAGATGTCGAAGATAAAGTTGTGCAGGATGCGCGTCCCCTCGTCGGTGTGGATCACTTCGGGGTGAAACTGGAGTGCGAAAAACTTCCTGTCCCTGCGGGCAATGGCCGCTATGGGCGAGTTGTCCGTGTGGCCGATGACCGTGAACCCCTCGGGGAGTCTCTCGATCCTGTCTCCGTGGCTCATCCAGACGCGTGTCCTCTGCGATAGGCCCCAGAGGAGATCGGCATCGGAATCGACGGACAGCTCCGCCCTGCCGTACTCCCTTTTCGCAGCCCGGGCAACCTCGCCGCCGAGGTAATGGGCCATGAGCTGCATGCCGTAGCAGATGCCGAGGACGGGTATGCCGAGGTCGAAAATGGCGGGGTCCGGCGCCGGTGCTCCTTCCTCGTAGACGCTCGACGGGCCGCCGGATAGGATGATGCCCTTGGGGCTGAAGTCCCTGATTTTGGCGATCGGGGCGTTGAAGGGGTAAATCTCCGAATAGACCTTGCTTTCCCTCACCCTGCGGGCGATGAGCTGGGTGTACTGGGAGCCGAAGTCCAGAACGAGTATCTTTTCAGGATGGGTCATGGCAATCGCCTGTTGTCCGGTCGCTGCTCAGGGTGCAGGGCGGTCACTGGTCGATCCGGTAGTTCGGCGCCTCCTTCGTGATGATCACGTCATGGACGTGGCTCTCCCGGAGCCCGGCATTGGTGATCCTGATGAACCGCGCATGCTTCCGGAGTTCCTCGAGGTTCTTGCTCCCGCAGTATCCCATGCCGGCCCTGAGACCGCCCACGAGCTGGTGAATGCTCTGGGACAGCAATCCCTTGTAGGGCACCCGGCCCTCGACGCCTTCGGGAACGAGCTTGTCCTTCTCCACACCCTGCTGCCCGTACCTGTCCTTCGCACCCTGCTCCATGGCGCCCAGCGAGCCCATGCCGCGGTAGAGCTTGTAGCTCCTGCCCTGGTAGAGGATCAGCTCGCCCGGCGACTCGTCGGTGCCCGCGAAGAGGCTGCCGATCATGACGCAGTGGGCGCCGGCTGCGAGGGCCTTTGGAATGTCGCCCGAATACTTGATGCCGCCGTCGGCGATGAGGGGCACGTTCGCTTTGGAGGCCACGGCGTGGCAGTTCATGATCGCTGTGAGCTGAGGCACGCCGGCGCCTGCGACGATGCGCGTCGTGCAGATCGACCCCGGACCGATGCCGATCTTGATCGCGTCGGCTCCGGCTTTGATGAGGTCCGCCGTTCCTTCGGCCGTCGCCACGTTGCCGGCAATGACGTCGATGTCGAACCTCTTTTTGATCTCCCTGAGGGTCTGGATCACGCCCTCCGAGTGACCGTGGGCTGTATCGATGGCGATGATGTCCACGCCCGCCTTGAGGAGGAGTTCCACCCTGCGCAGGGCTTCCTCGCCCACACCGACGGCGGCGCCGACGCGCAGCCTCCCCAGACGGTCCTTGCAGGCATGGGGATATTTTCTTCTCTTTTCGATGTCCTTTATGGTGATAAGCCCCATGAGGTTGAAATCGTCGTCAACGATGGGGAGTTTCTCTATCTTGTACTCGTGGAGGAGTTCCTTCGCCTTTTCGAGGGTCGTGCCGACGGCCCCGGTGATGATCCTTTCCTTCGTCATAACGTCGGAGACCTTCTTCTTCAGGTCCGTGACGAACCGGAGGTCCCGGTTGGTGAGGATACCGACGAGCTTGCCCTTCATCGTCACGGGGACCCCGGAAATCTTGTAACGCTCCATCAGTCCCATCGCCTCGGAGATGGGCGCATCAGGGATGACCGTGATTGGATCGACGATCATGCCGCTTTCCGATTTCTTTACCTTGTCCACCTCGAGGGCCTGCTTCTGGGGCGACATGGCCCGGTGAATGATGCCGAGACCTCCCTCGCGGGCGATGGCGATGGCGAGGTTCGCCTCCGTCACAGTATCCATGGCGGCGCTCATGATGGGGATGTTGAGTTTGATGTTCCGTGTCAGTTTTGCGCTGACGTCAACTTCCTTGGGGAGTACGTCGGATTTTGCGGGCAAAAGGAGGGCGTCGTCAAAGGTCAGGCCTAACGGGACATTGTCATCAAGCATGGGGTTCCCTCGGAAATTTTGAAAAATTATACCATGAGGGAAAGACAAAGGTACACAGAGGACAGTGTCAGTGACAGTGTGAGTGTGAGTGAAGGAGAAAGGGTGAGTGTCTCACACATGCCTGAATCGTTTATAATGAATAGATGAAACGATACATCCTTGCCATCACCGGCGCGAGCGGCTCCGTCTTCGGCATCAGGGTGCTCGGGGAGCTCCTGAAGAACAGCGAGGTCCACCTCGTCATCTCCTCCAACACCTTCCCCATCATACACGATGAGACAGGCATCGACTGGTCGGCAGACACGGAGGGCGCCGTCAGGAGACACTTCGGGACGGACAGGCTCTTCTTTCACGAAGACCGCCGCATGGAAGCGCCCGTAGCGAGCGGGTCTTTCCTCACCGAGGGCATGCTCGTCGTCCCTTGCTCGATGAAGACCCTTGCCGCAGTCTCCCACGGCTATGCCAACAACCTCATCGAGCGCGCCGCGGACGTCACCATCAAGGAGGGCAGGCGGCTCCTCCTCGCCCCCCGCGAGATGCCCCTGAGCGCCATCCACCTCGAAAATATGCTCAGGCTCTCCCGGCTCGGCGTCACCATCGCCCCGCCCATCCCGGCCTTCTACCACAGGCCCGAGAGCCTTGATGATATCATCGACTTTGTCGCCGGCAAGATCCTGGACAGCGTCGGAGTCGAACACTTCCTGTTCAGGCGATGGGGGTCATCATGATCGGCGTCATTCTCCTGAATCTCGGCGGTCCCGATTCGCAATCCGCCGTGAAGCCCTTTCTTTATAACCTTTTCTCAGACCGGGAGATCATCAGGCTCGGCCCCGCATTCCTCCAGAAACCGATCGCGTCGCTCATCGCCGCGACGCGGTCGAAGAAGACGATCGCCTGTTACGACCTCATCGGCGGGAAGTCCCCCATCAGGGAGATAACGGAAGCCCAGGCCGTCGCCCTTGAGCAGTCGCTGAACGCGCCGTCGGTCCTCCAGGGGACGCCGCCGCTCTTCAAGGTCACCGTGGGCATGCGGTACTGGCATCCCTTTATTCACGACACCGTGGCGAACATGCACCGCGACGGCATCCGCAGGGTCTTCGCGCTCAGCCTCTACCCGCAGTACTCCGTCGCCACGACGGGGTCGTCCGTCAGGGCCTTCGGCGAGAGCGTCAAAGGGCTGCCCGTCGAGGTCGCGCGGAGGGATTCCTGGTATGACCACCCCCTCTATATCGAATCACTCGTCGAAAAGATCGAAGAGGGCATGAGGCTTTTTCCGGAGAGGCCCGTCGTCCTCTTCAGCGCCCACAGCCTGCCGAAGAAGTTCATCGACGAGGGTGACCCGTATGAAAAGGAAACGAAGGGGACCATAGACAGGATTGCAGCGCAGATGGAGGTGGAATGGTACCTGTCCTACCAGAGCAAAAGCGGACCCGTGGCATGGCTCGAACCCTCGACGGAGCAGATGCTCCATGACCTCTCGAAAAAAGGCGTGAAGAACATACTCGTCGTGCCGATCAGCTTCGTCTCCGACCATATCGAAACCCTCTATGAGATCGATATCCTCTACCGTGACATGGCCGAGGGCATGGGCATGACCCTCAAGAGATCCGCATCCCTCAACACGTCGCCGACTTTCATCGAGGCCCTTACGGACATCGTTAAGACGGGTGTGATGAAGGCAGGGTGGCTGTGAGAATAACCATCGTCGGAGGGGGCATTTCGGGCCTGTCCCTCGCGTATGAGATGCTGGAAAGGGACCGCGGCCTCGATGTCATGATCCTCGAGGAGGGCGACCGGGCCGGCGGAAAGATCTGGACCGAGCGGGCCGATGGTTTCCTCTGTGAACGGGGTGTGAACGGGTTTCTGGACAACAGGCCGAAGACCCTCGAGGTAGCCGCCAAACTCTCTCTTCCGCCGCTGCGGAGCAATGACAACGCAAGGCGGAGGTTTATCTACGCCGGGGCAAGGCTGCACAAACTCCCCGAATCGCCGCCGGCCTTTCTGAAATCGAAACTGCTCAGTCTTCCCGGCAAACTCAGGATCATCGGAGAGCTCTTCGCCCCGAAAGGGCAGGGTGACGACGAGACGCTCGAGTCCTTCGCTGTCAGACGCCTCGGCAGGGAGGTCTTCGAGATGTTCATCGATCCCATGGCCTCGGGCATCTACGCGGGAGACCCTTATGGGGCTTCTTCGAAGTGGAGACGTGGACGGCCATCGTGGCGATGCTGGCCGGACTCCTGCCGGCGTTGCTGATCGGCCTGTCCGTGACTGGCGTCGCGATCATGGGCTGGCTGGTCGCTGACCTATCGCGCTCGCGAGTCAGTCGGACCTCGCGCCCGTGCCGGTCATCGTCCTTGTCACGGCCGTCACCCTCTACCTCTGCGAACGCATCTGGCAGGAGTTCAAGAGGGAGAGTGCGGGTCACGGCCCGGCCACTCCAACGCGCTCCGACGCGGAGGCGGCCGCACGCGGCCGCTCGCGTTATCGGCTGGTGAGCCTGGCCGGTCTCGGCCTGGTCGCCGCGATCCAGTTGGTGACTGCCCCTCGCATACTCGACGCGCTTCGGATGCCCCTGGCCTGTCTTTCGGGGTGGCGCCTGGCAGCAGGCACCCGGCGAGAGCGGCCTGGTGCGATGGTGGGCCGTGGCCGGCATTTCGGACTCTGGGCCCGCCTGGATCTTCAGCCCGCGTCTGTTCGACTTCGGGCTGGTGTGGCTGGCAGCCGCGTTCCTGCTCGTGCTGGCGCGGCTGGCGTATTCGGTCTGGCCGTGGTCCTGGACGCGCGAGACCCTCGCCGCGTTCGACCGTGTCCTCATGCGGGTGCTGGCCCTCGGCGTGTCCTGGTCGCGGCAGTGCCGCGCTGTGGCACGTCTCGGTCAATCTGCCCGGCCTCATCGCCGCGGCGAGCGCGGCGGTCGTGTCCGCGGGCGCCTTCGCGGCACTGCGCAACTGGCTTGGTGTTGCGCTGCGCCGCCCGGCCGAGGCCGGCATCGTGGACCGCCTGAAGCCGTACCTGCCGCAGGTGCTGGCCTACCTCACGATCTCGCTGACCGCGGTCGTCATGGGTGGCCTGCTCATCAGGCTCGGAGGGGACGACTGGCTGCGATGGTGGACGGCGGCGGCCGTGATGATCGGGCTCCTCGTCCTGGCGCTGTTCATCAAGCCCGATGAGTTTGGCCTGCACGCGTTCTATCGCGACCGCATCAGCCGCGCGTACGCCGGTGCGTGCAACCTGGCTGAGGGGCAAGCACGCCGGCGACAACCGCGGCACCGAACCGCAGGACGGAGACGACCGCCTGATGACCGAATTGGCCGGCCGGCCCGCTCCATCTGGTGTGCTGCGCGGCCAACGACCTCAGCGGCGATCAGGTGGAGACGCTCGGGCGCGGCGCGAGAAGCGTCGTGCTGTCGAAACACGGGTTCTCGCTCGGCCGCCATTTCCACCAGTGGACGCCGATCAGCGTGCCGCGCCTCGGATCGGCCATCACGGCGTCTGCCGCCGCGTTCAACTCCAACATGGGACACATCTCGGCGCGCGTCGGCCCGGCGGTGTCCTTCCTGATGACGATGCTCAACCTGCGACTCGGGCTCTGGCTGCGCCATCCGGCTGCGCCTGCGGCCGAGCCGCGCCGGTGGCCGGGTCTGCTCTTCTATCGCGAGATGTTCGCGCTCACGTCGGCGTCGGGCCGTATCCCGCCCGGCGGCGATGCCGTCCACCTACCTTCGCGACGTGCATCTGTCCGACGGCGCGCACTTCGAGAATCTGGCGCTGTACGAGCTGATTCGCCGCCATTGCCGCTACGTGCTGGTGTCGGACTGCGGCGCGGACCCGACGGTGGCCTTCGACGATCTGGGCAATGCGCTGCGGCGGATTCGCGAGGACTTCGGCGTGGAGATCTCCCTCGACGTGTCGCCGCTGCGTCCGGGCCCCGATGGCCGGTCCCGGCAGCACGTCGCCGTCGGCACGATTCACTACTCGCCGACCGACCGCGGGATTCTGCTGTATGTGAAGCCGTCGATCACCGGCGACGAACCGCCGGACGTGTTGCAGGTACAAGACCCGCAACACGGCCTTCCCGCACGAAGGGACCGGCGACCAGTTCTACGACGAAGCGCAGTGGGAGTCATACCGGCGGCTGGGTCTGCATGCCGCCGAGTCTGCCTTCCAGTTCACTGCGCACGAGGACGGCACCCCCCGCGCGGGCACGGCCGATTGGGTGTTCGCTGAAGCCAGCCACCACTGGAGCCCCACCCCGCCGGGCCTCGCAGACCGCGTGCTCGAGATGAACCAGCGCTTCGGGGCCCTGGAGGCCGAGATTGCATCAGCGGCCGGCGAGCGGGCTCCTCGAGGGAGGTGTTCCCGGAGATGGAGCATGTGCCGGCCGACGTGCGCGACGCGTGCGCCGCGCAGCCGGCTGGGGCCGCCCACAGACCGCCTCCCCTCCACGTCCATCGACGCCGGGACCCGCATGGCGTGTGAGCTCGCGTTGCTGCTCCGTGTCACGCAGTTGATGGAGGACGTGTGGCTCACGTGCCAGCTGGACCAGTGGTGGACCCACCCACTCAACCTCGGCTGGATCAACCTGTTCGCACGCTGGGCGACCTCGGCACCGTTCCGCTTCTGGTGGCCCCTGCTGTCACCGATGTTCAGCCCGGGATTCCTTCGCTTCATTCAGGAACGGTTCCCCGCGCCTCACCGTGGCGCGGAGGCGGGCACCTCGGTCGCGATTCCGCAACAGGGGCGCGTCGAGAGACTGGCCAACCCGGAGGCTTCGGGCCTGGCGGCGATCTGGTGGAAGCAACGCTCTGCCCAGCCCGCCAATTGGGACACCTACGACGACCCGCCGTTCGCCAGGACGCTCTACCAGAACGTGCTCGACCTCCCGGGGCCCGACGGTGCACTCGTGCCCATGCAGGTCAGCATCGTGGCCGTCACGCGGCACGGCACGCACGTGGGGTGGACCAGCGACGACTTCTTCGTGCCGCCCAGCCTCTGGGGCGCTGGCATCGGCTGGTACTTCCTCGACAACCTCCTCGTGGAACTCAGCAATGGGGCGACGTGGTGTCATGTCGTCGTGAAGAGGCCTCCCAAGGGGGCGCGTCACCAGGTGGCGCTGCGACGATCGGCGGGTGTTCGTAGAGCAGTACCGGAAAATCGGCTTCCGCGAACAGCGTTGGCAGAGCCCGGTGAAGGATGGCCTGGTCGACGACGCGCTGTGCCGAAGGCTCGGTTTCAGCGAGGCAGATGACACGCTGCTGGTGCTCGACCTTGAACAGTGGACGCGGCGACGTGCGGGTCTGCCCGCGGTCCCAGGACCAGGAGACATGGATTGCAGGCCACGAGTCCAGACACCTTGACACGAAGTCGCTGGAAGAACGAGCCGCGTTGTGATCCGAGATGGCCGGCCGCGCTGGCGCCGCAGGTCGGCGGCGGCGACCAGGTTCAGATGCAGGGCCACCAGGACCGCAGCACTTACCGGGACGTCGTCGGCGATGGGCGCGAAGGAGATGGTGTCCCCGGGAGAAGGGGTTTCGGGGTTGACGAGAGCCTGACGTGAAGCCCGAACTCGAGATCCAGGCGATGGTCGATCGAGAGACCGCGGCGTAGGCCCAGTGAGCCGGCCGGCGCGTCGGTCCCTGCCGGGCCGCTCGCGTCGTTTACCAACGTGTTCCAAAGAGGACAGCGGCCATCGGAGCTGCGCTGTAGCCTTTGGTCTGCAGTGCCAGGAGTGACGGCTCGTTGCCGCAGGGGCGGGCCTTGGTCGGATGCGGGAGGGCGCGAAGCACGTGGCCAACTCGCGCCGCCGGGCCGAAGAGCGACGCTCTAGAGACAACCAAGAAGGAGGTTGCCATGATGCAGGAGAACCGGATTAGGGTTGCGCCCAACACCGTCGCGTATGCCGACGGGGAGAACAACAAGCTCGTCGTGGAGTTCGCCATCCCAGGAGCCCCCACAGATACCATCGATCTGAAGCTCCTGCCCGACAGCGTCCACCTGACTGCGCCAGCAAGGGACATCGAGTATGTCTCAGCACTGGCTCTCGCTTGGTCGGTGAAACCTGACAAGGCCGAGGCGATCTACGAGCACGGCCTGCTCCGAATCGAGGTGCCCTTCAAAGACCCGATGGAAGATGCGGTCAAGGTCGCTATCAAAGCTGGTGGCGCAGACATCAAGACCCGGAGCATCGAAGCCTGAGGACCCCTTCGCTCGAGGTGACCTGGCGACTCTCGGACCAGGGGTGGATGGCCCCTGAGCCGCAGGCAAGGACGCGGGCCCTGAGGCAGTGGGTGCCGCGCTCACCGCCGCCGTGTCTGTTGAAGGTGCTCGCGCGCCGGGAACGTGACGTTGCGCCTCGTGCCGCCACGGCGCTCCCAGACGGCGAACCCGATCAGCGTGTGGGACTTGGTTGGACGAAGTACCCGATGGAGTTCATCGCGGGCCTTGCGGGCTCTGGCCAGAGCGCGGACATGTCCGTCCAGCCAGCCATTGGGTGGGCGGTGCAAGATGCTGGTTCGCCGTAGACGGCGCTGGGGGCTGGCCGTGTGACACGCGGTCTCGGTTGACGAGTTCGCGCGCCGGAATACGCCGCGCGCGTGCCGCGCGGGCTCGCCGCATGACGTCCGCAGTTCCACGGCTGAGCGGCTGAGCAGAGTCTCTGCCCGACGATGGCCTTCGAAAACGAGTACACGACCCTCCTGAGTGGAGAGAGCACCGTGCTGCTCTCGGGGAGCACCCTCGAGCTCTCGTCCGCGCGCGGCGTGCTGCGATTCACCCGCTAGATCAGCCAGGGGCTTCGCCCTTGATATCCCGGTAGTCTCGAGTTCGTCTGGGCGGCGTAGTTCACGAGCACGTCTTGGCGGCGTCGTCGACTTGTCGCACCCGACAGAGCACCTGGCCGCCCGTCGCCAGGCCCGCTGACAGACCCGTCGCAAGCAGACCCGTCGGGCGCCCGGGACCCGCCGGCGCTATAATCCGCCCTGACAGCCATTGCACGGATCCCGTCGTGCGCGCCAGCCGTGGCCGCACGGGCGCCGCCGCGTGGCCTCGGCGTTGGTAGCCCATCCCAGCGGTGCGGGAGGCTCGGCATGATGACGGCGGACAGCGAGGGGCTGGTCGGCCGCACGCTTGGGCACTACCGTCTCACCGAGGTGATCGGGGCCGGGGGGATGGGCGTCGTGTACCGCGCCCACGACCAACGGCTCGACCGCACCGTTGCCGTCAAGGTCATCAGGCCCGCCCTGCTCGCCAACGACCGCGTCCGCGCCAGCTTCCGAGGAGAGGCGCTGGCGCTCTCGAAGCTCAATCACCCCAACGTCGAGACCATCCACGACTTCGATTGGCACGACGGCCTCGACGTGCTGGTGGCCGAGTACGTCCCGGGCCGGACGCTCGCCGAGCAACTGCGCGAAGGGCCGATGCCCGAGCGTGACGCGGTGCGTCTCGGCACCCAGATGGCCCGTGGCCTGTCGGCCATCCACGAGCAGGGCATCGTCCACCGGGACCTGAAGCCCGGCAACCTGCGCGTCACCCCCGATCGCCGGCTCAAGATCCTGGACTTCGGGCTGGCGCAGTCGCTGCTGGGCATCGCCCACGACGACCCGACCTGCCTCGCGACCGAGGCCGTCGGCGAGCGCCCCGGGACGCCGCGTTACATGTCGCCGGAACGGATTCGTGGCGCGCCCGCCGAGGTGCGCGGCGACATCTACGGTGCGGGCGCGGTGCTCTACGAGATGGCGACGGGGGCGCCCCCATTCAGCGGCGACGACCTGATCGCCCTCACTCACAACATCCTGGCGGTCGAGCCCGCTTCGCCGCGTGCCCTCAACCCTCAGGTGTCCGCGGAGTTCGAGCGCGTCATCCTGAAGGCGCTCGACAAGGACCCCGATCGCAGGCACCAGAGTGCCGCCGAGCTGGCGCTCGATCTCGAACGACTCTCGCCGCGCCAGACCGCAGAGGCGGCGGCAGGCGGCCGCGCCAGGAAGGCAGCGGCGGCGGTGGTGGCGTGCGTGGGGCTGGTCGCCTTCGGCGTGGCGGCGTGGCTGGGGGGAGCGGGAATGCCCGCACGCGCCGCCCGGGACTTCACGCCACGGGGGTGGGTCGTGATCAGCGACTTCGGCGGCTGCACGCAGGGCGCCGAGACGTGCGACGCGTTGCGCGAAGCCCTCACGATCGCCCTCGAACAGTCCCGGTTCCTCAACGTCCTGCCGCGTCAGCGCGTCATCGAGGCGCTGCATCGCATGGAACGCCCACCCGAGGCCGCGATCGACGAGGCCACGGGGCTGGACCTCTGCCGCCGCGAGCGAGCGCAGGTCCTGTTGTCGGGCCGGGTGGCGGCCGAGCAGGGGGGCACGCACATCACCGTGCGGGCGCTGTCGCACGACGGCCGGCTGCTGTTCACGGTCCGCGAAACGGCCTCGCGCCCCGAGGACGCGGTCCGGAAGGTCGATGCGCTGTCGAACCGCGTGAGGCGGGAACTCGGAGAATCCAGCGCGCAGGTCGACGCGAGCCTGCCGCTCGCGCAGGTCACGACACGTTCCACGGCGGCGCTCGAGCGGTACTCCCGGGCCGTGGACCAGCTGGCCCGCGGCCGGGTCGCCGAGGCGAAGGCCTCGCTGCTGGCTGCGGCCGAACTCGACCCCGACTTCGCGATGGTGCACCAGCAACTGGCGGAGGTCTACAACCGGATGGGCGAACCCGGCCAGGAACGCGCGCACCGCGAACGGGCCTACGCCCTGCGCGCCAAACTCACCGACCGCGAACGCCTGACGATCGAGGGCGCGTACCACTCGTCGCGCGAGGACTACGACCGGGCCGTCGAGAGCCTGCAGACGCTGGTGGGCCTCTTCGCCGACGACCCCGTCGCACGCAGCGACTTCGCGTTCGGGCTCAGGGATGTCGGCCGGCTTCGGGATGCGATCGAGCAGCTCCGGCAGGCGCTGGCGCTCGACCCGCACGCCTCGGAAGCGGCCGCCGGGCTGGTCCACCTGCTTGCGGAGGTCGGCGAGAACGACGAGGCGCTTGCCACGTTCGACCAGCTGACGGCCCGTGGCTTCGACACGCCGCAACTGCGCTGGGGGCGTGCCATGGCGCTCATGGGCAAGGGCGCAGCCGGTGAGGCGCGGCGTGAGCTCGAGAACCTGGCCCACGGAGCGGAGGAGTCGTACCGATCGATCGGCGGGCTGTACCTCGCGAGACTCGCCATCCTGGAGGGTCACCGGCGGGAAGCCCGTGACGAGCTCGCTCGTGCGGCGCGTGCCGATCGCCTGGCGGGCCGCGCGTACCCCGAACGCCATCGGCGCTACCTGCTGGGTCGCCTGGCGCTGCTCGACGGCGACCGCGCCGGAGCCCTCCGCGAAGGGCGGGAGTTGACGACCGGCGGCGGAGAGCCGAGCGTAGAGGAACTGCACAACGCCGGGCACCTGCAACTGCTGGCCGGCAACGTCGCCGCCGCACGCCGGACGCTGGAGCGGGTGCAAAGGGCGGTGCCGGAGCGCCCGGGCGCCTTCGGCCGGAGCCGCGTGCTGCTGCTCGAGGCGGGGATTGCCGCGACCGCGGGACACCAGGCGACGGCCGAGCTGTATCGCGAGGCGGCCGCGGCGTTCCCCAACTACCTCTCGCACCTGGGACTCGCCCAGTGGCTCGAATCCCGGGGAGACTGGCGCGGGGCACTCGCGGAATGGCAGCGGGTCGTCGGCGCGCGCGGCGAGATTCTGCGCTACGGGTTTCCCGCCGACTGGGTGTTGGCGCACGTGGGTGCGGCCCGGATGCTGGTGAGGCTCGGCGACCCGGCACAGGCGCGCCGCAGCTTCGAACACGCGCTCGCCGCCTGGAAGGACGGCGACCAAGACCGGCTGCAGGCGGGTCTCAGGCGGGAGTGGGAAGCACTGGTCGCCCGAACCTCGGCGCCCGCGGCGGCGGTGGCAGAGGGCGGGCCCGATGCGCCCGGCGACGGACGCAAGGAAAGGAGACCGTGATGGCGACACGAGCTGAGTTGACGACCGTTCAGAAGACCCTGTTGCAGGCGATGATTGGCCGAATGTGCTTCAGTGAGGCTTGGGCTCAGGCCCTGTTCGACAGAGACAAGGACAGCGCCGGTGACGAGGTCGACGGATTCATCGACGAGTTCGAGGCCAGCCCGCGTGTCGCGCTGTCGCTTGCGGAGCGCGAGGAGGTCAAGGAACTGGTTCTCAGCTACACGGACGGGCGCGGCGCTGCCAAGGCGGTCAAGGTGTCCGCGAGTCCGAGTTCCGGTGACGACAGCAGTCCCACGGAAGAGCCCGGCTCCGCCGACCTGATGTATGCGATCTTCAAGGTGGTTCGGTTGGCGAAGTGCCCGCAGTGGCCCTGCCCGAAAGGCGGGTAGAGGAAGACAAGGCGATGAGGAACCACCCGCGTGTCGGGTGGACTCCTCGGGCTTCGTCGCCAGGAGGCCTCGATGTGGGGCAGCGCGTCGGGTGGGCAGCCGGCCCTTTCAGGGTCCGCCGGCGCGTCGTTCACACCTCGAACACCCGCACCTGGAAGGGTGACAGCGGGAACGTGGCCTGCCCAGCCGAGACAAATGGCATCGTCTGGTTGCGTCCGCCGCGTTCCCGCAGGCTCGGTCGAAAGCCCCAAGGCCAATCCAGTGACACGGACGGGTAGTCCTGCCCGCGGCAGTTCGCCACGACGATCACCTGGCCGCCGGAGCCGAGCGGCTGGCCGCCCGTGCGGCAGCACGCGAACAGGCGCTCGGACTCGTTGTCGTCGAATGCAGGATGGAACCCGGGATTGTGGCTCGTGTTCAAGCCGAAGAACTCGACCTCGTTGCGGTGCAGTGCCGGGTGCGCTGTTCGCAACCGCACCAGATCCTGAATCCTGGCCTGGAGTTCCCGCCGGCCGGGCAACCTCGCCCTGGCCCAATCGACGGGATCGGACATCTTCCTGCGCCAGTCTCGACGATCGGTGTCGTGGAGGTCGGCGAACTCCTCACCTGCGAGGAACATGGGGAGGCCCGCCGCGGTGAGCGTCAGCGCGAACGCGGCATGCACCTGCTCGAGGGCCAGCGATGTCACGTCGGGCCGCTCCAGCGGCTCCGCTCCAGACACCTGCAGGAAGAACGAGAACAGGCGCTGCTCCAGGTCGGCCTGGACGTCATGGGACGTGCAGTAGACCACGTGCTGCGCCAGGTCGGCGAAGTCGCCGGTCCGCAGCAGCTTGCGGACGCGCTCGCTGCGTGAGTCCTCGCCGGGCTTCGTCCAGAGCGTGTCGGACACGAGCCGTCTCACGTCGTCGCGGAAGTCGAAGTCCCACATGCTGTCGACCACGCGTCGGCTTCTGTAGGCGTTGGTTCCCGTGATGGCCGACCGCCGCCACGAGTCCTCTGCGATCACGATGAACGGGCGTCCGGGGAACGTGGCCTGCTGTACCGCCCATGCGTGGTCGGTGAAGTCCTGGACGAACTCGTAGTTGTCAATGCCCTTGAATTCGTCGAGGCGGAATCCGTCGATGTGGTACTGCTTGACGAGGAACTCGGCGACGCCGAATTGGAATGCGCGCGCCGCGCCGACGGACCGATAGCGGAAGATGTCGCCGCCCCACCCGGATCTCGGGTCCCCGTTGGGGTCGGGCTCTTCTCCTCCGTCGTCCAGGAAGAACGAGCTGAACGCCAGTTCTCTCAACGGGCACTTCTTCGCGTGGTTCATCACGACGTCCAGGATCACGCGAATCCCGCGGCGATGGCACTCGCGGACGAGCAGCTTGAGGTCGAAAGGCTCGCCCATGTCCACGTCCGGAGCCAGGAAGAACCGGGTGCCGTAGCCCCAATTGAGCGTGTCTGGAGAATCTTGAACGGGCAGCAGTTCGATGGCGTTGACGCCGAGCGGCACGATGGTCGCGTCGAGCAGTTCGAAGACGGCCTTGTCGAACGTGCCCAGGCCGACCTGCCGGCTCAGCCCGTCTTCGCCGGCATCGACCCAGCGCATGGGGAGCTCGTAGAGGACCAGCCGGTTGTTCTGCGGGAGCCCGGAGGGCGGGAGTTCGTCGCTCCAGTCGAACGGCAGCCGCACGCGGTGACCGTTGCGGACGTGGAACACCCCGCGGTGGCCGGAGAACCGGGTGATGCTCTCCGCATACGGGTCTGCGACGGCGCGTGGCCGTTGGCCCGGTCGCTCGATCACGAACTCGTACTCGTACGAGCCGTCCGCAAGCGACAGGGTGGCGAGGTCCGCCTCCCACCAGCCGTTGCCCGTGTCCGACAGGGGCTCGTGCGGCCATCGATCGGACCGGAACTCGCCCGCCCTGGGCAACCTCGAGAAGCGCAGCCACACGCGATCCGCCCCGACCACCAAAATGCGAAGCTTGCTCAGCGACATTGACCCGACGCCTCCTTTCGGACCACAACAGGTACCGGGCTTCCGGGGGCGACAGCCGCCAGGATGTGCCAGGCGCGCGCCGTCACAGCCCGGCGTAGTCGACGCCGCCCCTGTTGGTGGCGGCGATCGTGCGGCAGTGCGTCCCGGGTCGTCCACGCGACCTCGTCGCCGGTCGTCGCGTCACGCCGGCATTCCCCGTGGAAGACCAACGATGGGGCAGGTGGACGAATGCTGCAGCGTAACACCAATCCGACGGGGATCGCCCCTGACCCGGAGCTGCGTCTTCGACGGCCGCTGCCACGACCCTCCGGGGGACGCGCGCGCCGGCGGTGTACGATGTCGCCACGATGGTCAGGACCTCCGGGGTCGTCACGCTGGTGCTCGTGATCGCGTCCGCCATCGCGATTGGCACTGTCGTGGTGCGTCGCGCGCTCGACGGCCGCGTCGGCCAGGACGTCGCCAACTGTCGCGGGGCGGTCGGCATCGAGGTCACCGGGCTCTCCGGGGCGTGGCGGACGCGATTCGCCGTGCCGGACCACGTCCAGGGTGCGGTGATTGCCGAACTCCTGCCGGACGGTCCAGCCATGAGGGCCGGGCTGCGCGTCGGCGACGTGATCACGGCGGTGAACGGGCTCACCATCGCCACCGCGTGCGCGAGCGAGTTCGCCCTCGGGCGCAGCTGCGAGCCCTACGATCTCGAGGTGTATCGGGGCGCCACGCTCATTCAGCCGAAGATCACGCCGGCCCCCGAGGCCGCACTCTTCGAGGCGGCGTGTGAAGGGGGCGCGCACTCGGCCTGCTACCGCCTCGCGTGGCTCACGTGGTCCGGAGGTGGCGTGCCCCGAGACGAGGCGCGGGCCATGACGTCGTACCGCGAGGCGTGCCGGATCGGAAGCGGCGCCGCGTGTGGGGAACTCGGGCGGATCCTCAGTCCGGAAGCCGAGCGTCGCGACGAAGCCCTGGCGCTGCTCGAGCGCGGGTGCGCGCTCGACGACCCTCAGGCGTGCCTGCTGTATGCGTCGGCCCTTGCGATGGGCACCCTGGCGCCCCGCGACGACGCCAGGGCCACCCCCATCTACGAGAAGGCCTGCCACCTCGGGAGCGCGCTCGGCTGCTACAACACCGGGCTCATGTACAACGAGGGCCGGGGTGTCCCAGTCGACGACGATCGCGCCTTTCGGGCGTACGCGGAGGGATGCTCCATGGGAAGCAGTACCGCCTGCGCGGACGAGGGCTTCATGCGGCAGCACGGGCGCGGCGTCGCTCGAGACCCGGCGCTCGCCGTGAAGCTGTACGAGCGCGCCTGCGTCGGAACGGCCTGTCAGTCCGGCAACCTGCTGGGATGCCTCAACCTCGGGAGGGCCTACCGGGACGGCATCGGCGTCGCGGCGGATCCCGCGAGGACCGCGGGGATCTTCCGTGCACTCTGCAACCGCACCCTCCCGCCCGACGACGTCGAGCCCGTCAGGCAGCGGGCCCGCGGGTGCTCGTTGCTCGGCTCGATGTATCTGGTCGGCAGCGGCGTGGAGCGCGATGCCACCCAAGGCCTCGCCTTCTCGAGCTGGGGCTGCGACCAGGGCGACGGCTCGGGTGCTTCAACGCTGGCGTCGCGTACTCGCGTGGTCTCGGCGTGGAGCCGGACGAGGAGGTCGCGATGGGCCTCTTCAGGCGCGCGTGCGGGGCGGGCGACGACGAGGCTTGTGACTACGTCCTGCGCAAGCTCCCCTCGACGATCGGCGGCGTTGACGTGCGGGCCGTGGACGATTCCCGGTAGGCACCCGTGTCCGCTCAGCCCACGAGTGGACGCCGTCTTCGTCCTCGATGCAATGAAGCACCACGATGTTCGGGTGGTTGCGATTATAGGGGCCGCGAGTCGGCAGGGAGCACCGCTGCGAGCACGAACCGGTAGGTGGCGTGGCCAAATGGGGGGGGGCGCGACCAACACTTGACCAACTGATCCACAATGACTCAGCTCGATGGGTCCCCGCGCCACCGCCGACTCGCGTCGCCTTCGCGATCATCAGCGCGATGCCCCCAGCCGACGCCGGAGCATGGCGGACGACACCAGAGCACCCCGTCACACGGCCCTGATCACCGGCGCCTCCGCCGGCATCGGCCGCGAACTGGCGTCCGTGTTCGCGGGCCAGGGCTTTGACCTGGTCGTGGTGGCACGCCGAGGACCCGAACTGGAGACCCTGGCGGCGTCCCTGCGCTCCCGGCATGGCATCGACGTCAGCGCGGTCGCCCTCGATCTGACCAGACCGTCTGCGCCGCGGGCCCTGTTCGAGACGGTGCGGCGGCGGAAGATCGACGTGGACGTGCTGGTCAACAACGCCGGGGTCAGTGTGCACGGCGATTTCGCGGACATCTCGCTGGAGAGTCACGTGCACCTGATCCAACTGAACATCAGCGCGCTCACGGCGCTGACGCACCTGTTCTTGCGGCCGATGATCGAGAGGCGGCGCGGGCGCGTGCTGAACGTGGCGTCGGTCAGTGCCTTTCAGCCGGTTCCGACGATTGCCGTCTACGCCGCCTCCAAGGCGTACGTCCTGTCGTTCAGCGAAGCGCTCGCGGTCGAACTGCGAGAGACCGGCGTGACGGTGACGGCGTTCTGTCCTGGCTTCACGGAGACGACAATGGTGCACACGGAGTCGGTGACCACCGGTCGTGCGGCGCCCCTGCCTGGCCTGGTGGTCGGCGATGCGGCGCAGGTCGCCCGCGAGGCCTACGAGGCCTGTCTGCGTGGCGATGCGGTGCAGGTCGGCGGTCTGCTCAACCAGGTCGCCACGTTCTGGATGCAGCACCAGCCCCGCTGGCTGGGACGCAACATCGGCGGCTGGATCAGGCAGTGGGGAGGTTGAGGCAAGGCCGGGGCCGACTTCGAGGCCCTCGAGAACCGACTTGGGAACTTCGGCAGGTGCCTTCCTGATCAGAGCGCTGCAGGTGGTGGCATCCCGCCGCCCGCCGCCTCCTGCAGCGCCTGGTAGCGTTCGATCGCCGCGCGCGCGTTGAACAGCATCCGCTCGCGGCCGAGTCGCTGGTCCAGCCCGGCATGACTCACCGTCTCGAGGACCCCTGGGTTCAACCCCACCAGCCACACCACGGCACCGGCGTCGGTCAAGCGCTGCTCGCGTTCCATGAGCATCTGCAACGCCGAGTACTCGAGGTCGGGCACGCGGCTCATGTCCAGCGCCAGCACGCGTGGCTGGTGCTGCGCGACCAGCGCGCGGATCCGATCGGCCACGTGTTGCGCGTTGACGAAGAACAGGCGCCCCTCCGGCCGCACGATCAGCAGACCCTCGAACGTCTCGTCGTCCGGATGCTCGGCGGACAGCGGCCGGAGCACGTCGGCGCCACGCTTGCGGCCGATGACTGAGACGGGCGGACGGGCGGTCTGGCTCGCGAGGCTGATCATCGACACGACGATCGCCACCACGATGCCCTTGAGCGTCCCGAACACCAGCACGCCCGCGCAGGCGACCATCGCCCAGCGGAACTCCATCGTGCGCACCTTGCGGATGGCGAGAAACTCCGCCGGCTGGATCAGCCCGATCGAGTAGGTGATGACCACCGCCGCGAGCGTCGCGTAGGGCAACAGGCCCAGCACCGGGGCCAGCAGCAGCATCGTCGCCGCGGCGGCGCCCGCCGTGACCAGCGACGCGGTCTGCGACCGCCCGCCGACGGAGCACACGACCGCCGTCTGCGAGGTGCCGCCTCCCGCCGGCATGGCCCCGAGCAGCGCTCCGCCCAGATTGGCCGCCCCGGTGGCGATCAGCTCGCGGTTGGCGTCGATCGGCGGGTCGGCGGGGCGGGCGAACGCGCGCCCGGCCGCGATCGACTCGGTGAAGCTCATCAGCGCAATGCCGAGTGCACCGGGCAGCAACTGCCCGATCAGCGTGAGGTCCGGCAGGGTCAGCGACGGCAGTCCCTGCGGAATCAGTCCGACCGTGGATACTCCCTGCGCATGCAGTCCCCACAGCCAGGACGCCGCGATGGCGCCCCCGACGGCGACAAGCGGGGCAGGAGAATGCGGCCACAGCCGCTCCATGCCGATCAGCGCCGCGAAGGTCGCCATGGCCACCGCAAGCGTGATCAGCGAGGCCTCGGGCACCTGCTGGGCGATGCTCACGAGATCGAGGAAGAAGCCCTGCTTGGTGATGTGCGTGCCGAGCAGCTTGGGCACCTGGTCGAGCACCACGACGAGGCCGATGCCGGCCTTGAAGCCCGTCAGCACCGGCGCGGAGATGAAGTTGGCGACGAATCCCAGGCGCAGCACGGCCGCCAGGATCAGCATCACGCCGACCAACGCGGTCAATGCGGCCGCGGCGGTGACGAGTCTCGCCGGGTCGCCGTCCGGCACCACGAGCGCGAGCTGTGTGCCGGCCAGGATCGCCAGCGTGGCGGTGGAGCTGACGCTTAGCACCCGCGACGAGCCGAGCAGGGCGTAGACGATCATCGGGACGAACGCGGTATAGAGCCCCACGGCCACCGGCAGGCCGGCCACCGTCGCGTAGGCCATCGCCTTGGGCAGGACAACGGCGGCGGCCGTGAGTCCAGCGATCACGTCGAGGCGCAACGCCGGGGCGCCTGGCTCGTCTGCCTCGGGGGTCATCGAGGGCTGCTCCATTCGTCCTGTCTCCACCTGTCTCCAGTCAGAGTTGATCGCAACGATAGGCTGTTTCTGCGTTGCGGCAAAGCCCGGGGATTGCTGGCACCAGGCCAGGACCTGCCTGACGCCGAGGGCGACGGCGCGTTCATCCTCACGATCGTCATGTCCATCGTCCGGCTGAATCCGCCACCGCGCAGCGGTCCACCGAGCGATTGACGCAGCGCAACGCCCTTTGTCTGCCGGAACCGCGCCAGCAGCTCGTCCAGCGCCCCGTTGCCCTGGCACGGCTGCTCCAACGGCAGGTGAGCACCTGACGTCACGCGTGCGTCACATGGCTACCTCGCGATGTCCTGGCCGCGACGCGGACTGCCGCTCCGGAGGCGACGGGCGTCATCACCGAGAGCGGCAGGTCGCTCAGGGTCGTGGATGCCTTCGCCTCCGACGCAGTCGGCCAGTTCGGCGATCCGGTTGTTCGCATTCGGTTGTCCGACCGCATCCTCGATCGGAAGGCGCTCGAGACGGTCATCGACATGGGATTCGAGCTGGACGACCAGCGCGGTGGCGCAGGGTACGTGGATATCTTCGTCGACAGAGGGGATCGGCCCGATTGACGACGGCGACGTCCACTTCGCGCCCTGGGAAGAGCGACTGCAGATCCTCCATCGCCTCGCCGAGCAAGGCGAACGACTCGGGGACTTCCCCGAACTCGACGGCGAGGTCGACGTCGCTGTGCGGGTGCTCGTGACCCGTGACCGTCGACCCGAACTGGAGCAGCAGTCCAATGCCGTGCTTGCGGGTGATCCCGGCGACGAGGTCGGGGTCCATGAGCCGAGCGCTTCGCCGTCATTGTAGGCGGCGCAGGATCGAGGACCCACGTCTCGCCCGGGATAGGGACGAGCGTTGCCGGAGCAGGAGGGGGCCAGGGGGTCCGCCGACGTTCAACGCCTGGCCGTGGTCCTCGGGTTGGATCAGGGGGTGGGGCGAGATACCAGGATGCGCCAGTCGTGGCCTGTTCATCCGGTGAGTGAGTCGCCTACTCGGCGGGATCGGCCGCCGCGACCTGTGCAGTGTAGGCCCCGATGATCAGGGTCCGCAAGCGGTCGAGTGCCGACATGTCGGCCACGCGACGCAGCAGCGCGAACCTCACGGTGGTGGTCGGGAATCTGGCCGGGATCTGACGCGCCGGGCCCTGCGCATGCCGGGACCTGAGCATTGACCGCGCCTCAGCAGGGGCGTAGCGTACCTTTGTTCGCCCCCGTCGCGCGCCACGCGCCAGGGAGGGAGGCTTGGTCTCTGGCCTCGTCCGATTTGGGTTCCTTGTGGTCGCGCGGTCCCCGCCGGTGTCCTGCCGGTGGCTGGCTCCCGCACACTGACCTGTCGTGTCTCGCACGCGACGGCACTCCGCCGCGGTCGCCGCCCGAGGCTGGCGCCGGCGTCCCACGGAGGCGGGAGTTGGGCACGGGTCTGGATGCTGGCCGAGACACAGCTGGAGGACATATGGAACGCTGCAAGAACGCGCGTTTTGGTTGGATGCTCCTGGCTCTCTGGTCGCTCGCCCCGGCCGCCCTCGGCGGACAGAACGCACCGCCCGACAAGCGAGGCTGTAGCGACTCGCCGCTCCTGAGTCGGGTCTCGGGCTGCCGTATCTACGACTGCCAGCGGAAGGAGTGGGACGCGGTGAAGATCCCGGTCGACGCGGCGGGCAAGGTCGAGTCGATCGAGGGCGAGAAGCTGCACATTTATTACGAGTGCGCCGACGAGTCCTACAGCCGCCTCAAGGTGGTTCGGAACGCGGAGACGGCGTTGCGCCAGGGCGGCTACACGATCGTGTTCTCCGGCCAGTGGGAAGGTGACCCCGCGCTCACCGCCCGCAAGGGGCCGCAGTGGATCGCTGTGTCCACCGGGAGCGGACGATACTGGGTAACCTCGGTGAAGGCCCAGGAGATGGCGCAGGAGATGCGGGCCTCCGCCGCAGCGATGGCCAGCGACATCACCGCGGCGGGCCACGTGGCGGTCTACGGCATCTACTTCGATACGGATAGGGCCGAGATCAAGCCGGAGTCGGCGTCCGCGCTCACGGAGATCGCCAAGTTGCTGAACGCCAACGCGGCACTCACTGTGCTCATCGTCGGCCACACCGACAGCGTGGGAACGCTCGAGCACAACATGCAGCTGTCGCAGGCGCGGGCGGGGTCTGTGGTCACCGCCCTGGTCGCGAATCACGGCATTGCGGCCTCCCGCCTCAAGGCGATGGGCGTGGGCCCTGCGGCGCCCGTGGCCTCGAACCGGACGGAGGATGGCAGGGCGAAGAACCGACGCGTGGACTTGGTCGAGCGGTAGGCCCCGTTCCGAACCTCATCGCGTGCAGAGGTGCGGGTGTTGGGATGCGCCGAGGCCACCGCGACAAGCCAGGAGTAACCCTGCGAGACCATGACATCCGCGCTCAACCGTAAGTGGCACCAGCGGCCTATCCTCTGAACCCCGTGCTCATGATGCCGGCGCCATTCGGGAGGTCGAACGCGCGGGCGTCCGAGCAACTCGCTGTTGCGCCCGGTCTTGACTCCGTGGATGGCGCCCATAGAATGACCACCCGCGACACGCCATTCGGATCCGTGGACTACCCGGTGGCGACCGGAACCCGGGAATTAGCGCCATCCGGTCATTCGACGGTTAGGCGCGGCTTTGGCGCCACGACGAGTATCATCGCCAAATGGTGGACGAAGAGCTCGAAGCGGACTATCTCGTGGTCGGTGCCGGGGCCGCGGCCATGGCGTTCACCGACGCGCTGCTCGCGCATTCCGACGCCGGGGTCACTATCGTCGACCGCCGCCACGCCCCAGGCGGACACTGGATCGATGCCTATCCCTATGTCCGACTCCATCAGCCGTCCGCCTTCTATGGAGTGAGTTCGGTCCCGCTTGGGCAAGACGCCCTCGATATGGCCGGCCCAACGCCGGCTTCTACGAGCTGGCCGGTGCGGACGAGATCCGGGCTTACTTCGCGAACGTGATGCATCGCCACTTTTTGCCCAGCGGCCGTGTTCGCTACTTTCCGAGCAGCGAATACCTGGGGGAGGACCGCTTTGTTTCCCGGCTCGCACAGGAATCGTGGAATGCGGGTGCGACGGAAGGTGGTCGACACTACGTATTTGAAGGGACGATTCCCGCGACCAGCGCGCCTCCGTTCGAGGTGGCCGACGGCGTTCGCTGGGTGCCCGCAGGCGAGATCGCGCGCCTCAGCGAGCGCCCCGAGCGCTTCGTCATCATCGGCGCGGGCAAGACGGCCCTGGACGCCTGCGTCTGGCTGCTGGAGCAGGGTGTGCACGCTTCGGCGATCCAATGGATCCGGCCGCGAGAGGCCTGGTGGACGAACCGCCGCTTCTACCAGCCGCATGACCAGCTCCCGCATTTCTATCGCGGCATGGCGATCCAGTTCGAGGCCGTGGCGCAAGCCACGTCCATGCAGGATCTGTTTGCGCGCGTCGAAGCGGAGGCCTGTTCCTTCGCATCGATGAAGGCGCGCTCCGACCATGTTTCGCGGCGCACTGATCAGCGAGGCCGAACTGGGGCTGCTGCGCTGCATCGACAACGTCGTCCGCCTGGGCCATGTGCGCCGCATCGAGCGCGACCGGATCGTCCTGGACGAGGGCAGCGTGCCGACAGGCGAGACAGTTCATGTGCACTGCGCGGCTTCAGGGCTGGCGCGGCCTGTGCTGCGGCCGATCTTCGAGCCCGGTCGGGTGACCGTCCAGCCGTCACTTCGTGGCCTTGCTTGCTACCAGTTCGCCACGCTCGGCGTGATCGAGGCTACCGTGGACAGCGAAGACCAGAAGAATCAGCTCTGTCCGCCCATGCATACTGGGACGCCAACGCCGACTACTGGTCAACCTTCCTGGCGACCTTTTCGAACGATCGGGCCCGCGCTGCCCACCCGCGCTCGGAGATGGATGAAGAACACGAGACTCAATCCGCTTAGCGGGATCGCGCTGCATGGCGATGACCCCGTCGTCATCGAGGCGGGCGAACGCATCAAGCGTTTCGGCGCCGCAGCGGCCAGCAATCTCGTGAGGTTCCTCAGGGCGAAGTACCGCTTACTGGTCATTGTACTGTTAGTTCTTTTTGTTATTTGCCGGTTCGTGTAGAGTCGCCGCGATGCCACCAATCGCGCCGGCCATCACGCTGAACCCGGTCACCGACTCGATGCTGCAGCACTTGGTCCGCTGCCCTCGACGCCGCAAGCGCTGGCGCTGCGCAGCCGGATTGTGCTGGCCGCGACTACCCGCCGGTCGAACCAGGAGATCGCCGCGACGCTCGGGATGCCGGAAGTCACCGCCGGGAAGTGGCGGCGCGCGTTTGCGACGGCCGGGATCGACGGGTTGCAGGATGCCCCGCGAGCGGGACGGCCGCCCAAACATGGCCCGGAGGTGTGGCAACGCATCGAAGAGCGGGTCTGCCAGCAACCCGAGGCCTACGAGTGGCTGGACGGTGCGGACGCTGGCCCGCGACTTGGGCTTGCCCCCCGCGACGGTCCATGAGGTGCTCAGCGCGTCGGGCCTGCAGCCGCATCGGGTGCGGACCTTTCCGTTCAGTCCGGACCCGGATTTCGAAGCGAAGTTGCTCGACATCGCACTCCCTGCGGGCCTTTCTCCTGCAGTATCTGGCAACCTACAACGCGACCAGTGTCCCCTTCACAGTCAACCAAAGGGCCTGAGAAACTCCAGAGCATCATTGAAGCGACCAAGGCGGCTCGCGGACACAGGCCAGATCCCGAAACGTCGCCGTCGCAGGCGGCCCAGCCGCCGACCGGCGAATACAGTAAAGAACTAACCAGACGATGCACTAGCCGGGGGATAACAAAAGCGCGAATTGAGGATTCGGTGCGAATGGGTGCGAATGACGCCTCACCGATCAACCTCCGACTCGCCGCGGTGCGCCGCGTCGCCTACGAGGCGGCCGATGCCGGGCTGCTGAGTCCCGCACTGGCGGCCGGGATTCGATGCGTGAAAGGCGTGCGCCGACTCGGTGTAAGCGTCCGGTCGTCCCATGTTTTCAGCCGCCGCCGGTTGACGGATGCTGTCGCTGCCCGATAGTGGGCCAAAGAGGAACGCCAGGATGCGGCAACAGCAAAGCCAAGCCGAAGGTGGCGATCGCCATTGCCCGCGAGCTGACGGGGTTCATCTGGGCGATCGCACGGGAGGTGCCGCCGCCGCCCGCGTAGCGACGCCAGGCATGCAGGTCCGTCCGGCCGGCGGCATCGCGGCCAGGTGGAGAACCCTTGATCAACGAAAAGGCACCGATTGCGCCGCCGAGAACTGCCCTCGTGCTACCAAGGGCGGTCCGACGGCACAAATCGCGCGAGAGTGAGGGCGGATGTTGCCCCCGATCCCGATACGACGACCTTGGTAACGTGTGACGACAATCCAGCGAGCTGCGGCCCACTTGGCCATTACGGCGCGCACGCCGTCGGCCGTTGACGCCAGTCCATGCCGGAGTATATATTCGGCACATCGGCATAGTCCGCGCGAAGCTCTTCCAGAACGGCGGTAGCCCCGCAGTTCGTTTACCGAAGGCCTGCAGCTTTCCCGACGAGCAGGAAGTGCTGGTACATCGGCAGGGCCGCGTGGTCATTCTGGAACCGGCCGACGAGTGGCCCGCGGAATTCCGGGCATGCTTGGGTGCATGGGATGACGACATTCCACGGCCTCGACAGCGCCCAATCGGCGACGCGCGAAGCCCGCTGCCATGACGCTCGAGTTCATGCTCGACACGGACATGGTCAGTTGGGCCCTGCGCGGCCAAGGCGCGGTCGCTTCCACGGGTCCTCGAACACAGACCGTCGCAACAGCTCAATCACGCTTGCTGAGCTGCGCTTCGGAGCCGATGCCAAGCGGTCGAGGAGACTTCCGCCACCGCCTCATCGAGACGTTCGTCTCGGCGGTCAGTGTCATGCCCATTCAATCAAGGGGCTGAGGCCGCTTCAGTACCGTCGCAAGCGTATCGCCCGGAAGGGTAAACCCAGTCGGAACCTTCGACACCCTCATCGCGGCGCATGCCCTGTCGTGCGGCGTGACCTTGGTGACGAACAACACCAAGCACTTCACTCGCATCACGGAATTCAAGCTCGAGAATTGGGCCTGATTCAGGGCAGTCCGCGGAGGATACTCCGTTGGTTCCGCCGTTACCCGCGATTAACGCCGAAGGGATGTTCTTGCCCGTGACCGCTACGCTACGTCCTTGCGGACGTGCTCGGCCAGCACCTCGTTGATGAGCGTCTGGTAGCCCACACCGCGGCGCCGCGCTTCCTTGCGGAACCGCGCCAGGACCTTGGCGTCGAGCCGGATCGCGATCAACTGGCGGGCGGTCTCCCCAAGCGGCGGTCGCCCCACCCGGCGCATGGCCCCCAGCTGGGTCGCCGACGCCTCGGGGATGTCGCTGAAGTCAATTCTGCGCGCGGTACGCCGCGCGCTCCCGCCGGCTCGCACGCCGCGCGCTGATGAGGCGGATTGTTTCGACATCGGCTCGTCTCCTGATCGTGTAAGCCACCATGAGCACGCGCCCGTCGGCGGCAGTGCCCAGACGCAGGTAGCGCGGCTCCGCCTCGGAGTGCGCGAGGTCGGGGCCATCCAGTGCGTTAGCGTCGACGAACACCGTCACGGCGTCGTCGAACGTGACGCCGTGCTTCGCCGCGTTGGCCGCGGCCTTCTGCGCGTCCCACTCGAACACGATTCAGTATATACGGAATGCGGCATGCTCACAGGCGACGGACCTGGAGGCCGTCCCACATGCCCCATGCCCCGAGTCGAACGCGGAAGAAGGCTCCGAAGCGCGTGCTCGCCTTGCCGGACCTCGAGCACGCCAAAGGTGCCGTACTCGCCAGCCTCACGTCGGCCAGTGGCCAGCGCACCTACGACCATGCGATCCGGGAGTTCGTCACCTGGTACTGCTCGGAGCCGCGGCTCGCGTTCAACCGGACGGTCGTGCTCCGGTATCGGATCCACCTCGAGCAGCAGCACTACGCCCCCGCCACCATCAACCTTCGACTCGCGGCCGTCCGGCGCGTCGCGTACGAGGCTGCGGACGCCGGTCTCCTCAGTCCCGAACTGGCCGCCGGCATTCGCCGCGTCAAGGGCGTCCGCCGTCTCGGTGTGCGGCTGGGCAACTGGCTGACGTCGGAGCAGGGACGGCGGCTGCTCACCCGACGCACGCCGACCACGCCGCGCGAATTGCGCGACCACGCCATGCTGGCCGTGCTCCTCGGCTGTGGGCTCCGCCGCGGCGAGTTGCTGGCGCTCGACCTCAAGTCCATTCAACAGCGGGAAGAGCACTGGGTCATCGCCGACCTGATTGGGAAAGGCGGGCATGTCCGCACGGTGCCGATCCCGACGTGGGTCAAGGCCACGATGGACGCCTGGACGTCCGTGGCCGGCATCAGAGACGGCGCCGTGTTCAGGGCTATCGACCGCCGCGGGCGCGTCTGGGGGAACGGCATGACCGCCAAAGTGCTCTGGGATGTCGTCCGGACTGCAGCGGCCGAGGCTGGCATCGAGAAGCTCGCGCCTCATGACCTACGTCGCACGTGCGCCAGGCTCTGCCACCTGGCCGGCGGCGAACTCGACCAGATTCAGTTCCTCCTGGGCCACGTGTCGATTCAGACGACCGAACGCTACCTCGGCTGCAAGCAGAAGCTCCGGCACGCCGTGAACGACCGGCTTGGGATCGAGCCCGATGCGGCGTGACCGGGAACGGCAGGGCGGATCCAGAATCCGCCCTGCGCGACTGAGCGTTACTTGAGCGCGGGCACGACGCCGAACGGGTCACGTGCACAACTCGGGTCGTCCGTGTCGGCTCGACTCGTGATGCTGTATTGAATACAGGATTGATGTCATGGCCGTCCGTCTCAACATCACGATCGACGAAAGACGTCTTCGATCATTTGAAGAGGGCGAGCTGCCGCCAAAAGGCATCAGCCGCTTCATCAGTGACGCCGTGCGCGCCCGCGTGCGACCAGGCCGCGACGAACTGGACCGCGCGTACCAGGCGGCAGCCAAGGAACACTGGCGACAAGCCGAGGTCGACGATTGGAGCACCATGGACGGGGAGGGCTGGCCAGCGTGAACCGCCGGCCGCGCAGAGGCGACGTGTACAGGGTGGGCCTCGACCCGGTCATCGGGACCGAGATTCGCAAGACGCGTCCTGCCGTGATCGTGTCCAACGACTCCTGCAACCGCCACGGCACTCGAGTGGTCGTGCTCCCGATCACCAGCAATGTCAGTTCGCTTTTTCCGGGCGAAGCCTTGATCACGTCAAGGGGAAGCAGGGGCGTGCGCTCGGCGATCAGATTCGATCGATCTAGAGAGCCGCTTGAAGGCTCGGGTGGGCACCCTGACGCCAGCAGAGATGACACGGGTCGATGAGGCGATCGCCATCACCCTGGCCCTGCCATCGTAGCCACAGCGCGACTTGTCGCGGTGTGACAGGTGCGCGGAGTCAGGAGGCGGACTCGCCTCGCGCGGGCAACGGCCGATTCCTGGGGCGCGCTGGATAGGCGATCAAATCGATGGACCGTTCCTGCGTCAAGAAGGTCTGTCGCGCGAAAATGCGCCGCGTCGACACTTTCGTCCTTCTGATCGGAAGAGATACGCACCCGAAGACGCAGTTCGTCAAAGACGAAATCGAGGTCGCGATTGAGAAGGGCTGTAGGTTGGTTGGCGTGAACCTGAACGACTGCCGGTTCAGGGATGCTCTTGCCCGACCTCCTTCGCCGACAGAGGCGCTCTTTTTGTGCCGTTCTCCTCACGCATCCTCGCGGAGGCGCTCAGCTGGAACAAGGGCACTCCGGAACCGGGGGTGACGGATGACTGGCACTTTGTCGAATCGGTGTACGGGCCCTCGGCTACAAGCTCGTGGGCGGCGCTGCCGTGGTCCGCCGCCACCGAACCCTTTCCAAGGCGGCAACCGACCGCCATGGCCGCGGTAGCCTAGTAAAGTTGGGCTCACCATTCGACTCGCTTCCATCTTGCCTTCGGAGAGCCGGAGGCTCGCTCATGGCGGCGCGGTCCGTTCACCGGAACCCGGCTCGAAGGAGCGCCAGCACAACTCCAAACGGTGCGAAACGGGAATAGGTGCAACCTGGCGCTGTGGCGGCGTAGACCGCCGTCGGTAGAGTCCGCGCGCACCGAAAGGGCGATCGCGTAACTTCCTCGCTGAGCCCACCATCATGGCCATCCGCGACGACGGGGCGGCGCCGGCGCAGCCGCGGCAAGCGGTCGTGTTCATCCATGGCATCGGCGAGCAGCGGCCGATGGAGACGCTGCGCCGGTTCGTTCAAGCGCTTCTTCCCGGCGGCGCGTATTACAGCAAACCGGACGAGATCTCCGATTCATTGAGTTGCGGCGGCTGAAGCTCCGTCGCCGGCCGGCGGACGACCCGGAGGTGGAGGATTGGCCCGATACCGATTTCTACCGGTCTGCTGGGCGCACGATATGTGCAGGACGCTCATCTCGCACATCGTGTCGTGGGGCTGGCTCGTCATGAAGCGCGGGTGGACCGCCCCAGGCGAGAGCATTGACCAGCTTCCACCTCGGCTCTCGCGCCTCGTGTACATGGTCTGGGCGATCGCGATCGTCGTCGTAATCCTGGTTGTCGGCATCCTGGCGTATCCGGTGTACTGCCACGAGCGTGGCTCATGCCCGGCGCTCGAGATCATGGACGCCGGCTGGGCGGCGATGGTGATCGCGGTTCTCGGTGTGCTCTTGAGATACACCGTCCGGCCCTTGGCGCTGGGCGCGATTCTCGACGTGGCTGGAGACGCCGCGCGCTACCTCGACGTCAATCCGAAGAACGTCGCCCGGCGCTACGACATCCTGCGCGGCGGTGTCGCGATGCTGCGCAAGCTGCACGAGGATCACAACCAGGAGGGCGACGTGGTGATGTTCCGCTATGGCCGTATCGTGCTTGTCGGCCACAGCCTGGGCAGCGTCATCGCCTACGACATCCTCACTCACTATTTCCACGAGGTGCACTCCAGGATGCCCGTGTCCGAAGCGACTTCGCGCAGGTCGAGAACTTCAGCGGCAGTAACGGTGTGCCGGAGTTCGCCGGTGCGCCGCCGTACACGACCCGAGACATTTCGCACCAACCAGCGGCCGGCGTGGCGCTTGTTCACGCGGCACACGCCGTCGGGCATCCAGCTCCCGTCCGAGACATGCACGCACGGCCGCTGGATCGTCACCGACCTCGTCACGATGGGCAGCCCGCTCGCCTACGCGCCGATCCTCCTCGCGGACGGGATCGACCAGTTCAAAGCCAAGAAGCACATGCGCGAGCTCCCGACGTGTCCGCCCGATCGCAGTCATTCGGTGAAGCCCGGCAGGTTCACGATCAACCTGTCGATCGAGACGGCGCGCATCCGCGATGTCCTGGTGCTGCAGCATCACGCGTTCTTCGCCGTAACCCGCTGGACCAACTTCTACTTTACCCACGACATCGTTGGCGGCAAGTTGGAGCCGGTCTTTGGCACGGGTATCAAGGACGTCGAGCTCTCAGGATCGAGCCTCTTGCGGGCGCATTCATCCTATTGGGCGCTCGACCACGGGATCGGCGCCGCTGTGTGGATGCCGTGCGCAGCATTCTGACCGAAGCCGTCGGGCCCAGATGATCGTGCGCCAATCGGGAGGGCAGACGATGAGACTCGAATCGTCGCTGACGCCGTGGAGCGAACCGCCGCACCCGGGTTTCTTTCGGGCGCCCGAACAATTCGTCGACGCGGCGAACAAGATGGTCTGATCGCTGAACTGCGCGGCCGGGCCACGATTCGCGACCCGAACGTGGTCCTGGCGCACGCCGCGGCAGAGTTCTTGAGAGCCGACCGCACAGCGGCGGGCGAGGCGCGCGCGGCGATGGTCAATCGTGCGACCGCCTTTGCGGATCTCGCCGTCACCGGTCGGCTGACCTACGACCGCTTCAGGAATGCGCTGAACCTGGTTGCCGTGGCAACACCCGTCAGCGGCTGGCGGGGGAGGCCATACATGCATCCGATGACGGGATCAAACGGCCATGGACAGGGCGCTCGACCATTGCTTGGTCGCCTGGGCGCTGCGTGGAACCGTCGCGCAACGTGCCGCGCTGAGGCTGCAACTTAGGTGGATCGCCGTCTCTGGCGAAGACGACAAGCCTCACCGCCCCGTAAACGTGCCGGCGCCGCCGTACGAGCAATACGAGGTGGTGGTCAGAACGCCCATCGGCCGGCGACTGGAGCTCGGCGTGGCGACGCGGTATCTCGTTGCCTCGCTCGAGGAGGGCCCGGTCGCGTCAACGGGGATCGCGCCGCGCCGGGCACCACACGATCTGATTCCGCACATCCCGCAGATCACGAGATCCTCGTCTTCCTGCAGCAAGGGCTTGCACACGGACGGAAGTACACCGTCATCTCGTACCGCGCGAACTCCCGTCAATGGCACTGGCGCGTCGCCTGTGAACAGCTAATCTACAGCCACGTCGAGAACGAGGTGTGCGGCGATGCCTCCACTCCGATTCGGTGCCGCTGAACACCGTGCGCACGCTGCTCGTCGCCCTCCCTGCCAAGATAGGTGAGACACTTCACGCACCCGTAATTACTGTTGAGGGCGGGGAGGTGCCAGGCCCTTGATGAATACGATCCGTCTGCTCCGAGACCCCTCGCCGACGGAAGAGCCGGAGCGGAGGGGCGACGAGCGAAGCGAGGCGCCCCGCAGCGGAGGGTCTTCCGTCGGCGAACGCGCGCCGACCGCCCTGGCGCCGGATCCCGAAGTGCCGGCGCGCCACGCCAAGCGGCGGTTCACGACGGCCTACAAGCTCGACATCCTCCGACGCGCGGATGCGTGCACGCGCACGGGCGAGCTCGGCGCGCTGTTGCGGAAGGAAGGGCTCTACTCCTCGCATCTGGTGACCTGGCGGCGGCAGCGCGAGCGCCGCTTGACCCCGAAGAAGCGAGGCCGGAAGCCGACGTCGAGCGATCCGCGCGTGAAGACGTTGGAGCGGGAGAAGACGGCCCTGGTCACAAAAATCGTCGACTTGAGCGCCGCCTGCAACGGGCGGAGACAATCATCGCCTACCAAAAAAAATGGTCATGCCCCGTGACGCACCAGTCGGGATGAAACTGGTACTTCGGCGTGGTGAGCGCGCCGGGCGGAGGTCGACCCTTACTGGTGCTGCCAGCCCGGAAAAAAATGGTCATCCCCGTGACGCACCCACGTCGGGATGAAAGTGGTACCGTCGGCGTGGTGAGCGCGCCGGGCGGAGGTCGACGCTTACTGGTGCTGCCAGCCCGGAAAAAAAATGGACCCGAGTGCCGCGCCTCAGGCACCCCGTACTGTTCCCGCACCCCACGTGGGACTGCGGAGCACGCCAGGTAAACTCTCACCCTGTGGCACTCCCGGCGCCCCGCCCAGGGAGGTCCGCTATGGAGGTGCTGTATCCCCGGTGCTGTGGAATCGACGTGCACAAGGCCTCGCTCGTGGCGTGTGTGCGCGTGCAGGAGGGCCGACGTAAGGAGACGGCCGTCCAATCCTTCGGCACGACGACCGCGGAGATCCTGCGACTGTCGGCGTGGCTGTCGGAGCACGCGTGCACGCACGTCGCGATGGAATCCACGGGGGTGTATATGGCAGCCCGTCTTCAACGTGCTCGAGGAGCGCTTCGGCGTCGTCTTCGCCAACGCCCATCACATCAAGGCCGTGCCGGGCCGCAAGACCGATGTGAAGGACTGCGAGTGGCTCGCCGAGTTGTCGCGCACGGGCTAATCCGGGCGAGCTTCATTCCGCCTGCGGAGATGCCAGAATGCGCGACCTGACGCGCCACCGCAAGAGCCTCATCCGCGACCGCGTGCGGACCGTCAATCGCCTCCGCAAGATCCTCGAAACCGCCAATGTCAAGCTGGCGAGCGTGGTGTCGGACGTCCTCGGCGTGTCGGGACGGGCGATGCTGGACGCCTTGGCGGCGGGAGACACCAATCCGACGCAGTTGGCCGCGCTCGCCCGGGGCAGCCTGAAGCCGAAGGTCCAACAACTCGCCGAGGCGCTGCGCGTCGCTTTCGCCGCATCACCGGTTCCTGCTCACCCAGATACTGGCGCAGGTCGATGAACTCGCGGCGCGAATCGCCGCCTACCATACGCGATCGCCGACCTCGCGCAGGCGTTTGCCCCGCACCTCGACCGCCTGCAGACAATGGTGGTCATCGGGCGGCGATCCGCGGAGGTAATTCTCTGGGAGATCGGCACCGATATGTCCCGGTTCGCGACCGCGGCACATTTGGCCTCCTGGGCCCGCCTCTGCCCCGGCACGCACGAGAGCGCCGGCAAGCGACGCAGCGCTGGTACCGGCACGGGCAACAACTGGCTGCGCACGACCTTGCTTGAATCGGCCTGGGCGGCCTCGCACTCCAAGAGGAACTAGCTGGGCGCCCAATTCTGCCGCATCAGCAAGCGACAGGTCCCAAGCGGGCCGCGATCACGGTCGCGCACAGCATCCTCGTGATCGCCTACCAATCCTCAAGAACGGCGTGGCGTTTCGACCTCGGTCCCGACTACTTCGACCGGATGAACACCCGCAAATTGCCGCGCTATCATCTCCGGCGCCTGGCGGACCTCGGGTGGACGTGAGCCAGGTCACGCTGGCCGCGTAGGCGGACGGGGCCGGCGGGGGGGACTTTCTAGGTGAAGTTGCCACGCTGCTGGAGATCCCCCTGAATCCGCTGCCGAGCGACGAGGACGATTGATGACGGCTGTGGAGACGGCGAGCGGACGCTGGGCGCCACGGCGGCGTGCGACGCGTTGGGCGTCTCGCGCGCGAGCCTGTACCGGCGCCGCCAGCCACCCCGTCCGCCGGCCCCGCGGCCAACACCACCACGGGCCCTCGATCCGGCCGAGCGGCACGTCGTGCTCGAGACGCTCGACAGCGTCCGGTTTCTTGATCCGGCCCCGGCAGAGGTCCACGCGACCCTGCTCGACGAAGGGACCTATCTCTGCTCGCCGCGGACGATGTATCGGCTGTTGGACGCCGCCGGCGAGGTCAAGGAGCGGCGCAATCAGGTCCGGCGCCCCCGGTACGCCGCGCCGGAGCTGCTCGCGACGCAGCCGAACGAGATTTGGAGCTGGGACATCACGAAGCTCCTCGGCCCGGTCAAGTGGACGTACCTTTCTCTGTACATCATCCTCGACATCTTCAGTCGGTACATCATCGGCTGGATATTGCGCCCCACGAGAGCGCCGCGCTCGCCGAGCGGCTCATCGCCGAGACGTGCGCCCGTCCGCGTTCGCCCGGCCAACTCACGCTGCATGCCGACCGGGGCGGCGCGATGCGCACGGAAGCCGTCGCCCTGCTGTCGCGATCTCGGGGTGGTCAAGACGCCGCGGCCGGCCCGTACATGTGCAACGACGACCCATTTTCCGAATCCCAGTTCAGAACGCTGAAATTATGTCCCAGATTTCCCGACGGTTCGAATCGATGGAGCGGACGCGTTCGGCCAGGTGTTCTTTCCCTCGTAAGCCAGGGCGTCATCCCAGTGGCCTCGGCTTCCTCACGCCGGCCGTGGTCCACCTCGGCCGACCCGGCACGGTGCGCGCGCATCGCGATTGGGTGTTCGCCGCGGCCTATGCCGCGCATCCGGAGCGCTTCATGAAGGCCGTCCGCACCCCGCCGATCTCCCGAAGCCGTCTGGATCAACCCGCCCGTGAAAAACACGCCGGCCAGGATCGCCCAGGACCACGATCGCCCGACCCGACCGCCCGCCGCATGGCCGGATAGTCCGGGCCACACCCCGATCGACCCGCATCGTGATCGATCGCGGCGCTTCTTTGATTGACTCGGCTTTGGTGTCTCAATGTCATTGACAGCGGCCGTCGCGGGCGAC
>CAVPIW010000006.1:0-1112448 GCA_963705105.1 uncultured Nitrospiraceae bacterium | reverse complement strand
CAATGACCGGGTGTCTTTCACCCGGCTCACGGCTCTCGCAGAAGAAGGGTCCCTCCGTGCGTCGCTCATGGCCAGAGAGGCTGGAAAGGTTGCCCCGGACGTCCTGTGGCTTAAAGATGAGGTGATGCGGCTGTCAGAAATCGATCGTGAGATCGAGATCATGGGATCGGCGCACCCTCCTCTGAAACCCCTGATGGTCATGTTTCGCTACGGCAAGGAGGCCCTCGGCGAGCAGGAGCTTGCCCTCGTCGCTTCAGAAACGCGTGACCTTTATGGACGACTCAGGATGCATGCCTCGCTGGTGCTGCAGGTGATCGACGGCCTGGTCAGTGCGCGGCGGAATGCGGACCGGAGACAAGAATCGTCCGTTTGTGTACAATAGCGCTGAGTCTGAGCGGATCTTCCGCGGCGAATACGAATACAAGGAAAGGAGCGATCGGGATGGAACAGAGAGAAGGCGATGAGCTGCTCAATGCCATGAAGGAGGGGGTTTCGGATGTCAGCGGGATCGTTGGAGTTTTGGAGAGCGATTTAACGGACTGTGCGACGGCCCTGAGGATCGAACATTCCGAGACGGTCTTCCGGAAACTCGCCGAGGGCATTCAGAACCTTGAACACCTCATGGACTTCCTGGGTCAGCTCAGGGAGGGACTGGGGCATCTCAGCCGGTCGGGGGGCCGCTCTTTCGGATCCTTTCCTGATTCGGCAGGTCAGGTTCAGCCCCTGTTCCGGGACATGCTCTCGGCCTTCGAGGCGAAGGACTGGATCACCGTCGCCGATCTCATTCAGTACGAACTCAAGCCGGTCCTGTCAGGGATCGAAGCGGATCTGGCAAGGGTGAAAGCAGAGTTGTTCGCAAAGCCCGATGCATAGAGGGAAGGCACTTCGGCAGAGGTGTATTTTTGATTCGTTTGGTGTAAAATGATGGACATGTACCCATCTCTCTGCGAAGGAGGCTGCTGTGAAAGACGAAGAGATCATTGAAGTCCTGAGAAATAATAACGACGAATTCAGGCGACTGTATCAGGAGCATAGGGCCTTGGATGAGCAGCTTGGTGAGCTCTCCCGGAAACATTACCTGACGCCTGACGAAGAAATAGAGCTGAAGAGACTCAAGAAGGAAAAGCTGTACAGAAAAGACAAGATCGCCGAACTGGTCAGGGAATACCGGAAACAGGCATCGGTGAACTGATTCCCCACAGTCACGGAAACGCATCATCCTATTCAACCGTCGTTCTCAATCCCCCTTCCACAGGGGGATATTTTTTTCCCTATCCATGAACGGATTGACAGATAGCCCCCTGGTGCGATCGTTCCTTCGATTTTCGGTTATAATATCGAGTGTTGTCGTCCTATTGCCGTGAATATCGAGGACAGGGTGAAATTATCTGAAAAAGGAGAACAGTGAAACAATGCCGAGGAGAAGAAGTGCAACGATAAAAAGCGGTCTCGAGAGGATGCCGCACCGGTCCCTGCTCTATGCGACGGGAATCCCGAAAAGTGAAATGGACAAGCCCTTCATCGGTGTCGCCACGAGCTTCACCGATATCATCCCCGGCCATACCGGCATGCGTGACCTCGAGCGCTTCATCGAAAAGGGGATTCATTCCGGCGGAGGCTATCCGTTCTTCTTCGGTATCCCGGGGATCTGCGACGGCATCGCCATGGGGCACCGGGGCATGCATTACTCATTGCCGTCGCGGGACCTCATCGCCGACATGGTGGAGACCATTGCGGAAGCGCATCAGCTTGACGGGCTCGTCCTTCTCACGAACTGCGACAAGATCACGCCGGGGATGCTCATGGCCGCCGCAAGGATAGACGTGCCGAGTATTGTCGTCACCGCCGGCCCGATGCTCTCGGGGAGATACCGGGGCAGGAGGCTGAATCTCACGAGCGATACCTTCGAGGCCGTCGGCAAGTTCAAAAAGGGGCTCATCACGAAGGACGAGCTGGACAATCTCGAAATGTGCGCCTGCCCCGGTGCGGGCTCCTGCCAGGGCATGTATACGGCCAACACGATGGCCTGCGTCACGGAATCGCTCGGGATGAGCCTGCCCCTGTGTGCGACAACGCCGGCCGTGCTCGCCCAGAAGCGGAGGATCGCCTTCGAGAGCGGCGCACGGATCGTCGAACTCGTCAAGAAGAACATCACGCCGAGGAAGATCCTGACCATGAAGGCCTTCAGGAACGCCATCATGGTCGACCTTGCCCTGGGCGGTTCGACGAACACGGTCCTCCACATTCCCGCCATTGCCCATGAGGCCGGTGTCGACCTCCCCCTCGAAGTCTTCGATGAGATGAGCAGGAAGACCCCTCACATCACAAATATGATTCCCGGCGGTGAATTCTACATGGAAGACCTCCATTTTGCCGGCGGCATTCCCGCCGTCCTGCAGAGGCTCGAGAAGATGATCCAGCCCAATCCGACCGTGTCCGGCACGAACATCGCCGCCATCGCAGAAGGCGCCGTCGTTATGGATGAAGACGTCATCAGGCCTGTCGGAAAAGCATATCACCGTGAAGGGGGCATCGCCATCCTTCGGGGAAATCTTGCACCGGGCGGGGCGGTGGTGAAGCAGACTGCCGTCAGCAAAAACATGATGCAGTACGAGGGGACTGTCAAGGTCTATGACTCCGAAGAGGACGGCATGAAGGCAATCCTGGCCGGGGAGATCAAGCCGGGTCATGTCATCGTGATCCGCTATGAGGGACCGAAGGGAGGCCCGGGCATGCGTGAAATGCTCGCGCCCACATCGGCCATAGCCGGCATGGGGCTCAGCGAATCCGTCGCCCTCGTGACGGACGGCAGGTTCTCGGGCGGGACCCGCGGTCCCTGTATCGGCCACGTGTCGCCGGAGGCCATGGAAGGCGGGCCCATAGCGCTCCTGAGAGACGGAGACCGCATCAGCATCAACATACCGAAGAGAAAGCTTGAAGTGCACCTGACCGAAAAGGAGCTCGAAGAGAGACGCAAGGGCTGGAAGAAGCCCGAGCCGAAAATCAGGAAGGGCTACCTGGCGCGCTATGCGAAGCTCGTCAGTTCTGCGGGTTCGGGGGCGATTATGAATACCAAGTGCGACAGTTGATGAAAGGCCCTGCGATGTAGTATATTTTTACCGTCGCTCCTCGATATTTTTCCGCCTGAAGCGGGCGTAACTCAGTGGTAGAGTGACAGCTTCCCAAGCTGTAGGTCGCGGGTTCGAATCCCGTCGCCCGCTCTTTTCTCCCCTTTTCATACTACTGTACTATGAAGTCTTATGAAATCACCTTGCGGAAAATATCCTGGACAAGACGAAAAAAGATGCAGGCGCTGGTGATGCTCATGCCGGACAGGACTCCGCCCAGCAGGACAAGGGAAATCTGCCGGTATGAATAATAGGCAGTGAGTGCGCCGAGTACCTGCAGGACGATCTCAACCTGCAGCACAAAAAGGGTCATGAGCAGCCCGAGAGTGATCACGACGGCCCATTTCCACCTGCTGGCATACAGGTATTCGATCAGGAGCGATGTCAGGACCATGACGACGCTGAGCAGGACGATATTGCCGAGGACCCTGAAAAAGACGTCCATGAATCGAAAAAGGTGGCCTGTCTCAGCTCAGCCTGCCGAGTTCCGCTATAACATTGTCGACATGACCCTTGACTGCGACTCTGGGCCAGATTTTGCGAATCAGTCCGTCCTTTCCTATAAGGACTGTCGACCGGGTGATGCCCATGGTCGTTTTCCCGTACATCTTTTTCTCGCCCCAGGCGCCGTAGGCTTCGAGGACAGTGTGATCGGGGTCGCTCAGGAGGGGAAAGTTGAGTCCGTTCTTTTCCCGGAATTTCGCATGGCTGGCGAGGCTGTCGCGGCTGACGCCGACAACGGTTACCTTTGCAATGATCCTGTTGAAGCTGTCCCTGAAATCGCAGGCTTCCTGCGTGCAACCAGGCGTGTTGTCCCGGGGATAGAAATAGATCACGATGTGTTTGCCCTCTTTGAGCAGGCCCGAAAGGCAGTATTCCCTTTCATTGCCCGCCCCATCGATCCCGACGAGACAGAAATCGGGCGCCTTCATTCCTTCCTTCAGCATATGCTCCTCCGTGTATGGAAAAGAATTGTGTTCATTTTGCTGACGCCTTCACTCATCGGGCTTCCTCACATTACCACGGGATAACCGTCCTGTCAAGGCGCCAGTTGTGCATGAAGAGGCGGGGCGAAGCGCCTCAAAGTCATAAGAAGTGTCAGTGGCAGTGAAGGAGTAAGGTCCGCTTACCGAGCAGACCGTCATTAGATGTCGCGCCGTTCAGGGGACAACCCCTGCAATTACCCGCATCAAAATCCTTTGTGTCATCCACCATTGCCCGTAAACAATAGCCCTATGACCGGCAGGACGACCTTTCTTGTGTTTGTCATCAAGCGCATCCAAAATACCTTGCAGCGAAACCTTGAAAACGAGGCGTGAAGAGATCATGCCCTATCCTCGTGTCAGATTATTTTGGACGCCAATGTGTTTGTCATGCCAAATTCATCTTATGTCAGATACGATAAAGTCCGATTAAAGCAAATCTTGACTTTCTGTTTTCTCGGATTTAATATTAATCATGTCAATAAAAAGATATCTCCTTCACGAACTGACGGCCCACCTGTCAAAAAGGGAGCTGTCGCTCATCGTTGGCCCCCGCCAGGCCGGCAAGACTACCCTGATGATGCAACTGAAGGAAGACCTCGAGAATAAAGGCGAGCGGACCCTGTATCTGAGCCTCGATTTTGAAAGAGATCAGCCTCATTTCACGAGCCAGGCGGCACTCCTGGACAGGATACGATTGGAATTCGGCAGCCGGAAGGGGTATGTCTTCATCGACGAGATACAGAGAAAGGCGAATGCAGGACTGTTCCTCAAGGGCATTTACGACATGCAGACACCATATAAGTTCATCATATCCGGTTCGGGAAGCGTGGAACTGAAAGAAAAAGTGCATGAATCGCTTGCAGGCCGAAAGAGAATGTTCGAACTCAACACCGTTTCACTCGCTGAGTTCGCGGACTTCAGAACGGATTACAGGTACGAGGGAAGAATAGACAGGTATTTTCAGTTAAACAGACAGGAAGGTTTGAATCTCCTCATGGAATATCTCAATTTCGGGGGGTATCCGAGGGTCATCGTGGAGGATACTCTGTCGGAGAAGATGAAAATAATTGACGATATTTATAGGAGCTACATAGAAAAGGATATAGCTTTCCTCTTAAAAGTGGAACGGATCGATGCTTTTGGTAACATGATTCGGCTACTGGCAGGTCAGTCGGGAAATATCCTGAATCTCAACGAGCTCTCCTCGACACTGGGGATATCCGTGCAGACTGTGAAGAACTATCTTACCTATGCGGAAAAGACTTTTGTCATCAGGAGAATCACCCCGTATTTCAGGAACCTGAGAAAGGAGATCAGTAAATCACCGGTCACGTATTTTCATGATCTCGGTCTCAGGAACTTCAGCATAAACCGTTTCGGGAGATACGGCATATTTCATGAGGCGGGGTTCCTGTTCCAGAACCTTCTGTACCATCTGTTGCGGGAGAGGACACGGCACAACGGCGGCACAATACACTTCTGGCGGACAAAAGACAGGGCCGAGGTCGATTTTGTCATCGACAGGGGCGACGGCGTGACGCCTGTGGAGGTGAAATGCAGGGAAATGACAAAGAAGGACATCGGGCGCTCACTGAGGGGATTTATTGCCAGATATAGTCCTGCGGAGGCCTGGGTAGTCAATCTGACCCTCAGGGACGAAGAGAAGATGGAACAAACCGTCGTTCGGTTCATTCCCTATTATGAACTGTTGTGACGATAAAACGAAGATTAGCCTTGACGGCCTCCACCATCGCGAGACTTTTTACCCTGTAGTTGCATGGTAAGGCGGGGCGGATCGCTCTGAAAAACAGTGTCAGTGTCAGTGTGAGTGTCAGTAAGAAGGCTCACTTTTTCGACCATCGCGTTGAAATGTCGTTTTTCGTGACGGTTAAGGTATCGCCGCATCAAGGTTTTCGGCGCAGACACCCCGCCTTTTCGGAAAGCGCATGCAACGATAAGGTTTATTTGCGACGGAATTCAACTCCCGTCTTTTAAACCGTCACAGGGGGGGTAATTAGTGTCTGTCCATAAAGTAAGCTTCAGCTGTCATTCCCGGCACGCGGAGCCTGTCCCGGCTTGACCGGGGCTTGCGGGAATGACGCTGTGACAGGTTACAATTTCCGGAGTAATGGTTCAGTCATGCTTTCCAATCGTTGCGCTATAATTTATAGTAAGAGAAGTGCAGATGAATAAAAAGATACTTTCGAAGATACTGATCGTCGCGGCAGTGGCGGCATGCATCGTCGCCTTCTGGGCCTTCGACCTCGGCCGGTATCTGACGCTCCAGTACATCAAGGAATCGCAGCAGCGGTTCATGGCGCTCTATGAGCAGAGCAGAGGCGCCGTCATAGCGGCATACATGGCGGTTTATATCCTCGTGACATCGCTCTCCCTGCCCGGCGCAGCGGTGCTGACCCTCGCGGGCGGGGGACTCTTCGGCCTCCTCACGGGGACCGTGGTCGTCTCCTTCGCGAGCACCATAGGGGCGACCCTTGCCTGTGCGGTGTCGCGCTATGTCCTGAGAGACTGGGTCCAGGCGAAGTTTGGTGACAGGCTTGCGGCGGTCAACAAGGGGATCGACGAGGAGGGGGCCTTTTACCTCTTCACTCTCCGCCTCATACCGGTCTTCCCCTTTTTCGTCATCAATCTGGTGATGGGCCTGACGCAGATGCCGCTGACGAAGTTTTACATCGTGTCTCAGATCGGGATGCTGCCCGGTACCGTCGTGTATGTCAACGCCGGAAGGGAGCTTGCAAAGATCGAATCCCTTTCCGGCATACTTTCCCCCGGTCTTATCCTCTCCTTTGCCCTCCTCGGCTTATTCCCGCTTGTAACGAAGAGACTTGTCGCCTGGTACCGGAAGAGGAGGGGTGAAAGAGGTGCGGCCGGGAAGCACTGAAATAATCAACGTATCATTGCATACGCCTGACCGAAAGGCGGGGCGTGTGCGCGGAACACCTTGCTACGGCGACACCTTTTTAGTTGTAAGACCAACTCTAAGGGTAATTAGAAAGAAAATGATCCCATGATTGACGCACACACTGACACTGTCACTGATTTCAAGCGCTTCGGCCCGCCTTTTTGTGAAACCGTAACGATCACTGTCTTCAGAAGGAGGACCTATGCCCAACTTTGATTTTGATATCGGCATTCTCGGCGGCGGCGCGGCCGGTTTGACCGTCGCTTCAGGAGCCGCTCAACTGGGAGCGAAGACGATCCTCATCGAGAAGGACGGCAAACTCGGCGGAGACTGCCTGCACTACGGATGTGTGCCCAGTAAGACCCTTATCAGGACGGCAAGGGTGCGGCATCTGCTGCAGCATGCGCCGGCTTTCGGGCTTCCGCCGGTGCAGACCGGGCCTGTCGACTTCAGGGATGTCGCCGCGAGAATCCGGTCTGTTATCGCGACGATCCAGAAGCATGACTCTCCGGAGAGGTTTTGCGGCCTCGGCGCGCAGGTCCTGTTCGGATCAGGGACATTCACCGACGAGCATACGTTCAGTCTTGAAGGAAAAGAGATCACCGCCAAATCCTGGGTCATCGCCACGGGATCATCGCCGGCCGTCCCGAAGATCAGCGGGATTGACGGCATGCCGTACCTCACGAACCGTGACATCTTTTCGCTGGACCGGCTTCCGGTGACGATGATCTTTCTGGGAGGCGGTCCCATCTCGATAGAGATGTCACAGGCCTTCACGAGACTCGGATCAAAGGTGACCGTCGTCGAGATGGCGCCGCAGATCCTGGGCCGCGAGGACAGGGACATGGCCGAGGCCGTCATGAAAGGCCTGAGCGGCGAGGGGGTGATATTTCACCTGGGTGCGAAGGTCCTCAGCGCACGCGACCTCGGGAGCGAGCGGGAGATCGTCATCGAGAAAGAAGGACAAGCCCTGAATCTGCGGGCCGAGGCGGTCGTCGTCGCCGCCGGGCGGGAGGCGAACGTCCATGGATTGGGGCTCGATGCGATCGGCGTGGAGTTCAGCGGTCGGGGGATCGCCGTAGATGACCGTCTGCGTACGACGCAGAAACACATTTACGCCGCCGGCGACGTGACCGGCACATACCAGTTTACCCACGCCGCCGGTTACGAGGGCGGCGTCGTCGTCGCCAACGCCGTTTTCCGTCTCCCCCGCAGGACCGATTACACCTTCTTCCCCTGGTGCACCTACGTCGATCCTGAGCTCGCCAGCATCGGCCTGAACGAGAAGGCGGCGCAGGAGAGGGGGATCGAATACACGGCATGGACGGAGGAGTTCTCCGCAAATGACAGGGCCCTTGCAGAGGGTGCATCGGCGGGGAAACTCAAGATGATCCTCGACGAAAGGGAGCGACCCCTGGGGGTACAGATCCTCGGACCCCACGCAGGAGACCTCATCGGTGAATGGGCAGCCGTGCTGAACGGCAAGGTGGGGCTTTCGACCCTGGCGGGTGCCGTGCACCCCTATCCCACTCTCGGCGAGATCAACAAGCGGGTTGCAGGGTCTTTCCTGTCGACGAAGATCTTTTCCGACAGGGTGAAAAAAGGACTGAAATTCTTCTTCCACCTGAAGGGAAGGGCCTGCGGCACGTCATGACCGGTGAAAGTGCGGGGAGTGAAAAAAGGCCTGGATGCCGCGTTGTCCCGCGTTCCAGGCCCGTTGTGTTACAGCATGTCGCAGGAGCCCCAGTTGACGCCGTCGGTCGAACAGAAGGGAAAACCGAACATGTCCAGAAAAATGTACGTGACGACGAAACCGTCGGGATCGAAAACCGCTCCCGAAGCAGAGCCGTCATTATACACATTAATTACGGCTCTCAAGCCGGGCATGCCGATCGATGCCATTTCGTTCTTGTCGAGAACCCACATGTAATGACCGTTCGGCATGTATGCCTCCTGGCTCGTCACGGACAGGGCCTCTCCCAGGGCGGCGCCGAAGAAGACGACGCAAAGGGCAAAAACAACGGGAAAGACAGCTTTTCTCATAGAACCTCCTTTCTTTGTTATTCTTTTGTTATTCTATTGTCGGGAATGCCCATGGATTCTTGAGCGGTCATGCCTGATATGCGGATACGTCACCTTGCGTGATAAGGCAGGGCGAAGCGTTCTGAAAAACAGTGTCAGTGTCAGTGTGAGTGTCAGTAAAAAGGCTCACTTTTTCGACCGTCGGATGATAACGTCGTCTTCCGTGACGATAAACCTTATCGTTGCAATACACGCCCGGGAAAGGCGGGGCGTATGCGCCGAAAACCTTGCTGCGGCGACACCAGTATCAAAACGAAAGATGAACTATACGCTAATGGTCGATGACACAAAGAGTGAAATCCTGAAACACGAAGATGACGAGGCGTATCGTCGCCTTCAGCAAGGCTTTGAGGCGTTTCGCCCCGCCTTTCAATGCAACTATAGGGTAAAGTTATCGCCGCACCAAGGTTTTCGGCGCCGCATACGCCCTGCCTTTCCAGAGGGCATATGAGCCGATAAGGTTCATGTCTTTCTTGAAAAGGAGTGCTTTTTTCAGTTATGGTTCTGGAGAGGCACGAAACGGAGAGGAATGGTGATGGAGAAAGAACTTTGTGCCCGCCCCCGGAGGAGACATTGAAAGCATCCCGGAAGACCAGCCGCACGGGGACGTTGAAACGTCTGCGTTTTCCCGATGCCGAAAAGGCGCAGCCCTGGCTCCCGATGCTCCTTGACGCCTATGCCGTTGCGGACGAGGGCATAATGACGGCTGTGCGGGCGCGGACGGCGGAGACGGGGGAGCGGCTTGCCTGCTCGAAGGGCTGCGATGCCTGCTGCAGTACCCACCGCGACATCCCCGTCTATCCCCTTGAGCTGGTCGGGATCTACTGGTTCGTCGTCGAGATGCTGACGGGTCAGTCGCGGGAAAGCGTAAAGAAGCAGCTTGCCACTCACGGCGGCGATGATTCCTGCCCGTTCCTGGTCGACGGGGCCTGCGCAATCCATCCACTCCGTCCCATGGCCTGCCGGCAGTTCAACGTCTTCAACAGGCCCTGCGCCGAAGGTGAAGACGCCTTTCACTCCCGGAGGCAGGACGTCCTGACGCCCCTGCAGGAGTATACGGACAGGGCCTTTGCGATCATGCTCCCCTTTTACGGCATAACCGGGGAAGAGGAGAAAAAGAGGGCCGTCAGGAGCGGCTACCTGCATACCCTTGTCCGCAATCTCCGGACCAATGCATGGACGGAGCTGGCGAGGCGCATGGGGGATTACGATTTCAGGAGGACATCCGTGCGGGGGAAGTAAACCTTCCATTTGCGCGGAAAGGCAGAGCGAAGCACTCTGAAAACAGTGTCAGTGACAGTGTGAGTGTCAGCGAAAGGTTCACTTCTTTTTCAGACGTCGGTCTGAAATGGTCTGTATGGGAAGGCAAAGGTTTCGCAGCACCAGGGCCTTTCGGCAGCCTTGCCCCGCCTTTCCGGAGATGCTGTTGCTACGATGAGGGAATGGCCTTCCCTTTGTATCGCTTGTTCGACTCGAGTATTTTTTTCCTCAGCCGTATCGAATGGGGCGTCACCTCGACGAGCTCATCCTCCCTGACGAACTCGATAGCCTGTTCCAGGCTCATCATCCTCGCCGGCACCAGCTGAAGGGCCTCATCGGCCGATGCGGCGCGGATGTTCGTCATTTTCTTCTCCTTTGTCACGTTCACGTCGAGGTCGTTGTCCCGGGTGTTCTCGCCGATGATCATTCCCTCATAGACAGGCGTATTTTCCCTGATGAAGAGGGTCCCCCTGGGCTGGAGGTGGTGGAGGGCATAGACGGTCGATTTGCCCGGCCTGTCGGCGACGAGGGCGCCTGTCTGCCGCTTCGTCATGAAGCCCTGCCAGGGTTCATAGCCTCCGAAGAGATGGTTGAGCAGTCCCGTGCCCTTCGTGTCCGTCAGGAACTGGGACCGGAACCCGATCAACCCCCGGGAAGGGATGCGGAATTCGAGTCGCACCCTGCCGTGCCCGTTGTTCTGCATCTTCTGGAGCTTCCCTTTCCGTATGCCGACCTGCTGGGACACGATCCCGATGTACTCTTCCGGGACATCGATGACAAGAAATTCGACCGGTTCATGGAGGACGCCGTCAAAGGTCTTTGTTACCGTCTCCGGCATGGACACGGACAGCTCATATCCCTCGCGCCGCATCATCTCGATGAGGATGGCGAGCTGGAGTTCACCCCTGCCCATGACCTTGAAGGAATCCATCGAATCGAAATCGACCCGGATCGCCACATTGTACAGGAGCTCCTTTTCGAGTCTCTCCCTGAGGTGGCGGGAGGTGACGAATCTCCCGTCCCTGCCCGAAAAGGGCGATGTATTGACGGAGAAGACCATTGATATGGTCGGTTCGTCGACAGTGATCCGGGGCAGGGGTTTCGGCTCATCGGCATCGGTGACGGTGTCGCCGATGTTGATCCCTTCGATGCCGGCGAGGGCGATAATGTCGCCGGCCGAGGCCTGTTTGACCGCGATCCGCTCGAGCCCCTGAAATGTGTACAGGGAGGATATCTTTGTCCTCACCGGTTCGGACTGCCTGCCCACGAGGGCGACGGCGTCGCCGACTGAGACGGTGCCTGAAAAAATCCTCCCGATAGCAAGCCTCCCCACGTAGTCATTGTAGTCGATGTTCGTGACGAGGATCTGGAGGGGGCCGCCGCTGTCCGCTTCGGGGGGCGGTATGGTCTGCACGATGAGATCGAAGAGGGGCTTCAGGTCCTGCGAATCGTCGTCAAGGCTGTGCTGCGCCACACCTCTTTTCGCGTTGGTGTATATCACGGGGAACTCGATCTGCTCCTCCGTCGCGTCGAGATCGATGAACAGGTCGTAGACCTCGTTGAGCACCTCCTGGATCCGTGCGTCAGGCCTGTCGATCTTGTTGACGACGACGATGGGAGGGAGTTCCAGCTCAAGGGCCTTTTTCAGGACGAAACGCGTCTGTGGAAGGGGCCCCTCCGATGCGTCGACGAGGAGGAGCACGCCGTCGACCATCTTGAGGGTCCTTTCGACCTCTCCGCCGAAGTCGGCGTGGCCCGGGGTGTCGACGATGTTGATCTTGATTCCGGCGTATTCGACAGCGGTGTTCTTCGCCATGATGGTGATGCCGCGCTCGCGTTCGAGGTCGATGGAGTCCATGACGCGGTCCTGCACGAGCTCATGAGACCGGAATATGCCGGACTGTCTCAGCATCCCGTCGACGAGGGTCGTTTTCCCGTGGTCGACATGGGCGATGATGGCAAGGTTCCTGATATCCGTTCGTTTCATTCGGTCACCTGTAGAGCCCGAGGTACCAGTCGACGATGGGGCCGCCGGCAAAGAGTGTCACAAGGGCTCCCATGGCCAGAAAAGGACCGAAGGGAATTTTCGTCTTTCTCCCTTTTCCCTTGGCAATCATGAGGAAGATGCCGATGAGCGACCCGGCGAGGCTCCCGATGAGGGTTGTGAGCAGGACCGCCTTCCACCCCATCCAGGCGCCCGTCATGGCCATGAATTTCACGTCACCGCCACCCATGCCCCCCCTGCTCAGGACGGCGATGAGGAAGAACAGCCCGCCGCCGGCGATAAAGCCGATCGCAGAGTTCACGAAGCCGACGATATCCCGGTCAGAAGAGGAAAAAGGATCGGGCAGCAGGAATGATGCGCCGCCGAGGCCGATGAAGATCCCCGGCAGGGTGATGCGGTCAGGGATGAGCTGCACGTCAAGGTCGATGAAGGTGATGACGATCATGGCGGAGACGAAGGCGAAGAGGAAAGGGGCATGCCAGCCCGGCCCGAAGACGGCGATGACGGTCCAGTAAAGAACGCCGTTCAGAAGTTCGACAAAGGGGTAGCGGGGCGAGATGGAAACGCCGCAATGCCGGCACTTGCCTCTCAGCACCAGGTAGCTCAGCAGGGGCACATTGTCCCAGGGCCTGATGGGTGCTCCGCAGGACGGGCAGGCCGAACCGGGACTGACAATGGAGAGGTCCCGGGGCAGCCTGTAAATGCAGACGTTCAGAAAGGACCCGACGAGGAGTCCCAGGATGAGAGCGCCGATTTCAAAGACGTTCATGACAGCACCACGTTTAACATGATTGTTGCGCACATCATTTCCCGATACCCTCCTGCAGATCCTTCCAGACCCTGTTTGTCATTCTTATGGTCTCCCTATGTGTCATGCTGTTTTGAACAGATCCATTTTCGATCCCCAGGCGTCCTCCACAGCCCTCCTGAGCGGCAGGTGGGTCCTGAGGCCGGGGTCTTCGTCAATGAGGGCGAAGGCCTCGCGCCGCGCCCCTTCGAGGAGCCGTGCGTCCCGGACGAGGTCGGCGACCTTGAGGTCCGGCAGGCCTGACTGTCTGGTCCCGAAGAACTCCCCGGGGCCCCTGATCGCCAGGTCCTCCTCGGCGATCCTGAATCCGTCCGTCGTGCCGACCATCGCCCGGAGCCTTCTCAGCGCATCGGCCGTCGCGCCGTACCGCAGCAGGATGCACTGCGACTGGTTATCGCCCCGGCCGACCCTGCCGCGGAGCTGATGGAGCTGGGCCAGTCCGAAACGTTCGGCGTGGACGATGACCATGATCGTCGCATTCGGCACATCGACGCCGACTTCTATGACAGTCGTGGCGACAAGGATCTGCACCGTCCCCTCCTTGAATTCCTTCATCACCGCCTCGCGCTCCTGGGGCTTCATCCTCCCGTGGATGAGGCCGACCCTGGCCTGGGGAAACTTGGCCCTGAGCCCTTCCATCCCGGTGATCGCCGCCTTCAGACCGGATTCCTCGGATTCCTCGATGACGGGATAGACGACGTATACCTGCCCGCCCTTTCCGATATTTTCGGCGATTGCGGCATACACTGCATCTTTCTGGTTTTCTCCGGCCGTCCGTGTGTGCACGGGCTTTCTCCCCGGCGGCAGCTCATCGATGACCGAATAATCGAGATCGCCGTAAAGGGTGAGGGCGAGGGTCCTCGGGATGGGAGTGGCGGTCATGATGAGCGTGTCGGGGCGGAGCCCTTTTTTTCTCAGTGACGCCCGCTGCAGCACGCCGAAGCGATGCTGCTCGTCGATGACGATGCACCCGAGGTTCCTGAAGGTCACCCCTTCCTGGATGAGCGCATGGGTGCCGATGATGATGTCGGCGGCGCCCGCCGAGATGGACGAGAGGTCCTTCTGTTTTGTGCTCCCCGTCAGCAGGTGGACGGTCAGACCGAGGTCTTCGACAAGGCGGTGCATCGTGATGTAGTGCTGTTCCGCCAGGATTTCCGTGGGGGCCATGAGGGCGGCCTGGTACCCGCACTCAACGGCGACGAGCATGGCCATGAGGGCGACGATGGTCTTGCCCGAGCCCACATCTCCCTGGATGAGCCTGTTCATGGGATGCGGGGATTGCATGTCATGAAGGATGTCGTTGAAGACACGCTCCTGGGCCTTCGTCAGCCTGAAGGGGAGTGCGGACAGGAGCTTCTCCGTCAGCCGTCCGGCAGGCGCGAAGGCGATGCCGCTTTCGAGAACGGTGCCCCTTTTCAACGCCGCGAGTCCCGCCTGGAGAATGAAGAGCTCGTCGAAGGCGAGGCGCCTGTGCCAGGGGCTTACTCCCCGGTTCAGTTCTTCCAGGGACGATCCCTCCGGCGGGAAATGGACACCCAGGATGCTCTCCGCCATATCTCCGAGGGAGTTGGACAGGACGATCTCCGGTGGAAGAGGGTCCTCGACGGAGGGGACGAAGTCCCGGAGGGCGCCGTGGATGACGCTGCGAAGCCGTCTCTGGCTCAGGCCCTCGGTGAGCCGGTACAGGGGGACGATGCGGCCCGTATGGATCTGTTCCGCATCCCCATCGTCGTCGTCGATGCATTCGAATTCGGGCTTCATCATTTCGAAACCGGCGCCCCGGAAGTCCTTTTTCACCACACCTGAGATCATGATACGGCGACCGGGCTGAAAGGTCTTCTTCAGGTATGTCTGGTTGAACCATTTTGCCGTGACGGTGCCTGTTCCGTCCGTCAGGGTGACGGAGACCATTTTCAGCCTCGGGTTTTTCCTGCCCGGAGCGATGATGTCGCAGCGCGTCACTTCCCCCGTCACGGCACTGATATTCGCCCGCGCTGAGGTCGGCGATCCTTCCTGACGAGCGCCTGTCCTCATAACGGAAGGGGAGGTAAAAGAGGAGATCACGCACCGTGATGACGCCGAGGCGGGTCAGCAGGCGGGCCACCTGCGGGCCGACGCCCCTGACACACTGGACCGGAGACCGAAGGTCGCGGCAGGCAACGGAAGGGCTGTTTTCAGGCATTACCGTGCAGTGGCATGATAAGGGTAGGGTGATGCGCCCCGGAGAGCTACGGGGCGTCTTTCTTTTCGGTGCCGGCGTTCTCGGACAGGCGTGACTCCTTCTTCATGACCTCTTCAAGGGCCTTGTCAGCCTCTTCCATCTTGATCTTCGAATACTCCGACTCGCTGAGGATATCGATCTCCCAGCCTGTCAGCTTTGTCGCAAGCTTGATATTCGTCCCCCTCTTGCCGATGGCGAGGGAGAGCTGCTGGTCATCGGCGATGACCATGGCGGTCTTTTCATCCTCGTTGATCCCCACCCGGTCAACAGCTGCGGGGGTGAGTGCGCGGGCGATGAAAACGCGGGGATCTTCGCTCCAGGGGATGATGTCGATCCTCTCACCCCTCAATTCACGCACGATGGGCTGCACGCGGGTCCCCTTCATGCCGACACAGGCTCCGACGGCATCGATGGAAGGATCTTTGGAGGCGACCGCTATCTTTGTCCGCTCTCCCGGTTCACGGGCGATCGCCTTGATCATGACCACGCCGTCGTGTATCTCCGGCACCTCCATTTTCAGCAGCCCGATGATGAAGTTCGCATCCGTCCGCGAAAGCACGATGATCGGCCCTTTCGAGGTCTGGCGGACTTCCAGAAGAAAGGCCTTCACGATATCTCCGCGCTTCAGGTTTTCATTCGGCAGTGTTTCTCTCTGGGGCAGCAGCGCCTCCGTTTTCCCGACGCTGACGATGTAGGCGCCCTTTTCCTTCCGCAGGACTGTACCGCTGATGATCTGCCCCGACTTATCCTTGTATTCCTCGAAGATGATGTCCCGCTCCGCCTCGCGGACCTTCTGGAAGAGCACCTGCTTTGCCGTCTGGGCGGCTATTCGTCCGAAATCGGGCAGGGGAACGGGGAATTCAATGACATCTCCGGTGACCTTGTCCGGCTCCAGCGCCCGCGCCTCATCGATGCCGATTTCCTCCTGATCGTCCTCGACGGTCTCGACGATCCGCTTGACATCGAATGCCCTGATTTCACAGGTCTTGGGATCGATCCTGAGCATCAGGTTCGTCTTGCCGGCGAATTTCTTCCGTGCCGCCGACAAAAGCGCCGACTCGAGCACTTTCACCAGGGTAAGACGGGTTATCCCCTTCTCCTTGCTGATCTGGTCTATAACAAAGCACAACTCCTTCGCTATCATGAACTCACCTCGGTATCACCCCTTTATCTCGATCTCCAGTCGCGCCTTCGATATCTGCCCGATCGGGATGATAATGTCACTCTCTTTGCCCTTCTTTTCGACGGTGATACGCACCCAGTTTTCGCCGGCATCGGTGATTCTCCCGATAAAAAAGGTCTGATCGTCGATCTTTTCCTTCGTAATGACGCGAAGAAGCTTCCCTACGTTTTTCACGAAATCGCCGGCTCTCGTGAGAGGCCTGTCGATGCCCGGCGATGAGACCTCCAGGTTATAGGGACCGGGAATGGGATCTTCGACGTCCAGGATCGCCTCAAGGCCCCTGCTCATCCGTTCACAATCCCCTATGGTCACGCCGCCCTCCCTGTCTATCGTCACCCGCAGGATGGACCTTCTCCCCCTTCCGAGCAGATCGATGCCGACAAGCTCCAGTCCCTCCCGTTCCGCCACCTCGGCGGCAAGGGTGTTTAGGATGTTCTGGAGATCTTTTCGTTCCATGTCTCAGAAAACAAAAGAGTGGGAAAACCCCACTCTCATACAAAAATGATACCAGTTATGTCGCGAAAAAAGCAACACCACGAGGGCTGTCGACGAACCCTCGTGGTGTCATTTTTTTTGTTTAACTTACTTCTTCGGTGCCTCAGCGGGCTTCTCAGCCGGTTTCTCAGCGGGCTTCTCAGGAGCCGGCGCCGGTGTCTCAGCGGGCTTCGGGGCCTCAGCAGCGGGCTTCGGGGCCTCAGGCTTCGGCTCTTCAGCCTTCTTGCAGCCGACGGAGAGTGTGAACGCCACGAGCAGCACGATAGAAAGCAACAGGGCTAACACTTTCTTCACGATGAATTTCACCTCCTTTTCGTTTTAATCGCCAAATATTGGGGTACTGGTACGTCAAAAATTACCTACTTTTTTAACATATATGTTTTTTCTTGTCAAGTGATAAAAACATCTCGATATTCTTGACAAGGCCTTCGACGAGGAAAACGAGAGACTCCACATCGAGGAACTTGTCGGCAGTCGCATCGAAGAGGATCTTCACCTTGGACTCAAACTCCTCCTCGGGAGGCCAGAAGAGAATCACGATGGGCACCTTGGGCAGCAGGAGCAGGTGCCAGGCATGGGGGGTGGGAAAGTCTTCGCGGACCTCTGCGCCCAACCTCCGGAGTATCATACCGACCGGTTGAGGGTTGCTGTCGAGAAGCCGGCGCAGCGGGTCTTCGCACTCACGGTGAAAGGCCGTCGACTTCATCATCCCGTCCTTCAGTTCCGTGAAAGAGACCCACCGGTCCGCGAGGGGACCGCTGCCGCAGGTTCTGAGATAATGCAGCAAAAGGATCTTCACCCAGGGCGTTATGTGTCCCTGCGTCGTCACCTCGCCTTCCGGCGAGATGGTGAACATCCGGCCCAGGCAGGGCAGGACGAGTCCCCCATCGGTGAACCGGGCGCCCAGCCCTTCGGCAACGGAGGCGAAGTCGATCTTCTGCACCTCCTCCTTCATCTTCACTATCAGCTCTTCTCTCCAGTCCGATCTGATGAGATCCCCGCTGATCAGCTCACGCTCCTCATCCGTGAGGTGGGGACAGTCGGCCAGTTCCGCTTCTCCTTTGATGACGGAGAAGGAGAAGGGCAGGCAAGCCTTCTGGGGACAGTCACCGCAGTTCGTCTTGGGGAGTCTCTTGTACAGCTCTATCTGGTTCATCACTTTCTCCTTTCAAAGACATATCCTGCAATTATAACAAAAACAACGGAGGCGATAACAATGACGGAAAGGTCGAGGAAAAAGGGAAAGTCATGGGTCAGCGGCGAAGCTGCAGACGAGAGGGTATCCCTCGGGAGGATCACGTATTTCAGGGCGTCGATGCCGTATGTGAGGGGGTTCACCATGGAGAGGGCTACCAGCAGGGGGGGAAGGAGCTTCACGGGATACATGGCGCCGGAAAGAAAGAACATGGGCATGACAATGAAATTCATGATGACGCTGAAGCTCTCGAAGCTCTCGTAAAAAGTGGCGATGAAGATGCCGAGAGCGGAGATGCAGAAGGAGAGGATCACGGAGATTGCCAGGACCGATGCGAACTGGAGTGCCGACAGGTGCAGGCCCACGAAGGGAAAGAGGACGAGGATCACGAGGGCCTGGAGTGTCGAGACGAGGGTCCCGCTCAGCGCCTTGCCGAGAACGATCGAAAACCGTGACACCGGGGCCACGAGCATCTCCTTCATGAATCCGAACTCCTTGTCCCAGATGATCGAAATGGAGGAGAATATGGCGCTGAAAAGGATGGTCATGCCGATGATGCCCGGAAAAATGAACTGGATGTAAGGGATGCCCATATCGGGAGAGACGAGACGCGTCATGCCGCCGCCGACGAGGAAGAGCCACAGGAGGGGGCGGGCGATTGTCGAAACGAGTCGTCCCTTTTCCCGCACGAACTTGATGAGCTCCCGGGCGACGATAACATAGACCGTGTTCAGGTTCGCGCTCATCCCTTGCCGAATTTTCTCCGGTAGGAACGGACGGACTCCCTGAAGTCGTCACCCTCCGAGGCTGTTTGAGGCCGGATCGCCTTGCCGGTGAGATTGAGAAACACGTCATTGAGAGTGGGCCTCTGGAGTCTCACCGAGATGACCCTGTCCGCGAGAGCCGTAATGAGCTTCGGAATGCAGGCGTCTCCCCGCGAAACGGAGATGAAAAGCTCTCCTTCCCTCTCCTGGGCATCAAGGCCGAGCATGCGTTTGATGTCCCCCTTTGCCCGGCTGTTGTCCTTCGTCTTCAGGTAGATGACGTCGCCGCCGACGGCCTTCTTCAATTCCTCCGGTGACCCCCGGGCGATGATCGTCCCGTTGTCTATGATGGCGATCTGCTGACAAATCTCCGCTTCTTCCATATAATGGGTGGTCATGAATACCGTGACTCCCTGCTGCTCAGGCAACCGGGAGATGAATTCCCAGAGGTTCGTCCGGGATTGGGGATCGAGACCGAGAGTCGGCTCATCGAGAAAGAGGACCTTCGGCTGATGGATCAGGCTCCGGGCTACTTCGAGCCGACGCTTCATGCCCCCGGAGAATTTCTTGACCGTGTCATTCTTCCGGTCAGAGAGACCGACGAAGAGGAGGGCCTCCTCGATCCGCTCCTTCCGCTCACGCTTGGGGACATCGTAGAGGTAGGCATGGAAGGAGAGGTTTTCGTATGCCGTCAGCTCCTTGTCGAGGGTGTTGTCCTGAAAGACGAGGCCGATCCTCTTTCTCACCTCCGAAGGTTGGGACATACAATCGAATCCTCCGATGGACGCCTTTCCGGAGGTGGGAGAGAGAAGGGTGCAGAGGATGTTGATGGTCGTCGTCTTGCCGGCTCCGTTGGGGCCGAGGAAACCGAAAATCGTCCCCTCTTCAACGGAGAGGGATATGCCGTTGACGGCGGTAACGGAGCCGAATGTTTTGACGAGATTTTCGACGATTATGACGGACATGGGGATAGGGATATTCTATCACGTATCCGGTCCCGGCGTCCGTTATTCAGACAGTGTCAGTGTGAGTATCACCTTGTAGGCGTGGCGAAACGCCTCAGAGCCTTGCTGATAGCCATCCGTCGGGAAGGCAGATATGGTTCAAAGCCTTTCCAATGCGATGATGAGACATCCTTATCGTTGCATACGCTTTTTGGAAAGGCGGGGTGTATGCAAAAATAACGGTACACAGTATCAGCGGCAGCCGGTGAAGTCTTCCAGCCACCTGCTGCGGCACGGATGTCTCAATTTCCTCAGGGCCTTGATCTCGATCTGCCGGATTCTTTCACGGGAGAGGTGAAACGCCCGCCCTATTTCCTCGAGGGTTTGGGGATCGTCGAAGCCTATGCCGTATCTCTTCCGTATCACCGTCTCTTCTTTCCGCGTCAGTGTGGCCAGCACCCGTTCGACCCGGTCCTTCATGTCCTGTTCCAACAGATTGTCAAGAGGGGTAGGCGCAGAGGCATCGACGACAAAGTCCCTGATCATACCTCCCTCGTCCTCGCCGACGGGGGTCTCAAGGGAGACGGCATCGCCTGAAAAGGCCTGCACGTTTGCGAGCTTGTCGCGGGGCACCCGCGCCCGGGCCGCGATCTCGTCGAGGGTCGGCTCGCTGCCGTTCTGGCGAACAAGCTCACCGGCAACCCTCGTGGCCCTGTGCAGAATCTCGATCAGATGGACGGGGATCCTGATCGTCCGGGACGTGTCCGCGATGGCCCTGCTCATAGCCTGGCGTATCCACCACATCGCATAGGTGCTGAAGCGGAATCCCCTGGCGGGATCGAACCTGTCCACGGCCTTGAGCAGGCCGATGTTCCCCTCCTGGATGAGATCCGGGAAAGGGATGCCCTTGTTGGCATACCGCTTCGCAACACAGATGACGAGTCGCAGGTTGGATTCGACAAGATGGGCCTTTGCGCTGTCTATATCGCACTCCGTGTGATCTATCGTCCCGACGGTCCCGCATAAATCCTGTTCACGAATGCCGACATGGTCTTCCAGTGATTTCAGGCGGTCCCGGAGTTTCCTCACGTCGCCCGCGCAGATGCATGATGCCTTTGCGCACCCGATTTGCTTTTTGACATCCAGGAGCTGACGATGGATGTCCCTCAATTCGGCGGTACAACGTTCGATGAGATCGTTCCTGAGGGTCAGGTCCTCTGTATGACTGAGAATGGCGTCTCTCCTCGTGAGGAGGGCCGTCCGAAGCGCAAAGGGACGTTTCGACCGGCGCTGTTCGTTTCCGGGGTGTGCAAGTCCCCCTCTGACCCGCCGGTCGCTCAATGTGATGATATCTTTCAGTGCTGCAATTGCCTTGAAGAAATGTCCCTCCAGCTCCTTCTGCCGCTCGTCAGTCCGGCAGGCCGCGTCTTCCAGGATCTCATCCAGGGAGATGTCCCCGGCAGCCGCGAGGTTCCCGAGGCTGATCAGGCGGTTGATGAAGAGAGGGATGGTAAAGAGCTCCCCGTAAATTTTTCTGCGACCCGACGTGATTCTGAAGGCCGTGTCTCTTTCTTCGTCTTTCTTCAGGAGGGGCAGTTTGCGAATGCTTCTGAGATAGGAATGAAGGGGATCGGAAAAATGATCGACCGTATATGAAACATCAGCGGGGACGCGATTATTCGCGTCGTAACTTTCTTCCCCGCCGTTTTCGGATGATTCAACCGATAACAGCGCCTGTCCCTTTCCCGTCAAGGCACCGGCCTGGAACATAAGGTCATCCTCCATTGGTGCGTGTGTCACGTTTGGTAGAAAGGATCGTCTGTTATTCCCGTGCAAACAGGAATCCACGATTATCAGGAAGATTTTTCAGTCCCCATACCCGCTCCCGGCTAAATATCCGCGGGGACAAGCTTCGCGGGTATGACGACTTTTTATGCCTTCATAATTAATTACGCCATAGATCAATGGTGCGATTCTACAGGTTTCTTGCCGGATTTTTCAGGATTCTTGCTATGGAGAGCGGAAGGGCGCGGCAGCGGCGGGACGGCTATTTTATCAGGCTCTTCCGGTACTCTGACGGGGTCATGCCCGTGATCCTCTTGAACTGGTCGGTAAAATGGCTGAGGCTGGAGAAGCCGACGGCGAGGGCGATGTCGGAGACGCAATCGGGGTTTTGCCGTAACAGTGACATGGACCGCTCGATCCTGACATGAGCGATGAGTGACATGGGAGTCATGCCCGTGCGCGCTTTGAAGGTCCTCGAAAAATGGAATCTGCTCATGTAAGACAGCCCGGCGAGTTCGTCGAGGGAAATGGGCCTCTCGATGTTTTCCTCGATAAAGGTGAGCGCCCTGAGAATGGCCGATGAGACGGAGTCCATCGGCACAGCCGTGAGTCTCCCGATTGCGGCGGTGAGCGTCGTCGGCTTCTGGGCGGCCGGGTCTTCGCCGCGGTCGACACACTGAAATGTTGCGACCAGGCCCGTAATCCTGTTATCTTCCTGTTTCACCGGCGTGATGACGCAGTTAATATGTCTGCTCGTCCCGTCGCGCAGGAGAATTTCCGAGTCGTCAGGCAGCCGTAAGGACGTGCCTTCCCTCAGGGCGAGGGCGGTCAGACTTGCGACGGAAACGCCGGCAGCCGAAAAGCGCACCTGGAAGACGTCCGGGAGCCTTTTCCCGAGGGCGTCCTCCCGCTGCAGGCAGAGCATCCGCTCCGCCGTCCTGTTGATGAGGGTGACTGTGAGGTTGAGGTCCGTCACGATCAGGGCGCTTCCCGCGCAGAGCAGGATGGACCCGAGCATCCTCGCTTCGGCGTCCCGTTTTTTCTCGATGACACTGCGGTACAGGGCTATCTCGATGTTCGTCCTGAGGTCGTTCTCGTCGAAGGGCTTTAGGATGTACCCATAGGGTTTCGTGAGCTTTGCCCTGGCGAGGGTGTCGTCGTCGGCGAAGGCGGTCAGGAAGATGATGGGGATGCCGAGTTCATCGCCGATCGTCCTGGCAGCGGCGATTCCGTCCACGGGGCCCCTGAGCACGATATCCATCAGCACGACATGGGGTGAGAGCCGTCGCGCCTTCTGGACCGCCTCTTCCGCAGTCGATGCCGTGCCGACGACTGTATACCCCAGGTCCTCCAGCTTCTGCCTGATATCCCTGGCGATGATGCCTTCATCCTCGACAATGAGCACCCGCTTCTTCTTCATGATCCCTCACCGGCAGGGCTATGGATCCGCGCCTCTGCAAAGTCGATCGTGAAAGTCGTCCCCCCCTTCTCCGGAGTGATATTTTTCCTCCCAACTGCTGGACAAGGGTCGTCACGAGCTGAAGTCCCAGGGAGTCGGTCTTTCTGTAGTTCAGACCTGCCGGGAGACCGGCCCCGTTATCGCCGACGACGAGCCTGTGTCCGTCTCGGCGGCGGGAAAGGATGATCCTGATGCCGTATTTCCCGCCCCGTTCCGTTGTGAAGGCATGCTTAAGCGCGTTTGAGACGAGCTCGTTCAGGATGAGACCGCAGGGGATGGCCGTATCGATCCCGAAATGGATGTCTTCGACGGACAGGGTGAGTTTCAGCCGTTCGTTCCGCATATTATAGGAGCTGACAAGATAGGAGACGAGGTCTCTCATGTATTCCGCCATGTCGATCCGCTCGATGCCCGCGGACCGGTAGAGCTTCTCGTGGATCATGGCAAGGGACCTGATCCTGTTTCTGCTTTCCCTGAACGCCTCTGCCACTGCCGCATCACGGATGCTGGAGGACTGGAGGCTCAGGAGGCTTGAGATGACCTGCAGATTGTTCTTGACACGGTGATGGATCTCCCTGAGGAGGGTCTCCTTTTCCCTGAGCGAGAGCCGGAGAAGGTGCTCGCTCCTTTCGAGGGCCTCCCGGGCGGCTTTGCGCTGAATCGCGGCGCCGATGATCCCGGCAGCCGCCCGGAGCGCGCCGATCTCCGCCAGGGACCAGTCCCGCTCGGCGTCACAGTCGTCGAAGCCGATGAACCCCCAGAGATCATGGGCGACAAAGATCGGGACGACTGCGATGGAACGTATGTGTTGCTGTATAAGGATATTCCGCTCGGCAGGCGGAAAAACCCTCGTGTGGCCGTACAGGATCTCGCCTTTGCTCAGAATGTCGGCCCACCGGGCAAACCCCTTTGCTTGCCATGCAAATGCCTGAAGCTCCGGGTTGTACCTGTGGGGAACGATGCCGTGGGCTGTCCACTCCTGCAGAAGGGATACTCTCGGGACGTCCCCGGTTCCCCTGGCTTGTTCGAAAACATGGACGCGGCTCACACCGGTAGCCTTTCCAAGCATCTCGAGCACCTTCCTGATGCTGTTGTCCCAGGAGATTATCCTGAGGAATTCCCCCGCAGCAAAGCTCACCGCCTCGAGGATGGAGTCACGGCGGGAAAGCGCTTCTTCGGCTATTTTCCGTTCCGTTATGTCATTGATGAGTACGAACCTGGCCGGGCTCCCCATGAAGGTGAGGTCGTGGGCGCTCACTTCGACATGGATGATCGCCCCGTCCTTTTTGCGATGGCGCCACTCCCCGGATTTCTGGAAGGATGGGTTCCTCCGGGAGAGATGCCTGAGCAGTGCGGGCACATCCTCGGGCGGCCGGATGTCCTTGACGGTGAGCGATAAAAACTCATCCCTTGAGTAGCCGTAAAGGTTCACCGCTGCGTCGTTGACGGAGATGAAGGCGAGCGTCTCGACATTGTAGACCATCATGGGGTGAGGGTTGTTCTCGAAAAGGAGGCGGTATTGCTCTTCCGAACGGCGCAGCGCCTCCTCGGTCGCCTTGCGCCTGGAGATGTCGCGTATTACAGCGGCCTTGACCGGTCTGCCGCGGAGCGGGATGTTCATTATTCTGATTTCAGCAGCAAAGGTCGCCCCGTTTTCCCGCAGGCACAGGGCTTCGTAGGGCTGTTCACGCGCCGACTCCAGATATTTCATGAACGGGCCGCGATGCTCGGCGGCAATAAAATCGGTGACCGGTCTGCCCGTTACGTTGCCGTGGACACACCCGAAAAGGGTTGCAAGTGCCTCGTTCGAATCGACGATCTTTCCGGCGTCAAGAAGGGCGATGCCTTCGAGAGAAACCCGGGAAAATGTGCGGAGTCTTTCCTCGCTTTCAGACAGGGCATCCCATAGCGCCGTAAATTCCCGCTCCTTTGCGGAGGAGTCCGGTGTCTCCGTCACGTCTTTATCCCGTTCAACCGCCATGGCATCAGGCAGGAGGGTTCGAGGGGCGGACAGTGCCCCGTCGTTTCACTGGTACCATTCAGCCCTGCTCTTCGGCACATGCCAGCGGACAAAGTCGTGCCAGATCCCGATGGGCGCCTTCTCGACACCCTTGAAGCGCTTGTGGAGCACGGGGAGGGCGTCGGGCACGTACAGGAACGTGCAGGGCTGATCTTCAGCGAGGATTTCGTGGATCCGGTGATAGATCCTCCTCCTTTTTTCGATGTCGAAGGTCTCCCGCCCCTCTATGAGGAGCCTGTCGACCTCGTCGTTCCTGTAGGAGATGAAGTTGAATTCTCCCTCTTTCGTCTTTGAGGAGTGCCATATGTCATGGATATCGGGGTCCCGCGAGAGCGCCCATCCCATAATCACCGCCTCGAAGCGCCTCTTGTTGATGAACTCGTGCAGGAGGGCCTGCCACTCGAGCACCTTGATCGTCATGTCGATGCCGATCCTCCGGAGCTGTTCCTTGATGATCTGCGCCGACTTCATTCTTGCCTCGTTCCCCTGGTTGACCAGGACCGTGAAGGCAAGGGGCCTGCCGTTTTTTTCGAGACGGCCGGCCGCATTTTTCGTCCATCCCGCCTCGGCGAGGAGTTCCAGTGCCCTTTCGGGGTTGTACCCGTGATCCTTGACGTTCGGGTTGAAGGCCCAGGATTCGGGCGGGAACGGCCCCGTGCAGGGCATGCCGTATCCGAGGAGAACGCCGGCGATGAGCTCGCGCTTGTTGATCCCGTGCGCGAGGGCCTGGCGCACCCGGCGGTCCGCGAAGAGGGGATTGAGGAGGTTGTACCCGAGATACGTGTATCCGAAGGATGGGTAACGGAATTTCTGAAAGTAACGGTTGAAGAAGTCCGTCTGGGCCTGGAGCTTGTATTGAGGAGGAGTGATGCCCATGAAATCGATTCCCCCGAATTTCAGCTCGAGGAACATCGTTGCCGTATCGGGGATGATCCTCGCGAGAAAGCGGTTTACCCCGGGTCTCCCCTCGTAATAATCCTCAGAGGCGTCGAGGACGATTTTCTGGCCTGTCACCCATTCCTTCAGGCGGTATGGCCCTGTGCCGACGGGGTTCCGGTTGATCTCGGGAGACGTGATATCTTTCCCCGCGAGGACGTGCTTCGGCAGTATACCCATGCCCCACGATTCAAGGGCCGGGGCATAGGGCTTCTGGTACCTGACGCGGACCGTATAACGGTCGACGGCTTCGACCCTGTCGACGGGCCCGTAGTTGCTGCTGTATGGAGTGGGAATCTTCGGGTTCGTCACTGTCTCGTAGGTAAACAGAACGTCGTCGGCGGTGAATTCTTCACCGTCGTGCCATTTCACGCCCCGGCGGAGATGAAAGGTGATGGCGAGTCCGTCAGGACTGATGTCCCAGGACTCGGCGAGCTCGCCGGTGATCCTGATGTCCCTGTCATATTTCGTGAGCCCCTGGAAGATCTGACCGCTGATCTCACCGGATGCGCTGTCCGAGGCGAGCAGGGGGAGGAGACGCTTCGCGTCGGCCAGAAACCCGATAGTGATCGTATCGGGATATTTGACCTCGGGCTCCCGAGCGCACCCCCCTGTCAATGCGAGCAGGAGGAGGAGCAACACGGGAATGGGGGCACGGGATGCAGAACGGCGGGGGGAAAAAATGGCGAAGGGCGCCGGTGAATTCCTCACGTCGCCCTCCTTATCGACTTCCCGTTTCAGCAACGGATTACCTTGTCGTTGTATGAAAAGGCGGGGTGAAGCGCCTCTAAAATTAGTGTCAGTGACAGTGTGAGTGTCAGGGGAAAGGCTCATTTTTTCAGATATCGTTCTGAAACGCTGTCTATTGTGACGATACAGGTGTTGCCGCAGCAAGGTTTTCAGCGCATTCACCCCAGCCCCGCCTTTCCGCAACGCATATGCAACGATAAGTTTATTTGCCCGGCGGTTGCTGCGGCGCCTGCTGGGGTGCCTGTGGCGCCGTCTGCTGGGGCTGGAGCGGCACCTGCTGAGGTGTTTTCTGGGGTACGGCCTGTTCAACCGGTACCTGCTGGATAACGGAACTCCCCTTGCTTGTGATCATGGCAAGGGTGAGGGAGGTGAGCATGAACACGACGGCGGCGACGGTCGTCAGTTTGTTGAGGAAGGTCGCCGCTCCCCTGCTGCCGAAAAGGGTCTGGCTCGATCCGCCGAAGGCGGCGCCCATTTCCGCGCCCTTTCCGCTCTGAAGCAGGACGATGAGGATGAGGAACAGGCATGCAAGCACATGCAGAACCATGAGAATGATTTGAGCCACAAAAGCCTCCTTGTTACTGTCTTGATAGGCTGGCCGGCGTCATTTGCCGAATCTGACGATCCGGGAGAAGCTGTCGGCCTTCAGGCTCGCTCCACCGACGAGAGCGCCGTCCACATCGGCGCAGCTCATGAGCGACGATATATTGTCGGGTGTGACACTTCCTCCGTACAGTACGCGTACTTCTGCTGCCGTCTCGCCGTAGTGAGCGGCGAGATGGTCCCGGATGAAACGGTGCGCTTCCTGGGCCTGGTCAGTCGTCGCTGTTTTGCCCGTGCCGATCGCCCAGACCGGCTCATAGGCAATGACGATGCCGTCCAGTGAGATTCCGGTCAACCCCTCGTCGAGTTGCCTCCTGAGGACGTCGTATGTCCTGCCTGCCTCCCGCTCTTCCAGGAGTTCGCCGATGCAGAGGATGACCCGGAGATTGTGGTTCCGCGACGCGCCGATCTTCCTGTTGGCGGACTGGTCCGTCTCGTGGAAGTACTGGCGCCTCTCGGAATGGCCGATGATGACGAATGTACAGCCGAGGTCCGTCAGCATGAGCGGCGAAATCTCACCCGTATAAGCGCCCTTGTCCTCGGAGAAGACGTCCTGGGCGCAGAGATGGACGGGTGTGTCCTTCAGCATTGCCGACGCAGCCGGGAGAGACGTAAAGGGCGGCGCTATGACGATATCGACATCACGGGCATCCCGCACAAGAGGCAGGAATTCCCCGATGAAATCCTTCGTTTCACCGGCCGTTTTGTGCATCTTCCAATTTGCGGCAATAAGTGGTCTGCGCATAACTTTATAATTTAATGGATCTCTTTTTTTGCTGTCAAGGGAGCCCCGCCATGACAGTCCGAACACTTCCTGTCCATCCAGGCTTTGCCGATGTCGACAGGGTGGCGGTAATCGAGACCGGTCCGGGAGAACTGTGCCTCTTCTCCCGGAAACTGCTGGGCCATGATGGTGTGGCAGACGTTGCAGTCCGTCGAGAGAACCTTTCCGTCGTCGCTCACATGCTTTCCGTCATGACAGCGGAAACATCCCGGAGAATAGAGATGACCGATATGGTTCGGGAATCTCTTCCAGTCCACTTTCATGTAGGGAAAATAATTGCGGCTGTATATCGTCTGCAGCTCGGAGACGGCCCTCTGGATTTGCTCTTTCTTGCGGACGGCCAGGTCCGGGTACTCCTTACCGTAGAATTCCTCGACAGCGCGTTTAATCCCGCTGAGACCCGCATTGGTCGATTCATAGGGGGCCTCGAGGGCCTCGATGGAGACTTTTTTGATGAAGGGGAGTTCCGGGTCGATCCAGCCGAGGGACATGAGGTGATTGACCGAACGGGCCGCGGGATGGTAGATGTGGGTGGGGCGGTTGTGGCAATCGATGCAGTCCATGCGCCGCTTCGGCCCCTTGGTGATCTCCTCCTCGCTCGCTTTTACGTCGGAGCTGCGGTAGACCCGCTCCGTCCCGTCACTTCTCTTCACTTTGACCCAGGGGATGACCATCCTCTTGGGGTCTTTCGCCCCGTAGGTGATCTCGTTGGCTATGTTCATGTGCCAGTGGATCCCTGACGTCGGTCCGACCTCGATGTTGCCGCCGCCGATCTTGATGAGGAGACGGAGCGACCACTTCGTATTGTTCTTGTCGGAGACATAGTAGGTGTTCTGCTGAAGTTTTTCGCTGTAAAAGTGCCTCGGCCAGTGGCACTGTTCACAGGTGTCCTGGGCGGGGCGCAGGTTTTCGATGGGTGCGGGGATCGGCCGGGGGTACTTGTTCATGAGGGTTGCATACATCTGGTATGACCCCGATATCTTGGACCGGACGAACCAGTCGGCGCCGGGACCGATATGGCACTGGACGCAGCCGACCTGGGCGTGCGGTGAGAATGAGTAGGCGGTGAATTCCGGTCCCATGACCTTGTGACACATCTGCCCGCAGAACTGGTCTGAATCGGTATATTCATAGGCCTTGAAACTCCCGAAGGCGGTGAATGCAAGGAGGAGAACGCTGCTGACGGAAAAGACGATGAATGCCTTCCGGTGACGGGGGTCGTTCAGGTTAATCCGGGGCAGGTGAGGTTCCCTGTCTCCCTCCCGCACCTCCCGCCGGTGCTCACGCACGATGCCGACGGCGATGAGCAGGAGTCCGAGGATGAGGAATGCCGGCATGATGACGAAGGCGATGATGCCCATGTATGGTTTCTGGTGGCCGGCGAAGGTCTCGAGGAGCATGAGGAAGAAGATGATCATGAGGCTCAGCACTGCGATCGCGGAACCGGAAAGGGTTGTCATATTGTAGAATGACGGCGGAAAAACTCTTTTCATTGCTGTCTTTCCCTGGTTATATAGGATTTTAACGATTATGTCGTCTCACATTTTAGCATAGATAACAACCGTCGTCATAATATTTCACCTATTGCTGCATGGAAAGGCGGGATGGAGCGTCTCAGAGCCTGGCTGAATGCGACGCTTCATCCGGGAAGGCAAATTGGTTCAAAGCCTTCCATGCGATGATGAGACATCTCCAGGGACGGTCTATTCTTTTCTGTCGTTCTTTGAGTGCTATACGACTTTGCGTGAGAATAACGTCATTCTATGTTGTCTCCTCAACATTCGTTGACTTCCCAAATTCCGGGCCGGTATACTTAACGTTTATGGAAGAAACGAACGAGCTTATCGAACAGCGGTTGAAGAAACTGTCGGAACTCCGCGATGCCGGCATCGAGCCGTACCAGGGGCGATTCGAGCAGGACGCGAATGCCGGCGCCCTCCTTGAGACGTATGAGGGACGATCGCAGGAGGAACTGGAGCAGAAAGACATCTCCGCGTCCGTCGCCGGCAGGGTCATCGCCCTGAGGAGTTTCGGCAAGGCCACGTTCGCCCATATACAGGATGCGACGGGAAAGATCCAGGTCTACCTCAAGAGGGACGTCCTGGGCGAAAAATATGCCCTCGTCAGGAAGCTCGACATCGGCGATATCGTCGGCGTCAGGGGGAAACTCTTCCGGACGAAGACGAATGAATTGACCATCGAGGTCTTCGATTTCACCCTCCTGAGCAAGTCCCTGAGGCCCCTGCCCGAGAAATGGCATGGCCTGCGGGACATCGAGCTGAGGTACAGGCAGCGATATGTGGACCTTATCGTCAATCCCCAGGTGAAGGAGATCTTCGCCAAGAGGAGCGCCATCATAAAGGGCATCAGGGATTTCCTCGAGTCGAAGGGCTTCATTGAAGTGGAGACGCCGATGATGCACCAGATACCGGGCGGCGCCACGGCCCGTCCCTTTAAGACCCACCACAATGCCCTCGGAATCGACCTTTACCTGAGGATCGCCCCGGAGTTGTACCTGAAGCGTCTTCTCGTCGGCGGCTACGAGCGCGTGTACGAGCTCAACAAGAACTTCAGGAACGAGGGCATATCGACGCGGCACAACCCTGAATTCACGATGCTCGAGTTTTACGTGGCATACAAGGACTATCACTTCCTGATGGACCTCACCGAGGAGCTGTTCCTGTACATCGCGGCCAAGGTCCTCGGGTCCCGCAAAGTGGCATTCGGTGACCTCGAGATAGACCTGGCCCCGCCGTGGCCCCGGGTCCCCATGCTCGAAGCGCTCGCCTCCGCGGGGGTGCCGGAAGCCGTTATGAAGGATAGGGAGCAGGCCGCGGAGTGGGCCCGGCAAAAGAAGATCGATCTGCCCAAAACGGCCTCCCACGGGAAGATCCTCGACGAGATCTTCAAGGAGGTCGTCGAGCCTGGTCTCGTTCAGCCCACGTTCATCATCGACTATCCCGTCGAGCTTTCGCCCCTTGCCAAGCGGAAACCGGACAATCCCGGTCTCGTCGAGCGCTTCGAGCTGTTCATCGCCTCCCGCGAGATCGCCAACGCCTTTTCCGAGCTCATCGACCCCATCGATCAGCGGTCCCGGTTCCAGAAGCAGGTGGAGGAGAAGCAGAAGGGCGATGAAGAGGCCCACTGGATGGACGACGACTTCGTCCGGGCCCTCGAATACGGCATGCCTCCCGCTGCCGGAGAGGGAATCGGCATCGACCGCCTCGTCATGCTCCTCACGAATTCCCTCTCCATCAGGGACGTCATCCTTTTTCCCCAGCTCAAGCCTGAACAGTAAGGCCCGATGCAGCTTCCCTACCAGTTGCTGATCGCCCTGCGCTACCTGAAGGCAAAGAAGCGGCACCGGGGGGTGTCGTTCAATACCGTCGTCTCCGTCGGCGGCGTCGCTGTCGGCGTGATGGCGCTCCTCGTCGTCCTCTCCGTCATGAGCGGGTTTCACGAAGACCTCCAGAAGAAGATCCTCGGCGCCAATGCCCATGCCGTCGTTCTGAGCTTTCGGGGCGGCATCGAGAATCACGGCGCCCTTATTGAAAAGCTGCGGGGAGAACCTCACATCGTGTCCCTGTCGCCCTTCGTCCTCGGCCAGGCCATGGTGTCGGCAGGCAAGAGGGCGCACGGCGCATATCTGAGGGGGATCGACCCCTCCACGGAGCTTGCGACGACGGACATTTTAAAACACCTGCGTGAGGGAAAATACGAAGACTTCATAAAAAAGGACGGAACGCCGAAAATAATCATAGGGACTGAACTGTCCGGTAACCTTGGTGTCATGGTCGGCGATACCGTCAACGTGCTCTCCCCGATGGGTGAGATGGGACCACTGGGGATGCTGCCCAGGGTGAGACAGTTCAAGGTAGCAGCGATATTTGAAATGGGAATGTTCGAGTACGATTCGAATCTCGTGATCACGGATATGGCCTCGGCCCAGGAGTTCTTCGGCATAGGCTCAACGGTGACGGGCATCCAGCTCCGGATCGACGATATCTACCGCGCGTCGGAGCTGCGGGAGAGGCTGAACGCGAAACTGTCGCCGCCTTATTACGCGAGAGACTGGATGCAGATGAACCGGAACCTCTTTTCAGCCCTGAAACTGGAAAAGTTCGCCATGTTCGTCATCCTGATCCTGATCGTCCTCGTCGCATCCTTCAATATCGTCAGCACCCTGATGATGAATGTCATGGAAAAGCAGAGGGAGATCGCCATCTTGAAGGCCATGGGCGCAACGAGCAGGGGGATCATGATGATCTTCATGCTCCAGGGGCTCCTGATCGGCCTGATCGGCACATCGATCGGCCTCGCCGGGGGATACGTCCTGGGCAAGGTGATCCATCATTACGAGATCATCAAGCTGCCCGCCGACGTCTATTACCTGAGCAAGCTGCCCGTCAAGATGAAGGTCTTCGATTTCGTTGTTGTATCCCTCTCTGCCGTCGTCATCAGCTTTCTGTCGACCGTGTACCCTTCATATCACGCGGCGAAACTCAATCCCGTCGAACCATTGAGGTATGAGTGATGTTTAAATTTCTCAAAACGACCATCGGTTGGGCGGTCTTTTTCTGGGCTGTTTTCACCATTATCGCCATCTGGGGTGGGGGAGAAAAGATCCGGTGGCTCGCCGACTTCACGAGCGGCACGGCGCAGAAGGGGATCGAAAAGCTCGCCCAGGAGGCTGACGAACTCAAAGACAAGGCGGACAGGATCAGGGAGAACCTGGCCAGGAGATTCGGTCCGAGAGATGAGCAGTACGGGGACAAGGGCAGAAGTTGATTGTCGTTGAAAACCTCAGAAAATCCTTCACCACCCCTGCCGGTGACCTGGAGGTGCTGAAAGGCATCGACGCAGGGTTCAGGCACGGCGAAATGGTGAGCATCGTCGGCGCCTCAGGCGCGGGCAAGAGCACCCTTCTCCACATTCTCGGGACCCTCGACCGGCCGACCTCGGGAAGCGTGAGATTCAAAATCCGTGATAAGGGGGAACCCGTTGATCCCTTTTCTCTCCGCAACGGCGACCTTGCCCTTTTCAGAAACAGGGTCATCGGCTTCGTCTTCCAGTTCCACTATCTCCTGCCCGAATTCAGTGCCATCGAAAACGTCATGATGCCGGGGCTCCTGTCTCAGCACCGGGACGCTGCGGGCGCACGTCCGTCGTCCCTGAAGGAGCGGGCCGAAACGCTCCTCGGTGACCTCGGCCTGCTTGCCAGGAAGGACCACAAGCCCGGTGAGCTGTCCGGCGGAGAGCAGCAGCGAGTGGCTGTCGCGCGGGCCCTGTTCCTGGAGCCGGAGCTCATCCTTGCCGATGAGCCGACGGGCAACCTCGACACCGCAACGGGCGAGGACCTCTTCCGGCTCATGAAGCGCATCAACGAGAGCAGGGGGATCACCTTCATCGTTGTGACGCATAATGAGTCCCTTTCGCGGCGCTGCCACCGCGTGCTCGAGATGGTCGACGGCAGGCTGTATGTGCGCAACAACCAATAGTGTCTGTTTCCTGCTGGTCTGCAGAATAGCATGGTGCGAGGATAGGGCATGATTTATTCGCAAAATAAACTACCTTCGCTCTTGCGCAAATCTTGTTGTGAAGACACCGATTTTCGCAGGCACACTGTGCGGCTTCCGCTTCGGCATTCGCCTCCGACTCCGCAGTTCACATTACCCGTGAATTTAGCTTTAGAAACCACATCCTATCCTCGCGTACAAGCTCTCACCGTATGCTGTTTTTGGCCAGGGGTGTATGAAACGACGGGGTTTACCTTACCGGTACAATACACTCCCGGGAAAGGCGGGGCTGGGGTGAATGCGCCGAAAACCTTGATGCGGCGACACCTGTATCAAAACGAGAGATGAACTATACGCCAATGGTCGATGACACAAAGAGTGGAATTCTGTAGGGGCCGTTCCCCGAACGGCCCGACATCGATGAAGCTATTTCAGGCCGACGGCTGAAAAAGGTGAACTTTTTGCTGACACTCACACTGTCACTGACACTGTATTTCAGAGCGCTTCGCCCCGCCTTTTCATGCAGCAGAAAGGTTTAGTTACACTCACACTCCCGTTTCCCGGCGGTTGTTATTGAACGGAAGACTCTAAATCAGTTAATATAGACACCACATTTTTTCCGGAGGCGCATATCAAACTACATTTTCCCGACGGGACTGAGCAGGAGACGACGCCTGAAGAGGCGCAGCGGCAAATCGCATCATCGCCCTTCCGTGCGCTCGCCATCAGGACGGACGGAGAGCTGAAGGACCTGTCATCACTTGCATCACTCGATCCCTCTGCGCAGGTGGACGTCATCACATTCGATTCGCCCGAGGGCAAAGATGTATACCGCCACAGCACCTCCCACGTGATGGCCCACGCGGTCAAGGAGCTTTTCCCCGATGCGAAGGTCACCATCGGGCCGTCGACGGAGGAGGGTTTCTATTACGACTTCGACCGGGACAAGCCTTTCACGCCGGAAGACCTGGCACTGATCGAAAAGAAGATGAAGGAGATCATCAAGAGGGACAAACCCTTTCAACGCAGGGTCATGTCCAAGGCGGAGGCCATGGACTTCTTCGGGAAGATGGGCGAGGATTACAAGGTCGAGATCATCTCCGAGATCCCCGACGAATACGTTTCGGTCTATGAGGAGGATGGCTTTACCGATCTCTGCAGGGGACCACATCTGCTGAAAACGGGAAGGATCAAAGCCTTCAAGCTCCTTTCGATCGCCGGCGCCTACTGGCGCGGAGATGAAAAGAACAAGATGCTCCAGAGGATCTACGGGACGGCCTTCGAGAACAAGGATGACCTCAAGGCCTATCTCGACTTCCTGGAGGAGGTGAAGAAGAGGGACCACCGGAAGCTGGGCAGGGAACTGGACCTTTTCAGCATCAGCGACGACATCGGCCCGGGCCTCATCCTCTGGCACCCCAACGGCGCCGTCATCAGGAAGACGATCGAGGATTTCTGGAGAAACGAGCACATGAGGGCGGATTACAAGATCCTGTATACGCCCCATATCGCCAAGCTGAACCTCTGGGAGCGGAGCGGGCACCTCGACTTCTACCGTGAAAATATGTACTCTCCCATGGAGATCGAGGGGATCTCCTACGAGCTGAAGCCCATGAACTGCCCCTTTCATATCAGCATCTACAAGAGCGCGCTGCGAAGTTACCGCGAATTGCCGATCCGTTACGCCGAGCTCGGGACGGTCTACCGGTACGAGCGCTCGGGCGTGCTCCACGGCCTCCTGCGGGTGAGGGGCTTTACCCAGGACGATGCCCACATCATTTGCAGGGAGGACCAGATCGAGGAGGAGATCCTCAGTGTCCTCGACTTCACCCTCTTCATCCTCAGGACATTCGGGTTCAGCGCGTACGACATCTATCTCTCGACGAGACCGGACAAGTACGTCGGCACGCTCCAGAGCTGGGAGAGGGCGACGAACGCCCTCCGGGAAGCCCTCGAAACGAAGGGGCTCTCCTATCAGGTTGATCCGGGAGAAGGCGTTTTTTACGGGCCGAAGATCGACATCAAGATCAAGGATTCCCTCAACAGGTCATGGCAGTGCAGCACCATCCAGGTCGACTTCAACAACCCCGAGCGGTTCGATCTCTCCTTCAGGGGCAGCGACGGGAAGGAACACCGCCCGATCATGATACACCGGGCCCTCATGGGCTCTCTGGAGCGGTTTTTCGGCGTCCTCATCGAGCACTATGCCGGGCAGTTCCCCCTCTGGCTCTCGCCGGTGCAGGTCGCGATCCTGACGATCGCCGAGAGGCAGGAGGCCTTCGCACGGGAAATCTACAAGGCCCTGAGGGAGGCCGACGTGAGGGCGGAGATCAATGTCGATAACGAGAAGATCGGCTATAAGATCCGCGAGGCGACGCTCAGGAAGGTCCCTTACCTGGTCATTATCGGCGACCGTGAAGTGGAAGACCGGAATGTGACAGTGCGGAAGAGGTCGGGCGAAAACATCGGGCCCTTCACGATCGGGGAATTCGCCGGGCTCATTACGGAAGAAGTCAGGCTGAAGACGTAGACGTATGAATCCTGTACTTTTCTGGGAGGTGAAAAAATAAGCAAGGATATCAGAGTGAACGAGGGTATCAGGGCGCGGGAAGTGCGCCTCATCGACGATGAAGGCAAACAACTGGGTGTCGTACCCACCAGGGACGCGATGGTGATGGCCCGGACAAAAGGCTTCGACCTGGTTGAAGTGGCGCCGAATTCCGTACCGCCTGTCTGCAAGGTGATGGATTTCGGTAAATACAAATACCAGATGGGCAAGAAGCATTCCTCGAAAAAGGGGACCGATGTCAAGGAAGTGAAAATCAGGCCGCAGATCGGCGAGCATGATCTGCAGCTCAAGATCAGGAATATCAGGCGGTTCCTCGACGAGGGGGACAAGGCGAAGGTGACCATGTTCTTCAGGGGCCGTGAAATCATCAGGCCTGAAATGGGGATGAAGATCTTCCACCGGATCAAGGAGACGCTGACAGGGAAATTCACCATAGAGCAACAGCCGAGGCTCGAAGGAAACCACATAACCATGGTGGTCGCTCCGGGCGCAAAGTAGAGTATAATAGAACGGTAAAAGATGAGAAACGGCGCTCTGGCCGGATCGCCGTGAGAGGGTGCTTTTTGTTCGAAATAAAGAGGAGGGAAAATGCCGAAAATTAAGACACACAGGGGAGCCGCCAAACGTTTCAAGGTGACGGGAAGCGGGAAGATAAAGAGGTACAAGGGCTTCAAGAGTCACCTCCTGACGGGGAAATCATCGAAAAGGACGAGGAGTCTGCGTCAGAGCGGACTCGTGGCGGACGCCCAGCTCGAAAACGTCAAGAAACTCCTGCCATACAACAATTAAAGTCTGTCCATAGCCTCCTGACGCGCAGTCTGTTTGTCATTCCGGCTCGTCCGGAATCACTCTCTAAGAAGGATTCCCGACGCCCCCGCATCGTGCGGGGTTGCGGGAATGACGGATGAAGGTACCTATCGCGACTCTGCTCAGGAAATCAAGCGTCTTCAATTTCATTGCTTCCCCGGGAAGGCAGGCATGGATCAGGGCCTTTCCGATGCGATGATGATTCATCATAAGGTGTCCGGTGCCTGTTCCCTGACGGGCTTCAGGTATCGATAGGCATGGCTAAGGTGGTCCGGGGATAGACAGGGTATCTTGGCGGAAAGGCTTTTCACCACGTCAGCCTTCCCGTCCGGGTGTTCATGGCCTGGTCCGGACTTTCGGCTGCCGTTCATCGAATCCTTGACGATTCTCCCATGTATCCGGTAAAATTTATATTCTTTATGAGCGGGGGGCACCGCGGCCTCCGGCGATTTCTTCTGCGAAAAGGAGTGTGAGATCATATGCCCCGTGCAAAGGGTGGCTACAAGACAAGGAAATATCACAAGAAGGTCCTGGACCAGGCGAAGGGATACCACAGCGGCAGACGGCGGCTGTACAAGGTTGCGGCCCAGTCCGTGGAGAAGGCGCTCCTCGCTTCATACAGGGACAGGAGGCTCAAGAAGCGCGAGTTCAGGTCCCTCTGGATCACAAGGATCAGCGCTGCCGTCAGGTCCCTGGGAATGACATACAGCGAATTCATCAGCGGCCTGAAGGCGGCGAACATCACGCTGAACAGGAAGGCCCTGGCGGATCTCGCCTATCACGATCCCAAGGCGTTCAGCGACATCGTCACCGAGGTCAAGGCAGCCAGGGCATAGGCGCCCCCGGCCCCGCCGTTACAACGCTTCCATTGCGTCATCCATGATCGACGACACGAGGCAGGCCTTCCTCAGGGACCTTGAAGCCGCCGTGAGTCTGCAGGCGGTCTCGGACCTCCGCGTCCGATATCTCGGCCGGAAGGGGATCGTCACGGCGGAGCTGAAGTCTCTCTCATCCCTCCCTGCCGACGAGCGTCCCATCGCCGGGAAGAAGGTCAACGAGCTCAAGGCCTTTGTCGAGGAAGAAATCGCCGCCCGGGAAGAGACCCTGCAGCGGCACGCCCTCCAGGCCCGCCTCCTCTCCGAGTCCATCGACGTCACCCTGCCGGGCAAATACGTGCCTTTCGGCAGGCAGCATCCCATCAACAGGACCCTCGCTGAAATCGTCGACATCTTCGTCAGGATGGGGTTCACCGTCGAGGAGGGTCCCGAGGTCGAACTCGACTATTACAATTTCGAGGCCCTTAACATACCGAAGGATCATCCTGCCCGGGACATGCAGGACACCTTCTACGTCACCGAAGACATCGTCCTGAGAACGCACACGTCACCTGTGCAGGTCAGGGGCATGGAGAAGAGGAAGCCTCCCGTCAGGTTCATCGTCCCCGGCAAGGTCTACCGCTGCGACGCCGACGTGAGCCACACACCCATGTTTCACCAGGTCGAGGGGCTCATGATCGACAGGAGGGTCACCTTCAGCAATCTCAAGGGCGTTCTCATTGCCTTCGTTCACGAGATGTTCAGCCCGGACACGCCCGTCCGTTTCAGGCCCAGCTATTTTCCCTTCACTGAGCCGTCCGTCGAGATCGACATTGGCTGCATCATCTGCAACAGCCAGGGATGCAGGGTCTGTAAGACGTCGGGATGGCTCGAAGTGCTCGGTGCGGGCATGGTCAATCCCGTCGTCCTGGAGAACGTGGGCTATGATTCCGAGCTCTATTCCGGTTTCGCCTTCGGCCTGGGCATCGAACGCATCGCCATGCTCAAATATTCCATCGACGACATACGGCTATTTTTCGAAAATGATATTCGTTTTCTGAGGCAATTTTAAATGCGCGTTCCCTTCGAGTGGCTCACATCGATTGTCCCTGTCAGGGCATCGGCCGAAGAGGTGGCGGAGCGCCTGACCATGATCGGCTTCGAGGTGGAAGGCCTCGATCCCGTTGATGACGATATCGTCCTCGAGGTGAACGTCACCCCGAACAGGCCGGACTGCCTGAGCGTCCTCGGCATCGCCCGGGAGGTCTCCGCATCGTACGGCATTCCCCACGCCATTCCCGAACACGCGATCGCCCCTGAGATTTCGGAGCTCGACTTCAATGTGGACATCCTCGATCCCGACCTGTGCAACCGCTACGCCGGGCGGATCGTCAAGAACCTGAAGGTCGGCCCGTCGCCGGAGTGGGTGAGAAAGAGGATCGAGAAGTGCGGCATCCGGTCCCTCAACAACATCGTCGATGTGACGAACTATGTCCTCCTCGAATTCGGGCATCCTCTCCATGCCTTCGACCTCCGCACGCTCAGGGGCCACCGCATACGAGTCGGGACTGCGAAGAGCGTCTTCGGCCTTGAAGGATGTGTCCTCTTCACGACGCTCGATGGCACGGAGCGGGAGATCCCGAAAGATGGTCTCCTCATCTGCGACGGCGAGAGGACCGTTGCCGTGGCGGGCATCATGGGGGGCAGGGACACGGAGGTGACGGAGAATACCGTCGACGTGCTCATCGAGAGTGCCCATTTCGAGCCCGCCTCGATCAGGCGTACCTCCAAGGCCCTGGGCCTCAGGACCGAGTCTTCCTACCGCTTCGAACGGGGCACGGACATCAGGCTCCTCAAGAAGGCCCTCGACAGGGCTGCACTGCTCATGCAGCAGGTCGGAAAGGGATCGATCCACGGCAAGATCGACATCTACCCCAGGAGATTCGTTCCCGTCGAGATAGACGTCCGCTACGAGAAGGTCAACAGGATCCTCGGCCTCGAACTGGGCAGGAGAGAGATTCTCCGGTGCCTTGAAGGTCTCGGACTCGAGATAGAAGACCTGGGTGATCACTGCCGTGTCAGGCCACCGGCGTACCGGAGGGACATGAAGAGGGACGCCGACGTCATCGAAGAGGTGGCGAGGATGTACGGATACGACAGGATCCCCGCCGTTCTCCCTGAAGCGACCCTCGGGATCGAAGAGCCCGACGAGGGAAAGTACGGCAGGGAGGCGGTGAAACGGCACATCCGCAAGGCGCTCCTGATGGCGGGCTTTACGGAGGCGATCAACTTCAGCTTCATGGGGGCCCAGGACCTCGATCTCCTGGGGATCGCGCAGGAAGACCGGCGGCGCAGCCTCATCGAGGTCAGGAATCCCCTCAGGGTGGAGGATGCCTATATGCGCACTACCCTCGTCCCGGCGCTCCTGAGAAACCTGATGCACAATCTCGCCCATGGCAACAGGGACCTGAAGCTCTTCGAAATGGCCAGGGCGTTCTCTAAAACGGAGGAAAACCGCCTGCCGGATGAGAAGGAGCACCTCGCCGTGCTGTACTACCGCGAGAAAACGAGATCGCTCTATCCGGATCAGACTCCGGACTTTTTTATCCTGAAGGGCGTCGTCGAGGCGATCCTTGCAGACCTCAGGATAACGGGATGCACCTTCAAGCGGTCCGGGGAGCCTTTCCTCCACCCGGGGCAGTCGGCCGACATCCTCGTGCAGGGAGAAAAGGCGGGCTTCCTGGGGGTGCTGTCACCGGAGCTGGTGGAGAAGCTCGACATCAAAGCGCAAAAGCCGGCCTTTCTCGTGCTCGAACTCGACGTGGACGCCCTTGTGCCCTATGCCATGCAGGTCGTGCAATACAGGCAGATCCCGAAATATCCCTTTGTCGACCGCGATACGGCGATCATCGTCGATACCTCGCTCGAATCGGCAGCGGTCATGCAGATGCTCGCCGCATACCCGTCGGACCTCATCGAGGACATGACGCTCTTCGACGTTTTCCAGGGCGGATCGATCCCGGCGGGCAAGAAGAGCCTCGCCTTCACAGTCCGGTACCGCTCGCCCGAGCGGACCCTCACCGACGACGAAGTGGAAGTCCTCCACAACAGCCTCGTCACCTACATCCTCGAAAAGACTCAGGGACAACTCAGGCAGTAAAGCAAAAGCCCCGAATCGCAGTCTCACGCAAAGCCGCAAAGAGCGCACAGAACTGCAAAAGAAGTTGCGGGTTGTTTGGAACGGTGCAAGGTGCACGGTATACGGTCCACGGCATGAATCTCTAATTTCCGGCGATAGGTCTTTTACCTTAAACCGTAGACCTTGGACCTTGAACCGTCTTTACTCTGTGACCTCTGTGGCAAAACTGAACCTTATCGTTGCAATACACTCCCGGGAAAGGCGGGGCGTATGCGCCGAAAACCTTGCTGCGGCGACACCATACCGACTGTTGAAAAAATGAACCTTTACTGACACTCACACTGTCACTGACACTGTTTTTCAGAGCGTTTCGCCCCGCCTTTCTATGCAACGACAAAGTTAATGGTGGAACTTTGGGCTAATCACGGCGTGCGAGGTGCGCTTTGAGTGCCTCTTCCCAGTGCGGGATCGAGAGGGAGAGCTCCCCTGAGATCGCCTCGTTGCTCATGGCCGAGAACTTCGGCCTCTTCGCCGGCAGGTTGAAGACATCGGATGAGATGGGAAAGACGAGCGTTTTCAGCCCCAGCAGGCCGATGATCCGCCGGGCCCACTCGTAGCGGGACGCGTACCCTGAATTCGTGAGGTGGAAGAGGCCCGAGAGTCCGCCGTCGAGGGCCTTCATGGTCACGTCGACGACCGTTGAGGTCGCAGTCGGGACGGAGACCTCGTCGGCGGAGATGCGGAGGCGGTCGTTCTGCCCGGCCCACTGGCGGACCTTGTATATGAAGTTCTGCGTTCCCTCCCCGAAGACCCAGCTCAACCGGAGGACGAGCGCCCTGTCCGTCTCATCCCGCACCGCGAGCTCGCCGAGGTATTTGCTTCTGCCGTATGCGTTCAGCGGGTTGGGGGTGTCGTCTTCACCGTAGAGACCCGTCTCCTTGGTCCCGTCGAAGACATAGTCGGTGCTGTAATGGACGAGGAAGGCGCCGTGCTTTCTCGCTCCGTAGGCGAGGTTCCTGGCCCCTGTCGCGTTTGTCCGGAAGGCGAGGTCGAAGCGCTCTTCAGCGACGTCGACCTGGTTGTAGGCGCTGCAATTGATGATGTGCGTCGGCCTGGCGGCGCCGATGAGGGACAGGACGGCGTCGAGGTCGCCGGCGTCGCATGCATCGCAGTCTGCCGCGGCGAAGGAGGCTCCCCGGAGGCTCAGGGTCCTGACGAACTCACTGCCGAGCTGACCTTTATGTCCGATAATGAGGTATTTCACGGCCTGTAGACCTTCGCCCAGTAGTCTCTGAGATAGGCGAGCTTCTCCTCGACCCAGGTCATGTGGTCGAGATACCAGGAAACGGTCTTCGAGATGCCTTCGTCAAAGCCGACGGAGGCGCGCCATCCCGTCTCCCCGTATATCTTTTCCACGCTCAGCGAATACCGGAAATCGTGACCGGGACGGTCCTTGACGAATTCGATGAGGTCCTCCGGTTTGTTCAGGAGCCTCAGGATGGCCGTGACGACATCGATGTTTCTCCGCTCTTCGCCGCTGCCGACATTGAAGACATCTCCCGCCTTGCCCCGCCCGATGACCCGGAAAACGGCCTCGGCGCAGTCCGAGACATAGAGCCACTCCCTCACGTTGAGGCCCTTGCCGTAGACGGGGATACGCTCTCCCCTGAGAGCCTTGAGGATCACGACGGGGATGAGCTTCTCAGGATACTGCCAGGGCCCGTAATTGTTTGACGGCCTGACGGTGATGACAGGCAGGCCGAAAGTCCTTTGATAGGCCCGTCCGAGCATATCGGCCGAGGCCTTGCTGACGGAGTAGGGAGAGTTCGGCTCCAACGGGGAATCCTCAGTGAATTGACCGTCCTCTCCAAGTTCTCCGTAAACCTCATCGGTGGCGATGTTGACGAAGACGCCCACGCCGCGCTCCTTTGCGACGTCGAGGAGCACCTGGGTCCCCCTGACGTTCGCTTCGATGAAGGGAGCGGCGTCGAGTATGCTGCGGTCGACGTGGCTCTCGGCAGCCCAGTGGACGACGACATCCGGTTTTTCGCGAACGAAGACGTGATCGACGAGGTCCCGGTTCGTCACATCGGCGCGGTAGAACTCTACGTTCCCCTCGCATTCGCCGAGCCTCTCCATGTCAGCCGCGTAGGTGAGCTTGTCGATGACGATGACCCGGTGACCCTTGCTCACCCCCTGGCGCACGAATTCGCTGCCGATGAAACCGGCGCCGCCCGTTATGAGAATCTTCACATCTCCTCCTTCACAAAGGTTTGCGCTCCCATTCGATGACCCGCTCGTAATCGTGAAAAAGTCTCTCGCGCCTTTTGAATTCAACGGAATGGACGATGCGGCGGCCCTTCGTCACGGTGACTCCCATGTCCGCATGGAGCATCTCATGGTAGATGATGAACTCGATGACGTAACGCGGGATGGACTTCCTGTCAAGGACGGGATTGATGCGGATCGTGTCGGTCGTCCTGATGTAGCTCCCGAGGGTGCGTTTCCGGGCGGAGCGCAAGTTTTTTCCCGGCGCCCAGGTGATGACGGACCGTATCCGGCCATCGAAATAGTCACGATTGAGACGGTCGAAAAGCGCCTTCAGATCATGGTGCCGTCCTCTCGTGCGTATCGTCTCCATCGCCTTGGTCCGGGACACCATGAGGCGGCTGTTCTCCTCGATGAATCCGCGCAGTCGGTCCCTCTTTCCCCTGCCGTGTCTGATGAGCGTCCCGATCTCGACAAGGACGTCGGGACCGGCATAGAGGAAGATCTTCTGAAGTCTCACCGTGACCCCGTGTCCCTTCTGCCTGATAGAAAGCATGCTTGAGATGTTATCGGTCAGGGCGAGGTTCACGGGCTTTCCGGACAGGCGCTCCAGGAACTCCCGGAGAGTCCCCTCATCGTGGTACGGAAACAGCCGCAGCTGGCCGTGGCTGGATTTCTGCCGGAAACGGGGCATGGAAACACTATATCATATGGACCGCATCGGCGCAACTCCGCCTTTTCCATTCACTGACACCGCGACAGCTTCCGATACGAAAGAACGCCTCACGCAAGTCGCAAAGAGCGCAAGGCACGACAGACACGACAAACTAAGATTAGCCACAGAGGGCACAGAGAGAGATCAGAGATTGGAGAATAGAGATTCAACGGGTTGCGAGTCCCGGGTTCCGAGTTGTGATAATCTGCAGATAATCGATAACCCTTTGTCTAACTTGCAGTTCTGCAGTAGCCTGACTACTGACTGCTGTATTCTGTCCTTTATGGCTCATACCCTGCAACCCGAGTGTTTCTTTTCACAGACACAGACACTGACACTCACACTGTCCTTATGTATTTCTTTTCACAGACACAGACACTGACACTGACACGCACACTGTCCTTATGTATTTGACAGACCGGCGCTGGGGGCGGTAATAATAACGTATGCTGAGGCGCCTGTTCTGGATCATCGTCGCATTAGTCGCCGCCCTTGCGCTGTCGATCGTGACGGGGCTCGTCAATCCCGGCGAGAAGGTGAACGCCCTCTGGATCATCGTCGCCATGGCTTGCATCTACGCCATCGCCTACCGCTTCTACGGCACCTTCCTCGCAGCCCGGGTCTTCTCCCTGAATGAAAGCCATGCGACACCGGCTCTGCGCCTCCGAGACGGCATGGACTTCCACCCCACGAACCGCTGGATCCTCTTCGGCCACCACTTCGCCGCCATTGCCGGAGCAGGGCCGCTCATCGGCCCGATGCTCGCTGCGCAGTTCGGCTACCTGCCGGGCCTTCTCTGGATACTCATCGGGTCCGTCATGGCAGGCGCCGTGCACGATATGGTCATCCTCGCCGCTTCGGTGAGAAGAAACGGCCGGTCCCTCGCCCGGATCGCCAAGGATGAGATCGGTCCTGTCGGCGGCATGGCTGCGTCCCTGGCAGTTCTCTTCATCATTATCGTCGCCCTCGCGGGATTGGGCCTCGCTGTCGTCAACGCCCTCGCCGAGAGTCCCTGGGGTACTTTCAGCATCGCCACAACGATCCCCATCGCTCTTTTCATGGGCCTCTATCTCTATCGCATCAGGCCGGGCAGAGTCGGCGAAGTGAGCGTCATCGGCGTGGTCCTCCTTCTTGCCGCCGTCTTTGCGGGCCACTACATTCCCGGCTCATCCCTGGAGCCCTGGTTCAGCCTCCCGAAAAACGGCCTCGTCGTGGCCATTGCCGCCTATGGTTTTGTCGCGTCGGTACTCCCCGTCTGGATGCTCCTCTGCCCGAGGGACTACCTGTCGACGTACATGAAGATCGGAACGATGCTGCTCCTCGCCTGCGGCGTCTTTTTCATGGCGCCGACGATCCAGATGCCGGCATTCACGCCCTTCATCCACGGAGGGGGGCCCGTCATCCCCGGCAAGCTCTTTCCCTTCATGTTCATCACCATCGCCTGCGGCGCCATATCGGGCTTTCATTCCCTCATTTCATCGGGGACGACGCCGAAGATGATCCGCTCCGAGAGGGACATTCCCCTCATCGGCTACGGGGCGATGCTCGTCGAGGGCTTTGTTTCCGTCATGGCCCTCATTGCGGCGACGATCCTCATCCCTGGGGACTACTTCGCCATCAATACGGCCCTCACTCCCGAAAAGATAGCCGCCCTGGGCTTTCCGCCCGGGAAGATCGCCGAATTGTCGGCACTCGTCGGGACGAATGTTGCGGGCAGGCCGGGCGGCGCCGTCTCCCTGGCCGTCGGCATGGCCTCTATCCTGTCGAACATCCCGGGCATGAAGACGCTCATGGCGTATTGGTACAACTTCGCACTCATGTTCGAGGCCCTTTTCATCCTGACCACCGTCGACACGGGAACGAGGGTTGCCCGCTTCCTGCTCCAGGATCTGGTGGGCCATGTCTGGAAACCGGTGACACGGCAGGGCTGGATCCCGGGTATCGTCGCGACGAGCCTGGCCGTCGTCGCCGCCTGGGGCTACCTCATCTATTCCGGCAACATCGGGGCGATCTGGCCCATGTTCGGCGTGTCGAACCAGCTCCTGTCGGCCATCGCCCTCGGCGTCGGCACGACTGTTATCATCAAATCGGGAAAGCTCCGGTATGCCTGGACGACCTTTATCCCCATGTGCTTCATGTTCGCGACCACATTCACCGCCTCGTGGGAGCTCTTCCGGATCTTCCGGGACAAGGCTGCAGGGGCGGCATCACTCTCCGCATCGATCCATTATCGCGTCGACGCTTTTCTTATCGTCCTCATGGTCGCCCTCGCCGTTGTGGCCCTGACGGACATGCTCACAAGGTGGTACGGATACCTCTTCGGATCGCGGGAGATGATCAGCACCGAGGTCCTTGAGTACAGACCGATAGAGCGGGACCGGAACGCGTTATAAATGTCCGGTAAGGAGTTGACCATGAAAAGACGGGATTTTCTAAGATTTGCCGCAGCGGCGGGCATCGCCGTGCCCCTGAGCTGGAGGATTCCCGGCGGGATCATCGGAGACGTCGAAGGCGCTGAGAAAGTCGACCTTGCCGTTGCCGGCGGCTCGTCGCCGGCGAAGACCACGAGGGCTGCCATCGACGCGGCGGGCGGGATAGGGAAGTACGTTTCGAAGGGCGATATCGTCGTCGTCAAGCCGAACATCGGCTGGGACAGGACACCGGAACAGGCTGCGAACACGAATCCCGAGGTGGTCGCCACGATCGTCGCCCTCTGTTACGAGGCGGGAGCGAAAAAGGTGAAGGTCTTCGACAGGACGGTGAACGACCCGAGGAGATGCTACAAACAGAGCGGCATTATCGACGCCGCGCAAAAGGCGGGCGCCGAGGTGTCGTTCATCGACGACCGGAAATTCAAAGACATGAGTCTCAGGGGCGAGACCCTCAAGTCGTGGCCCCTTTATACGGAGGTCTTCGAGGCCGACAAAGTGATCAACGTGCCGGTGGCGAAGCACCATAGCCTCGCCGGGCTCACCCTGGCGATGAAGAACTGGATGGGGATCATGGGCGGCAGGAGAGGCCAGATTCACCAGAGAATTGATGAGAACCTCGTGGATCTCGCCCGATTTGTCAAGCCGGCACTGACGGTGCTTGACGCCGTCAGGATACTCACGGCGAACGGTCCGCAGGGGGGAGACCTGAGGGACGTGCGGAAGCTCGACACGGTCATTGCCGGTGTCGACCAGGTAGCAGTCGACGCCTACGGGGCAACCCTCTTCGGCCTCAAGGGGGCCAATCTCGGGTACGTGAAGAAGGGCGCCGCCGCGGGGCTCGGCGTCATGGACCTTGGGAAGCTCAAGATAAAGAAAGTGACAGTGTGAGTGTGAAAGACAAGTTGCAAGTTTCGAGTTACGCGTTGCGGGTTACGTGTTACACCTCGTCGTTCCGCGGAAAGGCGGGGTGTATGCGCCGAAAAGCCTCGGTGCTGCGAAACCGTTGCCTTCCCATACAGACCATTTCAGGCAGAAGGTCTATGACACAGGGGATGATTCTGATACACCAATAATAAACAATTATGCTCGCTATCAGCGAGGCTTTGAGGCGCTTTGCCCGGCCTTTTCATACGGCTACAAGGTTATACTGTGTTTTCGCCATGGATAGAATCGACATAACGATCATAGGGGCCGGTGTCATCGGTCTCGCCGTCGCCGCTGAACTCGCCGGAGACGGCGGTGACATCGTCGTGCTCGAGCGTCACGATGCCTTCGGCCGGGAGACGAGCAGCCGCAACAGCGAAGTCATCCACTCGGGCATCTATTATCCGCCGGGCTCCCTGAAGGCCTCCCTCTGCGTCGAGGGAGCTGCGCTCCTCTATCAGCGATGCCGGGATGCGGGGATTCCCCATGCCCGCCTCGGCAAATACATCGTTGCGACGGAAGAGGGTGAGAGGGGGTGCCTTGAATCGCTTTTCAGCACTGCCCTGAAAAACGGGGTGGACGATGTCGTGATGCGTGACGGAAGAGACGTCCGGTCCGATGAGCCCGCTGTGCGGTGCGTCACCGCCATCTTCTCGCCGTGGACGGGCATCGTCGATTCGCACTCCCTCATGGCGGATCTCTATCACCGCGCCTCTGCCGGCGGAGTGCTCTTCTCCTTCAACAGCACCCTTTCCTCGATCGAAAAGACAGGAGACGGATATATCCTCGGCCTCGAGGAGGAGAACTACCGGTTCCGGTCGGCCGTCGTCGTCAACGCCGCCGGCCTGCAGTCGGACAGGGTCGCTGCGCTTGCAGGCATGGATGTCGACGACGCGGGATACCGCCTGCGCTATTGCAAGGGTTCCTACTTTTCCTACGAAAAACCTTCTCCCGTGACGAGACTCGTCTATCCTGTCCCGCACACCGACCTCATGGGTCTCGGTGTCCACGCGACGCTCGATCTCAAGGGGAGGCTCCGGTTCGGCCCCGATGTTGAATATGTCGACGACGTCGATTACCGGGTCGACCCGGCCAGAAGGGATGCCTTTTTCGACGGCGCATCTCGGATCATCAGCGGACTCGACCGTGAAGCCCTCATCCCCGACATGGCCGGAGTCCGGCCGAAGATCGCCGGTGAAGGGACGAAAGACTTCGTCATCATGCATGAGGCTGACAGGGGATTGGACGGGTTCATCAACCTCGTCGGCATGGAGTCGCCGGGGCTGACAGCCTGCCTTTCCGTCGCCCGCCTCGTCAACCGGCTCGTGAAAGAGGTCATGTGAAGAAGATGGCTGCTCTGAAGCAGGGCCGCAGGGTGTCCCAAGGGCTCTTTCTCGTCCTCTTTCTTTTCCTCTTCATCCAGACAGAGTCGAAGGGAAATGACGAGCTGGGCTATCCCGTCCGGCTTTTCCTCGACTTCGATCCCCTCATCCTTGTGACGACTCTCCTGTCGGCCCATGCGGCTGCCGTCGCGTTTTATCTCTCCCTCATCGTGATCGTGCTGACGGTCCTCCTGGGCCGCATCTTCTGCGGATGGGTCTGCCCCCTGGGGACGCTGAACACAATGGCCGGCGCCCTCCGGACGCGGAACGTCGGCACGATGAAGCCCTCATGGCACCGGTTGAAGTATTTCATTCTCGTTTTTCTCGTCGCTTCGTCCCTCTTCGGCATGCAGCTTGTGGGCATTATGGATCCCCTGTCTCTGCTCATCCGCTCCTTCTCCGTGAGCGTCTATCCCCTTTTCAATTACATGACGAGGTCCTTCTTCGACACCATCTACGGGAGTGCCCCGGGGGGTGTCGTCGCCGTGTCCGAGGCAGTGTACGGGGTGCTGAAAAAGAGCGTCCTCTCCTTTCAGCAGCCCTTCTACCTGCAGAGTACCTTCATCGGTCTCCTCTTCCTTGCCGTCATCGGCCTGAATCTTTTGGAGAAGAGGTTCTGGTGCAAGTTTCTCTGCCCCCTCGGCGCTCTTCTTGGTGTCCTCTCCCGCTATTCCGTCCTGAAGAGGTCGGTGACCGAGGGCTGCACAGCCTGCGGTGCCTGCGCGACGGTGTGCCAGGGCAATGCGGCGCCCGACGAGCGCGAGGGATGGAAGGGCACGGAATGCGTCATGTGCTGGAACTGCGACGATATCTGTCCTCACAATGCCGTCCGCTTCGGCTTCGGCAGGGGCAGCGGCAGGGCAGGGATGGACCTCGGCAGGAGGAGGGTGATCACGTCGTTCCTGTCCGGCGCTTTCGCGGTGCCGCTCATCAGGACGACGCCTCTCACCATGCCGGCGTACAGCAACCCGAAGCTGATCCGCCCTCCCGGTTCGCTCGATGAAAAAGATTTCCTGAAACGCTGCGTCAAGTGCGGCGAATGCATGAAGGTCTGCACGACGAACGGCCTCCAGCCCACGCTCCTGGAGGCGGGCCTGGAAGGCATCTGGTCCCCCGTCCTCATCCCCCGGATAGGTTACTGCGAGTACCGGTGCACGCTCTGTGGACAGGTCTGCCCGACAGGGGCGATCAGGCAACTGCCCCTTGATGAGAAGGTGAAGGTTAAAGTCGGGCTCGCCATGATCGACAAGGGCAGATGCCTGCCCCATGCCCACGGGATTCCCTGCATCGTTTGCGAGGAGGTCTGCCCGACGCCGAAAAAGGCGATCTGGTTCGATGAAGTGCGGGTGAAGGACAGGGAGGGCAGGGAGGTGGCGCTGCAGCAGCCGCGGGTCGATCTTGAACTCTGCATCGGCTGCGGCATCTGCGAAACGAAGTGCCCCGTCCTCGGGCAGCCCGCCATCTATGTCACGAATCTCGGCGAATCGCGCTCGAGGGAGAACCAGCTCCTCATTTCATGAATAACAAGCTATAAATTATATTCCGACGCAGCGGAAGCCTTCACAGAAGGCGTGGATGTTCAGCCCCAGGTCCGCGTAGTGATACCCTCCTTCGAGGAGCGCATACCGTCTCCCCTGGCAGTGTTTCTCCGAGAACTCCTTCATCAACGCCCCGATGTCCCGGTACGCCTGCGTCGAGAGCTTGCCGCCCCAATCCTTGACATATTCGTCGAAGCCCGCCGAGGCCGCGATGATGTCGTAGTCGCCGGCACTGTCCAGGACCGACGAGACCTCCCTCAGGTAATCCCTCTCGTTCCGGGCAGAGGGGTTCAGGATTGTGAAGTTCCTGACACCGTCGAGGATGTTCACATTCCCGTCGCCGAAGTGGAGATCGAAATCGAGTATGAAAGCCGACGAGATTTTCCCCTCAGCCTTGAGCTTCAGGAGGGACACGGCCATGTTGTTGAAGAAGCAGAACCCCCAGCAACTGTCCGAAGAGGCGTGATGACCGGGGGGCCTGATGCAGCCGAAGGAAGGCTCTCCCGCCCAGGCCCGTTCAGCCGCCTCGATAGCGCCGCCCGCAGCGAGGACCGCAATCTCGTAGATGAGAGGGGAGCGGCGGATCGTCTGAATATGGAGGACCGAGTGGGCCCTCTTGAGGTCCTCCTCCGTCGCCGCTTCGGGGGTGATGAACGTGTAGTGCGGGTGCTTCTTCAGCTCCCGCATTATCGGTTCCATGCGCCCCGGCGCCGCCGCGGGGTCCCTGTCATACACCCGGTAGTAAGAATCATGAAAGATGATGTTCATGAACCGCCTCCTGTCACATTGGTGACACCTATTATCGCCTATCAGGAGATATATCTGCCCTCGCGCTTTCCGATTTCCTTCGGAAATTGTGCACGGCGATATCAAGCCGCGGTTTTTTCCAACCCTTGCATCTTCGCCCCGCCGGTTTTCAGCACGTTATTGATGACGGAGATAGGGGGATGACCCCATTGCAGAACAGATAGGAAACATCGAGAAGAAAAATAGGGAGGTCGGCCGTTCTTGACTCGTCCGGGCCGTGAGGATCATGGGTGACGTATTCGATTTGTCTCAATTCCGTTGCCGGGCTCCCGATGATTTCCGCGAACCGCCTACTGCGGACCCGCATGATGGGTGGTGCGGGGAGGGACGGCCAATCACCGCTTCTTACCCGATTAAGCCCTCTTTTTCTCCGTTAAATAGCCCGAAACGTACTTGTGAATGATGCTGGATATCAGGGTTTGATACGGGATTCCTTCCTGTGCGGCGATGACTTGAACTTGGTTCAAGTCTTTTGATGACATCCTGATATTTATCCTCTTGTCTTTTTGTAGCGTATTTCTTGCGTATTCCTGCAGTTTCTTAATTTCTGCCTTCGGATTATTGACAGGTTTCCATTCACCACGTTCGTAAGACTCTAAAATATCTTTTTCTTCTTCATCCAATACTGTTTTTTTCATTATTGTGACCTCATATACTTGTTCGTTGCTTTTCGGCTCGGGATAATGGTCGTTAAGAATATTTCGTCGCTTTCCTGAACATACGGAACGAGATAAGCATAATCATCAATCCAGAATGTTGCGATTTTCTGACCAGGATATCTTTTTTGATTTGGGTGTTCAATTGTTTCGAGGACATCTCCTCGTTCCATCAGGATAACTACCTGCTCGAAATTTACCCCTGCTGGGGCATTGTCCGGCACGTTCCGGCCCAATGCCCCGGTTTGCTCTCTGTAAAAAAGAACGTCCGATGACTACGGCACGATGTCGATCGTCGTGGAGTCAAGGATCAGTTGGTCGAAATCAATGACACCGTTGGCGTTTGTGTCGACACCGAAATAGACGAAATATGTCCCTGCGTGGAGCCCTGTCATATTGAGCACCTCGATCGGGGAAAAGCTGAAGAGAGGTCCCTGAGCGGCAGGGCGAAGTGACTCCGGCGAAGGGGCATAGAACCACATGCCGGGATGCACATAGTAGGACCAGCCATAAGGCGCATACGCCACAACCCACCAGTCAGCATGTATTCCGGACATCCCTCCTGCGTCGAAGCTCACAGTCACCGAGAGCGCCTCATTCGATCTCAGGGTGATCTGCTGAGAAGCGTTGTTCACCCTCACCGCCGGGGTTGCGGGTGCAGGATCTGATTGAAGAATCGCGCCACCACTCCCCACGGCGACAAAGGTCCCGTTCCCAAAGGTTACCCCATTGAGAAATTCGCCAGTCCCTGCTGAACTCCTCGAGGTCCATGTCACGCCGTCGGGAGAAGTGAGGATTCCGCTAAAACTGCCCACGGCAACAAAGGTCCCGTTGCCAAAGGTTACCCCATTGAGAAATTGGCCAGTCCCTGAACTCCTCGATGTCCATGTCACGCCGTCGGGAGAGGTGAGGATTGTGCCGGCATTCCCCACGGCGACAAAGCTCCCGCTGCCAAAGGTTACCCCATTGAGACCAAGAAATTGGCCAGGCCCTGAGGTCCTCGATGTCCATGTCACGCCGTCGGGAGAGGTGAGGATTGTGCCGGCATTCCCCACGGCGACAAAGCTCCCGCTGCCAAAGGTTACCCCATTGTGACCAAATAATTGGCCAGGCCCTGAGGTCCTCGATGTCCATGTCACGCCGTCGGGAGAGGTGACGATTGTGCCGGATCCTCCCACGGCGACAAAGGTCCCGTTGCCAAAGGTTACCCCGGTGAGAGAATGGCCAGTCCCTGAACTCCTCGAGGTCCATGTCACGCCGTCGGGAGAGGTGATGATTGTGCCAGGCCACCCCACGGCAACAAAGATCCCGTTGCCAAAGGTTACCCCTGCGAGACTATGAAGGGCAGTTACTGATGAGACCCTCGAGGTCCATGTCACGCCGTCGGGAGAGGTGACAATTGTGCCAGGATACACCACGGCAACAAAGATCCCGTTGCCAAAGGTTACCCCTGTGAGACTATGACGGGCAGTTACTGATGAGACCCTCGAGGTCCATGTCACGCCGTCGGGAGAGGTGATGATTGTGCCAGGATACCCCACGGCAACAAAGATCCCGTTGCCAAAGGTTACCCCTCTGGGAAATTCGCCAGTCCCTGAACTCCTCGATGTCCATGTCACGCCGTCAGGAGAAGTGACAATTGTGCTTCCATTCCCCACGGCAACAAAGGTTCCGTTGCCAAAGGCTACCCCTGAGAGATCGGGAGGATTGGCAATCCCTGAGCTCCCCGGGGTCCATGTCACCCCGTCAGGAGAGGTGAGGATTGTGCCCGAATAAATACCCACGGTAACAAAGATCCCGTTGCCAAAGGCTACCCCGGCGAAAGGACGGGCAGTCCCTGAGTTCCCCGAGGTCCATGTCACCCCATCAGGAGAAGTCTCAATTAAGCCCAATTTCGCATAGGAAAAAAAGGTATCTGAACCCCAACTCCCCCCCACGGCAACAAAGGTCCCGTTGCCAAAGGCTACCCCGAGGAGATCATAGTCACTCTCTAGGTGCCTCGAGGTCCATGTCACCCCATCGGGAGAAGTGACAATTGTGGTGGCATACCCCACGGCAACAAAGGTCCCGTTGCCAAAGGTTACCCCGGTGAGAGAATGGCCAGTCCCTGAACTCCTCGATGTCCATGTCACGCCGTCGGGAGAGGTGATGATTGTGCCAGGATACCCCACGGCAACAAAGATCCCGTTCCCGAAGGTCACGTCAAAGAGACCATTCGTAGTCCCTGAGTTCCTCGATGTCCATGTCACGCCATCAGGAGAGGTGACGATTGTGCCGGATCTTCCCACGGCAACAAAGGTTCCGTTCCCGAAGGTTGCCCCCCTGAGGCCGTTCCCCTGGGGCAGAGGGTTCCTCCAGTGCCAGGTGTCAAGCGGGTCGGCGCTTGACAGGCAAGGCAAGAGCGAAACCAGGACAAGCGCTGAGATGAAGAGAAAGGAAAACGTCCTATTAGACACGGCTGCCTCCTCGGGAAAAGGGTTTGTTTCAGGCCATAGCCCGTCTTTGTCAATGTGCACGAACTGCAACACCGACTGCTGATGTATACTATCATTTATCAAAGAGGTTTTCCAGAGATGCCGGAGGACGCGTCAGTGGCTGTATATTGCAGAACCAAACGAATCTGGGCAGGGCGGCGGTGCAACTGTGAGGTGAAGCCTGTTTCGGAAGGATTCCCGACGCCCCCGCATCAAGTACGGGGTTGCGGGAATGACAGATTGTGAGGACTATCTATGACCTTTATAGTATAGCCGGCTTCCTGACTCTATGTGGTCGGTGTCAAAGAGAAAAACGGACGCCATATAAGGTATAATGGACTGAGATGCAAACCCTCCGATGGTCCCGAATCTGCGTACATGGAAGTGGGCATAAACGATTCCCGGTCATGCGTTGTGTGAAGGCTGACATGGCACGGACACGACGGGAGTCAGAGACCGATAGTTCAAGGAAAGGAAGCGTATATGTGGCCGACGTCACTGTTTAGTTTCGTTTTTGTCGTTTTTCTCGTCCTCTATTTTCTGTCCAGCGCGATCAAGATCCTCAAGGAATACGAGCGCGGCGTCGTCTTCAGGCTCGGCCGGGTCATCCCCGTGAAGGGGCCGGGTCTCGTGATCATCTGGCCGATCATCGACAAGCTGGTCAAGGTCAGCTTAAGAACGGTGACGATGGACGTCCCACCCCAGGACATCATCACCAGGGACAATATCACGGTCAAGGTCAACGCCGTCATCTATTTCAGGCCGATCGAGCCGATTAAAGCCATCACCGAGGTGGAGGATTACTTTTTCGCCACCTCCCAGATCGCCCAGACGACGCTCAGAAGCATCCTCGGTCAGAGCCAGCTCGACGAGCTCCTGACGAACCGCGAAGAGCTGAATGCCGAGCTGCAGCGGGTCATCGACACGCAGACCGAACCGTGGGGGGTGAAGGTGACGGCCGTTGAGGTCAAGAACGTCGACCTGCCGCCTGAGATGCTGCGGGCGATCGCGCGTCAGGCCGAGGCCGAACGGGAGCGGAGGGCGAAGATCATCCATGCCGAGGGCGAGTTCCAGGCGTCGCAGAAGCTCCTCGAAGCGGCCCAGATCATCGCGACCGAGCCGGTCACACTCCAGCTCAGGTTTCTCCAGACACTCACCGAGATCGCCACGGAGAAGAACTCGACCATCGTCTTTCCGGTGCCGATCGACATCCTGAAACCGTTCATCGAACATATGAAAGGGAGCGGCGGGTCCGGAAAGGGATAAGCGCTTTGCCTGCAGGGGAAGAAGAGATTCAGGAGGATCCGGGCGGGAAGAAGCATATCTGGATAAGGCTGGCGGTCTTCCTGTGCATCATCGGCGGCATCACGCTTCTCTTCTATGAGACGGGCCTCATCCATTTCTTCCTCGACAAGCACCGCCTCACGGCATTCATCAATTCCCTCGGTCCCGCCTCGTTCATCGCCTTTATCCTCCTGCAGACTGCGCAGGTGGTGGCCGCCCCGATCCCGGGAGAGGTGACTGGCCTGCTCGGCGGCATCCTCTACGGGCCCGTCCTCGGCGTCGTCCTTTCCACCATAGGTTTGACCCTCGGCTCCTTCGTCGCCTTTACGCTTGCGAGGACCTTCGGCCGGCCCTTCGTGGAGCGGTTCGTCGACATGAAGACGATGGGACGGTTCGACTATCTCCTCCATCACAAAGGGGCGGTCCTCGTCTTCCTCCTCTTTCTCATTCCCGGCTTTCCCAAGGATTATCTCTGCTATATCCTCGGCCTCGGCCACCTCTCGACGATGGAGTTCCTCGTCATCGGCGGCACAGGCAGGCTTTTCGGGACGGTGCTCCTGACCCTCGGCGGCGATTTCATCAGGCATCACCAGTACGGCCGCTTTTCCATCCTCGTCGGCGTCTCCGTTGTCGTCGTGCTCATCGCCATGGCTTACCGGGATAAACTTGAACGATGGTTCAGATTATGGCATATTAGAGACTACAGAAAGAAAAAAGAGAAAAGAATGCAAAAAAACTCGCTGACATGACAACCACCCTGTCGTTTTTCACAGCTGCTCTCATCCTTCTCATACCCGGGCAGGCGCTCGCCTTCCAGCCCCATGAATACTCGGGCATTTACCTGCACCACATCGGCCGCGTTTTCTATCTCGTCTCCTGTATCGTCGTCCTCTGGGCGATCGTCCGGAACCGTCTTCAGCAGAAAGCGGGGTGGAGATACATGTACTATTCCGTTCTCCTCTTCGCCGTCTGGGACGTTCTCGTCTCGGCGGGGCGGTTCGCCGAGCTCTGGATAGAGCCGTCGCAGTTCATCGGCGGAAAGGCGGGCTGGGATTATTTCCGGCAGGGCATTCAGCTGGAGGGAAAGGAGCTGTTCTTCTATATCGCGCGTTTCGATTTCCTCGTCATCAACGGGGCCATGTGCCTCTTTTACCTGGGGCTCCGCGAACACCTGGCACAGGAGGAGCAGGCATCGACGAACGCCGCCGTCATCCTGCCGCTCCTGCCCATCTATTTCGTCGATATGGGAGGCGCCGCTGTCTTCATTGTTCTGTCTGTCATGTGCCTGTCCGTCAGCCTGAAGCTCCACCGGAAGGAGCCGGACAACGTGCTCTGGAATTATTTCGTGTGGCTTTCCTCGTCCTATCTCCTCTACTCGGTCTCCCGGTCCTTCGGCCATTTCCTCAGGCACATCCTGGCCGCGACGGGCAATGATGCGATCTGGGCCTACATGAACCCTTACAGCGGGAGCATCAACAGCTTCACCTTCATCATCGTCGGATCGGTGAACCTCTTCTTCATCTGGATCTACCGCGTCTATCTCAAGATGCTGGAGGACAAGAAGGAGATCGAGCTGATCAACATTGACCTGACGGAGCTGAACCAGGAACTGGAAAACCTTGTCGCCGAGAGGACCATGGCGCTCATGGGCCTGACCGTGGCGGACAAGGTGAGGAACCCCGCGGCGATCATCGGCTGCACCTGCAAGAGGATACTGGCGAAGGAAAAACTTTCGGAAAAACTGGGCGAAAACATCCATGACATTATGGATGAATGCCAGAAGCTCGAGACGATCGTCGGTGATTTCGAGGGTTTTCTCAAGTCGAGGCAGAGCATGTTCCGTTTCGAGGACATCAGCGATATCGTGCGGGATGTCAGCAAGGTCATAGAGAAGGAGGCAGTGGACAGGGACCTGAATCTCGTCCTCGACCTCCCGGACAAACCCCTCAAGATCAATACCCAGAAAAATCACCTCCGTGCCGCCATCTTTCACGTTGCCAGGAACGCCATCGAGGCGACGGGCAAGGGCGGGACGGTCACCATAGCCACATCCGGAAACGGTGACGTCGTCTCCCTTGCCATCTCCGATACAGGCCACGGCATCTCGAAGGACGTGAAGGACAAGATGTTCGATCCCTTCTTCAGTACCAAGGCCCTTAAGTTCGGCATGGGCCTGTCCCTGGTCAAGCAGATCGTATCGGAGCACCTCGGGGAGATCAAGGTGGCAAGCGAAATCGGCAAGGGAACGACCTTCACCATCGTCTTCCCCGTCCGGTGGACGGAGAAGCAGGAGATGTTTTACAACTCCTTCAGGACAACGACGACGGCATTCCCGCCGACTGAGGAACCGGCGGCCGGGCAGCCGATCCCCTGAGGAGACGCCCGGTGACGACCGTCACCGGCAATGAGAGGGCATGACGACCCGTTCAGGCATCCCGCCGATCATCGATCCGAGGAGGAAGTTCCTCCTCCTGCTCATCGTCATCTATATCGTCTCCGTCCCGATCATATCGTCCATAACGTATTTCATCCTGAGGGACAACGCGATCAGTGACGCCTACACCACCGGGAAACTCTACCTGACCTCCGTCGAGGCGACGAAGCACTACGTCGCCGACGAACTGAGGCCGTCCCTCTACCGGGCCATTCCCGGAAAATTCGTGCTCGAGGGGATGTCGCGTTCCTACGTGGCGAACAGCATCGCCCGGAGGATTTACAGCGAATACGGGGGGTTCAAGTACAAGAACGCCGCCCTGTCGAACCCCATGAACCCCCTGAATCTCGCTGACGACTTCGAGGCCGACGTCATCAGGACTTTTATCAGGGACCGTAAAATCAGGGACTGGCAGGGGTTCAGGACGAAGGACGGCGAACAGTACTACGTCCTGGCCCGGCCCGGGGAGCCGATCGACAGCGCCTGCCTGTACTGTCACGGCGATCCTTCGGCGGCGCCCGCGGAAGTCGTCACGAGGTACGGAAAACTGGCCGGCTTCGGCAGGACCGTCGGGGAATTGATCGACGCCAAGATCGTCTACATACCGATCGAGGTGCCCCTTGCCGCGGCAAAAAAGAGCGTCGGGATTTTCGTCGGTCTCTACACGATTTTCTTCAGCGCCGTTTTTCTCATCATCCATGTTCGTTTCACGAACCTCTATAATCAGGTCGAGGGCAGCAGGAAAAAGATAGAGGCGATCAATGCCGACCTGACGGAGCTGAACGAGGAACTGGAGACGCTTATCGCCGAGAGGACCATGAGCGTCATGGCCCTCACCGTTGCAGACAAAGTGCGAAATCCCGCCTCTGTGATCAGCTGGACCTGCAAGCGCCTTATTCAAAAGGGCCGCCTGCCCGAGACCCTCCAAGATGAACTGAAGAGCGTCATCGAAGAGTCGGAAAAGCTCGAGACCATCGTCAGGAACTTTGAGACCCTCCTGAAGAGCAAGAAGTCCATGTTCCGCTATGAGGACATGAACGCCATCGTCAGTGTCGTCATGTCCGCCATAGAAAAAGAGGCGCTCGACAAGGGGGTCTCCGTGGTGGTGAAACTCGCGGAGGGACCGCTCAAGATCAACACGCAGAGAAACCTGCTCCGCGTCGCCATCTTCCACGTCATCCGCAATGCCATCGAGGCGACTCCCGCCGGGGGTGAGATCACGGTCACCACGAAGGCTGACCGCGAAACGGTGTCCCTGGGCGTATCGGACACCGGCCCGGGCATTGGGCAAGAGGATATCGAGAAAATTTTCGATCCCTTCTTCAGTACGAAACAGTTCCGGTTCGGCATGGGACTGCCCATCGTCAAACAGGTCGTGTCCGAGCACCTCGGGGAGCTCAGGGTCGAGAGCGAGCCGGGCAAGGGGACCGCCTTGACCATGGTTTTCCCCGTCCGGTGGATGGAAAAGGAGTAGCGAACAGTGTCAGTGTGAGTGTGAGGTTGTTCGTCTTGTTTTCAACTGGTCACCATGCCGAACCAAAGGGCGTCGTTTACCGTCGAGTTGCATGAAAAGGCGGGGCGAAGTGCCTCAAAGCCTTGCTGATAGCGAGCATGATCATTTGAGATTGGACTTCGGGATTCCACCCTTTGTGTCATCAACCGTCAGCCTGGCATCATCCGTATGGGAAGGCAAAGGTTTCTCAGCACCAAGACTTTTCGGCATCTTCGCCCCGCCCTTCCGGATGTCTTATTGCAACGATAAGGTAAAGAGACGAGCAGTGTCAGTGTGAGTGTGAGGTTGTTCGTCTTGTGTTCAACGGGTCACCATGCCGAACCAAAGGGCGTCGTTCAGGCGCATGTTTGAATAACGCGGCCCTTTTACTTACACTGACACTCACACTGCCACTGCCTTGCCGCTTTTTTGCATCGGCCCTTTTTTTATGGTATAGTTTGCTTAAAAAGGGTCGAATGCCGCTGAATGACGGGCTCCGGAGAGGGTGAAGGGATGAAAAGAACGGAAATATGGGTATTCATTTTTATCCTGGGGCTCGTCGGTCTCAACTGGCCGCTCCTGGAGATCTTCCGTCGCGAGACGGTTGTGTACCTCTTCGGCGTCTGGATCGTCATAATCGCCCTTATAGCGTTTTCGACGCGGAAATCGGACGGCGACAGGCGGACATGACGTGACATTGACCCGGAGTAAACCTTGCAGTTGCATAGAAAGGAGGGGCGAAGCACTCTAAAAAAAAGTGTGAGTGTCAGTGACAGTGTGAGTGTCGGGAAAAAGGCTCATTTCTTCGACCATTGGTTCGAAACACTGCCTTCTGTGACGGGTAAGGTGTCGCCGCATCAAGGTTTTCGGCGTATACGCCCCGCCTTTCCCGGGAGTGTGTAAGGCAAGGGGGCAGGCAAATGAAAATAACGAAACCCTGAGACTTCCGGTGTGACGGGTGTTTGAACCATTCAGTCTCTTCTTCATCGTCTTCTGTTACCTCCTCTTTCTCTTCGCCGCCGCCTATTACGCAGAGAAGAGAGAGCAGGAAGGCCGGAGTATCGTCAACAACCCCTATATTTATTCTTTGTCTCTCGCTGTATATTGCACATCCTGGACTTTTTACGGCAGCGTCGGAAAAGCGGCCACCTCGGGACTCTCTTTTCTGCCCGTGTACCTCGGACCGACCCTCATGGCAACCCTCTGGCTTGTCATTCTCCGGAAAGTCGTCAGGATCGCCCGGGCGAACAGGATCACCACCATTTCGGACTTTTTCGGCTCCCGGTACGGTCAGTCCCTGGCACTGTCGGCCCTCACCGCCATCGTCGCCGTCATCGGGATCACGCCGTACATGGGACTCCAGATCAAGGCGATCATCACCACCCTGACGATCATCACGGGGAAGACAACGGTCAGCATCGCCGCAGGGCTGTTCATTACTCTGATTCTCGGGGTCTTCGCCGTCATCTTCGGGGCGCGGAGCCTCCAACAGTCGGAGCGCCACAGCGGCCTCGTCTTCGCCATCGCCTTTGAATCGATCGTGAAGCTCGCGGCTTTTCTCCTCGTCGGCATCTTCGTCACCTATCACCTCTTCGACGGTTTCCTCGATATCTTCTTCCGGGTCCAGGGGACGGTCAATGCGTCGCTTCTCTCACTCGGGCCGGGGAGCGGGACCGATTACGGCGAGTGGTTCGCGCTCCTCCTGATTTCGATGATGGCGATCATGTTTCTTCCCCGGCAGTTTCAGATGGCGGTGGTGGAGAATTACGACGAGGCCCATATCTCGAAGGCGGCCTGGCTCTTCCCCCTGTACCTGCTCCTGATAAACATTTTCGTCCTGCCCATCGCCCTCGGCGGCCTGCTCCTCGGCGGAACGCCGGCGGAAGCGGACTCCTTCGTCCTGACAATTCCTCTGAGCCACGGGCAGCAGCTTTTGTCGCTCTTCGTCTTTATCGGGGGGTTCTCGGCAGCCATCGGCATGGTCATCGTCGAGGCCCTGGCACTGAGCACGATGGTCATGAACAGCATAATCATGCCGACCCTCGTCCGTTATCATGAGGCGGCCCGGTTTCCGGCGATCATCCTGAACATCAAGCGCATGGTGATCCTCGCCATCGTCTTTCTCGGCTATCTCTTCGCGGTCCTTGTCGGAGAGTTCTACAGCCTCGTCGACATGGGGCTCAAGTCCTTCGAGGCGGTCACGCTCTTCGCTCCCGCCTTCATTCTCGGGCTCTACTGGAAAAAGGGAAACCGCACGGGCGCCATTGCCGGCATCACGGCGGGTTTCATCATCTGGTTTTACACCCTCCTCGTCCCGGCCCTCATGAAGGCGGGACTCATCGAGAGCGCCGGCCTGATGGGCGGCATTGTCGGCTCGGAGATGTTCAACCCCAACAGCCTCTTCGGCATCACCGGGCTCGGAAAATGGAGCCACTCCCTCCTGTGGAGCCTGCTATTCAATCTTCTCTGCTACATCGGACTGTCGATCATGACGAAGCAGACCAAGGACGAGGAGATCCAGTCCCTCATCTTCGTCGAGTCCTACGAGAAGGTGAGGCAGATCGGAGTCGGCACCTATGACATCAGGGACGTCGAGGCGATCCTCGGCCAGTACCTCGGCAAAATGGAGGCCCACGAGGCAGTCAGGAATTTTGTCGACCGCAAGGGGAAGTCGAGGGAGGAGCTGACATCCCGTGATATCCATGAGCTGAGGAACGAGGCCGAACGCATCCTTTCCGGCGCCATCGGATCGTCCATGGCCGCCATCATCTGCGGCAACAGGTTTGTCCTGACCGAAAAGGAGCGCGAAGAGATCTCGCAGTCGATCAAGCAGATCGCCGACGACCTGCGCTTTTCCCGCCAGGAACTGGCCGAGGCGAACCGCGAGCTCCAGTACCGCGCGACGATGGAGAAACACATCGCCACGATCTCAACGAACTTCATCAACCTCTCGCTCCTGGAGATCGACGGCGGCATCCGAAAGGCCCTGCAGACGATCGGCGAATTCGCCGGCATCGACAGGGGTTATGTGTTTCTTTTCAGCGCCGACGGCTCGACGCTCTCACGGAGCCATGAATGGTCGGGGAACAGCGCCAGGGCCGACAGCGGCGTCCCGTCGGTCATGGACGTCGCGGACTTCCCATGGCTCGTGAGAAAGCTCCGGGGGTTCGAGAGCATTCATATTCACAGGATCGCAGAGATGCCCGCCGACGCCGCTCATGAGAGGGACTTTTTCGCCTCCCGGGACATCCAGTGCCTGATCATCGTCCCCATGGTGTACGGTAAAACGCTCAGGGGGTTTCTCGGCGTCGAGCAGGTCAGGATCACGAAGACATGGCTCGAAGAAGACATCACGATGCTCAAGTTCCTCGGCGAGATTTTCGTCAACGCCCTGGAACGGAAGAGGGCCGAGGAGGAGCTCAAGGTGAGCGAGGAGCTCTTCCGTTCCCTCGTCGAATCCATTCCCCTGCCGGTCCTCATCACCCATCTGGAGAGCGGCCGGATCCTCTTCGGCAACGGCCTGGTGACGCCCTTCTTCGGCGGCAGCGCGGGAACCCGTCTCGCCATGAGCATTGACGATCTTTATGCAGACCGCCGGGACCGGGAGAGGTTCATGTGGGAGCTCCTCAGCCGGGGCTACGTCAACAATTACGAACTGCGGTTGAAACGCATCGACGGGACCGGCTTCGACGTCCTCGCATCGGCGAAGATCATCACATACCGGGGTGAGCGGGCAGCCCTCTCGATCCTGACGGACATCACGGAGCGCAAGATCGTCGAGCAGCAGCTCAGAAAGCTTTTCAGGGCTGTCGAGCAGAGCCCTACGGCGGTGATGATTACCGATGCGAAGGCGGTCATCGAGTATGTCAATCCCCGGTTCGTCCAGATGACGGGATACGCCGTCGAGGAGGTGCTCGGTCAGAACCCGCGCATTCTCAAGTCGGGCGAAACTCCCCCTGAGGAGTACGGCAAGCTCTGGGAGACGATCATGAAAGGGGGCGAATGGCGCGGCATCTTCCACAACAGGAAAAAGAACGGCGATCTCTACTGGGCGTCGGTGTCGATTTCCCCGATCAGAAGCAGTGAGGGCGTCATCACCCATTTCCTCGAAGTCCAGGAGGACATTACGGAGCAGAAGAGGCTCGAGGAGCAGCTGCGGCACTCCCAGAAGCTCGAGGCCGTCGGACAGCTCGCAGGCGGCATTGCTCATGATTTCAACAACATCCTGACCGCGATCATCGGATATGGCAGCCTCCTCCAGATGATCATGAGCGACGATGATCCGTCCCGCCCCCATGTGGACCAAATCCTCACACTGGCGGACAAGGCGGCCAACCTCACCCAGAGCCTCCTTGCCTTCAGCAGGAAACAAATCATCTTCCTGAAGCCGATCGACGTGAACGAAGTCATCAGGAGGGTCGAAAAGCTCCTGTCCCGGCTCATCGGTGAGGATATCGAGCTCCGGACCCTGGTGGCAGAAGATGACCTCATGATCATGGGGGACAGCGGTCAGATCGAGCAGGTGCTCATGAATCTCGTCACCAATTCCCGCGACGCGATGCCCGACGGCGGTGTCCTCTCCATCGAGACGGCCCGTGCCGAGATCAACACCGAGTTCATCCAGCACTACGGATTCGGGGAGCCCGGCGCGTACGCCGTCATCTCCGTCACGGACACAGGGGTAGGGATGGACGAAAAGACGAAAGAGCGCATATTCGAACCGTTCTTCACAACCAAGGAGGTCGGCAAGGGGACGGGCCTCGGACTTTCCATCGTGTATGGCATTATCAGGCAGCACAACGGATACATCAACGTTGACAGCGAGCCCGGGAAGGGCACGACGTTCAGGATCTACTTCCCCCTGATCAAGAGCGATGTGCAGAAGGCGGGATTGAAGGAAGAGACCGCCCTGCAGGGCGGAACGGAGACCATTCTCGTCGCCGAGGATGAACCGGAGGTGCGGAAGATCACGAAGGCCATGCTCGAGAGGTTCGGCTATGACGTGATCGAGGCCGTGGACGGTGAAGACGCCGTGAGGAAATTCAAGGAAAACAAAGACACGGTCAGGCTCCTGCTCTTCGATGTCATCATGCCGAAGAAAAACGGCAAGGAGGCTTACGAGGAGATTGCGGCGATGCAGCCCGGCATCAGGGTGCTGTTCACGAGCGGCTATGCACCCGATATAATTCATAAGAAGGGAATTCTCGAAGAGGGGATCAACTTCATCACAAAACCCGTTACTCCGAAGGACCTTCTCAAGAAAGTCAGGCAGGTGCTCGAAGCATGATAGAGAAACATTCCGGATCGATCCTCATCGTCGATGACGACCCTTTTGTTCTGCAGTCGGTCACCCTTCTGCTCACCCAGTTCGGCTTCAGGATCACGGGTGCGCAGAACGCAGCGGAGGCGATGGCGCTTTTCGGCGAAAGCAGGTGCGATGTCGTCCTGACCGATATCGTCATGCCGAATGTGTCAGGCATCGAGCTTCTCGAACAGATCCACGCCGTCGATGGAGAGGTGCCGGTGATCCTGATGACAGCGTATGCCGATGTCGAGAAGGCCGTCGAGGCGATCAAGAAAGGGGCCTTCGATTTCATCATCAAGCCCTACAAGCCGCCCCAGTTGCTTCACTCCATCGAGAAGGCGATCAATTACCACCGGCTGACGAGAATGGAGAAGGACTACAAGCGGATCCTCGAAGAGTTCAATCAGGAACTCGAGGCCCTCGTCGCGGAGAGGACGATGAGCCTCATGGGGCTGACCGTGGCCGACCGTGTCAGGAACCCCGCCATGATCATCGGCAGGACCTGCAAGCGCCTTCTCGAAAAGGAGCGGCAGCTTTCCGATGCGGTGAAGGAGAGTCTGGCCGATGTCGTGCAGGAGGCGGAAAGACTTGAGGGCATCGTCAGTGAATTCGAGAACGTGCTCAAAACGAGACAGAACATTTTTTCCTACGAGGACATCAACGGCATTCTCCGGGATGTCATTGCGATAATAGAGAGGGAAGCCGGCGAGAAGGGCGGCAAAATCGATGTCCGGCTCTCCGAGGAGCCGCTTAAGATCAATGCCCAGAAGAACCTCCTCCGGGCGGCCATTTTTCACCTCCTGAGAAACGCCATCGAGGTGATCCCGGCGGGGGGGACAATCACCGTCGCAAGCGCCGGCGGCAGGGACAACGTCACCCTCACCATCTCCGATACAGGACCGGGCATCCCTGCAGGGGTGATCGAGAGGATCTTCGATCCCTTTTTCACGACGAAGCAGATGCGCTTCGGCATGGGCCTTTCCCTCATCAAGCAGATCATCTCCGAGCACCTCGGGCAGATTGCCGTCGTGAGCGAAGAGGGAAAGGGGACGACCTTCACGATGGTCTTCCCCGTGCGTTGGCTCGAGAAGAAGTGAGGAATCCGGGTCAGCGTGTCGTCATGACTTTTCGAGGACGAAGAGCAGCTGCCCCTCCTGCACCTGGTCGTTAAGCTTGATGCAGATTTCGGAGATCTGGCCGTCGAAGGGCGCGACGATGGCGTTCTCCATCTTCATCGCCTCGATGTTGGCGATCTCTTCTCCCTTGTGGACGATGTCGCCTGTCCTGATGGTCCCTCTCTGAGGGTTGCCGATCCTCCAGACCGTACCGTTGATCGGCGTGCCGATGTCGAGGGGCCCCTTTGCCATGCGTATTTCGGCCTTTTTCGCCCTCGGCGTCTCGACGGTGTACACGCGGGTCTTGTTGTTCACCCTCATCACCACATGAATGACGCCGTCATGCTCGGCGCCCACGGACAGAAGTTCGATCGTATAGGGTTTCCCCCAGAGCTCGAAGTCCACCCGTTCGCCCTGTTTCCTGAGGCCCTCATGCCAGACGTCGGTGGGCAGAACGAGGGGGGCCTCGCCGTACTTCTCCCGGAAGGCGAAGTACTCGACGGCGTCCTTGGGATGCATGAGAAAGAGGATGAACTCCTCCTCCGTCGGGATCCTGCCGAGCGTTTCTGACAACTCCCTCCGCAGCCTGCCGAGATCGTCATCCTTGACGAGATCCAGCGGTGATGTCTCCCTGCGCTCCTTGATCTTCTTCTTCCAGTCGGCGCCGAAGGTGCTCCGGTAGACCCAATCGGGGGGCCATCCCATCGGGAGCTTCCCGTAATGGCCCAGCAGGAGGTTCTTGAAGTCGCCGGGTGCGTGGCTGAACAGTCCGAGCAGCTCGTCCTGCTCGTGGGGCTCCATGGCGTTAAAGTCCAGGGACCTCTCGTCGATGAAGCGCGTCAGCAGGTCGAGGAGGTGTTGTACCCCCGATTCGCCCCGCTCCTTTGCGTAGCGGTTGACGATGCCGCTGCAGGTGACCCAGGTGATCTGCGACCCCGGCGTCACGTCGAAGTAATGGATGATCCTGTTGTACAGGGACATCATCTTCAGGATCGCCGGCATGAAGTGGAGGAACTCCCCCTTCGCCGCCTGCTCGAAGGAGCTCGGAAAGGCGCCTCCGGGCATCTTGTGATACGTGACGGTATGGTCGAAGCCCTTGAAGGGCGACTCGGCCCAGTCATAGAAACCGATCCACTCCCTCACCTTCCGGACCGCCGATTCCGCTTCGCGCCTGTCGAGATGGACAGGGATGCCCGACTCTTCGAAGAAGGCCTGGACGGCGAGAATGGGGCTGTGCCCGTAAAACCGCACGAGGGAGTCCTCCTGCACGTCGACGATCTTCGCCCCCGCCTTGGCGGCCGAGAGGAGGGCCGGCATGGCGAGCCCGTCCGTTATGTGGCGGTGGTACTGGATCACGATCTCGGGGAAGCTCTGCTTGATCGCGTCAATGAGGTTGCCGATGCGGGTGATGCTGCCGACGCCGGCCATGTCCTTCACGCAGAGGACGATCTCCCCGACGCCGCCGCAGAGGTCCACGATGTCCCGCACCACACCGAGGTAGTAGTCGTTCGTCGCCCAGTCAGCCGTCGTGAAGGAGATGGAGGGCTCGAAGAGACGCTCCCTCTTCATCACCACTTCGGCGACGCTTCTCATGTTGCGCACGTCGTTCAGGAAGGAGAAGCACCGCCAGACGTCGATGTCGACGACGGAAACGACGTGCTCGATGACGTTTTTCGGATAGGGACGGTACCCGAAGAGGTTCGTCTCCCTGATCAGCGTCTGGAGGAGCACGTCCGGCATGAGCTCCCTCAGCACGGCAATCTCTTCGAAGGGGCTTTCCCGGCGGTTCATGACACCAACGTGCCACCGCGCGCCGCCGTGGCATTCTGCGCTGAAAAGCCCCATCCGTTCATAGAAGGGAGCGAGCGTCTTGAGGTCGTACAGGCGATGACGGTTCTTGAAGTCCGACTGTCCGGCGTCGCGCATGCCGACGGAGGTGAACATCACCCCGTTGAGAGACCTCACGGCCCCGACGATATCGCGGGGGGACATCCCCGGCCTGACGATGATCATGTTTTTCTGGTCCTGCGGTTCCTGTGTGTTCATGTCGTCACATCCATTTCCGGGGGCCCAGCGCGGATATCTCGGCGACGTAGCGGGCCACCTTCAGCACTTCGTCTTCAGCGTCTTTTTCCTTGAACATGGATATCAGCTCGTCCATGTGCTCCTCGATGAACCGCGTCGAAAACTCCCCGGAGACGAACTTGGGGTGCCTGATGATGCTGAGCAGGAGCGGCGCCAGCGTCTTGATGCCCTCGACCCTGAGGTTCCTGCTCAGGGAGCGGTCCATGACGCGGACGGCATCGGCCCTGTCGGCGCCGGCAGTCATGAGGAGCATGAACAGCGAGTCGTAATAAGGCGGGATGTCGGCGCCCTCGTACACGCCCGTGGCGATCCTCACGCCGGGCCCCTGCGGGACATGAAGCCTCGTGATCGTGCCGAAGGAGGGGCTGAACGTCTTCGGGTCTTCGGCGTTGAGCCGGACCTCCAGGGCCCACCGGTTCGGTACGACGTCGCGCTGGCGGAGGGGGAGGCTCTTGCCCATGGCAACGTCGAGCATGATGCCCACGATGTCGAGACCGGTGATGAGCTCGGTGATGCCGTGCTCGACCTGGAGGCGCGTGTTGACCTCCAGGAAGTAGTACTTCTTGGTCTGGGCGTCGAAGATGAACTCCACGGTCCCGGCGGACGTGTAGCCGATCTCCCTCATGAGACGCACGGCGGTGACGCAGATCTCCTGCCTCAGTGTGTCGTCGAGGCTCGGTGAGGGGGCCTCCTCGATGATCTTCTGGTTGCGCCGCTGGAGCGTGCACTCGCGTTCATAGAGGTGGGCGATGTTTCCGCACTCGTCCGCAACGATCTGGACCTCGATATGCCTCCCCCGTTCGATGTACTTTTCGATGAGGATCGTATCGTCGCCGAAGGACTTTTTCGCCTCCGATTTCGCCTGGGACAGGGCAACCTGCAACTGATCCTCCCGCTCCACCTTGACCATCCCCCTGCCGCCGCCTCCGGCCGCGGCCTTGATCATGATGGGGAAACTCACCGAGTCATCGCGCATCCATCTGCTGATGTCCTCTGGGCCATGCACAGTGGTGATGCCGGGAATGGTCGGCACGTTCGCCTTCGTCGCCATCATCTTGGCCCTGATCTTGTCGCCCATGAGGCCGATCACGTCAGGCGTCGGTCCGACCCAGATCAGCCCCGCGTCGATCACCCGCCGGGCGAATTCCGCGTTTTCCGCCAGGAATCCCCAGCCCGGGTGGATCGCATCGGAGCCGCTCGCCAGCGCCGCATCGATCATCTTGTCCATGTTGAGGTATGAGGCAGCCGGCGGCGCGTCTCCGATGAAGACGGCCGAATCGGCCATGAACACGTGATGGGCGAGCCTGTCCGGGGCGCTGTAGACGGCCGTCGTCGGGATCTTCCTGTCGCGGCATGTGTGCATGACCCTCACCGCGGGGACACCCCTGTTTGCAACAAGCACTTTTCGTATCTTCTTTGTCATTGTCTTCACCGTTAAAACGAATTAGTGACGGGGGAAAGACCTGCTATCGGCCGATGGCCGCCGTCTGAGGATGGGAAATTCCATTGCGGCATCTCATCCCTGCATGTAACAGAACTGCAAGATAAGATTAACTGAAAACTGCTTGATTGTCAATGGCGACTGCGGCGGGTGTCAAGGCAAAATAGACCGTATCGTTGCATACGCTTTCCGGAAAGGCGGGGCGAAGATGCCACCGCAAGAGTCATTAAGTCATTGAGTCATTAAAGTCATTGTCGGCAGTCGACAGTCGGAACAAGGTCACGAATACCAGGACGGCAGCGTCGATATAAAAACGATTCCTTTCACTGACACTGACACTCACACTGACACTGTTTTCAGAGCGCTTCGCCCCGCCTTTTCATGCAACTGCAGGATAGAAATGTCCGGTTTTCGGCAAAGTGAAAATGTCCGGTTTATGCCGCCGCTCGCGAGGGGCGGCAACGTCCTGACTGGTGCGGGGCGCATCATGTCGTGAAAACAAACAGCACGATCTCGACGACGATCAGGACGACGATGGCGAATTCGAGAAGTTCCGTACGTTTGTTCGCGATCTCCCTGTAGAGCATGTCATAAACACGCGACGCGATCTCGAGCTTCTTCCGGATGCCCTCCGCCCAATCCCTCACCCTGTAAAGACTGAGCGCGGCCCGGTATATCTTTGCGTAGTAGACGTCCTCGGTGACCTTGATGGAGGTGTCGATCCTTTCCGTCACCTCCGTAAGGTCTGTGATCATACCGAGCACCCTCGCCGCCAGCGTCTCGTACTTCCGGATCCTGAGGATCGACAGGGCGCCCTTTGCCGAAATGCTTTCGTAGATCGAATCGAGTTCCCGGTCCACAAGCGCATCATAATACCGGAGCTCGAGCACCTGGGCATTGACGAACTCAAGGATGTCGGCAATCTCCGTGTCGCTTGACGGTTCGACCATCAGGGCGTTGTCCCAGTTGAGAATGACGCCGTCGTGTTCATAATAGGAAAAACGGCGTGCCAGGAGCTCATTGCGGATGATCGCGTGCAGCGGCTTCTCCTCCGAGAGCATCAGCCTGCTGACATCATAGACGCGGAGCACGTCGTCGAAGGTCATCTCCGGCTCGAAGGACCGGATCAGGAAGATCGTGTAATCCTCTTCGAAGTTGCTCATCGAAAAACCCGACGCAGCAGCCTCAAGGACGGGAACGACGTGCTCAAGCTGTTCCCTGCACAGGGTTCCGATCTCATCATTTCCGTCGAGGAGGCCGGCGAGACGCTCAAATGATTGCAGCTCCGCATTGCGCAGGGGAAACTCGAGGATGATGCTCACCACGCCGTAGTCGTAGACTTTGCCGGAAACGTTGACGGTGAAGCGCTGACCGCCGATGTCACGGTCGACCGCCTTTAATTGAAACACGACGGGCGGGTTGGAAAACTCGAAGGCCCTGCTGAAAGGCTTTCTGCCGATCTTCAGGCGCCGCGCTTCGAGCTGGAGCCGTTCTTCGACTTTTCTCAGGTCGATCTCGTATGCAATGTCGTACAGACGGTAGACAAGGATGCTTCCGGATGTGATACGCGGAGGTTCAGCGGACATTTATTGCAGTCGCAGAGGCATATGAAAGGGCAATGGTGAGGGTTACCACCTGATGAGGGCGGATGCCCAGGTGAGCCCGCCACCGAAGGCCTCGAGGAGGATGTAATCTCCCTCCTTGATCCTCCCTCCCCGCACCGCCTCATCGAGGGCGATCGGTATCGAGGCGGCAGACGTGTTCCCGTACCTGTCAAGGTTCATGACCACCTTCTCACCGGGCAGTCCCAGCCTTTTCGCCGTCGCCTGGAGGATCCTCTGGTTCGCCTGGTGGGGGACGAGGAGGGAGAGGTCTTCAGGCTTCAGACCGTTGTCGGCGAGTGTCTCGACAGCGATCGCCTCGAGGGTGCGCACGGCGATCTTGAAGGTCTCGTTTCCCTTCATCTTGATGTAATGCAGGCGCTGCCGGATCGTCTCCTCAGAAGAAGGGTTCGTCGCCCCTCCGCCGGGCAGGTTGATCGTCTGCCAGAGGGTCCCGTCGGCATGAACACGAACCGAGAGAATCCCGCTGTCGCCCTCTGTCCGCCTGAGGATGACGGCGCCGGCGCCGTCGCCGAAGAGAACGCATGTGCTCCGGTCTTTCCAGTCCGTGAAGCGTGAGAGGATCTCCGATCCGACGACGAGGACGGTGCCGTAATCGCCGGATTTCACGTAGCTGTTCCCGACGGAAAGGGCATAGAGGAAACCTGAGCAGGCGGCGTTGATGTCGAAGGCGGCGGCTTTTGTCGCCCCGAGGAGGCGCTGGAGAAAGCATGCCGTCGAGGGGATGAGCATGTCCGGCGACATCGTTGCGACGATTATCATGTCAAGGTCCGCAGCCGCCAGGCCCGCCATTCCGAGGGCCCTCTTCGAGGCCTCGAAAGCGAGGTCGGACGTCGACTGGTTGTCGGCAGCGAGTCGTCGCTCCCTTATGCCCGTCCTCTCCCTGATCCACTCGTCGGAGGTGTCGACCATCCTTTCGATGTCCTCGTTCGTGAGGACCTTTTCGGGGACGTAAGAGCCGGTGCCGATGATGCGTGATTTGACCATTGTATCCGATTACCCTGTTATTGTTTGGAAAGGCAGGAGAAGCGCCTCAAAGTTTTGCTGATAGCGACATTGAAGTTGCCTACCGGGATACTGCCGGGCCTTCTTCGTGGGTGCTGACGGTGAAGTCCGTCGTCATGATTTCCCGGGCGATGATCTTGTGGACCTCTTTCCTCGCCATCTCGGCGGCGAAGCGGACCGCGTTTTTGATGGCGCGCGCCGAAGAACGGCCGTGGCTGATGATGCTGATACCATTGATGCCGAGGAGGGGTGCCCCCCCGACCTCGGAATAATCGGAGCGCTTCTTGAAGTTCCTCAGCGCCGGCTTGATCATAAGATACCCGATCTTGCCTGTCGCTATATTTGCGATCTCCAGTTTCAGCATTTTGATGATCGTTTCGGCGAGCCCCTCGCTCACCTTGAGCACCACGTTGCCGATGAAGCCGTCGCAGACGATCACATCGGCATGGCCGGAAAAGATGTCCTTGCCCTCGATATTGCCGATGAAGTTCAGGGTGGACCCCTTCAGGTACTTGAAGGATTCCTTCGTCAGTTCGTTGCCCTTTGTGTCCTCCTCGCCGATGCTGAGAAGGGCGACGCGCGGCGACGGGACGTTGAGCATCGTCTTGCAATAGGCGTTGCCCATGTATGCGAACTGGAGGATGTTCTCGGGTTTGCTGTCCACATTTGCGCCCACGTCGATGATCACGAAATATCCCGTCAGGGAGGGCATGACGGTGGCAATGGCCGGCCTGTCGACGTTCGGCAGTTTTCCGAGGACGAAGAGGGACGTCGCCATGGCGACGCCGGAATGGCCGGCGCTGACGACGGCGTCGGCGTCGCCCTTTTTCACGAGCTCGACGGCCTTGCGGATCGAGGATTCCCGTTTCTTCCGGAGGGAGACTGCAGGAGACTCGTCCATCCCCACGACTTCGGGTGCGTGGAAAACCGATATCTTCCGCTCCGGATACCGCTTGCCTTCCAGAGCGGCCGTTATGCGGTCTTTGTCCCCGACAAGGATGACCTCCACGTCGAGTTCGTTGACCGCCTCGATGGCGCCGGCGACGGTCACATTGGGGGCGAAATCGCCGCCCATGGCATCAAGGGCGACCCTCATGAAGGAAACCTCGTTATCATGCCGACAGATTCACCCCGCCTGCCTGAGAGCGTATTGCAGCGATAAGGTTCAGTGACAGTGTGAGTCTGAGTGTGAGTGAAAGGTTCATGTTGTCTGATATTGCCCGCCTTTTTCTCATGGTGTCTGCAACGTCAAGGACCGTCGTTGAAATTAAAAGTATAAAGATGCGGGAAAAAGCTTGTCAAGGCGAGCACCGCAAGAAATGTCCTTTTGACGCTGCAGGGTCACGACCTGCGTCGTGACCCTGCAGATGAATATGGGCAGGTTGTTATATCTTGACCTGTATCTGCCAGCGGAAGAAGTTGGCGTCCTTCTTGCCGTTCGCGTAAAAGTCCCCCGGCATGAAGTACTCCCAGAGGAGGTAGCCGTCTATGTTCTTCGTGAATTTGTAGTTGAACTGTACCTGGGGCAGGTGTCCCCTGTCCTTGCTGTTATTGGAGAACATACCGGCAAAGGGGCCGGCGGTGATCCTCGTCTCCTCGGCTGCCTGGAGATAGTTGTACCAGAGCCACAGGCTCGCCTGGGGAGTGAAATTCAGCCTCACATTCGCGCGGTAGATCAGGAGATTCGTCCAGTATGCCGGCGTGCGCGTGTACCGCGTCGTTTCCGGGACGAGGGTGAACACAAAGAGCTCACTCCATTTGGGCCAGCGCGAAAAGAGGGGATTGAAGCCCTCGTCCTCGTCGGTCGAGTCGGGGTCGTCACCGGAGAGGTAGATGAAGCTGAGGGACCATTCCGGCTTCAGGGTGACGTTCTCGTACTTCCGGCCGGCGGTGATGTATCCGCCGTAGCCCGTCCTGTCCCTGCCGCCGTCGTATTCGCCGAACTGATAGGCGAACTCGCCATCGAACTTCCATCCGTCGACGTTCACGGTTCCCCTGATGCCCAGGGTGTGGAGGTCCAGCTCCTGGACGGTGCCGAAGGCCTCCTCCTGCTTCCACATGTAGTAGGGTTCGATGGCCACGTTCTTGCTCAGCTTGTTCCTCGAGTAGACGACGACGCCCTGCTCGTCGGAGCTGTTCAGCAGCCTCTTGCCGGGCGGCGTGTACATGACGGGCATGTATGTATCGGTTTCCTGGTTCGTGATGTAGATGAGGTCGAGGTTGTTGTTCTCGTTGAACTGGATGTTCGCCTTGAACGCGTCGAAATAGAATGACCGGGAGCCGTCACCGGGTGTGCCGTCCATGATGAGGAAACCCTCGCCATGCGTCATGATAAAGTCCTGGCGGCCTAACTTGAGGCTGACGGGGATGTTCAGCGGCTTCTTGAGGTTGAATTCGGCATACAGGTTGTCGAAGATGAGCTCGTCCTCCACATACCGGCTCGTGCTTCCCGTGGGTTCTCTGAACTCCGAGACGGGGAGGTAGTACTTCATCTCGTTCGTAAGCTTCAGGAAAAGGGCGGCGGTCTTATCGTAGTCGAGCTTGCCCCATACCGATGATTTCAGCCGGAAGAAGTTCCTGTTCGCCGTCGTCGCCAACGGCGCCGGCGGCGTGTTCAGCGTATCCAGCGTGAAGTTGTTGTCCCAGATCTCCTGCCTCAACCTGAAGTAGGCGCCGAAGGACGTGTCGAGTTCGTCGGGCCCGAAAAGGTGCTCGGCGAAGGCGGACGACACGAAGACCACAGTCATGAATACGATTAAAGCTAACCGCAAAAATACTTTTCTACCCATATGCCCTCCTTAACGCAGTATTCTCCGCAGAAACAATCCCCTATGGTATGCTGTTACTTTTGCGACAAAGCATACCATAAATAAAAATTTAAATAAATGTTTTTTTGAACAGTCTTCACGGTTCGCACCGGAATAGGTTTTCTCCCTGTTTTTTGGTATATTTATGGTAATCTCTGCGGTTGCATAAAGAGAGGGGACAAGGTGCCTCACAGCCTCGCTGAAGCGACGCGGCCTCCGGGAAGGCAGATGTGGTTCAAAGCATCTCCCGGGAAAGGCGGGGTGTATGCGCCGAAAACCTTGGTGCGGCGACACCTGTATCAAAAGGGCAGACGAACTATACGCCAATGGTCGATGACACAAAGAGTGGAATCCTGAAACACGAAGATGACAATGCGTATCGTCGCCTTCAGCAAGGCTTTGAGGCGCTTTGCCCCGCCTTTTTATACAACTACGGGGTTTATATGCAACGATAAGGTAATCTCTATCACCTGTGAGGTCAGAGGAATACTATGACGATCGCTGGAGACATTTTCGGACCGGAATACTGTGTCAAGCTCTATAACCCCGATGCCGGCGTCTGGGCCTTTCTCGTCATCGACAACACCGCCCTCGGCCCTGGAAAGGGGGGCATCCGCATGACTGCGGGCGTCACCGAAGAGGAGGTCTTCAAGCTCGCCCGGACCATGACCTTCAAGAACGCCCTTGCCGGCATCCCCTTCGGCGGCGCAAAGGCCGGCATCGCCTTCGATCCGAGGGCGCCCGGTCCGACGTCGAAAAGGACGGTCATCCAGTGGTTCGCCAGGAAGACGAAGCCCCTGTCGCCGCGCCTCTACATCGCCGGTCCGGACATGAATACGGGCGAGCAGGAGATGCTGTGGTACGTTGACGCCAACGGGTCATGGCGGTCGGCGACGGGCAAACCGGCCGACCTCTGCATGTCCATTTTCGGAAAGGCCGGTGAGAAGTGCGGCATTCCCCACGAGTTCGGGAGCACGGGCTTCGGCGTCGCCAAGGCCGCCCGGGTCGCCATGGACTATCTCCGCATCGAGCCGAAGGGTGCGACGGCTGCCGTCGAGGGGTTCGGCAATGTGGGCACCTTCGTCTGCCGTCATCTCATAGAAATGGGCGTCAAAATCGTCGCCGTGTCCGATTCCGGGGGCGCGGTCTACGATCCCCGGGGCCTCGATCTCGACGAACTCATCAGGATCAAAAGGGAGACGAGATCCGTCGGAAATTACGGCGGCGCATCGAGAATCGACAATGCGTCGCTGTTCGAGCTGCCCGTCGACATTCTAATTCCGGCAGCATTGCCCGATGTGATTCACGGGGGGAATGTGGACCGTGTCAGGGCCAGGATCGTTGTGGAGGGCGCGAACATCCCCATGAGCGAAGAGATGGAAGACCGCCTCCACCGGAAAGGGATCCTTGTTGTGCCGGACATCATCGCCAATGCCGGCGGCGTCATCTCGTCCTACGCGGAATACCGCGGGTACAACCCGAAGCAGATGCTCACCGTCGTCGAGCGGAAGATTGTGAAAAACGTCCGGGCCATCCTGCTCAAAGCGGGATACACGATGACGAAGCCGAGGGACGTGGCGATGGCCGTCGCCACGGAACGGGTTCTGGCGAGGATGAAGAAGGGCAATGATGCGCCGGACCCGGTGCTGCAGGGAGGTCCCTTATGAGCGAGCACATCAGGAACCTGATCAACGGGAAATGGGTCGACGGATGCACGGGAGAGACCCTTGAGAGCATCAATCCCGCCGACACCTCGCTGGTGGTAGCTACCATGACGAAGTCGGACAGGCGGGATGTGGACGATGCTGTCGCCGCCGCGCGGGGTTCCTTCGGGCGATGGCGTCTCACGCCCCCGCCGAAGCGGGGAGAGATCCTCTTCCGCGCTGCTGAATTGCTCGTGAAGAGGAAAGAGGAGCTGGGCGCCCTCGAGACGCAGGAGATGGGCAAGGTGCTCGCCGAGGGACTCGGGGATGTGCAGGAAGCGATCGACATGGCCTATTACATGGCCGGAGAGGGGAGGAGATTGTCAGGCGAGACCATCCCGTCCGAATTGGCCGACAAGGACTGCAAGTCCGTCCGACTGCCTGTCGGCGTTTGCGGCCTGATCACGCCCTGGAATTTTCCCGTCGCCATACCGGCCTGGAAAATCATGCCCGCCCTTGTCAGCGGCAACACGGTTGTGTTCAAGCCGAGCAGTTTCACGGCGGCCTGCGCCACGAGACTCGTCGAGATTCTCCAGGAGGCGGGACTCCCCGACGGTGTGCTCAACCTCGTGCACGGCAGGGGCGAGGAGACAGGAGACTACCTCGCCTCCCATCCGGGCATCGACGCCCTTTCCTTTACGGGCTCGTCGGCCGTCGGCACCCGCCTGGCCGGCCTCTGCGCTGCCCGGGGAACGAGAGTTTCCTGCGAGATGGGCGGAAAGAACGCCATCATCGTCATGGATGACGCCGACCTGGGCCTTGCCGTCGAGGGCGCCCTCTGGGGAGGATTCGGGACGGCCGGGCAGCGCTGCACCGCAGCCAGCCGTGTCGTCGTGCACGAAGCGGTCCATGACAGGTTCCTCGGTATGTTCGCGGCGGCGGCGCGGAGACTGAAGATCGGCAACGGACTTCTGAAAGAGACGGACGTGGGTCCCCTGATCAACGAACAGCAGATGGAAAGGGTCCTCTCCTACATCGGGACCGGCAAAGGCGAGGGCGCCATCCTCGTCACCGGTGGCGCACGCTGCCTGACCGGAGAATGCGCCCGGGGCTTCTTCATCGAGCCGACCATTTTTGCAGGAGTGGAGCCGCATATGACGATCGCCAGGGAGGAGATCTTCGGCCCCGTCGTCTGCGTCATAAAGGCCTCAAGTCTTGAGGACGCCATCGAGATTGTCAACGGCACGGGGTACGGGCTCGTCGCGGCCATCTATTCCCGTGACGTCAACAGGACCGCCATGGCGGAGCGGGAACTCGACACGGGCATCGTCTATGTCAACGCCTCTACCATTGGCGCGGAGATCCAGCTTCCCTTCGGCGGCGTCAAGCGGAGCGGGTACGGCTATCGTGAGGCCGGCGGCAGGGGAGGGGCACTCGACTTCTACACGCACTGGAAGGTGATCTACAGGGATTACAGTGGCCGGCTCCAGAAGGCCCAGATCGACTGACGGCGGGGTGTCTATGGATGAGAGCATACCTTCACGGGCAGGGAAACTCCTGACGACGGCCCTCGTGATCCATACGCCTGTCGTCGTCACGAAAGCGGAAGGGCTCTACGTCGAAGACGAAAAGGGCAGGCGGTACATGGATTTCACCTCCGGCCTCGCCACGACGAATACGGGTCACAATCATCCTGCCGTCGTCGATGCCGTCCGGAGGCAGGCGGACCGCTTCATCCACTCGGGCTGCATGTTCCATTATGAACCCCTTGCGCGCCTCGCAGAAAGCCTTGCGTCGGTCACCCCGGAGGGGCTCGATTGTTTCTTCTTCGGCAATTCGGGCACCGAGGCCGTCGAGGGAGCTCTCAAACTGGCACGGTTCAGCACGAAGCGACAGGGGATCATCGCCTTTACGGGGTGCTTTCACGGCAGGACCTTCGGTGTCCGTGAGCCTGACGACATCGAACATCCGTTACCGCAGATCATACGCGCCTTTTCTCCCGTCCGTGCATCACTCTCCCTATCCCTACTGTTACCGGTGTTTCTTCGGGCAGCGCCCCGCCGCCTGCAGCCTCGACTGCTTCACTCATCTCCTGAGGCTCCTGAAGCACGTCGTCGACCCTGAAGAGGTGGCGTGCATGATCATCGAGCCCGTCCTCGGCGAGGGGGGATACGTCGTGCCGCCGGCGGAGTTCCTCGTCCGGCTGAGAAAACTCTGTGATGAACATGGGATTCTCCTCGTTTTCGACGAGGTGCAGTCCGGCATGGGAAGGACGGGGAAGTGGTTCGCCTCGGAGCATTTCGGCGTCAGGCCCGACATCATGACCTTGGCAAAGGGGATCGCGTCGGGCATGCCTCTGGGCGCCGTCATATCGACGAGAGATCTCATGGGAGCATGGCCTCCCGGGGCCCACGGGACGACCTTCGGGGGCAACCCCGTCTCCTGCGCCGCCGCCATCGCAACCATCGACGTGATCCGGTCGGAGCGGCTCCTCGAAAACGCTGCGGTCATAGGGGGCCATGCCATGGATTTCCTCAGGGAGATGCAGGAGAGGCACCGGTGCATCGGCGACGTGCGGGGCCTGGGGCTCATGATCGGCGTCGAATTCGTCGATGACAACGGGAATGCTGACAGGCAGCGCCTGAAGAGGATCATGGACCTCTGCCTCGACAGGGGGCTTGTGCTCCTCGATGCCGGCGTGGACAAGAACATCATCCGCCTCGCCCCGCCCCTCATCATCACGAAAGAGGAGATGACGAGAGGGCTGGCCATCCTGGACGAGGCGGTGAGAGTGACGGAAGACGAGTGATCCTGTGAGGAAGCGTGTCGTCATCATGGGGGCGGGCGGCAGGGATTTTCACAACTTCAACATGGTCTACCGCGACGACCCGTCCTGTGAGGTCGTCGCCTTCACGGCCTCCCAGATCCCCTACATCGCTCACCGGACCTATCCGCCGGGACTGGCGGGGCCGCTGTATCCTGACGGCATCCCGATCATACCGGAAGAGATGATCGATCAAATCATTGAGGACCGTTCCGTCGCGGAGGTGAATTTCGCTTACAGCGACGTCACCCACGAGCACGTCATGCACCGGGCCTCACGCTGCCTCGCCCAGGGGGCCGGCTTCGTGCTCCACGGCCCGGACAGGACGATGCTGAAGAGTCGCCTGCCCGTCATCTCCGTCTGCGCCGTCCGGACGGGCTGCGGCAAGTCGATCATGACGCGAAAACTGGCTCTCCTGCTCATGAAAAGGGGGACCGCCGTCTCGGTCATCCGTCATCCCATGGCATACTGCGATTTCATCCCCGGGCACCGCTTCGGTTCTCTCGGCGACATCGACCGCGGGGGATGCACCATCGAGGAGAGGGAGGAGTTCGAGCCCCTCGTCGAAAAGGGGATCACCGTCTTTGCCGGGATCGACTATCGCCACGTGCTCGGCAGGGCTGAACAGGAGAGCAGCGTGATCATCTGGGACGGCGGGAACAACGATTTCCCCTTCATCGTTCCGGACCTTGAGATCGTCCTTATCGACGCCCTCAGGCCCGGCCAGGAGACCCTCTACTTCCCCGGCGAGGTCAATCTGAGGCGCGCCCATGTGCTTGTCCTGGCAAAGGTGAACGAGGCAACGTCTGAAACCGTTGCGGCGATGAAGCATACAGTGTCAGAGATCAATCCCCGCGCCGCCGTCATCGAGGCGCCGACAGCGCTCTCCCTGAGCGACGAGGACGCGGTGCGTGGGAAAAGGGCGCTCATCGTCGAGGACGGCCCGACGATAACACACGGTGGCATGCCCTTCGGCGCGGGATATGCGGCCGCCCGGTCCCTTGTCGCCGGTGTGGTCGATCCGAGGGAATATGCAGCCGGTTCGCTGAAACAGATCTACCACGACTATCCGCACATCGGCCCTGTGCTCCCGGCCATGGGATATTCCCGGGGGCAGATCGGCGAGCTGGAGCAGACGATACGGAACTCTCCCGCCGATGTGGTCGTCGTCGCCACGCCCGTGGACCTACGGCGCCTGGTGAAGATCGACAAACCCGTCGTCCGGGTGTCCTACGATTTCGACGTCGACCTCTCCGGTCTGGTCGATGAGTTCCTCTCCAGACATGCAGTCTGACAAGCCCGTCCTCATCGCCCGTCCCGGGGAGCTCCATGAAGCCCTCCATGGGGGGGCGGGCACGAGAATTACAGTCCTTTTCCGTCATCTCTTTTATCGCCCCGCCACGGTCAGCGTGGTGTTTCGATACAGGTGTCGCCGCAGCAAGATTTTCGGCGCTTCGCCCGGCCTTTCCCGGGAGTGTGTTGCAACGATAAGGTTGACTGAGGGCAGGCATTAATCCCGGTAATATGGTATAACATACAACTTGCGGCGAGATCATTGACCATGTTTTATTTTGACCTTCTTGAACAGTTCTATAAGAACAACATACGCTACCTGATCGTTGGCGGGTTAGCTGTGAATCTTTATGGCGTGCCGAGGGTTACGCAGGACCTCGATATTGTCATCGCCATCGAAACAGAAAACATTCTCAGGATGAACGGCATCCTGAAAGAACTGGGGTATGTGCCGAGGCTGCCGGTGAATCCGGATGAAATGGCTGATTCTGAAACAGTAAAACAGTGGACAGAAGAAAGAAATCTCAAGGCCTTCAGCTTCTATCATAAGAAAGAGAATTATAAGGTTCTGGATATAATTCTTGTCCACCCGCTTGATTTTAATAAGGCCTTTAGCCATAAGACAGTCAAATCAGCAGGGGGGATAGACATCAACCTCGTATCTATTGATGACCTGATAACCATGAAGGCTGCCAGCGGGCGTGGTCAGGACCTCAGCGATATTGCGATGCTCGAAAAGGTAAGGAAATACCTTGAGGAAAACAATGGATAAAGGACTCATTTATACCCTTGAAGACGAAAAGATTATTGAATATATGGCCCTTTCCGTTGAGGACAAGCTGACGTGGCTGGAAGAAGTGAATCAGTTCAATCGGCTTTTTCTGACTGCAAGAGACAAAGAAGTCATGGAAGGACTTCGTGAAGGAAGAATTTAGAACCCATCTCAATAATACCTTCAGCAATGCAAATACACCTCATTGTTGCATACGCCTTCAGCAAGGCTTTGAGGCGCTTCGCCCCGCCTTTTCATGCAACCATAGGGTACACCGTCATTCCCGCAAGTGATAAGGTGCAATGTCCCTGTAAGATGCTGCCTCTACGCCGGCGGCAGGATTCATAAATACTGAATCCGTTTCTTGACCGTCCGTGATCGCCTCATATATACTTCTATCCGGTTTATCCCGTTAATCCCGGTTTGCGCATGGCGATTCACGGGTTTTATGCGCCTGCATTGTTCAGCAGCACTTATTTTCGAAAACATACATTCACGTAAAGGAAGGACGGAGCCATGCCCAGGAGAGAAGATATCAGGAAGGTGTTGATCATCGGTTCAGGCCCCATCGTCATCGGACAGGCCTGTGAGTTCGATTATTCCGGGACCCAGGCCTGCAAGGCCCTGAGGAGCCTCGGATACGAAATCGTGCTCGTCAACTCGAACCCGGCGACGATCATGACGGATCCCGGGATGGCTGATGCGACATATATCGAACCGCTCACCGTCGAGTCCCTGGAGCTGATCATACAAAAAGAGAAGCCCGATGCGGTGCTGCCGAACCTGGGCGGACAGACGGGCCTCAACCTGACGGCGGAGCTTGCGAGGAGGGGCATCCTCGCGGCGAACGGCGTCAAGATTATCGGTGTTCAGGCCGATGCCATCGAGCGGGGTGAGGACCGCATCGCCTTCAAGGAGACCATGAACCGCCTTGGTATTCCCATGCCCCTCAGCGAGCCCGCTTTCACCGTCGAGGAGGCCGAGGAGATCGTGGCGAAGCTCGGCTTCCCCGTTGTCGTCAGGCCCGCCTACACCATGGGCGGGACGGGCGGCGGCCTCGTCTATAACATCGAGGAGCTGAGGACTGTGGCCAGCAGGGGTATTGCCGCCAGCCTCATCGGCCAGATCCTCATCGAGCAGTCCGTCCTGGGCTGGGAGGAGCTCGAGCTCGAGGTGGTCCGCGACGCGAAGAGCCAGTGCATCACCGTCTGTTTTATCGAAAACGTGGACGCCATGGGTATCCACACGGGCGACTCTTTCTGCACGGCGCCGATGCTGACCATCGACACAGCGCTCCAGGAACGCCTCCAGAAATACTCCTATGACATCGTCGAGGCCATCCAGGTCATCGGCGGGACGAACATCCAGTTCGCCCATAATCCCGCAACGGGCGAGGTCGTCGTCATCGAGATCAATCCCCGCACATCGCGGTCGTCGGCACTGGCATCGAAGGCGACGGGCTTTCCCATCGCGCGCATCTCGTCGCTGCTCGCGGCGGGGTTGACCCTCGACGAGATCCCCTACTGGAGAGAAGGGACCCTCGAGAAGTACACGCCCTGGGGCGATTACGTCGTCGTGAAATTCGCCCGATGGGCCTTCGAGAAGTTCCGCGGCGTCGAGGACAGGCTGGGCACCCAGATGAGGGCTGTCGGCGAGGTCATGAGCATCGGCAAGACATACAAGGAAGCCCTCCAGAAGTCGATCAGGTCCCTGGAGATCGGCAGGCACGGCTTCGGCTTCGCCAGGGACTTCAACCGGAAGAGCCTCGCCGAGCTCATGGACCTCCTCAACTGGCCCACGAGCGAGCGCCAGTTCATCATGTACGAGGCGCTGAGGAAAGGCGCGACCATCGAGGCGCTCTATGAGAAGACCTATATAAAGCCGTGGTTTATCGGGCAGATGAAGGAGCTTGTCGACCTCGAAGAGGAGATGCTGAAAAGCAAAGGGAAGGTCCTCCCCGATGAACTCCTCGTCAGGGCCAAGAAGGACGGCTTTGCTGACCGTTACCTCGCGCGGCTTCTCGATGTGCCGGAGAAGAAGATCAGGGCGCGCAGGCTGGCCCTCGGCCTGTCCCAGTCATGGGATGCCGTGCCGGTGAGCGGCGTTAAAGATGCGGCTTATTATTACTCCACCTATAACGGTCCTGATAAGGTTCCGGCAAGCGACCGGCGCAAGATCATGGTCATCGGCGGCGGGCCCAACAGGATCGGCCAGGGCATCGAGTTCGACTACTGCTGCGTTCACGCCGCCCTTGCAATCCGGGACCTGGGCTACGAGTCCATCATGATCAACTGCAACCCCGAGACAGTTTCGACGGACTACGACACGTCGGACAAACTCTATTTCGAGCCTATAACGGTCGAAGACGTGCTGAGCATCTACGAGAAGGAAAAACCGGAGGGGGTCATCGTCCAGTTCGGCGGTCAGACACCCCTTAACATCGTAAAGGAGCTCGCCGAGGCCGGGGTCAGGATCATTGGAACGACGCCGGAGACGATCGATCTCGCCGAAGACAGGGACCGTTTCCGCACGATGATGAAGAGACTCGGTGTCCCCATGCCCGAATCGGGCATGGCGAGCACCCTCGATGAGGCCCTGGAGATTGCCGGGAGGATTGGGTATCCCCTCATGGTGAGGCCGTCCTACGTGCTGGGCGGCAGGGGCATGGAGGTCGTCCATGACGGGGAGATGCTGAAGAGGTACGTGCTGTCAGCCGTCGAGGTGACGCCCGACAGGCCTATCCTCATCGACAAGTTCCTCGAAAACGCCATCGAGGCGGAGGCCGACGCCCTGTCCGACGGAACGGACGCCTTCGTGCCGGCCGTCATGGAGCACATCGAGCTCGCCGGCATCCATTCGGGTGACTCGGCCTGCGTCATCCCGCCCATAAGCATACCCGCGAAACACCTCGAGACGATCCGGGAATACACGAGAAAGATCGCGCTGGAGCTTCGCGTGGTTGGCCTCATGAACATCCAGTACGCCATCTCGAATGACAGGGTCTATGTGCTCGAGGCGAATCCGCGGGCTTCCCGGACCGTGCCGATCGTTTCGAAGGTCTGCAATATCCCCATGGCCCGCATAGCGACGCAGATCATGCTTGGAGAGGGCCTGGCGGGACTGAATCTCGTCACGCGCCATTTTCCGCACTTCGGCGTCAAGGAATCGGTCTTCCCCTTCAACATGTTTCCCGAAGTAGATCCCGTCCTCGGGCCCGAGATGCGGTCCACCGGAGAAGTGCTCGGCATGGCGGATTCATTCGGCCTCGCCTTTTACAAGGCCGAGGAGGCGGGGGGGCAGCACCTTCCGACGGAAGGCGCCGTTCTCATCACCGTGTCCGATGAAGACAAGCACGCGGCGCTGACGGTGGCGCAGCGGTTCAGGGACCTGGGATTCACGATCGCCGCCACGAAGGGGACCCACAAGTTTCTTGAAGACAACGGCATCGCTGCGGACCGGGTCAACAAGATGCACGAGGGGAGGCCGCACATCGTCGATCAGATAAAGAACGGACAGATCAACCTCGTCGTCAATTCGCCGAGCGGCAGGCTGAGCAAGTACGACGATTCATACATCAGGAAAGCGGCGATCAAGTATAAGATCCCGTACATCACCACTATGGCCGCGGCGACGGCCGCCATGCGCGGCATCGAGGCCTTCCGAAGCGGACAGGGTGGCGTGAAGTCGCTGCAGGATTATCATGCGGACATCAGGTGAGGAGAAGGATTCCTCACACCTGTTCCATCCGGCGTTCCGCGCCCTGTGAAATGGGTGCAAGGGTCCGGCCACTTGACGGAAGACATTTTGTGAAATAGGCTTAAGTATATGAGTAACCTGCGGGAGGTGCACCATGGGGAATCCTTTTGTTCACATCGAATTGCAGACTCAAGACACCGGCAAATCCAGGCAGTTCTACACCAGCTTGTTCGACTGGAAGCTGGAACAAATCCCCGGTATGGACTACACAATAATCAACGTTGGAGAGGGGACAGGCGGAGGGATGATGACGAAGCCCATGCCTGAAATACCTGATAATTGGTTTCCCTATGTTCTCGTTGATGACATCGCTGCCTCGACAAGGAAGGCTCAGGCTCTGGGCGCGACGATCTGCAAGGACGTTACCGAGGTCCCGGATATGGGGTGGTTCAGCGTGATTACGGATCCGACGGGCGCGACTTTCGGACTCTGGCAGGCCAAAACAGGAAAGTAACCTTATTGTTGCAATTGGGTCTCCGAAAAGGCGGGGTGTATGCGCCGAAAGCCTTGCTGCGGCGACACCTGTATCGTTACGGAAGGCGAGGCATAAGCCGATGTCAGGAGAACTGGACATCTTTTCCGACACTGACACTCACACTGACACTGACACTGTTTTCAGAGTGCTTCGCCCCGCCTTTTTTCATGCAACAGAAAGGGTAAGTCAGGTGATCTGACGCGTCACGGTAACGTTCATGTGTAAGAATATCAGGACACTCTTCAACTTTGAGCCGCCTGTTACAGACGAAGAGATCCGTGCAGCCTCATTGCAATTCGTCAGAAAAGTGAGCGGTTTCAACAAGCCGTCGAAAGCGAACGAAGCTGCCTTCCTTGCGGCTGCTGACGAGGTGGCGGCAGTTTCCAGAACCCTCCTGGACTCCCTTGAGACGAACGCGCCACCGAGGAACCGTGCAGATGAGGCTGCCAAGGCGCGAGCACGCGCTATCCGGAGATTTTCCACATGACCGGTTCTCGCTGTTGATACATTCGTCGTTGCCTCCCTCCCGAGTTACTCCCCTAAACCATACCCAGCAAAAGCAATACGCAAGTCTGACCCCAACGAAAACGACCTTCACTCATTCGTCGTTGCCTCCCTCCCGAGTTACTCCCCTAAACCATACCCAGCAAAAGCAATACGCAAGTCTGACCCCAACGAAAACGACCTTCACAGGTAAAAGATCGCGAAAAGCAGCCCTGTTGTAAAGGCCCCGAGGAGGGCGCCGGCGATCACCTCAATAGGCCTGTGGGCCTTCACGGCGATCCTGCTCTGGGCGATGAGCATCGACAGGATGAAGCAGGCGAGGGAGGCGCTGAAGCTCCGGGAGATGATCGTGACGGCCGTCCAGACGGAGAAGGCGATGGCGGCGTGGCCGCTCGGCATGCCGCCCCGAAGCGGATGGCCCGTGCCGAAATAGGACTTCATCATGATCACGACGATGAGGACGATGACGACGGAGATGAGCATCATCTCCTCCCGGGAATGGTGGGCGACGGACAGGCCCCGCTCGAAGATCGTACTGAAATACGGAAACAGGATGATGTAGCCAAGGACGACGGCGCCGAAGGCGGTGATAAGTACCGCTCCCGCCGCGACATCCTTGGCGATGCGGGCCTCCTCGCTGAATTCCGGTGAGATCATGTCGACGACGTATTCCACGGCCGTGTTCATCATTTCCGCGAGGAGCACGAGGATGACGGCGACGGTGATGACAAGGAAGTCGGTGCGTTCGATCCCGAGGACGTAGCTGATGAGCAAAATGATCGCCGCGGAATAGAGATGGTACCGGACATGGGGCTGCGTCCGGGCGGCGTAAAGGATGCCCTCGATGGCGTTGTTCGCGCTGTCGACCCACCTCCTGAGCGGCATGGCTCAGAGGGTGATGCCGAGGACGCCGAGGAGTTCACGCTCCTTCGCCCGCATCGTACGTGCCTGTGGCCCGCCCTTCTCGTGATCGTAGCCGATGAGGTGGAGCAGGCCGTGAACGAGGAGCCGGGAGATTTCGACGGAAAGGGTCAGTCCGTATTCCTTCGCCTGCCTCCGTGCCTGGTGCAGGCCGATGATGATATCGCCGAAGGGGACCGGGACGTCCGTCATCCCCGAGACGCCGAGCATGCGCCCCTGTCCCGGCGACTCTGCCATCTCTTCCAGCTGAGAGAAGGACAACACATCGGTGACTCTGTCGATGCCGCGGTAGTGCCTGTTCATCTCACGGATCCGCCGGTCATTGACGAAAAGGATGCCGATCTCGACGCTGTCGAGGGGAATGTGCATGCGACGCCCCGATGATGAACGGACCGGTATAACGAGGGAATCCCCGGTCCTACGGGCCAAGTGCCTGAGAACGCTCCTGAGCGTCTTCTCGATCCGCGGGGGGTGGATGCGTATCAGCCTTTGGCTGTTCCGGATGACGATGTCCATTTCCCTGTGGCGGCGCCGGTAGCGGTGCCGGCTTTTCCTGCGGTTTGACCGGCATGGCGACGACCGTCGCCGACTTTTCGGCCTTCTGATGGCCTCTCTGCACTTCCGGATAGACGATCCGCCTGTGGAAGATGCCCATCAATGTATGGGTGAAACGCCGCTTGATCTCGGAGATGTCCTTCAGGGTGAGCTCGCACTCGTCGATCTGGCCGTCGAGAAAGATGTTGTTGATGATCTTCTCGACATGGGCGGCGATGCGCGCCGGCGTCGGGTCCGTCAGGGTCCGTGACGCCGCCTCGACGGCATCGGCCATCATGACGAGGGCGGCGACCCGCGTCTGCGGTTTCGGGCCGGGGTATTGGTAGTCCTCCTTCAGGGGTTTCTGCTCGGCGCTCTGATCGACGGCCTTCTGATAGAAGTAGGTGATCACGCTTGTGCCGTGGTGCTGCTGGATGATGTCGGTCACCGTCTGGGGGAGTTTATACTGCCTCGCCAGTTCGAGCCCTTCCTTGACATGGGCGGTGAGGATCATGCTGCTCATGTGGGGGAGGAGTTTGTCATGCCTGTTCACGTTGTTCGTCTGGTTTTCGACGAAATACTCGGGCATCTTCATCTTTCCGATGTCGTGATAATAGGCGCTCACGCGGGCCAGGAGGGGATTGGCCCCGACGGCCTCGGCGGCGGCCTCGGCAAGGTTGCCGACGATGACGCTGTGGTGGTACGTGCCGGGGGTGGTGATGAGCATGTTCCGCATAAGGGGCTGATCCAGGTCGAGGAGCTCTATGAGGCTGATGTCCGTCGTCACGCCGAAGAGATACTCGATGACGGGAAGAATGAGCGACACCACGCCTGCCACCATGATGCCCGAGATGGCGGCGAAGAAGAAGGTCGATATGGCGACGGGCGTCAGGATCGTGCTGTTGTAGACAAGGATGATCGCCGACGTGAGCAGGTTTATTGCCGTCACGGCGAGTCCGGCCTTGATGAGGGCGGACCTTTTCTTGCAGCGGATGACGCAGAAGGCCGCTGTCAGGCTGCCGATGAAAGCGTACACGGCAAAGAGGGGGTTGTTCTGCCATATGCCTGCCAGCAGGCTGATCACGAAGGAGAAGATGATGGCCGTGTGAAAATCGAAGACGAGTGTGACGAGCATCGAGCCGATGGGCACGGGCAAGCCGTAGATGAAGGCTCCTCCCGCGGGAAGATCGAGGCCCCGTTCCATCCCCGAGTGGAGAAAGGCGAAAACGCGGCTGGCCAGCAGGGTACCCGTGATGAGCAGGCAGAGCAGGACGAGCATCTTGTAGTTCTTCAGGTATAAAGGTTTGTAGCGCTTGATGTCCTTGTAGAAAATGAGGAGGACCAGGCTCGTGAGCATGAAGGTCCCGAGGAATCTGGCGATGTCGACCGTTTCCTGGATGATGAGCGCGGAGAGGAAGCTCAGTCCGAGGAGAGCCGCGACCTGAGACATATCGTCGCGGTATTTCTCGCGGAACTGTCTCAGTATCTCCGCGACGTTCCTGCGCTTCTTCGGCGGCGGGGCGCTACTCTTCGGCATCCCGTTTTTCATGATGTTCATAGGCCTTGACGATCTCCTGGACGAGTCTGTGCCGCACGACGTCCCGTTGCGTAAAGAAGGTGATGTTGATGTCCCCGATGTCTTTCAGGATGCGGATCGCCTCGACAAGCCCCGAGACCCTCCCCTGGGGCAGGTCGATCTGCGTGATGTCGCCGGTTATCACCGTTTTCGAGCCGAAGCCGAGTCTCGTCAGGTACATCTTCATCTGCTCCGTCGTCGTGTTCTGCGCCTCGTCGAGGATGATGAAGGAGTCGTTCAGCGTCCTGCCCCTCATGAAAGCGAGCGGCGCGATCTCGATGATCCCCCTCTCGATGAGCTTGGAGGCTTTGTCGATCTCCATCATATCGAACAGCGCATCATACAGGGGCCGGAGATAGGGGCTGACCTTCTCGGCGATGTCGCCCGGCAGAAAACCGAGCTTTTCGCCCGCCTCAACGGCGGGGCGGACGAGGACGATGCGTGAAACGTGCTTGGACAGGAATGCGTTGATCGCCATGGCCATGGCGAGGTAGGTCTTTCCCGTCCCGGCCGGCCCGATGCCGAAGACGATGTCGTAGCGCTGGATCGCCTCGATGTACAGGCGCTGGTTGTCCGTCTTGGGGATGATGAACCGCCGTTTCGACGACACGGGGATGTTACGTGAAAAGAGCTCCTGGATCGAAAGCTCCCCCCCTTCCGAGAGGGACCGGAGCGCGTAGCTGATATCCTCGGGCTTGAGCGCATAGCCGTCACGGTTGACGGACCTGATCTCCTGGATCAGCTTTTCGGCCTTCGCGACATGCCCGTCTTCGCCCTGGATGAGGAGCTTGTTGCCGCGAATGCTGATGGCCACCTTGAGGGTCTCTTCGACGACCTTCATGGTCTTGTCGAGGCCGCCGTGGATGAAGGGGTACTCCTTCTGCTCGTCCAGGAGGAGCTCTATTGTTTTCGTCTCCGTCCTCCCGTTATTCAACGTGTGCGCGGAAACCCTGAAAAGAGAAGGCACAGTAAGGAATGCATGTAGTCATAAAAGTACCATAGCATCACCATAGGAAAAAAATCTATAACCTTCGGCAATGGCTTCCCCGTAAGCTTTCATGACATTTTCGAAGCCCCTGAAGGCTGACACGAGCAGGAGGGGCGTCGACCGGGGCAGGTGGAAATTGGTGACGAGGCAGTCGACGGCCTTGAAGCGATAGCCGGGGTACATGAAGATGTCCGTGTACCCCCTGATCGTCCCGTTGTCCCCGGACCCTGACCGGTGGACGCACAGGGGGCTGAAGGCGCCGCTCAGGTATCCTTCGAGGGTCCTCGTCACCGTTGTGCCGACGGCGAAGACGCGCCCGCCCGAGGCCCTGGCGTGCGCGATTTCATCGATAAGCACCCGGGGGATCTCTGCGTACTCCCTGTCCATCCTGTGCTCGTCGATGGATGAGCTGACAATGGGCTTGAATGTGCCCGGCCCGACGTGGAGAGTGACGGTCCTCACCTTCGCCCCCCTGTCGCGGATGCGGCGCAGGAGGGAGTTCGTAAAGTGGAGGCCCGCCGTAGGGGCGGCGATGGATCCCGTCTTTGTTGCATAGACCGTCTGATAACGGAGCCGGTCCTCGTCGTCGGGGAGGCGTTTGATATAGGGCGGAAGGGGCATGGAACCCCGGGCGGCGATGAGACCGGGAACCTCCGGCGGGTCAACATCGAGGAAGCGCAGGTATTTTCCCTCACCGTCTTCACGGGGTCCCACCTCTGCTGTTACGCCGTCGCCGACGGTAACAATGCCGGCATATCTGCCCCTGTAGAGCACTTCCCAGCGGGCGCCGTCGTCCATCCGGCGCAGGAGGAGGATGTCGATCTTCCCCCCCGACTTTTTCCGTCCCAGGAGGCGGGCGCAGAACACCTTCGTATCGTTCAGGATGAGCAGGTCGCCGGCGCCGATATATTCCGGCAGGTGCATGAAGCGACGGTGCTCGATGGAGCCGTCCCTGCGGAGAACGAGGAGCCGTGAGAGATCCCGCCTGGGGGACGGCCGCAGGGCGATCATTCCCTCAGGCAGGGAGAAGTCGAAGTCAGCGGTCTTCATGAAGCTCTATGAGAGCGCCCGGATAGAACTTCGCGAGGATGTCCCGGTACGTCGAGCCCCCCTTGGCCATCTCGAGGGCAGACCATTGGCACATGCCGACACCGTGGCCGTACCCCTTGCCCTCGAAGACGAAGGCGTCTCCGTCCCTGACAAGGGTCGTGATCATGGTGCTCGGCAGCCGGTCCCAGCCGATCTTTCGGCGCACGTCTTTCGCGGCCATGGTGACGGAGCCCGATTTCGTCTCGATGCGGAGGTCCCTGACGCGGTTCGAAACGGTCCTCGGCCCGATATAGATCTCGATGATGTCACGGAGGCCGAGGGCTTTCTCGATCTCGATGACGGGGATCCGCTTTTCCCACATATAGTACGGGGACAGCTCGCAGTTCGTTTCGACGGGCCTCAGGTAGGCATGGGCTTTGCCGAAGACCTCGGCGGGGTCTTCCGTCATGCCACCGCTCGTCGAATGGTAGTAGGCGAGGATCGGCCTGCCGTAGAAGGTGAGTATCTCGCCCCTCGTCTGCTCGACGGCCCGTGACACGGATTCGGGGATGCCGCTGCTCTTGTAGACCTGGTGGAGCACCGATGATGTGAGGTTATAAAGCCCCTGGGGGGCCTGGTTGTTGGCCATCTGATAGAGCGCGTACGTCCGGGCGACGACGGCCTGCGCTTTCAGGGCCTCGGCGTCCCATCCTTTGCCCACTTCGGCGGAGACGACACCTTTGACGTATTCCTCGAGGGGGACGATATTGATGAGGTACAGACCCTTTTCGCCCTTCCACACCTCGATCTTCCCCGAGTACTGGAGACCGCTCAGGAGCACGTCGCCTCGCGTGTGCCCCATGCGCTCCATTTTCTCATTTTTCTGCGGGAGCCTTTTCGAGGAATTCTCCAGGAGCAGCACCCTGACCGTCGTCTCCGCGAAAGCAGGTATGACGAAGAGTACGAGGAGCAACAGGGGGACGAAACTGAGGATTGCCCCGCCTTTCCTCACGGTTCTTGAAACGTCAAGCTTCACTATTTCCTCCCGATGAGCCAGATAATGAGCGACAGGATGACGCTCAGGACGATGCTCGTCGCAAGCGGGAAGTAAAAGGTAAAATTCTTCCGCTCCACGATGATGTCCCCGGGCAGCCTGCCGATCCATGGTATCTTCCCGGACAGCATGAGGAGACCTCCCAGGACGACCATGACGACGCCCGCAATCAAGACGATTTTGCCGATGTTTCCGATCTCGCCCAACTCAGTGCACGTGCGGTGTCGCCGCGTCCTCCACCGTCTCCTTCGGGGCGAACCGCTCCATTTCCGAATAGATGCAGCCGCAGTATTTCTGCCTGTATAGTCCGAGTTCCCTCGACATCCTGCGGCCCTTGCCGTACCCGTGCCGGAAGTCCTCGGCCAGAAACTCCACGCCATGGCGGTTTTGCATCTGCCTGCCGATCCCGGTGATGAGATCGAACTTCTGGTAGGGGCTGACGAGCAGAGACGTCGTGAAGGCGTCCGCGCCGAGTTCGGCGGCCCGGCGCGCCGTCCTTTCGAGCCTGACGGAATAGCAGTGGAGGCACCGCTCGCCCTCCTTCCACGCCACGGTCCTGACGAAGTCGCGCAGCCCGTACCAGTCGACGTACTCCATGTCGAGACGCCGGAGGGTCTCGAGTGTCTGCACCGCCTCGATCCTGCTCCGGTACTCCGTATAGGGGTGGATGTTCGGGTTGAACCAGAGTCCCGTCACCTCGAGGCCGCGTTCTCTCAGGACGGAAAGGGGATAGAGGGCGCAGTTGGCGCAGCAGATATGCATGAGGAGTTTCACTGGTTGAACAGTCCCCCCGGAAAAGCCATGCCGAGATGCTCATAGGCGAGGCGGGTGGCGAGCCTGCCCCGTGATGTCCTTTCGATGAGCCCCTCCTGGAGGAGAAAGGGCTCGTAGACGTCCTCGATGGTGTCCCTGTCCTCCCTGAGACAGGCGGCGATGGCATCGATGCCTGCCGGACCTCCGTTGAACTTGTCGATGATCGTCCTGAGCAGCTTTCTGTCGATCTCATCGAGCCCGCGGTGGTCCACATCGAGCGCCTTCAGCGCATCCCGGGCGATGGCCAGGTCGATGGTCCCGTTTCCCTTGACCTGCGCGAAGTCCCTGAGCCTCTTGAGGAGCCTGTTTGCGATCCTCGGTGTGCCCCGCGATCTCCGGGCGATTTCTATGGATGCGTCCGCGCCGATCTCTATGCCGAGCAGGCGGGCCGAGCGGTCCACGATTTCCTTCAGTTCTTCGGGCTCGTAGAACTCGAGCCTGAAGATGACACCGAAACGGTCCCTGAGCGGTGACGTGAGCAGGCCCGTCCGCGTCGTGGCGCCGATGAGGGTGAACCGGGGCAGGGTGAGCTTGAGGGTCCTCGCATTCGGTCCCTGGCCGATGATAATGTCGAGTTTGAAGTCCTCCATGGCGGGATAGAGGACCTCCTCGACGACGCGGGGCAGCCTGTGGATCTCATCGATGAAGAGGATGTCGCATTCGGAGAGGTTCGTCAGGATCGCGGCGAGATCGCCCTGCCGCTCGATCACCGGGCCCGAGGTGCTCTTGATGCCGACGGCCAGCTCGCTGGCGATGATGGCGGCCAGTGTCGTCTTGCCGAGACCGGGGGGGCCGCAGAAGAGGACATGGTCAAGGGAGTCCTTCCGGAGACGGGCCGCGGCGATGAAAATCTGGAGGTTCTCCCGCAGGCGCTGCTGGCCGATGAATTCCGAGAGGGTCCGGGGGCGGAGGGTTGTTTCGTAGGCGACGTCGTCGTTCTGCGCCTCCGGAGCCAGGGGATGCGACTCTCTGTCGTCGACCCTCATTGCGTCTGCCCGTTCTGATGCCGAGGGAGTGTCATTCCTTTGTCAGATATTTTAATGATTCGCGGAGCAAACTTTCAATGTCGCGGCTTCCGCCGGTGCTCGCCCTGTCGAGGGCGGCCTGGGCGACGGCCTTCTTGTACCCGAGATTGACGAGGGCTGAGAGGGTGTCATCGTACAGCGCGTCCCTCCTTTCACGGGTCACAGGGAGTTTTTCCTTCAGCTCGAGGATCAGCCGGTGAGCGGTCTTTTTGCCGAGACCGGGGACCCTGCAGAGAAGATCCACCTCTTCCGCGTCGATGGCACGGAGGAAGCGGTCGGGGGGGATCGTCGAGAGGACATTGAGGGCGATCTTCGGGCCGATGCCGGACACGCCGATGAGGGTGGCGAAGATCCTCCTCTCCTCTTCCGTCAGGAACCCATAGAGCTGAAGGGTGTCCTCCCTGACGTGGGTGTGTATGAAGAGAAAGACCTCCGCACTCTCGTCGGGCAACGACGGATAGAGACCGACGGGCGTGATGACGTGGTAGCCGACGCCGTGCACGTCGACGGTGAGGCTGTCGGGCCTCTTGAAGAGGATCTTTCCCCTGAGTGATGCGATCATGCTCCGGCAGCCCCGGCCATATCGCGCGTCAAGCTTTTCCGCGTGTTCGCATGGCAGATGGCGAGGGCGAGGGCGTCGGCGCTGTCAGGGCTGAGGGTGTGACCGATCCGGAGGATCTCTCTCACCATGGCGGACACCTGAAATTTCGCCGCCCTGCCGTAGCCCACGACGGCCTGCTTGATTTCAAGGGCGCTGTATTCATAAATGGGGCGCTTCTTCATGGACGCGACGAGGAGGACGACGCCCCTCGTGTGGCCGAGACTGAGGGCCGCCCTGATGCCACGGGCGAAGAAGATGCGCTCCACGGCGATTTCGTCGGGATCGTATTCCTCGATCACCTCGACGAGGTTGCCGTAAAGCTCCCTCAGCCTCGTCGGGAGGTCATGTTTTTGGGGCAGCACGATCCTCCCCGACGAGAGATAACGGATGCCGGAGGTCCGGCCGTCGCCCCGGCGCATTCCGCTGCCCGTTGTCCCGATGAGACCATACCCGCAATAAATGCTTCCGGGGTCGATGCCGAGGATCTTTACGGCCACTGAAGGGGATGGCATGGCGGTTTCGCGAGGGGAAGCGATGCTAAAGCTTCCTCGGGACCTCAAAGAGTATCTCCTCCACCATCTGGCAGATGACATGCCCCAGGGTGATATGGGTCTCCTGGATCCGGGGTGTGTCGTCCGAGGGGACGACGAAGGAAAACTCGCTCTTCGACGCCAGCTTGTCGCCCTTCTGGCCGGTGAAGCTGATCGTCCGCAGGCCTTTCTTCTTGGCGACGTCGACGGCCTTGAGGATGTTCCGGCTGTTACCGCTCGTGCTGATGGCGATGGCGATGTCTCCCGTGTCGGAGAGCGTCTTGAGCTGACGGGCGAATATCTCCGAGTAGTCATAGTCGTTGGCGATGGACGTGAGGACAGCCATATCCGTGTTGAGGGCGAGTGCGGGCAGTCCCGGCCTGTCCCGCTTGAAGCGGTTGACGAATTCCGCCGCGATGTGGGAGGCGTCGCAGGCGCTGCCGCCGTTGCCGAAGATGATGACCTTTTTGCCGTCACTGAAGGCGTCGGCGATCAGCCGCGAGACCTCCGCGATGAGCGGCGCGTAGGCCCTGACGAATTTTTCCTTGACGGCGATGCTTTCCTCGAAGATCCTGAAGATCTTTTTTTCCATCCCGGTAGTCTACAGAAGTGCCGTGAGTCGAGTCAACGAAGACACCCTCGCGAGTGTCCTGAAAAGACAAGGCAGGGAATATGGAATGCTTCCTTTGCGGACAAGCTTTCGATTCCGCAGGACCACCTGAAAAACAGGCGGTCATCCCGGGCTATCATGTGACGCTTTGCTCATGAAATATAGAATTCTTTCTGTTTCTTATTAGCCCGGCAATTAAACCTTGCAGTTGCATAGAAATGCGGGGCGAAACGCCTCAAAGCCTTGCTGAAGGCGACGATACTCCTCGTCAGGTTTGTGTTTCAGGAATCCATTCTTTGTGTCATCGATCATAGGCGTATAAGCCGTCTTTCGTTTTGATACAGGTGTCGCCGCAGCAAGGTTTTCGCCGCATACGCCCCGCGTTTCCCGGGCGTGTATTGCAACGATAAGGTAAAGAGATGAACTGTATTGTGCTCTGTCATTCCGGTTTGACCGGAAACCTTCTTTGTTTTCAAAAGTATTGCCGACGCGCGGAGCCTGTCCCGGCTTGACCGGGCTTGCGGCAATGACACAATCAGACGTTTTCATTTACCGGAGTAATAATGCGCAGAATTGTGAGCTTTTCCATTGATGTCCTTTGATTCAAGGGAGTTTGCATCCTTTGTGAATCACCCCGTCTTGTGGTAAAGTGATGCCATGGCGACGTCCTGTGACGACGGCATACGACATTTCATACGAGGAGGAATAATGAAGCATGCAATGACGGTAATTTTCGGTCTGTTCTTCGTGATGGCAAGTTTCAGTCTTTCTGTGGCCGAACAGGATATAATGGGAAGCAAGGATCACCCACTGCTTTCGAGGATGCCCGACTTCCACATATCGGGTTATAAGGACACCGAGTTCGACAGCCATAAATTTATCAACCACGACAAAAAGCAGGTCAGCGTCGAGGGCCACAAATATTACATCGAATACCGCCTGAACAAGGGCGCTGCGGAGCCCGGAGAGTTGAAAATCCGCCGGAACATCCAGGATGCCCTCAAGAAGATCGGCGGAAAGGTCATCTTCGACGACAACTTCAACAAAACATCCACAATCGTACTCCAAAAGGAGGGCAAAGAGACCTGGGTCGAAGTCAGGTCTTACAACAACATGTACCGGCTTACCATGCTGGAAAGAGAGACCATGAAGCAGGAGGTGGTGGCGAACGCCGAGGCGATGGGCAAGGATATCAATGCAACCGGCCGCGTTGCGATATACGGCATATACTTCGACACCGGAAAATCCGAGATAAAGCCCGAATCCGATGCCGCTGTCTCGGAGATCGGGAAGCTCCTCAGGAACGATGGCGCGCTGAAGATATATGTCGTCGGCCATACGGACAACGTCGGCTCCTTTGATTCGAACATGAAGCTGTCGAAGGACCGTGCCGAAGCGGTTGTTCGGGTCCTCTCCGGCAAATACGGAATAGCCGCCGCGCGATTGAAGCCGTATGGTGTCGCCTCTCTTGCGCCCATCGCATCGAACGACACGGAGGACGGAAGGGCCAAGAATCGGCGGGTCGAATTGGTCAAACAGTGACATGACGCAACCTGCAGGCGGGATAAAAAAGTGAAATAACGATATTGCCGCTGACGTGGAGAGGCTCCCGGCTGTGAAGCGAAGCCCAAAAACTCGGATGAAGGCAGGTCAATTGCCTGAGGAGGCTGAAAGAATGAAAAAAAGGATTGTGTGGCATGTCATCGGCGTGCAGACGTTTGCCCTTGCATTTGTCGTCCTTTGCGGGAGTGCAGGGGGCAGGATCTATGCAGCGGAACAGGAACTCCCGTGCGCGGAGGAAATTGCGAAATACTGCAAGGAGGTGAAGCCGGGAGGAGGTCGCATCCTCAGCTGCCTGAACGAGCACCAGACGGAGCTTTCGGCTTCGTGCAAGGGCAAGATCGAAGAGTCGAAGAAGAAACTGGCGGAAGCGCAGCAGGCCTGCTCCGGGGATATGGAAAAGTACTGCAAGGATGTCAAGCCCGGAGAGGGCCGGATCATCAGATGTTTAAGGGAGCATATGCAGGAACTGTCCGCGGCCTGCAAGAGAATGGCGGAGAGGCCCGGGGAAAAGGCGCAGGAGAAAAAGGAGCCCCCCGAGTAACAGGATTGACATAGGCACTTTCAGGAGGAAATCATGAAAAGAGTGAAACGACGAGAAAGACACCCTTTTTTTGCGATACTTTTTAAGGCAGGCGTTCTTTTGGGGATCGTGCTCACTGTGTCCTGTTTCACCGGGCCGGCGTGCGCTGACGACGGTATCAACATCACCTGTTACAAGGATGCGAGATCCAGCTTCTCTGTCGGAAGGGTCGTGGTGTTTGACGCCGCAGAGGCTGCTCCGGCGTGCAATTCCATGTACTACGACTGCAGGGGGAGATGCATCGGCTGTTATCACGACTTTGACTACGTCGACAACGTCTGTGTCGATATGCAGGGCAACACGTTCCTGAAGTAACCGGGGTTTTCTCTTTGCCGGGCCGGCTTTTCAGGGGGAAGATCTTTCGGGGAGGTACGAAAAAGGGGAACCCATCCCCTTGAGGTCGCTGACGGGGCAGCTTGGTGCGACCCGGAAGTATCTGTGGTACACATTGGTGTCCAAAATAACATGACACGAGGATAGGGCATGCTTTCTTCGCAAAATAAACCCTGTAGTTGCATAGAAATGCGGGGCGAAACGCCTCAAAGCCTTGCTGAAGGCGACGATGCTCCTCGTCATCTTCGTGTTTCAGGATTTCACTCTTTGTGTCATCGACCATTCGCGTATAGTTCATCTTTCGTTTTGATACAGGTGTCGCCGCAGCAAGGTTTTCGGCGCATACGCCCCGCCTTTCCCGGGAGTGTATTGCAACGATAAGGTAAACTACCTCTCCTCATGTGTATACCTTTGTCATGAAAACCTTTGCCTTCTCCGGTACACTGTGCGGCTCCCGCTGCGGCGTGCGCCTTCGACTCCCGCCGCCGTTCACCTTACCCGTGAATTTTGCTTCAGAAACCACACCCTATCCTCGTTTTCAAGGTTTTGCTGCAAGACATTATGGACAGGGGTGTGTGATACAATAAAATCGTGACGACTCGGTTCAATAACCTTACCAGTGTGCAGATAGAAAGGTGATAGAAGAATGAAGAAAGACAAGACGGGTCCTGAAGGAAGCACTGCTCATCCCAAGGCCCCCAAGAATCGTGCATCGAAGGCGGGTAACGCAGGCATTGCCGCTCCCAGGGCAAAGGGGATGGTGAAAGCAGTCCTTGAGAAATGCCCGACGGGCATCCGCGGGCTCGACGAGATCACAGGGGGCGGATTTCCCAAGGGCAGACCGACGCTCGTCTGCGGCAGCGCCGGGTGCGGCAAGACGCTTCTTGCGATGGAGTTTCTTGTCCGTGGCGCGCAACAGTACGACGAGCCGGGCGTCTTTGTCTGTTTCGAAGAGAACACGAGGGAACTTGCGCAGAACGTCTCTTCACTGGGCTTTGACCTCGAAGCCCTCGTGAAGCGGAAGAAGCTGTCTCTTGACTACGTCTACATCGAGCGGAGCGAGATCGAGGAAACAGGGGAGTACGACCTTGAGGGGCTCTTTATAAGGCTTGAAAACGCCATCAACTCGGTGGGCGCCAGGAGAATCGTCCTCGACACGATAGAGTCGCTCTTCTCGGGTCTCCCGAATGAGAACATCCTTCGGGCGGAGTTGCGGCGTCTCTTCAGGTGGCTCAAGGACAGAGGAGTGACGGCGCTCATCACGGGAGAGAGAGGGGACGGCACACTCACCCGCCACGGGCTGGAAGAGTATGTGGCCGATTGCGTGATCCTCCTCGATCACCGGGTGACGGACCAGATATCGACCAGGAGGATGCGGATAGTCAAGTACCGGGGCTCCGTCCATGGAACGAACGAATACCCCTTCCTCATTGACGACAGCGGTTTTTCGGTCGTGCCGGTCACTTCTCTGGGTCTGACGCACAAGGCGTCGACCGAGCGCATCAGGACCGGCATCCCGAGACTGGACAGGATGCTCAACGGAGGGTATTACAGGGGGAGCACCATCCTCATCACGGGCACCGCGGGCACGGGAAAAACGGGCATGGCCATGTGCTTTGCGCACAGAACCTGCCGGAACGGAGAACGCTGCCTGTACGTCGCCTCGGAGGAGTCTGAAAGCCAGATCATACGGAACGGCAGGTCCATCGGCATCGACCTCGGGCCGTACGTCAAAAAAGGAACCCTGCGTTTCAACGCCGTCCGCCCCACCGCGCACGGTCTCGAGATGTTTCTCGCCTCGATCCACAGGCTGATGCGGGACTTCGAGCCCTCGGTGGTGATCATAGACCCCATCAGCAGTTTCACCTTCGTGGCGAGCGCGTCCGATGTGAAGCTGGTCATCATGAGACTCATCGATATGCTGAAGGATCAGGGCATCACCTGCCTCTGCACGAACCTCACCATCGGAGGGACGAACCTCGAGCAGACCGATGTGGGCGTCTCGTCTCTCATGGACACATGGATCGTGGTGAGGGAGCTGGAGCAGGCCGGAGAGCGGACGAGGGGGCTCTATGTGCTCAAATCACGCGGCATGGCCCATTCGCACCAGATACGGGAGCTCGTCATCTCCGACAAGGGCATCGACCTTCTGGATGTCTATACAGGGGCAGGCAGGGTACTGATGGGGTCGGCCCGTCTGACAGAGGAGGCGAAGGAGAAAACGGATGAGCGCATCCGCAGGCAGGAACTCGAAAGGAAAAAGCGTGACGTCGAGACGAAGAGAAAGACGCTTGAGGCCCGGACCGCGGCCCTGCGGGCCGAGTTTGCCGATGCGGAGGAAGAGTTGCGGCTTGCACTCCTGGAAGACAGGATGAGGCGGCAGCAGCTTGCCGGAGACAGAAAGATGCTGGCCCAAATGAGGAAGGCGGACAATGAAAGCGCAGAGAAGTGAAGCGACGGCAGGCGACCGGAAGGCCGGGAAGACTCAGGGGCGGAAGGATCTTTGGGAGCTGCGCCTTTACGTGGCAGGACAGACGCCGAAGTCTATCGCAGCCTTTTCGAATCTGAAGAAGATCTGTGAAGAGCACCTCAAAGGCAAATACAGGATCGAGATCATCGACCTGATCGAGAACCCGCAGCTCGCCAAAGGCGACCAGATTGTCGCTCTCCCGACGCTGGTGAGAAAGCTGCCCGTCCCTGTCAGAAAGATCATAGGAGACCTGTCGAACACAGAGCGCGTTCTTGTCGGGCTCAACCTTGTGCCCGTCAAACAGGGAGCATGAGAAATGGCGGCAGGGAAAAGACACCAGGGAGAGGAACTGGAGAAGGCGGCAAAAGAGGCCTCGGGTCAGACATATGTGCTGAAGCTGTACATTACCGGAATGACCCCCCGGTCTTCCAAAGCGATCATGAACATCCGGAAGATATGCGAAGAACACCTGAACGGCCGTTTCGATCTGGAGATCGTCGATATATACCAAAACCCCGTGCTCGCAAAAGGTGAGCAGATCATCGCCGCGCCGACCCTCATAAAGAAACTGCCTCTTCCGCTCCGCAAGTTCATCGGCGACATGTCCGACACGGAGCGCATCCTCCTCGGGTTCGATCTGAGGTTGAAGAAATGACGGGGAAAGGCAAGCCCAGGATGGATCTGCTTCCGGAGATTCAGGAGCTCCGGTCGCGGCTTGAGGAGGCGGAAGATGCCCTTCGCGCCATCAGGAGCGGAGAAGTGGATGCGCTCGTCTGCTCGTCTCCCGCGGGTGACCGGATATATACTTTGAAGGGCGCCGACCATCCGTACCGGGTCTTCTTCGAGTCGATGAATGAAGGCGCGGTCACCATGACGTTCGAAGGGCTTATCCTCTTCTGCAACCCCCGATTCGCCGAACTTGTGAGCGCACCCCGCGAAGAGGTGCTCGGGATGTCATTCCTTGATTTCGTGGCTGAAGACCTGCGTCACTCCGTTTCAGCCCTCATCGCGGAAGTCGGTCCGGAGAGCCGCGCTCTTGAGACCTTCCTGAAGGCAAAGGGGAATGAAAACCCTGCAGTCCCTGTGAGCATATCGGCAAGCCTCCTCAGGACAGACGACATGGAGGCGGCCTGCGTGATTGTGACGGACCTGAGGGTCCTCAGGGTGATGGAGAGGCTCCGGGAAGCGAACGAAGAACTTGCCGCGGCGAACGAAGAGCTCAGGGTCTCCCGTGACAGGCTTGAGGCCTCCGAGGCAGGTCTGCGTGAATCACGCGCGGCCGTTCTTGAAGCCTTGGAAGACGCCATCAGGGCCAGGCGGCTCGCCGAGGAGACAAGTGAAGAGCTCCGGCGTGAGATCGCCCGGCGTAAGGAGGTGGAAGATGAGCTGCGAAGGAACGGGGAGCGGCTGAAGAGCCTGTATGCGTCAATGAGCGAAGGCCTTGCCATGCACGAGATCGTGTATGAGGATGGAAGGGCCGTTGACTATGTGGTCGCAGATGTGAATCCGGCGTACGAGAAAATTACGGGCCTTGTCCGAAATGTTGCCGTCGGCAAGAGGGCTTCCGAGCTTTACGGCACAGGGGAGGCCCCGTATATCGATATATACGCAAAGGTTGCTTCCACAGGTGAGTCATTCGCTTTCGAGGCGTACTTCCCCCCGATGAAAAGGTATTTCGCCATATCTGTCTTTTCGCCGGGCAAGGGGAAATTCGCCACAGTGTTTCAGGATATCACGGTTCGCAGGCGGGCGGAGGAGGAGCGTGAGACGGTAGCCGGATTTCTTCACCTTGCCAATGAAAGCAAGGGGACCGATGACCTGATTCACGCTGCGACTGACTTCTTTCAGCGGAAGTCCGGGTGCGAGGCAGTGGGCATAAGACTCAGGCGGGAGCATGATTATCCGTATTACGAGACGCGAGGGTTCCCGAAGGAGTTTGTTCTTCTGGAAAATAGTCTTTGCTCCCGTGACGGGGAGGGACGGCTCATCCTCGACGGCGCGGGCAACCCGGTCCTTGAATGTATGTGCGACAACGTTATCTGTGGGCGTTTCGATCCTTCAAAGCCTTTCTTTACGGAAAAGGGAAGCTTCTGGACCAACAGCACGACGGAGCTGCTGACATCAACCACAGACGCCGACAGGCAGGCGCGCACGAGAAACAGGTGCAACGGGGAAGGCTACGAGTCGGTTGCGCTGATCGGCCTCCGTGCGGGAGAGGAGCGGCTGGGCCTGCTCCAGTTGAACGACAGGAGAAAGGGGCGTTTCAGTCCTGAAGGCCTATCACTGTGGGAGAGTCTGGCTGACTATCTGGCCATCTCCCTGTCCAGGTTCGCCGCCGGGGAAAGGATAGTCCGGGCCAAACAGGAATGGGAGAGAACCTTTGACAGCGTGCCGGATCTGATCGCGATCATGGACAACCGCCATCGGGTCCGGCGGGTGAATGCTGCGATGGCACGTCGTTTGGGGCGCAGCCCTGCGGAGTGCATCGGGCTGCCGTGCCATGAAGTCGTGCACGGGACATCCGTGCCGCCTGCCTTCTGCCCTCAGTGCCGAACATTGCAGGACGGTCGTGAACATATAGAAGAAGTGCGCGAGGAGCGTCTCGGCGGCGATTTTCTGGTCAGCACGACACCGATGTACGACGATAAGGGGCAGATGATCGGCTCCGTTCATGTGGCCCATGACATCACCGAGCGCAAGCGGGTTGAGGAAGAACTCCGCCAAAGCCGTGAACGCCTTGCCTGGGTGCTGGGGATAACGGGTGTCGGGACATGGCTTAACAAAATGCCGCTTGGCAGCCTCAACTGGGACGAAAAGACAAAACAGCTGTTCTGTGTTCCGGCCGGGACCGAGCCCACCGTCGATCTGTTCTGGAGCAGGCTGCATCCCGACGATCGCGAGCCGACACGACTGGCGGTCGAGAAGGCGGTCAGGGAGCGCTCGTTGTATGAGATCGACCATCGCGTCGTCAATCCCGTCACCGGCGAAGTTCGATGGGTCCGCTCAGCCGGCCAGGCGACGTACGGCGCCGATGGAACACCTGTCCGCTTCGACGGGATCAACTACGACATCACAGAGCAGAAACGCGGCGAGGAGGCCCTGCGGCGAAGCGAAGGGCTTTACCGCGCCATTGGAGAATCGATCGACTATGGCATCTGGATCTGTGCCCCCGACGGTCGAAACATATACGCCAGCGAGAGCTTCCTCAGGCTGGTGGGCATCACGCAGCAACAATGCTCAGACTTCGGCTGGGGCGATGTGCTGCACCCGGACGATGCCGAACAGACCATAGCAGCCTGGAAGGAGTGCGTCCGCACGGGCGGGACGTGGGATATAGAACATCGTTTCCGCGGCGTCGACGGCGACTGGCATCCGGTCCTCGCACGCGGCGTACCGGTGCATGACGAGCAGGGCCGGATCATCTGCTGGGCCGGCATCAACCTTGATATCAGCCGCCTCAAGCAGGCGGAGGAGAGGTTGGCGTATCTTGCGTCCTTCCCCGAACGAAATCCGAATCCTGTCATGGAGGTGAGCCTGGACGGCGCGATCAGGTACTCCAATCCAGCGACGCGTCGACTTTTGCCGGACCTGGAAATACAGGGATTGGCACATCCGTGGTTCATGCATTGGACGGCTTTGGCCCAGCCGTTCCGGGACGGACTGACCGGGAGCGCGCAGCGCGATGTGACCGTGAGGGAACGCACCTTCCAGCAGTCTCTGCAGTATTTCCCGGACGGGCGGTTTGTCCGTATATACGGACTCGATGTCACCGCCCGCAGACAGGCCGAGGAGGCCCTGCGCCAGAGCCGGGAAGACCTGGACCGCGCCCAGGCGGTCGGGCAGATCGGCAGTTGGCGTCTGGACGTGCTCCGCAACATCCTGACATGGTCCGATGAGAATTATCGTATCTTCGGCGTGCCCAAGGGGACACCGTTAACCTACGAATCGTTCCTGGCGACAATTCATCCCGACGACCGGCAGTGCGTGGACATGATGTGGAATGCAGCCCTGCGCGGCGAGCCCTACGACATCGAACACCGCATCGTGGTGGACGCACAGGTCAAATGGGTGCGGGAGAAGGCCTACCTTGAATTCGATGAGGAAGACACGCTGATAGGTGGCTTCGGCATCACCCAGGACATCACCGAGCGCAAGCAGGCGGAGGTGGCCCTGCGCGAGAGCGAGGAGAACCTGCGCAAGGCTCGGGAGGCATTGCAAGAGGCGAACGAAGAGCTCGAATGCAGGATCAGGCAGCGGACTGAAGAGCTTCGGCGGGCTTACCGCGATCTTGAGAAGAAGACCCATGATCTCAATGAGCGGCTCAAGGAGCTGAACTGTCTTAATACGGTGCACCGCCTGCTGAGCGGGGAGGGAGTGCCTATGGCGTCTGCTCTCTATGAAGTCGTCAACGTGATTCCTTCGGGATGGCAGTTCCCGGAGACGACCGGCGCCTGCGTCACCCTGAGCGGTCTTGAGTTCAAGACGGTCAACTACCGCGACACGCCGTGGAAGCTGCAGAGACCGATACGCATCCAGGGCGCTGTCCAGGGTTCGCTCTCCGTTGTCTATTGCACAGAGCGGCCTGCGATCGATGCCGGTCCTTTCATGAAGGAAGAAGACGCACTCATCGGCACGATCGCAGAATTGATCGGGGACTTTTTGGAGCGCATGAGAAACAGGTCCATGATCGAGGAGAGCGAGGCGCGGTATCGCAGGGTCTCTCAGCAACTCAACGCCCTTCTCGATGCCCTTTCCGATATGCTCGTTCTGCTTTCGTCGGACCTGAAGATCCTGTGGGTGAACAAGGCAGCTTCCGCACGAGCTGACCTCACGCCCGAAGCCCTTGTCGGACAGACCAGCGAAAGCTTTTGGGCGGGACTGGGAGTCAATCGCGACGACTGTCCCGCGCCGATCTGTTTTCAAAGTGGACAGCGAATAACGGCCCGCCTGGAAATACCAGGCAGCACCATCTGGGATGTGATGGCGATCCCCGTCAAAGACGAGTCGGGGACGGTGAAGAACGTCATCCTCGATGCCCGGGACATCACCCGGGAATTGAGACTCCATGAGGAAGCCGTCCGATCGGCGCGCCTCGCCTCCCTCGGGGAACTTGCCGCCGGAGTCGCCCATGAGATCAACAACCCCATCAACTCCATCATCAACTACGCCCAGATTCTGGCGAACAGGGCGGATCCGCCCTCGCGGGAGCACGAATTCGCAGAAGAGATCGTCAACGAAGGCGGGAGGATTGCCGGTATCGTGAGAGGCCTGCTCGGCTTTGCGCGGGACAGGAGTGACGTCAAACATCCCGTCGCCCTCCAAAATATCCTGGAAGCGACCTTTGTCCTCACCAATGCTCAACTGAGACGGGACGGCATCAAGCTCAGGGTGATAATGCCTCAGGACCTCCCGCCGATACGGGCGAACCAGCAGCAGATCCAGCAGGTCTTTCTGAACCTTATCAGCAATGCCCGTTACGCGCTCAACAAGAAATATCACGGCCCGCACCAGGACAAGACACTGGACATCAGGGGGGAAAGCTGCACTGTTGAAGGCAAGCCGCACGTCCGCATCGAGGTGTGCGACCACGGTAGCGGCATCCCGAAGAACATACAACACAAGGTGATTTCTCCCTTCTTTACCACCAAACCCCCGAGCGAGGGAACGGGGCTGGGACTGAGCATCAGTCACGGTATCGTGGCCGATCATGGCGGACGGCTGACCCTCGAAAGCGTTGAGGGTGAATACACCACGGTGATGATCGACCTCCCCGCTGAAGCGCCGGAGGAGGCTCCATGAAGGAACCCATTCTTGTCATCGATGACGAAAAGGGCATCAGGGTGACCTTCGAGAGCTTTCTGTCAGACGAGGGGTATGGTGTCTGGACGGCGAAAGACTGTGAAGAAGCATGGGCGCGATTCCAGGAGAGGCAGTATGATCTGGTGTTCCTTGACATCATCCTTGAAGAGCGGAGCGGCATCGACCTGCTGCGGGAGATCAAGCAAAAAAATCCTTCCTGCCCTGTCGTGCTGATCACCGGGTATCCGAGCCTTGAAACGGCGGCGGAAGCGGTCCGTTTCGGCGCTTTCGACTACATCTCCAAGCCGGTGGGACAGGAATCGCTCCTGCGGGTGACCCGACAGGCCCTCATGCACAAGGCGCTGGTGGAAGAAAAGGAGCGGTACCGAGCGAACCTGGAGGGTCTGTTCCGGAGCATCGCAGAGGGCATCATCCTGGTTGACAAGGACCTGGCGGTCATCGACATCAATGATGCGGCCAGGGACATCTGCGGTTTCAGCCCCGACGTGGTCGGGAAGGCGTTCCCTTCCCTTCGCACGCGCTGCAAAGGCAACTGTATGCATGCCCTCGGGGACGCGATGCGCACCGAGAAGCCCGTCTCCGTCAAGAGGCTCTCCTGCTTCCACCCCGGCGGAAGTGAACGTTCGGTGGCGGTGACCGTCTCTCCTCTCAGGGACGGGTCGGGGAAAGTATACGGCGGCATCGTCGTCGTCCGTGATGAAACCAGGCTCGACACGCTGGAGCGCGACCTCGGGAAAAGGAGAAGCTTTCACGGCATCATCGGCCAGAGCCAGCCGATGCAGCGCATTTACTCCCTCATCGAGGCCCTGGCCGACACGCCGACGACGGTCCTCATCACCGGCGAGACCGGAACGGGAAAGGAACTGGTCGCCGAGGCGATTCACCTGTGCGGGTCCCGGAGAGACAAGCCCTTCGTGAAGGTGAACTGCTCGGCCCTGAACGAGAACCTCCTCGAGAGCGAGCTTTTCGGCCATGTGAAAGGGGCCTTCACCGGCGCCATCAGCAGCAAGGCCGGGAGATTCGAGATAGCCGACGGCGGCTCGATCCTGCTCGATGAGATCGGGGACATCTCGCAGCAGGTGCAGATCAGGCTCCTTCGGGTCCTCCAGGAACGTGAGTTCGAACGGGTGGGGAGCACCTCGCCCATCACCGTGGATGTGCGGGTGATGGCGGCAACAAACCGTGAGCTCATCGGGAAGGTCAGGGAAGGCGCCTTTCGGGAAGATCTCTATTACCGGCTGAAGGTGGTGGAATTGAAGGTTCCGCCGCTGCGGGAACGGCGCGAGGACATCCCGCTTCTGGTCGATCATCTTATTGCGAAGCTGAACGAACGCCTGAACAAGCAGGTTCTCGGGGTGTCGGACGACGTCATGGGGCTGTTCTCCGCCTATGAGTGGCCCGGCAATGTGCGGGAGCTTGAGCATGCAATCGAACACGGGGTCCTTCTGAGCCGCGGTGCTCTTCTCACCCTCGAGGATCTTCCCCAGGAGCTGAAGGGTTTCACCGGGGCCGCGCCGGAGGTGGCCGCTGCGGCGCCGGACAATCTCACGGAGATGATTGTCAGCGCCCTTGAGAAGACCGGCTGGAACAAAGCCCGCGCTGCCCGCCTGCTCGCAGTGAGCCGCAGCACGCTGTACCGGAAGATCAAAGAATACGACATCGAGACCGACAGTACATTCCCGAAGCGTTCGTAACGCGGGGATAGCGCGGGGCCCCCTCGGTTCGCCCCGGGCATCTCACTGTTCCCCTCGTTCAGGACCGTCCATGATACAGATGTGTTCCCTGCATGTGTTTCACGCGACATGAGTATATTTTGCACCGACGGGACATTGTTGCAAACAATCGATGATTTCCAATGTCTTGCAAGGCGTGATACGATCGACCTCACAATGGCACGGTTATCGCTACCCTGATAATTTGAGTCCGTTTATAAACTCACGAAGTTGCGGTTTGTTTGTCGTTCCGGCTCTTGCCCTCGCACAGCCGGGGATCGGTCCGGAATCGTTCTTTCAAAAGGATTCCCGACGCGCTTCTCTTGCGGGAATGACAGATGAAGGTGACTTTATGGACAGACTCTGATTCAGGGACCGCATGTGTCAGGACACGGCGGCGTCTGACAGTAAAATGCACAGGAGGTCACGATGAAACTCGCTCCCAGGTACAAGGTGATCAATCTCGAAACGGGCAGAACGGCGGAATCGGTCAACTTCGCAAACGATGAACCCTATTTCGTCCTCAGTCCCGAGAGAGACCCTGCTGCACTGGAGGCGCTGAAACGGTACGCGGAGGTGTGTGAACCAGAGCTTGCCGAGGATATCAGGAACTGGATCAGAAAAATAGAAGGCAGGAGAGGGAAGAACCTCGGAAAGATGGGCACGGTAAACGCCCAGCATATGAAAGTGCTCTACTGGTAGCGATCACCCTGTACCCTGTAGTTGCATGGAAAATGCGGGGCGAAACGCCTCAAATCCTTGCTGAAGGCGACGATACTCCTCGTCAGGTTTGTGTTTCCGGAATCCATTCTTTGTGTCATCGATCATAGGCGTATAAGCTGTCCTTCGTTTTGATACAGGTGTCGCCGCAGCAAGGTTTTCGCCGCATACGCCCCGCATTTCGCGGGCGTGTATTGCAACGATAAGGTGTAGTTGCCTGGAAAGGCGGGACGGAGCACTCTAATAAAGTGTGAGTGTCAGTGACAGTGCGAGTGTCGGCAAAAAGGCTCATTTCTTCGATCATTGGTGTAAAACACAGCCTTCTGTGACGGTTAAGGTGTCGCCGCATCAAGGTTTTCGGCGCAGACACCCGCCTTTCCCGGGGGCGCATTGCAGCAATAAGGTTCATTTATGGAGATTCGCGTCGGCACAAGCGGGTATGCATACCGGGAATGGAAGGGGACCTTCTACCCGGAGAAGATCCCTCCGGGGGACATGCTTCGTTTCTATTCAGGTCGGTTCAACACTGTAGAGATCAACACTACCTTTTATCGCATGCCCGGGGAGCGGGTGCTCATTTCGTGGGCGGAGCAGGTTCCCGGGGATTTTGTTTTCGCGCTCAAGGCGCCCCGGGTCATAACGCATCTGAAGCAGTTGCGCAATGTCTATGATGAGGCGGCATATTTCTTCAGAACTCTCTCCGTTCTTGACGCCAGGCTGGGGCCGGTCCTCTTCCAGTTTCCCAAGAGCTTTCGCGCGAGCCCGCCTCTGATGAAGGATTTTCTCGGCCTGATCCCCGCCGGCAGGGACTGCGCATTCGAGTTTCGCAGTGTATCCCGCACCGACGATGAGATTCTGAACCTCCTTCGTGAAAGGGGATCGTGCCTGTGTATCGCCGATGCGGATGAGCATCCGTCGGGCGAGATCATCCCGACTGCGCCGTGGGGGTACCTGCGCCTGCGCCGTTCCGATTACAGCGATGCCGATCTGAAGCAGTGGCTGGAAAGAATCGGCGCACAGAAATGGGAGAAGGTCTTCGTTTTTTTCAAACACGAAGAGGAAGCCAAAGGACCCGAACTGGCGACGCGTTTTCGTGAATTTGCAGAATCATGAGCGATGTGCCGCGATGACAGTGTCGGTGACAGAGAGGTGTCGGTTCTGTAGAAGAAAACTGATGCTATATTTTGATTATTAACCCGGCAATTAACCATATCGTTGCAATACACTCCCGGGAAAGGCGGGGCGTATGCGCCGAAAACCTTGATGCGGCGACACCATAACCCTCACAGAAGACAACCGTTCAAGCCAATGGCCGATCACACAAAGAGTGGAGTCCTGAAAGACAAACCTGACGAGGCGTATCGTCGCCTTCAGCAAGGCTTTGAGGCGCTTCGCCCCGCCTTTCTGTGCAACTATAGAGTTAATTACCGGTAATCCTGTCATTGCCGCAAGCCCCGGTCAAGCCGGGACAGGCTCCGCGCGTCGGGAATCCTTCTGAAAATAGGGAAGGATTCCGGACAAGCCGGAAATGACAAAGCGTAGTGCAGTTCATCTGGTTAATTGCCGGGTTAATAAGAGGGAAGTTCCGCTGAAGGCTTTGAGCTTTGAGGAGGCCCATCATGAGAAAGTCACTTTGTATTGGGATGGCGCTGCTTTGCGCATTCGCGCTCACGCTGCCCGCCGTGATCGAAGCGCAGTCAATGCAGCCGTCGACGGCCTCACCCCCGGTCGAGCAGCCTCTCGTCCGTGAAGGCACTCTCGCTGTCAGCCTGGCTGAAGCGCTGGGGCTTGCCTCGACAACCGACGAGGTCGAGGCGGAAACCGCCCTCGGCAGGGCGGGCATCTCACCCCGGAACGGCTGGATCGCCGACTACCCCGTCACTCCCGACATCGCCGGGGAGCTGCAGGAGAGCGTCATCGCAGCGGCGGATGCCGGGACTATTGCGATGACAAGGGACGACGCCTTGAGGGCCTTCAGGAGGGTCCTTGAGGATGCATCTCTGTCGGTCAGACCTGCTGCCGCAGGAGAAGGGTATGGGGGAACAGCGCCAAGCACACCCGATTATCCCTGTCCCGGGACAATCTGCAACTATTACTACAACCAGGGCCCCCGGTCGTAACCTATTACACTCCACCGCCGGATTACTACTACCTCTACTCCTGGGTTCCCTACCCGTTCTGGTGGGGCCACCTCTGGTTTTCGGGATTCTTCATCCTCCATGACTTCCACAAAACCGTCCATGTGAAGAATCGCCCCTTCTTCATCACGAATCACTTCAACCACTTCAGGACCCACAGGGTTTTCAGGGTCGACCCCGTGCAGAGATTTCACGGAAGGACCTTTAAGGGGATCGGGGCGCCCCGTACCCGGGGGCTTCATTTCGCCGGGCATTCCGAGGACGCCCGAAAGGGTCTTCAATCCCGGCCGTCATCGAGGGATGCCGGGGGATGGCAGGTCCTTTAGCCCGCCTTCACGGGGCAGGACCTCCGGCCCATCTTCAGGCGGTCGGATGAGCGCCCCCCCTTCAGGCGGCGGCAGGACCTCGGGACCGCCGGCGCGCGGGGGCGGCAGGGGCTCCTCCGGAGGAGGAGGGAGAGGATGGAGGCGTTAGAGAGCCACTGTTCTTTGGGATGGCCCCGGGGCGTGGCTCCCGCTCTCCCGCCAGGACCGGACGTAGAAGGTGAAGACCGACTCTTCGCTTCTACGCTCGGGATCGGAGTAGAAGACAATCATCAGGCACGCTGCCAGTATGATCAGTAAAAAGATGAAACCCATTGTCCTGTGGCCGGAACGGTCATGTGCCTTGACCGTCAGCCATATTCCTCCATATGTGGTGAGAGCCGCCCATTTTGCCGCAGGATCTCGACCACGGCGTCTTTCAACTCATCGAACGAGACAGGTTTCGGATAGTAACGGAGGTTGTTTTCCCGGAAGAAGCCTTCGTACTCCTCGACGGACCCAGAAATGAACAGGAACCGATCACGAATTGACGGGTCAGACAGGGCGGCATGCCGATAGAAATCAATGCCGTTCAAGACCGGCATCTCGATATCGGAAACAATCACATCATAGTGCTGCTGTCTTACCTTCTGCAGGGCTTCGTTGCCGTTTACCGCCGTTTCAACAGGCATGATCTGCCCGAGGAAAATACTCAGAAGCCTGGTGATAATCGAGTCGTCATCGACGACGAGGGCGTGCCGCTGATCCGATGGAGGCAAGGCGGAGGTTGTCCCCTTCGCCGCTTCCGTTCTCCTGCCTCTATTTTTGATCATCAGGGGAGCATTCAGCGTTTTATGCATACATTCCTCCTTTGTTAATCGATTTAGTTATACCAAGAAACATGCCAAGAGCAATGCACGACCTTAATCGGCTGTAATTAGAAGCAAAAACATGGCGGCGCAATTGTGATCGCAGCGTGACAGGATCTGCTCTGTCCCGGTACAGATGTGTATCATGACACAAATGATAGAAAGAAGCCGCTGCGCATTTTCACGCAACTGCGTTATAGACTGCGCTTTGCAAAGTGATCTGCCTATCGTATAATTTAGTGGGGATAGATCGGTATCATCAACACCATCATCGCCGATCACAAAGGGAGCCTCACGGTCGACAGCGCGGAAGGTGAGTATACCTTATCGTTGCAATGCACGCCCGGGAAAGGCGGGGCGTATGCGCCGAAAACCTTGCTGCGGCGACACCTGTATCAAAACGAAAGATGAACTATACGCCAATGGTCGATGACACAAAGAGTGAAATCCTGAAACACGAAGATGGCGAGGCGCATCGTCGCCTTCAGCAAGGCTTTGAGGCGTTTCGCCCCGCCTTTCTATGCAACTATAGGGTATACCATGGTCACGGTCGAGCTCCCCGTGGACACAGGGCCCCACAGGGAGGTCGAAAGATGAGGCCAAAGGTGCTGGTCGTTGACGACGAGCAAGGGATACGACTCACATTTGATATATTCCTATCGGACGAAGGGTACGATGTGACGACGGCAAGCAATTACGCAGAGGCGGTGAACAGGATTTCGGAAAGGGACTTCGACGTGATCTTCGCGGACCTGATCCTCGACGGGGTCTCCGGAATGGACATCCTCCGGGAAGTAAGGCGGAGGGATCCTTCCCTTCCCGTCGTGATGATGACAGGCGCCCCAAGCGACGATACAGACCAGGAGGCGGCCAGCCTGGGCGTCTTCGAGTACCTTACCAAGCCGGTGCTCAAGGATACCCTCCTTGCAGTCGCCAGACGCGCACTGAGCTACAGGTCGTCCGGCCGCTCGGACTGACCATGCGGGGAAGGGGAGTCAGACCTCCCCTTCCCTCAACAAAGTCTCTTACTGCTTCTGCTGTGTCAGGGTCATCCGGTGCCTGAACCTGAGCGGGGTGGTTGAAAGAATCTGCCGGTTCTGCGGGCTCAGATTCTCAGGCACAAGCAGCAGGTGATAGGCAGGCAGTGCTGCGTCGGCCTCGATAGCCGTCGTTGCGCGGTTGTCCGTGCCGGACTGACCGGAAAGGACACCGGACTGTCTCCAGGTGAAGGAGGGAAGCATCCTGAAGGAAAGCGTGATCTGAGCGTCCCGCTGTGTCAGCCTTGTGCCGGCGGCCAGGAAGGCTTCCCCGCCGGCCACTCGACGGCCCTCCTCGTTCAGCACCGCAACGATGAAATTGAGGGGCGTTTCCATTTGCAGGCCTGCGGCAAAGTCCATACCCAGGTCGACGATCACCTGAAGGACTTCATCGGCCCCGAAGAGGCGTTGAGCCTGGCAGTCAATGACCTCGCACGGATTCAGTGACATGCCGAACGCGGGTCTCACTGCGGCCGGGTGTGCAGCCTGCAGGCGGTCCCAGTTGAAATGCATCCGGACTTCGGCGGAGGACAAAAGCCGGCCCGGCGGACATCCGTACTCGCGGCAGAAGAATCCGGGAGGCGCCACACACACGTCCACGGCCGGGCTGTATTCATCCGGGCAATTGTCAGCCCCGTTCAGGATGCCGTCGCCGTCGATGTCATCGTCACACTCGTCGCCCAGGCCGTCGCCATCGACATCCGACTGGCTGTGGTTGGCCACTATCCTGCAGTTGTCGCACACGTTCCCCACGTCGTCACCGTCGTCGTCGGCCTGATCCGCATTTGCGACGTCAGGGCAGTTGTCGTCCCTGATGTTGTCAAAGCCGTCGCCGTCCCTGTCGTTATCGCAGGTATCGCCCCGTCCGTCACTGTCCACATCGGACTGATTCGGGTTTCTGTTGTCGGGGCAATTGTCCACTCTGTCGGTAATGCCGTCGCCGTCCCTGTCGTCGCAGGCGTCACCCACGCCGTTGCCGTCGGTGTCTCTCTGGGTCGGGTTTGCCACGACGGGGCAGTTGTCATCGACGTTCCTGATGCCGTCGTCGTCGGCGTCGAATTCACAGACATCGCCGGGACCGTCGTCGTCGGCGTCTTCCTGGCCGGGATTGGGGATGAAGGGACAATTATCACTTGTGTCGGGAACACCGTCATCGTCGTTATCCGATTCCTCCGAGTCGAGCCTGCCGTCGCAGTCGGAATCGGCCGGATCGATCCCGATGGCCGAGAAGGCGTTCCTGACCTGGCAGCAGTCATCGGCGGTGATCCCGTGCTGCCCGATAAGCTCGTTACAGGCGTCACGGATCTTTATTGCGAAATCGCCGAAGTCGTTGTTGCGCCCCAGCTTCTCGGTGACGAGCCGGTAGTAGATTCTCCGCGCCTTGTCCTCGCCGATGCCGGTCGTCCTGATGCCGGTATCGGGATGGGTATCCCCCACCGTCATCATGTACCCTGCCTTGCTCAGGATGGTACTGTACCGGTGGACCCCGCCGTAGTCGTTGTCTTCGTCTCCCGGAAGGGGTACATAATCACTGATGTGATCCCTTCCCGGATTTGCCATGTCCCTCAATGTTCCGCCGGGGAGGTCTTCCCCCATGAGCCAGTCGGGATCCAGCCCGCTCCAGACTCCCACAAAGTGGCCGAACATGTCTGCTATATGCTCGGCAACGGCCCCGCTCTGATGGGAGTACTCGTAATTGACCTCTGAGTCGTGGAAGGAATGCCCCACCTCATGACCCATGACGTCGAGGACTGCATACCCGTCCGAAAACTTGTGGACTTCGTAGGCGCCGCAGTCTGTAGAGCTCGCATTCGGCTCGTCGTCGCCGAAATTCACGTCTATGATCATCCGGTACACCGTGGTAGAGACATCCTCATAGGAAGACCGGCCGAATACCTCGCTGTAAAACCGGTGGATCAGATGGGTGTATTCCTGTGCGTGCCGGCCCTCGTCATCGGGGCCGGCACAGGTGGGCGGCCAGTCCCAGTAGCAGGGGTTGCGGTCGTCGCAGGCGTTTCTGCCCTCACAGACCCCGTCCTCGTCCAGCCATGCCACCGCGTCGTCCCTGTCCATGCAGTTCGACAGTTCGTTCCCGTTGCCCGACCAGAGCTGAATATTGATCCCGTCTGTTCTTGGCCGGGCCATCAGGATCTCGCCGTTGACGGCGTCGACAAAGGCATCCGCCAGTGCGCCTCTGTCCTTCGGTGAGTCGAAGATCACCCGCCACGCCAGCCTCGGGCTGTGGTTCACATCGGGACAAGCCGGGCATTGGGGAGCGAAGAGAGCGCCGTCGAATATCCAAAGCTTGATGGGGACAGCCATTCTCAGCTCCCCCAGGGAACGGATGTTGTATTTCCGCATCACCCTGCGCATGGCCTCCTGCGCGGAAATGACAGGCTCAAACTGTTCCATTTTGAGATCGGGTATGTACTTGCCCGACATGTTCTTCAGGAGGAACGATTCGCTCCTCTCCTGTATCGTCATCTGGAACCAGGCCCCGAAAACGGGAATATCCTGATAATACTGGCCGAAGGTCAGGGTGCGGATTCCCTCTCCCGCTCTCTTCTGGAGACGGAAGCTCCGCCGGGGCGTCTCGACCCTGAGGAGGTCCTGCGTTATCGAAAGGAGGGTCAGTGCCAGTTCGTCCTCAGTGGTCCCCGGCGGCAGAAGCGACTTCGGAATGGGGAGTTCCAGGTCTAAACGTTTCAGTGCCCCTTTTGCCACTTTCGCGTTGTAGGCATCCGGCGTCGTGATGCCCCTGAGGATTCTCAGAAAATTCGACTGTTTCTGGTCCGCCTCGCTGCCTGCTTTGCCGATGAGCCTGATCCTGCCCTCCGCGATATTGGAGACGAGGTTTTCCACGGTCAGGGGCTCTCCGGTCTCGAAAAGAGCCGCATAAAGGAAAAGCTCAAGACCCTGTGCCAGTGCCGGTGTGGTGATATCGAGGAGTTGGTATTCCTGCGATCCCGATCTGACATCCCGACTGATGGGCGTCGGCACTGACGTGAAGGGTTCAAGCGGATTGCCCGTAAAAAAGATGACGTTCCGGAGGCCCGGCGCCCATACTATGGCGTAGAGGTCCCCCCTCATGCTCTGGTCCTGTGACGAGACCGATACGGTGAGGGCCATCCGGTCTCCCGGGAAGTATGACCTCTTCAGGTCTCCGAAAGCCGCCCTGGCATCCTGAACGGCGCTGCCTGCCCTGGCAGTTTCGTCCAGCCGGGGAAGGCCGTCTGCCTGCACGGCGAACAGAGATTGCACAGCGTCGGACGGTTGACCGGGAGAGGGTGCCTCCTGGCTTTCCGCCCATGAGGGTTGTGAGCCTGAAGGACCAAAGGGAAGGAGTATGAGAAACGAAGCAGTCAGTATGACCAGTAAAGTCCGAACGGGAACGATAGTGATAAGGCCGGCTGTTTTCATCCTGTTGCCCCCTTCATTGGATTTTCTTGAGAGTAAGTCAATATTTATCACACCATGCGCCGGTTGTCAATAAAAAATAATTATATAAGAAATACTTATCGGCACTCAGAGTTGCAGACCCCCCGACCGGAGGTGGAGACGACGGATAGTCTCAAGCCTAATCATCCCGGGCAGGCCGTGATGCACATCAGCGTCAGACATATGTGTCAGGCAAAGCGCTGCGCATCCACGCCGGCAGCGCCTGTTCAGCTGTGCGTCTTGATTTATAAGCGGAGAACATCCTTTTTGCACTATGGCACGCTTCTTGTTAAAAGTGAGACAGGAAAGCAAAACTTAACTTCAGAAAGGGGAAGAAGCAGTCATAACAGAACGGTATAACAACAAAAATACAAAGGGGAAAAACAGGGTCAGCCCTTGAACCTTGACACTCGAAGTCAGGGAACATGTCCCTGACATATGTGAAGTAGAAGAAAACCTCAAATAGATGGGATTGCACGTCCGCGGGCCGACGAGGGCATTGGCCCCTACAAGTAGCCTGCAATCATCAAGATGCCATGAACAAGAATGCAGCGATTCGTTTATTTGAAGTTTTAATCATGTGGCGGATACAATATAGTCATGGAAAAACTGAAATATATTTATTGGCAGGATGAGGGAATGTGGTTGGGCTATCTGGAGGAATATCCTGATTACATGACACAGGGGAAATCATTAGAGGAACTCCAGGATAACCTCAGAGATATTTACAAAGAACTCACCAGCGGAAGCATCCCGCACGTTCGCAGAGTCGCAGAACTCCAGGTTTCTTGAAAAGACGGGACCTGATCAGAGAGATTGAACTGATGGGTTGTATCTTGATCAGGCATGGGGGTAATCATGACTGGTATCAGAATCCGGCAACAAAAGTCTCTCAGCCGGTACCCAGGCACGCTGAAATCAACGACAACCTCGCAAGACACATAATTCGGAAATTAAAAGCGTGATTTCTTGGGGTCAACGCCCTTTACAACTTCCTTTGAGGAGCAACAATGTCAGTGATAGCGCAAGGAGTAGTAGAGGGATTCTTCATTCGAGACTGACAGCACCAAGCGCGGAGTAGTGGCTGCAACTTAGAAGATTCGCCCCCCGTCTCGTCTGACAATTTCAAAGGAAATCTGGCATTTTGAACCAATCACCAAATCCTGAAACGTCGTTCTTCCTGGCCCCCGCAGCCAAAGATCACTCCACCGATGATTATGAGAGCATCATCATCGGTGTGAACCTACAATGACGCAAGCCTACAGATGCACACATTGAGGGGGCGGGGAACAGTGATGGCGTTCCGGAGATCGGGATCAGCGGGAAAATCCTGGTGTCTTGATTGCGACGGGGAATCAGGGGAGGGCACAAGGAACTGGACCGCCGCGACACTCCTCGCGGAGGTCGATCTTTGTCCCTCTTTTCATACAACGACAACGTTTATCCGGCCGCTTCCATCTCCCGAAGTTTTTGCAGCAGTGCCTGCGCGTCGGCCCAGGTGAGGTGCTTGTCTTTCGGATTTCTCAGGAAATAGGCGGGATGAAAGGTGGGCATGACGGGAATCCTGAGCGAGCCGGTAACGAGGTCGAAAAAGGTCCCCCGGACCCGTGAGATGGAAAATTTGGTATAAGGGACAACGGAGCCCATGAGGGTGTGGGCCGATATCCTTCCCAGAGACATGATGGCGAGGGGTGAAATGATTTCGATCTGCCGTCTCAGGAAGGGCAGGCAGCTCGCAATTTCGTCCTCCCGTGGATCGCGGTTGCCGGGGGGCCTGCACTTGACGATATTGGCGATGTAGACGTCCTTTCGGGTGAATCCCTCATCCTCACCCATTTTGTTGATGAGGCTCGTCAGTATCTTTCCGGCCTCGCCGACGAAGGGTTTCCCCTGGAGGTCCTCGTCCCTGCCCGGCGCCTCGCCGATGAACAGGATCTTCGCACCGGGATTGCCGTCGCCGAAGACGATGGTCGTCCGTCCCTCCGAAAGCCTGCAGCGCCGGCAGTCCCCGATTTCTTCACGCAGGTCCGCAAGGAGGGCGGCGCGGTCGGTACCGGCATGTCTGTCCGTGTGGGAGACGGCAGGCGACGGGGCGGCAGGTCTCTCATCCCGTTTCACGGCAGGCGGCGCTTCGATCGCCCGGCTTTCACGATAGGGTATGCTTTCGCAGCCGAGGGCGCGGTAGAACTCGAGGACGAGACGAAGGTTCTCCCTCAACTCAACCCTGTCATCCATGACGTTTCCCCTTTATCTCTCTCCCCATTTCAGCTTCGTCCTGAGGACCTGGAAGTAATCCCTGTCGAGGGGGATCAGGATCTTCGTGGTGCATTTCGCCTTCTGAATTTCGACACGGTCGTTCATTCTCAGGGAGAAGCCGACCTGGCCGTCGAGGGTGAGAAAGACGTCCTCGCTCTCGGAACGAAGGATCACCTCGATCGTGAAGGTGTCGGGAAGGGCGATAGGCCTGTTTGTAAGCGTGTGGGGGCAGATGGGCGTGATGAGAATGCTGTTGAGTGTCGGGTAGAGGATCGGCCCGCCCGCCGAGAGGGAATAGGCCGTGGAGCCTGTCGGCGTGGCGATGACAAGCCCGTCGGCCCTGAATGTCGTAACGTATGACTTGTTGACGTACGTTTCCAGGTCGATCATCCGGGCCAGTGCCCCCTTGTTGACGACGACGTCGTTGAGGACGACGAAATCGGCGATCTTCTCGGAATACCGGTACACTGCCGCGGTGAGCATGATCCTCTCTTCGATGGAAAAACTTCCCGTGAGCATCATGGCAACGTCATCGAAGATGTCGTCCCTGTTCACCTCGGTGATGAACCCGAGGCCGCCGAGATTGATCCCGATGATGGGCACATCCCTGCAGCCGATCAGCCGGGCCACACTCAGCATGGTCCCGTCGCCACCAAGGACGATGATGATCTCGACGAGGCCCGGGATCTTGTCTCTCGGGTAGCCGTCCATGTTGAGCAGACCTGCCGTCTCGATGTCGAGAAAGGTCTCATATCCCTGGTTTCTGAGCCAGGGGATGAAGTCCCTGACGATGTCGACAGGTTCGGGCCTTCCCGTTTTGCAGATGATGCCGATGCGTTTCATCGATTCTCCGAATCCTTTTCGCCGTCCAGGACCCCTTCCGGAAGGCCTTCGATGATGATTTCACGGGTGTCATTCCACCGGTGGTCGATCCTGACGATGATGGCGCCTTTCGGAATGCAGGGCAGGCGCTCCGCCCATTCGACGGCGGCGATGCCGCCCGACTCCAGGGTGTCCCAGACACCCGTCGATTCAAGGTCGTCCTCCCCCGTGACCCGGTAGAGATCGATGTGATAGAAGGGGGGACGGGTTTCGTATTCAGCCACGATGATGAAGCTCGCGCTCCCGATATCCCTCCCGGGGATGCCGAAAGCGGTGGCAAGGCCGCGGATGAAGGCCGTTTTCCCGGCGCCGAGGTCGCCGTAAAAACAGAGAACAGCGTCGCCTCCCTTCGTCAGGAGGAAGGCGCCCACGTTTCGTCCTATTGTCTCCGTCTCATCCCGGGAGGACGACAGGAAGCGCAACGGCCGCTCAAATTCACCCACTGACCCGGCTATGCCTGATCGCTGCGACCCGCCATCGACCGGACGAGGTCCATCTTCCCGATTATGCCCGTGATCTTGTCCCCTTTGACGACGGGAATCAGGTGGACCTTCTTTTCGGCCATGATCGTGGCGAGGTCTTCAACGGTCGCGTCCTCACCGACGGTCACGACGTCCCTCGCGCAGATCTCGCCGACTGTCGATGCGGTCAGTTCCCGTATTTCCTTTTCGACCATGCCCTCCGTTTCGAGGGGAATGAACCCGTCCAGTATCCGCAGCACCGTCGGAATGTGGAAGCGCCGGTTGCGGCGTATCAGGTCGTTCTCTGTGACGATGCCGATCAGGCGCCCTTCGTCGTTCACGACGGGCGCACCGCTGATGCGGTGCTCCGTGAGGATGCGGGCAAGATCGGTGACCGTCGTGTCCGTTCCGACTGTAATGACATCGGTCGTCATGATATCCCTGGCTTTCAGCATGCTCTCTCCTCTGTCCGCATCAGACCTCCACTCCTCCTCCGAGGTGCGGTGCGGGTATTATACAAAAAAATGGGGGTCTCAAATGGCGGATTCTTCACTGCCGTAGATCATGACGCGGTTTCTTCCCGCTTCCTTTGCCCGGTACAGGGCGATGTCCGCCTCATGGATGATCGTCTCCACATCGTCCTTCGTCAGGGAGCTGTGACGCACGGGGCTCAGCGATGCGACGCCGAGGCTCACCGTGACGGATATCTCATGGTCATCGCTTGAGCAGCTCAGGGTCTCAATGGATTTCCTCAGCCGTTCTGCAAACCGCAATGCCTGCTCCGGTCCCGTCTCAGGGAGCATGAAGATCAGCTCCTCCCCGCCATAGCGGCCTGCGGCGTCCGAGTCCCTAAGACTTTTTCTGCTCATCTCGGCAATGGAATTCAGGACACGGTCTCCGGCGATGTGGCCATACGTGTCATTGACATGCTTGAAGAAATCGATGTCCATCATGACGACGGAGAGGGGGTGGCTGAACCGGATGCTCCGGGCCATCTCCTTGCGGGCAAGCATCAGGAAATGACGCCTGTTGTACAGCTCGGTCAGGGGGTCCGTGATCGCAAGGTGCGTCATGTCTTCCATGATCCTGCTTCGTTCTCTCTCGATTTCCTGCAGTTTCTCGATCATGGCGTTGAAGGCGTCGGAGAATTCGCCCATAAAGTCGACGCGCTGGCTGAGATCGCCCGAGGCGATCATCTGTGCCTGCCAGGTGAGGTTTCTCAGGTTGGCCTGAAGGGTCTTGAGGGTTCCGGCGAGGAAGCCGCGCTCCGTCAGCACCGGTGACAGATCGCCCCTAGCCATGCTGAGGCAGAATTTCCTCAGTTCAAGAAGGGTGGTGTATATGCGGATGAAATTACTGTCACCCGAGAGTTCCTCCGGTATCGATCCGGGAAGATCGGGACTGTAGATCACCTGCCCGAGAACATCGAGCATGATCTCCCGGCTCTTTTCTCCCCCGGAGGGACCTTCATCCATCGGATGTGTTCCCTTGTGTGATCCTGTCTGCAGTGAAACGGCAGGTGCGGTCGCCGGTGCACCAGCAATCGATTTCTCTTACCTTGAAAGGGATGCCTGCGAAACCCTCCAAAAGGGCAGCAATGAACCCTTCATCATAGGTGCAGATTTCGCTGTCCTTCTCCGGAAGTCCCGAGCAGTCGAGGTCCTCAGAGACGGTCAGTACGAAGGAGCCCTTTTCAGGATCGGCCTTTTCGATCCGCAGGATGCCGATCCCCATTTCCCGCAGCACCCGCTGGAGTTCACGGATGAATTCACTGAAATCGCTGATGCCGGAAAAGAAGCGATAATAGAATTCCCTTCCGGCCAGCTTGCCGGCCTCATGGAAGATCTCGTCCGCCTTCGCGGACCCGAAATGCTGCTCCATGACGTCGCGAAAGCAGAACTGCATGAGCCGGTAGACCTCAACACGGGTCGTGGACCCGAGGTTCGGCCGTCCCAGTGCGATGTTGCCGAGCAAATCCCAGGAAAAGCGGTATTTGCGATCGTCGGGTCCGTTCATGTCCTCAGTACCGGCATTTCATAGCGCTTCAAAAAGACACACACCATCTTTCAGTATGTAAGCAGAGGACATTCAAAATCAAGGAGTATCTGCCGGTCCGTTCCCTTACTCCGGCGGAGGCGAGTCGCTCCAGTTGGTCTTGAGAGGCCGCCACTGTCCACCCGTCTTTTTCATCTCGATTGTTGCGAACTGCTTCTCCTTTTCGATGGTCCCTATGGCATACAGCGCCGCGCGGTCGTCCTTGATATATCCCCGCGTGATCCTGGTGTCTGCCGGAGTGATAGAGGCAAAGAACTCAAGGGCTTCCTTCAGTTCCTCATCGGACATGTCCGCCTGATCCCGGGGCGCCATGCTGCGCACGGCTGCGAGATCTCTCGCATGAAGAGCCTTGACGAACGCAAGATAGGCCTTGCCGGGTTCGCCGCCGCCGGCCGGCAAGGGCTTGCCCGTCTTCGCGTCAGGCAGTGGCTCGGGCACCTTCGCCCGAAGCACCGGGGTGCTGAACGTCGCCTTGATCGCGTATGTGTGTTCAAAAATTTCCTCCGTCTTCAACGTCTCAACGGAACCTTCGACGCGGTCCTTGCCGAAGACCCTGGCAGTGAAACGGGCCTTTGTGGCGATGTCCGACATCATGAGGCGGTTCTTGCCGAGGGAGGGGTGACTGATCAGCTCGTAGGTCAGTTTGCCCGATTCATCCATCCTGAAAAGGGCGTAGGCCTGCTGTTTCGGCAGTGCGTCCTCGATCTCCTCCACGTCTTTGAGGGCCCCCTCGGGCAGGGGCTTCTCGGTGAGGAGGACGGCGATGTCGGTTTTGCTCTTTTCGAAGGTGTTCGGCTGGGCCATCGCGTACGCATGGCTCAGGGGGACGCTCTTTCCGTTGACTGTGAGTGATCCCTTTGCGGTCCCGCCCATTGCATCTTCAGCCAGGGCCTCACGGAAGGCACTGAACCCTTCCAGCAGGACCGCAGCAGCAATCACCATGCAGAACAGGGTGCAGAGAAGGATTGCGGGGTTCTGATAAGGAGCCGACGATTTCGATCGATCTGTGTTCAACGTGCACCTCCTGACGGATCTTTCAGGTTTCCGCCCAGTCTTTTCAGCTCTTCCTCAATGATGCCCCGGAAGAGGGAGATCTTGTACCCGTTGTATCTCAGCGGTTGAGCCCCTTTGACCAGGGCTTCCGAAGCCCGCCCTATCGTCTCCGCGTCGAGACGCCTGCCCGTCAGTGCTTCTTCTGCGGCCCCCGACCGCCACGGCACGGGCGCCGCGCCGCTCAGAACCACCCGCGCTTCCTGCACGCGGTCTCCTTCGAAAAGGAGCGCAAGGGCCACTCCGGCCATGGCGAAGTCCCAGGCCCCTCTGGCCTTGACCTTGCGGTAGGAGCTTCTCAGGCCCTTCCGCGGTTCAGGAAGAGTGACCGATGTCACGACCTCGCCCGGTTCGAGCACTGTCTCCCTCCGCGGGTCCCGCGAGGGTGGGACGAAAAATTCCGTGACCGGTAGGGAGCGTTTTCCCTTCTGCCCTTCGATATGGATCGACGCGTTGAGGGCCGCGAGGGCAGGTGCCGTATCGGAGGGATGGACGATGACGCAGCCCGCGCCGCCGAAGATGCAGTGGTAGTGGTTTTCCCCGGCGACGGCGAAACACTGTTCACCGCCTTTCCGCAGGCAGTGGAAATCCCCCCGGTAGTACCAGCACCGTGGTTTCTGGCAGAGGTTGCCCCCGATGGTCCCCTGATTGCGGAGCTGGGGACTCGCCACCTCCGAGGCGGCCTGGGACAGGGCCGTGTACTTGTCCCTGATGACGCCGTGACGGGCGATATCGCTGATGGTCGTCATCGACCCGATGGTGATCCCCTTGCCCGCCTTCTCCGAAATCCCCCGGAGATGACTGAGCCCGCTGATGCTCACGACCTTCCCGGCATCGAACACGTGGTCCCGGAGGCACCCGAGCAGGTCCGTTCCCCCGGCATGGAGGACGGCGCCGGGCGAGGAGAGCTGCCGGACAGCCTCCTCAAGCGATGAGGCTTTGATATAGGAAAACGGTTTCAGCATCGTTCATCCCTCCTTCCTGCGTCCGGCGAGTTTCTCGCAGAGCACGGCGGGCGTGATCGGCGTCTCCGTGATCCGCACGCCTGTGGCATGATACACGGCGTTGGCGATGGCCGCCGCCGTCGGGATCGTGACGGGCTCCCCGAGTCCCTTCGCCCCCGTCGTGTTCGCCTCGCGGTCATCTGTTTCGATGGGGACGGACACGATGTCGGCGGGCACGTCAAGGGCCGTTGGGAGCTTGTAGTCGTGCCAGTTCCTGTTCACCATTTTCCCTGTCTGGTCGCCGTCGAGGATCCTCGATTCCGTCATGGCGAAGCCGATTCCCATGACGATGCCGCCATGGACCTGGTTGTCATAGGTGAGGCGGTTCATGACCCTGCCGCTGTCGTGAGCGCCGACGAAACGGACGATTGTCACTTCGCCGGTCAGGGTATTCACCTCGACCTCGCAGAACTGGGCCGCAAAGGGGTTCACGACCTTGTTCTCCGGATTGGGCCCCCGGTAACCGACGCCGACGATGACGCCGCGTTTCTTCAGTCCCGACACATCGGTCAAACCGGTCTTCAGCGCAGGGTCTTTCACGGACACGATCATGCCGTCCGAGAGTTTCAGAGATGCCGTATCGGTCTTGAGGTCTTTCGATGCCATGTCGAGGAGCTGCTGTTTCACGTCGATGGCCGCGGCCCGCACGGCGGGCGACTCCGTCGGGACGGTCTTGCTCCCTCCGCTCGGCGTCGCGTACTGCGTGGTGCCTGTGTCGGCGTGTTCGATCTGGATCATGTCCGTGGCGACCCCCAGCTCCTCGGCGACGACCATGGCCATGACCGATTTGGTGCCCGTGCCGATGTCGCTCGCGCCCATGTTGAGATTGACGCTCCCGTCGGAAAAGAGTTTGACGATGACCGTCGACGGCGGACCGCCCCCACCGGCGACCCATAGGGCGCTTCCCATGCCGACACCGCGCCGGACGGTCCCTTTATCACCGGATGTGAACGCCCCTTTCCTCTTCTCCTTCCAGCCGAAGACGCGCGCCCCCTCGACGAGGCATTCCCTGAGGCCCGTCGAGGTGTAAGGCGGGTTGCCCTCCCTGGCCTGGCTGAACAGGGGAATGTTTCTGAGACGCAGGTCGACGGGGTCCATGACGATTTTTTCGGCGAGCATGTCGAGCATCTGCTCGAGGGCCCAGGAGCCCTGGGGATGACCGGGCGCCCTGAAGGGACGGGCGGGGCCTGCGTTGATGTAGACGTCCGTCATCTCTGTGCGGACATTCGGGCACGTATAGAGGTCCTTGATGACCCAGTCGACGAGATTGACCCCTCCGGCCGGATAGGCGCCTCCCGTGCCGGTGCAGGTGAAGTGCAGGGCTGTCAGGGTGCCGTCCCTCCTGATTCCCGCTTTCAGCTTCATCGTGCTCGGCGGACGATTGCCGGCATCGAGGAAGGTCTCTTCCCGGGTGAGGAAGAGCTTCACCGGCCGGGCTGTCTTTTTTGCGAGGACGGCGGCGATGACCGTGTATTTACCGGCCCTGAGCTTGCTCCCGAACCCTCCGCCCATGTAGTGCCCGATGACCCTGACCTTTGAGAGGGGCAGCTTCAGCACCTCGGCGACACCGGCCTGGACGGCGTAGACACCCTGCGTCGATTCCCAGATGGTGAGTCGGTCCCCGTCCCATTTCGCCACACAACCGTGAAGCTCCATGGGCGTGTGCACTTCGCTGACGGTCCGGAACTCCTCCTCGATGACGACATCGGCGCCGGCAAAACCCTTTGCCACGTCTCCGCGCTCGTAGATGAGAGGTTTGCCCACGAGGTTCCCCTTTTCATGGACGGCAGGGGCGCGCTGATCGAGGGCCTTCCGTTCATCCGAGAGAGGAGGCAGCACGTCGTAGAGGACCGTGATGGCCCGGACGGCGTCCCAGGCCTGGTAGGGCGTCTCTGCGGCGACGGCGGCGACGGTCTCTCCCTCATAACGGCACCGGGGATCGAAGAGCTTCGTCCGGACGTCTTTCGTGTAAGGCCAGACGACGTCCGCCTCGGGACTTGCCATGGTGATGACGGCATGGACGCCGGGCATTTTGCCGGCAGCCTCCGCGTCGATCTCCCTGACGACGGCATGGGCATGGGGACAACGAAGGATCGCCCCGTAGAGCATCTCCGGAAGGGAGAGGTCGGAGGGATAGATCGCTGAACCGCTCACCCGCTCGTAAGCGTCGACACGGGGAAGGGGCTTGCCGACGACCCTCGTCTTGTCCCACGATTCATCGGTCTTCTTGGCTGCTGGAGTCTCAGGCACAGGAAGGCCCTGGACATAATAGATCCCCTTCTGTTTGTCCTTCATGATGAGCCTCCCGCCCTGCCCTTCATGTCAGCGGCCCGTTTCACGGCACTGAAGATGTGCACATAGGCGCCGCACCGGCAGAGGTTGCCGCTCATGCCGTGCCGGATCTCGTCGATGGAGGGAGAAGAGTTGGTACGCAGAAGACCTTCCGCCGCCATGATCTGCCCGGGCGTGCAGTAGCCGCACTGGAAGGCGTCCGATTCGAGAAAGGCCTGCTGGACAGGCCCGAGCTGCTCGCCCTTCATGAGCCCTTCCAGTGTCGTAATGTCGGCGCCGGCGGCCTCGACGGCGAGGGTCATGCATGCATAGCGGGGAATGCCGTCGATGAGGACCGTGCAGGCGCCGCACTCGCCGCGCTCGCATCCCGCCTTCGTCCCCGTCAGGCCGATCCTCTCCCTGAGCACGAAGAGGAGGGACCACCGCGGCTCGACGAGGACATTGTATCTCCTGCCGTTGACCCGCAGTTTCAGTTTCGTCGTTTCCTCCGGCGGCAGCTCCGCTGCAGGCTCCGCTGTCTGAGCCTGAATGTCACGCGAACCCGATGCCGTCACGGCAACGGCGCCCAGGCCGACGGTGGCGAGGAACTCCCGCCGCGTCACGCCGTCCCGGCAGCGGCACGTTTCATCATGATCGTTTTTCTTCATGGATACCTCCCAATAGTGTCAGTGTCTGTGGCAGTGGCAGTGAAGGAGCAGGGTCTGCTCTCCGAGCAGACCGTCTCATCTCATGGCGGGCCGTTCAGGGAACGGCCCCTGCAATCACCCGATATCATCCCTTGTGTCATCCACCACTGCCCGGCAACGATGGCTCCCATCCACTGACACATCCACTGTCGTGGTCTTTCTTTGTGCGAGACATTTCTTCTGAGATGTGCTCCATTCACTGACACAGACACTGCCACTGTCGTTGTTTCTAACTTGTATCACATACCGGGGGGATTGTCAACTTGCAGGGGAACATGGGAAAATAATATGGATTTTCTGCATCAGGTGCATGAAACGGTGGGACAAGCGCTCTGAAAAACAGTGACAGTGTGAGTGACAGGGTCACTGTCGGTGTCACTACCGCTGTCTCCGGGAAGGCAGATATGGATCAAAGCCTTTCCAATGCGATGATGAGACATCTCAAGGTGTTCAGCGCCTGTTGCCTGACGGGCATTCGGTATCAATGGACACGGCAAGGGTGGTCCGGGGATGAATAGGGTATCTTAGAGGAAAGGCTTTTCACCACATCAGCCTTCCCGTCGTGCGTTTGTCCTCCGGTGCCTGTCTGTTGCCTAATGTCTGCTGTCATTGTTTCGCGGCGTCTTCGCCCCGCCTTTCCGCAGGGCTTATGCATTCATCAAGAGTGAGGTGTTGATATGAAAAGTCGCAAAATGAAGACCGTTGGTTGTTTGCTTGTCCTGGGTATTTGTGTGTTGGCCTCCTGCGCGTCTCACGGGGGCAGGACGGAGCCTCCCCTGCAGGTCGTCTCCGCCGTCGATCTATCGCGGTATGCAGGATTGTGGTATGAGATTGCGAGCTATCCGAACCGCTTCCAGGAGGGATGCTTCGGTTCGACGGCGAACTACACTGTCCGTGATGACGGCACCGTCGGGGTGGTGAATCAATGCAGGATCGGGGCTCCCGACGGTCCCCTCTCGTCGGTGAGCGGCAGCGCATGGGTCGTCGACGAGACGACGAGGGCAAAGCTCAAGGTCCGCTTCTTCTGGCCCTTCTCGGGAGATTACTGGATCATCGGCCTCGGGAAAGACTACGAGTATGCCGTCGTCGGACACCCTGCAAGACAGTATCTCTGGATCCTCGGTCGCACGCCCCGGATGGACGAGGGGCTGTACAAGCGTATTCTCGAAGACCTCGAAAAACAGGCCTACGACGTGACGAGGCTCGTCAGGACGCCCCAGTCCGGCGGTCTTCCCTGATCGTGGAGAATGAGCGTTATCGCTGATCCCCTCCCGCGGTCTCTGTGGTATACTCAACGATAATGGTATGTTTTTGGGAGGACGAGGCATGAAACACCGGAGTCTCTTGTTTTTCCTGCTGATCGTGCTTTTCACGGCGCCGCAGGCCGCCCCCGCCGTCGATGCCCAGTACTTTTTCGCCGGCGGCAACACCCTCTTCAACGACGGCAAATACGACGATGCGATCAAGGCATACAGCCGGGCCATCGCACTGAACCCGAACCTGTCCGACGCCTACATCAACAGGGGGCTTGCCCACTACCGGACAGGCAAGCTGGATGAGGCGGTTGCGGACTTTACGAAGGCCCTTGAATTTTCGCCCGACAGCGCCGAGTTGTATCATAACAGGGGGCTGGCATTCCTCAAGAAGGGCAGGTATGACGAGGCGATCGAAGACGAGACGAAGGCGGTCACCCTCAGCCCGAAGCTGGCTGAGGCGTATCACAACAGGGGCGTCGCCTTTGCGAGAAAGGGACGCTATGACGAGGCGATCGACGATTACAACAAGGCCATCGGCCTGCGGCCGGGTTACCCCGAGGCCCTTTTCTCCCGCGGTGTCGCCTATGTGAAGAAAGGCGCCGTGGATTTCAGGAAGGTCTGCGACATGGGTGACAAGCGGGCCTGTGAAAATTTGAAGCAGATCACGGAATAGGCGGGAACAACATGTCGACAGAGAGCAGGACGGTTTTCGAATATCACGAAAGGACGAAGCATTATCCCGGGAAATACGCCCGGTCTGCCGGGCACCTCGACTGGGACAACGAGCCCCATCCGTTCAGGAGATACAAAGGGACACCACTGATCGATCTTCCCCTGACAGGAGGTGGAGACGAGAAGCGATACACCGACCTGTTCGACAGGTCGCGCAACGACGTGCAGCCCATCACCCTCGGGACCATCGGACGGTTTCTCGAGTTTTCGATGGCGATTTCGGCCTGGAAGGCCTTTGAAAAAAACACCTGGGCCCTCCGTGTCAACCCGTCGAGCGGCAATCTCCACCCGACGGAGGCGCACCTGGTCCTCCCGGACGTGCCGGATTCGGGCATCGACGGCGGTGTCTACCACTACTTCCCTTTCTCCCATGCCCTCGAACCGAGGGCGTCCGTCGATGTGACGGTGTGGGAACGGCTGCGGGAGCACTTCGGCAGGCAGGGTTTTTTCGTCGGGCTCAGCAGCATCGCCTGGAGGGAAGCGTGGAAGTATGGCGAGAGGGCATTCCGTTACTGCAACCACGACACGGGCCACGCCCTGGCCTGCCTGAGCCTCTCGGCGAGCCTCCTCGGATGGAGAGTCGTCTATCTGAACGCCCTCTCCGAGGAGGAGATCGACAGGGTGCTCGGGTTCCACAAGACGAACTGGCTGCCCTTTGAACGGGAAATCGCCGAGTGCCTCTGCTACGTCTGCGGCCAGTCCGATGGAAAGACGCCGCGGGACATCCCGCCATACATTATTGACTCTTTCGGCGATCTCGATTTCGGCGGCGAGCCGAATGCACTGAGCGGTGACCATGTGGACTGGGACGTGATCGACGGCGTCGCCAGGGCGTCGGCAAAGAGAAGGACCGATGCGTCGATCTTTGAGACGCCGAACCGGCCGTACATCGAAAGGGACATCCCCGGCAAAGGGGCGTCGGAGGTGATTCTCCGCAGGAGAAGCGCCCAGGCTTATGACAGGGAGACGACCCTGGACAGGGACGCCTTTTTCTCGATGCTCGACCGGACGATAGCTCGATCGGGCGCTTCACCGTTTGACCTTGAGCAGGGTCCGACGTCCGTTCATCTCCTGCTTTATGTCCACAGGGTAAGGGGACTCGATCCGGGTCTCTATATGCTCTTCCGCAATGATGAGGACATCGACGATTTCAAGGGCCGATGCCACGGGGAACTCCTCTGGGAACGGGTAGGGGAGGCGCCGGACGGGCTGAGCCTCTTCTGCCTTGACCGGGGCGACTACGAGGTCATTTCGAAACGGGTGAGCTGCGACCAGGACATCGCCGCCGACGGCGTTTTTTCAGTGTCCATGATCGCCCGTTTCCGCGAACCCATCGAGGCGCAGCCGTCATCATACCGGACACTACACTGGGAGACAGGCATGATCGGTCAGGTCCTCTACCTTGAAGCGGAGGCCCACGATCTCAGGGGAACGGGTATCGGCTGCTTCTATGACGACCTTGTCCATGAGCTCATCGGTCTCTCCGGCGATGCCTACCAGGACCTCTACCACTTCACCGTCGGAGGCGCCGTGGAAGACAGGAGAGTCACGTCTCTGCCGGCATATTTCCATGTGAAAAGGGGACAGTCGGAATAAGGACAGTGTGAGTGCGAGTGTCAGTGTCAGTGAGTGGAGCGCAGTATTAGGTAAGGACAGTGTGAGTGCGAGTGTCAGTGTCAGTGAGTGGAGCGCAGTATTAGGTAAGGACAGTGTGAGTGCGAGTGTCAGTGTCAGTGAATGGAGCGCAGTATTAGGTAAGGACAGTGTGAGTGCGAGTGTCAGTGTCAGTGAATGGAGTGCAGTATTTTGTACCTTCATGAAACGTCGTACCCAGATTCACCCCTGTCCAAAATATCTTACAGACAGACCTTGAAAGCGAGGATTGGGTGTGGTTTCTGTAGCAAAATTCACGGGTAACGTGAACGGCGGCGGGAGTCGAAGGCGCCAGCCTAAGCGGGAGCCGCGCAGTGTACCAGAGCAGGCAAAAGTTTTCATAACAGAGGGATACACATGAGGAGAGGTAGTTTATTTTGCGAAGAAGGCATGCCCAATCCTCGTGTCACGTTATTTTGGACACCAATAACCCAGATTATTTTGTATACCGGTAAACGGGCATAAAACCATGCAGAGGATTTACATCGTATCGGACGGCACGGGACAGACGGCGATGGACGTTATGCGGGCGGCCCTCGCCCAGTTCGAGAGTCCGCAGGTCAAGTTTAACGTCTTTTCGAAGATCGACACGAAGGCGAAACTGAGGTCCTTCCTGAAAGATGCTCAGGTAAACGGCGGCCTCATCGCCTTCACCCTCGCCAAGAAGGCGTTCAGGGAGGAGATTGTCGGGTTCTGCGTGAAACACCGGATCCCCTTTTTCAACATCCTCAACCTGCCGATCAACATCCTGTCCGACTACCTGGACCTCAAACCCGTCGAAAACCCCAATCTCTACCGGAGGATCAGCGAGCGCTATTTCAGGATGATCGAGGCCCTCGATTTCACCATGGCCCATGACGACGGCATGAGCACGGACAAGCTCGACACGGCCGACGTCATCATCGTCGGCCTTTCAAGGACTTCGAAGACGCCCACGTCCCTCTTCCTGGCGCAGCAGGGATACAGGGTCGTGAATATCCCCATCGTCCCCGAGGTGCCATTGCCGAGAGCGCTCTATGCAGTGGACCAGAAGAAGATCGTCTGCCTCACCATGGATCCCGAGGTGCTCCAGAAGGTCAGGATGGCCCGGATCCGGAAATATCAGACCGTCAGCAACTACACGAACGTCAGGCGCATCTTCGAGGAGTCGGAATTCGTGCATGCCCTCTGTGCAAAGAACAGGACATGGAAGGTCATCGACACGACGAACAGGTCCGTGGAGGAAACGTGCAGGGAGATCATCAATGCCGTCTTCGGGCAGGAGATCGAGTTCTGACGGGGAGGGATTACTATGAAGGCCTCTGACCTCTTTGTAAAACAGATGGAGGAGGAAGGCGTGCGGTACGTCTTCGGCCTGCCGGGCGAAGAGACCCTCGACCTCCTCGAGTCCCTTCGCCGGTCGGACATACGGGTCATCGTCACCCGCCACGAACAGGCCGCCGCGTTCATGGCTGCGACGTACGGCCGGCTCACCGGGAAGGCCGGCGTCTGTTTTTCGACCCTCGGTCCCGGCGCGACGAACCTGGTCACGGGGATCGCCCATGCGCAGCTCATCGGCGCCCCCGTCGTGTCGATCTCGGGACAGAAGGCCCTCAGGGACAACTGGCAGGCCCGGTTTCAGCTCATCGATGTGGTCAACCTCATGCGTCCCATCACCAAGATGTCCCTGTCGATCGCCGACCCGGGGTCTATCCCGACGGTCGTCAGGAACGCCTTCAAGCTTTCCCAGGCGGAGCGGCCCGGCGTCGTTCACATCGAACTGCCTGAAGACGTCGCGTCGAGCGAAACGGAAGCCTGTATCCAGAAAAAGGGGTATGTGCGCCGGGCGGGACCGGACCACAGGGCGATCGAACAAGCCGCCGTCCTGATCAACAGAGCAAGCCACCCCCTGATCATCCTCTCCTCAGGGGCGAACAGAAAACTCATCACGAGACGTCTCCTGGAGTTCATAGACAAGACAGGTATTTACGTCGTGCATACGCAGATGGGGAAGGGGGTCGTGAGCGACGAATCCGCATACAGCCTCTTCGCCGCCGGCATCCATAGGCGTGACTACATCAACTGCGCCATGGACAGGGCGGACCTGATCATCACCGTGGGGTACAACATCGTCGAATACCCGCCCTTTCTCTGGAACAGAGACCTGGACAAGAAAATCATCAACATCGATTTCACCGAGGCCGAAACGGACAAGTATTACAACCCCGAGGTCGAGGTGATCGGCGACGTCTCGCACGCCCTGCAGCAACTCGGCGGGAAGGTGACCAGGAAGGAAGGCGGCGACTTCCCGAAGATACGTGATTTTCTTGACAGAAAACTCACCCCGTCCTATGAGAAAAGGTACCCGCTCTGTCCTGCAGAGGTGGTCCAGCATGTACGGAATGTGCTCTGCGAAGACGACATCGTCACCCTCGACAACGGCATCTATAAACTCTGGTTCGCACGCCTTTTCAGGACCTATAAGCCGAACACGTTCCTCTGCGACAACGCCCTCGCCACCATGGGAGCCGGTCTGTCGTCGGGCATCGTCGCCAAGATGCTCAACCCCGGGAGGAAGGTCCTCGCCGTCGTTGGCGATGGCGGGTTCATGATGAACTCCCAGGAGATCGAGACGGCTTTACGCTGCAATATTCCCATCGTCGTCCTCATTTTGAACGATGACGCGTACGGTTTCATCAAGTGGAAACAGCGCGCCATGGGGTTCCGGGACTTCGGCCTCGATTACGGCAACCCGGACTTCGCCCGGTACGCCGAGAGTTACGGCGCCGTGGGCATGACAGTGGGCGAGGGCGATGATCTTTCCCGTGTCCTGGCGGAGGCCTTCTCTCTCAAAAAGGTGGTCGTCATCGAGTGCCCCATCGACTATTCGGTGAACTACGAGACCTTCTCAAAGGAAATCCAGAACTTCTTCTGTGAGCTGTGAGTCGCCATGCCTGTCAGGGTAAGCAGGGCCGGCTTCGAGAGGCTCGTCGACAGGGCCCTGGAATCGCTGCCCGATGAATTCCGGCGGCTCATGACGAACGTGAGCGTCATCGTCGAAGACTACCCGTCGAGGGAGGATGCCGAAGGCACGGGATCGCACCGGGACGAGCTCCTCGGGCTCTTCGCCGGCGTGTCCTATCCGCACAAGGGCGGATTTCTCGACATCCCCCCGCCCTTTCCCGATGAAATCGTCCTCTTTCAGCGGAACCTCCAGGCAATCTGCAACACCGAGGAAGAGCTTGTCGAGGAGGTCAGGAAGACCGTCGTCCACGAGGTGGGCCACTACTTCGGCATGTCCGAGGAGGACCTGGAGGAGTATGAGTAAGAGGTCCCGGTTACCGGATCATCGCTGACCGGCATGATCTGAAACGAGGACAGTCCTCCTTATGGCTACGATGTTCTTCCGGGAACTGTTGCGCCGTATCGGGAATCAACCTTGTCGCTGCAATACACCCCGCCTTTCCGGAGAGACGTGTGCACCGATAAGGGAAACGCTATTTGGCGAGACCCACGAGCGGCAGAAGCACGTAAAGCCCGGCCCAGATGACCAGGCCGCCGAGGATGTCGAAGAAGACGCCCGCCCTGATCATCTTCGTGATCGGCACCATCCCTGATCCGTAGACGATTGCGTTGGGAGGCGTCGAGACGGGCAGCATGAAGCCCCAGCTCGCCCCGAGGGTGGCGCCGATGGCCGGCGGCACAGGATCGACGCCCGCGGCCTGCGCAAGCGCGATCATCACCGGCACGACCATGTTGGCCGACGCGGTGTTCGATGAGGTCTCACTCACCAGGATCGCTATGAAGATTGCACCGAAGGTGATGCCCCACGTGGTCGACGCACCGCTGAGCTGGAGCAGGTTCCTGCCGATCACGTCGGCCAGCTTCGTCTCGAACATAAGTGAGCCAAGCGTTATGCCGCCGCCGAAGAGCAGGAGGGTGCCCCAGTCGATTTTGGTCGCCTGCTTCCAGGTGATCGTGAACTCCCGTCTTTCTCCAGTCCGTCGGGAGCAGGAAGAGGAGCAGCGCGCCGATCAGGGCGGCGACCCCTTCGGGCATGACCCTGCTGTATTCCTTTGCAGCCGGCGAACCTTCGCCGTACAGGACGGCGAGGAAGCCGGGGATCAGCCAGAGCGTGACCGTCACGAGGAAGCAGAGGAGGGCGTTCTTCTGGCCCCTTGTCCATTTGCCAAGTCTCGCCCGCTCGAGGGAGACATACTGGGTGCCGCCCTCCACACGGGAAAGTTCAGGTTTGTGCAGGTAATACATGAGGAAGTAGAGGAGCGCGAAGAGAAAGAAGAGCAGGGGCACCGCAAAGGACATCCAGTGGAAAAAGGCGATCTTCAGCCCCAGGGTCTTCTCGATCAGGGCGATGCCGATCAGGTTCGGCGGCGTTCCCACGGGCGTGGCGATGCCGCCCGCCGAGGCGGCGTAGGCGGCCATGAGCATCATGCCCGTGCCGAAGCGAAGTTTGAGCGGATCGACGTCCATGCCTTTCTGTTTCGCCATGATGTCCGCCATCGCGTAGACGATGCCGAGGGCGATGGGAAACATCATCGCCGTGGCGGCGGTGTTGCTGATCCACATGGAAAGAAAGGCGCAGATGAAGCCGAAGGCGCCGAGGATGCGGCCCGTGCTGTTGCCGACGGTCTTCATCGACATGATCCCATAGGCGAAACGCTTGTCGAGCCCGTGGAGGGCCATTGCCTCGGCAAGGATGAAGCTGCCGAGAAATAGAAAAATGATCGGATCGGCATAGGGTGCGAAGACCTTCTTCGCGCCTTCAACACCGAGGACGACACAGAGCACCGAACTTCCCAGGGCCGTCATTGCCAGGGGAACGGGTTCGCAGATCCACCACACGACCGTCCAGGCAAGGACCGCAGCGAGAATGTGCGCCTTGGGGCTCAGGGCGGGCATGTCCAGAGAGTACACGACGATCGCCAACAGCGGTCCGAGAAAGAGGCCGATGGTGTTTCTCCATTTTTCGAAGGCTTCTTCCCGCTCGGACAGCGTTTCCCTTATCTCGGCGATTTTCTCTTCAGCCATCGTGTCCGTCCTCCTCTTTCTTTGGTTCGGGAAATCACCTCGCTGTCACTATCCTGATGATGCACCCGCCGGCTATTCCTTCGCGGTCCTCCCGATATCCCTGCAGATCCTTGCGAAGACCTCGGACAGCCTGAGGATACCGATCGTCGTGCCGCCTTCATCGACGAGGAGGTGACGGAAAGAGCCGCTGAGCATCTGTTCGACGGCTTCCTCCAGGGATGCGGAGGCATCGACATGTTCCGACTCGCTGTAGACGGTCATCGCTTCCCTCGCCGTGACGCGGGGTGCGAGCGCTATCAGTTCGGCATGAGACGCGCCGCCCCCGGCGGCACGGGCAAGGCCCCTCAGTATCTCGAGGTGCCGCAGGACACCCACGACCCGGTATTGTGAGTCCGTGACCAGCACGAAGCGGGGCGGGTAGTCGGAATCCCTGAGTCTCCGCCGGAATGCCGAGAGCATTATGATGGCTGCCTGAAGACTCCTGTCCTCCGCCACATGGGGACATTCAGACAGCGGGATCATCAAATCCTTGACCTTCATCGCACCCTCCCTATTTTTTCTTCAGACACAGACACTGTCGCAAATACTGTCACGTTAACCGTTGCGTAAGACTTAACCGGAAAGGCGGAGCGAAGATGCCACCGCAAGAGTCATTAAGTCATTGAGTCACTAAGTCATAGAACGACACTCGACAATGGACACAAAACCACGTGCGTCACGACGGGAAGTCTGATGTGGTGAAAAGCCTTTCCGCTAAGATACCTTATTCGTCACCGGACCACCCTTTGCCGTGTCGATTGATACCGAATGCCCGTCAGCCAACAGGCGCTGAACACCTCGAGATGTCTCATCATCGCATTGGAAAGGCTTTGAACCATATCTGCCTTCCCGGAGGCAGCGTACATATAAGAATTATTCCTTTCACTGACACTGACACTGACACTGTTTTTTCAGAGCGCTTCGCCCCGCCTTTTCATTCAACTGTAAGGCTAATACCACATGAGGATCTCGTAATCGGGTGAGGGGACGGTGATGGTGATGTATCCCCTCCAGGGACAGCGGTCGACGGACTCCACGCCTTTCAGAGCCTGTTCGCGGGGCGACATCATCTCCTCGCCGTTGCGGATGACGTCGAGAGAGAGATGTATCTCATCATTTACGTTTCCCCTGACCATCGAGAAGGGAATAGCGATCTCGAAGACATCTTCGGCGGCGACATCAGGGACGGTCGTGCCGGCCGACCACTCCTCGCCCTTTTTCTCGAAGAGCAGTGCTGCGGGCGGTTTGCTCATCAGGTTGCAGACGACCCTGAAGGTGCTGCCGACGACAAGATTGATGTTGACCATGATGCGCTCCTTCATCTCACTGAAAGGAGTGGCCGGGTCGGCGCGCAGATAAAGCGTGTCCTTGTCGAAGCCGAAATAAAGGGCCGATATGAGGCTCTCCGATTTGTGCATGCTCCCGCCGGACCTTTTCATGTCCAGCGAAGCCGCCTGGTGCCACTCGAAATAGCTCGTCACGAAGCCGTCGATCTTCGGGCGAATGAATCCGCGGATCAACGTGGACGGCACGACGCTGCGGTCCTCGATCAGGATCGGAATGTGGAGCTGATAGGGAATGTCCCTGTTCATGACCTTGTAGACCTTCATCAGGTATCCACGGAAGAGCTCGTCGAAGTCTTCCTGGGTCTCCGTCGCGTGATCGTCGCCGTACCACCAGTTCCAGTCGCTTCCCTCGGCCGCGTAGAGCGCATCCCAGGCCTCCGAGAGGTCGAGGCCGGGGTTTGCCGCCTGAAAGGCCGCCAGGTCGTCCCTCGTCATGGACAGGTAATCCCAGGCGAGGTTGTCTTCTTCATGGCCGATCCAGATGCCGAAATTCCCGTTTATCCATGAGCCCGTATGGAGCCGGTGGAGGTGATCGGCCGCCGACTCCCGCAGGAACTCCGAGCACGTGACGGTCCTGAACCTGTCGTCGTTGCTAAGGGCGTGGTAGAGGCCGCGGAGAAAGTCATGACCGTCATTCCGGTAATACTCCCAGGCGTTCTCCCCGTCGAGGATGATCGGGACGACGAAGTCCCTGTCTCCCGGCAGGCTGTGACGCACGGCCAGGAGCTTCGCCATGAAGTCGTCGACGGCCCGCCCGGCGTCCCATCCCGAATAGACAAAACCGATGAGATCGGAGAGTTTGTGGTCCCTGAAGAATATGGAGACGCCCCCGTACTCGTAGGGCCTGTAAAGCATCGCCGGCTCCGTGGGATACCCCTCGGGGCTTCTCAGGGGCCACCCGATGGACCGGGCGAGGATCTCCTCATCCGTCGCCACCCATGTGATGCCCTCTGCGGCGATCGCATGGAGAACATCCTCGCTGACGGACCCTTCCGACGGCCACATGCCCTGGGCCCTGAATCCGAACAGTTTCTCAAAATACTCGATGCCCATCCTGATCTGGGCAGTGGCGTCCTCGGGGTGCCGGAACCTCTGCCGGGGCAGGCGGACCTGGGGCATGGACATCCTGGCTGATTCCGTGTCCCAGAGGAGGGGCAGGATAGGGTGATAGAAAGGCGTTACCGAGATCTCGATCTGCCCCCTGTCCCTGGCGCTCTTGTAGGCGGGAATGATCCGCCTGAGCAACTCGAACTGTTTCGCGATGAGGATCTCTTTTTCCTCTTCCGTGTAATCCTTTCCCTTGGCGGCGAGCTCCGTCAGGAACGGATCGGCGTTGCGGTACATGGGGTCGATCCAGCTGAGGTTGAAGAGGACCTGGAGGTCGCGCACGTCTTCGTTCGTGAAGTACTTCGTCACCCTCTTGACGTCGGCCTTGGTGAACCGGAAGCCCCGTTTCGTGAGGAGCTCATAGTACCGGGGGAAAGGCTTGATCAGGTTGTCCCAGTTTGCAAGGAAGAAATTCTCGACGACGAAGAGCTTCTCGCCTTCCGTCATGTCCGACGGGTTTTTCAGCGTCAGGTCGAGGTACCGGTCACTGGCGCTGTTGTCGAGGTAATCGGTGAGCTGGGCGAGCAGGGAAGGGACGAGGTTGAAGGTCTGGTGGATAGCGGGGAAGTCGTCCAGTATCTCGACCATGTCGAGGTAGTCCTTCACCCCGTGAAGGCGCACCCAGGGCAGCCGGAAAACGCCCGTCAGGGGGTCCTTGTAGTTGGGCTGATGCATGTGCCAGAGAAAGACGATACGAAGGGGCCTACTTGTCATTTTCCTGGAACTGGAAGATGTATTCGCCCGGCTTGGACATGTTGAATTCCTCCCGGGCGTGTTTCTCGATGTAGTACGGGTCCTGCTCGATCTGCTTCGTCTTCTCCCTCAGGATTTTGTTTTCCTTCTCCATGGCCGTGATTTCCTGTTCGAGGGTCTGCTTCGTCCTCTGGAGATGCTGGTATTTGATCAGGCCCTTGTTGCCGAAGATGAGATGCACCATGAAGTAGCCGAGGATGACGAGGATGAGGCAGGAAAACAGGAGGACCCGCCGCTTCGTTTCGACGGCAGTGATTTGCCGGAGCGTTCCTGGTCCTCCCGACGTTCTTGCGTTCCTAAGAGCCACGTTTATCCTACCAGTTGCAGAGCGAAGCCGAGGCGAAGCGCTCTGAAAAAAGTGTCAGTGTCAGTGTGAGTGTCAGTGTCGGAAAAGATGTCCAGTTCTCCTGACATCGGCGTATGCCTCGCCTTCCGTCACGTTACAGGTGTCGCCGCAGCAAGGTTTTCGGCGCATTCACCCCGGCCCCGCCTTTCCGGGACTGTATTGCAGCGATAAGGTTATCTCAGATTGTAGAAAGTCTCCCTGCCCCTGAACAGGGCCGCCTCGGCGAGCTCCTCCTCGATCCGGAGAAGCCGGTTGTACTTGGCGATGCGCTCGCTCCTCGACAGCGACCCTGTCTTGATGAGACCGGCATTCGTCGCCACGGCGAGGTCGGCAATCGTGGTGTCCTCCGTCTCGCCGGAGCGGTGGGAGATGACGGCCGTGTATCCCGCCTGCTTGGCCATCTCGATGGCGTCGAGGGTCTCCGTCACCGTGCCGATCTGGTTGAGCTTGATGAGGATCGAGTTGGCGATGCCCTTTGCGATGCCTTCCCTGAGTATTTTCGTGTTCGTGACGAAAAGGTCGTCTCCCACGAGCTGCACTGTTGATCCGAGACGGTCGGTGCACAGTTTCCAGCCCTCCCAGTCGTTCTCCGAGTTGCCGTCCTCGATGGACAGGATGGGATAGCGGCTGACGAGGTCGGCATAGTAAGCGACCATGTCCTCTGAGGAGAGCCTTTTGCCCTCGAAGGCATAGGCGCCGTCCTTATAGAATTCCGACGACGCCACATCGAGGGCGAGATAGACGTCGACGCCCGGGGTGTATCCGCTCTCGGTGACCGCCTGGAGGATGATCGTGAGGGCCTCTTCGTTCTTTCCGAGGTTCGGCGCGAATCCGCCCTCGTCGCCGACGGCGGTGTTGAGGCCCCGTTTCTTGAGGAGTTTCTTGAGGGTCTGGAATATCTCCGCTCCGGCCCGATAGGCTGAGGCGAAATCGCCGAGCCCGGCGGGCATGATCATGAATTCCTGTATGTCGAGATTGTTGTCCGCATGGGCGCCGCCGTTCATGATGTTCATCATGGGGACGGGCAGGACCTTCGCATTGCACCCCCCGATATAGCGGTAGAGAGGGAGTCCGAGCTCCCTTGCCGAGGCCTGGCAGACGGCCATCGATACGCCGAGTATGGCGTTCGCGCCGAGCTTGCTCTTGTTCTCCGTCCCGTCTATTTCGATCATGGTCATGTCGATCAGGGCCTGATCCTCCGAATCCATCCCCCTGATCCGGGGGGCGATCTCCTCCATCACGTTCCTGACGGCATTGAGCACCCCCTTGCCCTGAAAGCGGCCGGCATCGCCGTCGCGCAGCTCGATGGCCTCGCGCTCGCCCGTGGAAGCGCCGGAAGGAACGATGGCCGACCCGATGGCACAGCTTTCCAGGAGTACGTCAACCTCGACGGTCGGGTTTCCCCTCGAGTCGAGCACCTCACGCGCCCGTATGTCCGCAATGGTTCCCATTGTGCCTTACCTCTTTTTCAGTAGATTTCAGAGCGAGCTGCCCTGTTCATCGTTTCAATGCGTGGATGGCCCCGCCGAGGGCGTCGTCGGCGCACTCCATGAACCCCTCCGAAAGGGTCGGATGGGCATGGACGAGGTCGGCGACCTGGCGGACCGTCAATCCTGTCTTGATGGCGAGGGCCCCCTCGTGAACGATGTCCGAGGCATGGGGGCCGACAATGTGCACACCCAGGACACGGTCGGATCGGGCGTCGGCGACGATCTTGAAAAAGCCTGTGATCTCTCCCATGGCATGGGCCCTGCCTAGGGTCCGGTACTGGAAATTGCCCGTCCTGACCGCTATCCCCCGTTCCGCGGCATGATGCTCCCGCAGGCCGACGGAGCCGATCTCCGGCGACGTGAAAATCGCGGCGGGAATGACGTCGTACTGCATCTCCTTCGGTATGCCGCAGGCATTATACGCGGCGACGACGCCCTCCCTCGATGCCTTGTGGGCGAGGAGCATCCCGCCGGTAATATCGCCGACGGCGTACACTCCTGCGACGTCAGTCTCCATGCGGCTGTTCACACTGATCTCCCCTTTTGTTCCCCTCTGAATACCGATCTCGTCGGCGCCGATGCCGTCGGTATTGAAGGTCCGGCCCACGGAGACGAGGAGTTTCTCGGCTGCGAGTTCCCGTCCTCCCGCGAGGATGACCCTCACATCCTCATCAGACCTGGTCACCTTTTCCACTGTTGCGGAAGCAAAGACGGAGATCTTCCGTTTCTTGAATTCGCGCTCCATGAGCTCGGAGACCGCGGGGTCCTCCGTCGCGAGGATGCGGGGGAGCGCCTCGATGACGGAGACGTCGGAGCCGAGTTCCTGGAAGATGCAGGCGAACTCGCAGCCGATGACGCCGCCGCCGATCATGATGATGCTCTTCGGCAGTGCAGGCAGATTCACGGCGTCGTCACTGGACAGGATGCGGTCCCCGTCGAAGGGGAAGAGGGGCAATGCGGCAGGCTTTGATCCCGTTGCGATGATGACGGCGTCGGAGCCTATCGTCTCCGTGGAGCCGTCCGGCCGGGTGACAGTCACCTCCCGGGGGCTTCTGAGAGTCCCTCTGCCCTCGATCAGCGTCACTCCCCAGCTCTTGAAGAGGGAGCGGATGCCCTTGATCATCGTCGAGACGACTTTGCCTTTTCGTTCCATGATCTTCGTCATGTTCGGCGCGGCCGTGCCCGACAGATCGATGCCGAAGTCTCCCGCCCTCTTGACGGTGTGGAAGGCTTCGGCGGAGGAGACGAGGGACTTCGTCGGGATGCATCCCCAGTTCAGGCAGGTGCCGCCGACTTCATAGGTCTCGACGACCGTCACGGCAGCTCCGAGCTGGGCCGCTTTCAGGGCGGCAACGTACCCGCCCGGGCCGGCGCCGATGACGGTCAGCCTCACTTGGACTCTTCCTCGATATAGCGCTCGTACTCGTCGGCGTCCATGAGCTCATCCAGTTCCGTCGCGTCTTCCATGTCGATAACGACTATCCAGCCGTTTCCGAAGGGGTCTTCATTGATGATCTCCGGGGAGTCGCTCAGTTTTTCATTGATGTCGACGATCGTCCCGCTCACGGGCGCAATGATCGCAGACGTGGCTTTCGTGGATTCGATCTCTCCGAGCTCGGTATTCACGGCCACGTGGCTATCCGTATCGGGGAGGTCAATATAGACGATATCGCCGAGAGCGTCCTGAGCATAATCCGTGATGCCGATCGTCGCCCTGCGCCCTGACACTTTCACCCACGTGTGCTCCCTGTGGTATTTGAGGTCCTCAGGATTCATTGCACCCTCCTCTGTGTTATGTTGCGCTGCGGCTTAAATTCTGATCATAGTTTCCATGCTTTGTCAAGCTTTGTCAATACAGACAGCGTGAGTGTACGAGATTCTTCCCGGACTTCTTCCGAGAGTACGTAAAAGGTGCCCGTGCCGGCAAGAGCCAAGTTTCCCCAAATCATCAGCGACAAGAGATTCGCATCCCCTCGAGTCCGGCAACCGCCCGCCTCTCATCCTTCGCCGAAGTGGCGGCTGGTCTTGTGCACGAACCACTCATTACCCAAAAGTGGATATTTCAGATATCATATTTAAGAATAATATGGTATTATTGTTCTCATGATTGAGAAGATTTTTAATCAGAACATATGGTGGCAGGACAAGGGGCTTATTGAACAAGACCCCAGAATAGCCGAACTCGCCACCCGGAAGTTCCATTGGAGGCCTGAGGTCATAGACGAATTCCGGCTCGACGAGTTTTCGGTCTACACATTACGGGGGCCGAGACAGGTGGGCAAAACCACGGCCCTCAAGATACTCATCAAAGACCTGCTCAGAAGAGAGGACGTCCGGAAAGAACAGGTCATGTACTTCAGCTGCGATACGATCGATGACGGCAAGGAACTCGTCGAGCTTCTTGAAACGTACCTCTCCCATACAGGCAAGCTCAATCTCGGGAAAGAGAGGCTATACATCTTTCTTGACGAGATCACATCGGTCAGGGACTGGCAGCGGGGGATCAAGCACCTTGCAGACCTCGGGCGGCTCTCCCAGGCGGGTATGGTTCTCACAGGCTCGAACGCCTCAGACCTGAGAAAAGGCATCGAGCGGCTTCCGGGCAGAAGGGGTGCGATACAGAATCCTGACCGCCTGCTCCTGCCGCTGAAATTCAGGCAATTCACCGGCCTTGTGCATCCCGTCCTTGCGCAAAAGATCACCAACGACATAGATATATTCTCCCCTGACGAAAAGGACATGAGTCTCTTGGTTTCCCTGATGCCGCAGCTCGGGGAGCTGTCCGTTCTTTTCGATCAGTACCTCCTTACCGGCGGTATCATGAGGGCGATCAACGAATACTTCTCGAAGCAGGAGATAGGGTTTGACGTATACGAGCTTTACCAGCAGTGGTTCAGGGGCGACATAGCGCGGGCGGGAAGGAGCGAGCGCACGGCGAGGCAGATCATCGATGCGCTCATGCGCATCTCCGTCAGCGCCTTCGGATGGGAGACCGTCGCAAAGAAGACGGATGTGGCCTCACACCGCACGGTCTCGGAATACATGGAAGAGATGGAGGATTTCTTTGTCCTGAAAACGCTCTATCAGATAGATATCCATACCATGCGGCCGAGGATCAAGAAGCTGAAAAAGGCATACTTCCTCGATCCTTTCATCTTCTGGACCCTCCGGGGCTGGATCGACAAATGGCTGGTGTACCCGAATACAATCACGAAGGCTCTTGCCGGGACGGACCTCAAGGCCCGGCTTGCAGAGATGGTCGTGGCGAACGAACTGTTTGACAGGTACGACCGGTATGACTGGATGAGCTCCAATGTCCATTTCTGGAAAAACGGGGGAGAGATCGATTTCATCATAAAAAGGGACGGTCAGTTGCTGCCCGTCGAAGTGAAATACCAGAAGGATGCAGGACTTGCCGACTTCAAACTGATGAAAAAGCTCGGATTCAAAAAGGGTATCCTCGTTTCGAAGAACACGCTTGAAAGAGAGGACGGTTTTTTGATTATTCCCCTGGAGTTGTTCTTGATGACGAAACAGTGAGGGAGGACTGCCGGGACGCGTCATGAAGAGCCGGATTCTTATCATCGACGAGGAGAGGACCATCCTCGAACTTTTCAGGGAGACCCTCGGGGACTAGTACGGTGTCCTGACCGCTGCATCGGGAGAGGATGGCATGGAGATCGTCAGGCGCAGCCCCGGGCTCGACCTTGCCTTCATCGACAAGAACCTGCCCGGCATGGACGGTATCGAGACCTTCAAGGGGATCAAAAGCACCCGGTCCTGATCCAGGGGGAGAGCGGCACGGGGAAGGAGCTGGCGGCAAGGGCGATTCATTACGGCAGCGACCGACGCTCATAGCGGAATCCGCGGCAGACGGGACGATCACAACGGAGTACATACACCTGAACGGTCAGCCTAGTGGAAAGATCGAAGGGGACAATCTCAGAAGGGCAAGAATCATCTTTATGTCTATGCGGCAAATAATCCGCTGAAGTTCGTTGACCCCCAGGGTCTTATGAGTTGGTTTGTTGGCCAGGATTGCACGAACACAAGTTCAGGTGTGATGAGTACTCTTATTGTTACGAGTATGCCGGCGCAAATGCCGAATGTTTTTTGCGAGTGCGCTGGGAACGATATTTGGTCGCGACTTGTTCGATGCTGTCTCAGAAAGATATATAATGAGGGCTGCGGGGGAGACGCGGCTCACGCATTTTTCTACGGAGTGGCAACGGTTCTTGGTGGGCCGCCTCCAGTAGATAGGCTGCGGGATTCCCAGGCTAAGTGTAGAAAGTATCAGATGGAGAAATGTGAGTGTAAGAACTGAGGTCCAGCACGGTGAAGTGTAAATGAATAAGCTGACCATAATCCTATTTTGCCTGGTCGCCGGAGTCGCGCTTGGCAACATTGCGGGTACCTCAATGTCAATGGCACTCGCAATTGATTCGCCTGTCGGCCCATATATCGGAGCTGTAATGGGCGGTATGCTTGGGCTGTTCCTGTCGCCACTTTTCATGCTACGGAGAGTCCGCGGTAATGTCTTTGAGATGCTGGTCCTCTGTTTTTCTCTTGCTTTTCCGGTTGCCCTGAGCTCCGGTCTTACAGGGCGACCGTGGCTTTCGATCGGCTTGACACTAGCGACAACACTCTCAGTTTATATCCTCTCTTTGAAAAAGACGCACGATGCCGTTAGTTCAATATTTAATACGCGGCTTTTGGTTTTTCCTTTGGTAGCTATTATTATTTCTTTTGGGACCGCGTATATGTCGGAGGATAAAATGCTCCCCGATGATGTGCCGACATTAATAGAATTAATGGGAGACAATAATATAAGAGTGCATACGGCCGCTGCGCGAAAACTCATGAAACATGGGAAAGAACCTTTTCTCAGCGCATTGCATCATAAGAATCCTAATGTGCGAGCGGTCGCAGCGCATGCCATAGGCCTTCTCCACGATCCATCGGCTCAGGATGCTTTAATTGCAAGTTCAAGTGATCCTGACCACTATGTCCGCATGTGGTCGGCGTTTTCGCTCGGTGAAATAGGTAATGAGCAAGCGATTCCTATTCTAACAGCACTTTTGACAGATAAGGAGAAGGTTGTACGAGATGAAGCAGAAGAGGCTCTTGCCAAGATTCAAAAACGGTTGCATCACTAATGGTAAATGGAGGTGAGGAGAGCGAAATAGGTGCCAGGTCTTGACTCTTGACAAAGGAGAACCCTCTATCGTTTCAGTCAGACCTGTTCGCGACCAGGTTTAGCAGGAGTATAACTAGCATAATAAAAGGTTGTCCCTGTTTGTCTCCGCAGGAATGGCACAGGCAAATGGATCGGGGAATACAATGAGGAGCGACCGCATTCATCTCTGGAGACAGGACGCCCTTGACGCATCTTCTTGAACACCCTAAGATACTACATTATTTTGTGCTTTGGCTTGAAGCTCGGATTAATGGAGATTCTACTATTGGAGGACTAGGAAAGGGGCCGGCTGCTTTTGTAAGGGTGATTTCCTCAAACAGCAGTGACGGTATTACATAAGAGACGACCGGCAAGTAGTCTGAAGAAGTACCGCTCATTGACATGGAAAACATTGAAGTCATTTTCGGCAAAAACTGTTCATTATAGACGACCGGTTTATTGCCTACGGCGACGATAGTTCGGAAAGCCGCAGGTGTAAAACCCTTAAGTTCCATTCCTTTCACTGGTTCTTCGTGTCCATCAGGAAAAACCTTATACACCTCCAATAATACATTAGACGGTCCTGACTGCGGCATCCCATCCATCATTGCAAGCGAGCGCAGGAATGTGTTGGCTCCATTGCCTACGCGTTTCACAACAATGCCATAATCCAGGTTGAGCATCTTCACACGCTCAAGAAGTTCCTGTCGCATTTCTGCGTTGGTGAGCGCCTTATCTGCAGTAAGAATAAGATTGGTGGGTGCTGGTCCAAAACCGTGCCGGCTGCCTGTACTTTGTTCGATGGATTTGACGGGCACCCTGGACGCAAGCAAGGTCTTTAAAATGCCCTTTTCGATGAGTTTAGTCTTTCGGCAAGGCACTGCATCGTCATCAATTCTGAACGACCCAACGAGCTTCATGCCATTGTATTCATTTAGAAGTGGATCGTCCACAAGATTCACGAAAGCCGGGAAAACCCTGCCGCCAATCTTCTCCTGAAAATTTTCCCCGCCCTCCATTTGGGCGATCATCTGATTAAAGAATATTTCAAATCTGGGATCGTCGCTGGTAGGAATGCGTGAGCTAACCAGGTTCGGAGCGAATGCCTGGGCAAACATTTCGCCGCCGGCCGTATCCTCAAAGAGCACCGGGCCGTTATAGCGTTCAATGTATGCCGCGTCGCGTAATTTATTCAGTCGCAATCCGATCTCGTGCACTTGTGCGAGCAATTCTTTCTTCTGAGGTAAATCTGAAAAACTGCGGCCGAAGAACTTAACTGAATCGTGGAGTCTAAGTCCATCAGCAGCTTGTGACTCTGCAGTAATCGTTACGCTAAACTGAGGCTCGGAGCGTTTGAACAAAGAACCTTCGCTGTTCAAAAATCGCGTACAGGTGTTCTTGGCTTCAATGTAAATTGACGATCTTGTTATTTCGGGCACCTTCTTGAAGGGAAGAGACACCTCACGCACCAATTGCTCAAGTTCAGCAACATTGACTGTCACGTCTGCACAAGTTTCCTCTATCTTTGCAGGCGTCTCTTTGCTGAAGTCCTTTATATTATCAGTCCGCCTGCGTGCCTGGAGCGTTGCTCGCTTGGCTGAGAAATCTTCGATTGCCTTTTTATATTGCGCGTCTGTCGCGAGCCAGAGTCCGCGACGCAATTCCAGGTAGTTGTCATCCAGAGGCGCGGTTATAATTCCTTTATTCGTTTCTCCGCCCCATCGAGAAAACCGACTCGAAAAATAATTGCTATTGTCGAGAGAATAGTCGCCAACGCGCAGTTCAACATTGAGTGTTCTCTTCTTGCTTGAATAATTGATCGTCAGACTGCCGAGAGACGCTGCAAATGTCGATGAGATCATGTCTTGCGCACGATAGGCGATGAAGTACGGCTTTTCAGCCTGATGCATATGAAGATCTTCCACTGTCCGTGCCATTTCATTACTCATGGCACTTATGAGAATATCTCCCTCTGCCCTCAAAGGAATAACCAAAATCAGGAGGAGGTGAACTACAGTGAGTGAGACTAAGAAGCGTTTGACCAGTTCAGTGCTCATTTCCATTATTTCCTTTCCCGATCAGCGATTGAAGGCGGCGGAAGGATGGGCATCTTCTCCTGAGATTTTTCTTTGCGTTGCACTTCTATCTGTGAAACAAGAAGACCGGGAGATACACCTGAAACAGGAACCCAACCTGACTCTGCACCGCATATCCCATTGAAGATGCGGACCTCGTCGTCGGTAACAACGATCTTACTCAAGGCTATCAACGGCGTTCCAATAATGTCTACCCCCCGTACAAGTTCCTCTCGGCCATCAGGATAAACCCGATAAACAATCGTCGGCAAAACAGTAAATGCATTGGGTATGCTTCGCTGGGTAGAAGTGTAGCCGCCTTCGATTTCGTCAAAGAACAGTCCATAGGGTTTATTTGAAGCTTTCACCTGCTCAATAAGCATCTTCTTCAGTTCTGCGCGACTCACTGCCTTCTTGGACTCTACTATCAGATTTGACTGTCGTGCCACAACCTTATAGCCCTGCTGATTACGGCCGTGTCCATTGGATTCCGTGAAGCCCTCAATCGGAGACCGTGACATCAGAAAATTCCTTAAAATCCCGTCCTCAACCACATTTACTCGCCTGGCCTTTACTCCCTCGTCATCATACTCGTAATAACCTGTTAATTCCTTTCCGTTTATTTCCTTTTGAGTCGGATCGGAATACACTGACAAAAAAGCGGGCAAGACTGCCTGATTGATCTTCTTTTTGAACGTTTGTGCTTCTTCCTCATTCTTCTGGCGATGGCCTTCGATGCGGTGCCCGAAAATTTCATGAAAAAAGACCGCACTTGCGCTTCCGGATAGAATAGCCGGACCTGTATACGGCTCTGCCAGAGGCGCATTGCGCAGCGCCAAAAGCGTCTTTATCATGTTTTCAACGTCCCTAAGGACAGTCTTATCGTCCGGCAGATTCTCCGGCTTGAATGACATGTAAGTTTTTCGGAGGGGTAGTTCCATACCGTCATCAGCTTTTGTCGACGCATAAATGGTGAGGTGATACAGTGGACCCGACATTTGAATCACAGTGCCGTCAGTGTTGACGTGGCGTCGCGTCTCAATCTCGGCGGTGATCTCTGCATTGGCATACATAATCGCACCGTGTTTGCTGAACGGTTCAGTATATTGCCGGATCTTTTGCTCCCACAAAGCACGATCAAAGCGGAGTTTCACTTCCGGTTCGATATATTTCTCGGTCGGCGCGCGTGAAAAGTCGCCGGACCTATCTTCCTGCGCCACCTTAACGGCTACGTTGGCTTTGACCTGCTCAAAACACTCGATCGCCTTCTTGTACTTCACGTCCGTCTCGTACCATATAGCCATGCGTAGAGCATCCAGATCATTGTCAAGCGGGATCCGGGAAGATTGCGAGTGATTTTCACAATCGGCAAATCGAGAAGTTTCCCGCAAAGGATGGGTATTGTCCAGAGCATAGTCGCCCAGCCGTATAACGATATCCAGCACACGTGTCCGATACGCGTCGCTTCCAGTCAGTGCCCCGAAGGAACTTGAGATACGAATAGCATCATTATCGGTCAATTCATAAGAAAGGAAATACGGCGGTGCCGCTGTCTTCTTAAGATTCTCGAATGAGCTGCTTAGCTCTTGAGTCATAGCTTTTAGCGCCAGATCCGAAGGCGTCCCTGCGGCGTGGGCTAAACAAATAGTTGAAAGAGCCCCCGCAATAGTGAGGGGGACGATAAGGCATATGAATAAGACTGTAACATTCTTGTTCTCACATGTCTTCATCTCGCTCTCCTTCGGCGAAGGTATTCGCCTCCTGAATTGCTGCACGCAGGGTGCAGACGCCTCCGGCAGTGGCGCAGATCCCATTACCCGGGCTGGTATCGACGGCGTCGGCAGTGCTGTTGACCGCAAAGGTCGCTGAGTGAGCAACCTCGATATGAGGCGCCTCTGTCAAGACAAGCAGTGTCAGCAGCGAGAGCCAAGCTGCAGTCCTTCGCGAGTGACCATTCGTACCCTGGAATATCATGACGCACCCTCGGCGTTGCATATGTATTCGTATCTTTAAAGTATCGGATAGGAGGCTATGTATCTTTAGTGAGCCTGCGTACAAATGCCAGAGTGGTTTCACAACTTCGGCACTCTGTTCATCTCAGAGCCGCTAACTGTGCACGCTTTTCTCGCCCACTGCACCTTATCCAAACCTGACGGCGCAAACGCCATGTTCGTGGCTGAACTGAGTAGACCCGCTCCCCGCGTCTTATCTGCAGATTTCGGGAAGAATCTGGCATTACCAAATCTGATTGGAGGATCGCCTTCTTCAGATAATATGCTATGGCAACCATCTGAGAAGACAAAGGGAATGGATCGGGCACGTCTTTGCGGGGAGGTATAAATCCCTCTGCGTCGAGAAGAAGGGCTACCTTCTTGAATTAAGCAGGTACATCCACCTCAACCCCGTCCGGGCCGGAATAGTGGAGCGACCCGAGGACTATCCCTGGAGCAGTTACCGCTTTTATCTGGCAAAGGAGGAAAAACCGCGATGGTTATCCCTGGAGTGGCTCCTTCAGGAATACGGGACGACCTATCGGGCGGCGCAAAGGAGATACAGGCAGTTTGTCGAGGCGGGCATCGAATCAGCACCCGGGTTTCCTGCCAAGATAGTGGTGGGACAGGCGATGCTGGGAAGCAATGAATTTGTTGAGCGTGTAATTGAGAGCATAGAGAGGGAGGGAGAGCTTGGGGACGTTGTCTCGAAGCGTCATTATGTTCGATCCCTTGACGTGTCAAGATTCAAGGGCTGACCCGTTCAACTTCCTGCTGTAGTCGGTGCTCACCGCATGTTATCTGGAACAGGGAGTATCGGTATTGAACAGATTAGCTTCTAATGCCACATTGTGTATATTGAACAACTACTAAAGTATAATAGTAGATAGCTATGTCAACTGAGACTATAGGCCACATTAACAGGATAGGGGTTTCCTGATATTATCAGGAAACTATTCAATATATTGTTAGCTGCTTTAATCAACCAAGGAGTCCATTCATGAAAAACGTCATACAAAGAGCCGCTGTCAGCATGACATTAACCTGCTGCATTTCGATGTCCGCATTCGCGGCGGGCGGAGGCGCGATCGTTACCGCTGACCCGAGCAAGCACTTCGACCCCAAAGGCAAGATGTCGTCGAAGTTCACCGTCGAACTGCAGAACGGTCTACGCAAGAGCCTGCCCTTTGAGGACAAGCGCGATTTCGAGGAAACCAAGAAGGGCTTCATCGCCGCGCCACCGTACAAGCAGATCAAGGCCGAGGCTGGCAACGTGGCCTGGGACATGGGCAGCTACGAGTGGCTGTTGCAGGGCCAGGACTTCGATAGCATCCACCCTTCGTTACAGCGTCAGGCCATCCTGAACATGGCTTACGGTTTGTATGAGGTGGTGCCGGGCAAAATTTATCAGGTCCGGGGTTACGACCTCGCCAACATCAGTTTTATCAAGAGCGATACCGGCTGGATCGTGTTCGACCCGCTGACCGCCAAGGAAACTGCTAAGGCTGCGCTGGAATTCATCAACGAGAAACTCGGCAAGCGGCCGGTGGTCGCCGTCGTCTACTCGCATTCCCATGCCGATCACTACGGTGGCGTGCGCGGCGTGGTGGGCGAAGCCGACGTGAAAAGCGGCAAAGTGCCGATCATTGCCCCGGTCGGTTTCATGGAGCATGCGATCGCCGAGAACGTCTATGCCGGCAACGCGATGAACCGGCGGCTGTTCTTCCAGTACGGGGTGCTGTTGCCGCGCAGCCCGTTCGGGCACGTTGATCAGTCGATCGGCAAGAATACCGCTGCCGGCAACGGGGGTTTGATTGAACCGACACGCTATATCGAGAAGGATTTTGAAACTCTGACCGTTGATGGCGTGACCATGGAATTTCAGAACACCCCCGGCACCGAGGCGCCGGCGGAAATGAACACCTGGTTTCCGCAGTTCAAGGCCTTCTGGGCAGCCGAGAACATCACCAGCACCATCCATAACATCTATACCTTGCGCGGGGCGCTGGTGCGCGATGCACTGGCGTGGTCCAAGCACATCAACGTGGCGCTGTACCGTTATGGAATCGAGGCCGAATACATGTTTGCCTCGCATAGCTGGCCGCGCTGGGGCAACGACCGTATCCAGGAGATCATGCGCACCCAGCGAGACGCTTATGCCCACTTGAACAACAATGTGCTCCATCATGCCAACCAGGGTGTGACGATCAACGAGATCCACAACGTCTACACTCAACCCAAGAGCCTCCAGGACCAGTGGGCGGCCCACAGCTACCACGGCTCATCGGAGCACAACAGCCGCGCCGTGCTCAATCGCTATCTTGGCTACTGGGACGCCAATCCGGCGACGCTGATGCCGCTCTCGCCTCGAGAATCCGCGCCGCTGTACGTCGAGATGATGGGCGGCTCGGAGAAGATCATGTCCAAGGGTAAACAACTCTTTGATCAGGGCAAGTACCGCGAAGCCACAGAGATTCTGAACAAGCTGGTCTACGCCGAACCCGGTAACCAGCCTGCGAAGGACCTGCTGGCCGATGTCTACGAGCAAATCGGCTACCAGAAGGAAAGCCCGAGCGTGCGCAACAGCTTCCTGGGGGCGGCCTATGAGCTGCGTCATGGCATGCCCGGCGGTGCATCACCCAAGACCAGCGGTCCGGACACGATCCGCGGCATGTCGACGGATCTCTGGCTCAACTTCCTTGGCATACGGCTCGACAGCAAGAAGGCTGAGAACCTGAAGTTCGTCATCAATCTCGTGACGCCTGACAACGGCGAAAAGTACGTGGTGGAGATGAGCAACGCGACGCTGACCAACATCAAGGGCCAGCAAGCGAAGAATCCGGACCTGACCATCACGGTCAACCGCTCCGACCTGGAGTCGGTGATGGGCGGCAAAGCCACGTTCGACGACCTGATCAAAGCCGGCAAGGCGAAATTCGATGGCGATCGCAAGCCCTTCGATCAGCTCAGGGCCATCCTGGTCACGTTCACGCCAGACTTCGAGTTGTTGCCCGGCACCAAGACTGTCCCAGCCACCGCACCAACGGCCAAGGATCCGATGCAGGCGCATGAGCCGGCGGACACTTCTGGTGGCTGATGAAGGGCTGGGTTCCGTCAGCAAGACCTGACCGGGCGGGGAGATAGGTAACCACGTCGCAGCTAACAACCGGCTGCAGCGGACGGCGCTTAGGCGCCGCCGCTGAACCGGGCCGTGTGTGCCGGACATGGCACAGAACTTACGGGGTGGAAGTCCCCGTGCCAGGTAGAAGCAGAAGGCAAGGAGAAGGGCAAGGGCTTTGTCGTGAGGCAAAGTTTGGAGGAAGCCCAATCCGAAAGCGCGGGGCGACGAACAGGAACCGGATATGAGGTGTGACACACTTCGGACGAGCCGGCACGTGACGGCGAAGTCCTCCATCTGCGAAAGGGTGTGTTTTATAAATCAGGCGTTCACGCGTGTGGGGTGTAATGGGGTCAGCCCTTGAATCTTGACAGAGTGGCGAGCAACGCTTAAGCTGTCTACATGGCACGACCACTCAGAATAGAGCACGAGGGCGCCGTCTATCACATCCTGTCCCGCGGCAACAGGGCGGAATTTATTTTCCAGGACGATTCAGACAAGGATCTCTTTCTTCAGATCATCGCAAGAGCAGTCGAAAGGTACGGTCTCGAGGTTTACGCCTACTGCATTATGGGCAATCATTATCACCTGCTCACGGGAATTCCTGTAGGGATGCTCAGCAAAGCCATGCATATGATACAGTCCTCCTACGGCAGCCATCTGAGAAGACAAAGGGAATGGATCGGGCACGTCTTTGCGGGGAGGTATAAATCCCTCTGCGTCGAGAAGGAGGGCTACCTTCTTGAATTAAGCAGGTACATCCACCTCAACCCCGTCCGGGCCGGAATAGTGGAGCGACCCGAGGACTATCCCTGGAGCAGTTACCGCTTTTATCTGGCAAAGGAGGAAAAACCGCGATGGTTATCCCTGGAGTGGCTCCTTCAGGAATACGGGACGACCTATTGGGCGGCGCAAAGGAGATACAGGCAGTTTATCGAGGCGGGCATCGAATCAGCACCCGGGTTTCCTGCCGATCAAGTGGTGGGACAGGCGATGCTGGGAAGCAATGAATTTGTCGAGCGTGTAGTTGAGGGCATAGAGAAGGAAGGAGAGCTCGGGGACGTTGTCTCGAAGCGTCATTATGTTCGATCCCCTGACCTGCAGAAACTCCTTGACGCAGTCCGCGATTATTACGGGGAAAAGGTTATTACGAAGGGACGAGAAGGGGGACGGAGCCGGGACATGTTCGTGTATCTCGCAAAGAAGTGCACGACGGCTTTGAACGGGGAGATAGGGCAGAAGGCCGGGGGAGTCACCTTTTCGGCGGTTGCGCACAGGTACTCACGGATCATGAAAATGCTCGAGCAGGAGGACACGGTGAGGAAGAAGTGGGAGAAGGAAGGGGCAGAAATATTGTCAAGATTCAAGGGCTGACCCCTTCAACTTCACCCACGGGCGACTGGTTCTTCTTCCGCAATTTTTCGATAAACATCATTAAATGGTAAAAAATAGTGCAGCGGGGAAGAGAGGTCACACTCAGTTAGGAATAAAAAGCGAAAATGGTCCGCGTCTTGACTCTTGACAAAGAACCCTCTATCGTTTCAGTCAGACCTGTTCGCGACTAGGTTTAGCAGGAGTATAACTAGCATGATAAAAAGTTGTCCCTGTTTGTCTCCGCAGGAATGGCATAGGCAAATGGATCGGGGAATACAATGAGGAGCGCCCGCATTCATCTCTGGAGACAGGATGCCCTATGAGGCATACTGGAAGTTACCCCGTGCAGGCTATTCTGCACAACTGATGGTGGCATGATGAAGGGTGGTTCCAACCTTAAATCAGCCATCAAACTGTCCAACCAATGGGGACCACCTCTCTTTGCAAGATGCCACATTTTATGTGCACTGGCGTATTCAGGCATGGTAGAATGGAACAAGTGAAAGAGGTGGCTTATGACAACAGCATTTATAAAAGACAGTCTTATTGCCCAAGTGGATAAGCTGCCATACGATCTGCAGTTACGTGTATTGGATTTTGTAAACTCCCTTATGCCGAAAGGCGTATCCGGGAAAAGTCTCCTGCGTTTTGAGGGAGCAATCTCCGATGATGACCTGCGCCTAATGTCGAAGGCAATCGAAGAAAACTGCGAGCGCATTGATGTAAATGAGTGGTAGATATCTTCTTGACACTAACGTTGTTATCTCTCTCTTTGCAAAGAATCCCCTGACTCATGATCGGATAACTCAAGCAGAGGAAGTATTCGTTTCCTGCATTGCTATCGGTGAACTCTATTTCGGTGCGTACAAATCTACCAAGGTTCAAGAAAATATTGCCCGCATAGACGACTTTGTTCTCAACAATAGTGTTTTGTCTTGCACTGCAGACATTGCAAAACGCTATGGGACGATCAAGAATGACTTGAAAGTTAAGGGCCAGCCCATACCTGAGAATGATGTCTGGATTGCTGCGATTGCTCAACACCATTCCTTGATACTTGTCACAAACGATGCCCACTTCGACGGCATTGATAATTTGACAGTCGAAAAATGGTAGGACTATCCGCCCAGCAAGGGTGAAAGTGTGCCAATTTCCAACCAATCCGTCAACCCGTTAAACGGGTTACGTCCGCATTATTCGCGTGAAGTAAATGGAATAGTGATAAAATAAGTCATGCACTTCAAGATAACTGGTCAAATCAGGAACATCGAAACGATTGCTTCTGGTCACGGCATCAAGAATCTGAAACGACTGAATAGAACATACGGCAATGCAAATTGGCGAAAACTAAAGGGAATATGTCGTGTGAAGCTCAGCGATGGAGCAGTGATGAACGCTGAAGTTCATTGGTACGAAGGGCACGGCATAGGAAAAAAAGAAATCAAAATCAAAAGATATCTCTAACGGAGCAATTGATTATGAAAAGACACTTTATGATCTGCGTTAACAATCGGGGGTACGAGGCATCACTTGAGGTCCGAAAAATATACGAAGTACTATCGGACAAAATAGCAGCACAACATCATCAACTAAGGGTGGTAGATGAATCGGGAGAAGATTATTTGTACCCAGAAGATTATTTCTCACCCGTCCGCCTGCCTTCCGAAACTAAAGAAAAATTAGAATTAACGGCAGCATAACGAGTCGCTGCGCGGGATCGGAGGGACCACTATGTCGTCTGCTGACTTCTGCGTGCTGACCGGATGCTCCGGGCCATTGGTCAACCGGATAGACCTCGTCCGGATTCTGCTCATGAACCTCCTGTCGCATGACGCGCAGATCTCCCCGGATAAGGCTTGTCCCGGACTCCGATCCGGGAGCGTGAACTGTCCATGCACAACCGCCGCATTTACCCTATCCCCTGAACCTGAGGGCTTCGTTGTGTTGTGCCAACTCGCCCGGGGACTGAGCCTTGTATGTGGTTTCTGTTCCCCGGATCAGGTCCGGGGCAGGCTCTTGCCTTCGGCCCGCACTTGTGATAGCATCCATTAGTATGAACACTCTCAGGTTCTCGTACAGGGGACTTTCACCCCATAAGCTCACGCCCATGCCGGGCGTACACATCTAATCAACCGGACTCGTTCCTCGCCGGTTATCAGAACGTTTGAGTCAAACAAAACGATATCGGGAAAGTGATTGCAAGTGATCCTCTCAAGATTATTACGGTTCTTCCTGTGGATCATGCTCTTTGACATAGGAATAATAGTTATTGTTTGGCTGGCGTATTGGTGGCAAGGGATAAGGTCAATGGCTGAAGTTTCAAAGGCATTATTTGTGACCGGGGCAATAGTGATGGCACTGGGCACATTAAGCTTTATCGGTAGCTCAGGAAGGAGCGGGCTTTTTGATAGTGAATACAAGTACGCTGAGAATTCAGAGGCTGAATATCGAAGACTGCGGAATAACATGGACTTGCTCGACAGTAGCTATAGGTTTGCCGCGTTTACATCCGTAGCTGGCATATTGCTTATTGTATGTTCTTTCTTGTTTTCGTGAGGTTGTATCTATTCAATATGAAACGAAACGGTGAACTATAACGTGGCGCTTCATGGGATCGGCGTGATGCTCACGCCTCCCCATGAGCTTCAGCGTTCCCCCCTCGCTTCGCTCGGGGGGAATGCGATGCTGAGCACAGTTGCATGAGCACATTGAAAGAGCAGATACTCCTCTGGTATCAATATCCGACAGCTCATGCCGTCAGGTACACCAAAAGGAGATTGTAAGACGATGGGGATTGTTCAACAAGGGGAGCCGAACGGGACGCCTCTACAAAGAGAATAAAGCTCTATTCAGTTTCACTGCGCTGACCACTCATCACCACCGCGCAGCGGTTTAGTTCTATCACTGGGAATCAGCGCGCTCACGGAACTGCTTTTTCGGGGTCATGCTGCTTTCTTCAGAGGAACTCTTGTAGTCTCTGAATAACAGATTCTGATTTTCATGCAGTGGCTGCATGATATCCCGTTTCGGTAATATGAGACAGTTACTTTCCCCCCCAAACGATGCAAAAGGCTGCCTGTCTCCTTGACTTACCCTATTTCTTCCGATAAGATCGAATAGATGGGATAAGGCGTGTCGGAGCAAAATCGGTCAAAGTATCACAACAGAATGACCGCGGAGGAATTGCAGCACGGTTACTATTGGATCTTTCGGCGGACCTGCACCTTCCCGAACATCTTGAAGCGGGTATTCCGCACTTGGCGGGGCATTCCTTTTCACGCTGCAGTCAATCTAAGTTATCGGAAAAAAGACCCTGCAAACGCCGGTTGCAGCCGATGTCATGCTTTTCCCCTCTTCAGGTTTTCATACGTCGCGAGAGACGCCGACCTCCCGAAGGGGGAATGATCGTATGACGGACCCTGCGACATTTTCAACTATATGCTGAAAGAAATTCCTAAACTACTGGAGATGAACCATGAACACCCCCCCCCAGCTTGATCAAGAACTCGAACACCGGTTAGCATCCCTTTTGCTGGATGTCCTGATTCGTGCCGGCCTGATCCTCGCCCTGGCCCTCCTGTGCTTTAAGGTCTTTTCGCCGTTCCTGACGCTGATGATCTGGGCGGTGATCCTGGCCGTTTCGTTGTATCCGCTGCATCAGGCGTTGGCTCGCAAGATCGGCGGCAAGCAGGGGCTGGCGGCTACGCTGCTGGTGCTCCTCGGCTTCATGGTGATCGTCGTGCCGACCGCCCTGCTGATGAGTTCGCTGGGCGACTCCTTGCAACAGTTAATCATCGACGTGCAGAACAACACGCTCAAGATTCCGGCACCGCGCGAATCGGTGGCTCAATGGCCGGTGGTCGGCGGTAAGGTGTACGCCGTCTGGTCGCAGGCTTACGCGGATCTGCCGGGATTGGTGCAGAGCATGCAGCCGAAGCTCGGCGAAATCGCCAAGGCTGCGCTCGGCTTTGTCGCCAGCATCGGCACCGGGCTCCTGTTGTTCGTCGCCGCGCTGATCATCGCCGGGATCGTCATGGCCTTCGGGGAGGCAGGCGCGCGGAGCTGCGAGTCGATCTTCAGGCGCTTCGCGGGCGATGAGCGCGGCGCCGAGTATACCGTGCTTGTCACCGCGACGATCCGCGCGGTCGCTCAAGGCGTCATCGGTGTCGCGTTCATTCAGGCCATCATCGTCGGCGTCTGCCTGCTGATCGCCGGCGTGCCTTGGGTGGGCGCGCTGGCGGCCATCGTCCTGGTGCTCGGCATCGCCCAAGTGCCGGCGCTCATCGTCACTCTGCCGGCGATCGGCTATATCTGGTGGACCGGCACCTACGGGACGTTCGAGGCGATCGCTTACACTGTGCTGTTGATCGTCTCGGGCATGGCCGACAACGTCCTCAAGCCGTTGATGCTGGGCCGCGGGGTCGAGGCGCCGATGCCGGTCATTCTGCTCGGCGCTCTCGGCGGGATGGCGGCTGCGGGCATTCTCGGGATGTTCGTCGGCGCGACGCTGCTGGCGCTGGGCTACCAGCTCTTCATGAGCTGGGTCGCGGAGAAAAATCGGAGGCGAAGCTCCCGCCGGCCAACGCGGACGCCGGGCACCTCGAGTGATACGCTCGGCGACGGCCGCGATGCGCGGCCCTCTGTTGTCACTGATGGCACTGGCTGCCGCGCTCGCGCTCGGCGCGTGCACAACGGTCGGACCTGATTTCGCGCGCCCGCAGGTGCCGTGGTTGCGGGACTGGCCGGGCGGGGAGTGGCGTGCGCTCGTCGACGCCGCGCCGCCTCGCGCCCCGGTGCCGCACGACGAGTGGTGGCGCACGTTCGGCGACCCTGCGCTCGACCGCCTGGTCGGCGAGGCGCAGCGCGTGAATCCCGGCGTGCTGATCGCCGGCATGCGCATCATGGAGGCGCGCGCCAGGCTCGGCATCGCCGGCAGTGCACTGTATCCGCAGCTGCAACAGGTGACGGGCGAGGTGCTGCGCGTGGGCAGCGAGGGCAGCAGCAGCCGCGAAGCGGTTTTCAGGCGCGCGGAAGACGACCGCGGCCAATCTTACTGGTCTGCGGGAGTGGCCTTCGACATCGCCTGGGAGATCGACTTCTGGGGAAAGTTCAGGCGTGGCATCGAATCCGCCGACGCCGCGTACTTCGTCAGCATCGCGCAGTACGATGACGTCCAGGTGCTGGTGGCAGCGCAGACGGCGAGTCTCTACGCGGCAATCCGCACAATCGAGCGCCACCTTGACTTTGCGCACGATAACGCCGCCCTCCAGCAACGGAGTCTGGAGATCACCGAACGGCTGTTCCGCAGCGGCAACGACTCGGAACTCGATGTGCAGCAGGCGCGGTCGCAGTACCTGAGCACGCTGGCCACGATTCCGGAGCTGGAAAGCAGCCTGCGCCAGGCGCAGAACGCGTTGTGCGTGCTGCTCGCGCGCCCGCCAGGACCGCTGACAGAGATGAGCAGTGGGCGTGCGAAGATTCCCGATGCGCCGCTAAGCGTGATCGACGGGCTGCCCGCTGCGCTGCTGCGCCGGCGTCCCGACGTGCGCGCGGCCGAATTGCAGCTGGCCGCGCAGTCGGCGCAGATCGGCGTCAGCGAGGCGGCGCTCTATCCTTCGATCGCCCTCGCCGGATCGTTAGCGCTGTCGGCCGCCTCGGTCGGTTCGACGGGCAGCACGCTCGGCTGGGTGCTCGGGCCGGCGCTGGTGTGGAACGTGTTCGACTACGGCCGCCTAACGAACCAGGTGCTTGTACAGGATGCCGGCTTCCAGCAACTGTACGAGCAGTATCAGGACGTGGTGCTGCGGGCCGCTCGCGAACTGGACGACGTCGCCACGGGCTTCGCACGCAGTCGCGCGCAGGTCGACATCCTGCGCGAGGCGGTAAAGGCGGCGCGCCGCTCGCTGGACATCGCCACCCTTCAGTATCGCGAGGGGCTGGTCGACTTTCAGCGTGTGCTCGATTCGCAACGCGCGCTGTTCAACCAGCAAGAGCGCCTGGTGACAAGCGAGGGCAACGTCGCGAAGAACCTGATCGCCGTGTACAAGGCATTGGGGGGCGGCTGGGAGGCTGGCCGGCTGCGGCCCGTGCTCGACGATGCCACGCAGGCAGCGATGTCCGAGCGCAGCGACTGGCGAAATCTGCTGACGGCGCCCCTTCCGTCACCGGCGACCGAATTCCTTCCACCGCTGCCGGAGGAGACAAGATGAACCAGGATCCAGCGTCAACGTCCGCTCCGCCGGCCGCCGGCCAGGCTGGGGATGCAACCACAGCGGCGGAGCCGGCGAAGAGTTCGCCGACGGGACGCGGGACCCGTGTGGGTGCAGTCGTAATCGCGGCGCTCATCGTGGGGAGCCTCACGTTCTATTTCGTCGGCGACCGCCTGACGCCAAGCACGTCGCAGGCGCGCCTGCAGGCCTTTGTCGTGCCCGTGGCGGCCGAGGTTGCGGGCAAGGTCACGGCGGTGCACATCCGCAACAACGACGAGGTGCAGCCCGGCCAGCGGTTGTTCGACATCGACACGCAGCCCTATCGCATCGCGTTGGAGCGGGCGCGCACCGACCTCGAATCGGTCCGCAGTTCGGTCCAAGCGTCGGCGGCGGCCGTCGACGCGGCGCGGGCCTCGCTTGCGGTGGCCGAATCCGGCCTCGACCTCGCCGAGCGCGATGCGGGTCGCCTGGAAGGTCTCTACCGGGAAGATCCGGGCACGATCTCGGTGCGCCGGCTGGAAATGGCGCAGGCCTCTCGGGAAGAAGCGCGCAGCAAGGTGCACCGTGCGCAAGCCGACCTGCGGCAAGCCCAGGAGGCGGCCGGGAGCAGCGGCGGCGAGAACTCGCAGCTGCGCGGCGCGGTGACGGCTGTCGAGAAGGCGGAACTGGACCTGCGCCACACCCGCGTGCTGGCGCCGGTGCGCGGCGTCGTCACCGACTTGCGCACCGAAGTGGGGCAGTTCGCGCAGCCCGGTGCGCCGGTCATGACGCTAGTTGCGATGCAGGACCTCTGGATCAGCGCCGACCTGACCGAGAACAACATCGGCAATGTCCGTCCCGGCGACGAGGTCGCGATCGTGCTCGACGTGTTGCCGGGCGAAGTGCTGAAGGGTCGCGTACGCAGCATCGGCATCGGCGTCGGCGGCGAGCAGACTTCGCCGCCCGGAACGCTGCCGGTCGTGAAGAACAGCCGCGACTGGCTGCGCCAGGCGCAGCGCATCCCGGTCGCCGTCGAATTCGACCCCGCCGAACTCCCGCGGCTGAAGATGGCGCGTGTCGGAGGCCAGGCCGACGTGCTGGTCTACACCGGCGACCATCCGCTGATGAATGCGCTCGCCGCGTTCTACATGCGGTTCGTCAGCTGGGTCACCTACCTGTACTGATGATGTCCCGGGGCGACAAGGCGGCGCTGCGGCTGACGGTCGGCACAGGCCTGGCGGCGTTTGTCGCTTACGGAATGGCGCTGCAGGCTCCGTACCTCGTCTGCATCCTCGCGGTGCTCGTACTATCCAAGCCGGGACCGCCGCTGCCGCTGCTGAAGGCGGTGGTCGTCGCGTGCGCGCTGTCGCTGATGGTCGCTGCCGGCGTAACGATGGTCCCCCTGCTCCAGCACTTCGCGTTCGCCGGCCTGCTCGTGACCGCGGCGCTGCTGTTCGCGCTGTTCTTCGTCGGGCGGTTGAGGCGCAACCCGCTGACCACGGTCCTGGTTCTGGCTTTCACGCTGGTTCCGGTGGCCGGCGTATCCGAGCAGGCTCTGGTCGGCGTACTCAGCAAGACCTTCGCGGTCGGCGTGCTTGTCGGCACGCTCGTCGGCGCAGTGTCGGCAGCCGTCTTTCCTGACCCGCCGACGCCGGGGGCCACACGGCAAGGGATCCGGCCGGATCCCGCGATGGCGCGCTGGATCGCGCTGCGCGGCACGCTGATCGTGATGCCGGTGTTCGTGCTCGCGCTGACGGACCCGTCATTCTACCTGGCGGCGATCATGAAGACGGTGGCGCTCGGCCAGCAGGCCGGCGAGACCGATGCGCGAACCGCCGGACGTGAGCTGGTCGGTTCGACGCTGATGGGAGCGCTGATCGCGCTCGCGGTCTGGCTTGGCCTGTCGCTTTGGCCGAGCTTGTGGATGCTCGTGCTGTGGTTGATGGCCGCGTCGCTCTGGGCGGGCTCGGCGCTCTACCGCATGCGGCGCACCCGGTACCCGCCGTCCTATTGGAGCAACGCCCTGATCACCGCGCTGATCCTGCTCGGTCCGGCGATCGAGGACAGCGCAAGCGGCAAGAGCGTGCTTGAAGGCGCCGCGATGCGCGTGAGCCTCTTCGTCGGTGTCGCGTTCTACGCATGGGCGACCGTGTGGGCGCTCGAGCGCTGGCGCGACCGGAGATCGCCTCCGGCAGCGACCTCTATGATCCTATCGAAGGAGACACCATGACACTGGTCAATTTTCTGATCGGCCTTCCGGTGACGTTGCTGTGCCTGATCGTGCAGGTGGCCGTGGCCTTCTGGTGCGTGCGCTACTACGTGGGGCGATCGTCGGTGATCGGCAGTGGCCGCGGCTTCCTGGTGGGCATTGCCCCGTTGATCGTCGTGACGGTGGTGATGATGGTCGGCAACTTTGTGCAAATCGCTCTGTGGGGCGGGCTCTTCCTTGGACTCGGCGAGTTCGAGCAGCCGTACGACGCGATTTACCACTCGGCCGTGAATTTCACGTCGCTCGGTTACGGTGACATCGTGATGAGCCGCGAGCGCAGGCTGCTCGGCCCGCTCGAGGCTGTGAACGGCGTGCTGATGCTCGGTATGACCGCCGCGGCGTTGATGGCGATCTTGCAGCACATGATCACCACGTTGCGCGACGCCGTGGGGCGGCGCGGAACGTGACGTGCAGGGGTCTCGACCGTCGGCTCTGCCAGTGACCCGGCGGCGGGCTCACGGGAAAATGTTTCTGTCTCGAACAGGCGATGAACAGCCGCCTTGACGGGACGGCCCATACCCGGGTTCCGACAGTTTCTTTCTTAACCTTTCTGTTGCATGCAAAGGCGGGACAAAGCGCTCTGAAAAACAGTGACAGTGTGAGTGTCAGTGAAAGGAATCGTTTTTATATCGACGCGGCCGTCCTGGTATTCGTGACCTTGTTCCGACTGTCGACTGCCGACAATGACTTTAATGACTCAATGACTTAATGACTCTTGCGGTGGCATCTTCGCTCCGCCTTTCCCGGGAGTGTATTGCAACGATAAGGTTTATCTCGCTGCCCCGGTGGACTATGAGGCCGCCGATCCGTCTCTTCTTGAGTGCTGAAGCGATCCCCCTCATGGTCCTGGTGTCGGAAGGGGCAAGCATTTCGCATCGCTGTACCATGATCCCCGATGCTGAGGGATGATGGTAGAATACATGGTGCGATACTATCTTTCAGACAGATGTGCCCTTAAACGGCTTGAAGAACCCTCTGTCTATGATATTGAGAATGACGAACTCTATGAGGTCGACGACAGTGCCTTCTCCTTCCTGCAGGGATGCGCCTCCGACGAAGGGTGCGACGGCTCGCAGGCCGACCGGTCTTTTATCGACGACTGTCTTTCCGAGGGCCTGCTGACGGAGAGGCGTGTTGCCGTCAGGAGACCGCCTCTGCTGAAATCCCCCGTCCCGTCCCTGCGGTACCTCGAGCTCCAGATCACGACGAAGTGCAACCTCCGGTGCAGGCATTGTTACATCGGAAAGCCTTCGGACAGAGAACTCCCCATCGACTCATTGCGTCGCGTGCTCCGCGAATTCGAGGAGATGCAGGGGCTGCGGCTCCTCATCAGCGGCGGTGAGCCCCTCCTGCACAGCAGCTTTCAGGAGTTCAACAACGATCTGCCGTTTTACGCCTTCAGGAAGGTCCTCTTTACAAACGGTCTCCTGCTCCGGAAGGACCTCATCAGGGGGCTCAACGTCGACGAGATCCAGTTCAGTGTCGACGGCATGGAGCACGGCCACGAGGCCCTGAGGGGGAAGGGGACATACGGTAAGGTGATGGACAGGATCGGTGACGCCCTTTCTGAAGGGATGTCCGTCTCGGTCGCCACGATGGTGCACCGGGAAAACCTGGAGGAATTCGACGGAATGGATCTCCTTTTCAGGGGCATGGGCATCAGGGACTGGACCGTCGATGTCCCCTGCGTCTCGGGAAGCTTCGCTGAAAACGCGCTCTTCCAGGTCCCTCCCGAGATCGCCGGCCCTTATTTTTCCTATGGATTCGGGGGAGGGCTCCATGGCGGCGGTAAAGGTTACGGCTGCGGTCTCCATCTCGCCTCGGTCCTGGCGGACGGAACGGTCGCCAAATGCGCCTTCTACGGGGACAAACCGGCAGGGAAGGTAAGCGGGGGGCTCCGCGCAGCGTGGGGCCGGGTCAGTCCCGTCCGTCTCGATGAGCTGGAATGTGCGCGCATCTCCTGCGGCCACATCGATGTATGCCGTGGGGGCTGCCGTTTCAGGGCGGAGACATCTTTGGGGCAGGGGAGACGCGATCCTTACAAATGCTCCGCTTACGGGCTCAAGGATTTTCCGGCATGATCCGGGGCGTTGCATGAAAAGGCGGGGCGAAGCACTCTGAAAACAGTGTCAGTGTGAGTGTCAGTGTCAGTGAAAGGAATCGTTTTTATATCGACGCTGCCGTCCTGGTATTCGTGACCTTGTTCCGACTGTCGACTGCCGACAATGACTTTAATGACTCAATGACTTAATGACTCTTGCGGTGGCATCTTCGCTCCGCCTTTCCCGGGAATGTATTGCAGCGATAAGGTAAAGAAGAACCTGATTTATGGTATAATGTCAGCGGGGCATGAAGCCTTCGTATTCCCTTTGAAGGGGAGGTGAAGAGTCAACATGGTGATCAGGAAAGTTTCAAAGAAGGTATCAACAACCTGCAAGTGCAAGAGCTCCTGCTAAACACCGGGGCTTTGGATTACATCGGGGGTCTCGTCGAGACCCCTCTTCTTTTTCTGCAGGGCTGAAGATCTGTCCATGATAGATCAATCCTTTCGCCGGAGAAGACTATTGATGTCTGCATATATCGTCTCGCTGTCCCTCTTTCTGTCCGTCATTCTGACTGCACAGAGCGGCCCCGTCTTCGCTTTTTATGCCGAAATAACGAAACCGCAGCGCTCTGACACAGCGGAGAAGTACGTGCAGTCGGCCTATCTCGAATACTTTCTGGGATATGAAGCGGAGATCAGGGGGAAGTGGGAGGCGGCCCTGGAACATTACGGGAAGGTGCTCGAGATCGATCCGTCGTCAGCTCATGTCAAGACGCAGATCTGCCGGATGTACGTCAAGCTGGGCAGGATATCGGACGCCGTCGCGGGACTCGAGAAGGTCCTGCAGGAGACGTCCGATCACATCCCGGCCCTCATGCTGCTGGCCGAGCTCTACGGCTCACAGAAGAAGCTCGACGAAGCGATTCCACTCTACGAAAAGGTGATCTCAAAAGACCCTGAGAGGATAGATGCGAGGCTCCATCTCGGCGCGATGTACGCGACGAAAAGGGAGAGCGGGAAGGCCCGGGCGGTCTTCGACGACGTGCTCGTAAAGGAGCCTGAAAATATCATGGCCCTGTATTACCTCGGTTCGATGGATCTCGAGGACAAGAAATATCAAAAGGCTGAAGAGCGCTTCATCACCATCATCGGGATCAACCCCTCCTTCGATGCCGCCTATTTCAATCTCGGCATAATCAACGAGCTCAGGGGCAAACCCGCTGAGGCTGAGGAGTATTACAAGAAGGTGCTTGTCGTCAACCCTCACAATCTCTATGCCCGGGAGCGTCTCGCCCAGCTTTACGTGGCCGACAAGTCTTACGAAAAGGCGATCAGGGAGCTCGAAGAGGCGGCGAAGGACATGCCTCTGAACATCGACCTGCACCAGCGGCTGGGCCTCCTGTATGTCCAGGAGAACCAGTTCGACAAGGCGATCGACGAGTTCAGGCTCGTACTCGAAGCCCGCCCGGACAACGCGTCGGCCCGGTATTACCTCGCCCTTGTCCTGGCCGAGCTGCAGCGATATGAAGAGGCGGCGGCGGAACTGAAAAAAATCCTTGCTGCAGATCCGAAAAATGTGAGCGCTTTTCTCACCCTGGCTTCGGTCTATGGCAAGCAGAACAAGTACGCTGAAGCGGCACGGATTTACGAGGAGGTGCTCACCTTCGAGAAGGATAAACCTGATATCTATGCCTTTCTGGCGAATGCATACATATCGCTCAAGGACTACGGCAAGGCCGGTGAGGTGGTGACGGGAGCGCTCGGAAAGTTCCCCGACAATGACGAGCTCAACTTTCTCATGGCCGTCGTGTATGAAAAAACGGGGAAGTTCGATGAGCTGGTGGCCACACTCAAAAAGACGATCGAGCTGAACCCGAAGCATGCCGATGCCCTCAACTATCTCGGCTATTCCTATGCGGACAAGGGGATCAACCTCGAGGAAGCCCTTGCCCTCATTCAGCGGGCCCTTGATCTGAAGCCGGACAGCGGGTACATCATCGACAGTCTCGGCTGGGTCTATTTCAGGCTCGGGAGGCATGACGACGCTCTCAAGACCCTGCTGCGCGCCCAGGAGCTGGTGAAGGACGACCCCGTTCTCTTTGAGCATCTCGGCGATGTGTACAAGACCCTGGGAGATCCCGCGAAGGCGATCGAAAGTTATGAAAAGTCCCTCCGCCAGCACGAGAAGGAGGAGGGGCTGAAAGACCGGGTCGAGCAGAAGCTGAAGGAGCTTCGTCAATCCGGGGAGCGCTGAGCCCCTCTCCCGTTTCCTCAGGATCGATGACCCTGACGCTCGAAGCACCCGCAAAAATAAACTGGACCCTCTACGTTCTGCGCAGGCGGGATGACGGATATCACGATATCCTGTCCCTGATGCAGCGCGTCAGTCTCAGCGATGTCCTGATCTTTCTGCCCTCCCGCACGTTTCACCTGGAGTCGGACATGGCGCTGCCTGCAGAGGACAATCTCGTCTGCCGGGCCGCCCGGGCGCTGCGGGAATACACGGGTTGTCGCGAAGGCGCGCGGATCACACTGCGAAAGGAGATCCCCGCCGGCGCGGGGCTGGGCGGCGGGAGCAGCGATGCGGCGACGACTCTCCGGGGGCTGAACGCCCTGTGGGGCTTGTCCCTGCCCGATCCGGAGCTCATGGCCCTCGGGGCGTCACTCGGTTCGGACGTGCCGTTCTTCATGGCCGGCCCTCTCGCGATCGCGGCAGGGAGGGGGGAGAAACTGGAGCCGCTGCCGGCTACCGTATCATATGATCTCCTGATCGTCAAACCGGCCCTGTCCGTGTCGACGGCGGAGGCTTACCGGAGGCTGAACAGGGGGCCGGCTGCGTTGACAAACAAAAGGGATGAATATCATAATATCAACTTACTTTACCGGTACATTGAATCGCGGGACAGGTCCCGCCTGGCATCCCTGCTGCACAATGACTTTGAAGAGACCGTCTTCGACGACCATCCCGTCGCCGGGGATCTGAAGAAGCGGCTTCTCGATGCGGGCGCTGCGGCTGCCCTCATGAGCGGCAGCGGGTCCGCCCTTTTCGGCCTTTTCGACAGCAGCGAAGATGCGGGCAGGGCGGCGGGGAGGTTCCCCGACTGCTGGAGCAGGGTGGTGAAAACCCTGACGGACCGGTCCCTGTGAGGGCCGGAGATGTCCCGATGTTGATCACGGGGCATATCGCGTGTTCCAGACGACTATATGGGGCGTCGACAAGCGGCAAGTCAGCAGATTTTGGATCTGCCATTCCCAGGTTCGAATCCTGGCGCCCCAGTTGATCAGGCAGGCAGCGCTTCATATTTCTTTGTCCGGATCAGGACGGAATGAGAAGGGGCGTCGTGCCGGTGTGATATGGAATATTTCCCGGAGGTATGCATGGCAAACGGCATTAAGTTGTTGACCGGTAATTCGAACGGAGCCCTCGCCCTGAAGGTGAGCAAGCACCTTGGGATACCCCTTGCGGACGCGATGGTCAACACGTTCAGCGACGGAGAGATCCAGGTCCAGATCAACGAGAACATCCGCGGCTACGACGTTTTCGTCATCCAGTCCACCTGCACGCCCGTGAATACGAACATCATGGAACTGCTTATCATGATCGACGCCCTGAAGAGGGCCTCGGCCCGGAGGATCACCGCCGTCATTCCTTATTACGGGTATGCGCGTCAGGACAGGAAGGTCCAGCCCAGGGTACCGATCACGTCGAAGCTGATCGCCGATCTTCTCACAGCGGCGGGGACGCACCGGATCCTGACGATCGATCTCCATGCCGGGCAGATCCAGGGCTTCTTCAACATACCTGTCGATCATCTCTATGCGGCGCCGGTCCTGCTCGAGTTTATCAAGCGGGGTGAATACAGGGACCTCGTCGTCGTCTCGCCCGACGCGGGAGGTGTGGAGCGTGCCAGGGCCTTTGCGAAGAGGCTCGACGCCCATCTCGCCATCATCGACAAGCGACGGGAGGCAGCCAATGTGTCAAAGGTGATGCACGTCATCGGCGACGTCCGGGGGAAAGACGCCGTCATTCTCGACGACATGATCGATACGGCCGGGACGATGGCACAGGCGGCCTTCGCATTGAAGGAAGGCGGGGCGAACCGGGTGCTTGCGGCATGTACCCACGCCGTTCTGTCCGGACCGGCGATCGACAAGATCAATGCGTCGGCTCTCGAGGAGGTCATCGCGACGGACACGATTCCCCTTGAAGACAAGGCCGTCATTTGCAGGAAGCTTAAAGTCCTGAGCGTTGCATCTCTGCTCGGCGACGCGATCGAGAGGATACACGACGAGTCGTCGGTGAGCTCGCTTTTCGTCTGATGCGGGCGCTGAAAAGACAGGGCAGAGCGCTCTGAAAAACAGTGACAGTGTGAGTGTCAGTGTCAGTGAAAGGGCTCTGAAAAACAGTGTCAGTGTGGGTGTCAGTGTCAGTGAAAGGAATCGTTTTTATATCGACGCTGCCGTCCTGGTATTCGTGACCTTGTTCCGACTGTCGACTGCCGACAATGACTTTAATGACTCAATGACTTAATGACTTGTGCGGTGGCATCTTCGCTCCGCCTTTCCGGGGTAGCCATGCAACGATACGGTAATACTCGAATGAATGATCATGAGGAGGATACATGGAAAGAGTGACACTTGATGTCGAAAAGAGGGAGAGAAAGGGCAAGGGCGCCGCGCGCGACCTGAGGAGGAACAACGTCATCCCCGCGGTCCTTTACAGGGAAGGGACGTCCCAACCCATACAGATCTCGAAGCGTGAGCTGACGTCCTTTATCAGCAGGTCCGGGGGGGAGCAGGTCGTGGTCAATCTCAATTTCGCCGACAAGACGCGGCAGGCGATCATGAAGGATTACCAGATCGACCCGATAACGAGCAGCCTGATCCATGTCGATTTTCAGGAGATCCTGGCGACGGAGATGCTGAAAATCGCGGTGCATATTGTGACGAGCGGCGAAGCCGTCGGCGTCAAGAGGGACGGCGGGCTGCTTCAGCACGGGATCCGGGAAATCGAGATCGAGTGTCTGCCCGACAAGATCCCGGGCCACGTCGATGTCGACGTCAGCCCCCTCGGCATCGGGCAGTCCATTCATGTGGGCGATCTGAAACTCGCCGAAGGGATCAGGGTGCTCACCGATCCCGAGGAGCTTATCGTCACGGTGACGGCGATCAAGGAAGAGGCCGCTGCTCCTGTTGTTGAGGAGGTGGAGACGGCGGAGCCCGAAATTATCAAGAAGGGCAAGAAAGCAGAGGAGGCCGAAGGCTAACAGGCCGGTCCGAAGGCCTTGATGACGATTATCGCCGGGCTGGGGAATCCCGGCAGGAAATACGCACGAACGCGTCATAACGTCGGGTTCATGGTCATCGATGCCCTTTCCGGGGAGTGGGGCATTTCCCTTGAAAAAAAACAGGAATACTGCCTCGGACGGGGTGTTGTCGACGGGCGTGACATCGTCCTCCTGAAACCGCTCACCTTCATGAACAGGAGCGGCGCGGCTGTTCTCGGCGTCATGAGAAGAGCAGGACGGGAGAGGGAAGGGACCGGCGAAGCCCTTATCGTCGTCCACGATGACCTCGATATGGACGTCGGGAGGGTCAAAATAAAGCGGAGCGGTTCTTCGGGCGGTCACCGCGGCATCGAGTCGATCATCCAGTCGCTCGGCACGAAGGATTTTGCCCGGGTCAAGATCGGCATCGGCAGGACTGTTGATGCACCCGCCCATGAGTTTGTCCTGTCGAAGTTTTCCCCCTCTGAACAGGACCTTGTCAAAGATGCTATAATAAAGGCGGTTGATGCCGTCACTGCCATCATTATCCGGGGCCTCGACGGGGCGATGAACGAGTTCAACAGGCCGCTGAAACGGCACCGGGAACCTCAGGGGGAGGACGATGACAGACATCAGGATTGACGCCGTCACGGAACTCGATACAGGGGCGGACGCGGTCATCCTGCCCTGCTTCGAAGACCCGAACCCCGACATCTACGGAGACATCGACACAGTCATCGGGGGGCTCATCGGGCGGACCATCGCCTCGCGCGAATTCAAGGGGAAGCAGAACCAGCTCACACTGATCCATGTCAGGAACCTCAACGCAGCCCGCCTTCTTCTCGTTGGCTTCGGAAAGGAGTCCCTGGTCTCTCCGGAGAAACTCCGGCAGGCCGGCGGAAAGGCCCTCACTCTTCTGAGGGATATCGGCGCCGGGAAAGTCGCCCTGTCGACGAGACTCCTGCAGCGCATCACCCTTGCTCAGCCGACGGCCCGAAAACCTGTCTATTACTTCCTGGAGGGCGGACTCCTCGGCCTGTACCTCTATGAAAGGTATAAGAAGCCGGAGGAGCCGAAGGAGCTCAAAGAGGTCATCGTCCTCGGCGGCGGAGACCCGGACCTGAAGTGGCTCAGGACAACCCTTTCGGCGGTGAACTTTGCCCGTGACCTCATCAACACCCCGTCGAACGACATGACGCCCGGCGTGCTTGCCGAGGCGGCGAAGACACTTGCGGGGAGGAAGGTGAAGGTGACCGTTCTGGAGCGCCGCGATGCGGAGCGCGAGGGGATGGAGTCCTATCTCTCCGTGGCCCGGGGATCGGAGGAGCCACCCAAATTCATCGTGCTCGAATACAAGGGCGCCAGGAAGCCGCCCATCGCTCTCATCGGTAAATCCATCACCTTCGACAGCGGCGGGATCTCCCTGAAGCCGGCCGAAGGCATGGAAAAGATGAAGTATGACATGGCCGGGGGGGCTGCAGTCCTCGGCGTCATCAAGGCCGTCTCTGAGCTGGCGCTGCCCGTTCATGTCATGGCCGTCCTGCCGGCGACGGAGAACCTCCCCGGGGGGAGGGCCTCGAAGCCCGGCGACGTGGTGAAGACAATCGCGGGAAAGACGATTGAGATCATAAACACCGATGCCGAAGGCCGTCTCGCCCTCGCCGACGGGATCGGGTATGCCCTGCGGCATGCCAGGCCGGCGGCCGTCATCGATATCGCGACCCTCACGGGAGCTTGCTCTGTCGCCCTCGGCAACGAGGCGATCGCCATGATGGGAACGGGGGAGGCGCTTATGGATGCGATCAGGAAGGCTTCAGAAGAGACATCGGAGCGGGTCTGGCGGATGCCTCTGTACGACGAATACAAGGAATACATAAAGAGCGATGTGGCGGACCTGAAGAATTCGGGCGGCAAGACGGGGTCCCTCGTCACTGCGGGCTATTTTTTGAAGGAATGTGCCGCTGAGACGCCCTGGGTGCATCTCGACATCGCCGGGACGGCATGGAACGACAAGGACAAACCCTATCTCCCGAAGGGCGCGACGGGAATCGGCGTGAGGCTTCTGCTGCACGTTCTGAAGGAGATGTCGTCATGACGATGCCGTTCGTCCTCCTCTTCTCAATCATCCTTCTGCCCTCGTCGGCATGGGCCTGGGGGCCGATGACGCACCTCTACCTGGGAAGCGAGCTTTTTTCATACGGCCCTCTCATCCCGGCAGCCGTCTATGCGGTGATGAGGCAGTACAGGCAGGATTTCCTGTACGGCAACCTCATGGCCGATATTATTCTGGGAAAGAAATACCTTCCCGATGAGCGGAGCTCCCACAGCTGGGACGTGGCTCTCCGCCTCCTCGATCAGGCCGATGACGGGCCGTCGAAATCATTCGTCTACGGCTACCTGAGCCACCTCGCGGCAGATACGGTCGCCCACGAGACGCTCACGGAAGAGAAGTGGGACGTCGGTCACACCTGGGTCGAGCTGAAGGCCGACAGCATCATCGACAAAGTCCACTGGCTTCAGTTCATCGGCATCAGCAAGACCGTCCAGAAGCGCAATGATTTATTCCTCGAGGGCTCCCTCGACCGGTTCATATTTTCCTTCAAGACGAACAGGAGGATCTACAAGGGGATCGTCCTGCTGTCCCTTTTGAACAGGAGGAGGGCGAGGAGCATCGACAGGGAATACATTGCAGGCCTCCATGACGAGTCCGTCGCCAGGATGCTCGACCTTCTGCAGAACGGCAGGGAAGCATCCGTCCTGACGAGGCGCCCCCTCTGAGGGAGCGCGTTTTCTTCCGTCCCCATGTTCGACAAGACCTACCGTTCCCCCTCCGAGGCCCTTCACCTCATCATCTCCGGTCTCGCGACCACGTCGCCCGGGACGGAGACCCTGGAGCTGGAGGACTGCTGCGGGCGCGTCCTTGCTTCTGATTTCCTGTCGCCGGAAGACCTTCCCGCCTTTTCGCGTTCCACCGTCGACGGTTTCGCCCTCAGGGCGGCGGACACCTTCGGCGCCAGGGAGACCGCCCCGGTCTATATCACTGTCACGGGAGAGGTATTCATGGGAGCTGCTCCCGGCTTCACCCTCGGACCGGGAGAGGCGGCGCGCATGCCCACGGGCGGCATGCTGCCCGACGGCGCCGACGCGGTGGTCATGGTGGAGCACACCCAGGCGGTCTCCGATGACATGATCGAGGTGGTGCATGCCGTCGCCCCTTATGAAAACGTCATTCAGCGCGGAGACGACGTGAGGCGGGGCGAGACGGTGCTCATGAAAGGCCGCAGGCTCCGTCCCCAGGACATCGGCGCCCTTGCCGGCCTGGGGATGACGAGGGTCGGCGTTTTCCGGAAACCTGTCGTCTCGATCATCGCGACGGGTGACGAGATCGTCCCGGCGGGCAGCACGCCCGGACCCGGCCAGGTGCGGGATATCAACTCATACACGCTTGCCGGTCTCATCGCCGAACACGGCGGAATCCCCGTCCGGAAAGGGATCATTTCCGACCGATCCGATGATATCGGCGCGGTGATCGGGCAGTCGATCCGGGATTCGGACATCATTCTCGTCGGTGGAGGGACTTCGGCGGGGATAAAGGACATGACGGCCCGCATCATCAATGAAGCCGGCACGCCGGGCGTCCTCTTCCACGGGGCGTCGCTCAAGCCGGGAAAGCCGGTCATCGGCGGGATCGTGTCGGGGAAGCCCGTTTTCGGACTTCCCGGTCACCCGGCGGCCATCTTTGTCTGTTTTGACCTTTTCATCCGTCCCCTGCTCGATCGACTGGGCGGGGTTGAGGAAAGGCTGCCCGTCTCCGCGCAGGTGACTGCGACGATGGCCAAGGGCGTCGCCTCCGCTGCGGGCAGGGAAGACCATGTCCGGGTGGCCCTGGAAGATCGGGACGGTGTGGTCGTCGCGGTGCCGGTCCTCGGAAAGTCGGGCCTCATCACGACCCTGGTGAAGGCCGACGGCATCGTCGTGGTCCCGCCGGCCAAACTCGGCGTCGATGAAGGCGAGACCGTGCAGGTCCGTCTGTTCTGACGTTCCCCTGCAAGTTGTGCAGAAAGACAGGGTGAAGCGCTCTGAAAAACAGTGACAGTGTGAGTGTCAGTGTCAGTGAAAGGAATCGTTTTTATATCGACGCTTCCTTCCCGTCCTGGTATTCGTGACCTTGTTCCGACTGTCGACTGCCGACAATGACTTTAATGACTCAATGACTTAATGACTTTTGCGGTGGCATCATCGCTCCGCCTTTCCCGGGAGTGTGTTGCAACGATAAGGTTAAGGTTTAAGTCCTGTACTCGGCGTTGATCTTGACGTAATCCTCCGTCATGTCACAGGTGAGCACCTTCGCCGATCCCTTACCGATGCGAAGGTCGACGACGATCTTCACCTCTTTCGCCCTGAGCCGCTCATTTGCATCGGCGTCCCTGCCCGTTCCAAGACCCCTGCTGACGATCCTGAGACCGTTCAGGGAAATGTCCGTCCTGTCCTCCCGCATGCGGATGCCGGAATAGCCGAGGGCTGCCATGATCCTTCCCCAGTTGGCGTCATTGCCGTAAATAGCGGTCTTGACGAGAAGCGAATTCGCCACGGCAAAGGCCCCCCTCTCTGCCTCGGCCTTGCTGAAGGCATTCCTGACCTCGATCTCGACGAGTTTCGTCGCGCCCTCGCCGTCGCGCGCGACCATTGCCGCCAGCGTAGAGGCCACGTCCGAGAGCGCCGACGCGAAGATCCGGTACGACCGGGAGCCCGTCATGATGGGGGCGTTTCCCGCCATGCCGTTGGCCATGACGAGGACGGTGTCGTTCGTCGACATGTCTCCGTCGATGGTGATCCTGTGAAAGGACGTTGCGACGGCGCTCCTGAGAGAGGCGTCGAGGGACCCGTGGTCGATGAGCGCATCGGTGATGATGAAGCAGAGCATCGTCGCCATGTGCGGGCTGATCATGCCCGCCCCCTTGCAGACACCCGCAATAGTGACATCCTTGCTCCCGATCCTTACCGTTTTGCTGAACAACTTCGGGAATGTGTCGGTCGTCATTATGGCGGCGGCAACGTCCTGAAAGGTCCCCTGCCCGAGCGCTGCGGCCAGTCCGGGTATTGCGGACCCGACCCTCTCCATGGGCAGGGGAGTGCCGATGACGCCCGTGGAGCAGACGTAGACGGCGGAGGATTTCATCCTGAGCGCGCGGCCGGTGAGTACGGCCATCTCTTTGGCGTCCCGCATGCCCCGTTCGCCCGTGCAGGCATTGGCATTGCCGCTGTTGACGACAATGGCCTGTCCCCTGCCGGTCCTGATGCGCCTCATGTCCAGCTTCACCGGCGCAGCCTTGACGGTATTCATCGTGAACATGCCGGCCATGACGGCCTCGCATTCGGAAACGATGAGGGCCACGTCTTTTCTTCCGGGCTTCTTGACGGCCGCCTCGACGGCTGAAAAGAGGTATCCCTTCGGAATCTTCACTGTCAGCTTTTTTTTCATTGTTCGTTATCCCCGTGTATGAGAATGGATAATCGACAGGCTTTTATAATGCGCCATTCCGGAGGGGAGTTTCAACGTGCCTGCACTCCGGCTTTCTTTGCGCTCTTTGCGGCTTTGCGAAAAAATGTATTGTTTGACCCATCTTCTACAGTAGCAAGAAAATAACTTTCTTATAACAAGGGGATATGAGGGCGCAAGAAGGGCGTGGCACTAGGAATCCCCTTGTCAGCTTCACGCTCACTGTCATGACGTCTCCATGTCCAATGCAGTCTGATTCAGTATCCTGACTGTCGGCGGCACAGCCACGCCCGCCGCCTGAAACGCCTTGCCGGCTTGTCCCTTGAGGTCGCTCCGGAGAAGGACCTCCTTCGTACCGGTCCGGATCGTCACTTCTTCGACCCTCTCCAGGTCACGGATCACATCAGCCCATTCCGCCTGCCACCCCTTCCTTTCCATCCGCCCCTGCAGTTCCTTGATCAGCACCAATGCAAGGAAACTGCAGAACACATGCCCCCGGATCGTCTCGTCACACTTGTGGTAGATGGGCTGCGTGCTGAGGATGCTCTTCATGCTCCGGAAGATCTGCTCCACCATCCACAGCTGCTTGTACTGCAGCGCCACCTCCCGCGCCGGCAGTGTCGTGTTCGTCCTGAGGACCCACTTGCCGTCATACCGTCCCTCCGCCTTGATCTTGTCCTCATCGATCCCGAACCTCTGCCCCGTCGCCTTGAGGTACTTCCGGTACCCCTTGTTGCCCACCAATGTCTTGTGTCCCTGCTGCAGTTTGTCCCGCAGGGAGGCAACGATACTCTGCCGGTCAAGAGCGTCTTTCTTGGCCTGATCCTCGTTGTAACAGACGACGTACCGTCTGTCGTCAACACGCACGTCCTTGACTTTCAGCGGTGAGGGCGCTTTGCTGTCCGCACCCTTGGGATACACTTCCTCATACCTGCCCGCCCGGCTGAGCACCTCCTGGGTGACCTCTTTCTGTCTCCTCATCCGGGCGCCCAGGATGTACGGGACCTCCCCCGTCTGCAACTCCTTGACCGTCGCCGCGCTGATCATCCCCCGGTCCGCCACGACACAGACCCGCTGGATCCCAAACCGCTTGCGTAATCTCTCGGTGACGGGAAGAAGGCTCTTGACGTCCGTCGTGTTGCCCGGCCACAACTCACAGCACAACGGCCGACCCGCGCTGTCGATGATCACACCCACCACCATCTGCAGAAGGTCAGGCCGGTGGTCCTTGCTGTTGCCCAACTGCCCGATCTCCTCTCCCCCATTTCCTTCAAAATAGATGCTCGTGGTGTCAAAAAACACCAGGGTGAGATCTGTAAACAGGTCCCTCCGGCGCTCAAAGATCCCTTCTTCGATCAGGTCCTTCGTGCACCGGCAGGCAAAGGGTGTCGCCCCTTCCTGGTCGTCCTCCGGCAACTCCTCCCCTAACCATGCCATCGCCCGGTACAGGTGGTGCAGCTCGATCCCCTCCGCCGCCTCAATCCGGTAGTCGTCCTTCCACTTGTCCGCCGCCCTGTCAGAGCCCGATGCGCTGAGCCGGTGCAGCACCGTCAGATAGATCGCCCTCTCCACGGCAAACTGATACTTCCTCTGCGACAGCACGCGGGTGATCACGTCCGGGATGCCGAGTTCCTTCCATAGTCGGCCAAACACCAGAGGCAGTCCGATCTTTTGCTGTCCCACAGACGGAACCTCTCCCTTGTCATAGGCATCAAGCAGGGCAAGCTTTTCTGAAAACCGCGCCCCCGAGCGTACGAGGCTGTCCAAAGCTCCCGATTCCCGGAGTTTATCGACACGCCCCAGGGTGGCGATGACTTTCTGGCGGACCTTGCCGTTTTCCCATCGGCTTTCAACGATCTGCAGATAGGAGCGGGGGCCGGATGGTTTGATTCTGATGAACATGACATTAATATTATACCCATTCTAATCCCTATTGGCAAGCTTATAATGGCTATGACGTGGCACTATGTTTTGAGCTTCTTTCCAATTCCTCTCCTCATATCACCCTGTTTCTCATAGATTCTTATGTCTGATTCGGAGCGCTTTTCGGGTCCAACTGTAGAAGATGGGTTTGACCTTGCATAGAAAGGCGGGGCGAAGCGCCTCAAGGCCCCGCTGAAACCGACGCGCCTCCGGGAAGGCAGATATAGTTCAAAGCCTCTCCAATGCGATGATGAGACATTGCAAGGTGTTCAGCGCCTGTTGCCTGACGGGCTTCCGGTATCAATAGACACGGCAGAGGGTGGTCTGGGGATAAACAAGGTATCTTAGAGGAAAGGCTTTTCACCACATCAGCCTTCCCGTCCTGGTATTCGTGACCTTGTTCCGACTGTCGACTGCCGACAATGACTTTAATGACTCAATGACTTAATGACTCTTGCGGTGGCATCGTCGCTCCGCCTTTCCCGGGAGTGTATTGCAACAATAAGGTTGACTTTGCCTGTCGAATGGGAGTGGAAGGGGGGAGGTCACCAGGCGAGGGACGACGACAGGCCGTCCCTCGCTGAGAAATGCTTAGGGTGTTGTGACGAAGAAGCAGAGCCTGTTGTTTCCGCCGAAGCTCGACAGAAGATAGGTGATGGTATTGCCTGTGATGGGTCTGCCCCTGTCGGTGATGCCGACGACGATCCCCCTTGCCCCCATGATCCCGGAGCCGGTTTTCGACGACCTGCCGTAGATGACCACATCACCCGCGATTATCGTGTCTTCCATGGATATTTTCTTTTCGCCGCCGATGGTCACCCTCTTGTAGCTGCTGATCACGTTGCCGATCGTCGTGCCGGACTGACTTATGTCGTACCTGATGATGGAGCTGAAGTACGGGCCTGGCGGTGTGCCCGAAATGTCGTACCATGTCTCGGGGGTCACATCGACCGTCGCAGTTGCGAAGAGACACGGATCGAGGACAAAAACGGGGATGTTCGATGATATCAAGTGCCGGGGCAGGTGAGACGCTGAAGAGCAGAATGCCGAGGAAAAATGCCGCGATAATGACTTTTCTCATGTGTACCCTCCTTTTTTCTGGTGACCTTGCATCAAGTATAGGGATGAAAGTCAGGGATGTCAACAAAAAATCGGATATCAGATGATGAGAACATTTTTTTGTTGACAATGGGCATTTTCTGTGGTATTCGTGAGTATGAACTTTTGTCGGTCTTTTGTTGACCCCGGCACAGGTATTTTTGATCATGGGGATGAAGCGGGATTTCAGGAAACACAACCTGTTTTTTCTAATCGCAAGGAGGTGCATTACATGAGAGCATTGAAGCGATCCTGTTTTCGGGTGTTTCTTGTACTGGCAGTTGTTCTGTCTCTCGTCGCAGCGGTATCTGATGTCTATGCTGCGTCGAGGAGCCACATCGGCGTGAACCAGCCTGTCCTCGTCATCTGTGTGAGGTGGAGCGATGATGCAACGACGAGGCTTGGCACCTGCACAGACTGGGTGAATCTTCTCAACAACGAGGTCAACACTTTCTACAACGGTGCAACATTCAACCAGACGAATTTCATTTTCGAGACGTCCCCTGCCGGGACCTGGTACAACCTGGGCTACGCCTCGGCGTCCTACGACTTCTCCAAAACGGGGCAGGACGCCATCAACCTCATCGATCCGGACGTCAATATGGCGAACTACGACCGCGTCCTCGTCATCACCAACTGGGACGGTTTCGGCGGCCAGGGCGGCGGCCCCTGGTGGTGGCGGGTCAATGAGGGGATCGAGAGCTATTTCGTCGAGGGCGGCTCCTCCGTCGGAAAACGGTTCATGACCATGGCGATCGTCAACGAATGGCTGGGCGCGACGGTCGGAGAGGCACGGAATTTCGATCAGGCCGGTTCCGTGGCTGCCCATGAACTGGGGCACGAACTGGGGTTGCCGACGCATTACGGTGACATCCGCTGGAACCCCGGCCTGACCCGTGACGTCATCACTCCCTGGGACATCATGGGGCTCAGCCCTGGTATCAATCACTTCATCGGCTACGCGAAGTCGCAGCGGGGATGGATACCGGGATGGACCGGCGCGGCCTCCCCGAGAATAGAGACCGTCGGGCCTCCCGTGGGCGCCGACATCGACAGGACGATAACGATCGCACCGCAGGAGCTCTTTACAGCCGGGGGCACGCAGATCGTGAGGATCCCCTTCACAAGCGGGTCCCCCTTCAACGGGTACGTCATTGAAAACCGGCGGCAGATAAGCGGCGACGAGAACCTGCCGAGCGAGGGTGTCCTCGTCTCCATCGTCAACGAAGACCCCATGAACATCCTGAAATGTATCGTGCTGGAGAACCCCTCGGCGTTGAACCTCGACCAGGCGCCCCTCGGCGTCGGCGAATCCTTTACGGATCCCTCGCGGAACCTCACGGTGGACGTTCTGAGCCAGACGGGGAACAATTACACCGTCCGCATCCGGTACCTGCTGCCTCCGTCGGCCAAACCCGATCCCATGATCATCCCCTGGGGAGCGCCTCCCCATGAGACAGTCGATATCTGGATCGACAGCGCAAAGAACGGCTTCGACACCTACCGCTACACAGACGGCGGCGGGAATCCCACGGGCAACGGAGACGACGCCTGGGTAGATCATGACAACCGTGTCTATGTGCGGATACGGAACATCGGGCCCGGCGTCGCCACGAACGTACGCGTCCAGGTGTTCCAGAACGACCCTCCCGGCATGGGTGATGCAGGACCGGACTGGGGGTTTCTCGGGACGATCATCTTCCCGACCGTCGCAGCCGGCGACACTGTCGAGGACTATGTGATCTGGAAGCCTTCGGTAGGACAGCACACCTGTATCAAGGCAGAGATCGAGGACATCGCCGGTGAGCTGAGCACGGCGAATAATGTGGCCCAGGAGAACGTCAGCCACTTCGACACGAGCGCCGGCAGTCCTTATGATGGCGCCGGTCAGTCGATCACCGTGTTCAATCCCTTCACCGACGGCCGGACGCCGGTCCACTTCAGTGTCAAGGACATCCCTCCGGGATGGGCCGTCATCGTCGAGCCCGAAACCCTGGACCTGCCGCCGGGCGGCAAGGAGACGGTCTTCTTTATGGCCCTGCCGTCGGGGAGACCTGAAAATCCGCGCGATTCCAGGCAGATGGACGAGCGTCCCGGATTCATCGGGAAGCCGAAGATCGAGGCCTATGTGCCCTATGCCGACACCTTCATCCCCATCGGCGGCGTAGATCTCTGGACGCATCTCGTGAACAGGACGAGGATCGAATGCGAGGCAAGGCAGGCGGTGGCGGCGCCGATCGCGATCCTCTCAGGGCGGCTCATCCCTGCAGTCCCGAACGCCAGGATTGCCGTCGAACTGCTCGTTGGCGGCACGAAGGAGATCCGGTACGTGAACGCCAGCGCCGAAGGCACATTTGTCGTCAGCGGGCTGCCCTCGGGGACAACGAAGGCCTGGGTTTACTACAGCGGCGACCTGACCCACGGCGCTGCGGAGACGGGCTGCAACCCCATGGCGGTGCCGACGGGGGCTTTCATTGATACCTATTTTCCGTTGGCGGCGCCGGTCTACGATCCCAATCCGTCTCTCGCCCGGCCGTTCACGGGAGGGACGCCTGAGGGCGGTGTGCTCAATCTGCGGGTGGGGTTCCCGGAATTCACCGGTCCTGTGGATATTTACCTTGCCCTGGTCGCACCCGCCCTTAGCGGGGATCTCATCTGGATGATCCGGGAGGACCTGGGCCTCCAGCCGGCAGCCCTCCCGTTGCCCAAGTGGAGGTCCAATACGACGGGACCCATCGACGAGCATCTCTATGCGACTTTCCCGCTCCACTATTTCCCGACGGGCAACTATTTCCTGCTGACGGTCGTGACCCCTGCAGGGAGTCTGAGCGGCTATTACCTCTGGGCAACCGGCTTCGTCGCGCCTTAAGCTTCAGACACTTCACACAACAAGGGGGCGAGGTTTCGCCTCGCCCCCTCCATTCCACTCACACTCTCACTGACACTGTCGTACCGCTACGGAAACAGCCCCATCGCCTCAAGTGCCGTCGTCTCCCCGAATCCCGCCAGGATGTTCATGTTCTGCACGGCCTGCCCGGATGCGCCCTTGACGAGGTTGTCGATGGCCGATACGATGACGAGCGTCCCCGTCCGTTTCACAACCTTGACGCCGATCATGCAGGCGTTCGTGCCCCGCACGTCCTTGGCGTTCGGGTATCTGCCCTCGTCCAGGACTGTCACGAAAGGTTCATTCGCGTACCGGTCCCTGTATATGGACAGGACGTCCGGGGTGTCGATGTCTTTCAGGAGAGGCGCGTATATGGTCGAGACGATGCCCCTGTCCATGGGGACGAGGTGGGGTGTGAAGGTGATGCGGACCGGCTTTCCTGCAATGCCGGACAGCTCCTGCTCTATCTCGGGTGTGTGACGGTGCACGCCGATGCCGTATGCCTTGAACCCTTCGTTGACCTCACAGTACGAGAAGGCCGTTTCGGCCTTCCTCCCGGCGCCGGACGTGCCCGATTTAGAGTCGACGATGATCCTGCCGGTATCGATGATCGATTGCTGAATGGCGGGGCAGAGACCGAGGATGGCGCTTGTAGGATAGCACCCGGGGTTTGCGATGAGACAGGATTTCCCGATCTCCTCCCTGTGGAGTTCCGGCAGGCCGTAGACGGCCGATTTCAGCGTCTCCCGGCAGTTATGCGGCGTTTTGTACCATTCTTCATAGACCGAGGGGTCCGTCAGGCGGTAGTCGGCGGAGAGATCGATGACCTTCCTGCCCTCGCGGAAGAAGAGGTCCACCGCCTCCTGCGAGGCGGCATGGGGCAGGGCCATGAAAAAGAGGTCGGCCTTCGACAGGAGCGTGGACTTGTCCAATCCCTCATAGGTGAGGTCATGATACCGGCGGAGATGGGGAAAGAGGTCCGTTACCCTCTTGCCGGCGGACTTCTCGGACGTGACGGCGGTGATCTCCACTTCGGGATGATGGGCAAGAATCCGCAACAACTCCGCTCCCGTGTACCCGCTTCCCCCGCATATAGCAACCTTCAGCATTTTTGTTCCCTCCTCTTGAAAAGAAACTGTCGTTGCATACTCCTTCCGGAAAGGCGGGGCGACGATGCCACCGCACAAGTCATTAAGTCATTGAGTCATTAAAGTCATTGTCGGCAGTCGACAGTCGGAACAAGGTCACGAATACCAGGACGGCAGCGTCGATATAAGAACGATTCCTTTCACTGACACTCACACTCACACTGTCACTGCTTTTCAGAGTGCTTCGCCCCGCCTTTTCACAACGAACGACAGGGAAAACAAAAAGGCCCGTCCGGAGACGGGCCTCATAACTATACAGTATAGGCGTACCGGCGACGGTGACGCGTTTACCTCTTGGAGAACTGGAACCGGCTTCTCGCTCCCTTTTGACCGTATTTCTTCCGCTCCACCTCTCTGGGATCTCTCGTGAGAAGACCTTCCTTTTTCAGCTTCGGCTTGAGATCGGTGTCGACGTTGACAAGGGCGCGGGCGATGCCGTGCCTCAATGCGCCCGCCTGGCCGCTCGGGCCGCCGCCGTGGACATTGGCGACGATATCGTATTTGCCGATCACCCCGGTAATCTGGAGGGGCTGCCTGATGATCATCCTGAGGGTCTCGCGGGGGAAATACGAATCCACATCCCTCTCATTGACGGATATCTTGCCGGTGCCGGGGATGAGGGCCACCCTGGCCACGGACCGTTTCCTTCTCCCTGTTGCGCTGTATTGGATTGACGCCATCGATTCTGTTCTCCTTACTTGGTTACGTCGATCGGTTCCGGTTTCTGGGCGCTGTGGCTATGGTCAGGGCCGCGGTAAACCTTGAGCTTCTTGATCATCTGCCTGCCGAGGCGGTTCTTGGGAAGCATGCCCCACACGGCGTCTTCGATCACCTTTTCGGGTTCGCTCTTCATCCTGTCCTTCAGGGTCTTTTCCTTGATATGCCCGATATACCCGGTATGATGGTAGTATTTCTTGTCGTTCAGCTTGTTCCCCGTCACCCTCACCTTGTCGGCGTTGACGACGATGACGAAATCCCCGGTGTCCACATGGGGGGTGAATATCGGTTTGTGTTTGCCCCTGAGGAATGATGCTATCCTTGTGGCCATCCTGCCGAGGACGAGGTTGTTCGCATCGACCACATACCATTTCCGTTCGATGTCTTCCTTCTTCGCAAATGCCGTCTTCATGTATGCACCTTCCTTAAAAATTACGCGGGAACGCAAAATAGATATGTAATTTACTCTATGAGACGCACGTTTGTCAATCGTTTGCACCGGCTGATATAATAAAATCAAGCATAACCATGAAAGTCGCCCTTACCATAGCAGGTTCCGATCCCACGGGAGGGGCTGGTCTCCAGTCGGACATCAGGGTCTTCAGGCACTTCGGCGTCTGGGGCCTCTCGGCGGTGTCGTCCCTGACAGCCCAGAACACGTCTCAGGTCGCCGCCGTCGTGCCCGTCACGGATGCTTTCCTCGATGAGCAGCTCACGGTGCTCATCAACGATATCAGGCCCGATGCACTCAAGACGGGCATGCTCTATACGGCGGGCGCCGTCAGGACCGTCGTGAAGGTCGTCAGGGGATTCGATCTGGAGAATCTCGTCATCGACCCCGTCACGGTCTCATCGACGGGCACGCACCTCGCCGAACCGGGCGTCATCGATGTGATCAGGGACGAGCTCCTCCCATTGGCCAGGGTGATCACGCCGAACATCTCCGAGGCGGCGGTACTTTCCGGCATCTCCATCAGGAGCGAGGAAGATATGGAGAGGGCCGCAGTCGCCATCAGGGACAGGGGAGCAGGGGACGTCATCATCACAGGAGGCCATACCGACGAGTTTCAAGGACGAAGGCCCGGCGCGGGACAGACCCTTGATCTTCTTTTCGACGGAAGCCGGTTTCATCCCATCACAGGCAGGCGTGCGAAGGGAGTCTATCACGGCACGGGCTGCGCTTATTCCGCCGCTATAACGGCCCTTCTCGCAAGGGGATCGTCCGTCCATGAGGCGGCCCGGAAAGCGAAGGAATATGTCGACGAATGCATCCGTCTTTCCGTCAGTCTAGGCACGGGGATGAGGCTTCTCCATGTCTAAGGCCAGGAACGTCTTTCAGTGCCAGGGGTGCGGCCACGTGAGTCACAAGTGGCTCGGCAGGTGTCCCGACTGCGGGGCCTGGAACAGCTTCTCCGAGGAGCGGCAGCCGCCGAAATCACTGAGAACCTCGGGGGGGCAGGAACGCGCGGCGGTTCTTCAGTCCCTTGACTCGATCCCGAGCAGCGGCGAGGAACGGGATGCCGTCGGCATCAGGGAGTTCGACCGGGTGCTGGGGGGAGGTCTCGTCAAAGGCGCCGTCGTTCTCATCGGCGGAGACCCGGGGATAGGGAAGTCGACACTCCTTCTGCAGGCTGTTTCACGCATCGCAGCGCAGCGGAAGAAGGTCCTCTATGTCTCGGGTGAAGAGTCTCCTGTCCAGATAAAGCTGAGGGCCGACAGGCTTTCCGTCGCCGACCCGTCCATCGTCCTCTACCCGGAAACGGTCATCGAGAGGATCATCGACGTCGCCCGTGAGATCAAACCACGGGTCATCGTCATCGACTCGATCCAGACGGTCTACACCGAAGAGCTTACCTCCGCCCCCGGGTCGGTGAGCCAGATCAGGGAGTCCGCGGCGAAGCTCATGGTCTTCGCGAAAAAGGAAGAGATCCCCCTGTTCCTGATCGGCCACGTCACGAAGGAGGGCGCCATCGCGGGGCCGAAGGTGCTGGAGCACATTGTCGACACGGTCCTCTACTTCGAGGGGGACCGCGGATACAGCTACCGCGTCATCCGCGCCATCAAGAACCGCTTCGGCGCGGCCAATGAAATCGGCATATTCGAGATGACGGACCGCGGTCTCATCGAGATCGACAACCCGTCGCAGCTCTTCCTGTCGGAGCGGCCTGCCGGCGTGTCCGGTTCGGCCGTCATCGCGAGTATGGAGGGGACCCGTCCCCTGCTCGTGGAGGTGCAGGCCCTCGTCTCGCCGACGACCTTCGGCATGCCGCGCAGGACGAGCATGGGCATCGATTTCAACCGCGTCAATCTCCTCATCGCCGTCCTCGAAAAAAGGGCGGGCCTTCACCTGGGGACGATGGACGTTTTCGTCAACATCGTGGGCGGCCTTAAGATCGCCGAGCCTGCGGCGGACCTGGGAGTCGTCGCCTCCATCGTCTCCTCGTTCAGGGAGAGGATCATCGACGCGGCGACGGTTGTTGTCGGTGAGGTCGGCCTGTCGGGCGAGGTGCGTGCCGTTGCGCAGGCCGAGGCGAGGCTCAGGGAGGCGGCGAAGATCGGCTTCCGCAGGGCCGTCATTCCCAGGGGAAATGCCGAGAGGCTGAAGGACGACCTCGGACTTGCCGTGGAGGGCGTTCACAATGTGGAGGATGCCCTGGAGCGGTTATCGGTATAAGGAGGGACGATGAGAAGGGGCGGGAACAGGTGATTCTAAGAGTCGGAGGTCCGGAAAAAGGTATGGCTCATGAACAATAAGGTGAGCATGTCCCGGTTGCGTGCGGTTGTCGTGCTGACGGCCATGCTGGTGGCCCTCTCTCTCATGGCTTCCTGCGCGGTGAAACGGGCCGACGTCCCCCGCCATGAAGGCATAACCCTCGATCAGGCCCTTGCGGACCTGAGGAGTATCAAGTCCATTGAGGCGGTGCTCGCCGTTGAATACAGGAAGGAGGACTCCGTCATGACCGGCGACGCCTTCCTATCCCTCTCGGAGAAGGCATTGACCCTCAGGCTTTATTACCTCGGTTTTCTTGCAGGGGAGATCCATGAGGAGGAAGGTGCCATCAGGAGCACGCCGAAGATTGACCGGAACAGGAGCACCCTCCTCGTCGACGGCCTGAGGAGCGGCATTTTCTGGTGGAACGTTCCCGATTACGCCGTCACGGAAGAGGCGGGGCTCTATATGCTGAGAAATTCGAGCACGAAGGTGACGGTCAGCAAGGACACCCTGCTGCCGGTGGAACAGGTCATAGAACTGAATAACGGCGACTCTCTCAGGATTACCTACAATGAGCCGGCAAGGATCGATGTCGAGGAGGGTGAGGCGGCCGACCTGTCGCCGATACTCCAATGGTATCCGTCGCGGCTGAACATCGAGCTGCGCAACCATGCCGTGAGGATAAAAGTGAAGTCCTATACTTTCAGGAAATAAGATCGGCAGCCTGATAGCCGGGCCGTCTCCTTTCCAAGTTTTTCTCGTTATCCATTCTCCGTCATTTTGAACCTTTAATGCTCACAGAAGTCCGCGTGCGGCGGGCTATGGGTTCCTTTCCCCGTTCCTCCGACGATGCATCTTAGTTCCCCGGGCACAATGTAAAATCGATGATGCCGAGTTGGTACGCCTGGTCTTCCTGGTCAATGACCGTTGAGTAGAGTTTCAGAGGTCCATGAAGCCGCGGATTGGTGGCGAAAAGGCCCGTTGCCCGCAGGGCAGAATCTTGGGTAAGATCAGTCTTGAGAATGTACTCAAGATGACCAGTCGGGATACTCTGTGAGTCAAAGACAGGAACTATCGTATCTCTCCAACCGTTTAATCCCAGACGCACCAAGGCCTCCTGGTTAGGTGTGAGGCCGTGAAATGGAACACGGCGTGTGTCAAACTGGAAACTTGCCTCCAGTTCTTGAGCTGTGTTCATCAAAACGAAGAATAGAGCGTTTTTCCCGTAGTCGAGCCCGGTGTTCCCGAGAACAAGGAAATCAGGGGTGAAGTAATTTCCCCAACTCAACGGCTGGTCCGGCGTCAGTGTCACGTCACAGTTCTGGTGATCTACCGGCCCTGTCAGGATGAAGGGGCCGAAGTAGATGGAGTATGCCGATCTTCCGCAGAGCTTGCCCGTATCGCAGATGCTGAGCTCGATGATGTGGGTGCCGTTCTTGAGGATGAAGAAGACGTCGTGCTCCACCATGAACTTCACCGGGTCGGGTGTGATGTGTAGCCGCAGCTCCTTGCTCGTCGTCTCAACGGAGAAGATGTTATTCTTCGTTATCTTGTCCAGGAAGTGGCCGGTGATATCGATGCCGTCCATCGTCAGCCGAAGGGTTCCCCAATCGATCTTCCAGTTGCCCGTGCTGTCTTGCAGGCCGTCTTCGTCGCGGATGGCGATGGTGAATCCATTATTCATCAGCACGTTTAACTGAAAAAAGGGATAGTCGGCAGGCGACAGGGCGATCTCGGGCTGCCGGTTCTGGGCACTGCCCTGCACGAAGAGCGTAAAGGTATAGGTCTCGGTCATATAGGCGTCGGAGAACGTTCCCGTACCGCTGATCTGTTGATCACCAAAAGTTCCGGTGACGGTGACATAGGCCATTTTGAGCGAGAAACTGCCGGCTTTGTCATGTGTACCCTGGTGCACTCTCCACGGTTGCTGCATGCTGTCGATTGAGGCAATCTCGCAGCCTGTCGCGTTTTCGATGATGATTGCATCGGTGGTTTCCTGCAATCTCCCGTCAGCATAAAGGGTGATTTTCATCTTCGCATCTCCCTGGCAGCTGCCGTGTGGAAAGGAAGCTTTGACTTGGACCGTCCCTTCGTAGGTGATGGGAAACTTCACTGCCCGGGCTGAGTCGATACATACTGATAGAGATATAATGCAGATCGCTGCGAAGCATGCTGAGGCGACACGTATCGTTCGTTTCATGATTTCCCTCCCTGTTGGCACGTTGCCGTCGGCAGCCCGACCATTCCTGTCCCTCCGCCTGAGACGGGACAGATGCACAACCCTCTACTTTCCGTCCCAACCTCTCGGGTGGTGTGGCTTTGTCGGGAAGCTGCGTCATTCCTGAGTCAATCATATCCGAGAAAAGACCATCTGTCAAGGGTTTCTTTGCTTATCCGGCCTATGCCTGGAAAGCCTCTGCAACACCCCATGGTGACACATTGATTTCTCAGAGGACTCTCTGGCCTTTATCGGCACTGGCGTTCTCTGCGGACCTTCGGAAGGACAGGCTCGTTGCGACATCGTTTCGATAAGGATGGACTTCTTCGGAAATCCGCGCTCTTGATGAAATGGCCCCGGACAAGATTTGCGGGTGTAAATTCCACTGCGCGTCTGGCGGTGATATGAAAGATTTGGAGGGGAGGATCGCAGGGTAATGAAAATCCGTTTCTCCGAGGGCTTCGTGATGCCAGGATAAGAAGCACCTCTTGAAACCGGAGCACTCTCCCGGTGTATAATAACGCCGTTCCAGCAATCCGGAACACGGTGAAAATCCGTGGCGGTCCCGCCGCTGTGATCGGGGACGGGGACTCACGTCGACACGACAGCCACTGTCAGGGCATACCCTGACCGGGAAGGCCGGGTCCCCCGGTAGATCCGAGAGCCAGAAGACCTGCTGGGACATGAAGATTTTGGGAATCCGATGGCAAAGGGTTCCTGTGGATGCTGTTCGTCCGCAGGAACCCTTTTTGTTTTATAACAGCAGCGGCCATGGAGGGATCTGTGAAGGCAGTTGTCGTCGAGCAGGTCGGATCATTCGTCATCACGGACAGGTCCGTGCCGGAACCGGGACCGGGCGAGGCGCTTCTGAGGGTGACCGTCACAGGGCTCTGCCGGACGGACCTCAAGCTCATCCGCGTCGGGCACCGCGATCTCATTTTGCCCCGCATTCCCGGAGAGGAGGTTGTCGGGACGGTCTGCAAAACCGGTGAGGGAGTCGGGGGGCTGCAGACGGGTCAGCGCGTCTATGTTTATCCCGGGATCTCCTGCGGCACCTGCCGGCCCTGCCGGGCCGGCGCCGGGAACCTCTGTGAGCAGATGCAAGTAATGGGATTTCACCGCGACGGCGGCTTCACCGAATATGTCAGCACACCGGCACAGAGCGTCATCCCCATTCCGGAAAGTCTTACCGATGAGGAGGCCGTCTTCGCCGAGCCCCTCTCATGCTGTCTCAATGCCCTTGAACTGAGCCGGCTGAAAGAGGGCGAGACGATCTGCATCTGGGGCGCCGGTCCGGCCGGTACGTTGTTGAACAGGGCTGCCATCGCGATGGGGGGCGTCCCGACGGTCATCGACCCGGACCCGCGCCGCTGTGCTCTCATCGGGGGCAACACCAGGCCGACGGGCCGTCATTATGATGTCGCCGTCGTCGCCGTCGGCTCCGCAGAAGCATATAACGAGGCCCTTGCATGTCTGAGTCCGCGGGGAAGGCTTGTCGTCTTCTCGGGTCTTTCCCCCGACAGGGCAGTCGTTTCCGTTGACTTCAACAGGCTGCACTATTTCGAGCAGACCGTCGTCGGCGCCTATGGCTGCAGCTACCGCCATGGTGAGGACGCGCTGTCGCTCCTCGCATCGGGCGCCGTTCAGGTTTGCGATCTCATCTCGCACCGGTTTCCCCTCCGGGACCTCGACGAAGCACTCGGCCTCGTGGAGCAACGGGAATGCATGAAAATCCATCTTTATCCGGATCGTTAACCCGGCTGATCATAACCTTATCGTTGCAATACACTCCCGGGAAAGGCGGAGCGACGATGCCACCGTAAGAGTCATTAACCTTGTAGTTGTATAGAAAGGCGTGGCGAAGCGCCTCAAAGCCTTGCTGAAGGCGACGATAAGCCTCGTCAGGTTTGTCTTTCAGGATTCCACTCTTTGTGTGGTCGACCATTGGTTTGAAAGGTTGTCTTCTGTGAGAGTTATGGTGTCGCCGCAGCAAGGTTTTCGGCGCATACGCCCCGCCTTTCCCGGAAGTGTATTGCAACGATAAGGTTAAGTCATTGAGTCATTAAAGTCATTGTCGGCAATCGACAGTGGGAGCAAGGTCATGAATACCAGGACGGCAGCGTAGATATAAGAACGATTCCTTTCACTGACACTCACACTCGCACTGTCACTGCGTTTCAGAGCGCGTCGCCCCGGCTCTTCATGCAACAGAAAGGATAATAGGGAGGCACAGATGGACACACGAAAACTGAAGGATTTCGGGCAGAAGATACAGCGTCTCATCGACGGAAAGCACCTGACCGGGGAGGAGACATACGGGATGTTCAGGGAGGTGCTGCTCAACGAGCAGCCTGATCTCCAGCAGGGTGCTTTCCTGGCGGCCCTCGTCGCCAAGGGCGAGACGGCGGAGGAAATCGCCGGGGCCTGGCGGGCCATCTCGGAATTCGATACGGTGCAGGTCTCCGATGACCTCCCCCGGCCCCTTTTCGAAAATTCCGGCACGGGCATGGACGGCCTCAAGACGTTCAACGTCAGCAGCGCAGCGGCCATTGTGGCGTCCGCATGCGGCGTCACCATGGCGCGACACGGCGCACGGGCCATCACCTCATTCTGCGGGACCGTCGATATCCTGGAATCGCTCGGCCTCGATGTCGAATGCGACATCGGTACCGTCGAGGAGAGTATCAGGCGGGCCGGGATCGGCCTGCTGAACGGGATGAGTCCCCGTGTGCACCCGGGGGCGCTCGGGCGGATCCTGAGTCAGATACGGTTCGGCTCGACGCTCAATATCGCCGCCTCCCTTGCAAACCCCTGCAAGCCGACGCAGGGAGTCAGGGGTGTTTATGCTGAGAGGCTCGTCGGGAAGGCCGCAGATATCATGACGATGATCGGATATGAACGGGGAATGGTCGTGTATGGGCGCGATGACCGGTCGGGGCTCGGGATGGATGAGCTGTCCGTCACGGGTGAGTCAATGGTATGCACTTTCTCGGGAGATGAACGCATCACATACACCCTGAGACCGGAAGATGCCGGTCTCAGGAGGAGCCGCTCTGAAGAGATCGTTCCAACGGGAGACCTCCGGCAGGAAGCGCTTCGATTTCTCCAGGTGCTCGGAGGCAGGGGTCACGACGGCTGCATCGATTTCACCTGCCTCAATGCCGCGGCCATACTGACCGTCGCGGGCAGGTGTGACGACATCAGGACGGGTGTGGAGATGAGCAGGGATGCCATCGACTCGGGCCGCAGTCTCGCAAAGTTGAAGCAGTGGGTGATGACTCAGGACTCGACGGGCGGACAGGGGGCGGAACGCCTCGACAGGCTCATGGATGCGGCCGGAGTCTGAAGTCGCGAGGCGTTTCCCGCAAAGCCGTCAGCGGATCTCCTTGTCCTTCATCCATGGCGGTCTCTGAGGCATGGCCGCCACTTTTTTCGGATCCGCGGCAGGGGCCTTGCCTCCGAGGGTCTGGAACATGATCCTCAGGTCGTTCGGGTTATAACTCGCGCTGAGGGCGTCCTCCTTGGTCAGCACGCCGTCCTGGGCGAGCTGGAAGAGGTGCTGGTTCATGGTCTGCATTTTATAGAGCTGCGCCGATTCCGCAATGGTCTTGTCGATCTGGTCGAGGTGCTCCTCTGAGATGTGCTTCCGGATCGTCGGTGTGTTTATCATGACCTCCATCACGGCCACGCGTCCTGAACCGTCAGATTTTTTCACGAGCCGTTGAGCGATCGTGGCGTAAAGCGATGCGGCTGTGCGGACGCGGACGTGGTGGTGCTGCTCCGGTGAGAAGGCATCGACGATCCTGCTGATGGACTGCTTCGCGTATGTCGTGTGGAGGGTGCTGAGGACGAGATGCCCCGTCTCCGATGCGGTGAGGGCTATGTGGATCGTCTCGGGGTCGCGCATTTCACCGACGAGGATCACGTCCGGGTCCTGCCTCAGCGCCCTCTTGAGGGCGGACGAGAAGGACTGTGTGTCGGTCCCCACCTCACGCTGGTTGATCGTGCATTTCTTGTCGGCATGGATGAACTCGATCGGGTCCTCGATGGTAATGATATGCTTATGGATCCGCTCATTGATGTAGTCGACGAGGGCCGCAAGTGTTGTCGACTTGCCGCTTCCCGTCGGTCCCGTAATGAGGACGAGGCCCTGTTCCCTCATGATGATATCCCTCAGCACATCGGGCAGTCCGAGATCGTCCAGCGTCTCGATTTTGATCGGGATGAGCCTGAACACTGCGCCCATGTTGCCGAGCTGGTAGAAGATGTTTCCCCTGAAACGGGCAAGTCCCTCGATCAGGTAGGAAAAGTCGAGTTCACCGTCGTCACGGAGCTTCTTTTTCCTGGCATCGGTCAGGACCGGCGACAGGAGTTGCTCCATCTCGTCCCTTTTTATCGGCGGGAGTTCTGTCGGAAAGAGATCGCCTTTTATGCGAATGAGCGGCGGCCTGCCGACTTTGAGGTGAAGGTCGGAGCCGCCCTGATCGACGAGCATTTTCAGGTAATGATTTACTGTCTGCATGCTTTAGACTCCTATTTCCTTATTCCGAGGTTCACTCCCAGGGCCGATAGTTTCAGCCTCAGGGTATCCTGGTTGTTCGCCTTGCTGAAAGCATCCTCGATGGAGATCAGCCTCTCCTTGACGAGTTCGGCCAGTGAGGTCTCGAGAGTGCACATGCCGAGTTTCGCCCCCGTTTCGATGGCGCTGTAAATCTGGTGGGTCTTTCCCTCCCTGATGAGGTTCGCAATGGCATGAGTGACGATCATGGTCTCACGGGCCGCAACCCTGCCCCGTTTATCGGCCCGCGGGATGAGCTGCTGGCAGACGACGGCCTTCAGCGTCGAGGCGAGCTGCACCCGCACCTGTTGCTGCTGATGGGGCGGGAAGACGTCGACCACCCTGTCGACTGTCTGGGGGGCGTCCTGCGTATGAAGGGTCGCGAAGACAAGGTGGCCCGTTTCAGCCGCCGTGATGGCCAGGGAGATCGTTTCGAGGTCCCGCATTTCGCCGACGAGGATCACGTCGGGGTCCTGCCTGAGGGAGTGCTTCAGTGCTTCCGTGAAGGAATGGGTGTTCATGCCCACCTCCCGCTGCCGCACGACGCAGTTTTTGTTTTCGAAGACGAATTCGATAGGGTCCTCAATGGTGATAATGTTGTCGCGACGCTCGTTGTTGATGATATCGATGAGGCAAGCAAGAGTGGTCGTTTTGCCGCTTCCCGTCGGCCCCGTCACGAGTATGAGACCGCGGGCCAGCCTCGTAAGGGATATGATGACGTCTGAAATGCGCACTTCCTTGGGAGTCGGGATCTTGCTCGAAATGAGACGCATCACGGCCTCGATACCGTTGATCTGGGAGAGCACGTTGACGCGGAACCTGCTTACACCGGGCACGTTGTAGGAAAAATCGAGTTCGAGGCGCTCCTCAAAACGGGAGATCTGGTCCTGGTAGAGCATGCTGTAAATGAGACTTTTCGCCGTTTCGGCATCGATTGCGGGAAATGAAGCCAGCGGCCTGATGTGGCCGAAGACCCGGACCATCGGCGGTTTGCCGACGACGATGTGAATGTCCGATGCCTTCGCCTCGACGGAGGCACTCAGGATATCAATAATCTCCATGTACGATCCTCCTGTTTTGTGCGCTATCCAGAATGTGGCGGGCAGCAGGAAACTCCCGCTTCCCACACCCGGCGCTTAGATTATTATCGGTTGTCTATAGGTACTCTTTAATTTGAACTATTAAATCACCGGTGTCCAAAATAATCTGACACGAGGATAGGGCATGCTTTCTTCGCAAAATAAACTCCCTATGCTCATGTGTATGCCTTTGGTATGAAAACCTTTGCCTTCTCCGGTACACTGTGCGGCTTCCGCTGCGGCTTGCGCCTTCGACTCCCGCCACCGTTCACGTTACCCGTGAATTTTGCTTCAGAAAACAAACCCTATCCTCGTTTTCAAGGTCTCGATGTCAGCTGTTTTGGACACGAGTGGCTGGAGATAGAACCGATACTGACACTGTTGCACCCACCTCTATTGACCGCAGCTCTGCCGGTCTATTATAGTAAAGTTATTGTAAATTCAGGAGGATTCAATGCCGATTTATGAGTATCAGTGTCAGGACTGCCTGAGGAAGCATGAGGTGATGCAGAAGTTCAGCGACGAACCGCTGTCGGTCTGCCCCGTATGCGGCGGCTCCCTCAGGAAGCTCATTTCCAATACATCCTTTATCCTAAAGGGAACCGGCTGGTACAAGACCGACTATGCCTCGCCGGACCGCAAGAAATCGGAGGGGGCGGAGAAGGAGTCGCAGGCGGCAAAGGATTCGACTCCATCGGAGCAGAAAAAAGAGGCGAAGCAGGAGCAGAAGGCGGAAACGAAAAAGGATGCCGTCCCTTCAGAGTAATCTTATCACGCCTCACGTCCACGTGCCCTTTGAGAAGGTGATGGACCACATCGACCTGATCAGGGAGCACCGTTTCAATCTCGAGATCTTTTTCAACGCCGATACCATGGATGCGATGACCGGTGACGACGTGAGGGCGCTGAAGGACGCTCTTCATTACGGTCCGGCCGTCTCGTTCCACGCGCCCTTCATGGACCTGTCACCGGGCGCCGCCGACGCACGGATCAGGAAGGTGACCATCGAACGGTTCAACGAAATCCTTGACGTGGCGGAGCAGCTCAATCCCGTCAGCATCGTCTTCCATTCGGGGTATGAGAAATGGAAATACGCCCTGAAAATCGATCCCTGGCTGCAAAAGAGCGTCGAGACGTGGAAACCCGTTCTTGACCGGGCCGTCGGCATGGGGATCAAGATCGCCATCGAGAACGTCTTCGAGGACGAGCCGACGAACCTCAGGCTCCTCATGGAGGAGATGCGATCGGACTCCTTCGGCGTCTGTTTCGACTCGGGGCATTTCAACCTCTTTTCGAGGATCCCCCTTGACGAATGGATCGGCATGCTCAAGCCCTATATCATAGAACTCCATCTCCACGACAATGACAAGACTGCCGACAAACACCTGCCTGTCGGCGAAGGCAGCTTCGATTTCCCGGCCCTCTTTGAGCTGATCAGGGACCATGCCTGCATTTACACAGTCGAGGCCCACACCGCCGAGCGCGCACTCAGAAGTGTGGAGAACCTGAGAAACTATCTCTGGACGTCAGATTAACCTTGTCGTTGATACGCTTTCCGGAAAGGCGGGGCTGGGGTGAATGCGCCGAAAACCTTGCTGCGGCGACACCATACCCCTTACATTGAGGATCATTTCAGGCTGACGGTTAAAGAAGTGAACCTTATACTGACACTCACACTGTCACTGACACTTTTTCCAGAGCGCTTCGCCCCGCCTATTCATGCAACTGCAGTATAGACGCTGTTGTGCCGGGAAGGCAGATATGGTTCAAAGCCTCTCCAATGCGATGATGAGACATCTCAAGGTGTTCAGCGCCTGTTGCCTGACGGGCTTCTGGTATCAATAGACACGGCAAAGTGTGGTCTGGTGATACACAAGGTATCTTAGCGGAAAGGCTTTTCACCACATCAGCCTTCCCTCCTGGATGTTCGTTTCGGCTATCCACGAATGACTCAAGGACTGAGTGACTTAATGACTGTTATGGTGACACCTTCTCCCCGCCTTCTCACGAAAGTTTCAATCCGTCCACCCCGGATCTATGACTCGCCGTGAACGAGGTCGATCACCGTCACCTCCGGTGGGGCAAAGAGACGGATCGGAGGCCCCCATGTCCCCGTCCCCCGGTTCACGTAGAGGAAGGATCCTTCGTTCAGCCGGAGCAGGCCCGCGTAATTGGGGTAATAGACGCGCGTGAGAAGGCTGAAGGGAAAGATCTGCCCTTTATGAACGTGGCCGGAGAGCTGCAGGTCGAAGAGACCCGCCGCGTCTGCGTCCACAAGGGGCCGGTGCTTGAGGAGGAGCACAAACATGCCGTCGGGAGCACGGGAGAGGACGGTCTTTTCGGGGACGCCGCTGTGACCCGGGAATGACTTTCCCGCCGGGTCATCGACACCGGCGATGGTGATGAGGCTGTCTGCGATGGCGAGATCGTCCCGGAGCATCGTAAATCCCGCCTTTCCGATGAATGTGACGGCCTGCTCAAGTCCCGCGTAGAATTCGTGATTCCCCGTGATGGCGTACTTTCCGTAGCGGGGACGCAGGTCGGCAAGGAGGGTCGACAGGCCGTCCAGCCCGTCCATCTGCCCGTCGACGATATCTCCTGTCGCAACGAGGATGTCAGGGTCTGCATTCTTGACGACCTTCAGGATGCGCCGCAGCCTTTCCTCCCGCACAATCAGGCCGAGGTGAACATCGGAGATCTGCACGACCCTGATCCTGCCGCTCTCTTTCGGGATCTTGGGAGAGGCGATCGTAATGTGATCGTTGTGGATGTTCAGGGCCTCGAAATACCCGTACAGTGACGCCGTCAGTGAAATGACGAGGGGGAGATAAAAGGTCCACCCGCTCTGACGGGTCCATGTGACTTTTCCAGCCAGGGACAGGATAACGCGGCAGATGTCGGTGAGCATAAGGCTGCAGACGAGGAGGAAGATGACGCCGGTCCAGGTATATCCGGCATAGGCCATGATGCGCGGCAGGGTCTCGAAACCGGCCCGCTCAAACAGCCGGATAAGAAGGGGGGTGAGGATCATGACTGCCATGACAAGGGCGACGGCGATGCCTGCCCACCGGGAAAAGCCGATGGCCCGCTTCGCACGGACGAAGACATAAAGATGCATGGACCCGTAGATGAGGAAGAAGGCGATGAGAAAGAGGCTCACAGTGCGGGGCCTCCGGCGGCGCCCCCCTGCAGGCGCTCACGGAATTTGTCGCAGATCACGCGGTAGTCGTCCATCGTGTCCATGTCAAGGAGGATCCCCTCGTCGGGGACGTCGATCGTCCTGACCGATCCGGCGTATATCAGCTTCACGTCCTTCAGGGTCATGCCGGGCCCGATGCCGGTCAGGCAACGGCGGGGAAAGAGGTTCGGGTGTCCCCGTTTCCCGCGGAAGGCAGGGATAATGATGGAATCGGGATGATTCAGGTACTCCTCCCGGATCGTCGTAATGGTCCCGGCCGTCACAAGGGGCAGGTCCGACAGGCTGACGAGGACACCATCTGCAGTCTCATTGACACAGGCCAGTCCTGCCGTGAGCGATGCCGCCATGTCGCTTTCGGGAATCCTGTTCCAGGCCACTTTGACTGTCAGTCCTTCGCAGACCGGCAGGATCTTCTCTCCGTCGGAGCCGAGAACGATGACGACCTCATCGATTCCGGCGGCGAAGATTTTTTCGAGGCAATGTCTGACGGCCGGTCTGTCACCGAGGGGAAGAAGCTGCTTGAGCCGCCCCATCCTCCGCGATGAGCCCGCCGCAAGGAGTATGGCCGCTATTGCCGGGGGCACCTTCCCTCCTCTGCTGAATGATCTGCGCCATGATGCTTACGGCGATCTCCTCGGGTGTCACCGAGCCGATAGGAAGTCCGACGGGGGTGATGATGCGCGCCCTGTCGGCTGCGCTGAACCCCTCGCGCTCGAGGATACCGAACAGGAGCGCCCTCTTTCTCCTGCTCCCCAGGAGCCCGATATAGCGGGCATCCGTGCCGAGGGCTGCCCTGAGCGCTTCGAGGTCATGGGTGTGTCCCCGCGTCGCCACGACGACAAAGGTGTCTCCGGCGGCTGCGAGATGAGAGAAGACCTTATCGAAATCGCTCACGACGATCTCGTCCGCATCGGGAAGAAGATCGCTGTTGGCGTACTCGGCGCGGTCATCGGCGACGGTGACGAGGAATCCTGCAAAGCGGGCGAGGGTCGAAAGTCTCTGTCCCACGTGACCGGCGCCCAGTATGACGAGACGGGGCTCGGGCACCACCGGTTCGATATACACGAGGATCTTGCCGCCGCAGACGAGCCCCCCGTGCTTTTCCGTCAGTTGAATGGGTATCGTCCGCGGTGTGCCTTCCGAAAGGGCTGACCGGGCCGCCTCGATGACCTCAGCCTCGAGGCAGCCACCGCCGAGGGTTCCCGTAATGGTGCCATCGGCTTTGACGATCATTTTGGCTCCCTCCTTTTGAGGGGCCGACCCGACACACTGGACGATCGTCGCGAGGGCGCAGGGGATGCCTGCTCTCTTCAGCCTCAGGACCTCTTCGTAGATGTCCACGATTCTCCCTTCTTTAGTGAGCCGTCCCGGTCATGAACTATTGCAGAGATTGCGGGATGCCCTTTTTAAGCCTATCGCAGGTTGCCGGAAAAATTCAACGACCGTTTCAGTGTCAGTGAATGTGCCGCTGCCTTCCCGGCAGAACAGCGTATAGTAATGAAGACGAGGAAGCGGTCTGCTCGGGGAGCAGACCCTACAAAGATCAATGTCGCTATCAGCAAGGCGTTAAGGCACTTTGCCCCGACTTTTCACGCAAGGCTGATTCATGACTGTCGTGTCACTTTATGATCCTTCTCCTCATGAGACGAAAAGGGTAGGGCGACAGGAGCGCGGCAACAACGACGATCCAGACCACGTCTGCCGCCGCGGCGAGGGGTCTCCCCGTTGCAAGGGCGCGGCAGATGTTCACGAGATGATAGAGGGGGGTGAAGAAGGCGATCTGGGCGACCATGGGCGGCAGCGTGTTGAGGGGAAAGAAGATGCCCGAAAAGAGAAACATGGGCGTCATGAGCAGGGTGTAGAAGTAGTTGAACGATTCGATGCCCGGCACGATGGCGGCGGCCATGACGGATATTTCGGCGAAGATGAGGCCGCTGAAAAAGAGGACGGGAATGATGAGGATGACGAGGGGAGAGCTGACGAGCCCGAAGAGGGAGATGACGATGATGATGATTGTGCCGTACAGGACGCTCTTTGTGGCGCCCCAGAGAAGCTCCCCCGCGATGAGGTCGTCGAGGTTGACCGGCGTGGCGAGGATGGCGTCGAATGTCTTCTGGTAGGTCATCCTGACGTATGTGCCGTAGGTGCACTCGTAGATGGCGGAGAACATCGATGACGATGCGATGATGCCGGGGGCGATGAAATTGACATAGGGCATGCCGTCGATCTCGCGGATGAAAGCGCCAAGACCCAGTCCCAGTGCGGAAAGATAGAGGACGGGCTCGACAAAGTTGAGGGCGATGCTCGACCGGTAGAGTTTTGTGTAGACCGTCAGATGGCGCTGCCAGACCCTGAGTGCCCGTCTAACCTGCAAGGGACCTCCCCGTCAGTTTGAGGTAGACATCTTCGAGGTTGCCTCCATGGATCTCCATGAGCGACCGGGGCGAATTGATGGTCACAATCCTGCCCGTATCCATGATCGCCACATGGTCACAGATGTGTTCAGCCTCCTCCATGTAATGCGTCGTCAGCAGGAGGGTCGTGCCGAAGGTCTTGAGCTGTTTCAGCTTTTCCCAGACCGAGCGCCTGCTGTGCGGGTCGAGCCCCGTTGTGGGCTCGTCGAGAATGAGGATCTCGGGACAGTTGATGAGTGCCCGCGCAAGGAGGAGGCGCCTCTTCATCCCGCCGGACAGGCTCTTGATGTTCGCATCGGCCTTTTCGGTCAGTTCGACAAAACCGAGAAGCTCCCTGATGGAGGGCAGGGAGTTCTTCTTCGGGATGTCGAAATAGCGGGCATAGACGAAGAGGTTTTCCGTCACGGTGAGGTCGGGATCGAGATTGTCATCCTGGGGCATGACGCCGAGCCTCGCTTTGATCTTACTGGGAGCCTCGCGGACATCCATGCCGAAAACGGTCACCGTGCCGGACGTGGGTGGAATAAAGCAGGAGATGATGCTCATGACCGTCGTTTTGCCGGCTCCGTTGGGGCCGAGAAAGCCGAAACACTCCCCCTTGTCGATCGTAAGGGTGATGCCGTCAACGGCCCGAAGGTTCCCGAAGGTCTTGACGAGGTCTGTCGCCGTAATGATGCTCATACGTCATCATTATACCACCGGGCAGATGCAGGTCGCCCCGAGGCATCCGCCATGGTCAACCTTTCAGTTGCATGAAAAGGCGGGGCGAAACGCATCAAAGCCTTGCTGAAGGCAACGATACGCATTGTCAGCTTCGTGTTTCAGGATTCCACTCTCTGTGTCATCGACCATTGGCTTATAGGTCATCTCTCGTTTTGATTCAGGTGTCGCCGCAGCAAGGTTTTCGGCGCATTCACCCCAACCCCGCTTTTCCCGGGAGTGTATTGCAACGATAAGGTCAACCCTTCTTTTTTTCGCTGAGCAAATAGACATGCTCCTGCTCGTTGGGATCATTGCGCGCCACGATGGCCCTTGCCGGTTCGGTCATGCTGAGATTCACGGGCTGGTGAGGGACGTCGGGCGGAATGAACAGGAAATCGCCCGCCTCAGTGATGGTCTTTTTTTTCAGGCCCGGACCATAATGGGTTTCCACACGTCCGCTTATAACGTAGATGGCCGATTCGAAGCCGCGGTGCAGGTGGGGCTCGGCGGCGCCGCCGGGCGGGATGATAACGAGATTCATGGATAAGCCCTTTGCGCCGGCCGAAGCCTCGGAAACGCCGATAAAGTAAGGCAGCCTCTGCTTCGACATCGTCTCGGCGGGAGGCCGCACGACGACGAGCTCTTCAGAGCTCTCGACAACGCTGTCTCCTCCGGGGTCAACGGCCTCCTTCTCCTGATCTGACATGACAATTTCTCCTTTCCGCACAATGTCACTCTTGTCCGGAGCGGTTCTCCGCGATTCCTCGATTTTGACTATTCGTGCAGTCGTTTCGTAAAACCTCAATCCAAATGTCATTCCGTCATTCCGGCTCGTCCTGAATTTTTCTTTTTTCAGAAGGATTCCCGACGCCCCCGCATCAAGTGCGGGGTTGCGGGAATGACAACCTGTGAGGTCCCATCTCATGACATCCTAAGTAATTGTACTTCCCTTTCCTCACCTGTCCAATACACCCTCTTCGGAGGCTGGGGATGTAGCCTGTATTAACGTATCGTCGCATACGCCCGATCGAAAGGCGGGTGTATGCGACGAAAACCTTGATGCGGCGACACCATAACCCTCACAGGAGGATCATTTCAGGCTGACGGTTAAAGAAGTGAACCTTATACTGACACTCACACTGTCACTGACACTTTTTTCCAGAGCGCTTCGCCCCGACTTTCGATGCAACCGAAAGGTATCGCTGTGCATAACAGCCGCGCCGTCCCTTGCCTTCAGCGCTTACTTGTGATAGCATTCACAATATGGGACATCATTGGTGTCCAAAATAGCCTGAGGCGAGGGAGCCATGTTATTTCGTGCATTCCATTTTTTTACAATCAGGAGGATACTGCTGTCTCTGATCCTGTGCTTCGCCCCGTGCTTCCTCCATCCGGCGGCTGTTTACGCCGCGAGGCAGACCGTCAGCATCCCCCTGTCCATTGATTATCCCTTCCTGCAGTCCGTCTTTGTCCGGCAGGCGTTCACGCAGCCCGGAGAGAGGGCCGTTCCTCTCGATACGGCAGGAGGATGTTCCCGCATCGAGCTCTGGAACCCGACGGTGGGACCGGCGGAATCGCTGATCAAGCTGGCGAGCAACATCAGGATCCAGGCGGGCCTGCCCCTCGCGGGAACGTGCCTGAAAATGGGGGAATGGGAAGGCGCCATAGAGGTGCTGCAGCAGGTCGTCTTCGATCAGGCAAAAGGGCGTCTTGGCATGGAGACGAAGGGATTCCAGACCTTCAGCCCCGACCGGAAGCAGGTCGGCATTGACAGGATTCTCTCGGACCTGACAACGTCCTCCGTGAATCCCTACCTGAACAAGGTGAACCTTGATCTGGCGACGCCGATCAAGGGAATTCAGAACATCCTTCCGAAATTCGCCCTGCCCGGGGTCAGGGAGAAAGCCGGCTCATGGGTCAACACACTCAGGGTGGGGCAGGTACAGGTGAAGCAGGAAGGGATCCTTGTGGACCTGCTGATGGATGTGGAGACACCGGAGCCGCCGGGAGGACCGGTGCCGGAACCCGCGACGCCGGCGGACATCGACGGTCTGACTAAAGTATGGGAGGACTGGGATTCCTTTGCAGTGTCCCTGATTGAATCTCTCATCGGACAGCCCGTCACCGAGCAGGAGAGGGACGATGTCCTGGAGACGCTCCTCGATGCCCGCTACGGGTTCATTGAGGCGGCTGAAGAGGGAAAGGCCGATCACGGATTCATCGTGCGTCAGTTCGCGGAGAACTGGCGGAAGCTCGGGCCTCTGTTCCGGCGTCATGCAATGAAGCAGTTGTCCCAGGATCCCTCGCGTTACCTGTCCTTTCTTGCCGTCTCCGATGCTCTCGCTTCACTCGGGGGCCTCGGGCCCGGCCTGGGTCTTGCCGTCAACCGCGAAGGGCTTCTCGATCTTTCGCGACTGCTGCGGGGGCCGGGGACGGAACCGGTTTTGGAATATACGTCCGGCGTCAACACGGGGCTGCGCTCGTTTTTCGGTCTCGGCGCCGTCATCGAGGAACCCGGGCTTCCCCCGGATGTGACGGAGATGGATCTCACGGAATTCTTTCCGGAGGATGCGACCCCCGGCGGCGGCTGGACCATGCAGAAATCGCTCCTCGCGCCTGCCCCGACGGCAAAGGCATCAGCGCCGAAAGAGGAGATGAAGCAGTGGATCCTGACGACCGGAGAAATGGGGAGCTACCTCGACAGGGTGAGGCAGACCCTCGACCGGTCGTCTGCTGATGTCGGCCCCAGGACAGGCATCGGTTCCGCCTATCAGCCCCTGTATCAGCGTCTTGTCCTGGCGACTGCATGGCAGGAGAGCTGCTGGCGACAGTTCATCGGTGCAAAGAACAGAGTGCGGCCTATCGTGTCGTACAACCAGACCTCCGTCGGGCTGATGCAGATCAACGAGCGCGTCTGGAGGGGCATTTACCGGCCCGATAACCTGCGCTGGAACACCCGGTACAATATAACGGCGGGCTGTGAAATATTAAGCCTTTATATGCGCAGATACGCGCTGAAACGCCCGGAGGCCCGAGGTCTTGACCAGGATATCCTTGCGAGGTCGGTCTATGCGATGTATAACGGCGGTCCCGGACAGTTTAGAAAGTTTCTGGCCCGGCAGAGTAAAAACTCGCCCAGCAAGATAGACGGTCTCTTCCGGGAGAAATACGTCTGGGCGAAGGCGGACGATTTCGACAAGATCTCCATTTGCCTTATCGGTCGATAGGGATTGAGAACCTTGCCGTTGCATAAGAAGGCGGGGCGAAGCGCCTCAAAGCCTTGCTGATAGCGAGCATGATTGTTTATTCTCACGCAAAGCCGCAAAGAGCGCAAAGTAAAGATACAGACCGTCATCCTAACAAAAGATTTTATGCACTTGTGCATTTGCCGTTCTTGGCGACCTTGGCGTCTTGACGCGAGGATGGGCCTTTTGGACACCAATGATCCGATTACGTGAATTTCGCCCCGTACGACAACTTCAGCATGGGGCGGTGAAAGAAGGAGATGAACAGTATGTGCCCTGATATCTGCAGACCGATGCCCCCCCCGACGGTGGATCGGATAGAGAAGGTCGTTGACCTGATCGACGTCGCCGGCAAGCTGCCGGCCACATCGGTCATCGTCGTCGGCGGTCACCGCGTCGGCGACCTCCGCCTCGTCGAATCGGCCCGTGACCACGGAATCGTTGACAGGATCATCCTTGTGGGGCCGAAGGACCGCATCGAGAAGGCCGTCGGTGAAGTCCGCATCGATGTCGACCCCGGCGACATCGTGCCCGCGGACAACGACGAGAGCATGGCGCGGGCGGCGGTGGAAATCATCAGGTCCGGCGCCGTCGACATCGTGCTGAAGGGAGGCATCTCGACACCCGTCATCAACAGACATATGATCCCTCTTGCCATCCGTTCCACCGTCAGCCTCGCCACGGTCTTCGACGCCGTCTGCATCGCCAACGGCAGGCCGATCGTCATGACTGACGCAGGTGTCACGACGGTCTGCAATTTCGGCAGGCTGCAGGATCTCACGCGCAACGCCGTTGACGTGGCAAAGACCGTTCTGGGGATCGAGCGACCCAAGGTGGCGATCCTGTCGGCCAATGAGAAGCAGGTCCCCTCTCTTCCCTCGACCTGGATGGGCCTGGAAATGGCGAAGCGCTCCTGGCCCGACGCCGTCGTCTGCGGCCCCCTGTCCTTCGACCTTGCCACCGATCCCGATTCGGTCTCCGTCAAGGGACTGCCGGACCTCCCCAATGCCGCTGAAGTGGCCGGGCAGGCCGATGTGGTCGTCTGCCCGAGCATCGACACCGCCAATGTGCTGTATAAGGCGATATCGGCGATGAACAAATACGGCGAGGCGTCCCTCGCAAGCATGACCGTCGGCTTTCCCGTGCCGTACATCATTCTCTCAAGGTCGGACAGCCTCGAAACGCGCATCGTGTCGATTGCCCTGTCCGCCGTCTATGCCTACCGGAATCCGCAGAAGCAGGCGGCCCGCGAAACGATCGTCGCCGCTGTACCCGCTGCAGAAGTTTATCGTGTCCTCGCTATCAATCCGGGCTCGACGTCGATGAAAGTCGCCCTTTATGAGAATGACCGTTGCCTGAAGGAATCGGAAGTCTCCTGCGACATCGCCCTCAGCGGTCCGCCGGCACGGCGAAAGGCACAGGTCGATGAACTGACCGGCCTTGTCAGAGGCCTTCTAGACCAGTGGGGTGAGGGCGGGATTGACGCCATTGCGGCGCGGGGCGGCTTTCTTCCGCGGCCTGAAGGCAAACTGTCCGGCGGCGCCTATCTCGTTGCCGAGAAGCGGGATGAGGGGATCGTCATCGACGAGACGATCGTTTCTGCCGTGCTGGACCACCCGGAGAAGCCCCATGCCAGCAACTTCGGCGCTCCTGTCGCCGCCGCGCTGGCCGAAAAATTCCGCGTGCCCGCGATGATCGTCGACCCTGTAGTCGTCGATGAGTTCGTCCCCGAGGCGGAGCTCTCCGGCTATGCATCCATCACCAGGCGAAGCACGTCCCACGCCCTGAGTGTCCGGGCCGCGATACGGCGGGCGGCAAGGGACACGGGCCGCCGGCCTGAAGACGTGAACCTCGTCGTCGCCCATCTCGGGGGCGGCATCACCGTGGCGGCGATCCAGGGCGGCAAGATGGTCGACAACAACATCGCCCTCCTCGGCGGAGGCCCCTTTACGCCCCAGCGGGCCGGAGACCTTCCCCTGGGAGAATTGATCGACCTGTGCTATTCCGGCCGTTTCACCCGCGACGAACTGGTCGCCGAGCTGACAAAAAGGGGAGGGCTGCGTTCCTACCTCGGTACGGACCGCATGGATGAGATCGAGCAGAGGATCGCAGCAGGTGACAAACAGGCATTTCTCGCTGCCGACGCGATGGTCTACCAGATAGCGAAAGAGATCGGCAAGGCCTTCGTCGCGGCGGGTTGTGACGTCGATGCCATCGTACTGACCGGCGGACTGACCCGCAGTGCCTGGGTGCGGTCTGCACTGCGGCGGCGCATCATCCGGCTGGCTCCCGTCATCGTCTACGAAGGCTCACTCGAGATGGCGGCGCTGGCGGCAGGGGTGACGGACGTATTGTCCGGCCGCGCTCAGCCCCTTCGCTACAAGGGGCGTGATCGTCAAAAAAACAGGAGAGGACGCTGACATGAACGAAACTGCCAGGAGTCATTGGGTCTTCCGGGCCCATGTCGTTGACCGCGCCGGGGCTCTGACCAGCATTGCATCGGCTTTCAGTAATGAAGGAGTCAGCATCGACACGGTCGTAGGCCACGGGTCTGAAGCGAAAGCCGGCACCGACGGAAGCGTCGTGCTCACCTTTTGCTGCAGCCACGAGGAAAAGGACAGGATGGTCCGCAAGATCAAGCGGCTCAGCAAGGTGACGAAACTCGAAGAACACCCCTATGAGTCGCAGAGCCTGCGGAAAGCGACGCTCATTCTGACGTCCCGTGAATTGAAGCCCCGCGATGTGGTCGGAAAAAAGACGTTCCTGACGACGGAACTGATCAAGAGCAGTCCGGGCGGCTGGGTCTATTTCCTCGCGGCCTCCCCCAGTGACCTCGACCCGGTGCTGGAGCGGCTCGAAACGGCCGGTGTCGTCAAGGACATCATCTACTCGGTGCTGAGCCTGTGAAGCCGCGCTTGAGAGAAGTCCCATCGATGTTCGCGTGGATTTCCGCGGTACTGCTCATTCTTCTTGTCACCGCACCGTGTTTTGCCCGTGACGACATCCGGGAGCACCGGTCCTGCAAATACTGTGGCATGGACAGGGAGACTTTCTCCTACAGCAGGATGTTTCTCCGGTACACGGATACGACGATGGTGGGGACCTGCAGCCTTCATTGCACGGCTATCGAGTTGACGGTGAACATGAGCCTCGTGCCCTGTGACGTCATGGTGGGTGATTATGCCACACGGAAGCTGATTGAAGCGGCGTCGGCTCATTGGGTGATCGGAGGCGACAGACCCGGTGTGATGACGCAGAGGGCCAAATGGGCCTTTGCGGACAAGGCGGACGCGCAGGCGTTCACGCGGCTGCACGGCGGCAAAATCGTGACGTTTCACGACGCCCTGCAGGCGGCTTACGAAGATCTCTACGGGGAAGTGAAGATGACTATGGAGAGGGCGACGATGAGGAAAACGAAGGGGAAGAGTATCTGCGATCCGCCGGACCGTTAGCGCCCTATCAGCGCGGCGTCTTCCCTTCCATATGCGCCAGGACGTCTTCCAGTCTTTTCGTCTCTTCCAGGATGACCTGGACGTATTCCCAGCCCTGAGACGAGGGATCGAGCGTCCTCGATAGTCTTTTCACGAATCCGCCGACGGCGGTGAGAGGATTTCGTATCTCATGGGCGACGGCCTGAAGGGTCTGATCGACCTTCCCCGGCGGTTGTCCGTCGCTGACATTCCGGAAAGAGGGGTGTTGCGGTGACGACGCTTCAGCCTGGCCGGCATCGATGCGCTCCGTCAGGCGGGCGAGGGCGGCATTCGCCTTTTCCATAATGTCCAGTACATCCCTGTCCCTGTTGATTCCGACGTTGAGGCTCTCGGCGATTTCCTGCACCTCCTGAAAAGTCCTGACGATGATGTCACTGATGAGACCGTGATATAAGCCGTAGACTGCGTCCATCCGGGCAAAAACACGGCTCAGGTTCCGGTCGTCCTGACAGATGACCGATGAAAGCTCTCTTGCCACGTTACAGACACAGCACAGCGGCGCGGGAGAACCCGGCCCGCTGCCGGCTTCAATGTTCTGGCAGGCAATGATCTCGTCGGGAAATTGCCAGTACCGGAATGCGGCCTCCCCGACCTGACGGTGATCGATGCCGAACCTTTCCCTCTCCATCTTGAGGAGTTCCATGAGGGGAGAGATATCGAGACGGACATGCTCATCCTTGCCCTTGACAAAGATGTCATGGAGGATGAGAAGGCCGATTTCCTGGGTGAGTCCCGCGACAAAGGCCTCTTCGGGATTGCAATTGCGCAGAAAATGGGCGAGAGAACGGGCGATTGTCGCCCTGTACAGGGAATGCCTCCAAAATTGTTCATAATCCATCAGGCCGTGCCTGCCCATGGGAAAGGTATCCCTCAGAGATATGGAAAGAGCCATGATCCTGAGGCGATGAAAACCCACCCTGAACAGGGCCTGCTCCATGGACGTGACGGGCTCGCCTCGCCTGAACATGGCGCTGTTGGCCAGGCGCAGGAGACGGACCGTCAGGGACGGGTCCGCTTCGATGAGCGTTGCGAGGTCGCGCACCGTGGCAGCGTCATTGGAAGCCAGTTCGACGAGCCTGAGAGCGACGGCGGACAGGGAGGGCAGGAAATAGCCTGCCTCGAGCTTTCTGAGGACCTCTTCAGCCGGGATTTGTGTCATAGATAATAAACCTACCAGAAGCGGAGCGGACTGTCAACCCCAAGTCAGTTGCCATCGGCAATCGGCAGCCGGAAAAAGGCCGCGAACACCGGGACGGGAAGGGCAGCATAAAAAGGCGAGACATTTTTGGAGCTTTCACATTATCGTTGTATACGCTCTCCGGAAAGGCGGAGCGAAGATGCCACCGTAAGAGTCATTAAGTCATTGAGTCATTAAAGTCATTGTCGGCAATCGACAGTCGGAGCAAGGTCATGAATACCAGGACGGGAAGGCTGATGTGGTGAAAAGCCTTTCCTCTAAGATACCTTATCTATCACCAGACCACCCTTTGCCGTGTCGACCGATGACGAGAGCCCGTCAGGCAACAGGCGCTAAACACCTGGAGAAGTCTCAGCATCGCATTGGAAAGGCTTTGACCCATATCAGCCTTCCCGGAGGCAGCGTAGATATAAGAACGATTCCTTTCACTGACACTCACACTCACACTGTCACTGCTTTTCAGAGTGCTTCGCCCCGCCTTTCCATGCAACTGCAAAGTTCACACAATCCTGCTGTCGAGGGTGAAGACCTGTCCGGTTATGCGCTCCGTCCCGACAAGCCAGGCGATGAACCGGGCGACTTCAGCGGGATCGGAGAGGCATCCGAGCAGGCTCTCCCGTTTCGCCGCAGCCATAGCAGACGGAGAGCGGACGCCCATTGGCGTCTCCATGTATCCGGGCAGCACCCCGTTTACCCTGATGTTGAGCGGCGCCATTTCTCCGGCGAGAGACACGGTGAGGCCCAGGAGAGATGCCTTTGAGGCGCTGTACGCAGCCTGCCCGGCCCTTCCTTTCAGCCCGGAATAGGAGGATATAGTGATAATATGACCACCCGCTGACATCCTGGGGGCGACGGCCCTGACTGCGTGAAAGAGGCCTTTCAGGTTGACCTCCATCACACTCTCCCAATCCCCGACGCCCTGTCTGACGATGAGGCCGTCGCGGGTTATGCCCGCGCAGGCGATGAGGGCATCAATGTGTCCCCAGGCACTGACCACATCGGTTGCGACCCTCTCCATGTCATCTTTCTCTGTCACGTCGGCCCGGCAGGGCAGGATGAGGTCACCAAAGGCTTCCTGAAGCCCCGAAGCGACGGATTCAGCCGTATGATACACGGCGGCGACATGCCATGCCTCCCTGCAGAGTTGTGCGGCGATCTCCCTCCCGAGACCTCCGGAGCCGCCCGTCACGACGGCGACCCTGTTCGCGCTCCCGCTGCTCTTCATGCTATAATTTTAAACTATTTCCGAAAGGGGCAACCATGAAGAGATTTGAAGAGATCCAGATGAAGATCGCCGAATCTGCAAAAAAGTACCTCGAGATTTTCAATATGCAGGTGTTTATCGAGCAGTTCACCCTCGAGAGGGAAAACCGCTTCTTCCTCACCCTTCCGGGTTTCGAGCTTCCCTATCCGCTGACGGCGACGGTCTCTTTCATCTATGACGCCTTCCAGACCGGAATGGCCCTTTTCGAAGACACCTCGACGGAAGAAGAGAGCACCGACATGGACACGTCGATCGAACTCGAGGTGACCGTTAAATTCCCGATCCTCGAGGGGTATCCGGACATCGAGGCCCTTCTCGAAGAGGTCGAGGAGACCTATCCCGATACGGAAGCGATCATGGTCATCAAGGAAATCCTTCCCGGCAACGGCGCCTCCAAGGAATACGAGATCTCCTACTCCTATGATCTCGAAGGTGACGACCTGGCTGACAGCGAGCTCTACGACGAGATATTCGAAGAACTGCGGGGTATCCTCGATCTTGTCTACAAGCGGATCAAAGACTACATCGATCTCTCGTGGTACCGGGAAAACTGACCGTTCCCCTGCGTGAAATCCGGTGCGTCCTGCTCGACATGGACGGGACGCTCCTGGACAAATACTTCGATGATTATTTCTGGGAGCACCTCGTCCCCGAGAAGTTCTCGGAGAAGCACGGCATCACCTTCGGGAAGGCCCGTGAGGAGCTTTTCTCCCTGTACAAGGCCCACGAAGGCACCCTGAACTGGACGGACATCGACTTCTGGTCGCAGGAACTCGACATCGATATCCCCGCCCTCAAGGAGCAGATCAAGCACCTCATCGAAGTCCATCCCCATGTCGAGGACTTCCTGCGCATGCTGAAACACCACCGGAAGAAAGTCTACATGGTGACAAACGCCCACTACAAGGTCCTCGATATCAAGCTGAAGAAGACGCAGATCGGCCGCTACTTTGACCGCTGCGTCACCTCCTTCGAGATGGGCTATCCCAAGGAGATGCAGGAATTCTGGCGGCTCACGGAAAAGATGCTCGATTTCGACCGGCGCCGGACCCTCTTCATCGACGATACGATTGATGTTCTGAGGGCGGCCCGCGATTTCGGCATCGGGCACCTCCTTCTCAAAACGCGGGCGAACTCGAAGAAGACCGAGAGCCACACCGACGAATTCCCCGTCCTCAAAGACTTCAGCGAGCTCCTCGACGCCTTCGACCGGTAAAATCCTTCCTTTTTGGATTTTCTTTTTTACACCGGCACATTGCACGACAATGTCGAAATAGTCAACTCCTTGTTTCTTATGAGGACTCATTGTTCGCTCACCCTTAAGGTGTGCTATACTGTGCATAGGGAACAGAGAAAACCTTGTTGCGTAGAAAGGCGGGGCGAAGCGCCTCAAAGCCTTGCTGAAGGCGACCATACGCCTCGCCAGGTTTGTCTTTCAGGATTCCACTCTTTATGTGATCGACCATTAGCTTGAAAGGTTGTCTTCTGTGAGGGTTACGGTGTCGCAGCAGCAAGGTTTTCGGCGCATACACCCCGCCTTCCCGGAGACCCTATTGCAATGATAAGGAAAAGATGGCTGGGATGAAGCATCCCGCCTGATCCGTTTGTCCAGAATAAGAGATGAAATACAGTATTCAATTCAAACCACGGGCGGTTAAAGACCTTGAAGAGTTTCCCATAAAAAATCAACAGCGCATCCTTGCAGGGATTAAAAAGATGAGTGATAATTTGAGCGGAGATGTCAAACGCCTTACCGATTCGACGCCTGAGTATCGATTGCGCATAGGTGATTACAGAATACTTTTTGAAATTGAAAAGGATGCAGTCGTTATTTATCGTATTACTCATCGCCGAGAGGCATACTGATAGATGGGGGGTAACAAGATGGTTGAGCTACATGCCCAAATCATAAAAAGGGAGGGGAAGAATGAATATGCCGTCATCCCTTATGAAGAATTTCTGAGAATTCAGGAAAAACTGGACGACTATGAGGACCTTCGCTGTCTTAGAGAAGCAAAGGCGGACGAAAAGAACGCCCCGACCGTCGGGATTGACGAGCTCAGAAGACGTGTTGCAGGGAGAGCAAGACGTTCAGCAGAATTGCCCAGGAAGCGGGCTTCCCGATGAACGCCGCGCATTGTGCGAATGGATGGCTCAATCTGCTTTGAGTATCACGCCGGAGAGAAATAAAACGGGAGAATCTAAAGTAAATAGACTGGCGAAGTCCTGGCTTGGAATCGTGTTCATCGAGAAGTACAGCATGCGATTGAGAGTATCTCACAATTTTCCGATGCGGCGGCCGTATAATTAGAGTTTGTTTATAAACTCATGAAGTTGTAGTTTGTTTGTCATTCCGTCTTGTCCGGAATCGTTCTTTCAGAAGGATTCCCGACGCGCTTCTCTTGCGGGAATGACAGATGAAGTTTACTTTATGGACAGACCCTGGTTAACCCTTCGACGCAAGGAGAACATATGGACTACGACGAAGACAAGATAGACGAATACACTCTGGCGCTTCTTTACCTCGTTGCCCATGACAGACAGGAAGGACTGGGAGCGAGGGCCTGGAAGGGGTTCGACTGGGACACGCTAAACAGGCTTCACGAGAAGGGGTACATATCGAATCCGGTCGGCAAGACGAAATCGGTGATCATGACTGAGGAGGGCTTTCTCAGGGCAAAAGAGCTCTTTGAACGGTATTTTGTCAAGGAAACAAAAACGATACCCTTTCCGAAACTGACGCCTCCGGCAAAGAAGCGGTGGGAGCAAATACCGGCACAGATGAGAAAAGACATTCTTGACAACGCCTGGTGTCCGAAATGCCGGGCAGTGACCTCGCTCCAACTGCAGGAAGGAGAGATGTCGGGACGCTCCCTGGTGCTGCGGGGAACTTGCAAGAAGTGCGGAAGCGTTGCCGCCCGAGTGGTAGAGCCGGCTGATAAATAAAACCGGCGTCCAAGGCGCTCCCTTGGCATGAAAGAATATCGTGGCTTAATCCGACGGGGGATTTCATCGTTCCCAGTGTTGACCATCTCGTAAAAAGTCGTCATACCCGCGAAGCTTGTCCCCGCGGATAGTAAGCGGGGAGCGGGTATCCAGAGTACAAATAACTACTTGATAGGACTGGATTCGCGTCTGCACGGGAATGACGGATAAGCCCTTTACAGGACTTTTTTTTACAAGGCTGTCAATGTTCGTCCGTCATAATGGAAGCTTTCCGTTACGGAGTTGAAACCAAATGAAAATTCGATCTCTGAAACTCGTTTATTTTTCCCCGACAGGCACGACGAAAAGGATCATTGAGGCGATTGCTCAGGGGATGGATCACATCGCCGCGGAGATGGTGGATATAACGACACCCGAGGGAAGAAACCGGCAACTGCAGGCATCGGGAGATGAACTGCTTCTCATCGGGGCGCCCGTGTATTTCGGCAGGGTGCAGACCGACGCAATCGAATGGTTCCGGACGATCAAAGCTCATAATACCCCTGCCGTTTGTGTGGTCATGTATGGCAACCGGGAATATGACGACGCGTTGCTCGAACTCAGGGACACCGCGGTGAAAGCCGGCTGCCTGCCTGTTGCCTGTGCCGCATTCATAGGGGAGCATTCCTTTTCCGGTGTCGAAACGCCCATTGCCCCGGGCCGGCCCGATGCGAACGATCTGAGCTGCGCGATGTCATTCGGCCGGAAAATAAAAGAGAAAATATCAGCCCTTCAGTCGGTCAATCACATTGCCGCTATAACCGTACCCGGCACTTACCCGTACAAAGATATGGCAGAGAGCAGAAAGAGGCTGTCCGGTATTGAGTTCATTGCCGTTGATGACAGTTGTGTGCAGTGCGGAGCCTGTGCGCAGCATTGTCCCGTCGGCGCGATTGATCCGGAAGAGAGCTCATCGATCGACAGAGGGAAATGTATCGTGTGCAACGCCTGCATCAAGGTGTGTCCCCAGCATGCGCGAAAGATTAACAATGACATGATCAAGAATATCGCCCTGCATTTAAGCCAGGCATGTCAAACGCGAAAGGAGCCGGTATATTTTCTGTGAGCTTAATTCTGCGCATCATGACGCTCCGCCGCGCCTGCTCCCGAGCGTGCGGCGATAGAGCAAGGCAAATGGATACATGACAAGACAGAGAACGAGACGGGTCTTTTTCGCTGTCACTGCCGCTCTCATGCCGTCAGTGGCTCATGCGGATGTCATTTGGCCGGCACTGTATGTCACCGACTCTCATTTCCGTTACTGGTACGTCGTCGTTATAGGCCTTCTGCTTGAGGCCGGCGTCCTCCGGTGGCGTCTCATTTCCGATACCAAGAAAGCATTGCTCGTCTCTTTTATCGTCAATGCTTTTTCCGCGACAGTGGGCATATATCTGTTGGCATTCGGCATGCTGGGATGGCATCTCATCGCCGACATTTTTGTAAAGGGGACCTTCGCGTCATTCAATAAAATAGCGACAATCTGCCTTATGCTGATCGGAAGCACATGCCTTGAAATGCTGGTTGCACGGGGTGTCTGGAAGTACCCGTTACGGAAAACATTTCCCGTCTTCATTTTGGGGAACATGCTGTCCTATGGTGTCATCGTCGCTGATCTGTTCGCCTTCGACGGGTGGCAGAGACAATTCTAAATCAATTCGCCTGAACGTCGCTCGGAATTTCGAGTTCAAAGAGGTCTGGGCTTTCCCGTATCGTCCGCCAGGGCACTGAAGGAATGGGAAAAGAAAGAGCGAACAAACCGGCACCTGGGGCATCTGACCCGAATACGTCACCGTGAAAGCGGACAATCGGGAGGTCAGATAAGCTTTCCCCCGGCGGCAAGGTCCTCAATCGCCTCCCTGTCGAGGATGGAGATTTGCCGGCCCTGCACCCTGATCAGACCCTGACCGCTCATCTTCGCGAGCATGCGCGACAATGTCTCGGGGATGGTGCCGATGAGACTTGCCAGCTGACCCTTCGAGATGTCGAGTTCGACATCCGTCGATCCGCCTTCCCTTTCGCTTAATAACAGGAGATACGCGGCAAGCCTGCCCGGCACCTCTTTCAGCGACAGGTCTTCGATCAGGCGGGTGAGCTGACGCAGGAGCCGCGAGAGGGCCGCAAGCATGTTCATTGCGAGTGAAGGCTCCCGCCTGATGAGATCGACGAAGGCTTTCCGTGGAAAGAAGAAGATGCGGCTTTTTTCGAGCGTCTCGGAATTGGCCGGGAACCGCCCGCCCATGAACATGGGGACCTCGCCGAAAGGCTCTCCCGCACCGAAGATGTGCAGGATCTGCTCCTTGCCGTCGGCGGAGAGCTTGAAGACCTTGATCCGCCCCGAGACGACTATGTACAGCCCCGTCGCATCCTCTCCTTCATTGAAGATCGTCTGGCCGCGCTGGAAGGTCTGGTCGATCACGATGTCGGCGAGCTCGCTCAGCTGATCCTTTGTGAGGCCCCGGAACAGCGGAATCCCTGCAATCAGTTCAATCATTGCCATAGACAGCTCCCGAGAGAAAAATGTTAAAGATAAAGTACCACAATTGGGAGTAAAAAAATCACGTATGGTTGTGACGAGGTGACTCGAGAAAGTATGCAACGCGGTTGTACGCCGACATGAAAATTTCTCTACAACGCCGCGATTTGGGGAATTGAAGGCCTTTCCCACGTTCTTCCCGAAGTCCTCATCATCGATCAGTTTGACAACTGCGAAGGTATCTCTTGGAAATCCGAAGCAGCCAGGACGCATAGACAGCAGCCGCATTTTATGGTACCTTTTCAATAAGACGCTGCAAACGATTTACCGAACAGCACAAACGTTGGGGCACGACAATATGAGAAAGGATCCAAAGGTAGACTCTGAGGGTTCCCTCCCGCCGGGAGGGGCATCTGCCGTCCGGCCTCCGGGCACGGGAGCTGACTCACGGGCGAGGCACGATGAGAACTGCCTCGAAGACAATCATCGTACAGACGTGTTTGAGCAGGCACCCGTCTCTCTCTGGGATGAGGATTTCTCCGAAATCAAGCGGCGCTTTGACAGTCTCAGAAGGAGCGGAGTTGAGGATCTCAGAAGGCACTTCAGGAAGCACCCCGGGGAGGTCCTTTCCCTTGCCCGCATGGTCAAAGTCGTGAGGGTCAACAGGGCGACCCTTGATCTCTTTGAAGCAAAGGGGGTAGAGGAGTTCCGCGAGGGACTGAGCGTCATCTTCAGCAAGGAATCCTACGACGTCTTCAAGGAGGAGCTGATCGCCTTCTGGAAGGGCAAACACCTCTTCTGCAGCGAGGCGACCAACCGGACGCTCAGCGGAGAAAACAAAGACATTCTCATTCGGGTTGCGATTCCTGCCGGCTTTGAAGAAAGCTGGTCGAGGGTGTACGTGGCCATCACTGACGTCACCAACATCAAGGAAGGCATACAGAGCCTCAGGGCGGCAGCGGACAAGTACCGGAAGGTCTTCGCTTCCGCCCACACCCCGATGATGATCGCGGATTGCGATTCGGGGTTCATCGTGGAGGTGAACGAAGGTGCGGGGAGACTCCTTGGCCTGGCGAACAGCGAGGTTGTGGGAAGACATTTCACCGAGCTGTTTTCGCCGGAGGGACGGGACCGGGCCCGTGCCGTCCTTGAAGGACACGCCAGCAAGGACATTCTTTCAGCCGGAGACCTCCAGGTGCAGCGCGGAAGCGGCAGCAGGGTGCCCGTCTCAGTGAGAGCCGCTGCCATAGAGGTGGCGGGCACGAGGCTTGTCTCGATCTGCCTGAAGGAGGCGGACAAGGACAAACCGGCATTCCCCGGAGTGACCAGGGAGGGAGCCCTTCAGAGGGAGAAGCTTCTCAAGAGGATCACCCGGCGAGAGCGGGAGATCCTCGGGCTGATCGCCTGCGGGGATACCAACCGTGCGATCGCTGAGAAGCTGCGGATCAGCGAAAAGACCGTTGAGACCCACCGCAGCAGGATGATGCAGAAACTCGACATCCACCGCCTTGCCGACCTCGTGAGATTCGCCTTGGCCGCGGGACTTGCGCCCTAACGGCGTACCCGCCTGCAGCAGCAGCACGACAAAGAATCCCTATTCCCCACAAGGACTTTTATCTTCCCTGCCTGCCGTCTACAAAAAAGCCTCTACAGACAAAGCTGTACAAAAATACATGATTCCCCCGACTAACTTTTCTCCGATTCTCTGGTATTTAACAGATAGGAATACACGATAAAGCCAAACCATCCGCAAGGGTGGGACGGAAAGCGACGGGTCTCGCAGGAGACGGCCGGGCTGCCGAAGGAAATCTGTCTATAATGTGGGGATGTTCAGCCTTTCTCATCGACGGCCAACCGTTGATGCGGAGGGAAGGAGGCAGCGCCTATGAAGTAGGAGGATCATGAAGGATCACATTGGATGAGGAGTTGATGTATGGAGTCAGTGAATGACGTCTTTATGTTCAACAACAAGTTGCTCATTGATTAAACTGAACTCAGGAGGTAAGAAATGTTTAGTAGATCAGTGACTAAAAAGGCTCACGCGCCGCAAGCCATGTCAATAGCTGTCTTGCTCTTGGTGCTCGTGGTAACGCCGATATCAAATGCGTTAGCTGACAATTACGACCTTAATGTAAGCATCGCGAAGGTGGCAGGCAAGACGTACGGAGAGTGGGCGGCAAAATGGTGGCAGTGGGCATTCGACACTGAGTTTGTCCAGTTCGGAAATGGCAAGGTTAAGGTTGACTGCTCGGCGGGACAGATGGGAAACGTATGGTTTCTGGCGGGATCCATAACTGCCGGCCCATCCTCGAGGACTTGTCTCCACAGTATCCCGCAGGGAACGATTCTGTTCTTCCCACTCGTGAACTACGGTTTCTGGAATCCGGACGGTAGCTGTCCCGCTCCCGACTTCAATTGCACGGTCGCGCAAAAGCGCGAGAATGCGAACGGCTTCTTCAGTGATCAGATCCCCGGCAACTTGTTCGGGAACACGCCGAGTTATGCCTGCCAATTAAACGCAACCGTGGACGGCGTTCCCGTTCAGAGCATAGGTTATCCCATCGTGCGGACGCAATCTCCGGTGTTTCCGCTAACGTATCCGGACGGTCCGGTGCTCCAGGCCAACGACCCGGAGACCATCGACGATGGCTATTATGTCGCGATACCGCCACTGGAGAAGGGTAAACACATCATCAAGTTTACGGGCGGGCTCTGCCACTTCAACCAGAGCCCGCAAGACATTGCTGACGGCGGCTCCCCGATTTTTTTGGTCGACGTGACCTATCAGTTCACAGTTGCGCCGTCGACTCAATAAGCGTCGCAGAGCCTGTCTCCAGGGGCCCGTCTTGGGGCGTTTCCGCGCCTCCAAAGCGGGCTCCTAAAGCGCTGTGCAATACAGCGGCATGATCTCGTCAGCCGCCGAGTTCACTGTGTTGACAGGATGGACCTCCATGTTCCCTGGCTGCAGTCACGCGGCTCGTTGAAACCCCGACCGTGCGAAGTTTTGCCTGAGTGCAGCGGAGTATTGATTCGCGCCCCGTGTCCGTTGTGTTCTTCTCTGAAGAGATCATGTCATGGTAATATAACGAAATATTGCACCAAAGCCGGAAGAACAACGATTGGTCACATACCCCGCCCTCAAGGACGGGATTTCCGCGCCGGGAGGAAGAGGATGAAAGGCGTTGAGTTTCTTTTTGACGAAAAGGGTGTAAAGAAAGCGGTCCTCATTGATCTACGCATCCACAAAGATTTATGGGAAGATTTCTACGACACTCTTAAGGCCATCAAAAGACGCAAGGAACCCCGAGAATCACTATCCGACGTCCGAAAGAAGGTCTTGCAAAAGTCTTGACACCACCTTATACGGTCACCTTCGCTCGGTCCGCAAGGAAGGAATTGCAAGCCCTTTCCACCAACGTCGCCGTACGAATCCTCGACAAGATCGAAGGACTCGCTTCAGAGCCTCGCCCGCCGGGCAGCAAACAGCTTGTCGGTACAGCATCATTGTGGCGTATCCGTGTTGGAGAGTACCGCGTTATTTACCAGATCGACGACAAGAACCAAACCATTGATGTGTCCATCATCCGCCACAGGCGCGAGGCATACAGATAAAGGTGCAACCTGATGTTGTTGCCATCCTATCCCCATAAGATTAGAGCTGGAAGTCTTCATCGCGAGATGATAGCTCAACCCCATCGTATATGTTGGGAGATTTTCGGGACCACCTGGAGAAGATGGGCTAATCTAAGGCTAAAGCCACGGGGCATAGCACAACCTCTTTCCGTCACTCAAGGACAGAGAAGAAGGGGTTGTCCTTTCAATGCGCGGTCAAAGGTGAAAGTCCTGTCGCATCCCTGTGCATGGTTGGTTCTTCCCACAAGGTAGTCTGCAAGATCGGCTTTGCCCTCCCGGTAGTCGGATATCGCCTGCCTCACCAGGTCTTTCGACTCTATGACGAACTGTCGGATCGCCATGATCTTGTCGAGCACGTCGGCGATTTCCTTTTTCGGGTACCCGTAAGCAGACTCCAATACCCATACGAGTTCGCACAGAACGATCTGGTTGATGAAACAGTTTGTCCCGGATTCCGCCATTTCCGACATGAATCGTGAAGCCCTCTCAGCCTGTCTCCTGTCATCCTTCACGAGATAGCGCACCAGAAGGTTTGTGTCGAGACCCTTCATCTGGTCTTCATGCCCCGGAAGCGCTTTTTGATAGCTGTTTTCATGTCCTCCGTCGAGACGGCCTCCATATAGGGCCGGTGGAGAATGCCCTCAATCTCTCTTATATCAAGAGTTGCGGGAGACATAACGACGGTACCGTCGTCTTTGATCACGAAGTCCACCTTGTCGCCAGGTTGAAGCTTGAGGTACTCTCTGACCTTCTTTGGGATCGTCGTCTGTCCCTTCGATGTGATCAATGCGGTCGCCATATTATTCCTTTCAAATATCTTTTTATCTTACTTTATAGTAAGGAATAATGGGCGGACTGTCAAGCGTAACCCGACGCGTTTTGTTCATGATGAGGCATTTCACGGCAGATATTCGGCATTTACCCCGCAGTCACATGGAAAGGCTGGACAAAGCGCTCTGGAAAAAGTGTCAGTGACAGTGTGAGTGTCAGTATAAGGTTCACTTCTTTAACCGTCAGCCTGAAATAGTCTTCAGGGGAAGGCAAAGGTTTCGCAGCACCGAGGCTTTTCGGCGCCTTCGCCCCGCCTTTCCAGAGGGCGCATGCAACGATAGGGTCTACTGTCACAGCACAGACACTTTCCCTTCATGGTTGACCTGTTCCTCTCACTCACACTTCCACTGTCACTGACACCATCTTTTCATGGTTGACTTAGGTCAATGCCGTTTCGGATCACAACTCCGTACAATTGACAGCATGGACAAGAAAACGGGAGGATGATGCAATGAAATGGTCTCCTGACGCCGAGGATGCCCTTTCCCGTGTGCCGTTCTTCGTGCGCAAGCGGGTGAGGAAGCGCGTCGAGGAGGAGGCCCTGCGCTCCGGCGCCCGTGAAGTCCGCCTGGAGCATGTGACGATCTGCAAGAAGCGCTTTCTCAACAGCATGGACGACGAAGTCAGGGGCTACCAGATCGAGAGCTGCTTCGGTCCGGGCGGCTGCCCGAACAGGGCCGCGGATTCCGGAGAACTCCTTCAATCACTGGAGACACTGCTCGGCGGCGAGAACCTGAGGGCCTTCCTTAAAGAGCGCGTCGGCGGTCCGCTCAAGGTGCACCACGAGTTCCGAATCACCGTCGCCGATTGCCCGAACGCCTGCTCGCGCCCGCAGATCGCCGATATCGGGATCATCGGCGCCTCCCTTCCCGGTCTTAGCGGCGAACCCTGCACCATGTGCGGGGCCTGCACCGAGGCATGCAAGGAAGAGGCGCTCACCCTGCCCGACGAGAGCGAGACGCCGGTCATCGACGTCGATAAATGTCTCGCCTGTGGCCAGTGCATCGCCGTCTGCCCGACGGGCACGCTCAGGGAGGATGCCAGGGGGTTCCGGATACTGCTCGGCGGAAAGCTCGGCCGTCATCCCCAGCTCGGCTGGGAAATCGGAGGCGTCCATCCGGCGGAGGATGTTGTCCGCATCGTGAAGCAATGCATTGATCTTTATAGGGGAAAATGTCTCCACGGCGAGAGGTTCGGCGAGGTCCTCAACCGTATCGGCATGGAAGAAGAGAAAAAATACGATTTCTTGATGCAAGTCAAGGACGAACGTCCAAACATGAAGTAAACTTAAAACAGAATCGCTGATGAACCGGCCCCGGGCCGGAAGAAAAAAACATTCATACCACAAGGAGGTTATCATGGCTCAGGAAGAGAAGATGTTTTGTTATCAGTGTGAGCAGACGGCGAAGGGGGAGGGATGCACCCAGATCGGTGTGTGCGGGAAGCAGCCCGATGTGGCGGCCCTCCAGGATCTGCTCGTCCATGCCGTCGAGGGTCTTTCCCTGTTTGCCGTCGAGGGGAGGAAGGTGGGTGTCGTCGATCATGACGTGAACGTGTTCACCCTCAAGGCGCTCTTCTCCACTCTGACGAACGTGGACTTCGACCCGTCCCGTTTTGTCGGACTCATCAACAAGTGTGTCGAACTGCGGGAAAAACTCAAGGCGAAGGTCAAGGCCGCCGGCGGCAAGGTCGATTTCCCCTATGCCGCAGCGACGTTTACACCGGCGGCGACGACGGAAGGGATGGTCAAACAGGGTGAGGCCGTGGGACTCAAGGCCGACCCGGCAACGGACCCCGACATCCGGTCGCTCAAGCACACGCTCCTCTTCGGCGTCAAGGGTGTCGCCGCCTACGCAGATCATGCACAGATCCTCGGCCAGGAAGACGACAAGGTCTACGCCTTCTGCCACGAGGCGATGGCAGTTATGCCGAGGGCTGACCTCACTGTGGACGAGGCCCTGGGCATGGCGCTCAAGTGCGGCGAGATCAACTTCAGGACGATGGAGCTCCTCGATGCGGGCAATACGGGCACGTACGGTCATCCCGTCCCCACAAAGGTACCCCTGGGCACAAAGAAGGGCAAGGCGATCCTCGTCTCCGGCCATGACCTGAAGGACATGGAGGAGATCCTCAAGCAGTCCGAGGGGAAGGGCATCTACGTTTACTCCCATGGCGAGATGCTCCCGACCCATGCCTATCCGGGACTGAAGAAGTATGCCCACTTCTACGGCCACTACGGGACGGCATGGCAGAATCAGCATAAGGAGTTCCCGAACTTCCCCGGGCCCATCGTCATGACGACGAACTGCATCCAGAAGCCTCAGGAATCATACAAGGACCGCATCTTTACCCTCGGGCTCGTCGGGTGGCCCGGCGTGACGCACATCCCGGACCGGAATTTCGCCCCTGTCATTGAAAAGGCCCTGTCCATGCCCGGCTTCACCGAGGATACAAACGGCAAGTCCGTGATGGTCGGCTTCGGCAGGAACACCGTCCTCGGCGTCGCCGACAAGGTGATCGAGGCCGTCAAGAACAAGAATATCCGGCACTTCTTCCTCGTTGCGGGATGCGACGGCGCGAAGCCCGGAAGGAACTACTACACCGAGTTCGTCGAGAAGGTCCCGAAGGACTGCATGGTCCTCACCCTGGCCTGCGGCAAGTTCCGCTTCTTCGACAAGGAGCTCGGCGACATCGGCGGCATCCCGCGCCTCCTCGATGTGGGACAGTGCAACGATGCCTACTCGGCGATACAGATCGCCGTGGCCCTGTCGAAGGCCTTTAATGTGGGCGTGAACGACCTGCCCCTGTCGATCATCTGCTCCTGGTACGAGCAGAAGGCCGTCGCGATCCTGCTCACGCTTCTGTACCTGGGCATCAAGAACATCAGGCTCGGGCCGTCGCTCCCGGCATTCACTTCGGCGAACGTCCTCGGGGTGCTCGTCAAGAACTTCGACATCAAGCCGATTGGGACGCCTGACGAGGATCTCAAGGCGATTCTGGGTTAAGGATCATGACGGGGCGGGCGCGCTGCCCGCCCCGTCCGCACTATACACGATGAGAGGGTGAGGGAGGATCAGCAATGAACATCAAATGTCCGGGACAGGATACGAGGTTCTGGGAAATACGGGACATCTTCGACGCGAAATGCCCGAAGTGCGAGTACAACGTCGAGTTCTTCAAGGATGAGCCCACCCAGACCTGCAAGAACTGCGGCCACGAGTTCGTGAACCCGCGGATGAACTTCGGCTGCGCCGCCTATTGCAAGTACGCGGAGCAATGCATCGGGAACCTGCCGCCGGAACTGCTGGCGGAGCGCGACGATCTCCTCAAGGACCGCGTGGCCGTCGAGATGAAGAAGTATTTCAGGCGCGACTTTAAACTCATAAACCACACGGGGAAAGTGGCGTCCTATGCCGAGAAGATCGTGAAGCAGGAACGGGGGAATCCTGCCGTCGTCCTTGCCTCTGCCTATCTCCACGACATCGGCATCCCCGAGGCGGAGAGGAAATACAACAGCTCGGAGCCGGAGTTGCATGAAAAGGAAGGTCCTCCTGTCGCGCGGGCGATCCTCGCCATCATCGGGGCCAAGGAGGAGATGGTCGAAGAGGTCTGTGACATCATCAGCCGTCATCACCACCCGGGCGAGGAAGAAACACTTAACTTCAGGATCGTCTGTGACGCCGATCTCCTGGCGAATCTCGAGGAGAGGCAGAAGAAGGAACCCCTGGACCGCAGCGAGGTGGCCAGGATCATCGAGCAGAACATATTTACCGAAACGGGAAAAGAACTCGCCCGCAAGGCATTGATGCAATAAAACGGTTCAGGATAAGAAACAGAGGAGGACAACCATGAAAGTGAGAAGAAAAATCATAGAAATAGACGAGCATCTCTGTGACGGCTGCGGACAGTGCGTCCCATCCTGCGCCGAGGGGGCGATCCAGATCGTCGACGGGAAGGCGAAACTGGTCTCGGAGATTTACTGTGACGGGCTCGGGGCCTGTCTCGGCGAATGCCCGCAGAACGCGCTCCGCGTCATCGAGCGGGATGCGGAGGATTTCGATCCCGAAGCGGTCGAGCATTACCTGCAGGAGAAGGAAAAGGCTGAAAAAGCGGCTGAAATCGCAGTCCCCCTCTGCCCGTCGGCAAGGCTCCAGACCTTCACGGTACGCTGCGAAGATGCGAACCGTCCCGTCTCCACGGAGAGGAGCGCATCAGCCCTCTGCCATTGGCCGGTGCAGATAAAGCTTGTGCCGCCGACAGCCCCGTTCCTGAGAGGCGCCGACCTCCTCGTTGCAGCAGACTGCACGGCCTTCGCATACGCGAACTTCCACGAGGATTTCCTCAAGGGCCGGTCCCTGCTCGTCGGATGCCCGAAGCTGGACAATGCCCAGGAATACATGAGAAAGTTCGCCGAGATCTTCAGCGTCGCCGATGTCAGAAGCGTCACCGTCCTCGACATGGAGGTGCCCTGCTGCTCCGCCCTCCCGATCATCGTCAAGAAAGGGATGGAGATGGCCGGAAAAGACATCCCCATGGAAAACGTCACCATCAGCACCCAGGGCGAGATCCTGCAGCGGGCGAAGAGCGTCGCATAAAGCAAACGGGGAGGGCGATCAACCGTCCCTCCCCGTTCATCCATCCTGACAAATCCGCATATTACGCACGTCACGGGCAAGCGGGGCGAGGCGCCTCAAAGACCCGCTGATAGCGAGCATGATCGTCTATTATTGGGGATAGGGACGTCATCCTTTGAGCCATCGATCGCAGGCTTGAGTAGATCTCTGAACGGGAAGGCAAAGGTTTCGCAGCACCGGGGCTTATCGGCGCCTCGCCCCGCCCGCCCGCAGGGCCTATGATGGTCAGACTGTATTCTCAACCTGCCGTCTGATAATTCACCACCTGTTCCTCCCCGGCGATCCTGAAGAGAGGGTCCCCTGCCAACAGCTCCTTCAGCCTCTCTTCATCGACATGCCCGTAAAAGACGGGTTCGATCAACCCCCTGTCAATATCCGTCGACCCGCGCAGGTGTTTCCGGAGGCTGTCATCCCTCCTCACGAGCGTGGTGATCCTCGTGTTCGCATAGAGGCGTATGTGCGTATTCACCACCACCTCATGGGGATCGACGCGCCGGAAGAAGTCGAAGGTTTCCGTCAGGACATCCTCCCCCTCGTAAGGGAACCCCGTCAGCAGGTCGATGCAGATCCGGATGCCGGCCCTCCTGCCGAGGAAGACCATCTTTTCGACCCACTCCCAATACTCGGGGCACTTCTGGAAGGTGTCGACAGTGAGGGTAACAAGGTAGGCGCCCGATTCGGCGAGGAGGGAAAAAAGCCTCTTGTTGAAATTCCCCGGCTTCATGTACAGTGCCCAGCGGAAGGGGAGCTTCTCCCTGACGATGCTGTCGAGGACGGCAACGGAGAAATCGAGGTCTTCGTTGAATTCGGTATCGCAGAGATGGAAGTGGTCATAGCCGCCCTCGACGAGCTGCCTGATTTCACGGGTAATGTCGCGGGGGTCCCTGAACCGCACCGGTGTGCCCGCTTCGATGCAATAGGCGCAGTGGGTCGTGCAGCCCTTGTGGGTCTCGAACCCGGCGATGCCGCCGTTTTCGATGTACGGCCCGTAGGAGACGGTCCGCATCCTCTCCGGGCAGGCGCTGTCGGGCAATGCCCCCCGCACGACCCTGGCAGTACCGATCAGGTCCAGATTGTTTCTGAGCAGGAGCGGCATCGTCTTCTCCGCAGGACCCGAGATGGCGAGATCGGCGCCGATGAAATCCACGATGCCGTAAGGATCGGCGACAAAGGCGGCCCCACCGGCGATGACAGGCGCATCAGTCAGTGTCCTGACATGACTGATGATGTCACGGATGAAGGGCAAAAAGAATTCGCTGTTCTTGTAAAGGGCCGAGTCGATATTGCGCACCGTGACGCCGACACAGTCAGGATTCAAGGCGGCGATGCTCTGCCCGATGACGGGGAAAACATCGTTCTTAAAGGTGAGATCAAGCACATCGACTTCGAATCCGCTCTGCTTCAGGGCATGGGAGAGATACTCCAGCCCGATGGGAATGACGGGGGGGTGCCTGTATTGGTTCGGATTGATGAGGAGGATTCTTTCCATTGCCGAGGCGCCCTGCAGCTTCAGGGTTTCGACGCTTTGATATAGGTCGACACGACGGCCTTCTCGGCTCCCTGTGCGATGTTCCAGCCCCTGATGATCTCTTCGCTGTTTTCCTTGTCGATGAAACGGATGTCCGTGAAGCCCGCATTTTCCAGGATCTGTTTCATTGTCCCGACCGGGACCGCGCCGGTGATTCAACCGCTGTAAGCCGAGGGGTTGTCCCTGACCTCCGCGGGCACGTCGCCACACCTGAGTATGTCCGAGATGGCGATCCTGCCGCCCCGTCTGAGCACGCGGAAACAATCGTGGAAAACGGCCTGCTTGTCCGTGGAGAGGTTGATCACGCAGTTCGATATGATCACATCGACGGATGCGTCCGCAACGGGCAGGTGCTCGATCTCGCCCAGCCGGAATTCGACGTTTCGCGTCTGCAGGGCGATGGCGTTCTGCCGCGCCCTGGCCACCATCTCGGGTGTCATGTCCACGCCGATGACCTTTCCCTCCGGACCGACCTTCATCGCCGCAAGAAAGGCGTCGAAACCGGCGCCGCTTCCGAGGTCGAGCACGACCTCCCCTTCCTTCAACTCCGCAACGGCCCGGGGGTTGCCGCAGCCGAGCCCCAGGTTCGCCTCGCCGAGGCCGACGCGCAGGTCTTCCTCGCTGTACCCGAGGAGTCTGCCCGTTTCAAGCAGGCTGGGCATCGTTGCGTCAGTCCCGCAGCAGCTTGACGGCATGCATCCTCCGCTACCCTTCGCGATCTCCCCGTAATCCCTCCGCACAAGATTTATCAAACCGATTCTCTTTTCATCCATAAAGGGTCCTCTCCTTGGTTGATATCCTATGATTTTATCTTTCTGTTGCATGAAAAGGCGGGGCGAAACGCCTCAAAGCCTTGCTGAAGGCGACGATACGCCTCGTCAGCTTCGTGTTTCAGGATTCCACTCTTTGTGTCATCGACCATTGGCGTATAGTTCATCTCTCGTTTTGATACAGGTGTCGCCGCAGCAAGGTTTTCGGCGCATACGCCCCGCCTTTCCCGGAAGTGTATTGCAACGATAAGGTTTAGTTTACCCTATAGTTGCATAAAAAGTCGGGGTGAAGCGCTCTGAAAGACAGTGTCAGTGTGAGTGTCAGTGTCAGTGTCGGAAGAGATGTCAAATTCTCCTGACATTGGCGTAAAGTTCGCCTTTCGTTGTGATATAGGTGTCGCCGCAGCAAGTTTTTCGGAGCATACACCCCGACTTTCGTGGAGTGTATTGCAACGATAAGGTTTACCCTGCCTTTACATGACCGCTCAACTCAGGGCATTGGACAATGACGGAGAGGATGCGGGAAAGCTGCGGGCTTGACGGCAACCCCCATCTCAGAAGTATATTAGTAGTATGAAAGTAAAGACATCTATCACACTGTCTGAAGAACTCCTGAAAGTCATCGATAAACGAGCCAGGCAGTTCAAGAAGAATCGGTCCGATTTCATCGAGGCGGCGGTCTGGGCGTTTATCGGGCAACTGATCCGTGATGAGCAGAATGCCAGAGACCTTGAGATTATCAACCGGCGGGCGGACATTCTCAATAAAGAGGCATTGGATGTGCTGGAGTACCAGGTGCAGTTGTGAAACGCGGCGAACTGTATCGGGTCGCGCATCCGTCAGCACTCGACCCGAAGAAGTTCCGGGTCTTCGTCATCGTCAGCCGGCAGATCTTAATCGACTCGCGATTTTCAACGGTCATCTGTGCCCCCATCTTCACGGCCTATGACGGATTGGCCACCCAAGTGCCCGTAGGGCTTGATGAGGGCTTGAAGCATGAGAGCAGCATACATTGCGATGAATTGATCAGTCTCCAAAAAACTGCCTTAACCAATTTCATCGGAACCCTTTCACCCAAAAAGATGGAAGCCCTGAACAGGGCTCTGCGGATTGCCTTGGATATTCCTGATTAGCGGGGTGCCAAGTAAATGGTGCTCTGTTAACCTTATCGTTGCAATAGGACGTCCGGAAAGGCGGGGCGAAGATGCCGAAAAGCCTTGGTGCTGAGAAACCTATGCCGTCCCATACGGATTATTTCAAGCGTATGGTTGATCGCATAAAAGATGAGATCCCGAATGTCCCATTTCAAATGATCATGCTCGCTATCAGCAAGGCTTTGAGGCACTTTGTCCCGCCTTTTCATGCAACAGAAAGGTTAAGATGACCGTCGCGCGATGCATTATTACGAACCCCCGTTATTTAGGGTATAATGGTACATGGATGAAATAATAAGGCTCGGCATCAGCTCCTGCCTCCTCGGTAACAAGGTCCGCTACGACGGCCAGCACAAGCACGACCGCTTTCTGACGGACACCCTCGGACGGTATGTCGAGTGGGTCCCCGTCTGCCCCGAGGTGGAATGCGGCCTTCCCATCCCACGGGAGGCGATGCGCCTCGTCGGAGACCCTGACAACCCGCGCCTCGTGACGACGCACTCCGGCATCGATCAGACGGAGCGCATGGTCCGGTGGGCGGCAGCGAGGGTCGAGGCGTTGGGCGACGAGCACCTCTGCGGTTTCGTCTTCAAAAGCCGGTCGCCCAGTTCGGGCATGCAGGGCGTGAAGGTCTACACCCCCGAGGGCATGCCGAGCAATAAAGGTGTCGGCCTCTTCGCGAAGATGTTCATCGATCGCTATCCCCTCCTGCCCGTTGAGGATGAGGGCAGACTGCACGATCCCGTCCTGCGGGAGAACTTCATCGAGCGCATCTTTATTTTCAGGAGATGGCAGGAGTACCTGCGGTCAGGCGGGAAAATCAGGGATCTCGTCACCTTTCACACGGAGCACAAACTCCTTATCCTCTCGCACAGTCCGAAGCACTACACAGCCCTCGGACGGCTCGTGGCCGCGTCAAAACAATATAAAACGCATGATCTGAACAGTGCATACGTGGAACTCCTTATGGAAGGGCTCCGGATGAGGGCGACGGTGAAGAAGCATGCGAACGTGCTTCAGCACATGGTGGGCTATTTCAAGGAAAACCTCACGGCCGACGAGAAGCAGGAGATCCTCGGGGTGCTCGACACATATGCAAAGGGCCTGGTGCCCCTCATCGTCCCTGTGACACTCCTCAAGCACTACGTGCGGAAGTACGACGAACCCTACCTCAAACGGCAGTATTACCTGAACCCCCATCCCCTCGAGCTCATGCTGCGAAACCATGTCTGAATAGACTTGGGACTGTCGTCAGTTTTTCAGGGCGTATAGTACTTCTTCTTCGCCGGCAGGTATTCCTGTTCGACATGGCCGCCGAAATCGTGGGGATACTTGTAGCCCTTCCCGTGGCCGAGCTTCTTTGCACCCGGGTAGTGGCTGTCCTTGAGGTGATCAGGCACTTCCATAGTCTGCTCCGTTTCAACATCTTCCGTGGCAGCCTCGATGGCGCGGTAGCAGGCATTGCTCTTGGGCGCCACTGCAATGTAGATCGTGGCCTGCGCAAGGGGGATGCGCGCCTCGGGCATGCCGATGAATTCCACTGCCCGTAACGCCGACGTTGCGACGACGAGCGCCATGGGGTCGGCGTTTCCCACGTCCTCGGACGCGCAGATGACGATCCGCCGGGCGATGAAACGAGGGTCTTCGCCGGCGTACAGCATCTTCGCCAGGTAATAGACGGCGGCATCGGGATCGGACCCCCGCATGCTTTTGATGAATGCGGAAATCGTGTCGTAGTGCTGGTCTCCCTTCCGGTCATAGACGATGACCTTTTTCTGGATCGACTCCGCAGCGATTTCCACGGTAATCACGATTTTTCCGTCTCCGCCGGGAGGCGTCGTGAGCGCCGCCACCTCGAGCGCCGAGAGGGCCTTCCTCGCGTCCCCGTCGGCCTTCACTGCCATATGTCTCAACGCCTCGTCCGTCGCTTCGACGGGAAGATGACCCAGTCCCCGCTCCCGGTCCGCCAGGGCGTCCCGGAGGACCGCCAGGATGTCCTGCTCATCCAGCGGCTTCAACTCAAAAACATGGCTCCGTGAAAGGAGGGCTGCGTTGACGGTGAAGAAGGGGTTTTCGACGGTCGCCGCGATAAGGGTGACGTTGCCCTCTTCCACATCGGGCAGGAGCGCGTCCTGCTGGAGCTTGTTGAAACGGTGGATCTCGTCGAGAAAGAGAATCGTCCTCACCCCCTGCTTCCTCCTCGTCCTCGCCCCCTGGATCACCTTCCTGAGGTCGTCCAGCCCCGCCGTGGCGGCGTTGAGCCACTCGAAACGGGATTGTGTCCTGGCGGCGATGATCCGGGCAAGAGCTGTCTTCCCCGTGCCTGGCGGACCGTAGAGGATGAGCGACGTGATCCTGTCAGCCTCGATGGCGCGTCTCAGGAGCTTTCCCTCGGCGAGTATGTGGCGCTGACCCCGGTATTCACCGAGTGTCCGCGGGCAGAAGCGGAAGGGGAGGGGGGCGTTGGCGGGAACGGCCGCGGGCGCCTGTTCGTCGGGGAAGAGGTCCATCACCGTATTTTGGCGGTCATCAGGCCGCTGCCCAATCCCCTGCGCACTTTGGCGAAAGGGAGTTCAGTCCGTTCATTGTCTTTTTCCGCTGAATCTTCAAGTTGTTTCCCTGTGATATACTTTTTATTATGATAAGAGGGTCCGGCAAAATGCAATGAACGGAGCACCTGAAAGGAGACGGCCATGTTTCACACCGCGAGCCCCGATGACGTTCTGAACGGCAGGATCACCGATGTCTATTTCGACCGCACCATGAAGATCCTCACGGCAAAGGGGATCAACCCCTTTGTGAGGGCCGAGTTCATCGCGAAGAGTCTTCCCGGCAACTGGCCCTGGGCTGTTTTCGCCGGGATCGACGAGGCCCTCTACGTGCTGGAGAAGCTTCCCGTCCGGGTGAGGGCGCTGCGTGAAGGGACCGTCTTTTATCCCTATGAGCCGGTCATGGAGATCGAAGGGAGATACCAGGACTTCTGCGTCTACGAGACGGCGCTTCTGGGGCTCATCTGCCAGGCCTCGGGCGTAGCGACGAAGGCTGCCCGGTTCAAGAAACTCGCCGGCGAGAGGCCGGTGATCAGCTTCGGCACCCGGCGGATGCACCCGCTCCTGGCCCCGATGATCGAGAGGAACGCCTACATCGGCGGCTGCGACGGCGTGTCCGTCGTCAAATCGGGAGAGGTCATCGGCGAGGACCCCATGGGTACCATGCCCCACGCGCTTATCATCTGCATCGGATCGACCGTCGAGGCCATCCGGGCCTATGACGAGGTGCTTGACCCAAAGCTGCGGCGCGTCGCCCTCATCGACACCTTCCTCGACGAGAAATTCGAGGTCCTCAACGTCGCAGAGGCACTCGGGGAGCGCCTCTACGCGGTCAGGTTCGATACGCCGGGATCGCGGCGGGGGAACTTTTTCCGTATCCTCGAGGAATGCCGCTGGGAGCTCGACATGCGCGGCTTCGGTCATGTGAAATTCTACGCGAGCGGAGGTATCAAGGAAGAGGACGTCCCTGTGCTCAATCCCCTCGTCGACGGCTACGGCATCGGCACGTCCATCAGCAGTGCGCCCGTCGTCGATTACGCCATGGACATCATGGATGTGGATGACAGGCCCGTCGCAAAGAGAGGGAAGTGGTCCGGCAGAAAGCGGGTCCTCCGCTGTCCCGCCTGCCTGAAAGGGAAAATCGTTCCGTTCACCGTTAAGGATGCCGCCTGCGAATGCGGGGGGACGCCGGAAGACATCCTTGTCCCCGTTGTCGACAACGGGACATTCCTCATCGATCAGCACCGCCCGCAGGACATACGGACCTTCGTGCTCAGCCAGACCGGCAGGCTTTCCCTCTGAGGCATGCTGTTCATCGTCGCCGCCATTGTGCTGTGGAGCACCCTGGGACTCGTCATACGTTTCTCGGGGTTGCCGATACACGTGCTCATTTTTTCGTCCTGCCTCATATCAGCGGTTATCATGGGACCACTCATCATACTGAAAGGTTCCTGGAAAGGGACCGGCAAGGGAAAAACCTCTCTGTTTCTCCTGCTTCTCGGCCCTGTCAGCCTGGTCAACACCTTTTCCTTCTATTATGCCTACCGGAACACGACGATCGCCCTCGCCGTACTGACACACTATACAGCGCCGATTTTCGTCGCCTTCCTCGCCCCCTTCTTCCTCAAAGAGAAGCTGACCCTGCGGATTGCCGCCGCCGTCGCCCTCAGCACGGCAGGTCTTCTCATCATGCTCGACATGCCCGTCGGCCTTTTCATCAGCCAGATCCTCTCCGGGGACAGCAACAGCGCCGGGATTCTCGCCGGCATTCTCTCCGGTTTCGCCTACGCGATGCTCATCATCATCATCCGGGCTTTTTCAGTCACCTTCGATCCGCTCTTCATCACCTTTGTTCAGAACACCATGATCGCCGCCTTTCTCCTGCCTTTCATCCCCAATCCTCCGCACCTTGCTTCATCTCTCTGGGTGCTCTTTGTCATGGGCGTCATTCATTACACCGTCGCCCCCGTTCTCTATCTCAGGGGAATGAAGGAGGTGCAGGCGAACACGGCGGCGATCCTGGGCTATCTCGAGCCCGTCTGCGCCATCATCCTCGGTTTCATCTTTCTGCAGGAGCAGGTGAACGCGGAAACAGTCGCCGGAGGTTTGCTGATCCTCTTTTCAGGCTACCTGACCGTCCGGTCATGACCTGATGATATTGACGGGCTGGATCATCGTCGCCTTTTTCGAAGGGTAGATGCCCGCGAGGATCCCCACCGTGACGGAGGAGAGAAAAGACAGGAAGAGCCCCGTGGGAGAGATCGTCATGGGCAGGTCGGAAAGGACGAAGATGAGGACGGTCGTAATAAAGCTGACGATGACGCCGACGATGCCGCCGCAGAGAGAGATGAAGGATGATTCGAGGAGGAACTGGGTGATGATGTCCCTCTTCCTCGATCCCACGGCCCTCCGGATGCCGATTTCGACCCTCCTTTCATTGACGATGAGGATCATGATCGACAGGATGCCGAGACCGCCGATGAGGAAGGAGACGGCAGCGGCGATTTTCCCCAGGACGGTGATGGTCGCCGTCGCCTGTGTCTTGAGCACCATGACGTCCTTGAGGTCGATGACGGTGAAATCGTCCTTCTGGTCCGACCGGATCTTGTGCCTCTTGCGGAGTATCTCCTCGATGGCCCGCTTGGCCGCCGGGATCGACTGCTCATCGACGACCTGCACGGCGATGCCGCTGATGAAGTCCTTGTTCACGAAACGCCTCAGGTAGGTGTTCAGCGGAATGAAGATCTGGTTGTCCTGGTCCACGCCGGATACATCGACACCCTTCTCCTCCATGATCCCGATGACCTGGCAGGGGACGCGGAAGATGAGGATATGCCTGCCGATGGGATTGTCGTCGCCGAAGAGCTTTTCGGCGACGCGCCTGCCGATGACGGCGACCTTTGCGACGTTCTCATTGTCGCGGTCCGTGATGAAGGAGCCCTCCTGGACGTGGAAATTCCTGATAGCCGAATAGTTCGGCGTGACGCCCGTCACCAGGACGGACCTGAGGACGACACTGCCGTAGCGCACCGGAAAGGGCTTGTTTCCCGAGGGTGAGATGTCCCGTATGAGACCCGTTCCCTCCATCATAGCCCGGGCGTCGGCGATGGTGAGTGTCGTCGCCTCGCTCAGGAGCCTCGTGCCCGAGCCGAACCTCCTGACGATGCCGCTCCGGACGATCAGAAGGTTTTCGCCCAGGTTGGCGATTTCCTGTTTGGTTTTGACCGACAGGGACTCCGATACGTTCGAGACGACGACGAGGGAAAAGGTGCCGAGAAAAACGCCGAGGACGGCGAGGGCGGTCCTCATCTTGAAATTGTAGAGGGACCTGACCGCTATCGCGAGGTTGAGGAAAGTCCTGCTCTTCATCCCCTGATCGCCTCGATCGGTTTCAGGTTTGCCGCCCTGGAGGCGGGCTGCAGCCCGAAGCCGATCCCGACGGCCCAGGACAGGAGGAGGCCGACGACGAAAGCCTTCCAGGAGAAGTAAATCGGGAAATCGGCAACGGCCATGAGGAGCTTCGACGCCGCAAGGGCCATCACAAAACCGAGTACCCCCCCGCAGGTCGTGATGATGACGGACTCACTGAGGAACTGATAGAGGATATCCCGCTTCTTTGCGCCCGTCGCCCTGCGGATGCCGATTTCGTTCGTCCTTTCCCGCACGGAGAGCAGGAAGAGGTTCGCCAGGACGAATCCCGCGACGACAAGGGAAATGATGCCGGCGATGCCGAGGAAGATGACCAGAGAGCCCGTGAGAGCCACCAGGAACGTGATGATCTCCCTCGGCGAGACGATCCGGAAGTCGTCAGGCTGTCCCTGCCCGAGCCTGTGGCGTTCCCTGAGAAATTTTCTCAGCTCCTCGATGCGGTTGTAGAGGTTCTCCTGGTCGGCGAACCTCATCCTGAAGGCCGAAACATAGGTCGATTCGTTCTGGAGCTTTCTCATCACCGTCGTCAGGGGCATGACGATGCGGTCGTCGAGATTGTCACCGCTGGGACTCGTCCCCCTCTCCTGGAGGACGCCGACGATCTGGACGGGGATGCCTTTGACGAGCATGTATTTGCCGATGGGATCACCGCCGCCGAAGAGCTCCTGCTGCAGGAACTGCCCGATGAGTGCCACGTTTCTCAACCCCTTGACGTCGTCTTCCGTAAAGTCGGAGCCCGTCACGACGGGCCATGTCCAGGCCCGGCTGTAATCATTTGTCGAGCCTATGACGCGGGTCTGGTATTTCCTGTCAAGGTATGAAACGGTGATCCCCGATACCGATGTCATGGGGACGACGATGTACGCGCTGGAGAACGACTGCCGGGCAGACTCCACGTCATCGAGGGTGATGGTCTTGTCACGCTGGCCGATGGCCCTCGCTTCTTCGCCGCCGCTGAAGATCATGAGTGAGTCGGGGCCGAAGCGGTCGACGATCTCGAGGGCCTTCTTGTATGCCCCCTCCGTGGCCGCGACGATGACCGTGATCGATGCGATGCCGAGGGCGACGCTGACGAGGCTGAAGATCGTCCTCAGCTTGAAGGCCCTGACGGCCTTCAGGGATTGTGCGAAGATCGCCATGTCTTATTACACCACAGGGTGACAAAAATTGGGAAATGCATCTGGCAGTTGCATGAAAAGGCAGGGCAAAGCACTCTGAAAACAGTGTCAGTGTGAGTGTCAGTGTCAGTGTCGGAAGAGATGTCCAATTCTCCTGACATTGGCGTAAAGTTCGCCTTTCGTTGTGATACAGGTGTCGCCGCAGCAAGGTTTTCGGCGCATACACCCCGCCTTTCCGGAAAGCGTATGCAACGATAAGGTGCAACCACGCCTGGCACGATTAATGAAAAGGATTCGCCGGACGATAAGATAATAACACCAGGCTCGGTGCCAGAAATAACTTTAAACAGCGGAGAGGGATGGATAGATCGGCCATAGCGGGGCTCCTGATCGGCGCTGCGGCGATCGTGGGGGGGAACCTGATCGAGGGGGGCAGCACCCTTCACCTCGTGCAGGCTGCAGCGGCCTGTATCGTCTTCGGCGGCACTCTGGGAGCGACGATCCTGAGCTATTCCTTTTCCGACCTCTCCGTTGCATTGCGGACAGTCAGGGCCGTCCTCATGAAAAGCGACGACCGGCCGGGCAGTGTCATCGACGACATCATACGCATCCTGACGGAGGCACGGAAAGCGGGCCTCCTCATGCTCGAGCCCGAAATCGGCAAACTGGACAACGCCTTTCTCCGGAGCGGGCTCACCCTTCTCATCGACGGGATGCCGCCGGCGATGATCAGGGACGTGATGTACAGGGAGGTCGAAACGATGGAGGAAATGTACAGGAAGTCGTCACGGGTTTTCGAGTCGGCAGGAGGCTATGCGCCGACGATCGGGATCCTCGGCGCCGTGCTCGGCCTTATCCAGGTCATGAGCAACGTCACCGATCCGTCGAAGATCGGCGGCGGCATCGCCGTCGCTTTCATCGCCACGATATACGGCGTCGGGTCGGCGAACCTCCTTTTCATCCCCCTGGCGAAGAAAATACATAACCGTCTCAAAGAGGAGGTCTTCCTCCGGGAGCTGATCATCGAGGGGGTCATGGGGATCGAGAGCGGAGTGAACCCGCACTTCCTGCGGACATACCTTTCCGCTTTTCTGAACAAGCCGGAGCGCTGAATATGATAAGAAGAAGACAAAAAAGGATCCCTCATGAGGCGGACACGGAAAACCGTGACAGGTGGCTTATCTCCTATGCGGATTTCATTACCCTGATGTTTACCTTCTTCGCGGCACTGTATGCCATGTCGACCGTCGACAAGGGAAAGGTCGAACAGCTCTCGGGATCGCTCAGGGAAGCCTTCAGGGTAATTGAAAAGCCGATCGCCGTCAAAGATACGGCAAAAGATACGTTTACTGAGGAGATCAGGGAGATCATCGCGACAAACGAAGGGATAACGGTAAGAAAGGATCCCCGGGGGACGGTCATCACCTTCTCCGAAAAGACCCTCTTCCCGTCGGGTTCTGCAGAGGTAAGACAGGAGGCGGATGCCGTTCTCCAGAGGGTGTCGAAGGTGCTCGGGACGGTCCGGAGCCGTATCATCATCGAGGGGCATACGGACGATAGGCCCATCACCGGGGCCAGGTACGCATCGAACTGGGAGCTCTCGACGGCACGGGCCGCCAGTGTCCTGCACGTCTTCATGTCCCATGGACTCGATCCCAACCGCTTCTCCCTGGCGGGCTACGGTGAATTCAGGCCCGTCGGCAAGAACGATTCCGATGAGGGCAGGGCCCGCAACAGGAGGGTCGAAGTAGTGATCACGAACCGCTGACGGGCGCACGTAACCGCTGAAAATGCTGATGGAGCAGAGGATAGACAGATGACAAACGAACAGGATAGCGCTGAAGAAAGGTATCTGAAATTAAGGGAGTTCTCGAGAGTGGACGCGCAGGTCCCGCTGGAGGTCCGGCTTGTGCCTCCCGAGGAACGGTCCACGATACGGTCCAAGATCTCGGGCGAAACGGTCATTCCTGTCATGGACCGTCTGCCGGACATCGAAGACACGGTGCTGGCCGACTGGCTGCGCGTCATCAATGCCAAGCTCGACGCCATCATCAACCTGCTGTCACTCCAGCGCGAGGGCTTTTGCGCGCTTTCCTACCGGACGATAAACATCAGCGGCGGCGGAATGAGTTTCACCTGGACCGATCCGTTCGCGATCGGAGACATCATCGAGATCAAGACGATGTTTCCCCTGCTGCCGCCTGTGGCGATCCACATGTACGGAGAGGTTGTCAAGTCCGAGCCGGTCGCCGAGGGGACCCTGATCGGTGTCAAGTTTGTTGCCATGGACGAAGAGATCAGGGACGAGATCGTCAAGTTCGTCTTCAAACGACAGCGGGAAATCCTGCGGGAAAAACGGAGGTAGGCAACCGCCATGTTCGCCATTATCGGGGCTGTTATCGTTCTTGTGTCCATCATCGCCGGATACCTGCTCGAACACGGTAACCTCGCTCTCCTGTGGCAGCCTGCCGAGCTCGTGATCATCTTCGGCGCCGCCTTCGGAGGATTCGTTATCGCATCGCCGATGAAGGTGATGAAGGCCGTCGCCGCGAGCCTCGGCAAGATCGTCAGCGGAAAGTCCTACAGCAAGTCGGACTATCTCGAGATGCTCATCATGATGAGCGAGGTCTTTTCGAAGATCAGGAAGGAGGGCCTCGTCTCGATCGAGGCGGACGTCGATGCGCCGGACAAGAGCGGGATCTTCAAGAAATATGAGAAGTTCCTGAAGAACCACCATGCCGTCTCCCTCGTAACGGACACGCTGAGAACGATCATGACAACGGGCATCTCACCCCATGAGCTCGAGTCACTGCTCGACACGGAATTGGAAGCCCATCATGAGGAGTCGCTCCAGCCCTCGAAGAGCGTTGCCCATGTGGCAGACGCCCTGCCCGGTCTCGGCATCGTCGCAGCCGTTCTCGGCGTCGTCATCACGATGCAGAAGATCAGCGAACCGCCGGAGGTCCTGGGCCACAGTATCGGCGCCGCCCTCGTCGGCACGTTCCTCGGCGTTTTGATGTGCTACGGCTTCGTGGGTCCCATGGCGAAAAACCTCGAACACATCGCCAATGAAGACAGGGACTATCTGAACGTGCTCAAGGTCTCCCTCATCGCCTTCGTGGGAGGAGCGGCGCCGCAGATCGCCGTCGAGTTCGGGCGCCGGGTCGCCCCCGCCAATGCCAAGCCTTCCTTTGTGGAGGTTGAAGAAGCGATCAGGAAAGTGAAGCGCTGATGGCCGACAAGTCCAAGATCATCATCATCAAGAAGGTCAAGAAAAACCACGAGGGCAGCCACGGGGGAAGCTGGAAGGTCGCCTACGCGGACTTTGTGACGGCCATGATGGCTTTCTTCCTTCTCCTGTGGCTCATCACCATGTCGTCGCCGGAAAAGAGGGCGGTCCTCGCACAGTATTTCAAGCATTTCAGCGTCTTCGAGAAATCGGGACAGTCCTTCATGCAGAACTCCACGGAGATCTTCAGCGCGAAGATGCCCGATACGGAACAGTCCATGAAGTCGGGCAAAGGCGGTATCTCTGCAGAAGAGCTCAAAGACCGGCTCCAGAAGGCGGTGGAAGAGAAGATGAGGGGCGTAAAGGACCAGGTGCTCGTGGACTTCTTCGAGGGCGGCATACGGATCCAGATCATCGACACGGAAGGGAGCTCCATGTTCCCCCTTGGAAGCGCTCAGCCCAACGAGAGGGCACGGGACATCCTGCGGCTCGTCACGGACAACATCAAGGATACGCCGAACAGGATTGCCATTGAAGGTCACACGGACTCGGCGCCCTTCAAGGGCGCCCAGATCACGAACTGGGAGCTCTCGACGGACAGGGCATCGGCGGCTCGCCGGGAGCTCGAGATCAACGGCATCGATCCGGCCAGAATCGCCAGGGTCGTTGGATATGCCGACCAGGAGTTGCTCGTCAAGGACAATCCCCGGGACCCCAGGAACAGGAGGATAAGCATCATCCTGCTCTATCCGAACAAAGGGATGAATCAACCCGTCAAGAACATCTCCTCTGCGGATGTCAAGCCGCAATAAAAGAAAGTGTGACTGTGAGTGCGGGTGTCACTGACGGCATCGACATCATTGAAAGATCCGCGTTGTCCGGCATCCCTCTTCTGGTAGTCAACCGCACCAGAGAATAGCCTTATCGCTGCCCCGCCTTTTATGTAACTGATTGTGTAGGGGCCGTTCCCCGAACGGCCCGACCCATTACTGCCACTTACACTCCCGCTGACACTATCATCTCGCATCTTGGACACCACTGATGGGAACTGATATAATTATAATTTACGGCGCGCCGGTTGGCGCGCGCATCCTGATGTGACGAAAGAAAGAGAGCGGTCGATCGTCGCCGTATCATCCCCTTAACCGGTCACTCCGGCTTTGGGAACATGATGGAGCGGCGGCATTTTTCCCGTGAGGACGTGGAACTTGCCGTAGACCGACTGCAGAGGACAAAGACTATGAAGCCATTGAAAACGCTGAAGCGGCAGCTGCCGTACAGGCCGACGGAACGCATGAACGTCGTCAGTTACCCCATACGGGATATAGTGATGGAAGCGAAGCGCGAGGAAGCGCGGGGCAAGAAGATGATCTACCTGAACATCGGTGACCCTCCCCAGTACGGGTTCAAGCCTTTCGGAGCCATCGTCGAGCATGTGAAGAAGGCCCTCGCTGAGAACTGCAAGGGCTACGCCCCGTCGGACGGCGATGAAAAACTGAGAAAGACAGTGGCGAAGATCGAAAAGTGCGGGCCTGAGGACGTATTCGCCGTCGCCGGCCTCACCGAGGGTATCGACTTCTTTTTCCATTCATTTATCGGCTTCGGCGAAAAGCTGTTGCTGCCGAACCCCGCCTATCCGCTCTATCTCAGCAAGGCGAAGCAGTTCGAAGGCGATACCATTTTCTACCGCCATGACGCCGACGGTCAGATTGACGTGGAGCATCTCTCACGAAAGATCGAGGGCGCAAAGGCGATGGTGATCATCAACCCGAACAACCCCCTCGGCTCCGTCTATACGGAAGAGAACCTCTCCGATGTCGTCAGCCTCTGCAACGAGTATGATGTCCCGATATTCTACGACGGCTCCTATGACCAGCTCGTGTTCGACGGCAAGCCCGTTGATTTCCGGAAGGTGGCCAGGGGAAGGGTGCCGTTCATCTACGGGAGTTCATTGTCCAAGGACTTCAGCTATCCCGGCGCCCGGATCGGCTGGGTTGCCTTTCACGGTGACCGGTGGGAAGAGGTGAAAAACGCCTTTTTCCTCCTGTGCAACCAGCGCCTTTCCGTCAACTGGGAATTCCAGAGGGCCGCCGCCGCCGCGCTGGTCGACCCCTCCTTTCCGGCGTATCTCGCCGACATGAAGAAAAAACTGACGGACCGCCGGGACACCTTCGTCAAGATGGCGGAGCACCTGCCTCTCTCATTCCCGAAACCCCAGGGGGCCTTTTACGCCTTCATGAAGATAGAGACGGAAAAGTGGAGGAAGGATTTACAGTTCGTCCGCGCCGCTCTCAAGGAAGGAGTTGTCTTCGTGCCCGGATCGGGATTCGGCCGGCAGGAGGACGGGGTCTATTTCAGGACCACATTCCTGCCTTCGCCCCGGATCATAGAAGAAGCATTCGATAAGATCAAGCGGATACTGTGATCAGAGGACTTCTCCGCCGGATGAACCGATCGGGAGCCGGGGAGCTTACATCACTTTTTTCTTCATCTCCCCGGGCAGCCTCTTTGCCCCTTCCCTGAGCGTTAGACCGGAGGCACGGTGTTTCACCCTGAGCAGGAAATCGCAGGCTGCCTGCGGATCGGCCTTCGACAGCTCCCTAACCGTCCAGCCGATAGCCTTGCGGATGAAGAACTCCTTTTCCCCGATCATGGCCTCGGCGAAGCCGAAAAAGAGCTGTCTGTCCCCCCCGCCTTCCCTGAAAAGCAGGATCTGCGAGATGAGGGCCGCCCTCCGCATCCAGAAGTTTCCGGATTTACTCCACCTGTCGAGATAGGCAAAGGCCCCGTCATCTTTCCGCAATACTGCGTCGACGAGATGGATGGCGATGCCGTCGACGTGGTCCCACCCGGTGCATTCCGAAAGCATCCTCTCGATCAGGGGCATGGACCGGATATCGAGATGATGGGGATACTTTTCGAGGAGCTTGATGGCCAGCGTCTTTTCCTGGTGATATTCGGAGGACCAGAGCGCTTCGGCAAGGGCGAAAATCTCTTCCCTTGACGCATCCTTATGTGTCTTCCTGAAGTCCCGGGCGAGCCTGTCTGTGAAGGGAACCGTCACCCCGAAGAATTTAAAGGGGCTCTTCAGGTAGCGCTTCTCGTTTGCGGCCCGCTCGGGGTTATGGGCGGCGCTCAGGGCTTGCCTGAACTCGGCAAGATAACCTTCCAGTCGAGTGAAAAAGGCGGGGTGAAGAGCTTCAAAGCCTTGCTGAAGGCGACGATGAGCATCGTCAGGTTCGTCTTTCAGGCTTCCGCTATTTGCGCGATCGGCCATTTCCGTCCTCACAGGGGGAGCGGCTTTGCCCCCGTTATTGTTATGCCTATCCATCCGACACTCGCCCCGCCGGCCTTCAGCTCGCCAAGCAATGACAGCTCTTCCACAGGATGCGGCAGCACGTTGATTGTTGCCTCTGCATCATGCCAGTCCGATGAGACTTTATTCTGAATGTCCGGCAGCAGCCACTTCAACTCGACGCTTTGTTCAGGCCTTGTCAGGTCGGGCCACCCGACTGTGCCGATGGTCCTGTTCGCGAGAAATCCATAAGGGCGCCCCGCTTTCCCCGTAAGCTCCAGGGCGGCCTCGATCAGTCGCCTGTCTTTCACGCTCAGCGTCGCCCCCATGCGGCTTCCGGCCCTGAGCGGCGCAGCCGCCACGTGGTCAATCGGCAGCGAACGTGTAAGATGGGTCGTACCGAATTTCTTCGGCCATCCCTGGAGTAGACCGCGGATGAGGGAAATGTCCTGATCGACCCAGATAAAAGGACAGAAGTTGTACAACGTCCCGCCCGGACGTTCGATCTCCACGATGACAATGGTCTCGCGATACTGTGCATACACCGGATCGACAAGTTCTCCGCCGTCGGTTGTCGCCTGCCAGTCGGCAAAGTGGATACAGCCGTTGCCTGTCAAACGCCCGAGCAGCGGGGGCACCAGTGCGGCGCTGTTCGATGTATCGCAGCGTATGGACACGTTCATCAGCCAACCGGCGTAATGCCACGGAGGCGGGGGCACAATGGCCGACCGGCCGCTCGCGGTAAAGGGGGCTGTAAATCCTGAAAACTCTTTATTCATGGATGTCTCCTTTGCACTGTTGCATCAGTCATTTCATGCCGAAGGCCTTGAAAAAAGTGTAACAGAACACCCCGTCAGGCTCCGTCGTCCGGTACAGGTCCCGTATCCCTATGTCAAAAACTTCCGGTTCAATGATTCCCGCCTCGATCGCCGATTCACGAACCCCCTCGATCATTGCCGTGAACGTTTTTTTCGTAAACCCTTCGACAAGCCCGGGCTTGCTGGAGTCGACGTAGACCATGCGGGGAGAGACGCGGACAGAATTAGGTTCTTCCGGTTTAAGCGTACTTGACTAAAAAAATGCGACATGTTGTTACTCTAAGAGATTCCGACCAAGGATTCTCAGAAGGAGGCAACAACATGTCGACAAGCTTATTGTATCACGCATTTGGTATACGAGGATACCGGTATCAATCGACCAGCTATCAGGAAGGGGCGGTTATTTTCACGATCACACAAGATCGATTGACCCTGCGGTGCCCTGAGTGCAATGGGCGGGATATCGTCTGTAAGGGAGTCACTGTGCGAGAGCTGCGGACGGTGCCGATCGGTGGCAAGAGAGCGTTTGTGCGTATTGCCGTGCAGAGGGTATGGTGCCTGGTGTGCGCTGTGGTGCGTCAGGTGAGACTGAAGTTTGCCGAGGACCGAGTCCGCTATACGAGGGCCTTTGAACGGTATGCATTGGAGCTTTCCCGGCGCATGACGATCCAGGACGTTGCGCGACATGTGGGCGTCAGCTGGGACGTGATCAAAGACATCCAGAAGCGGTCCCTCCACAGGAAGTTCTCCCGGCCGAAACTGGGTCATCTGAGGCGCCTCGCCATCGACGAGATTTCCATCGGCAAAGGGCACAGGTATGTGACGGTCGTCTTGGATCTTGATAGTGGAGCTGTGGTCCATGTTGGCGACGGCAAGGGGACTGATGCGTTGAAGCCTTTCTGGAGAAGGCTGTTGCGCTCGGGCGCCACAATACAGGCCGTGGCGATCGACATGTCCCCTGCATACATCGCTGCTGTGTCTGACAACGTGCCGGAGGCAGCCATTGTCTTTGACCGTTTTCATATCGTCAAGTTGTTCAACGACAAGCTCTCCGATTATCGTCGTGACCTGTACCATAAGCTCACCAGCCAGTCAGACAGGATTGTGCTGAAGGGGACCCGCTGGCTCCTGCTGAAGAACCCCGAAAACCTCGACGCAGAAAAGAACGAACAGCAAAGGCTTCAGGAAGCATTGCAGATGAACGCCCCTCTGGCAACGGTCTATTACATGAAAGAAGACTTGCGAACGCTTTGGAACTACCCGGGCAAAGGATCGGCAGAGCGCTTTCTGGATGACTGGATTGCGCGGGCCAAGGCATCAGGAATACGGATGCTGCAGTCATTTGCGGAGACGCTCCATGCCCATCGCTGGGGGATTCTGGCATGGTATGATCATCCCATTTCAACTGGCCCTCTGGAGGGCACAAACAACAAGATTGTGACAATGAAAAGACAGGCATACGGCTTCAGAGATATCGAGTTCTTCAAACTTAAGATCATGGCTCTTCATCAGTCAAAGTACGCTCTTGTCGGATGAACCCAGAATTATATCCTGCGCCGAGCAGCAGCGGATAAAGTTCTCTCCCGATCATGGCGTTGCCGCCTGCGCGGCGCTGCAATTCAACCTGGCACTGAATCGCGCGGTGCGCCGCCTCACTGACGGGATGAAAAAAGGCCGAGCCGTGGTCCCCCTCGATGACCGTGATCGTGCCGCCCGGGCGGAGACGGTTTTTCAGTGCAAGGAGCGCCGCTGCCGGATTTGTGAGATGCTCCAGGACGAAACAGACGAAGATATGGTCGAAGGAGTCCGGCCCATAGGGCAGATCAAAGATGTCCCCCCGCTCGAATCTCACATTGGTCAAGCCTTCCGCCGTCACTCTTCTCTCTGCTTCGATGAGCGAAGCCCCGGAAACATCGATGGAAGTAATCATGGCATCCGGGCTGCTCCGCGCCAGCGTGACGGTCTGCGCCCCCACGCCGCAACCGGCCTCAAGGACGCGGCTTCCCGACGGATAGGCGGTATCGGAGTGCAGCAACTCGACCAATGTGGAGGCCTGATCCTGTAACCGTATGTTTTCACGATGATCGTAGCCGTGGATGTATTCTTTTTTCATGATTTCCTGGCCTGACTATTCAGATTATTGTTGAGATTCAAGTACTGACTTCACACCCCGTTTCACGGCATCATTCCTTTCAGAGAAGCGAGAGATACCCCTCAGGCGCAAGGCTCGTCGCGAGCATCACCATGTTAATGTTGCGGTGGGCATTCCAACTTCCCGATTCTCTGTTCTTCTGCTCGAGCCAAAAGGTGTGAATCACGTCTCGCAGCGGCATGTACCGCATCAGGCCACGAAAGAGCGAGGGTAGACGTCGCCTCTCGAAGGTCTCGGGATGCTGAACGGATAATCCCCAAAGTCTCTCCAGCGCCTGCAGCCCTATGGACAGCCCAAGCTCACGGAATGCGAGACGGTGCCGGGCAGGGGACTCCAGGGGTGACATCCTTTCGAAGGAGTTCAAACCATCCAGGGAAGCGCCCAGCACGTCTTCGAGCAGGATGCGGCGGGTGAAGTCCGTCGTCACGATCAATTGTCCCATCTTAAAGGCGTCGATTAAAAGGCCGCCGATGCCGAGGGGGTCATCGGTGGTCCAGTTTCTTCCTTCACATATCTGTGCCATGTCGACGATCTCGGCCTTGAGGTCGGGCCGCCCGGTCTCCCCGGCGTATCTCTGTGCGGACGCCTGAATCTCGCTGTAGGCGACCAATCCATCAAGAGGATCATGAAGGCCCATGGACGGGACGAGCGGATAGGAGAGGTCTATGCTCATTTTCCAGTACATACGTTTCGGGCCGCCCGGGGGATGTGTGTGGACGAACCCCGCGTGGGCCCTTTTGGCAAGCTCTATCGCCCACCGGTTGTAGACCGGATCGTCCGTGACCCTTCCGACGCGATCAAGGGCGTGCATCCATTGCGTCAGGTAATGGTAGTACTGACCGTCTCTCTCCCATTCCAGGCGCTCATCAAAAGGTTCCCCGGGCGCCCGCTCGTTCATCTCCTTCCCGATCCTCAGCCCGCCGATTGTGGGGTGCAGGGCGCCCTCCCGCTCGTCAAGACCGCTGATCCAGCCGCCCCTTTCGTCATCTCTCCGCCGCCGGCCCAGAACGGCGTGGACCTGATCGACCAGGAGCGTCGCCAGTTGCCTGAACCGGCCATCCCCTGTCTGACGATAAAGTTCGAGGAAGTTGCAGACGGCAAAGGCGTCCGTCCACAGGTAGCGCTGCGGGGGGACGACAGCCGGAGAGAGCCCGCTCAGCCGGGCAAACTCAAGCATAATGTCGACGACTCTTTGAATATGTGATTCGAAAGCCTCAGGACCCCTCGGCGTCATAACTGTACTTTCATTTCTTTCTTCCTCTTTTAGCATGGAGGGATAATCCAATCTTCATCGTGATCACCCAATTTCAATCACTTTACCACAAAAAGGGGTGATTCGGCTTCCGCCAGCTTTGTTTTGATCTACGTCTCCACACGCGCGATCACTCTTTGTTCGCCTCCGCCAGCTTCCGCGCTGCCTCACTTTGGAGAAGGTCGGGAGGGGTTGATACGATGGAAGAAATGAGCACGAGATATCCATTAACAACAGTTATCCGAATATTAATATTACTGATTTGCATACCACCGAATAATGTGATAAAAACGAAGCAGGGAAAGTCCAAGCCAAGGCGCGGTGAAGGCGGGATGGAACCGGGCGGGTCTTTGTTTGGCCGGATACCGGGAAGAGACATCGGTCATCATCCTGACATTCATGACGGCCTGCGGGGCTTCCGGCATGCGCTGAGAGGCTTGGAGGAGTAACTTCATCGCAAAAGGAGGACAGGGCAATGGAGAGACATGGCAACCGGTCGAGACAATTCAGGAAACGTAAACACCTCTTCGTGGCTGCAGTTTTGTGTGCTTTGGTTATTCCGTCAATATTTTGCAACTCCGGTGCATGGGGATCTGCCGATGTGACCTACGACATCGATATGGAAGTATACTGTGACAGTTCAGGTCAGGACCCCTGCGGTTTCCTGTTTGAAAATGACCTGCATGACTTTCTCCAGGAGCATTCCCAGCTTGAAATGTATTATGTCAATGAGATATTCAAGCCTGTCGGCATCTCCTTTCGCATCAGCGATATAAACGTGCATTATGAAACCACCTATTCAACAATTACGGATCCGGATACAGAGGACGCAAAGATTAAAATCAAAGCCCTCAAGGATTGGGCAATGGCTAATAACAGGGAAAAAATCACATTGTTTGTCTTGCAGAATCTCAGTGTGGCGGTGGACCCCAAAAACTGGACAGTGTGCTAAGCTCTGATTCAGACCACTCATGGAGGATCTGAGATGAGCAAGAAACGAAAGCAACACAGTTCCCAATTCAAGGCGAAGGTCGCGCTGGCCGCATTACAGAACGAAGAGACCACCGCTCAACTGGCCAGTCGCTTCGACATCCACCCGACCATGATCTCCACCTGGAAGCGGCAGCTGCTCGACAGCGCCGCTGAGCTTTTCGACAAGAACCACAAGTCCCGCAAGCAGGTCGAGGGCCAGTTCGATGAGCTCTACCGGCAGATTGGCCGGCTCAAGGTAGAAAACGATTTTTTAGCACGAAAGCTCGGCTCTTGAGCAGCCAGCAGCGAAAGCAGATGATCGAACCTGAACTTCGCGAGCCGAGCATCTCCCGCCAATGCCAGTTGCTGGGATTGAGCCGGTCCTCGTTCTACTATGAGCCGTGCCCGATTAATCCCGAGGACCTGGACCTCATGCGCCTGATCGACGAGCAGTACCTGAAGACCCCGACCTACGGCAGCCGGTCGATGGCGCGGCATTTCCGCCGACAGGGCCGTAAGGTCAACCGCAAACGCATCCAGCGGCTGATGCGACTGATGGGCATCGAGGCGATCTACCCCAAGCCGCACACCAGCCGGCCCCATCCGGAGCACATAATTTATCCCTATCTGCTCAGAGACCTGAGGATCGATCATGCCAACCAGGTGTGGGCTACCGATATCACCTACGTTCCCATGGCACGTGGCTTTATGTACCTGGTGGCGGTCATGGACTGGCACAGCCGCAAAATCCTGTCCTGGCGTCTTTCCAATACCTTGGACTCGGACTTCTGCAATCAGGCCCTCCAGGAAGCCCTGAGCCGCTATGGGGCACCGGAGATTTTCAACACGGATCAAGGAGCACAGTTTACCAGCAAAGGGTTCACTCAAATCCTCAAGGACCACGGAGTCGCCATCAGTATGGACGGCCGCGGTAGGTGCCAGGACAACATCTTTGTTGAACGGCTATGGTGGACCATCAAACATCACTACCTTTACCTGCATTCGTTCGGCGGCGGCTCTGAGCTGCGTCAGGGGTTAACCAACTGGATACGCTTTTACAACGAACAGCGCGGGCACTCTTCTCTTGACGACCGTACCCCGGATGAGGTTTACTATGGACTGCCTCACCCATTCGCCGAGGCTGCCTGATGCTTCATAAAGAATTTAACAATGAACTCAGAGCTTATCCCACCCATCAGGCTGTCCAAACAATAGGGTCCACCGCCTGTCGGTGGCTTTTCACAAGCGGCGTCATATAATAATCGTGCCTATGAGAGTGATTACTACGGAGTTTTTGCAAGATTTTTCCCGATCGGTGCAGTTATTGCGCATGAGCTCGGCCATCACTTTTGTCTTGCCCATCCTCACACGTGGAAGGATCCTGCAGATAATGGTGACGATCCGGCAATTCACGATGAAGGATTGGCGGATACGCCTTTAGATCCCGGCCCGCTGGAACCGGACACATTACCCGGTTATGACGTCTATCTGTCAGGCGAACAACCTACATATGTGATCAATCATGAGTGGTGCATACAATGGTTTCATTTTGATGTGGGTCTTGACCCGTATAGTCCCTATAAGCGATTTTGTACCGTTCAATGCGACAGATCCGTTACTGAAACACTTTCAACACCGACGTCTTACTCTCCCGACACGGCACTGATAATGTCATACTACGGAGGCTGCAATGGTCCCTACGTTTTTAAAAGCGGAAGTCGCGTTGAAGGGTTCACCGCCGATCAAAGAGATCGAATACGAAATCTCTGTCTGACTACCATTCCTGAGCGTCAGGCTTACGTGAATGTCTGTGGCGGCTTAATGGGAGGAGACACCGATCATGACGGCATCTGCGATCTCTATGACAAGTGTCCAAACGATCCGAATTATAGCCAGTTCGATTCCGATGGTGACGGTATGCCTGATGCCTGTGACAACTGTCCTCACGTTGCCAACCCTGATCAGTTAGACACGGATAATGATACGGTAGGTGACGCCTGTGATAACGATTTAGACGGAGATAATTGTCCGGATTCTTTGGATGATGATCCGTATAACAACCAGCAGGTAATTGGCTATTATTACCACCCACTATGCCAAGTCACAACAAGCCCCAAGTATGATTTTGCAGGAGTAAATAGTGATGGTAAGGACGGTCTGAATTGCAGCAAATTCGAGACTGATGATGACAACGATGGTTTTCCGGACGCGGAAGATCCCTGTCCGACGATTTATAACCCTCCCGACATAATTCCGCCTGATGCTTCTCTCTGCACGGAAATCAGGCTCGACGCCTGCCTTCCCTATGAGGAAGAGGCATGTTTCTTCCAATGTGGTAAGAACTTCTTCATAAAGCTGGTATCCCGGATCAATCCTCCGGACTCCATGATATTTGACAAAATAGCGATTGTCGGCAACGTCGTTTACCTCGGAATGCTGCCCGGAAGATCATTGTCAGAGACAGCACACGTGTTGACAGGAGAGAGTTTTGTGCCTGTCGGAGGAAGCATCGCCACCTTGAACAAGAACCTTCAGGTTGATGCCCCGCCTTTTGCACTCGAACTATGGTCGCGTACGCCCGAAGAAAGGGTAAGGGTATTGGCGGAGTATTATCCAAGAGACGTCTTATTGGGTGATAACATTGCATACGGCAGATCATTGGCGTTGCAGGTCGTCGACAGGGCCGATTCGAGAGAATTACATGTTCATGCCACATGGGTTTTCGGTTCGGATGAAGATGCTGCTCTTCCTGATCGCGATGGTGACGGAGTTCCTGATGTGGCCGATAATTGTCAGAATACATCAAATCCGAAACAGGAGGACCGTGACAAGGACGGCTTCGGTGATGTCTGTGATCCTGATTTTGATCAGAACGGCATCGTGGTAGCACACGAGGTCGACTTTATCCGTGATTGCGAGGGAATTGATCTTACGATTCCGCAGCGATACAGCGACAGAGTTAATCCGGCAAATATCCCTGTTATCGATAGAATTCGCGCCCTTGAATGTGGGAAAGCAGACCTCGACGGCGACAATGATGTTGACGGTGATGACATCGTTCTTGCAGCCGATCTTCTCGGAGAGAGACCGGGCCCTTCCGGTATTGATGGAAAGATTCCGCAAGATTCGGATCAGTGCCCGAATTCCGACACTCGTCCCGACATCATCATTGATGAGTGTGAGCCCGGAGTGAGTAATATGCTTTTTGACAATGGTTGCTCGATGATGGATCTCATGGAACGATGCAATAAAAGCGCGGGAAATCACGGGCAATTTGTTCGTTGCGTCTCCCGTTTCACAAATGAATGGAAGAAAGCGGGACTCATTTCAAACCAGGGAAAGGGCGCGATTCAGAAGTGTGCAGCAACGGTGAAGATTCCGTAAGATTCACAGACGCCTCCGGCAGGAAAGTGACCTACAATCTCACGGTCCAGTACCAATTGGAGGACTGGGAATAACCCGGATAAGAAAAAGACGCGAGCAAAGCGCCTGCTGAGTGGTAATAGCCTCACGCATTGTGCAAGCCCAGGGGTTTCGTCCTTGGGCTTGCTTTTTTAATGGACTGAGGAGTGGACACTGCCTCCCGGATCTTGCTGACTTTCAAACGACCAAGTCTTGAAGTCGGTGTATCCTACAAAGGCGTTGGATAGTCGGCATCGTCCGGGGCAGGCCAGTCTTTGACGTCTGATGATAGGCCAACTATTTCCTGTTGACGCTTTGCCGTCCCCTTTCTGTCCCCTGTCGCACGCGTCGCATGATTCGTTGTCAAGTTTCAAGGGCTGACCCTGTTCGCGGTCCTTTTCGAGAGCGGGCGGCCCTCCAAATCGAGGAACCCGAGTTGCTGAAAACGCAGGAAGAGTTCCCGGCAAACCCACGCATCGGTAGCGGCGTAAGCGATTTGCTTCGGTGTCAGCCGGGGACTGGCCCAGTTGGAAGTGGAGGAGCCCTTGGTGATGCGAAATCCGAGCAGTTGTCCGGCCAGATTGCGGACGCTTGAATGCTTGATGCCCTGCCGTTGCGCCACGAGGCTCAGGTCAATGATGTTTTGAGGCTCAAACGGGAACACCTTCCTGAGATTCGAGAAATCGGCAGCCAGCCCGATGCCCGCCTTGATGAGTGCCGGATTTTCAAGCACTTCCACCAACGTACCGGAAAAATCCATCCGTTTCAACTGAAACAGATACACCACGGACGCGGTGGCAATCTGTACCAGACAGGGCAGGTGAAATTGACCCTTGAAGAATGTGGGCTTCGTTTCCGTGTCCAGTCCTACCACCTGTTCGCCCCGGATCACATGAATCGCCTGCTCCAAGTCCCGGGCCGACGCAACCAGGCGAATCGGCCCCTCGTATCTGCAGATCGCCAAATGGGCTACTTCCTCCCGGGTCATGATTTTCATTTCTCGTGCCGAACTCATCATCTCAGGCAGGCCTGAAAGACGGGATCGAGGAAGAGGGTCGGCCGGGCGGCGACGGCATCGACGGCGTCCTCCGTCACCTCCGGGAGGTGGGGCACAATGCCGAGGACCGGGACGGGGCTGAGCTTCTCGATGACCGAAGGGTTCGTCTTTTCCGCGACGCTCTGCCCCGGCGGGGCATGTTCATTGATGATGATGCCGATGACGTCGAGCCCCTCCCTCATCGCCTGATACACGGTGAGGAGTGTGTGATTGATCGTGCCGAGGGTGGGGCGGGTGACGATGATGACGGGCAGGGCTAGGCTGCGGATAAGGTCCGAGACGTAATAGGCCGGCGCCCCTGCGGTCGGCCGGGTCAGGGGGACGAGGAGTCCTCCCACCCCTTCGACGACGACGGCGTCATATCTGCCGCTGAGGGTGTGAAAGGCCGAGAAGGCCGCGGACAGGTCGACGGCTCTTTTTTCGAGGCCCGAGGCGACCATCGGCGCAAGGGGCAATTCGTACCGGACAGGGGTGACAAGCTCCAGGGGGTCGTCCATTCCGGCAACGGACCTGAGGAAAGTGCCGTCTTCCGGGCAGAGCATGTCGTCCTGTTTCGTGCATCCCGTTTCGAAAGGCTTCATCGCGCCGGTCCGGAAGCCCTTCCGGATGAGGGACCTGATGATGACCGCCGAGACGACGGTCTTGCCGACGCCTGTGTCCGTGCCAGTTATGAAAATGCCTTTACCCAACAGTTGCACGAAAAGGCGGGGCAAAACGCCTCAAAGCCCCGCTGATTACGAGATTGATCATTGTAGGGTCTGCTCCCCGAGCAGACCGGTTCATTAATGTCGGGCCGTTCGGGGAACGGCCCCTACACGATGCCATTCCATCCTTTGTGACATCGATCGTTTGCCTGAAATAGTCTGCATGGGAAGGCAAAGGTTTCGCAGCACCGATGCTTTTCGGCGCATTCGCCCCGCATTTTCTGAGGGAGTATGCAACAACAAGGTTTTGCCATCGTCCCTTCATACCGGCGCTTTGTCATCCAGCTTCTCAAGGACAGCCGGCAGGTCCCTGTATTCGCCGAAGCAGGCGTCGGGCCTGAATCCGTTGTAATCGCGGCAGTCGCCGCGGAAGAGTATGAACCGCATCCCCGACATCTTGGCTCCGACGAGGTCCCTGTGCGGGTTGTCGCCGATATAGACGGACTCGTAAGCCTTAACGCCGAGCCTGTCCATGGCGGCGACGAAAAGCCGCATGTCGGGCTTTTTGTACCCCAGCCTCGACGAGAGCACCATGAAAGGGAAGCGACGGTCGATTCCGAGGATCGATGTTTCAGGCTCCGTGAAGACCCACTGAGCGTCGGAGATGACGGCGGTCCTGTAGCTGCTGCGCAGTACGTCGAGGGTATCAAACAGGTCGGGAAAGAGTCGGAAGGTCCGCCGGGTGAGGGACCGGAACAGCATGGCCGTGTCTTCCACGACGGCCTTCGGATACCTTGCGGAACCGTACGTGCGCAGGATCCCGTCGAATACATGGTAGACATCGACCTCCGGATGCTCTTCGGCACTCTGCCTGAGCTGATCGCGGACGCGGTCGAAGAACTCCCTCTTGAGTTCATCCGGCGAAATGGTCACCCTGCGGTAAGCCAGATACTGGCAAAGCACCTCGTATACCCAGGGGTCCCCCTCATCGGTGCGGATGTCGATGAGGGTGCCGTAAATATCGAAGAACACCGCCCTGATCAAGGGATCTTCAACCCCCAGGACAGGCATTCCTTCGCCTCATGGACGAGCCTCTTCCTGTAGTCCCAGTGGAGGTAGTCGTTTCGCGCGATCCGCAGCTCCGTCAGGGACATATAAAAAGGGTTCCGCCGCGTTATCGCCCGGAAGGCACTCCCCGGATCGATGCAGCACCCGGCGTAGCTGTCGAGGAAATGGCGGATGAAAGGCTCGGCGGCAAAGGGATCGCCGGTCCTCCAGAGAAAGGCGTGTTTGAGTTCGCCGCAGACCATGCCGATGTCGAAGGCGCTGTCTCCCTTCTTCATCCTCTCGAAATCGATGGCGACGATGTCGTTTCTCTCGGTGAAAAGGAAATTCGTCGGTGTGGCATCGCCGTGCAGGAGGGCGATCGGGGCGCCCTGGAAGATATCCCTGCGGAGCCATCTGTCCATGAGCCCCAGAAACCTCTTCTTTTCGTCATGGCAGAGTACGGTCTGCCTCCGGAGCTCCGAGACGATTTTGCGGAAATAGGCCTCCGTCATATCGGGTTGTACCGGTTCTCCGCCGTCGGTTTTCGTGTGCAGCGTATAGAGAAATGCCGCAAGCTTTGATAGTCTGTCTCTGAGACGATTTGTCCTGCCTTCATAGATCGCCCTTTTCACATAATGATCGAGGTCTTTTCCCCTGACGTAGTCCTCGACAAGGGCGAGACCAATGCGTTCTTCCCTTGCAATGGGACGCACCACATAGTTGGGACCCCTGTCAAAGCCGTACCGTCTGACCTGGACGAGCTTTTCATATTCGCCCTTGATGCGCAGGCTACGCTCCTGCTTCGGGTCGTCAAGACGGTAGAACTTGCCGATGATGGCGATTCCTGATTTTTCCTCGGTGTACTTGTAGACCCTCTTGACGTTCATCCGTTTGACGTGGAAAAGCGGGTCATGAACATAGGGACAGACCGAGGACAGAAGAATCTCGTAAAGGGGGTCCCTGTAGTCGAGAGTGCCGAGATACTGCCTTTGCATATTCTTATTGTACCATCACAGATGGCCAAAATAACCATCTTAGCTTTAATCGTTGCGTGGAAAGGCGAGGCGAAGCGCTCTGAAAACAGTGTCAGTGTGAGTGTCACTACCGCTGTCTCCGGGAAGGCAGATATGGTTCAAAGCCTTTCCAATGCGATGATGAGACATCTCAAGGTGTTCAGCGCCTGTTGCCTGACGCGCTTTGGTATCAATAGACACGGCAAGGGGTGGTCTGGAGATGAACAAGGTATCTTAGAGGAAAGGCTATTCACCACATCAGCCTTCCCGTCTGCGCGCTCATGGCATTGTTCCGACTGCCGGTAATGGACTTAATAACTTAATAACTTAATGACTTAGTTACGGTTCATCCGACAAGAGCGTACTTTGACTGATGAAGAGCCATGATCTTAAGTTTGAAGAACTCGATATCTCTGAAGCCGTATGCCTGTCTTTTCATTGTCACAATCTTGTTGTTTGTGCCCTCCAGAGGGCCAGTTGAAATGGGATGATCATACCATGCCAGAATCCCCCAGCGATGGGCATGGAGCGTCTCCGCAAATGACTGCAGCATCCGTATTCCTGATGCCTTGGCCCGCGCAATCCAGTCATCCAGAAAGCGCTCTGCCGATCCTTTGCCCGGGTAGTTCCAAAGCGTTCGCAAGTCTTCTTTCATGTAATAGACCGTTGCCAGAGGGGCGTTCATCTGCAATGCTTCCTGAAGCCTTTGCTGTTCGTTCTTTTCTGCGTCGAGGTTTTCGGGGTTCTTCAGCAGGAGCCAGCGGGTCCCCTTCAGCACAATCCTGTCTGACTGGCTGGTGAGCTTATGGTACAGGTCACGACGATAATCGGAGAGCTTGTCGTTGAACAACTTGACGATATGAAAACGGTCAAAGACAATGGCTGCCTCCGGCACGTTGTCAGACACAGCAGCGATGTATGCAGGGGACATGTCGATCGCCACGGCCTGTATTGTGGCGCCCGAGCGCAACAGCCTTCTCCAGAAAGGCTTCAACGCATCAGTCCCCTTGCCGTCGCCAACATGGACCACAGCTCCACTATCAAGATCCAAGACGACCGTCACATACCTGTGCCCTTTGCCGATGGAAATCTCGTCGATGGCGAGGCGCCTCAGATGACCCAGTTTCGGCCGGGAGAACTTCCTGTGGAGGGACCGCTTCTGGATGTCTTTGATCACGTCCCAGCTGACGCCCACATGTCGCGCAACGTCCTGGATCGTCATGCGCCGGGAAAGCTCCAATGCATACCGTTCAAAGGCCCTCGTATAGCGGACTCGGTCCTCGGCAAACTTCAGTCTCACCTGACGCACCACAGCGCACACCAGGCACCATACCCTCTGCACGGCAATACGCACAAACGCTCTCTTGCCACCGATCGGCACCGTCCGCAGCTCTCGCACAGTGACTCCCTTACAGACGATATCCCGCCCATTGCACTCAGGGCACCGCAGGGTCAATCGATCTTGTGTGATCGTGAAAATAACCGCCCCTTCCTGATAGCTGGTCGATTGATACCGGTATCCTCGTATACCAAATGCGTGATACAATAAGCTTGTCGACATGTTGTTGCCTCCTTCTGAGAATCCTTGGTCGGAATCTCTTAGAGTAACAACATGTCGCATTTTTTTAGTCAAGTACGCTTAAACCGGAAGAACCTTAGTTACTTTTACAGCGGCATCTTCGCCCCGCCTTTCGGTCGGGCGCATATGGGGGCATGTTCTCTGCGAAGATATGAATTTCTGCACGCAGTAGAGCAACTTTCCCGGGCGATTTAAGGGCCCGCTCTCCGCTTTGTCCCGGCAGCAATAGTATCGTATGGTATAGCAACAATATCATATTGACTTTGGCACGGACGGCATGTATGCTAATCTGACAATTTGGGAAGACCCTTTGAAATCGCCGAAAAAAATCGTCATACAATACTGAGGAATGGGGGATTGGCCATGAGAAAAGGAACCGGATTTGCGATTATTTTGTGTGTCATGTTTCTCTCCCTGCTTGCCGGCAGGGACGCCTTCGGCTCCGGGTTCGCCATTATCGAGCAGAGCGTGAGCGGCCTCGGAAACGCTTATGCGGGTGGTGCCGGAGCCGACGACGCGTCGACGATCTTCTTCAACCCTGCCGGTCTGACCAAACTGCCCGGCAATCAGGCCATTCTCGGCGCCCACGTGATCATCCCGTCGGCGAAATTCGAGAACGAGGGTTCGACGCATCTCCTCCAGCCCAGAACGGGTGTGCCTCTCCTCGGGGGCGGCGGCGGAGACGGCGGAGAGACGAGGATCGTCCCGAACTTTTACGTCAGCGGCAAGGTGGCGAAGGACCTCTATCTCGGCCTCGGTGTGAGCGCCCCGTACGGTCTCGCCACGGAATACGACAGTTCCTGGGTGGGACGTTACCATGCCGTCAAGTCGAAGCTTCTCACAGTGAACATCAACCCCTCCATCGCATACAGGATCAATCAGCATCTCAGCATAGGCGGCGGGGTCAGCTTCGAATACGCCGAAGCCGAACTGACTAACTCTATCGATTTCGGCACCCTCGACGCAATCGGCGCCCTTGGACTCCCTCCGGGGGCGCTCGGGCTGACGCCTCAGGGAGCCGACGGTTTCGTCGACTTGAAAGGAGATGACTGGGACGTGGGATTCAATCTCGGCCTGCTCGTCGAATTCACGCCTGACACCCGCGCCGGTCTTGCCTATCGCTCGCAGATCCATCACACCCTTGCCGGAACGGCCGATTTCTCGGGCGTGCCCGCGGGACTCGCCCCCGTGCCGGTCTTCAGAGACACGGACGCGTTTGCGAAGCTGACCACTCCCGATACGGTCTCGCTGAATTTCTTCCATCAGTTCAACCCGCAATGGAAGATCATGGCGGACATCACCTGGACGAACTGGAGTGTTTTCAACGAACTGAGGGTCCGCTTCGATAATCCTCGCCAGCCCGACTCCGTCGTGACGACGGACTGGGACGACAGCTTCCGCTATTCCCTCGGCGTCACCTATATGCCGACGCCGGCGTGGACCCTCAGGGGAGGTATCGCCTACGATGAGACACCCGTTCCCGATGAACAACGGCGGACGCCCCGCATACCCGACGAGGACCGCTTCTGGCTGGCCTTCGGCGTAGGATACAAGATATCCAAGATGTTCTCCGTCGACGTCGGTTATGTGCATATTTTCGTGGACGATCCGAACATCGACAAGTCGCCTGTCGGTGAGGACGCCGTCCGCGGCGGCCTGAAAGGCACGTACGACGCCAACGTGAATATCTTTAGCGCGCAGGTGGTCCTTCATTTTTAGGTTCGGGGAAGGGCGAGGGGAGTATCGTTTTGAACGGTTCGAGGTCACTGGTATCAAAATAATGTGACACGAGGATAGGGCATGATTTCTTCGCAAAATAAACTACCTCTGTTCTTGTGCATGTCTTTTTGTGAAGATATACGTTCTGGCAATTTCACTGTGCGGCTCCCGCTTTGGCTTCCGCCTTCGACTCCCGCCGCCGTGAACATTACCCGTGAATTTTGCATCAGAAACCAAGCCCTATCCTCGTTTTCAGAGTTTCGCCGTAGGTTTAAGTTCCTCACAGGCGGGGTGGACGATATCCTGAGGACGGTCGAATGATGAGGATCCTGCATCAGCGTTTTCTCCAGGTGGCAAAGAAATTCGGGACCAAGACGGCCTTTGTCGACCGGAATACAGACAAGAAGATCACATACAACAAGGCCCTCATCGCATCTCTCATCCTGTCGGAGAAGATGAAGAGCTACGACAGGGGATTTATCGGTGTCATGGTCCCCACATCGGCGGGCTGCGCCCTCACAATACTCGGCGCCCTCATGAGCGGCAGGACTCCCGTTATGATCAACTATTCGACGGGGGCCGCGAACAATGCCCTGTACGCCCAGAAAAAGTGCGGGTTCAGGACGATCATCACGTCGAAGGCCCTCCTGGAGAAGATCAATTGTCCTATTGTGGACGGCATGATCTTCATCGAGGACATCTTCGACAAGGTCAGCATTGCCGATAAGCTGAAGGCGAAGGTAATGTCTCAGCTCCCCCTTGCGCTTCTCTCACGGACCGTCCACGGGGGACATGAGGACGACACCTGCGTCATCCTCTTCACGAGCGGCAGCGAGAAGGACCCCAAGGCTGTCCAGCTTGCGCACCGGAACATCTGGTCGAACATCGAGAGTTTCAGCGCCGTCGCCGGACTCACCGACAGGGACAGCGTGCTGGCCAACCTCCCTTACTTCCACGTCTTCGGGTTGACCGTCACGCTCTGGATGCCCCTGTATCACGGCATGACCATCATCCCCTATGCCAATCCCCTCGATTACCGGGCCGTCTGCACGATCGTCAGGGAGGAAAAGCCGACACTCATGGTCGGCACGCCGAGCTTCTTCTGGGGGTATCTCCGGAAATCCGAGAAGGGCGATTTCAGGAGCCTCCGCCTCATAGTCTGCGGCGCCGACAAATGCCCTGATGCGCTGAGGCAGCAGTTCCTCGAAAAGCACGGCGCCGTTCTCCTCGAAGGATACGGTGCAACGGAAACGTCCCCCGTCATCTCGGTGAACATGCCCGAAAACAACAGGCCGGGAAGCGTGGGGAAGGTGCTCCCCGGCGTCCGGGTGAGGATCGAGAACTACGATACCGGCAAAGACTGTGGTCCCGGTGAGACGGGCAGGATTATAGTCAGCGGCGACCTCGTCATGAAGGGGTATTACGGCGATATCGAGGAGACCTCAATGCGCATCCGCCACGGCTGGTACGATACCGGTGATATGGGATACCTCGACGGTGACGGGTATCTCTGGCACGCCGGCAGGCTCAAGAGGTTCGCCAAGATCGGCGGCGAGATGGTCTCCCTTGTCAAAGTGGAGAATGTGCTCGAACAGGTGATCCCCGAGCATGTTTCATGCTGCATCGTCGAGGTGCCTGATCACCTGAAGGGGTCCCGCATCGTGGCCGCCGTTACCGAAAAGGTTGATGAGACCGACACCCTCAGGAGGATGGCCGAGCAACTCCCCAACATCGCCCTCCCGAAGAAAATGATTGTCATCGAGGACCTCCCCAAGATGGGCAGCGGCAAGATCGACTTCCGCCGCGTCGCAGAGGTCGTCCGGAACAGGCTCCACACAGAGGCGTAATCCCGTTCTTAATCCCCGTTTTTAAGAGCCCTTTTGGACAAGGGTAGCCTGCCCTGTGGTAAAGTTGTATTGTATTTAGAGTTCCTATATCACCACGGGAGGTGTGTCATGGGTAACGGGATCGCCTGGGAGACGTCGATGGAAGCCGCTCTTGCGAGGGCGAAGACAGAGAAAAAGCCTGTCCTTCTCGATTTTTTCAACCCCGGATGAATTGGCTGCCAGCAGATGGATGCGGTCACGTATCCCGACGGCAAGGTCATCAGCTTCATGAATGAAAACCTGGTCCCCCTCAGGGTCAGCTTCGACGCAAAGCCTCTGGCTGCGGACTTTCAGGTTAAGTGGACGCCGACACTCGTCACTCTCGACGGGGAGGGCAAGGAGCATCACAGGACGGTCGGTTTTCTGTCCCCCGAGGACCTGATCCCTTCTTTGCTTCTCAGCATGGCAAAGGTGAAATTCGACCAGGACCTCTTTGACGACGCCATGGGCCTCCTCGAAAGAATAATGACTGCTTATGCGCGGAGCGGATCGGCGTCTGAGGCGATCTTCCTCCGGGGTGTATGCCTGTACAAGAGCACCCACAACCCCAAACCGCTCAAGGAGGCCTACGAAAAGCTGCAGGCGGAATACCCCGAGAGCGAATGGGCAAAGAGGGCGTACCCATATCGACTGCTCTAAGGGACACAAACAATCGTCGCAATGCAGGGGCCGCTCCCCGAAGGGCCCGGCACATGGAAGACGGTCTGCCCGGGGAGCAGACCCTGCAATGAACAATATCGCATTCAGCAGGACTCGAGGCGAGTTCCCCCACTTTTTATGCAGCGACACAATAAAGATCGTTCTTTAAATACCGCGGCGTCCGTCCTGGAGGGCCTCAATCCCCAGCAGCGCGAGGCCGTCAAGCACTTCGGCTCCCCCCTGCTCGTTCTCGCGGGCGCCGGTTCGGGCAAGACGAAGGTCATCACCCACAAGATCGCCTATCTGGTCAGCGAAAAGGGAGTGAGACCGGACAGGATCCTCGCCATAACCTTCACGAAGAAAGCGGCCCGGGAGATGCAGGAGCGCGTCGAGCGCCTTCTGTCGCTACGGCCCCCGTGGATCTCGACTTTCCACTCCTTTTGTGTCAGGGTCCTTCGCGAGAGCATCCGGGGCCTCGATAAGACCTATGACCGGTCATTCCTCATCTACGATGAGGCGGATGCCCAGAAGCTTCTGAAGGAAATACTCAAGGGGTACGGCATGGACGTCAAGGAGGCCGACGCGGCCCGGTCGGTCATCTCGCGGGCGAAACAGGCGTACAGGGAAAACATCGTCGACGCAATCAGGCGGCTCTCCTTTCCGGACTCCCGCTTTGCGCCCGTCGCAGAACTCTATCAGCAGGCCCTGGAACGAAGCAACGCCATGGACTTCGACGATCTCATCTACAATACCGTCGATCTCCTGTCAAAGAAGCCGCTTTTCAGGAAACGCTGGCAGGACCGCTTCGAGTACATCCTCGTCGACGAGTACCAGGACACAAACAAGATACAGTACCTTCTCGTGAACCTCCTCGCCGGCGACAGGGGCAATGTCTGCGTCGTCGGCGACCCCCAGCAGTGCATCTACACGTGGAGAGGCGCCCATCCGCTCAACATCATCGACTTTTCCCGCGACTTCGGCGCATCGGAGCGGAAACTCGAGGTGAACTACCGGTCGACGAAAAAGATCCTCGACGTGGCGAACAGGATCATCGCCAGGGCGGACCGCATGTGGGAGGGCAGGGTGCTCGAACTGTCACCGGACCGGAAAGACGAGGGCGAGGTCCGGTACAGGCGCTGCTCGGACCATGCCGACGAGTGCATGCATGTGGCAGACATGGTCAGGATGCTCAACCGCGCAGGGTACCGCTATGGCGACATGGCTGTGCTCATGAGGATGACGTTCGTGTCGAGAGGGTTTGAGCACACCTTCATGGCGGCGGGCATCCCCCATGAGATCGTCGGGGGTGCGGCCTTTTACGAGCGCGCCGAGGTCAAGGACATGCTCTGCTACCTGCGCCTCATGGTCAACGACCGGGACAAGGCCGCCTTCGAAAGGGTTATCAATACGCCGCCCCGTTCCTTCGGCCCGAAGACCGTGCAGAAGATCAGGGACAGTTATGACACGGGCTGGACTCAGGCTTTGAAGGACACGAAGCTGTCGGCGAAACAGCGGAGCGCGGCGGACGCGCTCATCGCCGTCATCGAAAAGACCCGGGAGATCGTCGAGGACAGGCCCTATAGTGCTCTTATGGAGGTTATGAAAAAGGTCCGGTACGACGATTATCTGGAGGATCATTACCGCGACGATGCCGATGACAGAAAGGGAAACATCTCCGAGCTGGCGAACGTGCTTAAGACCATCGAGATGGAGGCAAAGACCTTCTCGTCTTTTCTCGAGGACAGTGTCCTGACCCACGACCAGGACCGCATGGGAGACGCCGACTCGGTGAAGGTGATGACGATCCATGCCGCCAAGGGCCTCGAGTTTCCCGTCGTCTTCGTCGTCGCACTGGAGGAGGAGATCTTCCCGTCGGCCCGGGCCCTCCGCAATGAGTTCGCACTGGAGGAGGAGCGGCGCCTCTTCTATGTGGCCGTGACGAGAGCGAAGGAGAGGCTCTATCTCTCTTCGGCGGCTTTCCGCATGCGTTTCGGCGAGACGATGATGGCGAGGACGTCCCGGTATATCGCGGAGATCGCCGACGAGCTGAAGAAATGAGGGCGGCCGATGATGGTCGTTAGAATCCTTGCCGTTGTGATCTCATGTCTGCTCTTTCTTTCCTGCACGAGGGAGGAAGCGCCGGTTCCCGTTGACCTCTCGAAACGGAGCGACATCGCCGTGAGAAAAGAGGAGAATGTCATCACGTATGCCTATCTTCCCCAGTATGCCCACAGAACCTCATTCGAGCGTCACCACCCGCTCATCGAATATCTGAAGAAAGAGACGGGCCTTCCCGTCGAGCAGGTCTTTCCCGACACGTTTGATGAACACATGAGGCTGGTCGGGCAGGGAAAGATCGACATATCCTTTTCGAATCCCGTCGCGTATGTAAGAATGGCCCAGCGCTCCGGAGCGCGGGCCTTTGCTCGGACCGTCGAACCGGACGGCAAGGCCGAGTTCAGGGGCCAGATCATCTGCCGCAAGGACAATCGGGAGATCAGGATCATCGAAGATTGCAGGGGAAAGCGGTGGATTGCCGTCGATCCTGCATCGGCGGGGGGATACATGTTCGCCCTCGGACATTTCTACGACCATGGTCTCCGGAAGGAGGACTTCGCCGAGATCGCCTTTGCGCAGGGCCCGGGAGGAAAATCGGAAAAGGTCGTCCTGTCCGTGTATGCGGGGAAATACGATATCGGCTCAGTGCGCGAGGGAACGCTGGCCGTCGTCGCCGACAAGATCGATGTGGAGCAGATCAGGGTCATCGCCCATACCCGGTGGTATCCGGGATGGGTCTACGCAGCCCGCAAGGACCTCGACCCCAAGGTGGTCGAAAAGATCAAGACGGCTTTGTTAAAGCTCGACCGGAACAACACCGATCACCGCAGAATTTTCGACGCAGCAAAGTTCAATGCCGTCATCCCCTCTCATGACGGCGAGTTCGACTCCATCCGCGATCTCCTGAAGAAGGTGGGGATCGATCAGGGAGGTTAGGACATCGGTGTGAACATACGGGAGCGTTTCCGCAGGTTCGGCTTCAGGACGAAGATCTCCCTCAGTATCGTGTCGATCCTTCTCATCCTCGGCATCAGCCTGATTGTCGTCATCAGCCGCCACGTCTCACAGGCCCTCGTCTCCGAGAACAAGGTGAGGGGCGTTTCGAGCGCCGTCAACCTCGCCGCCAGGGCGAACGAACCGATGCTGACGATGGACTTCCTCGTCATGAAAAACCTCGTCGATGAGGTCGTGCAGACGAACAGGGACACCTCCTATACCTTCCTCCTCGACGAGAGAGGGAACCCCGTCGTCCACACCTTCAGCGGCGGATTTCCCTCGGAACTACTGGGCGTCAACACTGTCGGTGACGGGGAAAACCACAGCATCAGGCTCATTACGACGGGCCCGGAAGAAATCTACGATATCGCCGCACCGGTTTATATCGGCAAAACGCGCATCGGAACGGCACGGATCGGGATGTCACTGACCCGCGTCCACGCCGTCGTCGCCGGCCTTGTCTGGACGATCGTCGGGTCGATCGTCATCGGTGTTCTCATCGTCGGCCTCGTGAGTACCTTCCTGGCGCAGACGGTCACGAGCAGGATACAGCAGCTCCATCATGCCGCGGAGGAGATCATCAAAGGCAATCTCGACATCCACACGTCTCTTCCCCTGAAAAAAACCTGCTATGACATGATGCACTGTGACAAGACGGAGTGCCCCGCCTATGGAAATGACGACCACCGGTGCTGGTATCTCGTCGGGACGCTCTGTCCTTCCTGCGCCGGCGGAAAATACGACATGAAGATCGACAAGTGCAGAATGTGCGATGTGTACAAATCGAATGCGGGCGATGAGGTGCAGCACCTCGCGGAATTCTTCGACGTCATGGCCCTCACCCTCAAGGAACGCCTCGCCGAGCTGAAGCGGACCGAGGAGAGTCTCAGCAATCAGAAACAGCTTTTCCAGACGATCCTCGACGTGACGCCCGATATGGTATCCTTGAAGGACCGGTCCTTCCGGTACCAGGCCGTGAACAAGGCCTTCTGCCGTTTCGTCGGAAAGGACGAGGGGGAGATCCTCGGGAAAAGGGACGACGATATTTTCCCCGCCGGCCAGGCTGAGGAATCACGGGGGGAGGATCTCGAAGTCGTCTCGACGCGGGGCACGATTCGCATGAGGAAAGAGGTGGCATGGCACGACGGAGGTTCGGGGACGCGCTGGTTCGACGTGATCAAGACGGCTGTCTTCGATCCCCAGGGAGAGGTGATGGGGATCCTCGGATCGAGCAGGGACATCACGGAGATAAAGGAGCTGGAGGACCGCGTCATCCATTCCCAGCGTCTCGAGTCCATCGGCCAGCTGGCAGCCGGCGTGGCCCATGAGATCAACACGCCCCTCGGCATCATCCTCGGCTATGCCCAGCTCCTCCTCGAGGACGTGCAGCCCGGCACTGAATCATATGACAACCTCAGGAACATCGAGAAGTATGCACGGGTGAGTAAAACGATCGTCGCCGACCTGCTCCGTTTCTCCCGTCAGAGCGAAAGCATCAAGAAACCTGTGGACATCAACGGGATCGTCAGCCAGGTCATAGGAGTCGTCGACCACACCTTCCGGCTCGATCATGTCGTCATCGAACGGCATTTGGGTGAAGGCATCCCCCTGGTGCACGGTGACGAGGAGAAGCTGGGACAGGTCTTCATGAATCTCCTCAACAACGCCCGTGACGCCATCGGCAGCGACGGCCGGATCACGGTCACAACCGGTACCGATCCCGCAACAGGAGAGGTGGTCATATCGGTGACCGATACGGGCAAAGGGATCCCCGCCGGCATCAGGGACCGTATTTTCGACCCCTTCTTTACGACCAAGGGCGTCGGCAGGGGGACGGGCCTCGGCCTTTCGGTCACCTTCGGCATCGTGAAAGACCACGGCGGGAGCATCGATTTCAGGAGCCCGGTCATGGATCAGGGTGAACAGGCCGGGGGGACGGTCTTTGTCGTACGTCTTCCCGCATTGAAGGAAAACTGAGGAGGAACATCCATCCTATGGCAAAGATCCTCGTCCTGGACGATGTGGAAGACGCAGTGGTGCTGATCCGGAAGATCCTCATGAAAAAGGGCCATGATGTGGCCGGCTTCACCGATGAGGAGGAGGCTGTCCGGTTCGCGACGAGCAACCCTGTCGACCTGGCGATCCTCGATATCAAGCTGAAGAAACTGAGCGGCATCGAGGTGCTCGAAGAGCTGAAAAAGGCGAACCCGCAGCTCAAGGTCGTGATGCTGACGGGCTACCCGACCCTCGAAACGGCCCGCCAGGCCGTGCAACTGGGGGCGAGCGACTACTGCGTCAAGCCGATCGAGAAAGAGGAGCTTGAGGAGAAGGTGAGGGCGCTTGTGGGATGAACGGGTTGATGTGATATGGGTGAATACAGGGTTACCTGGATAACGGATCAACTGGCCGTCGGATACGCGCCGATGTCATTCGACGATCTCGATGTCATTCGTTCTCAGGGCATCGATGCGATCGTCAACCTCTGCGGGGAGTACTGCGACCTCCACGACATCGAATCGCAGAGCGGCTTTGATGTCTGCTACCTGCCGATCATGGACGACAGGGCCCCTGACCTGGAGGAGCTGGAGCGGGGCCTCGCATGGCTCGACGAAGCGATCTACCTGGGCAAGAAGGTCCTCGTGCACTGCCGGCACGGCATCGGCAGAACAGGGACCTTCGTCACGAGCTATCTGCTCAGGAAGGGTTTCGGTCTGAAGCTCGCAGAGAAACAGCTCAAATCGATCGATGCAAAGCCCACGTCCTTCTTTCAGTGGCGGCTCCTGCGCAAGATGAACAAGAAGGAACGGATGCTCACGATCCGCGAGCCGTCCCTGGAATGGAAGAATGTCGTCGACCTCGCCCCGTTTTTCGCGGAATACGAACAGCTCTTCGCCGGGGTGGAGTCGTCGAAGGATGACGGGGGCAGGTCCGAACAGGAGCGGAGGATCGGATGTGAAGGGGCGCCCGGGTGCCACAGGCCGGTGAATCTGCATTTCATCGAAGCGGCCTACCTCAGCCACTCCATAAACAAGAAGGTGAAGCAGGAGGAGCGGACGGGCATCATCGAAAGGGCGGCCGCCGCATCGAGATATTTAAAGGTGCAGGCAGAACCGGGCGGCGCTGACTCCGGCTACTCCTGTCCTCTCTGCTCAGAAAATATATGCATCGTCTTCCCCTTCCGGCCGCTCCTCTGTCGTTTCGACGGTCTCCCCGGTGATATCCCCCTGCGTGCGGTTCCGGCCCCGGAACTCCCTGCGGTCATCGATGAGCATCTCTCCCGGATGTCCCAGGAAATATTTTTCGCCCTCAACTCATCCTTTCTCGGGGATAAGCGTCTTATCTTCCCCCTGTCCCATGTCGTGTCCGGCAAGTTCGTCCAGGACTATTTCCATTTCCTCATGTCGAACGAAAGAATTGCATAAAACACCCTTGTCGTTGTATAGAAAGGCGGGGCGAAGCACTCTGAAAACAGTGTCAGTGTGAGTGTGAGTGTCAGTGTCGGAAGAGATGTCCAATTCTCCTGACATTGGCGTAAAGTTCGTCTTTCGTTGTGATACAGGTGTCGCCGCAGCAAGGTTTTCGGCGCATACACCCCGCCTTTCCTGCGAGTGCATTGCAGCGATAAGGTTACTCCAGCAGCCGCCTGAGGAAGAGCAGCGCCCCCTGCTTGTCGAGGGGCCTGTTGCCGGACCCGCACTGCGGGTCCTGGACGCAGGAGGGACAGCCTTCCTCGCATTTGCAGCCCTCGATCACGCCGACGGACGACTGAATCCATTCCCTCAGGACGCCGAGCACCCGCCGTGTCAAACCGATGCCGCCCTCATATCCGTCGTACATGAAGATGGCCGGGCAGGCAAAGCCCGGGTGGAGGGGATAGCTCATGCCGCCGATGTCCCCCTTGTCACAGAGGGCGAAGAGGGGTATGCAGCTGATCATGACGTGCTCTGCCGCATGGAGGGTCCCTGTCAGGTCATGCCCCGCTTTCACGATGGCATTGATGAAGCTTTTCGGGATGACCATCCAGATGCCCTCGGTATCGAAAATATACTCGGGCATCTCGACGGTGTGGGTCGAGACGCGGTTTCCCTGGAAAAGGTGCTTCCTGTCGAACCCGATGACCCTGTATGTGATCCTGAGCGTTCCCCGTGAGATTTTCACGTTTCCCCGGTGGAGTGAACCGGAAGGAACAGGCTCCCCCGTAATCTCGACGTGCTCGTTCGAAAGCGCCTGGGTGTAATAGGCTGCGTCAACCTGCCGGCACCGGGCTTCCCATGCAGCAAGGTCGAGTTTGATTACCTCGTACTCTTTCCCCCTGTGCAGGTAGATGGCGCCGGGAAAGGCCTCCCGGTAGATCCGTCGTCCGTCGAGGCTCCCGATCTGCCTGCCCTGCTCGTCCAGCATGACCAGGGGACGGCCGATGCCCCGGATCTCCGTGCCCCGCTGGGGCCGGCGCTCCCGCGAGTACAGGGCGGTCCCTCCTTTGCCCTGTCGCAGGCGTCCCTCAGCAACGAGCTCACGGGCTATCTCGTTAACGGATGCGCCGCCGTAGACAGGATCGTCCGGAGCCAGGGGAATTTCATCAGCGGCGCAAATAAGGTGTTTCCTGAGGATTCTTCTGTTTTCCGGATCGCAGACCGACGCCTCATGATCCCTTCTGAGGAGTTCGTCGGGATGGGTGACGAAATAGGCATCGAGGGCGTCCTTCAGGCCGATCAGGGCGACGAGGGACTCCCGGCCGCGCCTGCCGACACGGCCCGACCGCTGCCACGTGCTCGAGACCGAGCCCGGGTACCCGCAGAGGATGCAGACGTCGAGTCCGCCGATATCGACGCCGAGTTCCAGCGCGCTGGTCGAGATGACGCCGAGGAGATCGCCGCTGAAGAGGCGCCTCTCGATCTCCCTCCGCTCCTCCGGCAGGAAGCCTGCCCGGTAGGGGCTGATCCTGCCTGCAAGAGACGGCTCGCGCTGGATGCTCCAGCGGTAGATCAGCTCGGTAATCTTCCGGGCCTTCGTGAAGAGAATCGTCCGGAACCCCCGCTTCATGGCGGACAGGAAGATCCGTGTCGCCTCAGTGTATGCGCTGTCCGACGGCGAGACAAAGAGGAAATGCCGTCCCGACCGGGGCGATCCCGCCCTGTCGATGACCTTGAAGGGAAGGCCCGTGAGGGTTTCGGCCAGTTCTCCCGGGTTCGCAATCGTGGCCGAGCAGGCGATGAACTGCGGTGAGCTCCCCCAATACCGGCAGATCCTCCTGAGCCTGCGCAGGACATGGCAGACATTGGAGCCGAAGACGCCGCGGTATGTGTGGATCTCATCGATGACGACGAAGCGCAGGTTGCTGAAAAAATGCTCCCACTTGCCGTGGAAGGCGTTCAGGGCGAGGTGGATCATGTCGGGGTTCGTAAAGATGACGTTCGGCATGTTTTCCCTGATCTTTCTTCTCCTGTGCGGGGTTGTGTCTCCGTCATACACCTCCGCCCGCTCCAGGGACATGCCCCGTTTGAGGATCTCTGCCGGGCCGAGGCAGTCGGTGAGGAGGCTGTTGAGATGCCGGACCTGGTCCTGCTCCAGGCCCTTGAGCGGAAAGACATACAGTGCCCTCGTTTCGGGGTTCTCCATGATCGCCTCGATGACGGGGATGTTGTAAATGAGACTCTTTCCGCTTGCCGTGGGCGTCATGACGACGGCGTTGTGCCCCGCCCTGATGAGATCGACGGCATCGGCCTGATGGCTGTAAAGCCGCCCTATGCCCCGCGACGCGAGGGCTTCCCCTATCTTTTCGTTCATGCCGATGTCCCTGAACGTCGCGCTTTCGGGAGGGACGTATCTGCAGGCACCTATGGACGGGCCGATGGACCGGTCCTTCAGCAGGGTATCGATGAATTCACGAATTGGTTCTGTCATTACGCATGTATTATCACACACTCCAATCGGCAACCTTCAAGTTTTTAATCCGCCTGAATTCCCGTGTATTGTTCGTGACCAGTGTGACGCCGAGGCTCAGGGCGTGAGCACCGATCAGCATGTCCATGGACCCGACAGGCTTCCCCTCTTTTTCGAGTGATGCCCTCACCTTTCCGTAACTTTCAGCGCCCTTCTCGTCGAAGGCTGCAATTTCAAGGGGAAGGATGAATTCATCGAGGGCCTGCCCGTTTTTCTCGGGCTGCCCGCTCTTTGCAACCCCGTACCGGAGTTCGGCGAGCGTGACGGAAGACATGCCGATTTCTCCGACGACATGGGACTGGAAGTGTTTCAGCGCCGTCGGGGGTTTCTTTTTGATGAGGTAGATGCAGATATTCGTATCGAGCATATATTTCATCACAAAGAATCCCGGACCTGGGGCTTCGGCTGCTCCCGGTCACTCATGAAATCGTCGGTGAACTTGTCGAGACTGTCGACCAGTGACTGCCACGAATCGTGCACCGGAATAAGGACAACGACATTCCCCGATTTCTTAACGTACACATGATCATCATCGAAACGGAATTCCTTTGGCAGGCGAACCGCCTGGCTCTTGCCGTTCCGGAACAACTTGGCCGTTTTCATGGGATACCTCCTGCCTTCAGTATATACTAAAAGTATATGTCGATCAAGATGCGGATCAGTGCTGAAATAAGAACCCCCGCGGGGTCGCCGCGGGGGGCCGGGAGGTACGTGCGGTGCGCAGGTTGTTTATTGCCCGTAGCTCTCGAGAAAATCCCAGTCGATGCCGTTCGTTGAATACCAGATCTCTGAGAAGGTAGGGTAAAAATAGGCGTAGTAGTAGATAATCGGGATGCCGTCGGGATCCATGACCGTGGCAAAGGCCGTGTCGTCGAGGTTGTTCCAGGTGATCTTCACGTGATTCAGCCCGTCATAGTTAAAGGCGTCGATGTTCTGCACGTCCTGGATGCCGTCGGGGCTGTAGGCCCACCAGTCATAGGCTTCTCCCGATGTGGCTATGAAAAAACTGAAGAACAGGACGGCAATTGTGATGATCGACTTTTTCATGGTACTGCCTCCTTCACTGTTTTTCTTGTCTTGAGCCGGCGCTCTTATGACAGGTTTTAGCATTTACCGTGCCAGCACCCTCAGAGGCGGGATATCCTGTTCCGATGCGGTTTTCTCCGGTCCCCGTGACTATGGGCATGCTCTTTTGAAGAAATTCTTCTCTTTTGGGAAAGGGAAACCTTGCATAAAAAGGCGGGGCGCATGCGCCACTTACAAACAGCAGACAATAGACAGAATACAGTACACAGCAGGCAAAGACAGAAACCGCATGACAAAGGCACCGACGGCAGCGGTAGTGACACTGACACTCACACTGTCACTGTTTTTCAGAGCGCTTCGCCCCGTCTTCCCGTGTGTGCAGTTGCTGAAGCAAAGGCGCAGGGGGTCTTACCTCCGGATGTCGATCCGGTGGAAAGCCTCGCCGAGCTCGAACTCCTCATCGCGTGCAACGGAGCAGCAGTATTCACGAAGCCAGCTTTCGAGGTCCTTCATGCCCATTTCCCTCACCTGGCTCTCGTGGCACCGGAGGGCGGCGACTTTGAGGTTAAAAGTCGCGGTGATATCGGACACGTAGTTGATGTCGTCGGAGCCCCAGAAGAGCATCTCCTTCACCTTGTGCGGCTCAAGCCCCGCTGCGATCAGGTCCGGATAGGCGTGGACGTCCCGGGCATAGGGGAAGACGGCGTCGAGGGTCACCTGCCCGGTGATGCGGTGGTCGCGGTGCCAGATGTAGCGGCGGTAGGGATCGAGCGTCGCAACGGTCCGGGGCCGGCAGGTCCGGATGGCGCGGACGATCATCTTTCTGAATTCCGGCGTGTCCTCCACTTCCTGGTCCCGCAGCCCCAGGAACTGCAGCTCCGTCACGCCGACGACCTGCGCCGCAGCCCTTTGCTCCCGCTCCCTGATGACTGCGAGGGCTTCCGGCGTGAGGGAACGGTCGGACGTCCCCTTTTCACCGTTCGTGCAGATGAGGTATGCGACTTTCTTCCCTTCCTGCACCCACCGCGCGACAGTGCCGGCCATGCCGAATTCGATGTCATCGGGATGGGCTGCCACCATCAGGACGTCAAAAGGATCGGCCATTGTCCTCCTCCTTTCAACCGGTCCGCAATCTGAGGACCGCTGTGTACTCCCGCTCCATGGCAGCCGCCGCCCGGTCCCACCCGTAGCTCAGGACCGACGCCCGTATCCGTTCCTTCGACGCGTCGTCTCTGCCGCCCGGGACGATGAACCTCTCGATCGCCGTTGCCATTGAGCGGGGCGTCGGCGGGTTCACGACGGTCCCGTTGCAGCCTTCCCGGATGATTTCGTCCATGGCGCCGACGGGAGTGGCGACAACAGGGGTCCCGCAGGCCAGGGATTCAAGGGCCACGAGACCGAAGCTTTCCGAGTAGGAGGGAACGACGAGGACGTCGGCGCTGTTATAATGGACAGGAAGGCGGTCATGGTCTATCCTGCCCCGGAACAGGACGATATCGGCGATGGAAAACCGTTTCGCAAGTCTCCGGAATTCCAGGGCCTCCCGGCTTTCCTGACCGTCACCGCCGGCGATGACGAGCCTGAGGCCGCGGCGGCGGCGCAGGTGGCTCATGGCGGCCAGGAGCCGGTCCATTCCCTTGACAGGCGCGAACCGTCCCACATACAGCACGATGGAATTGTTGTCCAGAAACCCTGCTTCACTACGCGCAACGTCCCTGCTGATGGGACGAAACTGCTCCGGATTCACACCGCAGGGCACGATGCCGATACTTTCAGGGGGTAAGCTGAATGAACGGCTGAGGAAATTCTTCTCCCGCGCCGTCGAAGCGACGATCCGGTCAGCGAGGCCGGCGAGCCTTCTTTCCGAGCTCATGCGCTCCTCCGGTTCCCGTTCGTCGGCGCAGACGACCTGTTTTGCCAGGCCGGTTGTGTGAAAGGTAATGACATGGGGGATATGCCAGCGCTCACGGGCCAGGTGACCGACCCACGCGGACATCCAGTAGTGGCTGTGAATCAGGTCATATCGCTGCGTTTCCCGGGCCGCATAATCGTCAAGGGAACCGAAGACGTCCGGCAGATACGGGAAAAGAGAAGTCTTCGTCATGTCAGTACCTGCATCGACAGGCAGGCGAATCAGGCGGACATGGTCCGAGAGATCCGTGAGGGGTCGTCCGTTGCCGGCACAGGTGAAGATGTCAACAAAGTGCCCGGCCTTGCCGAGTTCCAGAGCGAGCTCCCTGATGTACACGCTCATGCCCCCTGTATCCAGGGTCCCCAGTTCGCCGAGGGGGCTTGAATGAAGGCTGAGCATGGCGATCCTGAGGCTTCTGTCAGGGAACGGGCCTGTCAGTCCGGCAAAACCGCGGGCCGGCGCCGGAGGCGGATGAACGTTCAGTTCAGGATGACATGGCATCGCAGGAGCTCCAGAGGAGAGCCGCCGAGTCGTTGTTTGTAGGGTTCCGCTCCCCGGAGGAAATTGAAGGACTTCCTGCCGAGGCCGATGCTTTCGCGTATGCTGTCGATCTTGCAGAGGAGTCCCACGCTGAGATCGCTGAAACGGCTGTCATATCCGTTGTTGTAAAGATATACGGTGGAGCGGTGATCGAAGCACATCGTCGCCGCAACCGCAGAGCCCTCCAAATCGAGAAAAAAGAGTTTCAGGAGACCGGCCCTTGCCATCTCGCCTGCGAGACGGCGGAAAAAGGTCTCTTTGCGGGCCGTCATGAAACGGACCTTCTCGGGGGTGTTCATTCTGAAAAGCTCCATAAAGGAGGCGATGGCCTCCGGCACGTCGTTCCGGTCTTCGACGACCCTGAGGGAGATCTCTCCCGCCCTGTGGAGGCGTCGCAGCTTGCGCCGCACTTCGTGGCGTTCCTTTCCGGACAGGAATGAAAGGTAATCATCCCACGTCGCCGGCAGCGCCATCTCGTACAGCACGTCGGCACGCTCACAGCAGACGTCCATTCCGGCCCTGCAGGCCTGTGCCTCCAGTTCCCCGATTGTCGGGGCATCGGCGCGCATGCGTCCCGTATCGAGCCGCCTGAACCCTTCGGACCGGAGGTGTTCGAGGAGAGTCCTGAAAAATCGCGGTCCCTGCCCGGGGGCGACGATGAAATCCCCGTAATCGGTGAGGTCGCTGCATCCCACGAGACGCACCGTATCTCCCGAGACCATAAGCGGCGCGATGCCGGTGACCCTGTCCTGATGCCGCACGACGGCCATGTAAGATTCCCTGTGCTTTCCGAAGAGGGGCCACCAGGCCCTGATCCAGGGGGGCAGGACAAAGACGCAGTCCCAGTTCAGCGGAGACGCCTTGTCATTGTAATAACGATCGAGCGCTTCGAACGACTCGACGGTGACAATCCCCCGGGCGGGGGCTTCGGCCAACATTGCTGCTGATTTTGCGCACGGGCTCATAGTCCCTCCCCCATCCTCCATCGGGAGCCTTCCGGCGTATCGTCCACTTCGATTCGCGCCCTCTTGAGGCAATCACGGAGCGCGTCCGCCTCAGCCCACAGGCTCCTTTCACGGAAAGAGGCGCGAAGGGAGAGTAATTCGTCGACAAGGGGACTGAGGCAATCCCGGCACACACCCGCCGACGCGGCGAGTCTCGTGCCGAGAAGGACGACGAGCTCCCGGAGCAGTTCCCGCGCCGGTGAAATTGCATCGGGATGGTCCCCGTCATGCTGTGCCTTCCATATGGCGCTGTCCATTGCAAGGATGGCGTTGGCGGCATCCCTGGCGTCCGTTTCCAGGCCCTCATGGAAGGCTTTCTCAAGGGCATGGATGCCGTCCCAGAAGTCCTTCTCACCGGCGACGACGACTCCCTCCGTCCCGACCCCCTTTGCCGTAGGGTGCGAAGTGCCCGTGACCTCGAGCGCCCTGAGAATCTGAAGAGGCAGGTGGTCGCCCCTGTGAAAGACCCGTTCCGTCCCTGAATACCGTAACGTGACCGTCCCGGTCCCCCTGACGCTGAACTCGTCCCTGTCAAGGTCGATGAGGCAGGCTGTGTGCTCGTCGAGCCCGAGGACCGCGACATCATCGGTCAGGAGCGCCTCCAGTGATCTGAAGCGGTTTTCTCCCATGAAGCAGAACCGCGTGTCATGGGTGCCGCCTTCGGTGTTGTTCCAGTGCGGGATGACGACCAGGTTGAACCCGAAGTGCCCGAGTATGTCGAGTCCCTCAGTCCAGTGCAGGTCCTCGCCGACCTTGTAGATCTCATACACCGGAAGGGTGAACCGGCCCGTTGTGAGGGCTGCGGCGCTTGCAGCCACAAGGCAGGCGCCCTTTTCGATGCGGCGCAACAGGATCTCGGGTACAGAGGAGCCCCTCCACTGAAGCACTGCATAGGTGGGGCTTCCGGGACCGACGAGGATGTAGTCCGCCTCGCGGAGAGAGCTGAAGGCCTGTTCCGCGTCGAGTTCGCCGATGTCTCTCGACTTGAAGGAAGCCACTTTCATGGGGTACCCGATGCTTGCACGGAAATACTCGACGGCCCTTTGTGACAAATGGCCGACGTTGAGCTGAAACCCTGCCGGCGTGTCCAGGAATACAGCTTTCGGGTTTTCGTACCGGCCCAGGATCTCCTTGTGAACCTCCACCATCGTGGCGGTCAGTTCACCGGAGCCCATGAGAGCGATCATTCCCCTTTTCAGTGACACGGGTCATTCCTTTCCTGATAAGATACGACACTGGTGTCCAAAATAATCTGACACGAGAATAGGGCATGATTTCTTCGCAAAATAAACTCCCTCTTCTCATGTGTATGCGTTTGTTATGAAAACTATTGCCTTCTCCGGTACACTGTGCGGCTCCCGCTGCGGCTTGCGCCTTCGGCTCCCGCCGCCGTTCACGTTACCCGTGAATTTTGCTTCAGAAACCAAACCCTATTCTCGTTTTTAAGGTCTCGCTGTTCGCTATTCTGGACACGAGTGAGATATCATTCATCATTCCTTACGATGTCTCATCATCGCATTGGAAAGGTGTTGAACCATATCTGCCTTCCCGGAGGCAGCGGCAGTGACACCGACACTCACACTCACACTGTCACTGTTTTCAGAGCGCTTCTCCCCCGTCTCTGTAAATTTTGCTTCGGAACCTCCCACCTAATAGAATGTAAAGATTTAACGGGTCTGTCAAGTCATACCGGTGACGCGATGATCGGCAAGGACTGTCATCGTCCCGGCACCTCAGTATTTCATGACCTCTGCGAGGGATCTCCTGATACGTGTGACGGTGGGGATGTAGTAATCTTCGAGCTTGGGCAGGGGAATGACGACGTCGAAACCGGTGACCCTGAGAATGGGGGCCTTCAGGTGCAGGATGGCTTCCTCGGCGATGGTGGCCGAGAGCTCCGCGCCGAACCCGCAGGACTTGGCCGCTTCGTGAACGATGACGACCCGCCCCGTCTTTTTCACCGACGAGAGGACCGCTTCTTCGTCGAATGGAGAAAGAGTCATCATGTCGATAACGTCGCAGTCGAATCCTTCGACGGCCTCAAGGGTCCTGTGGAGCATGCTTCCCCAGGCGATGACGGTGATCTCGCGCCCCTCCTGCACCATCCTGGCCTTTCCAAGGGGGACGGCATAGTCTCCTTCCGGCACGTCTTCGCGAAAGAGACGGTATGCCCTCGTCGGCTCGAGGAAGATGACGGGATCGGGGTCCCTGATGGCGGAAATGAGAAGGCCTTTGGCATGGTAGGGAGTCGACGGGATGACGACCTTGATGCCGGGCATGTGGCAAAAAAGGGCCTCGGTGCTCTCGGAATGGAGTTCCGGCGCCTTGATGCCGGCGCCGTAAGGGGTCCTTACGACGAGGGGGCAGGTGAATCTGCCCCGGGAACGGGAGCGGATCCGCGCGGCGTGGGAGAAGATCTGGTCGATGGCAGGGTAGATGAACCCCATGAATTGGATCTCGGCCACGGGTTTCAGGCCGCAGACGGCCATCCCGACGGCGACGCCGGCGATCCCCGACTCCGCAAGGGGTGTATCGATGACCCTCCTGGGTCCGAAGAGATCGAAAAGCCCATCGGAGGTCCGAAAAACACCGCCGTCCCTGCCCACATCCTCTCCCATCAGCACGACTGTCCCATCGCGCTCCATCTCTTCGCGGAGGGCGAGATTGACCGCCTGGACCATGTTGATTTTCGCCATTTCAGATGTCCCTGATCTGTCTTTCCTGCCGCGGTGTCAGCTTGTCGTAGGTATACGTGAACATGTCCGACGGGTCGGGCCGCTCTATCTGCTCCGCCTTCCGCACCGCTTCGTCAACGGTCTCTTTCGCTGTCCTGTGGACGTCCTGTTCGAACTGTTCCGTCATGAGACCCCGCTTTTCCAGGAAGAGGCGCAGACGTGCAAGGGGGTCCTTCTCTTTCCATCGCTCGACCTCGTCAACGTTCCGGTAGCGTGACGCATCGTCAGCCGTCGTGTGATCCGACATCCGGTAAGTGAAACACTCGATGAACGTCGGGCCGCCTCCGGAACGCGCCTTTTTCATCGCCCTGTCCGTTGCGAGGTAGACGGCAAAGATGTCGTTCCCGTCCACCTGGACACCCTCGAATCCATAGGCGAAGGCTTTTTGGGCCAGGGTTTTCGATGCGGTCTGGCGCTCCCTCGGGACGGAAATCGCCCACTGGTTGTTCTGGCAGATATAGACGACGGGCAGCCGGTAGACCCCGGCCATATTGAAGCCTTCGTGAAAATCGCCTTTCGATGTGCCGCCGTCACCGAAATAGCAGGCAACGGCATTTTCTTCTGCCCGGTATTGCAGCGCCATGGCGGCGCCTGTCGCGTGGGGCACCTGGGTGCCCACGGGTATGCAGAGGGGAAAGATGTTGAGGTCCTGCGGCGGCGCAATGCCCCTCTCGTCTCCGGTCCAATACTGGAAGAGCATGTGGAGGGGATATCCCATGGTTATGTAGACGGCCATCTCCCGGAACGAGGGAAATATCCAGTCGCTCTTCCTGATTGCCAGGGCGCTGCCGATCTGCGAGGCTTCCTGACCGAGGATCGAAGCATAGGTGCCGAGCCTGCCTTCACGCTGGAGGCTCAGGGCTCGCTGGTCAAAGGTCCGCGAAAGGACCATGAGCTCATAGGAGCGCTTAACATCATCGTCCGTGAGCGACGGCATGAGTGCATCATCGACGGTGCCGTTCTCATCGAGGATCGGAGAGGAACATGACGCTGGCATGATTCCGACAATACGTTCCGGCATGCATAAAGCATAGCACGGGAATGAGGCTTCGTCAATCGGACACAATTTATGCAGAAAGCGATTTTGTTTTATCAACGGGCCGCATTTTCCGGTTATAAGGTTTTCAGGGGTAATGTTTTTTGATATACTTGATGATAGTGTTCCATAACACCAAAGGGCAGGGAGAGGTTATTGCTTAATGGACTGGCACGGCGCCCTTTTTGACGCATCGAAGCTTTTACTTGCCGCTCTTCTCGGCGGGGCCATCGGCTTCGAACGGGAGACCCACGGACAGGCCGCGGGCCTCCGCACCTACACCCTTGTCTGCGTCGGCTCCTGTCTCATCATGCTTCTTTCTCTCAATATGGAAGCGATGTACCGCGCCCTCGATGTGAGCCAGTCCGTCGTGCGTCTCGATCCGGGCAGGATCGCCTCCTATGCCATTGCGGGCATCGGTTTTCTCGGGGCCGGGGCGATCATCAAGGGCAAGGGAACGATCCGCGGCCTAACCACGGCGGCGGGACTCTGGCTCGTGACGGGTGTCGGCCTCTCCGTCGGCGCCAATTATATAATCCCGGCGGTCTGCACGACCCTCATCAGCGTTCTCCTGCTGTACCGCTTCAGGCGGCTCAAGACCATTTTCCCGAGAGACGAGTATACGATCCTTACCGTCCGCTCCCGGGAGTCCGCTTCGACGATCAGGAGGATCAGGGAAATCCTCTCCGAATACCCGGGCTTCTCGATCCAGTTCGTCAATTTCTCCAAAGATTTTACGGCCGGCACCACAACGTATCGCCTCCGCATCAACAGCAAGGACAACATGCCCTGGCCGAAGGTCGTGAGGCGGATCGGCGAGATCGAGGGCATCGAGGAGATACGGTGGGAGGAGGGGGAAGTCCCTTAGCTTACCCCTGTAGTTGCATAAAAAGGCGGGGTGAAGCGCCTCAAAGCCTTGCTGAAGGCGACGATACGCATTGTCAGCTTCGTGTTTCAGGATTCCACTCTTTGTGTCATCGACCATTGGCTTAAGTTCGTCTTTCGTTTTGATACAGGTGTCACCGCAGCAAGGTTTTCGGCGCATACACCCCTCCTTTCCTGGGAGTGTGTTGCAACGATAAGGCTACCTTGCCCAACAGCCGCAATAATGCGCGATCACGTGCTCAGTCTTTTCTCAAGAAGTGCTGAGAGGCGGTTAAGGTGCGCCTTCTCTTCGTCCGCAAGGACCCGGAAAACCTTCGCGGCCCGTTCGTCTTTCATGGCAGCCATCATCTTCAGGTAAAGGTCGTAAGCGTTCGTCTCCAGTGACACGGACAGGTCAAGGGCGTCCGATGCCGGTTTTCCCCCAGCCCATTCGATCGCCTTGGCGACGGAGACGCCTCCCTCCATGATCTCGCCGACCTCGCCGGCAAAGAGGGCGCCCGGGAAATCCGCCTGTGGCTCCCGGTTCGTGATGTCCCTGAGAACGCCGAGAAGGGACGCTTTATGGTGCTCTTCGGCGATGGTCAGGTTTCTGAACAGCCGCGCCGCCTCTTCGTCAGACAGTGTCTTTGCCAGGTCGCTGTAGAATCTCCTCGTCCCCTCTTCGAGGGACCAGGCGAGGGCGATCAGCTCTTCCGGGTTTTCCGTTCCTTTGAAATAGGCCATCCCTGCTTCCGGCACGCCTGTCGCCACCAGACCCTGCCATGCCTTGATTCCTCCCTCCATGCTGAAGGCGTCGTCGAATCCCGCGCCCTTCAGTGTTGCCGCAGCAGCCCTGCTGCGGAGCCCCGACGCTCAATAGGTGACCGTCGGCTTGTGCGGATCGAGCTCTCCCATGCGGCCGCTGAGTTCGCCCACTGGAATCAGCTTCGCCCCGGGAAGATGTCCTCGCTCGTACTCATGGGGCTGGCGCACATCGATGAGATTGTAGTCATCGGGATTTTTCAGGCGGAGAAATTCTTTCACCTTGTCGGGTGTCATCGTTTCGACGGGTTTGAAATAATCCAGAATTCCCATGTTTCACCTCCATCTATTACTCAGGGTTCATCTCTCTCGCCCGAGACCTGATAGGTTTTCATGAACCTCCTGTCGATGTAGTCCTTGAGGAGGAAGGCGATCCTCCCCTGCAGGACCCACTCCTTTTTCCATAGGATCCCTTTGCCGTTGCCCATGTTCAGGATGAGCAGGTACGCGCCGCCGGGGTCGAAGGCGCTGAGGGGCTTTCCCTCGAGCGACGCAAGGAGATTGCTCAGGAGGACCGGATTCTGACGCACGGCATAGACGCCGACCTTGTTCAAAGGCCGGCTTTGGAGGCTGATGCAGTCGCCTCCGCCGAAGAGCCCTGGGTGAGCGACGCTCTCCAGGAAATCATTCACCAGGAGTCCCCCGTCCTCACCGGTGGGAATTCCCGATTCCCTGAAGAGGGCGGAGGGAATGACCCCGAGGGCGAGAAAGAGCATGTCCGAAGGCAGGGTCCTGCCGCCGGCGAGGATAACGGTACCATCCTGCAGGGACCGGACGCGATCGCCCTCGATCACCTCGACACCCCGTTTCTCAAGAGACCTATGTGCGGCTTCCCTGACCTTTCGGGGGACCTCTCTGAGCAGGCCCGATCCCGCGACGAGGGTGATCGTCGCGGCGATCCCGTTTTCATGGACGAGCCTCTGGAGATTCCCCGCTATTTCGACTCCTGCGGCGCCTCCCCCTGCAACGACGAGATGCAGACTGCCCGTCCGTTCCAGTGAGAGAATTCTCTTGCGTGCCTTCAGGAGGCTGATGATCGGTTTGACTTTGACAATCCTGTCATCGGAACTGCCGATGTGGTTTGAGGGGACATCACTGCCGGTATTGAAAGAGACGACATCATAGGTGATCTCATTCCCCGAGGCGAGGGAGAGGACCCGTCCCCCGGGATCGATCCTGACGACCCTGTCCTCCACAAAGAGGCCGCCGCGGTCCTCGACCATCTTCTTTACGTGGAAGCGGATGTCCTGGGGCCGGTAGATGCCGGAGAGCATCCCCGGTCCCATGCCGGAGTAATAGTGGTATGCGTCGGCACTGATCACGGTGACCCGGTGTCCCCTTGCGGTGAATTCCCGCAGGTTTTTCAGGGTCATCAGATGGGCGTGTCCGGCGCCGACGAGAACGAGATGTTTTGCCACAGGCCTTCCTTTAACTATTCTACTCTATGACAACGAAGAAGCAGGAATCAACCTGGAATAGTGTGAGTGACAGTGCCCAAAACAGTGTGAGTGTGAGTGGCACAAAACAGTGTGAGTGTCAGTGTGAGTGTCAGTGAAAGGTGTCAACAAACCTGGAACAGTGTGAGTGTGAGTGGCAGTGAAAGGTGTCAACAAACCTGGAACAGTGTGAGTGTGAGTGGCAGTGAAAGGTGTCAACAAACCTGGAACAGTGTGAGTGTGAGTGTCAGTGAAAGGTGTCAACAAACCTGGAACAGTGTGAGTGTGAGTGTCAGTGAAAGGTGTCAACAAACCTGGAATAGTGTGAGTGTGAGTGACAGTGAAAGGTGTCAACAAACCTGGAATAGTGTGAGTGTGAGTGACAGTGTCAGTGAAAATGAACCTTTGACAAAAGCCCGTCAGGCAGCAAGCGCTGACCAACCTGAGATGACATATTTCTTCATAGGCCCGACCGAAAAGCGGGGTGAATGCGCCACTTATAAACAGTAGACAGAATAGAGTAGACACAATAGACAGCGCGCAAAGACGGAAACCGGACGACAATCGTGCCGACGGGAAGGCTGATGTGGTGAAAAGCCTTTCCTCTAAGATACCGTACTCGTCCCCAGACCACCCTTTGCCGTGTCGACTGATGACAAGAGCCCGTCAGGCAACAAGCGCTGAACACCCGGAGAAGTCTCATCATCGCATTGGAAAGGCTTTGAACCATATCTGCCTTGCCGGAGGCAGCGGTAGAGAGGTGGTCCCCGAAAATCGGACAGTCGTATAAGGTGTAAAATACGACTTATGAGGAGGGATCATCGAGATGAGCAAGACGAAGAGGAATCGGTATTCGGCGGAGTTCAAAGCAAAGGTCGCGCGTGAAGCATTGAAGGAAGAGGCGACAATTGCCGAGATCGGTGCACGCTTTGGAATCCACCCCAATATGGTGGGGGAGTGGAAAAAACAGGCCATTGAAGGGCTTGGGGACGTGTTTGCGGCAAAGATACGGCGGAAAGATGTCGAACACGAGGCCGAGATCAAGGAACTGCATGCCAAGATCGGGCAACTGACGGTGGAGAGGGATTTTTTAACGAAAGCCTTCGGACGATGAGCCGTAGCCGAAGGAAAGAGATGGTGCAACCGGACCATCCAGGGCTCAGCATAACGCGGCAGTGTCAGTTACTGCAGATCAGCCGGTCGTGTCTGTATTATGAACCTGTGGGAGAAAGCGCGCTGAACCTCGAGCTGATGCGCGCGATCGACGAACAGTATCTCAAGGCGCCGAGCTACGGAGTCGGCAGATGACCCGGTATCTTCGGCGGCAGGGATATGGAGTGAACAGGAAAAGGATCCGGCGGCTGATGCAGAGGACGGGACTGGCGGCGATCTACCAGAAACCCAACACCAGCAAGACCCACCCTGAGCACAAGATCTATCCCTATCTGCTCAGAGGAGTGGACATATCTGAACCGAACCATGTCTGGTGTGCCGATATTTGCTATATACCGATGAGGAAAGGTTTTCTGTACCTGGTGGCGATCATGGACTGGGGCAGCCGGATGGTCCTGAGCTGGCGGCTGAGCAATTCATTGGATTCGGAGTTCTGCGTCGAGGCTTTACGGGAAGCCTTGTTGAGGTATGGAAAGCCCGAGATATTCAACACGGATCAAGGGAGTCAGTTTACAAGCACTGAGTTTACCAAGGTTCTGGCGGATGCCGGCATAGGGATATCGATGGACGGCAAGGGGCGGTGGATGGACAATGTCATGATTGAACGGCTGTGGCGGACATTGAAATACGAGTGTGTCTATCTGCATGCTTTTGAAACGGGCGGCGAGGCCAGGAAAATCATAGGGAATTGGATCGGGGAGTACAACCAAGAGCGCCCGCATTCATCTCTGGACGACAGAACGCCGCATGAGGCATACTGGAAGTTACCCCGTGCAGGCTATTCTGCACAACTGATGGTGGCATGATGAAGGATGGTTTCCACCTTAAATCAGCCGTCAAACTGTCCAACCAATGGGGACCACCTCTTAGTGACGCCGACACTGACACTGACACTCACACTGTCACTGTTTTTCAGAGCGCTTCGCCCCGACTTTTCGTGCAAAGACAATCTGATTTCTTTCCCATCCCTGTGACCTCTGTGCTCTTCGTGGTTGATCTGTCATTGTCGTATTACTGCCGGCCGTTGACCGTCCTGTTGACAGGGCATACAAGGACGATGATACAGTTAGACAACAGGCAAAGGCGGTTGCCGTCGGCGAGTTCCGCTTTTTCAACAGCGATTTCACCATGGAAAGGAGCCGGTCATGAAAAGATTCCTTGTCGTCTTTCTTGCAATCCTGTGCATCCCCATTTCTGTCACGGCCCACGACGAGGGGTATGATGCGAGAAAGGCAAAGTTCACGCAGCACTACCACGACAGCCTCTTCCAGGTCGCCGAGAAGGGGGAATACAGCGTCGAGGTTGTGCACAAGGAGAAGTCGTTCAAGGTTGGGACAAACAGCATCGACGTCATCATCCATGACAAGAGGGACCGTGACGTGACCGGAGCGACGATCGAGGTCGTCCCCTGGATGGCTGATGACGGACACGGTGTCGATGCCAAGCCCGTCGTTACGGAAAAGGGCGGAGGCCTCTACAGGGTTGACAATGTGCTGCTCCCTGCGGAGGGGCTCTGGCAGTTGAAGGTCACTGTGAAAAAGGGAGGCACGGGGGACAGGGCGGTCTTCGAAGTCCCTCTTGCCGTGGGTGACAAGAAGCATGAGCACGGCGCCCAGGTTACGAGACCGGAAAAGCTCGATGTCTCCACAACGCAGATGTCGAAGAGCAAATCATTCAGGATAACCTATGAGACGGCCCAGGCCGTTCCCCTCAACACGATCCATACGTGGAAGCTCCGGGTCGAAAGGACGGACGGATCGGCGGTGACGGGAGCGGAGGTGCTCGTCGATGGCGCGATGCCGGAGCATGGCCACGGTTTGCCGACAAAACCGAGGATGACGCAGGAGATCGGCAGCGGTGTGTATTTGATCGAGGGGATGAAGTTCAACATGCCGGGATGGTGGACGGTCACTTTTACCGTCATCGCAGGCGGCCAGCGTGACAGCGCGACCTTCAATATCGATCTCAAGTAGCCTGATCTTCGCGTTGGCCTTGAAACGTACACGTTCACAGCGAAGCGGTTCACGTTCCCGTACACGACAAAGCGATGAGGCTTGATCACGAGAGACTCGACGTTTACGCCGTGGCATTGGATTTTGCGGCCTGGGCGTATGAGCTGTGCCGAACCCTGAAGGGCATGGACCGGCCGGCGCGGGACCAACTTCTTCGGGCTTCGCAGTCCATCGCACTGAACATCGCTGAAGGCTGCGGAAAGATGCCGGCGGCGGATCGAGGCCGCTATCTGCAGATCGCCAGCGGCTCGGCCAGGGAATGTGGAGCCATTCTGGACATTCTCAACCGGTGCGGAACGCTCGACGGTGAAACTGTGCACAAAGGCAAAGACCGTCTCGTGCGCATCGTGGCAATGCTGACGCGCATGATCGAGCGAGGAATCGAGGTTCGAGAAGGGGATGTCGTGTACGGGTACGGGAACGAGAACGGGAACGAAAGAACGAAAGACGATCCATACGCCAATGGTCGATGACACAAGGAGTGGATTCCTGAAACATGAAGCTGACAATGCGTACTGTCGCCTACCGCGAGACTTTGAGGCGCATCACCCCCGCCTTTCCATGCAACTGCAAGGTAGAGTGACTTGCCTACTCGTCGTTCTTGTCGTCCTTGCCGGTGCTGCGGCATGGGCCGCTGAGGAACGGGCGCCTCTGGCCGGTACGGATGCAGACCGTCAGGGATGGACGGAGCAGGAGGTCACTCTCCTCCGGTCCCTCTGGGTCGGGTCGCTCCCGCCCCTGCCGAAGGATCCGTCCAATGCATACTCGGACAATGCGAAGGCGGCGGACCTGGGCAGGAAGATCTTCTTCGATAGTCGTTTCAGTGCCAATGGATCCGTTTCCTGCGCAACGTGCCACCGTCCGGAACTCGGGTTTACTGACCCCCTGCCCCGGGCGCACGGCCTGGCGACGACGACGAGAAGGACCATGCCGCTCATCGGTCTGGCCTATCAGTCGTGGTTTTTCTGGGACGGCAGAAAGGACAGCCTGTGGTCTCAGGCCCTCGCTCCTGTTGAGAATCCCCTTGAACATGGATTTGCCCGCTCGACCTGCGCGCGGCTCATCGACGAGTTCTACCACAGGGAATATGAGGAAGTCTTCGGCCCGGTATCACATTTCACCGATGAGACATGCCCTCCCGGGGCGCGCCCGGCGACGGACGATGTCGTTGCGGACGCCCTCTGGAACTCCATGAATCTCAATGTGAGGAATGAAGTGAACAGGATCTACGCAAACATGGGCAAGGCGATCGGGGCCTTTGTCCGGCTCATCGTGCCGACTCCGTCACGGTTCGACAGGGCCGTGGCGTCACTCCTCAGCGGGGATGGCAAAGGCATGGACAAGGGGCTGACAAAGGAGGAGCTGCAGGGACTGAGGCTTTTCATCGGGAAAGCGAAATGTGTCAACTGCCACAACGGCCCCCTCCTGACAAACGGCGACTTCCATAATGTCGGCGTCCCGGCCCCGCCCGATCTCCCCCCTGACAGGGGCAGGGCCGATGGGATCGGCCTTGTGCGTGCCGACGAGTTCAACTGTCTCGGGAAATACAGCGACGCCGGGCCGAAGGACTGCGCGGAGCTCCTATTTATGGACACAGAGACGGAGAAATACATGAGGGCCTTCAAGACTCCCTCTCTCCGGAACGTGACGGACCGTCCGCCTTACATGCATGCCGGCCAGATCAGCACTATCTCAGAGGTCCTGCGGCACTACCGCAGCCTGAAGCCGGGACAGGGCGGTGTCGACCATTCCGTCGGGCACGGCGGTCTGACGGACGACGAGCTTTTTCAGATCGAGGCCTTCCTCGGGACCCTTAGCTCTCCTCTCACGCATTCCTCTCCTCGTCCTTAAGAACTGAAACGACAAAAAAAGGAGCGGCGGTCCCCCTCCGCTGCTCCTCAGTATTCGATTCCATTGACTTTCTGCGGATGGTAATGAGGGGGAGTTCCCGGATTCCTCCCTCACCCACCCGCATAGATTCTACTGGTGCGGCAGGAGCTCCAGGAAGAGGTCGTCGGCCTTTTTCTTCATGGTGCCGGTGGCTGTGCAGGTCACCGTGACCGTTCCTACGAGCGTGCTGGTGGCACCGTCAAAGGTCCCCGCAGGGATCGTCTTTGTGCAGGTGACCGTGAAATCGTCGCCGGCTGCGCTGGTGACCTTGTTATTGTCATGGACGATTGTCATGTCCTTGATCTCAAGCTTGTTGTCGGGCCGCACTTCAAACTCGCCTTTTACATGAACGTCCTCATTGATCTTTTTCTTCTCGGCCTCGACGTTCTCGACCTCGGCCACGCAATCCTGATGACGCAGATTCGCCGTGAGACCCGACATTGTCGATCCGGCCGACGGGGGAGTGATAGACGCCGTGCCGAGGAAGATCTGACCGCCGCCGGGGCAATGCTCAGCCTCGATGCCGTGCTCCATTTCGACCTCGTTCTCGAATTCCGGCCCATGCTCTGCCTCTGTAGCCATGGCAAGTCCCAAGCCGAAGACGAGAACTGTACTGAGCGCAAGAATGACTGTTTTTGTGATCATGTGTTACCTCCTTGTAGCTTCTGTTTTTTTGTTTTTAAGGGAACCCTGTGGAAGGGCTCATCGTGCCGTCAGACCTGCTGAGTGGCTTTCCTTGTGTGTACGTATACCTCGGCATCCGGGAATACCGTCAGGGGTTTCTGCTTAATTATAGTTCGATTCCTGCTGATAGCAAGCCGTGACGACTTGCCGACACATTCCTCTTCCGTTGCTCACCGCGTCTGCAACGCTCAACCAGGCATTTTCTCGACCCGGTTCTCTACTCTTCTTTTCAGCAAGTCAATAGCCGCTCATTGAGCAGCTCTTGGTATAACTGCAATCCTGATGCCATAAAGCGCATCTGAAATAGGCCTAAATCGCAATACGCGACAGGGACTGCCGCATGGTTTCTTATGACCCAGTGTATGCTTTTTCCTACCCACCTTACGCATGGGCATGTACATACATGGAGGAGCAGACCAGGTCAGGAACCGGAAAGAGCTATGCTGAAATTTTCAGAACATGAAATGCAATAAAGCAAAAAAGGTCAAAAAAAAAGTAAGAAATGTCAAGACAGGGCAGCAATATTCTGCTACACTCTAATTGAAGATAGAGGCATGTCTTTCCGGGTTTTCAGCAACAGACGGAGGGCGCCATGCAGGACATAAGGGTATTCCTGATCGATCAGAACGAGCTGTCAGGGTGCGGCGGCATTCTGGAGCAGATCCTCTCGTCGCAAAAGTCGGTGATGCATGTCATGAGTGCACCCGTCTCCGCCGCCCTCGCCGGGACGATCAGGGAATACGGGCCGGACCTGATATTCCTCGTCCTGCCGGACGATCGCTCCGGTCTCGGATCGCTGGTAAAATTATTGACCGGATCGTCCCCGGATGTCCCTATCCTCGCTGTGACCTCCGGGGATGAGAGGTCGGAGGACATGATCGAGCTTCTCAGGGCGGGAGTTGATGACTTCATTTCATCTCCTCTCCGGGCGGTCGACATCTTTCCCCGCATATGGAGGCACGTTGAGCAAGGAAGGGCAGGGGAACCCCTCGTCAGGAGACTCAAGGAGAAGATCGGCCTCAGGCAGATGGTCGGAGAGAGCCCGGCTTTTCTGGAAGAGATCAGGAAAATACCGCTCGTCGCCAGGTGCGAAGCGACTGTCCTCATTTCCGGCGAGACGGGCACGGGGAAGGAGCTGTGTGCCCGGGCAATCCATTACCTCGGCCTCCGGGCCGGCAAACCGTTTATCCCCGTCAATTGCGGCGCCATTCACGGGGAGTTGATCGAGAGGGAGCTCTTCGGACATATGAAGGGCGCATATACGGGGGCTGATTCGTCGCAGCCGGGCCTCGTCGAGGAAGCAGAGGGCGGCACGCTCTTTCTCGATGAGATCGACTGTCTTCCCCTCGCGTCACAGGTTAAACTGCTCCGCCTTCTCCAGGAAAAGGAATACCGGCCCATCGGGTCTGCGAAGAGCCGCCGCGCCGACGTGCGTGTCATCACGGCGACGAATATCGATCTCGGCCGGGCGATGCATGAGGGGAAATTCCGTCAGGACCTCTACTACCGCCTCAATGTCGTGAGCCTTGTCCTGCCCCCGCTGCGGGAGCGCAGGGAGGACATCCCTGTTCTCGCACGGCATTTTCTTGATCATCACGCTTCGGAACTCGACAGGGACGCGCACGAATTCACGCCGGAGGCGATGCAGAGACTGCTGCTCTATGACTGGCCCGGGAACGTGAGAGAGTTGGAAAACATCATCGAGCGAGCCGTCGTCTTTTCGACTGCCGGGGTGATCGATGCGTCCGGCCTTCCACTCCCTGACGTTCCGTGGACGGGTGAGACGGAATCATTCCGGCAGGCGAAGGCGAGGGCGGTCGAGAAATTCGAAAAGGACTACCTGCAGAGCCTGCTCCTGACGCACGGAGGGAATATTTCCAGCGCCGCGAGGTCTGCCCAAAAGGACCGCCGCGCCTTCTGGGAGCTGATCAGGAAGCACAATATAAACGTTCAGGATATGCGATCCGCGCAGGCATAGGACTTCCTCAGTCTTACCCTATGACAAAATTATCCTACCGCTGGATGGTATCGATTCAATGCCTTTTACGATTCAGACAATCATCCCTGTGAGAAAAAAAGCATAGTTGTCCCCCGAAGTTCTACAGCCGCACTCATGCCTCTTCCCTTGCATTCCCTGTTATCTCATTGATTTTTGAGCTGTTGATTTTGCTCCTTTTACGTTTGCACAACCCCCGTTTCACGTGGCACGGATGCTGCTCTTTACAGCGTTACCGGAGACGCAATCTTGTGAAAGACGACATCTGTTTCTCTGATAAAGCGGCCATCAGTCGCGAAATCCTGGCGTATCTCACCGATCATCCTGATGCGGAGGATACGGCCGATGGAATCGTCCAGTGGTGGTTATTGGAGAGAAAGATCAGGCACCAAGGGAGGCTCATCAGGGATGCGATCTCAGAGTTGGTCGACAAGGGATTGCTCATTGAATCCGGAGGCTCAGGGTCAGCGATGCGATACAAATTGAACACCGGGAAACAAAAGGCGGAGGCGTGATGTGATCGACAGGGCCCTCGATGCCTTGCGGCAGGTTGTGGCAGGTTTCCTTTTGCGCCTGCCGGAGCTCAACGTGACGAGCGATTCCGTGGTCGTTCTTTCCCCCCTCGTGAAGCCCGACGGGAGCGTCGCCATTCCTGAGAACTCCCTCGCCCTCACGCTTGTCTGCCTCGAAGAGGAGCGAGTGTTGCGGGCGCAGGCAGCGGTCAGCACGGACCTGAACGGCAGAGTCTCGCACAGAAACCCGGAGGTGAAGCTGAACCTCTATGTCATGGTCACCTCTCATTTTAAGAACTACAAAACCGCGCTGGAGTTCCTCTCCGCCGCAGTGCGCCTCTTCCAGAGCAGAAACGTATTCACTCCGGGAGACATCCCGGCACTTGAAGGTGTGGCAGAGAAACTCGTGGTGGAGCTCCACTCCCTCGATTTCGAGCAGCAGAACCATCTCTGGGCCTCCCTCGGCGCGAAGTATATGCCTTCTGTCATGTACAAGGTCAGGATGCTGACGATTCAGGAATCCCAGAAGTCCGACGAGCAGGAGCCCGTTATGACGATCAATTTCTCGGACAGGAGCATATGGGGGCGATGAGGATACAGTTCGGCAAAATGGTCGAGGTGCGCCTTTTCCACCGCTTCTTCGAAGGAACGGCTGGGGAGGTGTTCGACCTGGCGCCGACGCGGGAATGCCGGAAGCTCCTTGCTAACTGGGGCCTGCTCTTCAAGAAGATACCGGGAGGCTTCGTCCTCCTTTATGAAATAACGGAAGACGGGGGAGGAATCTCACATCCCCTGAAGCCGATTGATTCTCCCCTGACATTCTCTTTCGTCGTCCTGCCTCTTGATCCCCGTATGGTCAATTACTCGGATGTCCCCCTGGATAGACTGCCCGGCTTCATCTATAGCCTCCACAACCTCCGGGACAATCAGCAGCAAGGCGCACTGCTTCTTACTGCCGACACGCAGAACCCTTATCTTTCCTCCGCCGATCGCGTTGCCCTGAGACCTCTCTCTTTCCGCTACACCTTTCAGTCAACGCAGAATTCCGTGCTTCTCGACATCCTTGACAGCCTCGGGACAAAGGTGCGGTCCCTTTCCGTCAGCACGACGGACGGCACGGGCATCTGCACCGTCGACCTTCGACCCCGGGGACCGGGGATGTACACGATCAACATTGACGGGCAGAAGGCCTTTGACTTCTACGCAAGTGATGAGATCGCGCGTATGAAGGCCTTTGCCGTCATCGACATCTGCTGCGGTTCCCACGTGCCCGGACCCTATAGGTTCCTGAACGACTCATTCGATGTCGTCAGGAAGACCTATACCGTCCGGGTCGACGCACGCAGGACCTTCTGGAAGTATTACGTGGTCCTCAAGTACCGTCGGACCGTCGACCCCGGAGACCTTTCGATCCATCATCCAGCACCGGGCATACAGTTCACGAGACTTCCCGTCATGACCCTGGGCGACGGAACGGACGCAGTTCCCTTCGTCTCGAACCAGAGACTTCCCCTTGCGATTAAACCTGTGAAGGGGATAGCACTGAAAAAGAAGAACGGCGGGGGCGGAGGCCCCCTGGAGATACAGGATCTGGCAAACCCTTCAGCGGCCGCCCTTGTCCCCTCGAGTGGCGGAACTGGGGCATATTCTGAAATCTATATCTACATTTAGAGAAAAAGGAGGAGAACCGTATGGCAACGTATAAAACCCCGGATGTCTATGTGGAGGAGATATCCCTCTTCCCGCCATCGGTGGCGGAGGTGGCGACGGCCATTCCGGCCTTCATCGGCTACACCAAAAAAGCAGAGAAACTGAAGGCGGACGACCTGAGGAATATTCCCACACGAATAGCATCAATGGCGGAGTACGAGGAATACTTCGGCGGGGCCGACGAGGAGAGCTTCACCGTCGACATCCTGGAAGACACAGGCCTCGGCACCTTCAAGATAACAGATATCACCCGCGATGCGAGCGGCACTCTCTACAGGATGTACTACAGCCTGAAGATGTTCTTCGCCAACGGGGGCGGCCCCTGTTACATCGTCTCCGTGGGCGGCTACAGTGACACGCCTGCCAAAGGGAACGACTCCTCGGGCATGCTCGGGGGCCTCGCCAGGATCGGCAAGGAGGACGAGCCGACGATCCTTGTCTTTCCCGATGCCGTCTCCCTTGATGAAGATGACTTCTACGAGGTCATGAACGCCGCCCTCCTGCAGTGTACGACACTACAGGACCGCTTCGCAGTCATCGACGTCCACGGCAGTAACGTAGGCACCCTGCGCAGCAAGATATCCGGCGATCTCGACCAGATCAAGTACGGCGCAGTGTACCATCCCTGGATCGAGACATCGCTCAATTATTACTGCACCGACAGCAACATCACGATTGGCACACATACAGCCGTCTCGGGCAGCGTGTCAAACGATTTGGCAGGCAAACATATAAGCGACGACGACATCAAGAAGAATAAAAACGTCCTGTTCAACCAGATCAAGGCCGAAATGAACAAGCAGAGGGTCACCCTCCCGCCGGGTTCCGCGATAGCCGGCGTTTATGCGAGAGTCGATGCGGCCCGCGGCGTCTGGAAGGCCCCTGCCAATGTGTCGCTCTATAACGTGATCAAGCCGACCGTCAGGATCACGAGCCAGGACCAGGAGTCACTGAATGTGGATCCCGTGGCGGGCAAGTCGGTCAACGCCATCAGGGTCTTCACGGGCAAGGGCATCCTCGTCTGGGGCGCCAGGACCCTGGCTGGGAACGACAACGAGTGGCGGTACGTGCCGGTGCGCCGGTTCTTCAACATGGTGGAGGAATCGATCAAGAAGTCCACGTACTGGGCCGTCTTCGAGCCGAACGACGCGAACACCTGGATCAAGGTGAAGTCCATGATAGAAAACTACCTGATCCAGAAATGGCGGGACGGCGCCCTTGCAGGGGCGAAGCCCGATGACGCCTTCTACGTGAAAGTCGGTCTCGGCATTACCATGACGGCCCTCGACATCCTGGAGGGACGGATGAACGTCGAAATCGGGATGGCCGTCGTGAGGCCCGCCGAGTTCATCATTCTGAAGTTCTCCCACAAGATGCAGACGTCGTGACAACAGGGATCATCGGAGAAGAGGGAATAGGAAAAGATCGAGAGGATACAAGAGGAGGAGATCATGGCTGAGTACCCGTTACCGGTCTTTCATTTTCAGGTCCAGTGGGGAGGCATGAACCTCGGTTTCTCCGAGGTCTCGGGCCTGAACCGCGAGACACAGGTGATCGAGTACAGGGACGGACTGAGTCCCGAGTATTCGGCGAGAAAGATGCCGGGCATTCCCAAGTTCGGCAACATTACCCTCAAGAGGGGCATCGTGCCGAAGGACAACGAGTTCTTCGAGTGGCTCAACACGACGAAGCTCAACAAGGTCACGAGGAGGGACATCATCATCAGTCTTCTGAACGAAAACCACGAGCCCGTCATGACCTGGAAGGCAGTCAACGCCTTCCCCGTCAAGATCGAAGGACCCGGTCTCAAGGCCACGGGAAACGAGGTGGCCATCGAGTCTGTCGAGATCGCCCACGAGGGACTGACCATCGAGAACGGGTAAGCCATGGCGGAACCATATCCCCCTGCAGGCTTCCACTTCAGGGTCGAGTTCGGACTCGGGGGCCTGAATGACAACGATGTCCGCTTTCAGGAGGTTTCGGGCCTTACTGCCGAGATGGGGACAGAGGAACTCGTCGAGGGCGGGGAAACCCGGTTCACTCATCGTTTGCCGACACGGACAAAGTTCGGGAATCTCGTCCTCAAGAGGGGGCTCTTGAAGGACTCGGGACTCGTCCGTTGGCTGAGCGACGCACTGGAGAACTTCGAGTTCAAGCCCGTGGATGTCCTGGTGACGCTTCTCAATGAGGAGCACCAGCCGATACTGGGCTGGACATTCGTCGGGGCCTGGCCCGTGAAGTGGGTCGTGTCGGATTTCAAGGCCATGGAGAACGCCCTGGTCGTCGAGACCCTGGAACTGGCGTACAAATACTTCCGGAGGGTTTAGACATGCCTGTTCAGGTGAATGAGCTCGTCATCAGGGCCGTCATTGCCGGGGAGTCAGGGCCTGTGCGCCAGGCTGCAGGAGAAGAAGCCCCTGACAGGGAGGCCCTCGTCGCCGAATGCGTCGAGCAGGTCCTGGCGATCCTCGCCGACCGGAAGGAGCGATAAATGGCCGTCACGAATCAGAGAGGGCAGTTGGAGAAGCTCGTCATAAAGGCCTTCACGAAGGCCGACTATTCAGGAAGCCCCGTTGCCGAGTTCAGGGTCCTCTTCAATCCCGAGGAATACCAGCGGGTCTATGACATCGAGTACGAGGAAGGCCAGGGGAAGGGGACGACGGGTAGTCCCATGAAGTTCAAGCGGATCAAGCCCCAGGACTACACCCTGAAATTCACCATCGACGGAACCGGCGCAGCCGGCGAGAAGGCCGATGTGCCGGCAAAGGTAAAGGAGTTCTTCGATGTGGTCGGATATGACGGAAATATCCACAGGCCCCGCTACCTCCAGGTGGTCTGGGGCACCCTGAGGTCGAACTGCGTTCTGCTGAAGGCGGAGACGACCTACAAGCTCTTCAAGCCCGACGGAACACCCCTGCGGGCGGTCATTACCTCCACCTTCAGGGAGAATGTCGACGACTCCACGAGGGCGAAGAAAGAGAACAAGACATCGCCGGACCTCACCCATGTGAGGGTCCTCAGGGAAGGCGACAGCCTGCCCCTGATGGCTTTTGAAATTTACGGTGACGCCACCTACTACTTCGCCGTTGCACAGGCGAACGGAATGAGTCATTTCAGGGGCCTGAAGGCAGGCGACAGAGTTCTGTTCCCGCCCCTGGAGAAGGTCAGCCGTGGGTGACGGAAGCACTATCCCCACTGCAGCGCCGTCGGACAATGTGACCTTTACGGTTCTTGTCGACGGCCGGGAATTGAGCGGTGAGTGCCATGTCTTCTCCCTCGTGGTGACGAAAGCGGCCAACAGGATCACCCAGGCGAGGATAGTCCTCCTGGACGGCGACGCGGCCCGGGAGGACTTCAGACTTAGCAGTTCGGCCCTCTTCGTGCCCGGCAAGTCTGTGGAGATACAGGCCGGGTACCATTCTCAGGAGTCGACGATCTTCAGGGGCATTATTGTCAAACACGCCATTAAGGCGGGACGACGGGGGCCGTCGACTCTCGTCGCGGATTGCAGGCACGAGGCGGTGAAACTCACGGTGGGACGAAAGAGCGCCTATTATCACAATATGAAGGACAGCGACGTCTTTCAGGCCCTTCTGGGGTCATACTCGCTCTCAGCCGATGTGGACGCAACGGCGGTGCAGCATCGCGAACTGGTCCAGTATGCCTGCACGGACTGGGACTTCATGGTGAACCGTGCGGAAGTGAACGGCATGCAGGTCCTGACCAACGGCGACGGCGTGGCCGTCAAAAGTCCGAATACATCGGCGCAGCCGAAGATCGCCGTCCTCTACGGCTCCTCAGTCCTCGAATTCGAGGCCGAGATCGATGCGAGGGACCAGCTCCCGCCCGTGACGGCCCGGTCCTGGGACGCGGCGAACCAAAGCCTCCTGTCGCCCCAGGGAGCCGAACCTCAGATAACACTTCCCGGGAATCTGACGGCCGGCTCTCTCTCCCAGGTCCTGGGGCAAAGCGACTTCACGGTCCAGCACGGCGGCTGCCGCAGGGAACCGGAGATCAGGACATGGGCGGACGCCCAGTCCCTCAAGTCCCGTCTGTCCAAGGTCCGCGGCAGGGTGAAGTTCACGGGATACGGCGACGTCAACCCCGGCGACACCTTTGAGCTGAAGGGATTCGGTGACCGGTTCAACGGCACTGCCTTCGTCACAGGCGTCCGCCACGAGATAGCGGGAGGGCTCTGGACGACGGATGCCCAGTTCGGCGGATCGGCCCTCTGGTTTACCGAGGACCGGGAAGTAAGCGCCCGGCCGGCATCGGGGCTCATCCCCGCTGTGAGAGGGCTCCAGGTCGGCATTGTGACACAGCTCCAGGGCGATCCGGATGGTGAAGACCGGATACAGGTGACGATGCCTCTCGTGAACGGGAACGACAGCGGCACCTGGGCACGCCTGGCCACACTCGACGCCGGCAGCCAAAGGGGCTCCTTCTTCAGGCCGGAGATCGGCGATGAAGTGATCGTGGGCTTCCTGAACGAAGATCCCCGTGATCCCATCGTCCTGGGCATGATGAACAGCAGTGCGAAGCCCGCCCCGATCAGCTCCAGCGACGACAACCACGAGAAGGGCTTCGTCACGCGGAGCGGCATGAAGCTCCTCTTCAATGACGACAAGAAGAGCATCTCCATCGAGACCCCGGCGGGAAAGTCCGTCAGTCTCGACGAGGCGGCAGGGACCATCTCGGTGAAAGATGAAAACGGTAACAAGATAGACATGGGCTCGCAGGGCATAACCCTCGAAAGCCAGGGTGATATCACTTTGAAGGCCGGCGGCACACTGACGGTCGGCGGGTCCTCGGTGGGCTTCAAGGCCGATCAAAGCATCAAGGTCGAGGGATCGGCGGGTGCCGAATTCACATCCGCCGGCGTCATGGTGATCAAAGGGTCCCTGGTCCAGATCAACTGAGGGAGGGTGGAGAGTGCCACCTGCAGCGAGAACAGGAGATGTGACGAATCACGGCGGTGTCATCTCGGGGCCGGGCATGCCGACGGTCCTGATCGGCGGAATGCCGGCAGCGGTGGCTGCGGATCTCCACGTCTGTGCGCTTCCTCCCACGGGACACCAGCCCACCGTCGGTCCCTTTCCTACGGGAAGCGCCACGGTATTGATAGGCGGCAAGCCTGCCCTGAGGGTGGGCGATGCCTCCGTATGCGGCGCCTCCGCTGTCCTCGGGGCGCCGACGGTCCTGATCGGATGAGGGAAAACCATGGAGAATAAGGAAGATGTCATGTACACATCATTTCTCGGCAGAGGCTGGGGCTTTCCTCCCGCTTTCTCCGTCAGTACAGGGGGAGTCGGGATGACCTCCGACGAGGAGGATATCGAAAAGAGCCTGGAGATCCTGCTGTCAACGGCACCGAGAGAACGGATCCTCCGTCCCGATTACGGTTGCAACCTGGAAGCCCTGGTCTTCGAGCCCCTCAGCACAACACTCAAGACTTACGTGCAGGGGGTCATTGAGCAGGCGATCCTCCACTTCGAACCGAGGATATCCCTCGAGGCTGTTGACATCCTGCCCGTTCCTGAAGGTGAAGGCAGGCTCGACATACGGATCGATTATACCGTCAGGACGACGAACTCCCGGTACAACTTCGTCTACCCCTTCTACAGTGAAGGAGAGGGGATGATGTGATCTATGGAAACGATGGAACGGGGACCTGAAGTGATCTTTCATCTCCTGAGGGACGGCCAGAGCAGGACCGGGCGCTTTCCCGGAGAGCTGGACCCCTCTTATGCCAGGGTCGATGACCGGAGCCTGAAGGACTGGCTCGTTTTTGCAGGAGCGTTTGCCGATAACCTCACGTTTTATGATGAAGCCACAAACGCTCCGTGCGGAACCTGGAAGCCCTTCTTCAGTCAGGATCCCTCGGAGGTCGTTGCGAAACTATCGGGATACGGCGCCCACGAGCCACACCTGGCGCTCTATCTTGCCTTCCTGCTCCTGCTCCGGCATGGTCAGGACGCAATGAACTCCATCACGGCCCGCCACCTCGACTTCTATTACCGGCAGGTCCTGGGGATGAAGAAGAGAGAGGCGATTCCCGACAGGGTCCACGTCCTCTTCGAACTGAAAAAACATGCTGCCGATACCCTCATCAGGAAGGGAACCCTCCTCAGCGCCGGGAAGGACAAGAAGGGGAACGAGCTGTTCTACGTCCTGAAGGAGGATGTGACGGTCCGGCCATACAAGATTGCGCACCTCCGCTCCGTCCATTACGACACCTTGCGCGACACGCTCCACGTGGCGCCGAAGGCCGATTCCTCCGACGGGCTGGGCGGCGCCTTCGACACGCCGGAGCCGAAATGGAGCGCCTTCGGAACAGTTAAGCAGCAGCGGGCCCAGATCGGCTTCGCTCTCTCATCGCACTACCTCGCCATCACCGGAGGGGAGAGGAAGGTCACGGCACTCCTCACCCTTTCAGGTCTTGACGACACTGCAGTGACAGCCGACTTCGGCAGGGACATCTTCCAGGTCTCACTGACGGGCAAGAAAGGATGGATCGGGCCGAAGACGGCCTCACTGGTCCCGTCAGAGGGAAAGAGCGGACAGTTCCAGATTTCCCTATCCTTCTCCGGAACTGATGAAGCGGTCACGGGCTATGACAGCAAGATCCACGGCGGTTCTTATGAGACGACGGACCCCCTCATGCTCGTCCTTCTCCGCACGACGGGGAGCCCCAGCGGGTATGCCGTCCTGAGGGATGCCGTCATAGTGGGGATACAACTTGAAGTGGAGGTGAAAGGCCTCAAAGGCCTCACTGTGGAGAACGATTTCGGTGCCCTCGACGCGACGAAACCTTTCATGCCCTTCGGACCGTCCCCCCAGGCCGGCGCCTCTTTTCACGTCGGCAACAGGGAAGCGGAGTCGAAGAGCATTGACAGCTTCTCCTTCACGGTCCAGTGGAAGGTGCCCGTGGCGAGCCTGAAAAATCATTACCAGGCGTACACGGACAGCAACGGTAATGCCATTGTGGGGGGAAACGATTATTTCACCGCCGCCCTGTATGGTCCTGACGGAAAATCCTGGGACCCCGTTCACCTTTTTCACTCAACGGACGCGCGACGGACCGTCGACATCCCCTCGCAGGGGGGAGAAATCTCCCAGATATCCGCCCCGGCGGATGAGTGGAAAGTTTTTGAGCTGGCCTGCCTCGGCAGCAGTTGGGCCCTTGAAGAAGTGAAGATGCTGGAGCTCACGTCAAAGACGCCCGCAGCTCCGATCCATGCGGGGATCCAGCAGGCCGGAACGTTCCTTTTCGTCCCGCAGGGAAAGAAAAAGCGCTTCACCCTGCGGTTGAGAAGGGACTTCCTGCACAGCGACTATCGTGATCTCTATGCCAGGAATGTGATCGAGTATGTGAGCGGCACCTCCAAGAACGGCCTCACACTTCCCGAGGCGCCCTATACACCTGTCATTGAAACCCTGAGTCTGAACTACAGAGCCACATCAGGGGTGGTGAACCCCTCGTCCCGGCAAAAGGATGATTTCCTCGGCCAGGACGTGCGACTCTTCCACGTCACGGCCTTCGGCCACAGCAGGGAGCACGGATTCCTCGCAAAGTCGCCGGGTGGGGCAGAGCCCTCCATCTATCTTCTCCCCCAGTACCGGAACGAAGGGGAGTTCTACATCGGGATCCAAGGACTAAAGCCCCAGCAGCAAGCATCGCTTCTCTTTCAGGTAGCCGAGGGGAGTGCCAATCCCGACAAGGACAGGGTAGAGGTCGGATGGAGCGTTCTCACCGGAAATGCCTGGACGGCCCTCGGGGAGGCGGACATCGTTTCAGACTCGACAAAGGGCCTTCTCAGGAGCGGTATCATCGTTTTTTCGATTCCCCGGGAGGCGACGGATACCGACACGGTGCTGCCCAAGGGCTGCATATGGCTGAGGGCCGTCGTGGAAAAGGACACGGACGCCCTCTGTCAGCTCATCGACGTGCAGGCGAACGCGGGCGTCGCCCAGTTTGTCGACAAGGGGAACGATCCGTCCCATCTTTCACAAGCCCTGCCTGCCAAGAGCATCACGAGGCTCTCCGAGGATATGGCGTCAGTGAAGACCACGAGCCAGCCCTATGCGTCCTTCGGGGGAAGGGCTGCGGAAGACGCATCATCGTTTTATACCCGTGTGAGTGAGCGTCTGCGCCACAAGAAGAGGGCCATCACCGTCTGGGACTATGAGCGTCTCATCCTCGAGCATTTTCCTCGCATCTACAAGGTAAAGTGTCTCAGCCATACGTCCCCCTCCTCGGAAACCGCCCCCGGCCATGTCACAGTGGTCGTCATCCCTGACCTGTCGAACAGGAACGCCGTCGATCCCCTCCGTCCGAGGGTCGACCTCGGAACCCTGACGGAGATCGGAGAATTCCTCAAGCTTCACGTGAGCCCTTCCGTGACGGTCCATGTGAAGAACCCCGCGTATGAGGAGATAAAGACTGCCTTCAAAGTGGCCTTTAAGCAGGGATACGACTTTGGGTACTGGAGCTCTCAACTCCAGGAGGAACTGAAAAAACTCTTTTGTCCCTGGGCTTACCGGGCCGGCGCCGACATCTCCTTCGGAGGCCGGATTCACAGGTCCCAGGTGATCTCCTCCATTGAGCATCTCCCCTGCATAGAGTATATAAGGGAATTCAGGATGTACCAGAGGACCGGCGGGGTGATCCGGCTGATACAGGATGCGGCTCGTCCGTCCAGTGCCCGGTCCATCCTGGTGTCGGCGCGGAAGCACACGATCGTAAGCATGGAAGGGAGCACGTGATGGCCGAGAGTCTGACCATACCGAAAGACAAGTCCGGCGAGCCCTCGCAGAACTACGAGGTCCTCCGCAGGGAGGGTCTCAGCCACATCGAGACCCTCGCCCACAGGCACTGGACGGATTATAACGTCCACGATCCCGGCGTGACCATCCTCGAGCTTCTCTGCTATGCCATGACGGATCTGGGCTACCGCATATCTTTTCCTCTGGAGGACCTTATCGCCGCAGAAAAGAACACTGCCGGGGCCATGCGCAGGCACTTCCATAGCGCCCTCACCATACTCCCCTCCTGCCCCCTGACAGAGGAGGATTACCGCCGTCTCCTTCTCGACATAGAGGGCGTCAGGAATGCCTGGATCGAAAAGGCCGTCGTCGATCCTCTCTATCTGGACTGCTCCGAAAGCCGTCTTACGACCGAAAAGCCGGGAAAGGCGGATACGGAGACGATCACCCTGGGGGGGCTCTACAATGTCGTCCTTGAGCTCGATGAAGACCTGTCAGGAGACAATGAAAAGGAGCAGGAGGTCATCAACAGGGCACGGGCCAGGCTCATGGACAGCAGAAACCTCTGCGAGGACTTCCTCGGCGTGACCGTGATCGGTCGACAGCAGTACATCCTCTGCGCCGAGATCGATCTCGATCACAGGACTGACGTCAACGATGTTCAGGCCCGGATTTTCAATGAGCTGCAGAAGCATCTGACCCCGCCGGTCCGCTTCTACTCGCTCAGGGAGATGATCGCCAAGGGATATCGGGCCGAAGAGATCTTCGAAGGCCCCGTCCTGACCCACGGGTTTATCGACGGGGAGGAGCTGAAAGGGGCGTCGCTGAAGAAGACGATCCAGCTCTCCGACCTGATCAGCATCATCATGGCCATCGACGGTGTACGATCCGTCCGTGATTTCCGTCTCGCCCTGCTGACGGCTTCCGGCGAAACGGTCATGAGTTCCGACCCCTGGACCGTGGACGTCCCACAGGGGAAACAGGCGGTCCTGAACCTGGAGAAGTCGCGTCTCGTCTTCTACAAGGATGTGCACCCCTTCAGGGGAGACACGGAGAAAGTGCGGGTTCTCCTCTCTGCGCTGAGGGAGCAGGAGAGGGCGGGACAGCGGAGAATGACTGAAGATATTCCCATTCCCCCGGGCACATACAGGGACCCGGCATTGTACAGGTCCATTCAGAACGATTTCCCGAAAAACTACGGCATCGGCCGGGCGGGGCTGCCGGAGAGCTCCTCGGAAACCCGCAAGGCCCAGGCAAAACAGCTGAAGGCCTATGTGCTCTTTTTCGACCAGGTGCTCGCGAACTGCTTTGCCCAGCTCGCCCACGTCAGGGACCTCTTCTCTTTCGACAGGGACGTCAGGCATACCTATTTTTCACAGACCGTCAAAGACTTCGAAGGATCAGACGCTATCTACGCCGATGCGGGCAACATGGAGATACGTTTACAGGACCTGACGGAACAGGAGAAGAGCGAAGTGTTCTACGAGAGGAGAAACCGTTTCCTCGACCATCTCCTGGCAAGGTTCTCCGAAAACTTCTCGGAGTATGTTTCAGTGCTCTACAGCACGATGAACGGACAGGGAAGGGACAAGGCGATCAGGACAAAGGCCGATTTCCTGAAGGATTACGGTGAGACGAACAGCGGCCGTGCCTCTTCTTTCAATTACGGCGATGAAAAACACCTTTGGGACACGGAGAATGTGACCGGTCTGGAGCGGCGTCTTGCACGTCTGCTCGGCATCGAGAACTTCAGACGGAGGAACCTGGCCAGGATAAAGTACGAGGTGTACCCGGAGAGGGATACTGACACGATAAGGGAATACCGGTTCAGGGTCATTGATGAGGCCTCGGGAAAGATCCTCCTCAGCAGCAGCACCCGTTACCTGGACGAGCAGAAAGCGATCGGTGAAATGAGGAAGGCCCTCACAAGGGCCATGACGCGGGAAGGTTTCGACCGGAACGAGACGACCGATCACCGGTTCTACTTCAACATCGTCGACGAAGACAGGAATGTGGTTGCACGCAGGATCGAGTACTTCAGGACCGCAGAAGAGCGGGAGGCAGCAATCGACTTCCTCGTCGATTTCCTTGTCCAGCGGTACAGCGACGAAGGCCTCTTCATGGTGGAGCACATCCTTCTGAGGCCGAAGACAAAGACGGACGCCCTGCTTCCTGTCTGCACCGGCTTAGGCTGTTCAAACGGTCAAACCCTTGACCCTTACTCCTTCAGGGTGACCTTTGTCCTGCCTGCATACTCTCCCAGGTTCTACAACGGGAATGATCAGGAGGACCCGCTGAAATTCCGGCGCTTCGTGGAAAAGACGATTCGCCTCGAAACGCCGGCCCACATTGTGCCGAGGATATGCTGGATAAATCAAACCCAGATGGCCGACTTCGAGGACGCATACAGGAAGTGGCTCCAGGCCTCGGCCGGCGGCTCCGGGACGGAGAGGAGCGCATCACTGCAAAGGCTTATCGACGTCATGAGCACCCTGAAAAACGTCTATCCCGCAGCAGGATTGTATGAATGCACGGAGCCGTCCGACGGGAAGAGGACCTTTGTGCTCGACAGTACCACCTTAGGAACACAAGAGGAGTGATGACATGGCAAAGACCCTGAAATTCACCGGCACCGGCGATGCATACACCGTCTTTGAACGTGACCAGTTGCTCACGGCGGACCAACTGAACGACCTCAGCGTGTACCTTGACAGTCAGGATCGCCTGACGCGCCTCTGCCTGTCCGGCGCCGGTATCGTCTGCGGTCTCGATGTGCGGCTCGTCCAGGGATCCTTGACCGTCTCGAAGGGCTGCGCCGTGACAACGGATGGCGACCTTCTGGTCTTGCCGGCGGACAGAACGTTCACGAAGTTCAGGGCCTTTGAAGATAAAGAGGCCCACTATACAGGCTTCATCAGTGCCGACAAACAGATCCCCCTGTATGAACTCCTGGAGGACTCCGCACAGGCGAAACCCCTGTCGGCCTTTAACAGTATAAATGAGTACGTGTGCATTCTTTACCTGGAGAGCTATGATTTCGACCCCGACATCTGCACGGGCGGCGCCTGCGACAACAAGGGCAAGATGAAAAGGGAGAACCTCAGGTTCCTCCTGGCGGAGGCGGACAAGGCGGGCCACCTTTTGGGGAACATGGTCAATCCTCGGGCCCTCTATGCACGACTTCCCGACCTCTTCTGTCGGCGTCCTCTTCTGAGCACCAAAACCATCAACAGTTATGACAGCCTGGCAGGCGCTTACAAGGACGTGATCGACGGTTGCCTGAAGATGGTTATGGAAGTCCTCTCCCTCTCCTGTTCAGTGTGCGAGCCCCTGCTGAGCGGCGTCTGTGCAGATGACCCGGCGAAAGTCTGGACGGAGAGACTGGAGAAGATCAGGACAGGCCTGGGAAGCCACCCCCTTCCCGGCGGCATCCAGTATATCTGGGATTTCCTCAGGGACCTCTCCGAGGCATACGGGGAGTTCAGGGAGAGCCTCTTTCAGGACGGCGAGACATGCCTGCCCGACAGGGAGGCATTTCCGAAACACCTCCTCCTCGGTCCCGTCGGGCTGCATCTCCTGACCGCGAGACGGGAGCTCCGCCATGGATTCTACCCCTCGCCGGCCCGCAGCGACTGCTGTGCGGGCATCGACAAGACCCGTTTCCTGCATCGCCGCATCGATTGCATGATCAGGACCTTCGCCGTTCCCGTCGTTGACGGGTCCGTCGTCATCACTCCCGACAGGGAAGCCGGATCGGCACTGGGCATGCGGGCGATTCCCTTCTATTATGATATTTCGAAGGAGTTCCCCCTCAACCGTTTCTGGAATTATGAACTCTACCGGAGGGGCAGGACCGACGAGCCCTATTCCTATCACTCGAAGAGTTACAGCAACAACGACAGGGTGCTCAATCCCCTGAAGTATGACCTGTCATCCTATCCATGCCTGAGAATCGAAGGTCACGTGGGCAAGGAGCATGACGCGGCACGGATAGAAATCCTGAAGCTCCTTTCGGAACACGACCTTCCTGTCAGGATCCAATCCTTCCAGATCGAAGACCATCTCCATCTGCTGCCCTGGAAACCGCCGAAGTACTTCGGGCCCCTGAAGGCCTTCCACAACCTCCTGAGGGTAGACCTCTACAGCCGAATCGACGACCTTTCCGACTACGCCGGAAAGCTCAACAAGGCCATCCAGGAATCGCCTGACATCCCTTCAAAGGAAGTGTCGGCGGCGACCCTTTCCATCAAGGAGTTCTCGCAGCAGAAGACAGAGGCGCTGGCAATGAAGCTGGGGACGATAAGGGAGGAAGTAAAAAAGCCCGGTGACGCCATCGACCACGCAAACTTCGAGAAGGTGTACGGTGAGGCGGTTGTGACGGCTGCAGAGCTGAACAAGAGCGTCCGCAGCGTTACGTACCACTCGGCCTTCAGCCCCTACGAGTCGCTGATCGACAGCACCCAGTACCTGTGGCTCAAAAGGATACAGGACCTCCTGAAGCACGCAGGCGAGACCTTCAAGGCGCTCTCCCTTTTCGGCCGCTTCCTGCTGAAAAACCCGGGAATCGGACACTCAGGCGCCGTGCGGCATGGAGGCACCCTCATCCTCGTCTATTCCTCCGCGACAAAGAGGATCGTGGCGGATTTCTCCCTGCCCTACTGGTGCCCTGACATGGAGGAAGGGGAGGAGGACGCGGATTACTGGCCTGAGCTGGAGGTGAAGCCCAACTGGTCCGGGCTGAACGACCTCCTCGCCCGCGTCAGCAAGGAGACGCAACTGGCGAAAATCATCGATGAGGTCAAGGCGGACCTGGACAAGGTCTCGGCCAAGGTCACGACTCATGAAGCCCAGCTGGTCATGCAGAAGAATGCCCTCGAATATCAGACCGGGACGATAGATTCGATCATCGACACGATCCATCCGCCGAAAACGAATGGAAAATTCGTCGACCCCGATCTTTCCCGGACGGCCGATATCCTGAAGGGGATCGAGGACTACGCAAAGGAGATCGACGACAGGGTGAAGAACGACAAGGCGTCGGAACAGGACCTGGCCATGAGAAAGGAACTCGACATGATGTCGGTCAGAGTCATTGCGAATTCCCTGACGAGACTGGGTAAGAGGGAGGCCGATATCACCGCGGGCTCCGAAGAGGAGAGGTTCATCGACTTTGCGAAGACGAAGACGTCGGGCATCAGGGACGCCGAGGCCAGGAAGGGACTTGCAAGTGCCGTCGACGCCATCAGGACGGAAGCGGCGGGTAAAACCGGCCTGGCGGGGAAACTCAGCGGCTTCATGCGATAGGATGGGCTTGTGTTCGTGCAGAGACACTCCATCGGGAGACAGACCATCGAGATCGTCCTGCCGGGAAAGGATGACCTGCCATCACTCCGGCAAAGGATCGGGGAGATCTACAGGACCCTTCTGCTGCCGCAGATGGACATCATCTTCTCGGACTTCTCCGGCCCTGATGCGGTGACGAGGTTTGAGAGGATCGAACTGGATCTCGGCATCATCGCTTTTTCGGATCTTGAAGCCGCTCTGTGCGATAACCTCGGCTCATCCCTGCGTGCCGAACTTCAGCGCAGGACAGGGCCGGCCATCGCGATCAGTCAGGAGGAACAGTCCCGTTTTCCCGGAGTCCAGGAAAGGGGAACCCCTTTGCCTGACGTGCCCCGGTTCATCGACGAGCAGGCCCTCCGGCGGGAGCTTCTTCTCCACTTCCTCGATACCGGAACTTTGCCCTGGTGGGCTGAGGATAAATCATCGTGGACTGGCGAAAGTATTCTTCTCCAACTGATCGACCGGTCTCCCGATGAGGCGTCATCAGTGCTTCAGGAGACCATCTCTCGTGATGCACGCCGAACGAGGCTGATCAGCCAAATGCCTGACGAGATCCTTGGAAGGATTGCGGTGACCCTCGGAGCGCCGGAGGGGGAAATAAGGACATGGATGGCCCAACTGCCGCTGTTCCCCGGCCTTTCAGATGATTTGTTCATGCCCGTGCATCTCGTCAGGATCGCATTCTGGGAGGCCGTCCTGACGGCGATGCTCCCTCCGGGACCGGTATCGCTGACGGGTGAAGACTGTATTGAACGTCTTCTCCGGACCCTTGCCCGAGTCTCCGGCCGTTCACAAGACGAGTTGGTGAGGAGGTTTCAGCATGCCCTGAGAGGTCATTCCCTCAGTGGTTCGGGGCTGCAGGGGTTGCTGAATAGATCTGATGCTGATTTTGCCACCGATGATCAGCCGGGAAAAAATTCGCGAGGTTCCGTTCCTTCGGGAGAAGACACGACGGGGGTCATGGAAGAACAGGCTGTTGTTCAACAGGGTGGCAGCGACGCGTCTTCCGTCGTTCCGGGCGGCGATACCGAGGACCTCTGCAGGGCACGGGAAGAGGAATCCCGCTATTTTGTCGAAAATGCCGGTCTCGTCATCCTCTGGCCCTATCTCGGATCCTTCTTTGACAGATGCCGTCTCCTGCGGGACGGTGTCTTCTCTGATGAGCTGTCGGCCATGCAGACCGTCAGCCTTCTCCAGCACCTGGTCAACGGGGAGCAGGGGTCCGGGGAGCAGCACCTCACTCTCAACAAGGTCCTCTGCGGCTGGCCTCTCAACAGGCCTCTTTGCAGGTTTCTTCCCTTCCCCGAAGGTGCCGTGGAGGAGTCGGAGAGGCTCCTTCAGAGCGTCATCGGTCATTGGGCAATCCTCAAGAATACATCGCCCCAGGGTCTCCGGGAGTCCTTCCTTCAGAGGAAGGGGATTCTCTGTGACGAGGCGGCATCGTGGGTCCTCCAGGTGGAGCGCAGGTCTTATGATGTGCTCCTGGATTACCTGCCCTGGGGCATAACGATGGTGCGGCTGTCATGGATGACGAAACCCCTTATCGTACAGTGGTAGAGGACCTGCCCTCAGGGATTCTCCGCGGGCTCAGGGCCGACCTCGACTGGTTCGTGAGGGTCGTCGAGACGAGGATCAAGCTCTACTTCGGCCAGGACTGCCCCTGCCGTGACATCTACGAGATTGTCCCTCCCGAACCTGACGGGCAAACACCCTATGACAGCTTCGTCCGCCATTACGGCCTCACATTCGCAGAACGCGTCGTCTTCCTGCTGGGACTCATACCCTATGTGAAGCCCCAGTTGCTCGACCTCTTCTTCGTGAAGAACGCCACAACAGGCCGCCCCTTCACGGAGTTCGGGGGCAGGGAGGGCCAGACGTACCAGGGTTTCCTCCCCACGGGGGAGACGGCCCTCTTTATTCTTGCCGGAGACGATGTGGACAAGCGTCTTCTTTACTCCAGCCTCTTCGGGGCCGATCACTTTTTTGCCGGACACGACATCCTGCGGATCGAGAAGGCGGCGGACCACGAACCTGCCCTGAGCGGATTCATCACCATCCCCCGGGAGATCGTCGAGCTCGTCACAACGGGCAATGTTCAGAGGCCCGCCTTCTCCACGGAGTTTCCCGCAAAGAGGATAGAGACCCGGCTTGACTGGGACGATCTCGTCCTTGACCCCCACACGATGGAGCGGGTCCTGGAGATCAAGACCTGGGTGGAGTACGGGGAGGCCCTCCTGAACGACCCCGACCTCAGAAAGAAACTGAAACCCGGCTACAGGGCGCTGTTCTTCGGTCCCTCGGGAACAGGGAAAACACTCACCGCCTCTCTCCTGGGAAAGGTGGCCGACCTGGACGTCTATCGCATCGACCTCTCCATGGTCGTTTCCAAGTACATCGGAGAGACCGAAAAGAACCTCGAAAAGGTCTTCCGCAAGGCCGAACACAAGCGATGGGTTCTCTTTTTCGACGAGGCCGACGCCCTCTTCGGCAAGAGGACGGACATACGTGACGCCCACGACCGATATGCAAACCAGGAGGTCTCCTACCTGCTCCAGCGCGTGGACGACTACGAGGGGATCGTCATCCTCGCCTCGAATCTCCGGTCGAACCTCGACGAGGCCTTTACGAGGCGCTTCCAGTCCATCGTCTACTTCCCCATGCCGGGCCGCGGAGAGCGCCAGAGCCTCTGGGAGAGGGGCTTCTCATCGCGCCTGAGGCCGGACCCCTCTGTCGATCTGTCGGAGATAGCCGCCGCCTATGAGCTATCCGGCGGCGCGATCATGAACGTGGTCAGGTACGCCACGCTCATGACCCTGAAGAGGGGAAGGCAGACGATTTCGGGGGACGATATTATCGACGGCATCAGGAAGGAACTGCAGAAGGAGGGACGGACATCCTGACGGGATGACGGATCCACATGGCGGTAACAGCGACAGCGACGAAACAGAAGGCCGGTACGGCTACGCAGAAAGCGGAGGCATCACAGAGGCCCGGACTCACCTGGCAGCGCCCTGAGAAGGACAACGATGCGGAAGCGCTCTCATGCCTTCTCACGCAGGTGCAGCCCAAGCTGAAGGTGGGCAGTCCCGATGACCCGCTCGAACGCGAGGCGGACCGTGCCGCAGACATGGTCATGACAATGCCTGAACCACAGACCAGACCAAAACCGACCTGAAGCTCCGGTTCTCCCTCGTGCGGGGAAAAAGAACAACCTCAAATCTTGCGCCGCCTGTCAGACGACTCTCCTGTTATCCACCGCCGGGCTGAGGAAGAGGAAAAGCCCCTGCCGGAAAAGGAGGAGACGATTGTCCGGACAAAGATGGATTCATCGGCAACGCCGGTGCCGTCTTCTGCGGAGTCTTCCCTCGGTGCCCTGAAAGGACAGGGAGAACCCTTTTCCTCCTCGCTCCGGGCCTTCTTTGAACCGCGCTTTGCCGCTGATTTCGGATCGGTAAGGATACACACAAGCCCGGAATCGGACCGTCTGAATCAGCAGCTGAATGCACGTGCCTTCACAATGGGACACGACATCTTCTTTCGCCGGGGACAGTACGATCCAAACGGAAGTCATGGCCGTGACCTGATTGCGCATGAACTGACCCATGTGCTTCAGCAAAAGGGCCGCAGCGGGTCATCGCAGGCCGTTCAGACGAGCGGCGGAACAACCCGGACCCTTGGTGAAGGGTCGACAAAGACCCCTGCGGTCTCATCGGCATCGTCTGAAGCGGGCATGCTCCTGCAGCTGCAGGAAATGGCCTGCTTTGCGATTCATGACCCCGCAATCGCCGACCCTGAATGCACATTACTTGCCCGGCTTGAAGACCTGAGAGAACACCTGATGAACAATGTGCGCATTCCCCCTTACGATCCTGACTGGACATTGGTGCTGGCTGTTCACGGTTCGGAGGATCATCTTTCGGAATCCTCTCACGGAGAGACGCCTGTCACCTTTGATGAGAGGGGCCTGCGGGGGATCTTCGAAACGGATGTTTTTCAGCAGTGGAGACAGACCAACGGACCTGCTCTGATCGTCCTGACGGCCTGTCAGGTCACGGCTGCCTTCGAAGGTGTCATAATAAGTCTTTTAACACGAACAGGGACGTCGGGACAGCTGCCGCAAGGGCTCGGACAAGGCTGCCGTCCCGCCGTCGATTTTGAACATCCCCCTAACGTTACTGCACTCACCAGGGCGGATTTCGATCAGCTTCCCGCTGCCGACCAACGGACTTTCCTCTCGGGCCTCAGCCAGCTGAACAGCCGGTGGGGATACTACGGGCGTCCGCCCATTACCGCTCGCTCAGCGGAACTATCCCCTGAAGGATTGGGCGAAGAGGAGTTGGGCGGAGGAGAAGAGTTCGGCCCCCCGACCGAACAGCCTCATGTATCGAGAACACCTATCGAGGAGAGACTCCTCCACTTCTACTACGATGAAGTGCCCGGGGGTTCCTGGCCGATCGTGAGGGTGATGGTCCCTGTGGACCGAGTTCCCGAGATCGAGAGGGAGGAAGGAGAGCATCCCCATCATGAACGGCACAATTCATGGGTCACAAATATTGCTTTTTACAATCGCGCCCGGAACGCCCGTTTCCAACGCTACTGTCCCGAGGCGCCCGGTCAGCAGGCGAGACCTGAACCGGCATCGCGCATGACGACGACGTCTCCGTAGGAGCGAATTGGTTTGACTATGAACTCTCGATCAAGGACAACAAGGACTGCCGATCCTCCTTCCCGAAAAAGAGAGGACCGTTTGCAGGTGACCGCGCCGGTCCTGATCAGGCAGGCGGGGAAGAACGATGCGGAGATGCTCGCAGGCCTGCTCAGGAAGGCGCAGACCAAGCCGAGGGCCGACGTGCCGGAAGACCGTCTTGAAGGCGAAGCCGACCGCATTGCAGATCTGGTCATGGCCATGCCGGAACCGGCGGTGCAGAGGAAGCCCAGTTGACCCTTCGCCAGAGACCCCGCGTGCGGGGAGGAAGAGCTCATTCAGAAGGCGCAGGCCGATACGGTAAAAAAGGGCGGACAACCTCTTTCAGAAAGCACCCGTTCCTTTTTCGAGTCCCGTTTCGGTGCTGACCTCGGACAGGTCAGGGTCCATGCTGAAGCGCCGGCGCAAGGGGTGGCCCGGGCATTGAACGCTCAGGCTCTCACGACGGGCGGGAACATCCTGTTCGGGAAAGGGGAGTACAGCCCGGAGACGGCAGGTGGAAAGCGTCTTATCGCCCATGAACTCGCTCACGTCCTCCAACAGAGCAGCGAGCCCGCCACCTTTATCCAGCGAAAACTGCAGGTGAAGGATCCCGCGGACCCGCTCCCCTGTGACGGTACCAGGCAGAACTGGCAGGAAATCGATGAATTCATCAGGACCCTGTCGGGAGACTTAGCTGTCGAGTCCAGCGGGATTGTCAAGGCGGTCAACCCCGATGCCTGCAGGGTTCCCACGCGTGTGACCGACAGGTGCCTCTGTGAAATGAGCGACCCCGCCTCGGAGCAATGGACGATAGAGATCGACGACGACAAGTGGCCTGTAACGGAAAGATTCAAGAAAAACGTGATCGTCCATTCCCGCTGCTCCCTCGTCTCCATGGGCGCATGGGGCGGCGGGGCCTCTGCGGGTGAGCGGATCTCACAGGAGAACTGGAGAATCCTGGCCCATGAACTCTGCGGCCATGCCTGGCTCATGAAGAGGGGAGTGCATCCGCCCGCAATCGTCGTGAGGAAGGGCGGCCGCATCATCGGGCGGCCCAGTCATGACCCCACCGTGGCGATCGAAAACATCATCGCCGGGGAGGTCAAAGGCGCCGGCGCAGAAGAGAGGGGGATGTTCAGAGACCCCCATCACGGCGAGAGCTTCGGCGGCGTCACGATTTCGGGATATGAGACGGACAGGTACAATGCCTTCACCCATCTCGCAAAAAACAGCGACATGAAGGACCGCGCCGATGCGGCGGTAAGGTTCCTGAGAGGCGACGAGGCCCTGAAGGCGGATGTCATCGGTCATGCCGACCGCATCGGGAATTCCTCGTACAACAAGACCCTTTCCCTGAACAGGGCGGCAAGCATGCGTGAGTGGCTGCGCACGCGGGGCATCGATTTCGGTCGCATGAACGTCAGCGGAAAAGGCTATGAAGAATGCCCCACTCCTGCCGGGACACCCGATCCCGAATGCAGGAAGGTGGAGATATACATTTACCGTTATCTCGGGGCCGCGGAAAAATACAAGGACACCGGATTCGAGACGATAGTCGTTCAGTTCGCATTCAGCCCCAGGTCTTCATTGACTGCCCTTGAGTTCCTTTTGACCTATTCCATTCTCAGGGCTTTGCCGGGCGTCAGGGACGTGGAGCGTCACGATTATGAAGATGATGACATGTCGGTCATCAACATCATAATGGACCTGAGGAAGGTCACAAAAGAGGAGATGGCGTTCACCATGTTCATCATGACGAGCTATCTCCCCCTCCTGGAAGGCATCAGGGTAGGGGAAGTCGACAGCATGGCCCTCATCCTGTGGGATCTCTGGTTGCAGCAGCATACGCCATAAGGAAAGGGCTCCAGCATGCAAATCGGGGACAGCTACCATTTTAAGACAAGAAGAACTTCCCGGTTAATGGGGTTAATAGGCTCGTAACTATTTTGTTATCATAGTGGGGTACATAAGGTACATCGACGAATCATACAGCTGATTTCTTATGTTCTCAGGCAAGAGGAACCCCCGGTTTCGAGAGACGACATCATCGACGGCATTATGAAAGAGCTTCAGAAGGAGGGATCGATATCCTGACGGATGACGAGATCGGCACATGATGGTGACAACAGCAGCGACGAAACAGAAGGCCCGGACGGCGCCGCCAAAGGCGGAGGCATTACAGATGCCTGGGCTCACCTGGCAGCGGCCTGAGAAGGACAACGACGCTGAGATGCTCGCAGGCCTGCTCACGAAGGTGCAGCCTGAGCTGAAGGTCGGCAGCCCGGATGACCCGCCTGCGTTGACCCATGTCGCACAACAATCGCGCGGCGCCCTTTGGCCAACCATCCAGCGCAAGGAAGAAAACGAGGCACCTCTTGCCGCCATTCAGGGACACGCAATGTTCAACCTTTTGCCGCTCTTACAGACCCTGCCGAATGACGTACGCAGCGATACGGAGGCTGCCTCTTTCGTTGGCGGCCCGAGGCTTGTGACCGCTATTCACGCCGTGAACTCAAAGGGAAAGCCCTGGCGCGATTACGAGGACGCTTATGGCGGCGAGCTTGCCGCGTTGCCCTCCGACCAGAGAGATGACATCATGAACTTTATGGGTGCGACACTATTAGAAAGACTGAAAACGGTACCTAAATGTCAGGAGGCTATCAACAATGCTGTCCGTGCATTAGGGATCGATACTGGCTTATTGGAAGGCGGTGTAATGCACTATGTGAGCGTCATGCCGGAGGGCGAGGGTAAGACATATCCACCGGGCAACAAGGAATTGAAGCAACGGCGTCCCGGCATTCCGCCGAACAGGAAACCTTATGTGGAAATATACAACGGCGCATTCGGAGATGGTTTGCCGCTGCTTTCCACGACGGTATGGCACGAATATCAGCATGTGCTGCAAATGTTACACAAACCGGGAATACTTGTGCCGGGGCTTGACAGTTCGGGCTATGGCCAAGATGCAGAAGCATATTGCAGGGAAATCATTCAAGCAGAACGTGAAGGGTCGCATCTTCAGGGAAACATAAAAGTGCAAATCAAACCCGGAGAGGAAAAAGTGTACTCCGGCCCGGATTATATAGAAAAAGTCTTATGGCGACGACTTTCAGATAAGTGGGCCGGTTGTAGTCCCGCCATAAAGACGAGACTGAGCAAGTTATACACTGAGGCCAAAGCAGCCGCCGAAAGGATGGTGGGGCATCCGCTGTAGTATAGGTACGCGAGTAGGTTTTTGCATTGGAAATGCTGAAATCGGGGACAACTGCCATTTTAGGACAAGAAGAACTTCCTGGTAAATCGGCCAGCCACATGATATCTATGAAGCAATAGGCGGACCGGGTTACCGGACGGGTCACGGCACGGCATAGGCCGCGGGAGGGATTGGGATAGGCACACATTGGATGGTTTTCGTGAAGTGGCGCACCATCACCTGAAGGCGAGGGGGATGTTAATGAAGAAGTGGACTTATCACGTTTGGAAAGGGGAATGTAACACTGACGCTGCAAGGTGATCGTGCATCGATCTTGACTTCCCTCGCAGAAATGGAATCGCCGTGTGGGCGGATGCCCATGATCTGTGCTCACAAATGTGAGATTTTCAGATCTTATAATCCTGGTGAGGTGAACAAATCATGGCTGTAAAGGCGGACAAGAGATCTCACGGATCTACCCTTCGTGCGCACCCTGGCCGTATGACGGCGAAGCTTTCACTTCAAAGACCGTCTGTGGGGAACGATGCGGAGTTCCTATCCCGAACTGTCTCCATGGTCCGGGCAAAACTCCGGGTCGGCAGTCCACATGATCCTTTGGAGCGGGAGGCAGACGAGGTGGCTGACAAGGTCCTGCGGAAGCCGACCTGAAACCTACACAGTCCCTCGTGCGGGGAGAAAGAACTTCGTCGTCGGGAGCCTCAGAATGGCACTACCCGAATCCATCGCCAGGCAGAGGAAAAAAAGGAGGATCTCCTGACGAGTCTGTATGACGCGACTTTACGGCGTCAGAAGGCGCCGGGAGAAGAGGAAGAGTTGCAGACGAAAGGGACTCCTTCACAGGGGGAGAAAGGACCGACTTTCGAGTCTGCATTCGGGGCGCTCAAGCATGGCGGGCAGCCCCTTCCGGATTCTGTCCGCTCTGACGTTGAGTGGCGCTTTGGGCAGGATTTCAGCGACATAAGGGTGCACACGGATACGAGGGCTGCCGACACGGCGCGACTGCTGAACGCCCGTGCCTTCACTTTCGGACGTCACATCGCCTTCGGGAGGGGAGAGTATGCCCCTCACTCGGGTGAGGGTATGAGGCTCTTGGCCCATGAACTGACCCATTCAATCCAGCAGACCGGTCATGGCGCCCCTGAGCAACCTTCCCGGGGCTCGTCCGGCCACGAGGGCGTAAATGCACTCTCCAGGCAGTCCTTCGGTGACGATGCGTCTGCGTTTGTGATCCAGCGGTATACCGTCCCAGAGCACTTGCGATGCGATCAGGTGGTCGGTTGGCTGAATTCAAACTCGCCCTACCTTCCCGAATGGGCCGAGACGAGGTGCGACTATACCTTTGAGGGCGACCTGAATGTCAGCTTCAAGACGCTGAAGAACGGAAAGGTGAAGGCCACCGTCAAGGGTCACAAGGGTCTCAGCGTCAGCGTCGATTGTCCTGTCGACGAGCCGGAATGGTCTCCGTCGGCGAGGAAGAACCGCGATGCCGAACTGGAAGCATGGAACGTGATGATGGGTGTCCTGGGTGCGCACGAGGCAAGTCACCGGAGGATCGGCGAGAAATGGAGGGGGACGCTTCAAGGTCGTTTCAGGGCGGTCAGTTTCAGCGTGACAGGTGACGACGAAACCGATGCCATGGCCAAGGCGCAGGAGAAAGCAGCGGCCATGCAGGAGCAGTGGAAGGTCGATGCCCAGAATGCCCAGTCCGCCATCGACCCCTTCAGGGGCGCTGTCTTGACATGTCCCCCTTCGGAAGCAACAAAGCCGTGACCCTTACGGACCCTCCACTCGGTTCCGGTACAAGCCGCCTCTTCAGAGCGTGCGTCGGATCATCGCGATTCACGTTATGGCAAAGTGGGATTTCAAAAAATGCAAAGAAGTACACAAAGTGAGCGAGGCAATCATCAGAACAGGAAAGTCATTCAGCGGCTTCACCGCTGCTGGGATTTATCCATTGTGCAGAGGATCAAGAAGCCTGGTGACAATCCGGTCTGGACCATACTGCAGGCAGCGGGATCGCAAGTGAATCTTGTGGCAGACCTCGCCGAGCCCTCTGCCTTCCTTCTCCTCGACGGCTTTCACGACGATCGAGTTTCTGTTGTCTATCCTCGGTGCGATGAGCAGTAACGACTTGATGCGGCTGTCAAAAGCGGCCTGGCGGATTGCAGCCGTTCCGCCGACGCTGTGACCTATGACAGACGTGATCCTGTAACACTTTCTCTCTTTGGCTCCGTCTCCCTCGCGATGCCTGTAGGTAAGTAGTCGATGACAGAACAGAGGACCCGCGCCTGCTTTGTATAGGAGGCATTCTGCTGTTTGCCGTCACTATGGGCGTAACCGCTGAAGCTGAAGGTGAATGCGTTGACGCCGCTGAGCGAGAATTTCTCACAGATGCTCTTCATGAGTCTATGGTCCTTGTCCATGCCCAGCCCGTGGCAGACGATGACAAGATGCGTAATTTGCTGAGAAGCCCTGTATAAATCGCCCTTCAGCATCTCTCCGCATGTGTTTTCGACGGAAATCGGCTCGACTCGTATCCCTGGATCGGTCATAGCGTAATTATACCCCTCCAGTTGCGCAAAAAGGCGAGGCGAAGCGCCCGGCGCTTCCTTCAGTGGGGTGATATCGTCTAATAAAAAGAAAATATGTCAAAAAAAAGAGAAAAAATGTCAAGACAAGAGGCTTTTTTTGTGGTATATGAAAATATAATCTTGACGTTTTTGGCAAGGCCCGTGAATGCTTTCAACAGTTCGCAAATGTTTCATGAAAGGAGGGACGTGAAATGAGACAATCGCATGTTCGCGTCGGTCTGATTTTGTGTGTCGTGATTGGGGTCATTGCCTGCGTGCCCGGCTCCTGGGGCTGGAAGAAAGCGACCGATCCCGACGATGTCATGAAATTTATGAACGGTCAGGCGCCGTACACCGCTCCGGTGAAGGACGCCCGGATCACCCTTGTGTGGAAAGAGACGTATCCCGAATATCACGTCTTCTACCAGGCCGGCACGGCCGGGCAGAGTGCAGGTAATTGGGGATGGAAATTGGCCACTGATGTCGATGATGTGCACAACTTCATCAACGGCAAGGGAGCATATCAGCACCCCGTCAAGGACGCACGGATCAGCCTGATGTGGAAAGGCAATCACCCGGAGTTCTACGTTTTTTATCAGGCCGGAACGGCGCCTCATGATTCGGGGCTCTGGGGATGGAAACTGGCGACTGACCCCGATGATGTGATGAATTTTCTGAACGGAACGGGGGCCTATCAGAGACCGGTCACGGCTGCCAGGATCGCGGCGATGGAGAAGGAGGGGCACACGGAGTACTACGTCTTCTATCAGAGAGTCCCGGGATCGCCCCCTATCACGGGCTGGGGCTGGAAAAAGGCGACGGATGCGGATGACGTAATGAATTTCCTCAACGGAACGGGGGCCTATCAGCAGCCGGTGAAGAATTGCGAGATTTGCGCGGTCAGAAAAGCGGCGCATGTGGAATTCTACGTCTTTTACACGAGGTAGTGGCGTCAGACTAGTAGCGACGCTCCACCAAGAGAAGGAGATTAAGCCATGTACGATGAATCCAAGCATACTCAGGTCGATGGTCATGCAGTTGCGGTCAGCGCCGGCGCCGGCACGACGGACACGGTGCAATGGCTGCCGGAGTTTTCGAACACCGTCTTTGAGGCGGTGCCGAAAGACAAAAAGCTCGTTTTGACCGATGTTCTCTACAACCCCCAGGGTGATGTCAAGAAAGGCCACACCGTCAACATCGCCGAGCAGAACCCGGACGGTACGACGCGCATACTCATCCAGTTCTTTGTGCCGCCGAAGGCGACGCAGCAGTGTCATTTTCACACGGGGCATGTCATCGAGCCGAAGAAGAAGGTGATCGTCTTTACCGACGCCAATCCTCCTGCAGGCGAGCACTATTCGGTCTCTCTGAACGGATACCTGGCGGCAGTGAAGACGATGAAAGCGAAGAAATAGGTGCGCATGCAGGTTGACCTTTCGGTTGCATGAAAAGGCGGGACAAAGTGCCTCAAAGCCTTGCTGATAGCGAGCATGATCATTTGAAATGGGACATTCGGGATCTCATCTTTTGTGCGATCAACCATACGCTTGAAATAATCCGTATGGGACGGCATAGGTTTCTCAGCACCAAGGCTTTTCGGCATCTTCGCCCCGCCTTTCCGGATGTACTATTGCAACGATAAGGCTGACATTGAACAGACGATGTGACTCTTGAGACGACACAGTGAATCACTGTCTTGTTTCTACGGGACACACACTCTAATCCTGGGGTCCTTGACCCCTTTAGATTGCCCACGTTGTGCAAGGAGGTCTGAGATGAGGAAGATCGCGATTTGTGCCGGCATTCTGTTGTGTTCCATGATGTTTTGTACGGCGTCGGTTTATGCTCAGGGGGGTGGGTCCTTCAGCAGCTATCTCGTAGGCACCTACGACCTGAGGGACACTCATACGGTGTTCCAGATTGTAAACCCTACGGCAGGGCGGCTGGATGTCTACATCGTCTTCTTCGACGACGCCGAAAAACCCCTCAAGTGCATCAAGGAAAAGCTTACACGCAACGATTTTCTTGAGGTTGACGTAAAAAAGGTGGAGCCGGGGGCAAAATTCGGTGTCGCCAAGATCGTCTCCCTGCGGGACAAGAAACCCTACTTCGGGATTGTGGGGTTCCAGAGAAACTACTTCGAGAAGACCTTCAGCGAAACGAATCTGGCTTCCGTGCCGGGCAGAATACTCGACGAGGAGTTGAAGATCCTCATGGAAGTCTGCAAATGACGGGGTGAACCGTCCAGCTATGTGAAAGGGCGGGGCGAAGCGCTTTAAAAAAACCGTGTCAGTGGCAGTGTGAGTGTCAGTGAAGGCAATAATTCCGCAGTTCAGATGAAGCCGGGTTGACCCTTTGCAAAAGGACCCTCGTGCGGGGAGGAGGAGATCATTCGGCCAAAGCGCCGACCTTTGATGATCACACCACTCCTTCAGAGGGAGGTCGAAAAGGAGGAGCCGATCCAGGCGAAGGGAGACAAGGGTGGAACCCCGCCTCTCAGTTCTGTCGTTGAATCGTTGATCCTGTCACAGAGGGGAGCCGGTTCGCCGCTTACAACCGGAGAACGTTCTTTCTTTGAGCCACGGTTCGGTCGTGACCTTAGCCAAGTGCGTCTGCATACGGACAGTCAGGCAGATTCATTGACGGAAATGGTCCAGGCCAGGGCTTTCACGATTGGTCGTGACGTTTTTTTCGGCCAGGGGGAGTGCTCCTCAGGATCTTCGGCAGGCAAAGGGCTTCTCGCCCACGAGTTGACACATGTGATGCAGCAGAATGAGAGTGCCGCCCTGTTGCAGAGACAATGCGATCCGGTGGCTCTTGCCGGTAGAACCAGTCCGGTCTTTTTTCCGCAGGAAACGACGATCATGGACGTCTTCAACGGCACGCGAACCCTGGTGAGATGGGCAAGCAGGCGTGTTGCCGTTGGGCTTGTGCAGCAGGCGCTTGTCGACCTCGGGTACAATCTCGGCGCCTTCGGTCCCCGGGGAGACGGGGTGGATCGAAAATTCGGCCCGGTGACCGAGGGCATGGGCGTCACGGTCTATTCCTTCGACGGCAAAAGGTACCTCGGCGGCAGGGTAGAGTATTGTTGAAAAATTGCACGGGTGTGGCTGAGAACGAAAAAGTGAACCAAAGGAGGTCTTATGAAGATCCGCAATCATCGAATGCAGGGCATTACACAGGTTGAGACGCCGAACAGGGGCGGCTCCATGGAGCCGATGTACCTGGTGTTTCACTTCACCGGGGGGAGGAGCGCAGCATCTTCCGTCGAGTGGCTATGCGACCCCCGCGCCGGTGCCTCGGCCCATCTGGTGATCGGGCGGGACGGGACCATCACCCAGTTGGCCCCTTTCAATGTCGTGACGTGGCATGCGGGAACGAGCCACTGGGAAGGGCTGACCGGCCTGAACAGCCACTCCATCGGCATCGAAATGGACAACGCAGGCAGACTGACCAAAGTGGGCACGACCTACCGCGCCTGGTTTCAGTCCGAGTACGGCGAGGATGTGGTCGTTCAGGCGAAACACAAGTTCGAGCAGGATCTGTTCCTATTGGCACGCCTACACGGAGGCTCAGATCGAAAAGGCATTGGATTTGGCCCTGCTTATCGTGCAGACCTACAAGTTGAAGGACATCGTCGGACACGATGACATCGCGCCGGGGAGGAAGTGCGATCCCGGTCCTGCCTTCCCCCTCATGAACATCCGCGCAAAGGTATTTGGCAGGTCCGAAGATGAGAACGACACCTGCGAGGTCATTGTCGACAGCCTGAACATCCGGAGCGGCCCGGGCATCGAATACGAGACGGTCGCTTCGCCCCTCCTCCGCGGGACAAGGGTGATCATTCTTGAGCAGCGAGACCGGTGGTCTAAGGTTGATGTGGAAGGCCCGAGCGACATCGAAGGGTGGGTCTGCAACAAGTTCCTGAAGACAGTGCAGGTGTGACGAAGTCGAAAATAGGGACAGCGCCCATTTAGGTTCCATTCATGGGGGACAGAGCAGGATTGCCGATTAGAACGCCCGAGTCAAAGAAAGGAAATCCGGCTACTAAGACGCGGAGGTCGGTTTCCTCGCAACCAACAAATGCGCCTATTGACCGAATCCCTTTCCTCCACAGGACCATTGGCAACATGGCAGTGCAGCGACTATTTAGCTCTGGCATGTTTGCAGGCAAGAGTTAACAATCGGCCGGCCCAATGATATCTATGAACAGGAAGCGGACCGGGTGGCGGAGCAGGTGATGCGGATGCCGGAAAAAGACAGTGTCAGTGCAAGTGTAAGTGTCAGTGAAGGCAATAATTCTGCTGTTCAGATGAAGCCGGGTTGACCCTTTGCCAAAGGCCCCTCGTGCGGGGAAGAGGAGATCATTCGGCCAAAGCGCCGATCTTTGAGAATCACACCACTCGTCCAGAGGCAGGTTGAGGAGAGAGAAGAGCCGATCCGGGCGAAAGGAGAGGAGGGGAGCGGAACCCCGTCTCTCAGTTCTTCAGCCGAATCGTCGATCCTGTCACAGAGGGGAGCAGGTTCGCCGCTGACCTCTGCAGAGCATTCTTTTTTTGAGCCGCGATTCGGCCGTGATTTCAGCCAGGTACTATGCAGAAGCTTGACAGCCTGCAGCCCGTCTGTGACGGCGGACGCCGTCAGCACCGTTGCGATTCCGCTCTCTGCCGGCAGTCATCGATGATTTCGGAGGGAATCATTCGCAGTGCGATGACGACGAGAAGGGGAATGATGACGGCGTCGTCCAGGTGACCGATGACGGGGATGAAGTCAGGGATGAGGTCGAAGGGCAACAGGGCATATCCCACGGCGATTCCCAGTAGAATCTTTGCGAGGCGAGGTGTCCGCTCGTCGCGGACGACGAGACGGTAGACGGTCAGCTCACGCTTGACGGAACGTCCGGCTTCACTCAGCTTCGCGACGAGCCCCTTTCTGTCCGCACCATGTGCCACGCCTTAGTATACCCTATCACTCCAATAACCCCTGCGAAAGGCGCCAACCCCTGATCTTGTTTTGAAGGATTCATCGAAAGATATTTTGGACAGGAGTGGATCGCACTTGAGGGTGAAAAAGAAAATATGTCAAAAAAAAGAGAAAAAAGGTCAAGACATACAGCATTTCTTATGGTATAAGAAATTAAAAGGTGGTGTGGTCATGATGACGGTCAGCGGGGATTGTCAATTGAAGGGGGTGATCTTTGGAAGCCATGAAGCTTCCTCGACGCGAACGTGAATGCATAATAGAAACCACAGGGCCGGCGCGCCTCTTCCGGGCAGGTCATTGAAAAGGAGGTATTCACTATGACTATTTCTTCCGTTCGCATCATATCCGGGACTCTTGCAGATTTGAGGGCGTTGGATGAATACGGCCTTGACCTGAAGCATCGCGCTGCAAGGCAATTGGCGGATGATCGCTTCGTGGTTCCGGGTATCTTGACGGATGAACAGATAGAGCAGCTCAGGGCTGCCGGTTACATCATCGAGATTGTCTCTGATCTGGACGAGGTGGCACGGGAGAGGATTGCTGACATCCCCAGGACAAACAGGTTCGCCGACACAAGGGGTGTCGCCGACTTCGGTGAGCGCGCCATTCTCGGATACATGACCGCGGACGAAGTGGAGTCGGCCCTCACAAACCTCCACACCCTGCACCCTGATCTGATCACACTCATCGCTCTTCCGCATACGACGTGGGAAAACAGAACATGCCGTGCCGTCCGCCTGAGGGCAGGCAGCAAGACAAACCGTACCGGCGTGCTCTTCACAGGAAGCATGCACGCACGGGAGTGGGGCGGGTCGGACATCTGCATCAACTTCCTCGTTTCACTTATCAATGCCTATCGCTCACAGACGCCGCTTGCCTTCGGCGGCAAGACCTTCTCCGCGGCTCAGGTGCAGACAATCCTCAATAATATCGACATATTTGTCTTTCCTGACGTGAATCCCGACGGAAAGCACTACAGTCAGACCCATGATCCCTCGGCAGGCGGTTATCAGAGTGTCTGGTGGCGAAAGAACCGCAACCCGAATACCGCCGTCGATCCCTCGAACCGGGGCGTGGATCTGAACCGTAATTTCGATTTCCTCTGGAGCAGCGGCATCGGGACGTCCCCCGCTGCATCGAGCTTTCTCTACAAAGGCCAGGCGGCCTTTTCAGAGCCGGAGACCCGCAATGTCCGGTTCCTCTTTGATAACTACCCCGGCATTACCTACTTTGTGGACATCCACAGTTACAGCGAGCTGATCCTTTACAGCTGGGGAGATGACAACAACCAGAATGTGGATCCGGGACAGAACTTCCAGAATGTCGCCTATGACGGCAAACGGGGGACGGTGAACGATGCACTCTACCGGGAGTTTATCCCGACCGTCGACGAGAACACTCTCAGGAACCTCGCAGACAGGATGAACAAAGCCCTGTCGGCGGTCCGGGGAAAGCATTACACCGTTCAGCAGTCTGTCGGACTCTATCCCACAACAGCCACTTCGGATGACTACGCTCTTGCCCGCAACATTGTCAGCGGCCTCAAGAATCGGGTCTACGGTTTTACCATAGAGTTCGGCACGGAGTTCGTTCCCCCTTTCGCGGAGATGAGTAAGGTCATCCAGGATGTCGGCGCAGCAATGACAGAACTCTGCTGGGCTGTGAACAGCGACATCTGCATCAGGGATAACGCAGCAGACACGGGGACGGCGCCGTCGTCCGCTCCTTTCTGGGACAGTCCCGATATCTGGGTGCGTAACATCGAAGACGGGATGACAATCCACCAGAATACCATCCGCGGGAAGGACAATTTCATCTACGTACGAGTCACAAACCGGGGGCCGGCAGAGGCGCAGAACCTGAGGGTCCGCGTCTACATTACGAATTACGCGGGCACCCAGTTTATCCATCCTCAGGACTGGGTCCCGAAGAATCCTGCAGGAGGTGGCACCCTGACCGGCGCCGGCACCTACCTCGTGGGTGAGGCCCTGGTGTCGTCGATTCTTCCGGCCGCCTCCGCAATCAGCCATGTGAAATGGGCTGCCTCACTGATCCCTCCTGATACGAACTGGCATCCGTGCCTGCTTGCCGAGGCAGCGCCCAATGACGGCCTCTCTCTGAAGGGCAGGCACGTCTGGGAAAACAATAATCTCGCCCAGAAGAACATCACAATCGTCAATGCGAGGGCAGGGAACCTCATCGAGTTCCCTTTTGTCTTCGGGAACGCCCATTGTGAAGATCAGGCAGGAGAACTCGTGGTGAAAAAGCTCATAGCGCCGCGAAAAGCGGAAATCCTTCTTGATATGGGTGACGATGCGATGATGCAGCACATGATCCCGATGATATCCGCCATGCCTCAGAAGAGCCGGATTGTGAGCGGGTTCAGGATTGTGACGATCGACGGCAGGCCCATGTTTTCCCTTACAGGGCTGAGGCTCGGAAGAATCCGGTTGCCCCTGAAACCGCGGGAACGGAAGAGCATGGTATTGAGGGTCAGGGTGCCGGAGTCTGCAGCCGCGGGGGAACGTCACGTGATACAGGTAATCCAGTACGAACATAGGAAAAAGGCCGTGGGCGGACTCACACTGCAGATCGATGTCTCTTGACAGGGGTGACATAATGCAGGGGGAGAAGCAGGGCCGCAGGTTTTTTGTCAGCGTCAGGGCGATGACAATCGAGTCGTTGGGCGATCTCCAAAAGGTCTGGGATCTCGATGTGTTCCGTCACACCGCCAGGGAGCTGACAGGAGGGATCTTCGAAATCCGGGGACTGCTCACCGACGCGCAGATTGCGGAAGTCCGCTCCCGTGGATATGAGGTGGAGGTGATCTCCGACGCTGATGAAATTGCCCGTCAGCGGCTGAAAGAACTCGGTGGTCGGGAGAATGAGTGATCCGGTCATGCCGGACTGTTGGAGAAAGGCAATGACTTCGACGTCAAGGTGTTCAAGGCCGGTGTGGATATAGGTTAAGCGAAGACAGGGAATCGTCTGGCCTATCCCGACTTGCCAAATTTCCCGCCGATTCCGTAAACTCTCTGTTGGGAGTGCATAGGGTTCTGGTGTCCCTCCCGGACTTCAAATCCGGTGTTGCCGGCCACAATCCGGCAGGGTGGGTTCGATTCCCACACGCTCCCGCCAAACAAATTTGAAATGTCAGTCGCTTGCATGTTGCTAATGCCATAAAAACCTTACTTCCCCCCCAATCATCAGCGTCAGGAATCGTGTACTTCCTGAACTCCGCCTCTTCTGACTTCTTTGCAAAATGCGGCGTGTTTCCAGCGGAAATTGATGAACATTGCCGTATTGACAGACAGCCTTTTTTCCGATATGATTTGGCCATGGATGAGGCAGGCTCCCAATAAACCCATCCCCTTTGGGACGGAGGGTGACAGGCAGTAAGCTTCAAGGACCTTGGCAAAGGTTTCGCAGCACCGATGCTTTCCGGCGCATTCGCCCCGCATTTTCCGGGGGCGTATGCAACAGAAGGGTGGACAATGGGCGACGGCGAATGTTTTTACATTTTGCGCATGACAAGGAGGCAACATGAAGGTCAGTCTACAAAGCAGAGCATCGAGTCATAGAGTCCTTTTGATCGCGGTCCTGGCAGCTTTTCTGGCGATCCTGCCAGCCCTAGCGCAAAGTCAGACCATCGGCCAGTCGTGGCGCCTGGCGGCAAGCGCAGCGGGAGGCGGACTGGAGATAGCAGCGGACCTCACCGGGGCCGAAGTGATAAGCATCGACATCGCAGGCCCCGGGATCGGCGTCGTCCACGCGGAATCGACGGTGAGCCCGGTGTGGCTGCCCTCCTCCGATCTCGCCGATGCCTCGTACCGCTTCGAGGTGCAGCTGGTGGACGCAGGGACGGGGGTAATTGTCGACCGTCTGGCAGGGTTTTTCACGGTTAAGAATGGCGAGGTTGTTGTACCGGGGAAGAGGGAAGACAGGAAGATCGGCGGCCTTTTGCCCGGGTTAGCGGAGACCTTAGGTCGATTCGTAAAGTCCGCCCTCGATTTTCTCGTTCCGGATGCCGAAGCGGCCGATCTGACCGCATCAGGCAGTGTCCCATCGGTCTTTTTCGATGACACCGAAATCGGCGGGACGGAGTGGCAGATTCAGGGCGCCCAAACGTATCTGGACCTTAACTGCGACATTGAAGCGTCATCAAACTTGACCATTCGTGATCTTCAGGGTGGGTCCAGGAACGTTTTTGCGGCATGCTCATCCTCGAACAACCTGAATTCTCTTGGTGTGGACACTAGTGGCGACCTCCATTTTGCCGACAACGGAATGTTCTTCGACCGCGCCCTCAAGCGCCTGGGCATCAATAATACGGCGCCGTCGTACATCATCGATGCCGTCGGCACGAGCCGAATCATACTGAGGCAAAGCACTGCGGGCGCAGCGAAGTCCGTCGCGATGAGGGTGGATGGCACCGCGATTGACCTCCATGCCCAGAATTCCGACCTCTGGATCCGCGCTGACCTGCCGGCGCCCGCTCACAACATCTCCATGCTGTCCAGCAGAGTGGGGATAGGAACCACTTCTCCCCTGTATAAGGTATCCGTCAACGGCGACAACTCCAATCGCTCGACACTCCACTTCACAAACACAGGGACCGACGTAGGCGGCTGGCTGACATCAGTGTCCGACAACAACTTTTTCGTTTCTTCCGGCGCCATGTGGGACACGGCTGCAGGCGGATGGGTGCAGAAGTCTCCTGACGGCAAGGCGGTCATGGCGGGATCGGGAGGATCGGGCTACCGGATCATCACGAGGCAAGATTGCGCAGTGGGGACGGTCTGCCTGCCCTCCACGAGGCTGACGATCGACTTCACGGGGAAGCTGACGCTCGGCGCAGGGGCTTATTCGGACGGAGCGAGCTGGTTCGATGCGTCCAGCCGGGAATACAAGGATAACGTCAGGGAGTTGAGCTCGGCTCAGGCGGTTGAAGCGTTGGAAGGATTGAACCCCGTGACCTTCAGCTATAAGACGAACCCTGAGGAGCAGCATGTGGGGTTCATCGCCGAGGACGTGCCCGCACTGGTGGCGACGGGAGACAGGAAGGGACTGAGCACTATGGACATCGTGGCGGTGCTGACGAAGGTGGTGAAGGAGCAGCAGGCGCTTATTCAAGAGAAGGACGCACGGATAGAGAAGCTTGAGCGGGACAATGAGCGTATTGCTGAGGCGCTTGAGAAGCTGGCTCTGCGGGTTGCAGCGATTGCAGGCCGGTAACGGGAATACGGCAGGAGGCAGCACAACGAAAGTGACTTTGTGAACCATAACCCCGAGCTGACCATCCACAGTTTGTGTTCGTGGCTTAACCTTATCGTTGCAACACACTCCCGGGAAAGGCGGGGTTGGGGTGAATGCGCCGAAAACCTTGATGCGGCGACACCTGCACCGAAAGGCAAGACGATGTATACGTCAACGGTCGATGACACAAAGAGTGGATTCCTGAAACACGAAGCTGACAATGGGCATGTCGCCTTCAGCAAGGATTTGAGGCGCTTCGTCCCGCCTTTCCATGCAACTGTGAGGTTAATATCACGCTATCGGCCTGATAGGGGAGAATAAGGGAATGATATGAGAAAGTCCGCGTCCGTCATCGTCCTGTCTGCCTTTCTCGCAATCGTCATCGCCTCACCGGCTCTGGCCGATCAGGCCACGGCGAGAAAGAAGCTGGACGACGACTACATCCCGTTCACGACGGAGAAGTTCTTCCATTACGTCTTCATGGACAACAGGAAGATGGTCAGCCTCTTCCTCGAGGCAGGCATGCCCGTCGACTCGGTGGACAAGAACGGGCGCACGGCTCTCCACGGCGCCGCCAGACACGACGACGGCAAGATGCTCGCCCAACTCCTGAAAGCCGGGGCAAAGGTGAATGTCCAGGCAAAGGACGGTGACACGCCCCTCTGCGCCGCCGCCGACGGCGAGCGCCTGATGAACGTCTCATCTCTTCTTCAGGCCGGCGCAGACGCGAAAACGGTCTGCAGCTGGGGCAAGACGGCCCTCCACATCGCCGCTGAAAAGGGAGACGCGCAGATGATCGCGGCGCTCCTGCAGGCCGGGGCCGAGTTGGAAGCCCGGGACAAGTATTCCCAGACCCCGCTCTACTTCGCCGTCAAAGCGGAGAAGCCCGACGCTCTGAACGCCCTGATCGCTGCGGGGGCCGACGTGAATGCCAAGTTCAAGAGCGGCCAGTCCGCCCTCCACGAGGCGGTCTCGAAGGGGAAGACCGGGTTCGTCTCTGCCCTTCTCAAGGGAGGCGCCAGCGTGGACCAGCGCGACTCTCAGGGGAAGACCCCCCTCTTCGACGCGGTCACCTACGATCGTGTCGAGGTAATCCCGCTTCTCCTTGCGGCAGGTGCTGACCCGGCCGCCAGGAACAAGAGCGGCGAAACAATGCAGCAGGTCGCGGAGCGCGCCCGATCGGTCCGCGCGCTCGACCTGATCAAGGGGGCGAAAAGGGTCGACGTCGCGACGGAGAAGACAATCGCCCCGCTTAAAAGCACTGCCGCGGGCGCGACCTCCTCGGTCGATCCCAGGGCCGACCTGAAGAAACTCGGCTTCACCTTCGACACAGAGACATTCTTCAACCGCGTCGAGGCCGGGGACGTCCGTGCCATCGGCCTCTTTCTGAAGGCGGGCATGGACCCCGGGACGCGGAACGAGATGGGGCGTACGGCTCTCTGGGAGGCCGTTGAGGGCGGACACACCGAGTCCGTGAAGGCTCTCCTCGCCGGTGGGGCCAACGCCAACGATGGCGGGCAGGCTAAGGATACGCGCTTCGACTACGGCGAGACGATGGTGATGAAGGCCGTCGACCGGGGCGACGTGGAAATGGTAAGCGCTCTCGTGGACGCCGGCGCCGACGTGAACAGGGCAAACCAGTACAAGATCGGGCCTCTCATGAGCGCCGCCCGGTACGGGAGGATCGAGATAGTTCAGATTCTTGTCAAAGCCGGAGCCAATGTTAACGACGTTGATAGCGCCGGCACGCCCGTCCTGTATGGCGCCGTCCAGGAGAACCACATCGACGTCGTCAAGTTTCTTCTCGCGTCGGGTGCGAAGGCGGGACAGAAAAAAAGGCTTCTCCTCGATGCAGCAAAGACCACCGAGATGAAGAAGCTGATCCAGGGAGCAAAGTGAGAACAACATGAACATCGTGCTGAAGTTGCTTGCCTTCGCCTGCGCCGCCGTTCTTCTCTGCGACTCAGGCTCTCTTCTCGCGGAGTCGAAGCGCGAGGAGGCCCAGAAGCTGATGAAGGTCCTGGAAAAATCAAGGGACCCCCGGGAACGCAGAATGGCCGCCGAGCGGCTCGGCTCGATGGGGGCGACCGACGCCGCTCCAGTGTTGTCCCAGGCTTTGAGGGACCCGGACTGGGGCGTCAGGACGGCAGCGGCCGGTGCGCTCTGGGAACTTGGTCCCGCGGCAAAAGATGCGGTCCCGGCTCTCCGCGAGGCAATGAAGGATCCCTACGGATCTGTGGTCATTAACGCCGCCGGGGCTCTTGAGAACCTCGGGGTCGACCGGAAGGAACTCGTCGGGGACCTTCGCCCGGTCCTCAAGGACCAGCGTCTCAGCGCCCGGGTGGCAGCCGCCAAAGCGCTCCTCGGATACGTGAACGACCGCGAGCTTCTTGATGTCGCTCTTGCGGGGATCCAGGCTGAGGATTTCAACGTGAGGTCGCGCGCGGGTGATGTCTTCCGCGCGATCAAGATCCCGGCGCAGGAGATGAAGAAGCCTTTGCTCGAGCTCCTCTACGCAAAGAACTCCTCGGTCCGGTGCGACGTCGCGCTCCGTCTCGGGAGCCTGAAGCCTCCGCAGAAGGACGTCGTCCCTGCGCTGACCCTCGTCCTCCGGGATGACCCCGAGGAGCACCTGCGCTCCTGCGCAGCCTCGGCTCTCGCCGGCATGGGCGCGGCCGCGAAGGAAGCCGTGCCCGCTCTTGCCGAGGCCCTCGGGAAGGACGGGAGCCCCAAGGTCCGGGAGGCTTCAGCGAAAGCGCTCGGGGATCTCGCCGGGTCAGCCAGGACCGCGATACCCGACCTGATCCGGGCACTGAAGGAGGACAAGAGCCGCGAGGTCCGGACGGCCTCCGCCGGTGCACTCGGAGAGATGGGGACTGAGGCCAGGGAGGCCATCCCCGTCCTCACTGCTGCGTTGAGGGACCCTGATGACTTCGTACGCGTCGCAGCGCGAAACGCCCTTTTCCGGGTGGATCCGAAGAGGTGAATGGGGCGCATGGACGTGATGCCATCACTTCTCGATTCCGGTGAGATGCTCTTGAACGGCGCGGACCGGGATGGAGGAGTATCCCGGCCCGACACCGTCGGCCACGGGGGATCGATTACTTGTTACGTTCTATCCATGCCGTGACAAAGGACCGCGCAAGGTCGATTTTGCCACTGATCTTTCCTCCCATCGCGGTTTTGTGCTTTTCGAGGATCGACAACTGCTCCTGTGTCATCACGCCGAGAATCCTGCTCACAAGCCTCGCCCGCTCCACCGAGAGCTCTTCCTCGGCTTTCGCGAGGTTCCGCGAAGAATCTCTCACTGCACCCTCGTTGAACTGGAGAGTATGGATTGCCTCAAAATGCGCTTTCTTCGCGGCAATCATGGCGTCAACGCGGTCCATCATGACATCCCTGTCGCTGTCGAGGATGACTGCGATGTCATGTTTCTGCTGGTCCGTCAGGTTCAGTTCATGAACGATTGTGAAAAAAGCGTGTGGGAAACCCTTCCATGCTTTCTCATGACCGCCTCCTTTCGAATGGGCGTATGCGCTGATCCCGCCTGCAAACGCCACGAGTACCAGTATGATGCCGATCACTGCTAAAACCTTTTTTCTTTTCATCATCTCCGCCTCCTGATTCAAATTCATCTCGATTATTTAGTCTCTTTTCTGCCGGGGAGGTTTAATCTGATCCTCCTAATCTTCGCCATGCCTCTTCATGCATCTGAGGGGTTCCCCCGACTGGAAACCTGTAAGAAGGCAGGTCAAGGCAAGAGAATGAAGGTCACTTTCAGTCGAGCAGGTCTTGGGCAAGCGAACGCGGAGATTGAATCCTTACCCCACCGACCTCTTTGCCGTATAGTACCCCGAAATGCGTCCGGTCGCCGGTGACCAGGGCATCACAGCCCAGACGGATTGCAGCGGCAAGCACCAGTCGGTCCTTCTCGGGCAGGAGTGCTGACGCGTCGGGCGGCAACCCGGTCGCTTGGAACGGCGCCACTTCCAGCTGTGCCAGCAACGCCCTGAAAGCTTTAAGGGCGTTGGCGCCCTTCTCTTCGAGGTTGCGACGGGCTTCGGCCACCACGTAAGCGTCAGCGCACAGGGTGTGTCCTGCGGCATGGAAGCGGGCGAGTAATTCCCGGACTGCTCCGTCGGACTTGGCAGCGGAAAAGAGAATGTTCGCGTCGAGAAAGATGCGCATCAGCCCGCGCCGACTCAGCGTCTGCGCTTGGCCACTCGCTTGCGAGGCCCCGGAGTTTTGGGGATCTCGGTGACAGGGCGCAGGATGTGCGCCAGGTCCGCCTCGGCCTCGTCGAACTCACGGACGCGATCTTCGCTGTATATCTCTATGGGCAGGGTAACGGCAGGGCGCAGCAACAGGCCTTCAGCGGTTGTCTCCGCGATCAACTGGTCATTGGTCTTCAGGCCCATCGCCTGGCGGAGCTTAGCCGGCAGCGTGACCACGCCGCGGCTGGTAATAGTCAGAGTCGCTTTCATAATCGCAGTTTAGCAGCAATGCAGAAAAACTGTCAAGAAGTTGCAGGTAATGGAAGATCAGCGTGCCGGAGGGATTTATGCTTCCATCCTGAACGGTTCCCGTTAAAGAAGAGGACAAGGGGCCATATTACCTGGTGTCACACAGGTAACCTTACCTTGCAGTTGCATAGAAAGGCGTGGCGAAACGCCTCAAAGCCTTGCTGAAGGCGACGATGAGCCTCGTTAGGCTTGTCTTTCGGGATTCTACTATTTATCTGATCGAACTTTGGCTTGAAAGGTTCTCTTCTGTGAGGGTTACGGTGTCGCCGCAGCAAGGTTTTCGGCGCATACGCCCCGCCTTTCCGGAAGGCTCATGTCACGCAAGGCTATTTACAGACTGCGTCCATGATTCGTATCATACAAAGAGGAAGCTTATGCGAGGTGCGGTTGCCGCACTCGTACGACGTATCACTCTTTTCACGAACCGGGGAGGTACAAACCATGTGTGACGCTCACGGAAGCTGCGGGTCCTGCGGTGGCGGTACCGGCCTGTCCGCCGCGCAGATAAAGATGCTCGAATATGCCGTCCGGCAAAAGGGATACAGCATTGTCTATGCCTTTGAAGATGTTCCTTCCTATGCCTACACGGTCGGTCTGGAGAAGACGTCGAATCATCCTGAACTGGTCGTCTTCGGCCTCAACCAGGAGGATTCCCATACCGTGCTCACCGAGGCGGCGGCCCTCGTCAAAGACGGCGCCTCTCTCGGGAGCGTGGAAAACATGCTCCGGAATGCGGGGAATTTCACGGTCACCTTCGTTGAGGTGCCGCAGCACGTTGCAGCGTGGGTTCTCTGCAGGGCAGAGACCTTTTACAAGGGGGGCGGCTTCAGGGGTCTCCAGATCCTCTGGGCCGATGAAAAAGGCCGTTTCCCCATGGACGGCGACTGCAGCGAAGGGGTCAGGAACCTTCAGCCCCTTCTCGCGGAGATTGTCCGCTGAGCCGCAGGCAGATGTTCATCCGGGACCTTGTCGCCTGTGAGGAGTTCGTCGCCGGCGACAACACGACCCTCAGGGAGCTGTTCAATCCCCTGAAAGACGACCTCGATCTGCGGTACAGCCTTGCCCATGCGATTGTCAGGCCCGGCGAGATCACGCATCGTCACCGTCTTTACACTTCCGAGGTCTACTACATCCTTCAGGGTGAGGGGATCATGCACATCGACGACGAGTCGGCGCCTGTCCGGGCGGGCCATGCCGTCTATATACCGCCGCGGTCGGTCCAGCGCATCAGGAACACAGGGACGGCGGACCTTATATTCCTCTGCATCGTCGATCCGGCCTGGAAGTCCGAGGATGAGGAAGTTATCGCCGATGACGAGTGACCGGCTCACCGGCGGGACGTTGTATGAAAAGGCGGGACGAAGTGCCTCAAAGTATTGCTGATAGCGATACGGTCGCCGGGAAGGCAGATATGGTTCAAAGGCCTTTCCAATGCGATGATGAGACATCTCAAGGTGTTCAGCGCCTGTTGCCTGGCGGACTTGTGGTATCGGTAGACACGGCAAAGGGTGGTCTGGGGACGAACAGGGTATCTTAGAGGAAAGGCTTTTCACCACATCAGCCTTCCCGTCTGGTCAATCGTAATGTGGTCCCGGCTTTCGACTGCTGACGAATGACTTAATGGCTCAATAACTGAATGGCTTCTTGCGGTGGCATCTTCGCCCCGCCTTTCCGGGTGTCCTGTTGCAAGGATAGAGGTATAGGTGCGCTGAACGGTATGGAGATCAGGTACGGCATCGACGAGCGGTTACCGCCCCGTGAGCTTTTCTTCTTCGGCCTGCAATGGTTCGTTATTTCCGTCCCCTTCATCGTGATCGTCGGCGCCGTCGCGGGGAACATCCATTTCACCGGGGCTGACCTCCGGACTGCCTATCTTCAGAAGTCCGCCTTTGTGACGGGCCTGATGCTCCTGGTGCAGGTCATGCAAGGGCACCGTCTCCCCATTGTCGTGGGACCGTCGACGGTCCTCCTCATCGGACTGCTGGGCAGCCGGACGTCGCCCGATGCGGTCTACTCGGCCATTGCATTCGGAGGAGTGGTAATGGCCTGTCTGTCGGTGCTGCGGGTTTTCGACTTTATCCAGCGGCTGTTCACTCCGCGCGTCGTGGCAGTCACGATCCTGCTCATCGCCTTTACGATGCTCCCCACGGTGGTCCACCTTATCACCGGACCCTTTCAGGACGGCGGCGCAGATCGTTTCACCTTTGCCGTTGTCTTCGTTGTGGCGCTCTTCATGATATACCGATATCTCGGAGGCTTCTGGCGGTCGTCGATCATTCTCATGGGGCTCGTTTTCGGCAGCCTCGCGTACTACATCGTCTTTCCGGCCCCGGAGACTCTCTATCCTGCGGATGTGCGGCTATTCGCCGGTTTCCTTCAGCACGTGACCGATCCCGTCTTTGAACCGGGGACGGTCCTCGCTTTTCTGCTGTGCTTTCTCGCGCTGTCGGTCAACGATATAGGCTCCATGCAGGCCGTCGTCCCCCTCCTGAATCCCCCGGACATGCACCGGCGCGTGACGCGCGGCCTGACCGTCACGGGGCTGATGAACATCGCCGCCGGCGGTCTCGGCGTCGTGGGTCCCGTCAACTTCTCCCTGAGTCCCGGCCTGATTGCCACACTCGGGTGCGCCTCGCGCTATGCCTTCATTCCGGCGGCCCTCATGCTGCTGATCATCTCTTTTTCTCCGGTCCTTCTCGGCATCGCCGGCGCCATTCCGCAGACGGTGATCGGTGGGATCCTGGTCTTCACCCTGTCCTCACAGGTCGGGGCCGGGCTGAGCGCCGCCTTTGAAAAGGGAAAGCCCCGCTTCGAAGACGGGCTCACCATCGGGTTCTCTCTTCTCGCGGGGACGATCGTATCGCTCCTTCCGCAGACCGTCATTCAGGAGATCCCGGTCCTCCTCCGCCCTGTCCTCGGAAACGGATTCGTCGTCGGCATCGTGACGGTCCTCATATTCGATCACCTCATCTTTGCCGAGAAATCCACCTGAGCCCGCGTATACCTTACTTCGGGCAGGGACCGAGGTGTTTTCCCTTCATGGTCATATTCACCGTCATGGCTTCACCGCGCTCCTTCATCGTCGTCTGAATCTGGCCGTCGAAGGATGCGCCTGCATAGGTGATCTTCCCCTTGCTCGTCGAGTCCTTGCAGACCATCGTCCACGTGACGGTGTCGCCCTCGATCTTCGATTCCTGCATGGTGCAGTCAGACCTTTCGGCGCTCTTCGGCACGTTATCTTTCTGATTCATGCAGGTGGTGAAGGTGTGGGGCTTTGAGGCGCCGGCAGGCAGGTTCGGCATCTCGACGGACGAGGTGATCTCCCACTGACCGTCCTGCATGTTCACTGCCTTTGCCGCAGGCTTTGATGCCGGCGCGGGGCCTTCCTGCTTCTGGCTGCAGCCTCCCATGATCAAGGCGAATGCGAGTACAACGAACAGGATGGTAAGACCGGTGCAACGTTTCATCTTCGTCTCCTTTCCCCATATACCCCCCAAGAAGAGGGCGAAACAGGGGTTGTCCATTGGATTTTTCACGACTGCCGAAAGATTTTACCATAGTCACTTCACCTGAGGTATCATTTGCGTGGTATCATAGTATGCGCAAGTGAAACGGCTGCGGATTGCGGTCATAAGAATAGAGAGGAGGAACAGAGAGTGAGCATTCAGCCCGAAGGCGAACAGATGAGAAAGGCCGTTAGGTGGATTTCCGGGCAACGGGAGGAAAACCCCGGGGCAAACCTGTCAAAGTTGATCGGTGAGGCCTGTGCATTGTTCGATTTGTCCCCGAAGGACACGGACGTCCTCATACATTTCCTCACGGCGGGAGGCAAGGAGGAACAGAAATAGGCTATATCCCGAGATAGGCCTTCTTGACCTCGTCGTTGTTCAGCAGGTCCTGTCCGTCGCCGTGAAGCCTGATCAGGCCGGTCTCGATGACGTAGCCCCGGCGCGACAGGCTGATTGCCGCCCGGGCGTTCTGCTCGACGAGGAGGATCGTCGTCCCCTCCCTGTTGATTTCGGTGATCGTCCTGAAGATCCTGCCCACCATGATCGGCGCCAGGCCGAGGGACGGCTCGTCGAGGAGCAGCAGTCTCGGCCTCGACATGAGCGCCCTGCCGAGGGCGAGCATCTGTTGTTCCCCTCCGCTCAGCGTGCCGCCGGGCTGGTCTTTCCGGTCCCCCAGAACCGGGAAGAGCGCAAAGACCCTGTCCAGGTCTTGCCGGAAGTTTCCGCCCCTGGTCACATAGGCGCCCATCTCGAGGTTCTCCATGACCGTGAGTCTCGGGAAGATCCTCCTTCCCTCGGGCACCTGGCAGATGCCTCGGCGCACGATTTCGTGGGAAGGCAGCCCTTTGATGGATGCTCCCTCGAAGATCACGTCGCCCGATTCCGGAGTCAGGATACCCGACACGGTCATGAGCGTCGTCGTCTTGCCGGCGCCGTTGCTGCCGATGAGGCAGACGATCTCTCCCTGAGCGACGTTCAGGTCGATCCCCCTCAGGGCCTTGATAGGGCCGTATGATGTATGAAGACCGATGAGCCGGAGCATCAGAACACCCCTTCCTTCCCGAGATAGGCCTCGATGACGAGGGGATCGTTCCGCACCGTCTCCGGTGATCCTTCGGCGATCCTGACACCGTGATCGAGGGCGATGATCCATTCCGATATGCCCATGACGAGCCGCATGTCGTGCTCGATGAGGATGATCGTCTTTCCCAGCTCCTTGATCCTCCTGATGAGCCCCATCACCTCCGTCGTTTCCATGGGGTTCATGCCCGCCGTCGGTTCGTCGAGCAGGAGAACTTTGGGCTCCGTCGCGAGAGCCCTGGCGATTTCGAGCTTTCGCTGGCTCCCGTAGGGCAGGTTCCGGGCCGTCACCGATGCGGACTGATCGAGACCGACAAACTGGAGGTACTCCAGGGCTTTCTCCCTGATGATGCGTTCCGCGCTCCTGTATCGTCCCAGATGAAAAACAGCATCGATTATGCCGTAAATCATTCTCGTGTGCTGAGCCACCATCACGTTTTCGAGGGCCGTCATCTCCGAGAAGAGCCGTATGTTCTGGAAGGTCCGAGCGATACCTGCCCCGGCGATTTCGTGGGCCGTCCACCTCGATATATCCCTGTCCGGGAAGAGAATAGTCCCTCCCGTCGGCCTTGTGACGCCGGTGAGGCAGTTGAAGAGGGTCGTCTTGCCGGCGCCGTTCGGCCCGATGATGCTCAGGATCGCGTTTTCCTGGACGGAGAAGGTCACGTCCTCGACGGCCCTGATGCCGCCGAAATGCTTTGACAGTCCTCTAACGCTGAGAATATGCATCTTTTGGCGCGCCCAGGAGGCCCTGGGGCCGGAAGACCATGAGGAGTACGAGACCGATGCCGAGAATGAGCATGCGGTAGAGCTGGAGGTCCCTGAGGACTTCCGGGAGGATCACGAGGATGAATGCGCCGACGACCGCTCCGTAGGCGCTCCCGATGCGGCCGAGGATGACCATGCTGAGAATGAGGACGGATTCCATGAAGGTGAAGCTTTCGGGCGACACGAACTGCATCTTCGAAGCGAAGAGGACGCCGGCGATGCCGGCCCAGAAGGTGCCGAAAGTGAAGGCATACAGCTTGTACCTCGTCGTGTTGATGCCGACGGTCGACCCTGCGATCTCGTTTTCCCTGATGGCGATCCAGGCCCTCCCGATTCGTGAGTACTTGACACGCCGGATGACGACCAGAGAGATGACGACAAGGGCGAAGACGACGAAGTAAAAGGCGGTCAGACCGGTGAAGGTGAATCCCGCCAGGGATGGGCGGGCGATGCCGGTAATCCCGTTCGGCCCGTTTGTGAGGCTGTCCCAGTTGTTCAGCACGAGGCGCACGATCTCTCCGAATCCAAGGGTCACGATGGCGAGGTAGTCACCCTTCAGCCGCAGGGCCGGGATGGCGAGGAACAGGCCCGCGAGAGAAGCGAAGACGCCCGCAAGGGGCAGACAGAGCCAGAAATCGAAGCCGGCCCTGGTATTGAGAAGGGCGTACGTATAGGCTCCGATAGCGTAAAATGCGGCAAAGCCGAGATTGAGGAGTCCCGCAAAACCGACGATCACGTTGAGGCCCAGGGCGAGGACGGCGTATATGCCTGCGAAGATCAGGACATCGACGTAATAATCAGGGAGCACGAAGGGGAGGCAGGTGAAAATGACGAAGACGACCGGCGCAAAAAGGGACGAGCCGCGCGAGACAGTCTCACGGAACAGGGCCGTTGTCCGGCCGGCGCAGGTCCTCTCCGTTCCGGCGCTCCGTTCCTTTAATTTCCTCAAGAGGGAGATCAGGGCGAGACCGAGCAGGACGCCGGCGAACATGGCTGCGGCTCCGTTGATCCCCTTGAAGGGCAGGAAGAGCAGGGCCGCCCAGAGGGCGATGCCGAAAGGTGAGCGGATCACCGCACCGAGACTGGCTGGTCCGCCCCTGAAAGCGGTCATCACGGATCAGACCTTCTCGGCGATCTCCCTGCCGAAGATGCCGGCAGGCCTGATGAGCAGGAAAAGGATGAGGAGGATGAAGGCGAAGGCATCCTTGTATTCGCTCGACACATAAGCGGCGCCGAGGCTCTCGGCCATGCCGAGGATCACGCCGCCGACCATGGCCCCGCGGATGCTGCCGATCCCTCCCAGGACGGCGGCGGTGAATGCCTTGATGCCTGCGATGTAGCCGATGAAATAGTTGATCACCCCGTAGTATGAGGCGATCATCACCCCCGCAACGGCGGCGAGCCCCGCTCCGATGACGAAGGTGACGGAGATGATGCCGTTCACATTGATGCCCACGAGGGCTGCCATGGTCTTGTCCTGCGCAGTCGCCCTCATGGCTTTGCCGAGGCGCGTCGTGTTGATGAACATGCGCAGGAGAAACATGAGCATTGCCGACACAACGATGATCATCGCCTGGAGGTATGTGACGTGGATGTTCAGAAAGTGAAATCCCGCCTCTCCGAAACGATAGGGGAAGACCTGGTCGGTCGCTCCCTGGGTAAGCATGACGTAGTTCTGGAGAAAGATGGAGATGCCGATAGCGCTGATCAGGGGGCAGAGCCTCGGTGCGTTTCTCAGAGGCTTGTATGCCAGTTTTTCCATAGTGAAGCCATAGGCTGAGCAGAACAGGACCGAGAGAACGATCGTTCCCGCCAGGGCAAGGGGGAGGCTCGCCGCCGTGACGCCTGCAGCGGTCAGAAAGCCGAAAATAATAATGCCGAGATAGGCGCCGAGCATGTATATCTCGCCGTGGGCGAAGTTGATGAGTTCGAGAATGCCGTATACCATGGTGTAGCCAAGGGCGATGATCGCATAGACGCATCCGAGAGTGAGTCCGTTGATGAGCTGTTGCAGGAGCATCCGGGAATTGTATCAAAAGAGGGGGCTTCTCGGAAAGTCGGGGCATGCATCCCGCGACTAGTAGCCAGGTCCAATTCCCCGAAACATTATTGTGTGTGCCCAGACGAGAGGTTGAAAGAGGATAGCGGGAGTATGAAGGCGGGCCCTCCGGGAGGAAACGTTCCCGGAGGGCCCGCCGACTGCGGTCTTTCGACGGATACCCTACGGACGAGGTGCTCCGGCAGGGTAGGTGATCTGTCCGACGATTTCGCCGTTCGGGTTTGTGAGAGAGTGAATCACCAGGTATGTGTTGTTCGATGCCAGGTCGGCGAGCTGCTCATTCGTCAGGGTCGCACCCACCGGCACTCGGTACGTCCCGGTCCTGGCTCCGTCTCCACCCTCGAAATCGACCACTATAGGGCCGGGGCTCCCGTGGGAACCAAGGTGAATGTGGCAGCCCGTGGCGTTGCCTGACAGGTTGGCAAAACTCACGATGCCGCTGACCTCACCGGTGTCGATGTTCACGGTCAGACTGGCAGTGGCCGAGCCTGTCGTTGTGACAGGAGGGACCGCCTCAGCACCGCTCAGTGTCTCTTCAATACTGACAACCGGATAGGTGATCTGGCCGCGAATCTCTCCGGACGGGTTCGCTGTACTGTGGACAACAAAATACAGACCGCCGCTCTGCAGGGCCGCGAGTTGCCCCGGGGTGAGCGCAGCGCCCGGCGGGACGGTCCAGACGCCCGACGGTGACCCCGCGCCGCCTGCCAGGGTCACGATAACATCGCCGTTTGTTCCGGCGGCGCCCTGATGAATATGGGCCTGGGTTGCAGCACTGCTCAACCCTGAGAAGACGAGCGTACCGGCGAGCCCTCCGGTGGCAGGGTCCACGCCGAAGTTCGCGACTCCGGTTCCAGTGGTAGCTACGGGCGGCACCATCTCTGCGCCGCTGAGTGAAGTCTGCCAGGGAACGTCGACCGTGAAGGCCGTATCCCAGAGGTAGAAGCCACTCGTACTCCCTGCGGGTGTTACAACGAGAAACAACGTGTATCGCCCGGGCGGCACAGAAGCCATCGGCAGCTCAGGCAGGAGTGTCACGTTCAGCGGTGCAGGCTGCATGTTGTCCTTCCAGGGCACCAGGCCGGCCGAAAGCGGCTGAAAAAAGCCCGACGAGTTCAGGATGAAGAGCTCGGGGCTCAAGGTAGGAGCTGACAGGCCCAGATAGATGTCGGCGGGCCCGCTGAAGGCAGCCAGCCCTATGACTATTGCGACTGTGTCGCCCCCATTGGCATAAGCGCCGAGGCCCATGGGAAGGACCTGCCCCGGGTCGAGACTCAGGACCGGCGCGTCCACGGGGAGGGAGGAGAAGACCTGTCCACCCGTTGGAAGCGGTATGCTGTTGCCCCCTGCAGCAGGTGTTGTGACGGTGACGGAGTTGCTGACCGCTGAAATGTTCCCGGCGGCGTCAGTCGCCCTGACCGTATAGGCATACGTCGTGGCAGCTGCTACCGCGGTATCGATGAAGTTCGTTGATGTCACCGTGGAGGCATACTGTGTCCCGTTCCTGAAGATGAGATATCCGGAGACTCCCACGTCATCAACCGATTCGGACCAGGTGAGGCTGATGGCACCCGATGTTGCCGAGGCTGTCAGGCCACCGGGGACCGTCGGGGCTTGCGTGTCACCGGTGGGTGGCAGGGTAATCGTGACCGTCGAACTCAGAGGCGCCGACACGTTGCCGGTTGCATCCTTTGCCCAGGCAAAGAGGGTAACAGGCCCTGGTGCGCTCGCAACAAAGCTTGTGGGAGCAGTGGCATTCCAGCGGGTGTCCGCCGCAGCGGGAGCAACGCTGCTTTCCGTCACCATGTAGCCTGTGACGCCGACAGCATCGTTTGCCGCAAAGGACTGGATGGGGATCGTGAGCGAGCTTGAGGCGGCAGGTATTGTAAACGATGTAACCGTCGGGGCCGTCGAGTCAACGGGAGGCGCTGGTTTGCTGTTGGGATCGCCGGGCAGGGTCCCTGCCGCGAGCTCAACTCCATTCTGGAATCCGTCTCCATCCGAATCCTGGGGATCTATCGTCGTCAGAGCCCCCGCGGGATTCGACCCATGGGTTGGCACTGCATCAAAGGCAGCACCGTACTGAGTAAAAGGGGAGCCGCCGGGGCCGTGACATACCGTACAGTCGTATGCCGATCCATACTTGCCGTTCAATGCAGTCAAATAAGCTGGAACGGCGAACGCGCTTGTGGCATAAGCCGCTGCGGCCAAGAGAACAACCACGCAGAGAATCGCACTTCGTCTCATCTTCTCCTCCTCTACCTCATATGATGCGGTTTGGATTGAGCCGTTATTACTATCGATCGAAAGACGCCCGGAGAAGCACAAATCACTCCAGGCCTGCAGATAATGCGCCCGGAAGGGTTGCTCGCACCTCAGGGAGGGCTTTCCTTATAAATAAATACTTTTTATATAAACCTACTTCGATTCGCCGGCTCTGTCAAGTACGCGATCTTGCGCCGGACCGCGCATGCCTTTTCTGAAGGGAAATTCACGGGTAAGCTTCACGGCGGCGGGAGTCGAAGGCGGAAGGCGGAGCGGGAGATCCGCAGGTGGACTGTAAGAACGTCTATGTTCATAGCAAGACATGCACAAGAGTATGATGTTGTTTATTTTACGGAGAAATCATGCCCTATCGTCGTGTCAGATTATTTTGGGCGCGGGTGGTGCACGAAGAGGTTTTTTGTTTTTCCGGCGGGCTGTCGACTGCTGATTACTGTTTACTGCCTACTGACTGCAGACTACTGCCTTTCAGGTCTTATTTCGCCCCGCAGCACTTCTTGTACTTCTTCCCGCTGCCGCAGGGGCAGGGATCGTTTCTGCCGATCTTCTTTTCCTTCCGCTCCGCCTGGCGGGGGCCGTCCCCTCCGCCGGCACGGTTGAGGGAGAGGCGCTGCTGCGGTGTCGGCTGCATCTCCGGCTCCTCTTTCCTGATCTGGATCTTGAAGAGCCTCATGAGCGTCTCCGAGGTGATCCGGTCCGACATGTCGGCAAAGAGGTCGAAGGCCTCTTTCTTGTATTCGATGAGGGGATCTTTCTGGGCATAGCCGCGCAGCCCCACGCCCTCCTTGACATGGTCGATGCCGAGGAGGTGGTCTTTCCACTGGGTATCGATGACCTGCAGGAGGACCATCCTTTCGAGATAGCGCATGACATCGCCGCCGGCCTCCCGCTCTTTGGCTTCATAGGCTTCCCTGACGGCGACAGTGATCATCTCACTCAGGGTGTCGCGGTTGCGCGCGCCCTGAACGTCCAGCTTGACCGCAAAGGTACCGAACAGAGCGTCCCCGAGCCCTTTGAGGTCCCACTCGTCGGGGATCACCTCTTCGGGGCAGTAGACCGACAGAAGGCCGTCGATCTCGTCCTCGATCATCTCCAGGACCCGCTCCTGCATCGATTCGCTCCCGAGCACCTCACGGCGGAAGGTATAGATCTCGGACCTCTGCTTGTTCATCACGTCGTCATACTGGAGGAGGTGTTTCCTGATCTCGAAGTTGTGGGTCTCCACGCGTTTCTGGGCGTTCTCGATCGCCTTCGTCACCATCTTGTTCTCGATGGGGATGTCCTCTTCCATCTTGAGCATGGTCATCAGGCTGTTGATTTTGTCGGATCCGAAGATCCTCATGAGGTCGTCTTCGAGAGAGAGATAGAACCGTGACGAGCCCGGATCGCCCTGCCTGCCCGAGCGGCCCCGGAGCTGGTTGTCAATCCGTCTTGATTCATGCCGCTCCGTGCCGATGATATGGAGACCTCCGGCGCCGACGACCTCTTCGCGCTCCCTCTCACAGATGGTCTTGGCCTTTTCGAGGGCCTGGGAGAACTCCTCCTCGGTGTAGTCAGGTTTATCCCTGAGAAAATCCCCCGCGAGACCGGCCTGATTTCCGCCGAGGACGATGTCCGTTCCGCGGCCGGCCATGTTCGTCGCGATCATGACGGCAGCGAACCTTCCCGCCTGGGCGACGATCTCGGCCTCCTTCTCATGATACTTCGCGTTCAGAACGGAGTGTTTGATCCCCTTTCTCTTAAGGAGAGAGCTGAGGACCTCGGACTTCTCGATGGACGTTGTTCCGACGAGGACGGGCTGTCCTTTTGCGTTGCATTGTTCGATCTCCTCGATGACGGCGTTGAACTTGCCCCGCTCCGACTTGTAGACCATATCGGCGCGGTCGTCACGAATCATCGGCTTGTTCGTCGGGATGACGACGACATCGAGGTTGTATATCTCGGCAAACTCGGCGGCTTCCGTGTCGGCGGTGCCTGTCATGCCGGCGAGCTTGTTGTACATCCTGAAGTAATTCTGGAAAGTGATCGTTGCAAGAGTCTGATTTTCAGAGGCGATCTTCACGTTCTCCTTCGCCTCGATGGCCTGGTGCAGACCGTCGCTCCAGCGCCTGCCCGGCATGAGCCTGCCCGTAAACTCGTCGACAATGATGACTTCTCCGTCCTTCACGACGTAGTCGACGTCCTTCTTGAAGAGGTGGTGGGCCCGCAACCCCTGGAGGACATGGTGGACGAGCTCGATATTCGCCGGGTCGTAGAGGTTGCCCAAACCGAGAAACCTCTCGACCTTCACGTTGCCCTCTTCGGTCAGGATGGAGGTCTTGAGCTTTTCGTCGAGCTTGAAGTCCGCCTCGTTTTTCAGGTTCGGGATGACCTTGTTGACCTTGTAATATTTGTCCGTCGATTCCTCGGAAGGGCCGGAAATGATAAGAGGCGTCCTCGCTTCGTCGATGAGGATGCTGTCGACCTCGTCGACAATGGCATAGTTCAGTTCCCGCTGACAATAGTCCGATATGTCGTACTTCATATTGTCACGGAGATAGTCGAAACCGAACTCATTGTTCGTCCCATATGTGATGTCGGCGCGGTAGGCCTCCTGCCTCGAGCAGGAGCGGAGGTTCAGGAACCGCTTGTCCGCCACCACGTAAGAAGGATCATAGAGCAGGGAACTGTCGTGCTGGATGACGCCGACGGTGAGACCGAGGAAATGATAGATCGGTCCCATCCACTGGGCATCCCTCTTGGCGAGGTAATCGTTGACGGTGACGACATGGACGCCCTTGCCGTCAAGGGCGTTCAGGTAGACAGGCAGCGTCGCCACGAGGGTCTTTCCCTCACCGGTCTTCATTTCGGCGATCCTGCCCTCGTGGAGCACCAGGCCGCCGATGAGCTGGACGTCGAAATGCCGCATCGAAAGCACTCTTTTGGAGACCTCGCGGACGACGGCAAAGGCCTCGGGGAGGATATCGTCGAGCGACTTACCCGAGGCGAGGGCGTTTTTGAACTCTTCGGTCTTCGACCTGAGCCCGTCATCGCTCAGCGCCGCAACGGAAGGTTCGAAGACATTGATCCTGTCCGTTTCGCCGAGGAGCCTCTTCAGCTCACGCTCATTCTTCGTGCCGAAGATCTTCTGCAGAAATCCAACCATAACTTTTTATACTAAAAAAGGTTGGACTGTTTGTGCAAGCTTTGCCGGGGCAGGTCAGGACCTGACGACGAGCACCGCCGACGGCACGGACCCCTGTTGACCTGTCGCAGACCGGTGGACTTCCGTCCTGTTTGCCTCGATTCGTCGAATGGCGTATCATAACCTTATCGTTGCAATACACTCCCGGGAAAGGCGGGGTTGGGGTGAATGCGCCGAAAACCTTGCTGCGGCGACACCTGTATCATTACGGAAGGCGAGGCATAAGCGGATGTCAGGAGAATTGGACATCTTTTCCGACACTGACACTCACACTGACACTGTTTTCAGAGTGCTTCGCCCCGCCTTTTCATGTGAAAGGATAAGACAATCATGAACGAAAGTGTCACAGGAAAGAGGGCTTGATCAATGGCAGGAAAAAAACTGGGACAGCACTTTCTTCTCGACCCCGTCATCCTGAGGAAGATCGTCGACGCCGCGGACATCGGGCCCGACGATACGGTCGTCGAGATCGGGCCGGGGCTAGGCAGGATGACGGCCGTGCTCGCCGGGGCTGCCGGTCGCGTGATCGCCATCGAGATTGATGAGGATCTCTACGAAAAGGCCCGGGAAAGTGTGCAGGAATACGACAACGTCCAGCTTATTCTGGGGGACGCCCTCGCATATCCCTATGAAGAACTGGGACCCTTCAAGGTCGTGGCGAACATTCCCTATTACATAACGACGCCGATCCTGTTCCGTCTCCTCGATGCACGGGCATCGCTCCGGTCGATGACCCTCACGGTCCAGAAGGAAGTCGGCCTGAGGATCGTCGCGGGTCCGGGCTCGAAGACCTACGGCGTGCTCTCCGTGGCGGTCCAGTTCAGGGGGAAGGCTGAACTGAAGTTCATTATTCCTGCAGGCTCCTTCAGACCTGTCCCCGAGGTCGATTCCGCCGTCATCCGCATCGACCTGCTGAGTGAGCCTCCTGTCCGGGTGACGGATGAGAGGCACTTCTTCAGGGTTGTCAGGGCGGCCTTCTCCCAAAGGAGGAAGACCCTCGCCAACGCCCTTAAGCCCCTTTTCGGAGATGTAAGGAAGGTGCTCCGGGATGCGGGCGTCGACCCGATGAGAAGGGCCGAGACCCTGAGCATCAGAGAGTTCGCGAAAATTGCCGAGACGCTGCTCAAAGAATGACGAGATAGAAGTGCATGAAACGGCGCGGCGAAGGGCTCTGAAAAAAGTGTCAGTGTCGGTGTCACAACCGCGGTCTCCGGGAAGGCAAATATGGTTCAAACCCTTTCCAATGCCATGATGAGGACCATTTTGGCAGATGCACCGAAAGGCGGGGCGAAGCGCCTCAAAGCCTCGCTGATAGCGAGCATGATTATTTATTATTGGATTTTAAACATTTCATCCTTTGTATCATCGACAGTTGTGCTTCAATGCTCTTCACGGGACGGCAGCGGTTTCGCAGCACCGATGCTTTTCGGCGCATTCACCCCGCCTTTCCGGTCGGGCGTATGATGGAATGCTTTCATCTCCAAGTGTTCAGCGCCTGTTGCCTGACGGGCTTGTGGTATCAATGGACACGGCAAAGGGTTGTCTGGGGATAGATAAGGTATCTTAGCGGAAAGGCTTTTCACCACATCAGCCTTCCCGCCCGAGTGCTCCCTGCGTTGTTCCGACTGCCGGTAATGACTCAATAACTTAATGACTTAGTGACTTTTCCAGTGGCATCTTCACCCCGCCTCTCCGGGGGGTCTGCAACGATAAGGCTAAATGTCAAATGTGTAGACCCCTGTTTCCTCAGAAAGTGAATTTCCTCACAGTCCCGTGAATGGGGATCTCGATCTTGGGGCCGGGATGAACGTACTTCAGTGTGATCTCGACTTCGACGCTCTGTGTCCCGTCGGGAACGGCAAAAATGAAGTGCTCCTTCTTCACCTGCAGGGGCTGCAGGGTGAAATCCGAGAACTTCTTGATCTGCCATGCGCCGTACCTGAGGTCGCCGTCGATATCCTGACCGTACTGGATGTAATCTCTCTGTGCCGAGAAGATGTTCTCTCCTCCCTGGTTTTTCGCGGTCACGTCCAGGACCACTTTCGATGTCCACGCTCAACCGTCGGGCGTGCGGTGCCCCGACTTGTTGTAGATATTCACCGTTGCAACGATCCGCGGCTTCCATTCCTTCCCCACAATGTGGTTATACCGTGTCACTTCAGCCTCGAAGTCGAGGCCGTCACGAAGGATGTCCGCTTCATAGGCTCCCGGGAACCGGTGTCCCCTTTTCTTTTCCCGCATGTGGCAGTCCTGGCAGACCTTCTGGCCTCCGTTCGGGAGATAGGCGTTGAGGTAACTCTCGTGGAGGGTGTTGCAGAAAACGGTGTCGCTGTCGGGAGGGTTGTAGGTGCCGTGGCACTGTCCGCAGAAGAGGGACGATTTCATGGTTGCTGAGAGGGCGGTCTTGTGGGGCGCCTGCGCACCCCTGGTGCCGTAAATTACTCCTTTTTCAGGCGGGCCGTACCACCCCATGGACGGCCTGTGCACGACGGTGTTGTGACAGACGACACAGTTGACGTTCAGTCGTGCAAGTTCTTTCCTGAACCCTTCTTTCTTCACAGGGTCTTTCTCGTCGACGGCGCCGACGACCATGTCCCCGACCTTCTTGACTAGTGCCTCCGATGCTTCATAGAGCTGCGGCGCATGGCAGTGGAAGCACTTCATCAGGTCCGACTTCGTGACATCCCTGCGCCACTCCTGGGGAATGCCGATGGCGATGAAATTCCTGATGCCGCCGAGAGAGTGGATCAGGGCCTGGGAATGGAGCGATTCCTTCCACTCATCATAGATGGCGGCGTGGCAGGTTCTGCACTGACTGTCGCTGAACCTCGCCGTCAGCTCGTCGATGGTTTCGGCCGGCTTCATCTCCATCTGTGGAGCCGCTTTCAGGGCGCAAGGGATGATTAGCAGAATGAGGCAGAGGGAAAGACAGAGCTTTCTCATGGGATCCCCTTTTTGTCGTGTCCCGCCGTCGCTGTAAGACAGCGGGCAGGTGTTACACTGTCGTTGCATGAAAAGGCGGGACAAAGTGCCTCAAGGCCTTGCTGATAGCGAGCATGATCGTTTGAAATTGGACATTGAGATTCCACCCTCTGTGTCATCAACCATCAGCCTGAAATTATCCGTGTGGGAAGGCATAGGTTTCGCAGCACCAAGGCTTTTCGGCATCTTCGCCCCGCCTTTCCGGATGTCCTGTTGCAACGATAAGGTTCAGTTACGGGGTTTTGAGGACCGGGAGAGCATCGCGGTGCTCTCCCGGTTCGTGGGGCATCACAGTACACTGAGGCGGTTGCTCAACCTCGGGGCGACTGCTGCTGCTACGTTATTTGCCGCCCTTGGCGATGCTCAGATTCTTGGTCTCTTTGAACCACATCTGTGCATTGCCCGGGTCGTTCTTCTTCCCGTAGGGCAGGTACCAGACTTCGACGTCCACATCGAAGTCATTGGCAATGATCGTCCTCGTCATCTTGCCGTCTTTCGTCTCTTCCTTGTAGACGGGGATGTAGATCTGCTCCCTCGTCGTCCTCAGGGGCGGGAGGCTCGTGTCGCGGGTCATGCCGCTCTTCTCATAGGGCCCACGGCCCATTCTGTCACCCCGCCCGAACTGCTGCGGGATGGGCATGTAGATCTTTTCGGTCTTGAAGAACTCTTTTCCGTCTTTCGTTTTTGCGGTCACATACAGGACCACTCGGTTCGGCGTCGGTCAGCCGTCGGGAATGGCATGGCCCGCCTTGTTGTGAATCTCGACGATGATGTTGGCCGCCGGCGTCGTCGTCACAACGTCACGCCACTGGTAGGCCTGTGCATCGACGTGGATATCGAGGGCCATCTTTGCCATTTCGGGTGAGCGGTAGCTCTGGAGGTTGTGGCCGAGCTTCGATTTGTGGAAGTGGCACTCCTGGCAGGTCGCGCTCCCGCCTTCCGGGACATAGGCGAACATGTACGAACCATAGAGCGTGGCGCACTGCGTGGGGTTCGCAAGATCGAAGTTCGGTCCCATGCCGTGGCACTGGCCGCAGAGGATCGACTCCTTCATGATCTTGCTCGTCTTCATCTTGGGGAAGCCGGGGGCGGGATGATCCCCGTCCTTGCTCCCGTACACGACACCTTTTTCAGCAGGGCCGTCCGTCCACTTGTGGGTGATGGCGTACGTGTTGTGGCAGATGACGCAGTTGATGTTCAGGGACTGGAGCGTCGCCGCCGCCTTCTCGTCCCCCTGATCGGCGAAGGCGTAAATGTTCTTGACGATCTCCTTTGCCACGCTCTCCTCAGCGTTTAAAAGTTGCGGAAGATGGCATTTGGAACAGAGTTCGAGATGTCTGATCCCCACATCCTCAGGTTTCTTGACGCCGGAGTGGGGCCAGTCTTTCAGGCCGTTCTCGATGGTCGTCTTAAAGGTGGCCGCCGTTCTTCCCACCTCTTTCGGTCCGAAGATGGACCGCGCATGAAGAGACTTGTCCCACTGCTCGTAGATCTCGGCATGGCAGTCTTTGCAGGAGCTGGAATCGTACATCTTCACAAGCTCATCGATTGTTTTTGCTTTCCCCTTTTCGTGCTGCGCTGCGAATGCCGTCAGCGGCAGCGCAATGCAGCAGAGAAGGATCAGCAGAAGCTTTCCGTACCTCATAATCCCTCCTTTTCCTATTATTTCATACCCTCAAAGAAGGTGTGTTTATTCCTCAAACCGCGATGAAGAACATCGACTGACGGTTCTCTCTGCGACTCTGTCAAGCAATCCTATATACCATACTCAAAGTATATACTTCAATACAAAAATTACAACAAGGAAGTTGGAGGTGTTACGGACCGCAATGGCGAGAGGGGCTGCAGTAAGGATGGCTTCAAACAAAGGAGGGGAGAAACCGGCATGTCGCCGCATTTCTCCCCTTCACTGAAAGGTAATTTTTCTGTGGATTACGTCAACTTCTTGACGGCCTTGACAGCGGCCTTCGTCTGCTTGGTAACTTTTTTCTCGACCGTCTTGGCTGTTTTGGCCACTTTCTTTTCGACGGTTTTGGCGGTCTTGGCGACACCTTTCTTGACGTCTTTCGCAAGACTTGCGGCGCCCTTCGTCAGCTTCTTCTCCACTTGTTTTGCAGTCTTGGCGACGCCCTTCTTGACATCCTTAGCCAGACCTTCGGCGCCTTTGGTCACCTTCTTCTCGATGGCCTTTGCCGACGATGCGGCCTTCTTAACGATTTTCTTCTCGGCGGCCTTCACCGTCTTGACGGCTTTCTTGACCGTCTTTTCGACATCTTTCTTCACTGCCATACCTGCCTCCTGGGCTGAAGTTGACGGAGCGCGTTTTCGCCATGCGTTCGCGCATTGTAATTATTATAGAATTAGGGTGGTTTCGTCAATGAAAAAATGCATACCTGTCAATCGTTTGTAAAAAATACTTAGCCGCCGTTCGGCAGTCAGCAGTCTTGACGGGCAGAAAACGCAGGCAACGCAAGCGAATTATCGCGCAAAGACGCCAGGTTCGCCGGGAAAGGCGGGGATGAGGGCTTCTGTTTTTTCTTTGCGTGCTTTGCGAATTAGAGTGAGACTGCAAAGGTGTGGCGAAGCGTCTCAAAGCCTTGCTGAAGGCGACGATACGCCTCGTCAGGTTTGTCTTTCAGGATTCCACTCTTTGTGTGATCGACCATTGGCTTGAAAGGTTGTCTTCTGTGAGGGTTACGGTGTCGCCGCAGCAAGGTTTTCGGCGCATACACCCCGCCTTTCCTGGGAGTGTATTGCAACGATAAGGTGAAGTCAGCAGCGGGCAAGGGAAGTGAACAACAATGAATGCCTTTCACTGGCACTGACACTGTTTCACGACGTTTCCTCATCCTCCAGGATCAGGGCCTTCGTCCCGATGATCGCATCGACGAGCTTGCTTCTCCCGCTTGACAGGAGACGTTGCACCGTTCCCCGCGAGATGCCCATCTGCCGACCCGCTTCCTCCTGCGTCATGTCTTCGGTATCGCAGAGTCTCATCGCCTCGAGTTCATCACGAAAGAGGGTGACATGTTCCAGTTGGCTCATGGGAATGGCGGAGGGCTTGAAGATCCGGCCCTTCATGTCCCTGAAGGGACACTGGCAACGCCTCGGTTTCTTGTATCGCGGTGACATGGTTCCTAGTTGCTGAATTCCGCCACGACGGGAGTGTGATCGGAGGGCCTCTCCAGCCGTCTCGGCGAGACATCGATCCATGCGGCCGTGCACCGCAGGGCAAGGGGGCGCGTCGCCCAGATGTGATCGATCCTCCACCCCATGTTTTTATCGAGAGCCTTTTTCATGCGATAGTCCCAGAATGTGAATTGACCGGCCTCAGGATGGTGCAGGCGGAACAGGTCTGTCAATCCCCATCGCCGCAGGATATCGAGGACGGCATGCTCATCGGGATGATACCCGACCTGGCCGTAGAGGTGGTTCGGGTCGTAAACATCCTCCGACGATGGGGCTATATTGAAGTCGCCGGCCCACAGGAGCGGGTCATCGGGACGGAACCGGCCCCGGAGATAATCGTAAAGGCGTTGGAGCCAGTCCAGCTTTTCGCGGAACTGTTCGGACAGCGGATGGAAGCCCTGCGGGACATAGGTATTCATGATGACGATCCCCCCGCATGTGGCCGTGATGAGTCTCGACCCGCCCGATTCCAGGTCATCGAAACCTATGCGGACGTCGTCCATCGCGGTTCGGCTCAAGATGGCGACGCCGTTGTATCCCTTTTCTCCGCGGAACGCCGTATGATAGCCGGCCTCCTCAAAAGCAGCGAGGGGAAAATCAGTGTCCGGCACCTTCGTTTCCTGCAGACAGAGGACGTCAGGAGACTCTTTCCGCAGCCAGTCGAGGATGATGGCGAGCCGTGCCCTGACGGAATTGACGTTGAATGTCGCGACTTTCAGATTGTTGTCCACTATGCGCAGGATTTACCTTCCCGTTGCATGAAAAGGCGGGACAAAATGCCTCAAAGCCCTGGTGCTGTGAAACCTTTGCCTTCCCATACAGACCATTTCAGACAGACGGTCGATGCCACAAAGAATGGAATCGAATCGTGTAGGGGCCGTTCCCCGAACGGCCCGACATTAATGAACTGACACTCACACTGTCACTGACACTATTTTTCAGAGCACTTTGCCCCGCCTTTTCATGCAAGATTTTTGTGTTCCGCCTATTTCGGCAGGGAAAAGGAAAAGGTGCTTCCTTCCCCGACGACGCTGTCGGCCCAGATCCTTCCGCCGTGGGCCGATATGATCATTTTGGCGATGGACAGGCCGAGCCCGGAGCCCCTTGCGTCACGGTGGGCGCGGTAAAAGGCATCGAAGATATAGGGCATGTGTTTTTCGGGAATGCCGACGCCCGTATCACGGATGCGGACAAGTATTTCGGACTCGCCGGCCGAAACCGTCACGGTGATGGAACCTCCCGGATTCGTGTATTTCACCGCGTTGTCGAGCAGATTGACGATGACACGTTCGATCAGGTGCTCGTCCGCCTGCACCTCGCGATTGCCCGATTCAGACGGGGTAAAGTGAACGGTTATGTTCTTCTCAGCAGCAGCCGGCCGGACCCTTTCGAGGTGCTTCATGATGATCTGTTCGATGTTGATGCAGGTTATTGCAAGATCTTTGCCTTTCGACTCGAAGCGGGAAAATTCTAGGAAATCCATGACGAGCTCCTGCAGCGTCTCGAGTTCCTCTATGACGAGACCGAGCCCGTCCTTCTGCAGGTCCGTCAGAGGCCCCGACTTGCCCGTGAGGATCCGTGACGTGAAGCCCATGGCCGTCATGACCGGATTCTTCATGTCATGGGCGAACATGGAGAGGATGTGCCCCCGTTCACGCTCCAGCCTTCTCCGTTCGCTGATATCCCTGAAAAGCTCGAATCCGCCGATGAACCGGTTCTCCTCGTCAAAGAGGGGGAAGGCGCTGACAGTGATCGTAATCAGTTCGCCGCTCTTTTTTCTGATGACAGAATCTGCGGCGATTGTTTGTTCCTGTTGGGTCAGTGCACGAGAGTACAGTGGACAGTCATGTGCGTCCGATGTGCCGTGGAGGATATCCAGATGCGACCTGCCGAGGACTTCATCCCGCGAGTATCCCGTTATCTGCTCGGCGGCGCTGTTGAAGTCAACGATGATCCCGTCCTGATCGACGACGGAAAAGCCGAGGGGAAGTTTGTTCAGGATCATGGTGTAGATTTTCTGCAGGTCCATTAGACGTCCCTCTGTTGTTTTCCCGCGCCGTTATGCCGCATCACCGGTCTATCATCTCCCGGTACGCCGATGATGCCTGGTTCACCGGATGCATAAGTGTACCATAACCTTATCGTTGCGACACACTCCCGGGAAAGGCGGGGTGAAGATGCCACTGAAAGTCACTAAGGCGGGAAGGCTGATGTGGTGAAAAGCCTTTCCGCTAAGATACCTCATTCATCCCCAGACAACCCTTTGCCGTGTCTACCTTGCATAGAAAGGCGTGGCGAAACGCCTCAAAGCCTTGCTGAAGGCGACGATACGCCTCGTCTGGTTTGTCTTTCAGGATTCCACTCTTTGTGTGGTCGACCATTGGTTAGAAAGGTTGTCTTCTGTGAGAGTTATGGTGTCGCCGCAGCAAGGTTTTCGGCGCATACGCCCCGCCTTTCCCGGAAGTGTATTGCAACGATAAGGTCTATTAATACCAGAAGCCCGTCAGGCACCAAGCGCTGAACACCTTGAGATGACATATTTCTTCATATTCCCGACCGAAAAGCGGGGTGAATGCGCCGAAAAGCATCGGTGCTGCGAAACCGCTGCCGTCCCGTGGAGAGCATTTCAGGCCGGCGGCTGAAAAAGGTGAACATTTTGCTGACACTCACACTGACACTGACACTGTTTTTCAGAGCGCTTCGCCCCGCCTTTTCATGCAACCACAGGGATAATCCTCATCCATCAGCAGACTTTCAGGAGCTGAATCGTCACACGCTGCCCCGTCTCGATGCAGGACATCCCCTCCGGTATGCACAGGATCGCCCCGGCCTTCGCCATGGACTGCAGCCGGCTCGGAGACAGGATGGGCCGGAAGACCGGATCGTGCTGCCCCTGCTCCAGGACGCCCCAGATAAACTGGGTCCAGTCCCGCTGCCCCTGCACCGTCTCTCCGAGAATCGCTGTGGACTCCGGAAGGGCTGTCTTCCCTTGACCGGAAAGGGCGAGCAAGCCGGGCAGGGCGAGCTGGAGAAATGCCATCTGGTTGGACGGCGGCCCGCCGGGAAGACAGAAGACGGGCTTCCCGCCAAGCAGTCCGAAGCCGACGGCCTTGCCCGGCCCCATCTTCACACGATGGAAGACCTTGCGCCATCCGATTGTATCGAGCACTCTCACGACGAGATCACGTTCGCCTTTCCAGGCGCCTCCGCTCGTGATGATGCAGTCGGAGGTTTTACGGGATGCCCTTATAGCCGCGGCGATCGACTCTTCGTCGTCCTCGATGACGGACGTCGTGACATGCATGCCGTAGGAAGAGCACCAGGCAGCGAGGGAGAGGAGGTTGCTCGCGTATACCTTTCCTGATTTCATTCGCTGACCGGGAGCAAGAACCTCGCTGCCTGTTGCTATGACGGACACGCGCGGATTTCCGTGAACGATTACCGACGCATGGCCTGACGCCGCCACGAGTCCGACCTGGAGAGGTCCGAGCCTCGTGCCTTTCAGAAGGATCTTTTCGCCTTCCCTGATGTCCGTGCCTCTGAACAGGATGTTCTGGCCTTTCGTGATGCCGGTCCGGGTTTTGAGAAACTCTCCGCTTTCCCTGACGAACTCTCGGGCGAGAACGGCATCGGCGCCCGGGGGGATCGGGGCGCCCGACAACACCCTGATCGCCGTTCCCTCGGTGACCGTACAGGAAGCATCCGACCCTGCCGCGATCGTCCCCGTCACGCGTAGCGAAACCGGGTTACTATCATCAGCCCCGGCGATATCGGAGGACCTGACGGCGTACCCGTCTTTTAGTGAAACGTCGGCGGAGGGCGCCGCGACAAGGGAGAAAAGGTCATCCGCTATAACGCGCCCCAGGGAGTGCCCGATCGGAATTTCTTCCGCGGCAAGGGGGGATATCGTAGAGAGTACACTCTCAAATGCCGACTGAAAGGAAATATCCTCCATGTGTGAAACGTTCTTCCGGATGTCAGGACTGACGGCCGAACTTCACGGGAGACCCGTGTGAGCAGGCTCCGTCATGAGAATGGCCGCTGCAGGTGTGCGAGGGTGTGAATTCGGCGAGCTTGTTCCTGTGAAAGAGACTGACGTTGTCCCTGATGGTGCGGCCGGCCGCCTGCAGTACCCTGATGCCGGACCGGTTCAGTCCCATCAGCGCGCCTCCGCCGATGCCGCCCACGATGACCGCATCGACCTGCTGTCCGTTCAGAGCCTTCACGGGATTGCAGGCGCCGTGGGCATGATGGAGATCGCGGTTATTGATCGTCGTGATGTCTTGCGACACGGTGTCGAAGACGATGAAGAGGGGGGCTGAGCCGAAGTGGCCGTAAACGGCGCTGTTGAGCCCCTCGTGGGTCTCAACGGGAAAACAGAGCTTCATGGCAATTCCTCCTTGAAATGTGCATATGCACATAATAAACCCAAAAAAAAGTTTTGTCAATCGGCTCTCTTCTCTCTTAATGTTGCGCCTGCCGGAAACACTTCGCCCTTTTCGGCTTCGGCAATCACTGTGGGGAACTGAGGAGGGGGTATGGCGATGCTGAGCAGGCAGGAGCGGGAGGAAATGACCTCTCGCGCTGCGTCAGCATCGCTGAGGACAATGTGGCAGATACCGGCACAATCCGGTGCACGTCAATGGCGCGGTCGATATGGAGCCTTCCCGATTTCTTCAATCAGCATAACGAGCTCGTCAATCATGGGTAAAACCCTTCAGGCCCATAATCTATGAAAAATGCGATTGTGACGGATCAAGCATTTCAGACATCAGCACACGACAAAGCAATTTGCAAGTCTGACCCCACAAAGCGTTACTTCTTTTTCAGCTCCTGTTTGATCGCCTGCTCGAATCCCTCGATGCCCCGGCTGGTGAGGAGCAGGCCGTTCACAAAGATCGTCGGCGTTCCGCGTACGCCTGCTGCAGTCCCTTCCTGGAGATCGCGGTTGATGATGGTCTGTATGGCCGGGTCTGTCAGGTCCTTGTTGAACTTGTCCATGTCCAGGTTCAGTTGCTTGGCGATTTCCTGCACCTTCGCATCGCTCAGGCTTGCCATGGACTCGAAGAGCTTTTTGTGAAACTCCTGGAACTTGCCCTGCCTGTGGGCCGCGAGGGACGCAGTGGCGGCCTGACGGGCGAATTTGTGCATCTGCAGGGGGAAATTCTTCTCGACGATTTTCACTTCTTTGGGAAATTTCTCCAGCACCTGCTGGAGGAGCGGCTCAAGGCTCGCACAGTATGGTCACTGATAGTCGCTGAAGACCGCGATCGTCACCGGCGCCTTTGCCGGTCCCTTGACGGCGAGACCGGACAGGTCGAAGGTATGCCTCGCCGTGAGTTGTATGATCCGGAGCTCCTTCTTCGACTTGCTCGTCAGGACAAGGGTGTTGTTCTTTCCGGGAGTGAGCCTGTCGAAGTTTGCCCCCACGGGGATCCTGTCCGTCAGCTTATAGTCGGGGACCGAATAGGCGAGTACCTCACCGCTCACCAGGATGAATACGTACCTCCCGTCTTCCGACGTGGCGACGTCGAGAGGCTCCTTGTCGAGGCCCAACTGCTTCAGGCTGCTCCACTCCATCGCCGCCTGCGACGGGAAGGGGAGCGCGAGAAGCATCAGTGCCGTGACAATCAGTCCGGCCAAGAAAGAAACGCGTGCGTGTCGCACTATGCACCTCCTGGTAATCAGATGCTCTGCTTGTCGCAGAGAAATTATTGTGACTTCCGACGCAACGAAAAGGCAAATGAATGCAAACCTGTTGCGACCATCGAGGACGAACGTGTAATGCCGGGAACCCCGGCCCTTTTTGTCTGCTGCGTGCCCCTGCTTCGCATAAAAAAGGTGGAGGGATGCTCCCCTCCACCTCATCTGTTGTTAACAGGTGAAGAGAGGCGCGGTCACCCGCGCCTCTTTCGTTGTCTGTTAGTCTCTACTCGAGCTGGAAGAGTAGCACAAGACCCTGGTTGCCGCCGTGCGCAGATCCCTGTCCGTATTGTCGTCGGCAATGGACGCGGTCCACGTGATGGTGCCGGCCTTGATCCCCCGCACACTCGGCTCCGGGAAGCTGACCCTGGTCTCCTGGTCGTGGTTCAGGCAGACATTCCTGACCTGGCGGTAGACTTCAACGCCGTTCTGGACACCCACAACGGTCACGTTGACACACGCCTGAGTGCTGCCCTCGTTCTCCACAGTGACGGAGGGCCTGAAAACGGGCGTTCTCGGCGCAGGGCAGATATTGACCCTGCCCGCAACGTTGAAGCCCTCGAAGTCGACGTCTGTCAGCACTACCGGCGGCGGCTGCACCTGACAGTTGTCGGTCAGACCGTCGCAGTTGTTGTCGATACCGTCGGTGCAGATCTCAGCAATCGGGAGCACGTTCTGCACGCATGCGGCAGCGCCGTTCACGCATTTCGTCTGGCCTGCCGCACAGGGGCCGGCAAGACCGGTGTTGCATGCTGCGTCAACTGCAGTAGCGCAGTCGGGATCAGCGCAGTCGACCCGGCCATCAAGGTCGTTGTCGACGCCGTCAAAGCATGCCTGCTCAACCGCCGGGGCTGGGGTAAAGCAGCCCGGATCCGCTGCGTCCACGAGGGTGTCGCAGTCGTTGTCGATGTTGTCGGAGCAGGCGGTACCGACTCCGAACTGCTCAGCACCCGCGGGCCGAGGCTGGCAGGTGTCGACGAGCTGCCCGTTCTGGCAGACCCTCTGTCCGTTGTTCGCACAAGCACCGACGCCGCAGGTGGTCGGAGTCGCAGCAATGTTGTCGTCGATGACGCCGTTGCAGTCGTTGTCCTTACCGTCACAGATTTCAGGTGTCGGGACACAGACCAGCACACAGTTCTGATCGGCTGCGTCAACGATGCCGTCGCAGTCGTTGTCGATACCGTCTGCACAAGTAGCAGTGCCGAAGGGACCTTCAACTCCTGCGGGAAGGGGCGTGCACTGGTCGGCAAGCCTGCCGTTCACGCAGACTCTCTGGCCGGAGGTCGCGCAGGCGCCGACGCCGCAGTTGATGGTAACCGGCGCGATGCCCTCATCAATCTGGCCGTCGCAGTCGTTGTCGACGCCGTCACAGATTTCAGTGGTCGGGACACACTGCTGTACACAGCCCTGATCTGCTGCATCGGTCGTGCCGTCACAGTCGTTGTCGCGGCCGTCTCCGCAGGAAGCAGTACCGAAGGGACCTTCAACTCCCGCCGCCAGAGGCGTACAGGTGTTAACGGTTGCGCCGTTCTGGCAGACCTGCTGGCCGGTGGTCGCGCATGCGCCTACGCCGCAGTTGGTCACCACTGCTGCGATGTTGTCGATGACGCCGTTACAGTCGTCGTCGATGTTGTTGCAGGTTTCGGCGGTGGGCGTTCCGGGGGTGCACTGGTTAACAAGCGCCCCGGCCTGGCACACTCTTTGGCCGGTCCTCTGACATGCGCCGGTTCCGCAGGTGATGGCTGTCGCGGCGATGCCGTTGTCCACTGTGCCGTTACAGTCGTTGTCGCGGCCGTCGCAGACTTCTGCAGTCGGTGCGCCGGCAATACACGTATTGGCCTCTACACCATTACGGCACACCCTGTTACCAGTTGCCGCACAGGCGCCGACACCACAGGTGGTGGCAGGGCCGGTCGCGTTGGCACAGGTCGGGTCGGCGCAGTCGATGCGGCCGTCCTGGTTGTTGTCGATGCCGTCAAAGCAGTTCGCTTCGGCAGCGACCGCACACTGCGGATCTGCCGCGTCGGTAAGCCCGTCACAGTCGTTGTCCAGATTGTCTGCACAGCGCGTAGGGAACGGTCCCTCTGTTCCCTGAGGGGTCGTCTGATTGCAGACGGGTGCTCCAGCGGCGCACGCCGTTGTTCCGGCGGCGCAGATGCCCGGTCGGCCGGTGGTGCAGGCTGCGGCGGTGATGTTATCGACGGTGCCGTCGCAGTTGTCATCCACGTTGTTACAGGTTTCCGCTACAGGCTGAACTGCCTGCTGGCAGACGTTCGCTCCGGCTACGCATGCAGTCCGGCCGGCGGCGCAGGGGCCTGACAGGCCGGGAATCGTACAATTTGCAATCGTGATGTTATCGACGGTGCCGTCGCAGTTATCATCCACGCTGTTACAGGTCTCTGCAATGGGCTGAACAGTCTGTGGGCACGTTACTGCTCCGGTGGTCGCGTTACACACGGTCCGGCTTGCCGCACAGGCGCCCTGAGCTCCGGGAACCGTGCAGGCCGCCGATGTGAAGTTGGCGCACGGGGCGGGCGGCGGGGGCGCTGCCTGGCAGTCAGGGTCGGCCTGGTCGTAAAGGCCGTCGCCGTCGTTGTCCAGGCCGACAGTCGAAACATCAAAGAAGCCACCCTCGAACACACGACCGGCAGCGCCGTCGTTGCAGGGGTTGTTGATCCTGGTCGTCCCGCTGGTCGTCCCGATCGCAGCCGTGTACACAGCCGGGAGCGGAGTCTTCTCGTTGCCGATAGGCTCAGCACCGTGGCAGCTTGAACATGTGCCCACGCCCACGAGCCGCTCATGATGGTTGCGGGTGCCGGGGCCGCTGTGGCAGCCGTTGCAGCCCTGGTTGAACGGTGCTGCTGCTGCCGATACGTTCAACGGCACGGGGAACCTGGCGGTCCCTGAGTGGCAGGCGTTGCAGTTGCCGTTAAGGAAGTTATTCGGTGACGCATTACGGTGTGAGTTATGCAGGCCTGTCGGCCACACGACACCTTGTCTGGCTGCGGCCTGCGGAACATAGTTCGTGGCTTGGTAATTCCCGTGGCAGTCGGCACAGTTGCCGGAAGTCCTGGCGGTGCTCCATGTGTCAAAGGCGTCCACCGTCGTTACGAGCGGGCCTGTGTTCGCGAGTGCGATCACGAGGGCTATCGCCGCAACGACGATCATACAGAATGAAACTTTTTTCATAAGCCTCTTCTCCTCCTAATTGTTATTAATGTCTGCTATGATCATCCGATCCCGGTCCCACCGCCGTAAATCCTGTCACCTCCTTTTTGGCACACCGCATTGTGGACCCGCTATCTGGTTTGTGTTACAGCTTTCCTGTCCTTTGCAAGCAAGACCGATACCATGTCGGCAGGATGAACAAAACTTACTGATATACAGGCAAAATATATTTCTTTCGTCCTGTCTGTCCGTGAGACCCTTTTTGTATTGATTGCCGGACACGTCCGATCGGCTGCGGAGGGGCAAGTGTTTTTATGATTAATATTTCAGGCAGTTACCACAGGAGTGTCGTCATGAGGGATATCACGCTGAACTGCGAGATATCACGCAGCTTATTGGGGGGGGCGGTTGCCGATCGGGCTGAGGTGTGTGTGTGGGCCTGTTTAAAAGGTCGTCACAGTGAACTCTAAAAATATCCTTGACGGCCTCGAAAAAAGTCGTCATACCCGCGAAACTTGTCCCTGCGGATAGTAAGCGGGGAGCGGGTATCCAGAGTACAAATAACAACCTGAAAGGACTGGATTCCCGTCTGCACGGGAATGACGGATAAGCCCATTTGCAGGACTTTTTACGAGGCCGTCTTCTTTTAGTCTGGATACCCGCTTGGTTCCGATATTGTCATCCCGGCTCGTCCGGGATCCTTCTTGAGAAAGATTCCCGGCAAGCGGGAATGACACATGAGAGCTTTCTTGAGGTCTTCACGGCTAACTTCGAAATTATCCTTACAATCACTTACACGGACACTCTTCTCAAGATATTCCTTCACTCGCACTGACACTCACACCAACACTTTCTTTACGCCATGAGGATGTCCTTTTCATCGGTCTCGATGTCGTCAAAGAGCGGAAACCATTCTCCCTTTTTCGTCTGCACGAAGGGCATCACCTTTTGACAGGTCCCGCATTTCCTCATCTCGGCGGCCCTGATGCCCAGGTCCATCAGCTCGGCTGTGACGCCGTGGTGAGACACCGGCTCATATGTGTGCGCATGTTTCATGGCTGTGACCTCCTCTTATCAGGCTACCGCAATTGAGCGAAAAAGTCGAGTCCGTCGCTTCATGAGCCTTCCCGCAGGCAGCGTAGATATAAGAACTATTCCTTTCACTGTCACTGACACTATTTTTCAGAGCACGTTGCCCTGCCTTTTTATGCAGCTGCAAAGGGGTCCGTCCGCCCATGTGTTGCCTGGAACAAAACAATCGATTAAAGTATCTAAAGTATGGAGACCTCTGAACAGTCCACCGACGATGACATGGCTGTGATCAGTGCCGTCCTTGGCGGGGACATCGACGCCTTCGGTATCCTCGTCGAAAAGTACCAGGGAAAGATGCTGACTATCTCGTACAGGATGCTCGGGGACCGCGAGGAGGCCTGCGAGGCCGTGCAGGACGCTTTCATCTCGGCGTACCGTTCGCTGGGCACGTTCAAAGGGAAGGCGCAGTTCTCCACATGGCTCTGCAGCATCGTGCTCAACTGCACGAGAAGCCGCATGCGAAGAATCGTCTCTTCGGGAACGCGCGACTCGTTGCCGATCGGCGGTGTCGTGGAAAGGGAAGACGGGGCCGTCATGATCGACATCGCCTCGGGCGACCCTTCCCCCGCCGAGAGACTCGAGCGGAAGGAGGTGCGGATGGGTGTGGAACGATGCCTTGGCGGGCTTCCCGAAAACTTCAGGGAGGCCGTTGTGCTCCGCGATGTCAACGGTTTTTCTTATGACGAGATGTCCCGCATCATGGGGGTGTCCATGGGAACGGTGAAGTCCCGGGTGTCCAGGGGGAGGGACATGGTGAGGGAGTGCCTGAAAAGGCTTCTGGGAGGGGCGCTGTGAAATGTGAGGATGTGCTGACGAGACTCTCTCTTTTCGTCGACGGCGAACTGACGGGCAACGAGCGCGACGAGGTCGAAGGGCATCTATCCCGGTGCCCCGAATGCAGCGCCGCCTTCCGGGAGTTCACGGCCGCCGTGGAGCACCTGAGGGCCATGCCGGAAGAGATCCCTCCGCCGTGGCTCAGGGACAGGATCATGACATCCATCCGGGCAGAGGCGGGGACGAAGAAGAACCTTTGGCAGAGGCTGCTCCACCCGCTCCATATAAAGGTTCCCCTGGAAGCGATGGCTGCTGCGGCGATGGTGCTGCTGGCCCTTCAGTTGTATAGCACGGACACGACGCTCCAACGGCAGGCACAGCCTCCGGCCCTGACGGAAAGGGTCGAACAGGCCATGAAGCAGGAACCCCCTGTGTCACGGCGAGAAGTCAGGCAGCCGCCGGCCGAATCGCGGAAAGCCGAACCACCTGCGGCGCCAGAGGCGCCTCCCACCGCTCAGCGCAGCGACGAAAGCCAGCGACCCAAGGATGAGGGCGACGCACCGCAGAAACCTCTGCAGGATATGAAATATGAGCAGCTCGCTGCCAAGGCGGCGCCTCCACCCGTCGCAGGTCGCTCCGCTGACAACGCCGTGGGACGGACGGAGCCTGCAGCGCCGGCCAGGGCAAGGGCCCCGGGACCGGCGAAGGAATCCCTGCAGCAGGCGGAGAAAAAGGCGGCGCCTGCCTTTGGTGACTCCCACGGGGACGGCCGCTACCGCGAGATTGCAGACATCATCAGGAAACAGGCGTCCCGACAGAAGGCGAAGGCAGAGGCGGAACAGGAGCTGCGCGCCGTTGCCCGGCAGGAGCTGACCGGCGCCGACATCCCGGTGCTGATACGGATGCTCTCGGACAAGGACACCCTTCTTGCAAACGAAGCGGAGCGGCTGCTCGTGTCGTTCGGACCGCAGGCTTTACCCTACCTCATCAAGGCCTCTGAATCGGCTGATGCCGTCACGGCGGAACGGGCAGCACGGGCCATCCGGTCGATTCGCGCAAAGACGCCTCAGCCGGGACGATAAACCTTTCAGTTGCATAGAAAGGCGGGGCGAAGCGCCTCAAAGCCCTGCAGGTTGCGACAATGATTAATGTAGGGTCTGCTCCTCGAGCAGACCGCTTCATCGATGCCAGGCCGTTCGGGGAACGGCCCCTACACGATTCCATTCGTGTTTGTTCTGCATTGCCCTTAAACGGTGGTCCGGCGATTGGTCAGGTGTCTTAGCACCGAGGCTATTCGGCGCCTTCACCCCGCCTTTCCTGATGGCATATACAACTGTTAGGTTTGCGCCGCGGAGGGAAAGGAGAGCAATCCGGCTTCCCTCATTCTCAGAAATTGACTTTGTTGTAAAACACCCTTTTTGTCGCTTCGGCTGCAGCGATGTAGGACGCGACAATGACTCCCATGAGGACGAGAAAAGAGATTGGTAACGGGGTAAATCCAAAGAGCCTTCCTCCAATCGGAAGGAAGGGCAGGATCAGCGTAACGCCAACGATCAGCAGTGTCGCCGTGAACAGATATTTCCCCGGCCTGCTTTTGAAAAAGGGGCCCCTTGTGCGGACAACGAGCACAACCAGCGATGCAGAGATGACGGACTCCACAAACCAGCCGGTTCTGAATTCCTCCGGAGAGGCATGGAGAATCAATAGTAAGACGCCGAAGGTGAGATAGTCGAAGATGGAACTCAAAAGACCGAAGGTCATCATAAACCTCCGTATAAATCTCATGTTCCACCGACGGGGACTTTCGACCAACTCCTTGTCCACATTGTCTGTGGCAATGGCCATTTCCGGAAAATCCGTCAGCAAATTGGTAAGCAGGATCTGCTTGGGCAGGAGAGGAAGAAAGGGGAGGAAAAGAGACGCCCCTGCCATGCTGAACATATTGCCGAAATTGGCGCTTGTTGCCATGAATACATACTTGAGGGTGTTGGCAAAAGTCGTCCTCCCTTCCCGCACTCCCTGCACAAGGACCCCAAGGTCTTTTTCGAGGAGCACAATGTCTGCCGCATCCTTGGCAACATCAACGGCGCTATCCACTGATATGCCTATATCGGCCGTATGGAGTGCCGATGCGTCGTTTATGCCGTCTCCCATATAACCGACAACGTTTTTTGCCTTTTTCAAGGCAAGAATGATGCGCTCTTTCTGGTTGGGTTCTACCTCTGCGAAAACATGCACTTCGTTTACTTTTTTCTGCAGCGCTCCATCGCTCATCATCCGGAGGTCCGGGCCGGTGAGGATCCCCGGGTCCGATAACCCGACCTGTTGTCCCACATGGGCAGCGACCAGGCGATTATCCCCGGTAATGATTTTCAGTGAAACGCCAAGGTGACGGAGATCTGCGATAGTCCCGGCGATGCTTGATTTGACCGGATCGAACAGGACAAGGAATCCCAAAAACGTCATGCCGGCTTCGTGGTCTTTTGTGATATGCGGGGCAGAACCGACATCCCGGTATGCAATCCCCATTGTGCGAAAGCCCTGGCTGCTGAATTCCTCAAAATGGGATTGAACCTTGTCCTGTATTTCGGACATATCCACGACGGTCCCACCCGAAGTTTCCGCCGTTGAGCAGGCGGCGAGTACATTCTTCAACGCTCCTTTCGTAATCATACGATGCGTATCGCCGTGAGAGACCAGGATGCTCAGGCGTTTGCGAACAAAATCGTACGGCTCCTCATCAAGCTTTTGCCAGGCCGAGACATCGAACTTCCCATAGGCGCGTATTGCTTCATCAATAGGGTTTGCAAACCCTGTTTCGTAAAAAGAATTGAGATAGGCATAGAGCAATACTTTTTCGCTTTCATTGCCCTCGAGGTCAAGAGCGGAGCGGACGCGCACCACACCTTCGGTCAGAGTGCCTGTTTTATCAGAGCACAGGACGTTCATACTGCCGAAGTTCTCGATAGAGGCGAGGCGTTTCACGATTACCTTTTTGAGCGCCATGCCTTTTGCTCCATGGGCAAGATTGACCATGATAATGGCCGGCAGAAGCTGCGGGGTCAATCCGACGGCGAGTGCCAACGCAAAAAGAAACGAGTCCAGGACAGGACGGGCCAGGTATACGTTGAAGCCAAAAATGGCAATGACCAGCAGCAGTGTGACTTCCATGAGCAGGTAGCCGAACTGCCTCACACCGCGCTCAAATTCCGTCTCCGGAGGTCTGAGCACGAGCCGTTCGGAAACCTTGCCGAATTCGGTCTCCCTTCCTGTGAGTACGACCACTGCGCTCGCAGTGCCGCTGACGACGTGCGTCCCCATAAAAAGAGTGTTGGTCCTTTTTGCCAGCGGAGTTTGCCGCGGCAGTAGACCGGATATTTTATCTTGAGGGTAGGTCTCGCCTGTCAGAGATGCCTCATCCACAAAGAGAACTCTGGATTCGAGGATCAGACAGTCTCCCGGAATGACATCCCCGGCGTTGAAGGAGACGATATCTCCGGGCACGATCTCCTCAACGGGAATATCTTTCAGGGCGCCATCGCGCATGACCTCAGCCTTGATCTGCACGATCGACAGCAACCTTTCAATTGCATTCGTCGCCCCCCTTTCCTGCCAGAAGCCGAGGAGACCGCTGACGAGGACAATCGCGGAGATGATGACGGCATCCACGGGGTTGTGCAGGAAATAGGACAGCACTGAGGCAAAGATCAGGATCAGGATGATCGGGCTCTTGAATTGAGAAATGAGGAGAGAGAGCGCATCCGCTCTTTTCTTGGGCTTGAGGAGATTGGCCCCGTACTGCGTGACGCGCCTGCGGGCCTCTTCGCTCGTCAATCCCCGTGAGGTCGTCTGCAACTGCTGAAGAAGTTCAGAGGCAGGGATGCTCCAAAAAGGGGGATGATCATCCAAAGTTGTTATTCGCCTCGTGGGAATCTGTCCTTTATCGTGTCCATGCAATCCTATTTGCTAATCCCGCAACATTGTATGCCGATTTTCAAGCTCTATGCCCCTCGTTCTTGAAAAAAATAATACCGAGCGGCGGCACAATTAAGGGAAGAGAATAACTTCTTCCATGATACGGCACTGACGTTGCGTCGACACCTCCGAGATTGCCGTGGTCGCTCCCCCCGTATTGACCGGCATCGCTGTTTAGCACCTCTTTCCAGTATCCTCCTGCCGGGACTCCAACTCTGTAGTCGTATCGTAGAACCGGAGTAAAATTGCAGACGACCAGTATGAAGTCATCCGGGGTCTTTCCTTTTCTGAGAAAGCTGATAATACTTTTTTCCCAGTCTGTGCAGTCCACCCACTCAAAACCTTCAGGTTCAAAGTCAATCTCGTGCAAAGCAGGTTCCCCTTTGTAGAGAATGTGCAGATGTTTTACCCAGTTTTGAACCCCCTGGTGCCATGGAAATTGAAGGAGATGCCAGTCCAGGCTGTCTTCATGGGTCCATTCCCTCCGCTGACCGAACTCGCCTCCCATAAATAAAAGTTTTTTCCCTGGATGCGCAAACATATATCCCAGCAAAAGTCGCAGGTTGGCAAATTTTTGCCAGTCCTCTCCCGGCATCTTGTTCAGCAGAGACCCCTTTCCATATACCACTTCGTCATGAGAAAGAGAAAGCATAAAGTTTTCAGAAAAGGCATATATCATGCTGAAGATAAGCTGATTATGGCGATACTTTCTGAAAACCGGATCATTAGAGAAATAATCCAGGATATCGTGCATCCAGCCCATGTTCCACTTCATGCCGAAGCCGAGACCTCCCGTATAAGTCGGTCGTGACACCATCGGCCAGGCTGTCGATTCCTCTGCAATGGTCTGGACCTCGGGAAACTTCCTATAAACCTCTTCATTCAGTTTTCTCAGGAACAAAATCGCTTCAATATTCTCTTTTCCCCCATATGAGTTCGGGATCCATTTCCCTTCCTCTCTGCCATAGTCGAGATATAACATCGACGCCACTGCGTCAATCCTTAACCCATCTGCATGATATTTCTCGATCCAGAATATAGCGCTACTTCCAAGAAAGCCCCTCACCTCATTACGGCTGTAGTTGAATATATAACTATTCCAGTCAGGATGAAAACCTTTCATAGGGTCCGCATGTTCATACAGATGGGTCCCGTCAAAAAAGACCAGGCCGTGAAGGTCGTCAGGAAAATTTGAAGGGACCCAATCAAGGATTACCCCGAGGCCATTCCGATGAAGACAGTCGATAAGAAACATAAAGTCCTGAGGTTTTCCGTACCGGCTCGTAGGAGCAAAATACCCTGTAGTCTGATACCCCCATGAGCCGTAAAACGGGTGCTCCATGATCGGCGTAAACTCAACATGCGTAAACCCCATTTCTTTGACATATCCGGGGAGATATTCTGCCATTTCCAGATAGCTCAGTGGCCGGTTGTCTTCTTCGGGCACTCTTCTCCATGACCCCGGGTGCATTTCATACACTGAGACAGGCGAAGACAAAGAATTGTTTTTTCGGCGGCTTTTCATCCAATCCGCATCCTGCCATTCGTAATCCAAATCCGACACAACAGAGGCTGTCTTCGGAGCACCCTGCCAGAGAAAAGCAAAGGGGTCTCCTTTATCGGCCTGATAGCCTTTATACCGCGAGACAATATGATACTTGTAGAGGACATCTTTGCCGATTCCAGAAATAAAGCCCTCCCAAATTCCTGTATCATCCGTCCTGACCTTCAAGGGGTGAGAGCCCTTGTTCCACTCGTTAAAATCGCCGGTAACAGATACCTCTGCGGCATTTGGCGCCCAGACTGCAAAGTGGACGCCTTTTTGACCATTCACTGTCATCAGATGAGAGCCGAACTTTTCATAGAGCCTGAAATGATTCCCCTCTTTAAACAAATAAATGTCATGCTCTGTCAGTGTGCTGACATCGTATTGAATCCTTGCATGGTCTGACATTTTCCCCTCTTCACCTCAGGTTGCCTTTTAGTTCTTCCCTTTCACCTTCAACCAAGGCGTTTCTCAAAAACCTTCCGGAAATGGAAACCGTAGATCGAGAGGGTAACGGCCTGCGGAACGAGGCGGGGGCGGGTAAACATGGTCCAGAGCAGAAGCCTCCAATAATGGAACCTCTCTTTTCCGATGATCCCCAGAAGAATGATGGACCTGATGAATGCGGCGATGTAGTTGAAACGGAAATGAAACAACTTTTTCTGCGGGGGGACGTACTCTCTCAGGAATGTCCTGACCCTTTCATAGTACTGCCTTGGCGAATACAGGGTGCTGAGGACCTTCTTGTAGCCGCTGATCAGCTTGTCATAGTCCATCCGGGGGATGAAATTCGTCGAGAAATCCGTGTTGTTCCCCGAGGTCTCTTTCAGCAGCCGCCGCTCCTTTTTGAGCCTCTCGTAGAGCTGCGTGCGCGGAAGGGCGATGAGAATGCCGACCATGGCCGTGACGACGCCGCTCGCCTGGATGAACCTGATCTGGTCGTCGAAAATCGTAGGGGGGTCGTTGTCGAAACCGATAATGAATCCTCCCTGCACCTCGATGCCCGACTTCTGGATCTTCCTGACACTGGCGAGGAGATCGCGGTTCTTGTTCTGGAATTTGCTGCATTCCGCCAGGCTCTGCTCATGGGGGGTCTCGATGCCGACGAAGACGACATCGAATCCTGCCCTGACCATCATCTCCATAAGGTCTTTATGATCCGCCAGTTCTATGGATACCTGCGTGTTGAAGGTGAAGGGATGCCGTTTCCTCTCCATCCATTCGATGACGGCAGGGAGGATCTCCTCTTTCAGCTTTTTCTTGTTCCCGATAAAATTGTCGTCAACAAAGAAAACCTGTCCCCTGAACCCCGACGCGTACACACTCTCAAGCTCCCTGATGATCTGGTCCTTATCTTTTGTGCGGGGCCTGCGACCGCAGAGCAGGGTAATGTCACAAAACTCGCAGTTGAAGGGGCACCCCCGGGAATACTGGATATTGATTGAGGCATAGTGCTTCATATCAATAAGCCCCCAGAGCGGAATGGGCGTCTGACCTATATCCGCCCACTGATCAGTGGTATAGAAAGGGCCGGCAGCTCCATTCCGGAAATCCTCCAGGAAACGGGGCAAGGTGATTTCGGCCTCGTTCAGTACCAGGTGGTCGACATCCCCGAAGGCCTCATATTCGGTCGTGAAAAGAGGACCGCCGGCGACAATCCTCACGCCCCCTGCCTTGCATCTCGCTATCACTCCTTTCGCCGATTCTTTCTGGACGGACATGGCGCTTACAAAGACGAGGTCAGCCCATCTCAGGTCATCGTCATGCAGGCTTTTCACATTCATGTCGACCAGTTTTTTTTCCCACTCCTCAGGAAGCATCGCAGCAATGGTCAGCAATCCGAGGGGCGGACTGCTCGCCTTTCTGTGAATGAATTTCAGAGCATACCTGAAACTCCAGAAGGTATCCGGGAATTCAGGGTAAATGAGGAGCGCTTTCATGTCATGTCCCTTCTCATTTCAGTTTTTCACACAAGCGTCGGCCGGGATCACTGCGCCGGCCCGCTATTTCTGAAAATACTTCCGAACTTTCTGCGCAATCTGACGATCCGTCATCTTGTCGACTGTTTCAATGCCTACGATTCGTTCGCCGAGATTGTTTCTTTTGAGACGTTTCTTGAGTTCTCCCTTTGCGTCACCAGGACCGAATATCAGTATAGATGCTGCATCACGAATGCTCGCAATGACCGCATCGTAGTAAATGTTGAGATGTCCCGTAAACGCTTTCTGGCGTCTATCACTTGCCGGTACCTGTGATGATTCATAGGACCCCTTCAGAGGCGAGTCACCGGAGCGGCGAAGCTGTTTTTCAACCTTCGATATTATCAGCGCCGTCTCTTCCCCTTTGTCCGTAACAGCCACGATAATAGCCTTCCTATGGTCAATCCACAATCCCACTGTCGCTTTCATAGAGATCTCCTTTAGCTTCAGACATCAGATCCACTCAGCTATTTCAGTATACCTTATCGTTGCAATACACTCCCGGGAAAGGCGGGGTGTATGCTCCGAAAACCTTGCTGCGGCGACACCTTAACCTTCACTGAAGACAACCTTTCAAGCCAATGATCGATCACAAAAAGAGTGGAGTCCTGTAGGGGCCGTTCCCCGAACGGCCCGACATCGATGAAGCTATTTCAGGCCGACGGCTGAAGAAGGTGAACTTTTTGCTGACACTCACACTGACACTGACACTGTTTTCAGAGTGCTTCGCCCCGTCTTTCATACAACTGAAAGGTATACTACCTTCATAAGAGCTCTTGGAAACCGCGTTACTGTTTCTCATCTTTTGCGTCGGTGATCTGTCGTATAAGTTGTTCACATTGTCACCGTCTGCCGATATGTGATGAATTGTCTATACTTTCGAACCCTGTATTATGCGCTCCACATCGGTTCGTTCAAGCATCTCCTCTCTGATCAGGGCTTCTGCAAGGGCATCAAGGGCATGTCGCTTCCCGGATAATATTTCAGTCGCCCTTGATTCCGCATCGATGATCATTTGCCGGATCTCCTGGTCCATGAGCCAGGCCATCTCCTCGCTGTAGCGCTTCGGGAGAGACAGCTCCCTGCCCAGGAACGGATGTTCTTCCCCGCGTCCGAGATTGATCGGGCCGACCCTGTCGCTCATTCCCCATTGTGCCACCATTTTCTCGGCCAATGCAGTTGCTTCTTTCAGGTCGTTTTGCGCGCCGCTGCTGCTGTCATTAAAAACGATCTTTTCTGCAACCCTCCCGGCAAGGGCTATACTCAATCTGTTCATCAGATAGGTGCGCGGATAATAATGCCGGTCTTCCTCGGGAAGGAGCTGGGTCACACCCATCGCCATGCCACGCGGGATAATGCTGACCTTGTATATCGGATCGGCTCCGGGCAGTTCCCATGCTGCAAGGGTATGTCCAGCCTCATGGTACGCCGTAATCCGCTTTTCCATATCGGTTATGGTCTCTTCTCTTATTGCTCCCAGTAGGATACTGTCCTTGGCCTCCTCGAAGTCATGCATATCTATGTCGTCTTTATTCTTTCTCAAGGCAACCAGTGCGGCTTCGTTGGTAAAATTCTCAAGGTCGGCGCCGGTCATGCCAGGGGTCCCCCTCGCCAGAGTCTCGAAATTGACATTGTCCGCCAGCACCTTGCCCCTCGCATGGATTTCAAGGATTGCCTTCCGTTCTTTCCAGCCCGGCCTGTCGATAACAACATGCCTGTCAAATCTTCCCGGCCTCAAGAGGGCGGGATCGAGCACGTCCGGCCTGTTGGTAGCAGCCAGGACGATCACTTCTTCATGGGGATCAAAGCCGTCCATTTCACTTAAGAGCTGGTTCAGGGTCTGTTCCCTTTCATCATGTCCGCCTCCAAGCCCTGTGCCGCGCGCACGGCCTACTGCATCGATCTCGTCTATAAAAATAATGCTCGGCTGAGAAGCCTTCGCCTTTTTGAACATATCCCTGACGCGCGAGGCGCCGACTCCCACAAACATTTCGATGAATTCGGAAGCGCTGATACTGTAGAAAGGGACCGCAGCCTCCCCCGCTGTTGCACGCGCAAGGAGGGTCTTGCCTGTTCCCGGAGGTCCGACCAGAAGCACCCCCTTGGGAACTTTGGCGCCGATCTTTGCGAATCTGGAGGGGTCTTTCAGGAACTCTATTGTTTCCCTCAGTTCCATCTTTACATTGTCCATCCCCGCAACGTCTTTAAAGGTCACACTCGGTTTCTTCGTATCATACAGCTTCGCCTTGCTTGCTCCGAACGTAAAGAGCCCTCCCGGGCCACCCTGTAACTGCTGATTCCTCTTCGTCATCAGGACCCAGAAACCGATGATCAGCACCCATGGCAGGACCCCGATCAGAATCTGCCAAAGATATCCCTCTTCAGCCGACTCGATGGTGATGGCCACTTTCTTTTCTCTCAGTTGGGGCAGGAGTCCTTCATCCTGAAAAACAGGCAGGACGGTTTGAAAGTATCTCACCTGTGAGGGTTTCTTTTCTCCCTGGAACTGCACGCTCATCTCTTTCACTAATTCCCCGCTTACAAGCAGCTTCTTTATTGAAACGGACTTTATATTGCCTGCGCTTAATTGCTCCATGAACTGACTATAATTTATTGTGTAATGTGGAGTAGCGCCAACGTTGAAACTGCTGTTCCATACGAATATGACCACTGACGCGATAAAGAGAGCTGCAATGTACCTCCAGTAGATACCAGGGATACCGCCTATCTTGTCTTTCTTATCTTCAGCCATGCTTCATACCTGCTTTTAATTTTTAGAGTGAGCACTCTGCAACTGTTTCCCTTTCATCAATGTCTTGCCGGTCCGACCTTACTGAAATCGATGAATCCCTGCTCCACGTCTACAGATACCAGCTGCACGCGAATCCTTTTGCCGACATCAAGGCCCTCGAAACCATGGACCACTCTCCCTTCGACAGGGATCGTGAGAAGCCGGGCCCAGGTGCCTTTTTCCGCTGCTCCGGTAACGATGGCATCGAACTGCTCCCCGATTCTGTGTTCCAGCAGGATTGCCGCAGCGGATTTGCCGACCTGCCGTTCCACTTTGTTAGCGGCGTCTTCTTCTTCCGTGCAGTGTTTCGCCAGGGCCTCAAGCCCATCATTGCTATACGGCAAAGGACTTCCTCCTATCGCCGCCTTCAACAGGCGTTGTGTGACAAGATCGGGGTACCGGCGATTAGGGGCCGTGGAATGGGTATAGTCCCTGACCGCAAGACCAAAGTGGTCCGGGTCGGTATCTCCCGGAAGTTCTGCAACATATTCACCGGCCCCCATAAGTTTGATAACGGCGAGGGAGAGATCGGGGAATCCGGCCGGATCAGCTCTTTTCGCCTTGGTCAGGAACTCCTCCAGGGCTCTTGATTCCGGCGTATTAGGGAGCTTGAATCCATGTTCATCAGCAAGCTCGACAATCCGTTCCCACCTTTTCGGAGTGCGGACGACACGACGGATGGACGGGAAATTTCTTGAGGAGAGATACCGGGCAGTCACGCCGTTCGCCCCTATCATGAAATCCTCGATAATCTCTTTTGCCCGGTTCTTTCTTTCGACTTCGAGATCACGGATTTCATCACCGTCAAATACCGGCCTCGCCTGAACCGTTTCAAAGCTTAGGGCACCGTTCACATGCCGGAGGTTCTTCATGCTTTGCGCTGCCCTGTCCTGCAAGCGAAGATTCTCATCAAGTCCTTTGACCGCCGCAACAGCCTCGGGCAGAATTCCGGGCCCTTCAAGCCATGAGGCGACGCTGTTGTAATCGAGCTTCGCATGATTGCGGACACGAGCCCTGTAGATAGCGGAGTCCTCTAAAGACCCGTTCGCGCCGATCACCATTTCAACGACAATTGCCAGTCGGTCCTCATCGAAATTCAGGGATGTGAGGTCCGTGGAAAGCTTTTCGGGAAGCATCGGAAATATACTGCCGGCGGTATAAACGGAGGTGGTATTATGGCGGGCGTGCTCATCAATTGCCGATCCTTTCTTAACAAGAGCGTCCACATCAGCCACTGCAACAAGTATCTTTACCTTGTCTCCCGGCATTGCCTCCGCAACGGTAAGCTGGTCCAGGTCGCGGGAATCATCGTTATCGATAGACGCCCACAGAAGGCCCCTAAGATCACGAAACTGCTCACCGTTTGTCGATGCAGGCGACTGAATCCTCCCGAGTTCAGCGAGTGCTTCACTTGAAAAGTCAGGGAGTAATCCCCTCTGAAGCATCGCCCTGTGCGCAATTGCCCGTAAGATGGAGCGGTGTTGCCTATCATCGGTCTGCATATGCTGCTCACCTCATTCCTCTGTCAATAATCACTGACACGTATCTGTCGAACCGTGTTCAGCATGTCCGTCCTCTGGGACGGGGAGCTTCACTCCACCCTTTCCTCAGCAGCGAATCAACAGAGGATCGCAGGGGGAAAATAAGCGGCAAGCCCGGATCTCCCGGAATTATCCCTTTTCCGATACCCGAGGCGCGCTTTCAGCGGAAGGCTCCCGCCCGAGCAAAGCTGCAATCCATCGTGTCTCTTCACTGCTCTCGAGTGCAAACTTCAGGGCCATAGTAATAGGCACACACAGAACCATGCCGATCAGGCCGAGCATGCTTCCCCAGAAAATCAAGGATAGAAAAACAACCAACGTAGAGAGTCCGAGCTTCTGCCCCATAAGCCGCGGCTGAACCACGTTTCCGAGAAAGAAGACGACGACGACATAACCCGCGGCGGCAAGCGCGGTGCGTGCCATCCCGAATTGAATGAACGTCAGGATGATCATGGGAATGAGGGCAATAACGGAACCCACATTGGGTACATAGTTGAGCAGGAAGGTCAGCAGGCCGAAGAAAATGGCAAGATCCACGCCAAGGATAGACAGCCATATTCCTATGAGTACTCCTGCTGTCAGACTGATCGCCGTCTGAATCAGCATATAGCGTTTGATATCGTTGACGAACCTGGCGAACCGGGGAAAGGCCGCCCGGGGATCACCGAGAGCGGCGCGGAGCTTGATGGGAAAGGTCGAAGCCTCGAGCAGAATGAAGGAAACCGTGAGCAGAATCAGCACGGTGTTGGACAACACCGAACCCAACCCTGCGAACAAACCGACAACCCGGCTGCTCACCGCCTCCGCATCGGCATGCTCAAGGAGAACCTTCTCATCGACTGCGATCCCGATGCTCGCCAACAGCGGCTTGAGCGCCAGGACTTCCTGCTGCAACCGGGTCTGATAGAGAGGCAAGGCATCGGAAAGCTGCCTCATGGAAGTGCCCGCCAGCACGCCGACCATCAGCAGAATAGCGATCATTCCTGCGATGACGATCAACACTGCGACAGCGGAAGGAATACGATTCCGTTCGAGCCAGCGTACCTGCGGCGTTCCGATGACAGCGAGAAAAAGGGAGATGAGGAGCAACGCCAGAACCGACTGTGACTGATTGATGCCCCAGACGATGATCACGAGCGCCGCCGCGATGACAAGGAGGCGGATTCCCCGGCCGGAATCACCCTTAACAGTCATAGACGAATATCTTCACGTCGGAGGCTGACCGGTTCACCCTGTTCCGAAGCGAGAACGACGTGTTCTCACCTTCCCTCCCTGAGACATCCTGCAGTCTTGTTTGAAAACCGCAAAATCGGTTTTGCTTATTTGAACTTTGAGGCCGCATTGTGGAAGGCTGCCTTGACTTCATCCCAGGCCTTGTCCGCCCCTGTTACGAGGTCTTCCCATGCCTCATCGCCGGCGGTCTTCAGTTCCTGCAGCTTTGTCACGGCCTCATTCTGCTTGCTCTGCAGGGCTTCGATGGTTTTGTAGTATTCGATTTTCGCCTCGGCCCTGGCCTTGTCCGCCCTGGCCTTGAGCAGATCGATCTGCGCGTTCCATTCCTTCAGCTGTGCATCAAGCTTTTCTTCGTATGCCTTTCGTTTGTCCATTACAGCGACCTCCTTGCAGTTGAAACGTTTCCTCTCATCAGCCCTTTTTGTTTCCGATGACCAGCAAGACAATGCCGCCCACGAGCGCAATGCCACCCAGGACCGGCGACAGCGGAACCGTTTTCGTCTTCTCGGCAGTCATCCGGATGGGACCGATATCGACGACCTTCTCCCTGGTCGTGTAGGTGATGCCCTGATACACGAACGTGACGATTCCGATCACGATAAGGATGATGCCTATCAACGTGTATGTTTTCATTTTGCTCCCTCTTTCCGTTGTCTCACTGCAATAGAAGGGGCACCCCGCGGATTCAGGATGCATGAGGAGTGCTTTCACGGAATGCCCCCCCCTTGTCCGCCTACTTCTTTGCTTCCACCTTCAAGTTGCTCTTCACGGATTTCACGCCCTTGATCTGCCTGATCTGTGCTACGATACGCTCCTCAGCCTTCTTGTCATGTATGAAACCGGCGAGAACGACATTTCCGGTCGTAGAGGAGACATCGATCTTCATATACTGGGCGTCCGGGTCCTTGACGATTATCGCATTCGCTTCCGAGGTAATGTTTGAGTCATCGATATACTCGCCTGTCGTTCTGCCCGTCATAGAGGCGCAGCCCGAAAACAAGGCCAATCCGAAAACCGCTAACACTGACAACAAAATAACCTTCTTCATTTCTCTCCTCCTGTCTTTCGTCATGCAATCAGATGATTGCATGGTTTATTCATGATCTGCGGCAAAACCATAGCCGGCCGTTTTCGCGAATAAAAATTCTACCGGAACCGATTTAGATCTATTTCCAATGAATCGAGCCTGCGGGAAATGTCTGCTCTCTCCTCGTTCGTGGTGTATCTGCCTCCTTCCGTCATCCGTAAATAATCGCGCCGAATGGAGTCAAGTCTGGATTGAATTTCCCGGCCCTCCGTCTGAGGCAGACGTCCGCTGATTCTTCCATCATCGATTCTCCTCTGGAGTGCGACAATCCTGTCCCCGCTTCTCGGTTCTTCAATTCTTGTCGTCCGGGCCAGCGCCCTGTTGATCTCTTCCCCAAGCGCATCAAGTCTGCCATGAAGGCTTTCCCACTCGTTCCGGTAGACCCCTTTGTCTCTCAGTTCCGCATAGTCCGTTCGAATACCCTTCAGCGTCGTCAGAAACATCTGGGACTGATCGGGGGAAAGAGCACCGGTTTTCAGCCCCTCCCCAATCTTCTCCTGGATGACAACCATCTTGTTCTCTGCACTCCGTTCATAATCCGGCCATGTTTGCACAGACGCGCAGCCCGAGAACAAGGCCAATCCGAAAATCACTAACACTGACAACAAAATAACCTTCTTCATTTCTCCTCCTTTCTCCACTTTCCAACCAGTTGTATGAAAAGGCGGTGCGAAACGCCTCGAAGTTATTTACACAGGTCTTCGTCCCTGAACAATGTTGATCAGCACCACGATAACAGCAATGACCAGCAGGACATGAATGAATCCGCCGATCGTGTAACCGCTCACCAGCCCCAACATCCAAAGTACCAAAAGTATCACAAAGATCGTCCAGAGCATAGCAACCTCCTGTTGTTCTATGACCTCATGCCTTACGTGCGTACGGGTCGTACATCGGCGAAACGGCAGGACCGCCGTATATAACCTGCCGCTAAAAACCTGTCCATTCCCCAAGGGGCGCCGGCGCAGGAGAAACTTCTTTCCTACTTCCCCAGCACCTTCTTGACCTGGCCCATCTTTTTCTGAACTTTGCCGGCTATCTTTTCTGCGGCGCCTTCAGCTTCCAACTTTGGATTATCGGTCAGGTCCCCGGCCATTTCCTTGATCTTTCCCTTTGCTTCGTGAAGCGTGCCTTCCACTTTGTCTTTCATGCTGGATTTCATCGTATTCCTCCTTTAGGATCTCGATCTGACTGACGACCCTGGCGCGTCAGCCGCATTAACTTCGTCTGGGCGCCTAACGGCCCCGTCTCGTCCAGTAGAACCCGCCGCCGCCGAAGACCAAAATCAGAAGGATGATGATAAGTATCATTTCCATGCTCATAACTCTTCTCCTTTGTCTCTGAACGTTAGCTATATATTGTTAAGGAGCATAAGCTGTGCCACGGCCTGCGTTGAAAGAAAGGGTTCTCTAAGACTTTGGAATCATTGGAAACTTCAGCGAGTGCAACGATGGGGGAATGATACGGTGAAAGGTGTCGACTTCTGATATATCAGGAGTCTCCTGATATATCAGGTATTCTTCTTGCTTCTTTGGATGCCCAGTCTTTGCATCCTCGACTCAAGTGTCTTTGGATTGATGCCTGACATCTCTGCTGCTCCGTCCTTACCGCTCACCCGCCCTCCCTGACCACCCTGACAAGATCGCGGTTCGTCACCGAAATGAGTCTGACGTCGACCTTCACGGACCGGGGGGGGCAGGGCGGCACAGTCGACTTTAATCATAAGCCGCCCCCTGTGCGGCAACCCTGAAACGAGTTCGTTTCTGCTTTCGTATTCCTGATTTTTTTCCAAAGCCTCATCGAGAAGTCTGAGCAACAACTGTTCTCTCAATTGACACAGCGCACGCAGAATGATATGGTACGTATACAATTTTGTCACGGCGGATCAGGATACCATGAATTACAGTAGGGCAGAAGAAATCGCCCACAGCATCATACATGGGATCGGGGTGATCTTGGCCTTCGTGGGGCTGGGAATGCTCATTGAGCATGCAGCCGTCTTCGGAAGTGTTCGTCATGTCGTGAGCTGTGGCATCTATGGCGCTACGCTCATACTTCTCTATATCTCATCCACCCTCTATCACAGCATTCAAAACCAGCAGGCCAAGAGCGTTCTCAGGGTACTGGATCATTCGTCAATCTATCTTCTCATCGCCGGGTCCTATACGCCCTTCACCCTTGTCAGTCTGCAAGGGGTCTGGGGCTGGTCTCTATTCGGTTTTGTCTGGGGTCTTGCAATGTTCGGTATCGTGCTTCAACTCACCCCTCTGAGACGTCTCTCCTCCTTGAGACTCATCCTTTACCTGACGATGGGATGGGCAGCGGTTTTTGCGATCAAGCCATTGGCAGCCTCTATCCCGGCGAACGCCCTGGTACTCCTCGTGGCAGGTGGAGTTACCTACACCACAGGTATCATCTTCTATCTGTGGGAAGGACTGCCTTATCACCATGCTATCTGGCATGTGTTTGTGCTCGCCGGGAGCGTCTTGCAGTTCTTTGCAGTGCTCTTGTCAATTAAGTCTTCCGGCGCGTAATCACGGAAAGACGCATCGAATAAATGATGATGCCGCCCCATAAATCCGACGAGCCGGCGCCGAAAGATGGTCCCAACCGAGCGGAAGTAGTGCGCTTCCGTCATCTGTCGTGCTTTCTTCACTCGTCGTGGGCGCAACGCTGCTGGGAATCGTGGGGGCGCTCCTTGCACTCCCGGTCGCGGCGGCGATACTGATGCTCATAGAGGAGTTGCGCATGCAGCTGCCAGGCGAGACAGAACTCAGCGAGGATGCGGAGCTGCGAAAGAAGGACGACCGAGGCGAACAGGAGTACGAGCGCCGCACGGAAGGCATGCCGGCCGAGCAGGCTGCGGCCATTGCCGTAAAAATGTCAAGCGATCGCAAAAAGGAAGAAGTCGACCCCCATGCGCCCCCCCGGAAGCGTCCCTTCATGACAAGGAGCACGATTGCAAGGCCTATGAGGACAATAAGGGGGATTAGACAAGGAGATGGAAGAGATCTTCATGAGGGGGATATGCCTCCGACATCATCCAGAGCAAAGGGCTTGGATGACCTGATGTTGATCACGCCGACTCTCTCTTAGGCAGCAAACGTGCCGGCCTGTGCATCTGAGACCACTCAGTAGCATTGCGTTGACAAAGTAGCATTGTGTCCTTGACATACGAAATCACTTTATACTAGCATGCTAAGAAATAGGGTCAGAAGGAGGGCATCCTATGTGTGATGGTTCAAGAATGGGCAAGGCAAGAGAGAGGGATACTGAAATGCCCCGCACAAGAAATATCCTTAAACGAATGGTGCGGTTGACCCTCTTGGCAAGCGTGGGATTCGCCGCGTGTCTTTCATTGGCACAAACCGACACAGCACTGGCCGCGACCTCGCCAACACTGGGTAACGCGGCACCCTTCGCTGTCCTGGGTGGCTCGACGGTGACCAATACCGGTCCGACCGTAGCCACAGGAGATCTGGGTGTCAGTCCGGGTAGTGCAGTCACTGGCTTTCCTCCGGGGATCGTGGTTCCCCCCGGAACGATACACGCAGGTGATGCAGTTGCGGCTGCGGCTCAGGCTGATAACACCGCTGCATTTGGTTTTCTCGACCAGCCATGCACTACCACCTACGCGGGCGTGCAGGACCTGACCACAGTCTCTCCTCTCGGGCCGGGTGTTTACTGCGCCAACGCCTTCTTACTGACCGGAAATCTAACCCTCAGTGGGTCGGGGGTCTGGATTTTCAAGTCTGCGTCAACGCTCACGACATCGGCTGGTTCATCTGTTACCGGTGGCGACTCGTGTAACGTGTGGTGGAGGCTCGTTTCGTCCGGGACTCTCGGTACAAACACTTCGTTCATCGGAAATATTCTCGCGAGCACGTCAATCGCCTTGAACACCGGCGCAAGATTAAACGGTCGAGCCTTAGCGCAAACTGGTGCGGTGACGCTGGATGACAACACTATCAACGCGAGCGCGTGCTCTGGTGTGACTCCCAGCGGGGTGGGAGTCAGCAAGGTCTTCGGCCCAGCCACCATGGTTGTGGGCGGTGTCTCGACTCTGACAATTTCGTTGAGCAACGCCAACGCCGGTGCTGCCACTATCACATCCTTTACCGACAACTTGCCCAGTGGAATGGTGATTGCGACGCCGTCCGGTGCCTCCACTACCTGTATAGGCAGCACGCTGACAGCAAATTCGGGCGCAAACACGGTGATGCTGACGGCGGGCACAATCCCGGCCGCAGCTAGCGGCATTCCCGGCGTCTGTACAATAACAGTGCACGTGACCGCGGCGACCCCGGGCAGCTACACCAACACGCTGCCAGCCAACGCCTTGCAAACTAACATAGGCAACAATACGGCCTCGGCCGGCGCAATCTTGAGCGTCAGCACGGCAACTGCCACCGCAGTCCCCACCATGACCGAATGGGGGATGATAATCTTCATGGGGCTTGCAGGGCTTGGGTCTGTTTATTTTCTTAGCAGAAGGAGAGTTTAATTACTGAAGCTCCGGATTAGTTTCATCCTTAAGTGAAGCTGGCCGTGCCTTAGGTTTTCCTGTAGGGCGGGGGGGTATCCCCGCCCTCTATGTTTTATGATGGAATTGAAATCCTGAAAGGTAATAACTGTAATCAGGCGTCATTCCTGAGCACAGCCAACTTCGCTGAATGAAAAAAGCAAAAACAAAAAGAGAGATAACGAAAGAAGGAGAAGCCTCTCACGGCATAGGAATAAAGGGATTTGCAGTTACGTACCTCGTCCTTACAGAGGTGGACCCCAGAATTCGGACAGTCGTATAAGGTGTAGAACACGAACACCGAGGAGGGACCATCGAAATGAGCAAGACGAAGAGGAATCGGTATGCGGCGGAGTTCACGGCGAAGGTGGCTCGTGAGGCGCTGAAGGAGGATCGACCATAGCTGAGATAGCCGCACGGTTCAGTATTCATCCCAATCAGGTGAGCGACTGGAAAAAGCAGGCGGTCGAGGGACTTGCGGATGTGTTCAAGGGGAAGGCATCCCAGGACGAAGCGGCGCATGAGGTTCAGGTCAAGCAACTGCATGCCAAGATCGGGCAGTTGACGGTGGAACGGGATTTTTTGGTACGCGCCTTCGGTCGATGAGCCCAACCGGAGGAAGGAGATGGTGGAGCGGGACCACCCAGGGCTCAGCATTACTCGGCAAGTGCACGTTGCTGCAGGCCAGCCGGTCCTCACTGTACTACGAGGCTCTGGGTGAGAGTCCTTTGAACCTGGAACTGATGCGGCTGATAGACGAGCAGTTTCTGGAGACACCGTATTACGGAGCCGGCAGATGGTCTGGCACCTTCGGCGGCAGGGCTACCGGGCGAATAGGAAGCGGGTACGGCGACTGATGCAGACGATGGGGCTCGCGGCGATCTACCAGAAACCCAGCACCAGCAGGACGCCGCACCCGGCGCACGAGATCTATCTATTACCCCCCTTCGAACGCGAGGATCTTGATCATTGGTTGAACCTTCGTACGGGTAAGTATAAGGCGGTACGGCAGGGATATGGGCAAGCTGTTATGTGCTAAGTAAGGGTTGGTCTATCCGTGTTCCCTGAATCTTAGGAACATGTGGAGCCCGATGAGAAAAGGTTCAAACCGTACCACCATGTTGCCGGTGAGGGTCCAAAGGAACTCGTATTGCTGTTGGTTGACCGTCTAACTGGCGTCTCTCAACTTTTCTTATAAAACCCTTCTCTCTTAACAGTCCGCCGAAACCCGACCTTTGGTTTCGCGACAACATCAACTTCCTGCTTGGTTTCCCTTGCATGTCTCTCACGGTTTTCCATCACTATCTTTTCTGCCTCTAACCAATCCTCTAACTCATGCCCGTGAGCCCTGCCTCTTTTTTCATAAAGTTCGTACGCGACCCTTGTAATATCATCATGTATACCCTGCTTCCTTTTCATTCCATACCTCCCCTAAAAAATATCTCCAGTATGCGTGGTTTCATCTCGATCTTATTGCCGACGCTATTTTGGTGGGAAGCACTTTAAACCCACTCTCCTTCTTTTCATTGCTTCTTGTATTTTTCAAGCATGATAAAAGCAAGCCATAGTCTACCTTTCAGTTGCATGAAAGGCGGGGCGAAGCACTCTGAAAACAGTGTCAGTGTCAGTGTAAGTGTCAGCAAAAAGTTCACCTTCTTCAGCCGTCGGCCTGAAATAGCTTCATCGATGTCGGGCCGTTCGGGGAACGGCCCCTACAGGACTCCACTCTTTGTGTGATCGATCATTGGCTTGAAAGGTTGTCTTCAGTGAAGGTTAAGGTGTCGCCGCAGCAAGGTTTTCGGCGCATTCACCCCAGCCCCGCCTTTCCCGGGAGTGTAAATCCCAGGGCATCGCATAATTCTCAATCCATCCCTGTGCCCTGTCATTTCTTAGTGGATTCCTTCACTTTTTCTCCAGTTTTCTCAATTTTGTCACCTACTTTCTCAGTCGACTCTTTTATCTTGTCCCCGGTTTTGTCTACAGTCTCGTCTACTTTCTTTCCTGCACGCTCGGCAGGCCCTTCTTTTGTACAGGCGGTAAAAGAAACGATAATCACGCAGATGAAGAAACAAAAAATAATATTCTTTAAAATTGACATCCTTGCCTCCTTGGCGGCTGTAGGCCGCATTACCGACAAATGTTGCAAACTGCATTTTTGAACAGCCGTCTGTACTGCCTGCACTTCGGGACGTTGTTGCCTGCGTTTCATAACCGGCAGGACCCATGCAGATGTCCGTTTCTCGGGGAATCGGTCTGTCCCCATTTTATGCGGTTGGGCCCTTATTTCACGTCGTCCCTCGCCGCTACTTCCCCAGCACCTTCTTGACCTGGCCCATCTTTTTCTGAACTTTGCCGGCTATCTTTTCTGCGGCGCCTTCGGCTTCCAACTTTGGATTATCGGTCAGGTCCCCGGCCATTTCCTTGATCTTTCCCTTTGCTTCGTGAAGCGTGCCTTCCACTTTGTCTTTCATGCTGGATTTCATCGTATTCCTCCTTTAGGATCTCGATCTGACTGACGGCCCTGGCGCGTCAGCCGCATTAACTTCGTCTGGGCGCCTAACGGCCCCGTCTCGTCCAGTAGAACCCGCCGCCGCCGAAGATCAAAATCAAAATAATGACTATAAGTATGGTGTCCATGACGTGTCTCCTTTCTCTTTGAACGTTTGCCACATACTGTTTAAGAGCATAAACCGTGCTAAGAGCTGCGTTGAAAGAAAGGGTTCTCTAAGACTTTGGAATCATTGGAAACTTCAGCGAAAGCTGCGATGGGGGAATGATGCTGTGAAAGGCGCCGGATTCTGATATGTCAGGAGTCTCCTGACATGTCAGGAATTCTTTTTTGGACCCGTAAGAGAAAACGCCGAGACCAGCGCCCCGTTGGAGACCGTCGGTCTCTAACGGGGCTTATTTCTTTGGATGCCCGGTCTTTGCATCCCCGATTCAAGCGTCTGTGGATTGATGCACGTCCTCCGTCACGGTGCGGATTTCAGTTGCAGTTCTATCCGCTCCTGGTCTCCATATATAAGTGCCACGAAAATGCTCAAATACTCCTGTAAATTTCTGGTCAGCAGAAAATTTTGCCGGACCAATTCTTTTGCTGTATGACCCATTTCCAGGGCTTTATCGGGGTGACGCAGGAGATATCTGGCGCGCAAAGCAGCTCCCTCCGGAGTCTTAACCAGGAAACCCGTGTGATGGTTCACAATCTGAAGCCGAATGCCTCCTGCATCGCCGCCGATCACGGGTTTTCCTTTCCACAGGGCCTCAGTCACGGTGAGGCCGAATCCTTCTTTGAGAGACTTTTGCACCACCAGGTCCGCGCCTCGCTGCAGGGCATTAATCGTGACATGGGCATCCGGAGGCAAAAGCAGCACGTGGACATCTTTGTCTCCGCCGGCCTCATTTCGAACCTCTGCCAGAACCGCGGCGCCTTCGGGGTCATCGGTGGCTTCACCGCCTGCGAGGACCAATTGCAGTGACGGAGCGAAAGACTTGACCAGTCGATATGATCTGATGACGCCTAAGGGATCCTTGAACCGGTCAAAGCGTGAGACCTGGAGCATTATCAGTCTATCGGGGTCCAGGCCGAATTGAAGTTTGGCGGCATGGACCACATCCGGGGTCAGATCCATGTTCTTTTCGCTGAGAGGATCGATACTCGGCTGCATCAGATACTGGATGTGTGGCAAGGGTTGGGCAAAATCCGCCAGGGAAAAAATACTCGCATCGTATTCCATGACATAGTTGCGCAAGTATTGCCACACCGGACGATAGGGATGGCTCAGGTCGATATGACACCGCCAGATCCACTTGCCCTTTCGATTCGGGCATGACCTCAAAAGGGGCAGCGGCTGCGGATCATGTATGATAACTATGTCGGCTTCTTCAAGGATCGAACGGAGCTCTTCCGAGTTTTGCGCGCCCGTTTCCTCGTAGACCTTGAAAAACCCGTCCCCCATCTGGACGGGTATGCCCTGCAGGGCGTTGTGGAAGCCCTTGGTGACCTGGAAAAACGCCTCTTCACCCCGAATTACTTCCCACCGCACATCGAGGCCCAGATCTTTCTGGAGAGGCACCAGCTTGCTCAGAATTTCCGCGACACCGCCACCTACATACGTGGAGTTGACGTGCACTACCTTCGTGCCCCTTAATGGCCTGGCAAGTTGACGGAGGCGATCGATCACGTTTTCTCCGGTCACTGCTGCATAATCTTCAATAGATGTCATCCCGTCACTCCCCGAATAAAATATTTTGCGAACAGGTCCGCCAGTTGCTTGCGCAATTCCACGAGGGATTCAAAGTAGGGATCCACTGCAGCCACGTGTGAGCAAAGCTCATCATCACCGCAAGACCTTAACCAGGTGCGGAAATCGTCCATCATTTCAGGGCTGCGGCGTCTCGCATCAATAAAATGATAAAATATGCTTCCCACGGACATTTTGGGTACAGCCTCCACCAATTCCTCCGGCTCTTCAATTTTGCTTTGGGTATCGAAAACCACCATTTGAGAGCGGACAAAATGAAACTGCCTGTCGGGCTTGGCCCAGGTAACCGTTTCGATCTCATCCAACCTCTGTTCGATGACTTCGAGCAGCTCCTGGCGCAAGGATTCCAGATTTGTTAAAGGATCGGGGTTGACAACAGATAATCGTTCCGCAAGGATATTGTCTTGAAGGGCACGATGAACCCATTCGGCAAAATCGTTGTTGTATTCAGGCTCATCGAATCTGGGCCTCAGGAGCCCGCCCCAAAAATGATGGTATATGCTCCCCAGATGGATGTTCAGCAAATGCTCTCTCAGTTCTTTCAGGTTTTGGGCCTTCTTCCCGGTCGCTATGGTCACCAGCGCACAGTCTTTGACGAAAAATGGTTCATGCTTGGCTTCTGCAGACATCTTACCCCCCCACAATTTCATAGAAATGCTCTGCCCGGCGGATACGCATTGTTCCGGCATACCCGTCAAAAACCGCCGGGACGGTACCGCTCAAGTGGTTTATACACTTTATCGTTGCAATAGGGTCTCCGGAAAGGCGGGGTGTATGCGCCGAAAACCTTGATGCGGCGACACCTTAACCTTCACTGAAGACAACCTTTCAAGCCAATGATCGATCACACAAAGAGTGGATCCTGAAAGACAAACCTGACGAGGCGTATCGTCGCCTTCAGCAAGGCTTTGAGGCGCTTCGCCCCGCCTTTCTATGACCACAAGGTACATACTCTTCCTTTCCTTCGCCCATGAGCAGCGCCACCGGGAAACTGAACAATGCATCCCCGACAGGCAATGCCCTGCCCGCAGAAAGCACCTCGCTGGTGATGGTATTTCGCCAGGCAGCAGGCGCCCCGTTCGGCATTATCACCTCTGTGTCCTGCCATACGTGTTTTCCCAGAGGAAAATCTCCCTCTTGAATCAGGTGGCTGGGAAACCTCGGGGCAATGACCAGGGCCCATTTCCGCTGATACCTCCAGGCAAAGGCAATCACATGGCTCCTGAATCTTCCCGCCGACTCAAGGGGAAGATAAGCGCCGGAACGGAAGATCTCCCGGTCCGCTTTTTTTGCCTTGAGCGCCCGATACATGAGAAAGAGTTTAATCCTGCCATCCTCTCTCGCGGACAGGAGATCCCGGACCAGTCGGCCGATATCAGTATCCTCCTGTTCGCGGATGCCGGCCAGCATGGCCCGCCTTTTTTCAAAATCCACCGGCCTGCGATTGTCCGGATCCACCAGGCTCAGGTCCCATAGTTCGGATCCCTGATAGAAGTCAGGCACACCGGGTGAGGTAATCTTGATCAGTGTCTGCGAGAGGGAGTTGAGTATCCCGTAGTGAGAAACTCTCCTGCAAAAGGGGATGAAATCTTTCAGAAACGCGTTGGATCGTGAGCGTGTCAGTATCTTTTCGGTGAATGAGACGTAAGCGTTTTCATACTCAGTGTCGGGTTTCAACCACGCCGTATGGACTTTGGCCTCCCGGACGGCCTTGACGATATAACTCTTAATTCTTTCAATGAACTCGGGATACCCGGCATCTGAAAACGGCCAGGCGCCAATCAGCGTCTGGTATAAGAAATACTCGTCGTTTCTATCCGGAACGGCTGAGCCGCGGAGGCGCTTTTTCTCGCCCTGGTTTATCTTGATCCAGGTCCGGAGTTTCTTCAGCCACTCGTCCGGCATCTCGGACAATACATTAATTCTGGCGCGGGCGTCTTCGCCTCTTTTGGTATCGTGAGTCGATGTCGCGTTTAAAGAATACGGCCACAAGTCTCTTTTCTTCGTGTTGAAGGTGTGGAATTCTTCGAGCGAGCAGCCGAAGTGCCCCGGCCGTCCGCCCACCTCATTGAGTGACAAGAGCCGGTTGTACACATAGTGTGTGGTATCTTCCACTCCCTTCGCCATGACCGGCCCGGTAAGTTGTTGAAACCTCATGGCAAAATGGAGCCAGTCCCGCTTCTCTTCCTCAGAAACATAATCGGGAAAGTCCAGGAGAAGGAATCTTCGTACGAACGTAAATCCATGTAATAAGGCGGGGAAATTGGCTCCGGCCCGGTTCACCGCCGCCAAAATGTACTTCCTGTCGTCGTCCGAGACCACGACCCGGCTGATGTAGGTCCGGTATACCGGAAACACTGCCAGAACTTCGGTCAAGGCCCTTTGCAGCGCATTCAGGGTTATGTCGCTTCCATGACGGTCCCGGCTGGAGATATTCTTCAGGAGTTGGGCGAGGTTGTGGACATCGCTCGCCATATCTTCCTGAATTATCATTTTTTTGTTGTCACGTACGACATCTTCATAAGAATTCTTCAAGCCCGTTATTCCGGCATATATTCTGTTAAATGCCCGCTCATTTTCCTTTTGGCAAAACAACTCATTGACATAATTTGTAAAATCATAGCCGGTGGTTCCCTGGACCGGCCAGGAAGGTGGAAGATCTTCCTGAAGATTGAGTATTTTTTCAACAATTATATAGTTTGCAGGCACTTTTTCTCTCACTCTTTGCAGATAGTTTGCCGGATCGTACAGCCCGTCGACATGATCAATCCTTACACCGGTGACGACTCGTTTTTCAATGAGATCGAAAATCAGGCCGTGCGTGTCGTTCAGGACGTGCTCGTCTTCAACCCTTAGTGAAATCAGCCCATTCACACAAAAAAAGCGGCGATAATTAATTTCTTCCGCGGCCACTTTCCAAAATGAAAGCCTGAAGACTTGTTGGGAAAGAAGGTCGTCAAGAAGGTTGAAACTCTCGGCCTTCCCCTTTTCACCATTGAAGGTCCGCACGTTTTCATCAACAAACGTTTTTATTACGCCATTGCTATTGTAGAGTTCCCACAGGGTGCGCTTGATGAATGCTATCTGGTTATTGCGCTCCTCCGCCTCATTGATGGAAGAAAGCGTCTTCAAGACGTAGAGGATGCCCAAAAGCTTGATAAAGTCGAAATCGTCCTCGGCAAGTTTCTTTTTTAGCCGGGGCAAGTTGTGGAAAAGATTGAGATACGTTTCGATTCGTAACGGGAAAGAGAGGTTGTGATAAGCCGCCTTGAAGCCGTCAGGACCGTACTGGAGGGCGATCTCTCCATCTTCGAGACATGCCCCATAGAACCAGCCGAGAAATGGCGCCAGAATCCTCTTGTTGAGGCTGGCGGCCGGATAATCCCAGTCCACGTCGAAAAACTGAAAGTACCGGGAACCGGGACCATTCTCCATAATATCCATCAGCAGCCGATTGTCCGAATCCATCGCCATATGATTCGGAACGATATCCTGAATCCACCCCAGGTTGTACGCTTTCAACTCCGCTGCCAGACTCTCCAGGTCAGAGAGCCCTCCCAACTCAGGATTCAGGTGATTGGGGTCAACCACATCATAGCCGTGGAGGCTGCCCTTGACGGCTTTGAATATAGGAGAAGCGTACAGGTCGGATATACCCAGGTCCGCCAGATAGGAAATGACCGGCTGCGCGGCCTGAAAGCCGAATGCAGGATTGAATTGAATCCGATAGGTCGCAGTCGGCATATTCATGAGAGACTTCCCCGTCTTCTATCCATTTGCAGCTTTGCCGTTTTCAGGGCATGTGGGCACCCGCAGCAAAAAATTCTCTGCCAGGACCGTGTACTGGCGCAGCCATTCCTGCGCGTTTTGATCGCCCTGGCCGGCCTTCTCCTTGAAATCGTGACAATGGGCGTGAAGGAGCTTGTAGCAGATATTCTGAGTTTTCCAGAGATTAACCCCGAACGGCAGGGTCCGGACCAGTTGTGCAGCCTTATTCAGCCTCTCCAGGCGAGTCAGGTCGTCAGGCTGCTCGGAAAGTTGTTCGGCCAGACGTTCAAGGTTGACGGCCAGTAACAGGCCCAGAGCAGCCGCGTTCAGAGTTGCGCCGGCCAAACGGGCTTCTTCCATAAGAGGTCTGACGACTTCGGGGTCGAGTCCGTCCCCTTGAACCACCCCGCGAAGCTTGGCATTCAGGCACAAGTCCGCGGCGACCGACAGGACCGGGGGCCGTGGCATGCCGGACCCGGTCAGAAAACGGATCAAGGGAGCATGGTGCTCATAAATCGAGCTATAGGCAGCTTCGGCCTCTCTCAGAGTCGGCTCCATGATGATGCTCAGGACTCTGCGCCGCTCATCGGCAAACAACGAGGTCAGAGAGTACGTAGACGTCCCGAAGTATTTACCCAGCAGAAGTATGGTCTTCGGGAAGTCGGCCCCGGCGAAAGCCGCTGATATCTCTTCGGCCAGCGCTTCATATTTTTGCGCGCCCTGATATTCACCGGTGCCGCAGGCGATACTGTGATCACCAAGATGCAGAACGCCAAAGCACAAGCTGGAGGATACGCGCGTAACCTCTGAAGTGACCGTGGCCCGCCCGATCACCAGCCTTGAGACTCCGACCTGAAAACTGCGGTAGTCCTCCCGGGTGGCGGAATACGCATAGATCGAGCCGCCTTCGCCGGCGTCCTGAAAGAGTGAGCTTAAGGCATAGTGGGCGCCCACGTCTTTCATGTCGAGCATGGCAGGCCTGACCAATTTCTCATATATGGTGCGGCCGTCACGGTATTCAGATATGTTGCTCTTTGCCAGTTCAAGGTGTTCGAGAAAGGCGGGTTCGAAGGAGTCGCTGAAAAGCTGGTCGGCCAACTGCAGCACTCTGCCGGCATATTTGATGTTCTGAACCGTCTCAAGCCCGGAAAGCTCGTCAAAAAACCAACCGCAACTGGTGTATATGAGCATTAAGTGGCGCTGGAGTTCCATGAGTTTCAGGACCGTGATCTCGTCCCCGGAGTTTAAGGGACGGGTTGCGTGACGGGTCATAAACGCACTGATGCGCTCGGGTGATCGATCCACGATGATGTCGATGTAGTCGTCGCGGGCCGCCCAGGGATCGGTCAGAAACTGTCCGGCCACTTGTTCAAAAGCCGGATTCACCGCATCTCGGAGCCAGTCCAGGGCCGCACGCAGGGGGGCCCGCCAACCCTGGTTCCAACCCGGGTGGCCGCCGCTGTTGCACCCGCAATCGGACCTCCAACGTTCGATGCCGTGCTCGCAGCTCCACGAGCTGTTTTCAAAGATCTCCACTTCGAAAGCCGGTGGATGATCCTCCAGGTACCGGCCATAATTCGTCACCTGCGCCAGTCCGTTGGACTCAATGTAATGGAGGGCGTGCGCCAGGGCCATGTCGCCGTTGCGATGATGATGCCCATAGCTTTCGCCATCCGTGGCAATGTGGACCAGGCGAGGAGAGTCGTCGGCGAAGGCGGACAGCAGCCGGTTGGCGAATGCCTCGCCGTTGTCGAGCAATCCTTCAAATGCCAGGGCCTGGGCAATGGGACCGTCGTAAAAGAACAGGCTCATGGTGCGGCCCGACGGCAGCGACACCCTGTAGGCTAAGGCAGGATAGATTCTTCCACCACTCACGTCCTGCCATTCCTTACCATCAATGGGCCGAACCCGGCTTGCCTGCCTGGGGGCAAGTATGGCAAAGCCAATGCCGTGTTGTGCCATGAGGTCCAGGGTTTCCAGGTCTACCGCCGTCTCCGGGAGCCACAACCCTTCCGGCTTGCGTCCAAAGCGATATTCAAAATCTTTTATTCCCCAGATAATCTGGGTGTTCTTGTCGCGGCTGCTGGCCAGCGGCAGGATCATGTGATTGTAGGCTTGGGCCAAGGCATTTCCATGACCGGAGAATTTTTCCAGGCTCTGCCGGTCGCCCTCTAAAATTGCCTCATAGGCTTCGGTGGCGTAATGCTGCATCCAGAGCAAGACAGTCGGACCGAAGTTGAAGCTTATACTGGCATAATTGTTCACCAGTTGGGCGATTCGTCCTTCCGTATCCCAGATCCTCGACACGGCGTTGGCCGCATAGCATTCTCCGGTGATCCTCTCGTTCCAGTCGTGGTAGGGGAATGCCGAATCCTGGATCTCAATGGCCTCCAGCCAGGGGCTTTCCCGGGGAGGTTGATAAAAGTGCCCATGGATACAAACAAATCGGTTCATCAGTTAGACTCCTTTTTGCATTATCCTTGCAGTTGCATGAAGAGGCGGGACGGTCCGTGCAACAATTAGGTTATGGTGCGGTACTCGAATCAGGTCAGCCATGGCTTTACTCGCCCCTCTCCGTTGGATACACGGCTACGGCGGCATGCCCCGGTATGCGCCAGTTGTCTTCGGAATCGAGCGGGGGTGTACCGCTGCCGCCGTACCGGGGATCCTCGCTCGACCACAGTGTCTGCCACATCATTCCGTCCGGCGGTGCGAGCAGCGGCTCCGGCGCGGGGTCCAGATGCAGATCACGTCCGAAGTTCACCAGCAGCAGGCGGTCGTCACCCGCCTCGCCGAAATAACGCAGCATCAGGCACTCGTCGGCGAGTACGGCCCCATCGACGCCGCCCGGCTTCTGTGCGCTGAAGACGGGATCTTCGCGGCGCAAACGCAGCAGGTCCTTATGCAAATCGTACATGTGCCGGTTGCGTTCGCGCTCGCTGAAATCAAGCTTGCACCGCTCGAATGTAGAGGGATTCGCCGGGTCGGCCAGGTATGGCAGCATCTCGCCCGTGGCCAGACTACGGAATCGCGCCAGAGACTTCGCTCGCCCCTCCTCCACCAGCCTGGCGAGATCAGGCTTGTGGTCCGCAAAATAATAGAACGGGCTTGACGAGGCGAACTCCTGCCCTTGAAAGAGCATGGGGGTTCCAGGCGCGAGCAGCATGAGCGCGGTCATCGCCCTCAGCCGCCCGGGGCTGGTCATGAATTGCACACGTTCGCCACGGCCGGAATTGGCGATCTGGTCGTGATTCTGAATATACGTTATGAATTTCGCCGGCGCCAGCCTGAGACCGGGTATGCCGCGGCGCTGCTTATTCCATATGTATCGCTGTCCCTGGTAGAGAAAGCCGTACTTTACCATCGATATGAACTCCTGCGGCTTGCCCAGGTAGTCGACGTAGTACGCTTCGTTGCGCCCCGTCATCGCGACTATGGCGCTGTGATGGAAGTCGTCGTTCCACAGAGCGTCCAGCCCGTAGCCGCCGCTCTCGGTCGGACGCACCAGATTCGTGAGTTGTGGCTCGTTCTCCGCCACGATGATCGTCTTTCGTCCTCGCGCCGCTTCCCGCACGCAATTTCCGATGGCTGCCATGATGTTTTCCGGCGAGGCGTCGAAAAAATGCTGTGTGGCGTCCAGCCTCAGTCCGTCGATGTGGAACTCCTCGATCCAGTAAGCGGCGTTTGTGAGGAAGAATTCGCGCACCGGACCTGCCTTTCCGCCATCGAAGTTGACGGGCTCACCCCACTCACCCTTGTACTTGTCGGTGAAATAGTCGGGCGAAAACTCGCTCATGTAATTCCCGTCCGGGCCGAAATGGTTATATACCACGTCGAGTATCACCCCCAGGCCGGCGCGATGAGCCTCATCCACGAAACGGCGGAAATCGTCCGGCTCGCCATACAGCCGGACCGGAGCGAACTGCCCGACTCCGTCGTAGCCCCATCCGAAACGGCCGGGAAAATCAGCCACAGGCATTACTTCGAGCAGGGTGATGCCGCAGTCAGCCAACTCTGCGAATTCCCGCTGAGCTGCCAACCATGTCCCTTCTTGCGTGAAGGTCCCGATGTGCATTTCGTAAATGACCTGGCCCGCCAGGCCGGCGCCCTGCCACCCGCTGTCGTTCCAGCCGAAACCCGAAGGATCCACCACCTGAGACGCTCCGAGGGGCCCGTCCGGCTGATACCGGGACGCCGGGTCAGGAAAACAGCCGGCGTCATCCAGCCGGAAGCGATATCGGGTGCCCTCAGCGGCCTGCGGGACCAGGCCCGCAAAGTATCCGTCCGCCTGCTGTTTCAGTCGTACCGTCGCCGGCGCTCCGGGACCAGCCTCCAGCACCACTTCCAATTTCTTCGGTCGAGGCGCCCAGACGCGAAAATGGACGCCCCCGTTCGGCTGCAACTCGGCGCCGATCGGATATCGTCGTTGCAGGTTCATGATTTTCCCCTTGTTGCGTTTTGTGCGATCGAGCGTATTGTCGGACTCTTCACCTTTCTGTTGCATGAAAAGGCGGGGGGAAGCGCCTCAAAGCCTTGCTGAAGGCGACGATACGCCTCGTCAGCTTCGTGTTTCAGGATTCCACTCTTTGTGTCATCGACCATTGGCATATAGTTCATCTCTCGTTTTGATACAGGTGTCGCCGCATCAAGGTTTTCGGCGCATACCCCCGCCTTTCCCGGGAGTGTATTGCAACGATAAGGTTCACTTCCCGATACGGATTGTTGAGAGGTTTCCTATGAGTCCGAAGACGCTCAATAGCCAGACAATCACTGCAATAACCACGACCACATTTAAAATTTTCTTTATGGTAGATTGCATCGGTATGTAGCTGTTAATCACCCATAGGACCACCCCGACGACAACCAAAACAATCACTAATTGAATCAGGGGCATAGCATTTCTCCTTTCAGGCTGCGCGTTGAAGGAGAAGGGATGCTTTCCCCTCTCCACAGGGCAGTATGAGGTTATAAAACCAGCACTTGAAGGGGCACCCCGCGGATTCAGGATACATGAGGAGTGCTTTCACGGAATGCCCCCCCTTTTGTCCGCCTACTTCTTCGCTTCCACCTTCAAGTTGCTCTTCACGGATTTCACGCCCTTGATCTGCCTGATCTGTGCTACGATACGCTCCTCAGCCTTCTTGTCATGTATGAAACCGGCGAGAACGACATTTCCGGCCGTAGAGGAGACATCGATCTTCATATACTGGGCGTCCGGGTCCTTGACGATTATCGCATTCGCTTCCGTGGTAATGTTTGAGTCATCGATATACTCGCCTGTCGTTCTGCCCGTCATAGAGGCGCAGCCCGAAAACAAGGCCAATCCGAAAACCGCTAACACTGACAACAAAATAACCTTCTTCATTTCTCTCCTCCTGTCTTTCGTTGCGCAATCAGATGATTGCAGGGTTAATACATGGAAATCATTTACACAGGTCTTCGCCCCTGGATGATTCTGATCAGCACCACGATAACAGCAATGACCAGCAGGATATGAATGAATCCGCCGATCGTGTAACCGCTCACCAGCCCCAACATCCAAAGCACTAAAAGTATCACAAAGATCGTCCAGAGCATAGTAACCTCCTTTTGTTCTACGACCTCATGCCTCACGTGCGTACATCAACCCCTGCAGCATGTCCTTCCCCATCTCATCCCGGTCCACATGCCTTGAGGACATCTCCTATGAGCTCCATACCCGCCGTGTGCGACACAGTGTTGAACCGCAATTCAGGTTGCTCGCTCAGAAGATCCATGAGCGTGAGCAGCCGCTGCTGATTCTCCGTACCGATGTGGCGCTCAAGATCTTTCTGTGTCTCCCATTCCTCCACCAGGACGAAGGCATTTCCGTCTTCCACGTCTTCATAGAGACGGTAACTCAGGCAGCCCCTTTCGACCCGCACGGGTTCGAGCATCCCCCGCATCGTTTCCAAAAAATCACTCCGCCTATCGGGCCGGACAATCATCCTTAGTATCACAAGTATCTTTATTTTCGCGTCCACCCGCCCTCCTCGGATTCCGACATCGGACCTCTCCGGTTGACGCCTTCACCGTATCAGAAGAGAACCCGTTACGGTAATAAAAAAGCAGAATGTATGCCAGGACTGTGTTGCCGGGACAGAATGCTCTGAAATGTTGAAAACATTGAGATGTCAGGGGAAGACGACGATGAGAGATTGGTGTTGTGACCGGATGCCGGTTTCTGATATATCAGGAGTCTCCTGATATGTCGGGAAATTCTTCTCACCCCGTGGGAGACCGCTGGTCTCTAACGGGGCTTGCTTCTTTGGATGCCCAGCCTTTGCATCTTCGATTCGAGTGTCTTCGCGTTAAGACCTAAAATCTCTGCCGCACCGTCCTTGCCGCTTACCCGCCATCCGGCGGTGTTCATGGCCTCGATAATGTGCCGTTTCTCCGCCTCTTCGAGGGTGCTGCATTTGTCCGTCTTTGACTCCGCAATCTTCGGTACTTCCACGTGAAGCTTCGGTCCGGAGGTTATAATCATCGCACGCTCGATCACATTCCTCAGTTCCCTTACGTTGCCCGGCCAGGGATAGGCTTGCAGGGCTTCAACGTCCTGCTGCGGTATTGATTCGATCCGCTTCCCCATCCTCTTGCTGAATTCCTGCACAAAAGACCACATGAGCGGCAGTATGTCCTCCCGGCGCTCCCGAAGGGGCGGAACGGTAATCCGAAAAACGTTCAAGCGGTAATAAAGGTCTTCCCGGAACTTGCCCTCGCTGACCAGCCCGGCAAGATCGCGGTTCGTCGCCGAAATGATTCTGATGTCGACCTTCACGGTCCGGGGGCTGCCCAGGCGCTCAAACTCACCGCTCTCCAGCACCCGAAGCAGCTTGGCCTGCACTTCCAGAGGCAAGGTGTCGACCTCATCCAGAAAAATTGTTGAAGCATCTGCAAGCTCAAAACGGCCTATTTGCCTCGACAGCGCGCCGGTAAAAGCGCCTTTCTCGCGACCGAACAGTTCACTTTCGATGAGGGTCGGCGGCAGGGCGGCACAGTTGACCTTAATCATGAGCCGGCCTTTGCGGGCGCTCAGGTTATGGATTGCATGGGCGAGCAATTCCTTTCCGGTGCCGGTTGCTCCCTGGATCAAAACCGTCGATTCCGTCGGCGCCACCTGTTCTATCTGCCTCAAAACGGCCCTGATCTCTTCACTGTTGCCTACTATCTCCTTGTGTGAGTGCAACAGATTGATTTCTTCCAGAAGGTACAGGTTCTCCTCATGCAATTTGCTTTTTAACTCACTGATTTCATTGAGCGTTTCCCGGAGTGACTCCTCTGCCTTCTTGCGTTCCTCTACTTCCCGCAAGAGCTGCCGGTTTGCTTCGACCAAATCTTCAGTCCGTTCCTTCACGCGCAGGTCCATCTCATCATATGCCTTCCGGAGCGCATCCTCTGCCTGTTTCCGCAAAGAGATGTCGCGGATGTTACACTGGATAATTTTGCTATGGTCAACAAGATAGACATTACTGACGAATTCGACATCCATGAGACGACCGTCTCTTGTTTCGAGCGGCAAATGTTCGTACCGTACATACCCCTTCGTCTGCAATTCCGAAAACAGGAGTCTGGATGCTGCAATGTCCCTGAAAGGACCGATTTCCCAGAGTTTTTTTCCCAGAAAATCCTCATGTGAGTACCCAAGCATCCTTATCAGAAACGGGTTAACGTCGAGTATCTGTCCCGTGTCTGCATCGAGAAGAACAATCCCGTCTTGCGCAGTTTCAAAGAGCCGCCGATAACGGATTTCCGATACCTTCAGCGCCTCCTCGGCAGTCCTGCGTTTGGTTGCTTCCGCCTCCAAATCCTCGATGCGGTGACGGAGTTCTGCCAGTTCACTCATAAGTTCCTCTTTTGTCTTGTCCTTATATTTCATGTCAGTCGTGCCTGGTTGCGGAAAGACCCATTCCCTCATAGCTAAATATATGAAAGAAAATGCAGACTGTCAACTTTTTTACCCCTTTTCGCTGTCATAGACCCTATCGTTGCATACGCCATCCGGAAAGGCGGGGTGAAGGTGCCACTGAAAAAGTCACTAAGTCATTAAGTTATTGAGTCATTGAGTCATTATCGGCAGTCGGAACAACGCAGGGAGCACTCGGGCGGGAAGGCTGATGTGGTGAAAAGCCTTTCCGCTAAGATACCTTATTCATCCCCAGACAACCCTTTGCCGTGTCTATCGATAGCACATGCCCGTCAGCCAACAGGCGCTGAACACCTTGAGACGTCTCATCATCGCATTGGAAAGGCTTTGAACCATATTTGCCTTCCCGGAGACCGCGTAGATATAAGAACTATTCCTTTCACTGACACTCACACTCACACTGTTTCAGAGTGCTTCGCCCCGCCTTTTCATGCAACTGCAAGGTAGATCTGATTGTCAGAGACCTCTGGAAAGGCAGCGCGAAGATACCGCGGTCATTTGACGTGTACGCCATCGTGTGATACCCTTACATTAGAAGCTCATACATTGAACGGAGGCTGAGATGCCCGGAAAGGGTCCGACTTTTTTGTCGGCAGTCAGCATAGTATGCCTCTGATGAATGCGAAGAAGAAAAAAGTTTTTTTTGTCCTTGGCGGCGGCGCCGCAGTCCTCGGTCTGGTCGTCGTCGTTTTCGCCCTCACCTTCAACGTAGATTCCTACAGGCCCCGCATCGAGGCCGCTGCCGCCGCTGCAACCGGCCTGGACGTCAGGATCAACGGGAAGATGGGGCTCTCCTCCTTTCCCTTCGGCATATCGGCTAAGGACGTCCACGTCGCCGGCAAGGGAGGCGAAATCGTTTCCCTCGAAAACCTCAAGGTGGGGGTGGAGTTGATGCCCCTGCTGAAGAAGCAACTCAAAGTCACAAGGTGCGAGCTTGTGAAACCTGCCGTCACGATCGTGAAAGATGCCGAGGGGAGATATAATTTTGAAAGCACGGAAAGGACACCGGCGAACGGGCAGCCGGAGGCAGCCTTCAGTTTGAATGATTTCAGGCTGTCCAAGGGGGTGCTTGTCTTTTTCGACAGGAAGACGGGGGAAAAGACGGAGTTTAAGGATTTCAATCTGGCTGTCAAGGAGCTCTCGGTAGCGGGGAACATCGTAAAGACCGCCTCGTTCACGGGCATCTTCGACTGCAGGGAGGTGCTGCGAAAGGACTATAGGTTAGAGAATCTCAAGTCTTCCGTAAGGGCGGTCAGCGGGATATACAATCTCGAACCTCTTGCCATCGGTGCAGTCGTCCACTTTGGCTGGAAGGCGGGTGAAAAGACCGAGTTGAAAGAAATCAAACTGGCTATCAGGGATCTCTCGGTCGTGGCTATTACAGGAAAAATAATAGGGAATATCGCATTCACCGGAAACATGGATTGCAGGGAGGTACGGAAAGGGGACCTCAAGATCGACAATGTCAGGAGTCAGATAAAAGCGGAGAGGGGAGTAATCCACCTTGCACCCCTTACCATGGATATCTTCGGTTCAAGGGGTGAGGGAGATGCCACGGCAGACAAATCGGAAGTCGATGCCGTGTATAAAATCAACCTGAAGGTATCGAAGCTGGACTTCGAAAGATTTCAGGAGTCCTTCGGCATAAAAAAGGTTGTCGGCGGGAAGGGTGATCTTTATGCTTCTCTGACGATGAAAGAAAAAGGGAGACGCAATCTGATGAGCGGCATGGATGGTACTGTTTCTCTCCGCGGCGACAATCTCGTCATGCATACGATGGACCTCGACAAGGTCCTCTCATCGTATGAAACGAGCCAGGAGTTCAATCTCATCGACCTCGGCGCATTCTTCATCGCCGGCCCTCTCGGCACCGCTGTGCTCAAGGGGTACCGCTATGGGGACTTTTACGGGCAGACCCGGGGAGGTCAGGGCGCCATCACACAGTTTCTCTCCCACTGGAAGATCAAGGGCGGTGTGGCGGACGCTACGGACTGTGCCCTTGCGACGCCCCATAATCGTGTTGCCCTTAAAGGCAAGCTCGATCTCGTCGGCGAACGATATGACAATGTCATAGTGGCGCTTCTCGATGACAGGGGATGCGCAAAATTCAAACAAAGCATCAGCGGTCCCTTCGGCAGTCCCCGGGTCGGCGCGGTCAGCGCGATGGAGGCCCTTGCAGGCCCGCTCTCTAAGCTTTACAGGAAGGCAAAACTCTTTATTCAAGGCGGCAAATGCGAGGTTTTTTATAACGGATCTGTGCGGCAACCTCCGAAATGACCGTCTTCGCATGCAGCAGGGCGTGTGTCGCCGCAGCAAGACTTTTCTGCATCTTCGCCCCGCCTTTCCCGCGGACTTATGAAACGATAAGGTTGACACAAATATTTTTTGTTCACGATAATAACGACTATGGCAGGCATAGAGATTATTGCTGTGGAAGGGGGATCGGAATTAAGGGACTTCATTGACCTGCCATGGAGGATCTATGCCGAGTACCCCAACTGGGTCCCCCCCCTTAAGAAAGAGGTTCGCCGGATGCTGGACCCCCGCAGACACCCTTTCTGGGAGTTTTCCGAACGCATCCTCTTTCTGGCCCGGCGTGGTTCGGAGACGGTCGGAAGGATCACGGGCATCATAGATCGCCATTATAACCAGTTCCACAACGAAAAGATGGGCAGTTGGGGATTCTTCGAATGTGTTGACGATCCGGAGGCAGCGGCAGCCCTCTTCTCTTCCGTGGAGACGTGGGTTCGCCGGAAAGGGATGACCTTCATGAGAGGTCCGCTCAACCCGTCCAGCAATTACGAGGCGGGCTTGCTCATTGAGGGATTCGATTATCCGCCTGCCTTGATGATGGCTTACAACCCGCCGTACTACCCAAGGCTGGTCGAATCGTGCGGCTACACCAAAGAGAAGGACCTGCTCGCTTTCCTGATAGATGGCGATTACCGGCTTCCCGAGTGGATGGATCATCTTGCTGAACGGATGGCCAAAAAAAAAGGTATCCGCATCAGGCTCTCTCGTCCAAAGGATGCGGACTCTGAGTTTGCTCTGATCAGGGAGATATATAATGCCGCCTGGGCTGATAACTGGGGGTTCGTCCCCCTGAGCGGTAATGAGATGCGGGACATTCAAAAGAACGTCATGGAATTCGTGGATCCGGACATGGTTTTCTTCATCTATTATGAGGATGAACCCGCAGCGGTTCTGCGTCATCTTTCCTGACATTAACCCATTGCTCAAGCGTCTCAACGGGCGGATCGGTCTCCTGGGTGTGCTGAAGTTCCTCCTGTATCGGCGGGAGATCAACGGATTGCGGTTGTTGATGTTCGGGATCAAGGAGAAGTTCCGGCAACTGGGACTCCCCATGTTAGCCTTCCACCACATATATGAGGTCGTGAGGGGAAAAAAGAAATATCATTATCTGGAGCTGGGCTGGACCCTGGAGGACAACGAATCGATCAACTCTTTGGTAGAGGAAGCGGGCGCAAAAAGATACAAGAAATATCGCATATTCAGAAAGTCTTTATGATTTGCCCCCGGATTATCAAATACGGTCCGGGATTTAGGGCGGGATCAGGCAGAAGGTGAGCGTATGGCTTTAAAGGCAGAGGTCTGACATAGTGGCTGAGCATCGGGTTTCTATCATCGGTTTCGTCTGGCGGCCTGAGGAGATTATCCCATCGGTGATTCAAATGGCTCAGCGAACAGGGAGCAGAGCCATCTTCGATTTTTCCATGATGGGGGTGGAAGGGTTGCGTTCTTTCTTACGAAAGGCCGACCCTGCCGGCCACGTCAGGGATATCAAGATTTCTGTCCCTGCCTTGATGGATCCATCTTTGGGGCAGTTACTGAAAGAAACAGGGGTCCATGACATCTGGGTAGAATGCCATCCCCAGTTTTTTCAAGGAGATTCTTCCATCTTTCTTCAGAGATTGAGGGAATTGTCGGAAAACCACCGTTGCTTTCCGATCATCGGTGACATGGATCTCCTGGCAGCGATTTTGAAGGATAACTCGGGTATCGGGCGCATCGTCCTGAAAGGATGCGAGGCCTCCGGATTCGTGAGCGGTGAGACGACCATGGCTCTCTATTCGGTGGTCAAGGAAATGCTGCGCACACCCTCGAAGCCTCTCGATATCCTCATCTGGGGAGGCGTCTCCACCCCTGAGGCGGCAGCGGCATTCCTGTCCACCGGGGCCACCGGGATCGTTTTCGAGAGCGTCCATTGGCTGACAGATCTGGTTGCCATTGATGATGTTCAACGCCAGCGGCTCTCCAAGCTCCGCCTGGATTCTACCGATCTGGTCGGCCTGGACCTGCAGGTTCCCTGTCGCCTTTTCAACAAGGGAAACTCGCTGGCGTTCAAGGAGATCAAGACGCTCGAGGACTCGCTGTGCGGAGCAGAGATCACGGACGAAAGCCGCCGCTCCTTCGTAAGCCAGGTGCATGCCAGGGCCCTCCACCCTCTGGAGAGCCATTTCAGTCAGGACGAGGTCATCCCTCTGGGCGTGGAAGCTGCCTTTGCTGCGTCGTTCGTTGAGCGTTTTGGGGCCGGAACCGAGGAGGCCGTGAAAGCCTTCATGGGCGAGATTCGAAACCTATGCCGCCTGGCTGAGGCGAAAAAGGATTGCTTTTTGGACAGCCCTGTAGCCAGAGAGATGGGAACTAAATATCCCTTTATCCAGGGGGCCATGTCCTGGATCACAGATGTCCCGGAGTTTGCCTCAAGAGTTGCCGATGCCGGTGGATTGCCCACCATCGCCCTTGGCCTGATGGACGCGGAGGCCCTTGACCGGAGGCTGGGACGCCTGCCGGAGATCATGGGAGGGCGCCCTTATGCGGTGAATGTCGTCTCTTTGGCAGAGAACCCTTTCAGGGAGACGCATCTGGCCTGGATAAAGAAACAGAGACCCCGTTTTGTCGTGATCGCAGGCGGCGATCTCTCCCCCTTAAGAGAATTGATAGAATGCGGCATAGGGGTCATGTATATCGCTCCTGATGAGGCCCTGTTGAGGCTCGCCCTTGAAGCGGGCGTCCGGTACGTGGTCTGCGAGGGGTATGAGGCCGGCGGCCACGTGGGGCAGCATAGCACACTCACCCTTGCTCAAATGGTGTTGGATCTGAAACGGCGCAAGCCATCCCTGTTCCAAAACTGTCGCGTGATCCTTGCAGGGGGAATCTTCAATCGGGAGACCGCATTCATGGCCGCCATGCTCGGCGCGGACGCCATCCAGATGGGCACCGCCTATCTGGCCACCCAGGAGATCGTTGAAACAGGCGCCTTGACGGCGCTCTATCAGCGGATGATTCTGGAATCGCCTCCGGGGGGAACAGTCGTTTCAGGCCAGGACACCGGACTTCGGGTGCGGTCCTTGAGGACCCCGAGAGTGGAAGCTATTTTATCCCTGGAGAGGGAGTTTGCAGCGGGCCACCAGGACGAGCCCTCCTTCCGGACGAGAATGGAGGAGATGGCCGCGGGGAGCCTCTTCGCTGCGGCCCGAGGCATGGACAGGCCAGGCGGGGTGCCTCTGGATGAGCGGGCCTGTCTGGAACGCGGGCAATTCATGAGCGGGGCCTGCGCCGGCCTCATCCGTGAGGTCCGGAAGCTGCAGTCCTTTCACCGCGAGCTGGCCGAAGGCCCTCTTTTGCTGCATCAGCCCGTTGTGGGGTCGATCGAGAAAACCCCGGAAACCCCATCCTCCGGGGTCGGCCATGGACTGAAGCGAGTCGCCCCCCACAGAGACGATCGTGAAAGGGTTGCCATCACCGGGATGAGCATACTCAATGCCCTGGGGAAGAGTCCGGAGGAAGTCTGGGCTGCAAGCCTGGCCATGAAGAGCGGGATTACATTGGTTCCGCCTTCGCGGTGGGATCACGACGCTTTTTTATGATCCCCGGCCGCAGGTTCCGGACAAGACCTACTGCAAGGTGGGCGCCTTCCTGGACTTTCATGTCTCCCGCAATGAACTCGGGATTCCTCCCCATGATTTCCGGACCATGACCGAGGCCACAAGGATCACCATGTGGCTGGCGGACAGGGCCATCCGGGCATCCGGCATCCTGGAGTCGGACATCCCGCGCGAACGAATCGGAGTCCTCATCTCCCAGAACTCGGGAGAGGCGGCGGGGACCCTCACCGATATGATCATCAGGGAGTACGTTCACGATATCCTTGGCGCTGTCAAAAGGGCCGTTCACCTCACGCCGGATCAGGAGAGCGCCATCGAACGAGAGGTGAAGTCCGGACGCATGGCCCCGGATGACACCACACTCCTGGGCAGACTCAACTGCGCAGCGGCCGGCTTCATCTGCAACCGGTATGGGTTCATGGGGCCCAGCTATTCTGTCTCCGCAGCCTGCGCGACCTCACTGGTCGCACTTCACAGCGCCATCCAGATGATCCGGAACGGCATCATCGATGCCGCCATCGTCGGAGGGGGCGAAGATAATCTCACCCACTTGCATTTTCTGGAATTCTCCGCCCTGGGCGCACTTTACGGGCTGTCCGGACAGGAAAGACCCGCTCACGAGACCTCCCGCCCCTTCGATGCTGAAAGAGACGGGATGGTCCTCGGCGAAGGCGGGGGAATGATCGTCATCGAGCGGGAAAGCCTGGCCCGCGCAAGAGGGGCGCGTGTCCACGCCGTCATCACCGGCATGGGAGCGAGCAACAACCATCTGGGCATGGTGGAGTCCGCCAGTGTCACCCAAGAGATGGCCATCCGCGCCTCTTTCCGAGGGATACCCTATGGGCCCGATGCAGTGGACCTGGTGGAATGCCATGCCACGAGCACCCGGCAAGGAGACGTGGAGGAGGTCCGTGCCCTGAAGGCCGTCTTCAATTCCTCCAAGCGCACCGTGATCACCTCATTCAAATCCCAGATCGGACACACACTGGGCGCCTCGGGCATTAACAGCCTCATTCGAGGAGTCATGGCCATGAAGGCGGGGGTTTTCCCTCCCACCCTCAATTATATGCATCCAGACCCGGAAATCGACCTGGAAGGATCGGGTCTCCTCATCGCCCCGGAGCCGCTTGATTGGAAGTGCAGGGACGGCCGAGCCAAGAAGGCTTCAGGTCAACGCCTTCGGGTTTGGAGGTTCCAACTACGTTGTGCAGGTGGAGCAGGCCATGGATGAAGTGGATACGATCCTGGTCTCACCGGGCAGAGAACCCGGTCTCGATAGAGAGAAGGGGAGGTGGCTCTCCCACGCTCCAGGGCGTCTCTTTCTTCCGGACCGAGATGGACGGCCGTAACTGCCGGATGGCCGTTGTGGCGCAATCCGAAGAGGAGGCGCTCACGGTCATCGAGAGGTCGGCCTCCCTTGCCGAAGCCGGAATCGTCTCACCCAAGGTGTTGAGGTCCCTGGCGCAGCAGGGAATTTTCATGAGCCGCGAGGATCTGCCGGCCCTGCCGCTCGCCTTTGTATTTCCCGGACAGGGGTCACAGTATGGAGGAATGGGGCGGGAGCTCTACGAGTCCTTTCCCGTCATCAAGGAGTGGATGGATCGGGCTGCAGCTGCAGCGGACTTCGACCTCCTTCACTTATTGTTCCACGATCGAGAGGAGAACCTTCAGAAGACCCGGTGGCAGCAACCTGCCATGTTCGCCATGGAACACGCCATGGCTCGATACCTCACCACCCTGGGTATCCACCCTGTGGCCATGGCCGGCCATAGTTTGGGCGAACTGACCGCCTTGTGCCTGGCCGGTGTCTATTCCCCGGAGGACGGGTTTCGAATCGTGAACAAGAGGGCCCTCTGCATGGACAAGGCCGCTGGCATGCACGTGGACCCCGGCGTCATGGCGGCCGTGGACGTCCCCCCTGGATCTGCTGAAAGAGATGATCCAGGGACGGGAGGATGTCCACATCGGCAATATCAATTCACCGAACCAGGTCGTCCTGAGCGGCAACACCGAGGCGGTCAAGGATCTGTGCAAAAGATTGAAGGAAATGGGACACCGGGCCACCCTCTTGCGGGTCAGCATGGCCTTCCACTCTCCTATCATGAAGGTCATCCATGATGAGCTCGAGGCGTACATTGCCTCCATTCCATTTCATTCCCCGCAGATTCCCGTCATCTCCAACACGACCATGGCGCCGTATCCATCAGATCCCGGTGAGATCAGGCGAATCCTGATGGCCCACCTGGAATCTACCGTCCATTGGATGAATAATGTCCAGACCCTTTGGAATGACTACGGAGTCCGGCTCTTCGTGGAGGTGGGCCCCGGCGAAACATTAAGCAATCTCATCGCAGACACGCTTCCTGAATCGGCATGTATCCAGACGTGCCTTCCTTCCGCAGAGGGCCTGACCTGCAAGACCGCTCTTGCTCAGCTCTTCGTTCAAGGTCATCTGAAGGTTGAAGGAGAACCGAGGTTTGTTTCCCTCTCTGCATTCAGAAAAACTCCCGAATCTCACCGAATCGCCCCAGCACCCGCGTTACGACCGTCGGAACCTGGGCTTGCAGGCTCCAACCCGGTGGAGAGGATCATTCAAAGGGAAATCAACCGATTCATGATAGAGACCTTCGGCCGCTTCCTTAAGCCCAACATCCTGGAAGCCATCCGCCAAGAGCTTGACCCAACATTCCAGGAAGGCGATCTATCATCCGTTATCAAATCCATGCTTGTGGGTTCCGGGCCTCCCGAAAGCCAGAAGCAGGTCTCTCCCGGAAAACCGGCATCCCCGCCTCTCGATTCCACCCCTGCCATTCTGCAACAGGCCTCACCTGCCCCCGGTGAGGCGTCTGAGCACCAAGATCTTATGGAGAGGCTTATTCGAATCATCATGGATGCTACAGGATTCAACAGGGACGAGATCCAACCCGATATGGATCTCAGAAAGGACCTCTCCATCCGATCCAGTCGTCTCCCCATCATCATGGATGCTGCGGAACGCCAATTCGGGATCACTATCGAATTGGAGGATTTTATAGGTGTCCGCACCGTGAAGGACATCGCCCAGAGGATCTCCGAGATCATCGCCAGGCAGGGAGGTCCCGGCCTGCAGCCGGCCACCAAGGCTGTCTGACCCCGACCCGGTGCGGGATGAAATCCTGAAGCCCTCAGAGGATGAGGCGAGTTTAAAGCGGCTCGTATTCAACCATGCCACTGTAGAGTTGGCGGCCTCTATTCCCATGGAATTGAGCCCAGGCGAGTCAGTCCTCCTTCTCTCACCTGACAGGGATGACGGGATTGCCGGAAGTGCAGGGGACATCCTCCGACTGGATTACGGGGTTGACACGTTTCCGATGCTGTTCATGCAAGGGAACTTCGGTCCGGGCGAAGAGGGCCACGACATTCGAACCGATGAAGGGGCCTCCAGGGCTGTAGATAGAATAGCGGGCCTGGCGTCCCTTGCCGGGATGGTCATCACCCTCCCTCAAGGCGGGTCGGGAAGGTTAAGAAACATGGCGGATGTTTCGCGGCTTCTCAGGGGGCTCTTTCTCCTCCTGAAGGCATTTCTTCAATCACCGGCCAAGAAATTCGTGGTGCTGATCCATTCCAGGGAGGATACCGAAACTCTCGGTCGGCTGCTGGCGGAAGGGATGCTCGGACTTTTTCTGAGCGCAGCGCAGGAATACCCATCGGTCCAGTTTCGCACATTGGAAATCGACAGGGATACCGACCTTCGCGTTGCGCTGCGCGGTGCTCTGGACAGAGGATGCACCGTGGTGGAGATCATTCATCGTGATGGAAGGGTCTTCACTTCGGAGGGGCACGTAGCCCCGTCGGTCTTCGGGGATCCGTCAAGTCTGAATCTGAGCCCTGGAGACGTTGTCGTCATGTCCGGGGGCGCAACCGGGATCAGCGCCCACCTGGCCCGCAGCCTTGTGCCTTTCACGCCCCGCCTGGTCTTTCTGGGGAGGACCCCTCTCGATCCAGGCATCAATCCCGTAAAGCCGCGACCCTGAACATTCGCCTTCTGAGGCGTTCACTCTCGACTACAGGGCATCGGAGATCGCCCGGACCCTGGCGGATTTGCACTCCTCAGGGATCGAGGCAACGTACCATACCTGCGATGTGACCGACCCCGAGGCGGTCCGCGCGATCATGGGCGAGGTGGCAAGCCGTTATGGCAAGATCGACGGGATCATTCACGGCGCCGGAGTCCTCAGGGACGGTCTCTTGAGCCAAATGACCCCGGATGATTTCTCCATGGTCACGGACGTCAAATTCCTCGGGCCTGGAATCTATTCTCGGCTGCGAAGGAGGCCGGTTTGAGGTTTTTCGTGGGCCTCTCCTCGGCGGCCGCGATCCAGGGGAATCCCGGCCAGGCCAACTACGCTGCAGCCAACCGGATGATGTCTGCGTTGCTCAGAACCCTCCGCCGGAAAAACGGCGCCATCCGGTTCAAGGCTTTGATGCTTCCCCCTGTCGAGGGGGCGGGCATGGCCGAGGATCCGGAGGTCCGGGAGCTGATGAAGCGGAAGGGCGTGGCGTACATCCATGTGAATGAGCTTGCAGGGCTTTTCTGCCGGGAGCTCTTCGTAGCCCCGGCCGACGACGATTGGGTGATGTTCATGAGGAAGCTGCCATCCGTGAGGACGGCACTGCTCAATGATACAATCCGTCCGTCACGCAGTGGAGAACTGGATGGAGGCACCGTGTCCTTCAGCCCCGAGGATTTCCCCATGATAGAAAGGATCTCTTGCCTGGACATCCGCCGGGAAGAACTGGAGGCCTTCAGATCCTTCTCCCTGGAGAAGGATCTTTGGATCGCGGATCACAGGCCTTTCAAGTTCGTCAAGCATCCTCTGGTCTCAGCCGCCATGGTTCTGGAGACATTCATGGAAGCCGCCCGGATCCTGTATCCCCACCTGCAGGTGCGAGGAGTTCGCCAGGTGCGGCTCATGGACATGATCCAATGTCCTCCCGGGGTTCCACGGCCTTCCAGGATCTCCTGCCGCCGGGCCGGCAACGGCCTTCGGGAGGTATTGTGCGAGGTCTCTCTCGCAACACAGGAGATCTCCCCCGCCGGGAGATTGACGGACCGCTTCACCCCGCACTGCAAGGGCCAAGTGATCCTTGATGGCGGGGGAGGATATCTCGGGGAGGGGCTCCCGGATTTTCCTGTCCGGCTGGACGAACTGCGGACGAAGCCCATGGATCATAAAAAAGTGCTTAAATGGTACAAAGACCGCAGCGGCCTCGAAGGCAGGTATCGCGTGATGGAGTTCCTTGACGGTGCAGGTCCGGGGGTGGTCCGGGGCCGAACCACCTACCGGGAGACAAGTGATTTCGCAAATCTGCGGAACGCCCGGTACCAATACTCTCCCTACCTTTTCGAGGCCCTTTTGCAGTTGGTCGGCTTCCACATCGCCGCAATGGACCCATCGGAGCGGCGATCGATGATTCCCATGGAGATCGGGGAGATGAGGTTTTTGCGAAAATGCCGGGCAGGGGAACAGATAACCCTGGAGGCCCGCATGCGGGCGCAGGACGACGAAGGCCTCGCCTGGGACGCCAGAGGGATTGACGATCAAGGCCGCACCATCATGCAGATTTATGGTATTGCGGATGCACTGGGTTTCGGAGTGAGCCTCACAGTTGCATGAAAAGGCGGGGCGAAGCGATCTGAAACAGTGTGAGTGTCAGTGAAAGGAATAGTTCTTATATCTACGCGGTCTCCGGGAAGGCAAATATGGTTCAAAGCCTTTCCAATGCGATGATGAGACATCTCAAGGTGTTCAGCGCCTGTTGGCTGACGGGCTTGTGGTATCGATAGCGACGGCAATCGCTTGTCTGGGGAAGAATGAGGTATCTTAGCGGAAAGGCTTTTCACCACTTCAGCCTTCCCGCCCGAGTGCTCCCTGCGTTGTTCCGACTGCCGATAATGACTCAATGACTCAATAACTTAATGACTTAGTGACTTTTTCAGTGGCATCTTCACCCCGCCTTTCCAGAAGGCGAATGCAACGATAAGGTAAAGCATAGTTCGAAAAGAGTGGGAGTGGATGTGGCAAAGGATTGCCAAGGAATAACCGTTCATGCCATGAGTTTCGTTCATGGAAGAGGACCCGTCTTCTATGCATCCATGCCATGTGCCGACGAAACCCTCAAAGGGTGTGGGACGAACGGGGCAGGGGACAAGCACCGCCTTGTCTCCACCCTGTGGGATCACCTTGTGGCGATGGAAAGTCCTCTTTGGAAACGCTGTCAATCCTCCAACAGGACTGCTTTCCCGATTCAGGTGGTCCGCGGCCTGCTCGGCAGGCCCCATCTCCTGTTGGGAGAATATCGGGGTCCGGCCATCTCCTTCAGCGAGGGTGGAGGAAAAGTCTGGGCTGCTCTCTGTGGAGATGAGTCTGATATCGGCATTGATGTGGCAGGGCCCGATGAATTCCAGAGAGGATACCCCTTTCACCGGGTCTTCCATCCACAAGAGCTTCAGCATGCCTTGAGGTTGGCGGGCGGAGATTTGGAAAAGGCATCGGCCCTGCTCTGGTCTGTCAAGGAAGCCGTTGTCAAGGCCCTGGGATGTGCATTCCATCTCGTGGATCCGCGGCAAATCACCGTCTATCCATCGTTAGAGGGGACGGTGGGGGAAGACGGCGGATATACCTTTCCGGTCGGCTTATCAGGGAAGGCCCTGGTGCGGTTTCCCATAGCTGCCGGCCGGTCCCTATGGGTACGTTCGCTTCCCCAGGGTGAAGATGTGGCTTTCCATCGCCCTCTTGAATCGGCAACAGCGATGAGGCGATGGGCGGGGTGTTTTAATATCGTTGCCCCCCATAGAGGCAATATCGATTCATGACGAAAGAAGCTGAACACGTAATCGAAGTCGAGAGACTGACGAAGCGTTACGGGGAGTTGCTGGCGGTCAACGACATATCGTTCACTGTCAGGAAAGGCGAAGTGTTCGCGTTCCTGGGTGCGAACGGCGCCGGCAAGACCACTGCCGTAGAGATCATCGAGACAATCCGCAGGCCCACGTCGGGAAAGGTGAGCCTTCTTGGGATGGACGTCACGAAAAGGAAGCACGACATTGTCCCCCGCATCGGCGTCCTGCCGCAGGGGTTCAGCTCGTTCGACAGGATTACGGTCAGGGAGACCATCCAGTACTACTCGCGCCTTTTCGGCTGCAGGAACTGCGATGTCGATGGGCTGATAGAGCTCGTGGACCTCAAGGAAAAGACAAAAGAGCAGTTCAAGGACCTCTCCGGGGGCTTGAAGCAGCGCCTCGGCATCGCGATTGCGCTTGTGAACGACCCCGAAGTCGTGTTCCTCGACGAGCCGACGACAGGCCTCGACCCCCGCGCGAGGCGCGAGGTGTGGAAAGTCCTGCTGGGCCTGACGAAGAAGGGGAAGACGGTATTTCTCACAACGCACTACATGGAGGAAGCGGAGCTTCTTGCGGACAGGGTTGCAATCATCGCGAAGGGGAAGATCATCGCGATGGACTCTCCCGCTGAGCTCATAGAAGGCAACGCGAATTACGTTGTCCTCACGCTGAAGTCCGTCGATGAAAAAGTCTTTGACATCCTCCGGAAGATGGGCTTCGAGCCGGTCCATGACAACCAGAGGAACATCAAGGTCCGGTTGGATCACACGGACGATGTCCAGAAGATACTGAACGCCGTCACGGAGGGCGGGGCGTCGTTCCTCGGCCTGGACGTTCGCAAGCCCAACCTGGAAGAGGTCTTCCTGAAGCTCACCGGCGAAGCTCTCCACGAGGACCCCGTCGGGGGAGGGGTGGCGGAATGAACCTGCGCGTTGTCGGCGCAAATCTTGTCGTGAGCGTGAAGAGCTTCTACCGAGAGAAGACGGCCGTGTTTTTCAGAATCGCCTTCCCGGTGATCCTGATACTCGTGTTCGGCACCATTTTTATGGAAAGGGACAACAGAATCTTCGATCTGGACGTGCAGGATCTCGACCGGACAAAGTCGTCCGCACAGCTCGCTCAGGCTATCGGGCGCAGCGGGAGATTCAAGATCAACCAGGTTGACCCTGCCGTCAACGCCACACAGTATGCCAAGGACAACAAGCGGGACCTTGTCCTCATTATACCCAAAGGCTGTGAAGAGTCCTTGATGCGCAGAATGGGGCTCAACGACCCCAATGCATCCGTTACCCTCACGGAGATACACGACCCCAGCTCCTTCGGGGTGACCACCAAGATGCAGGCCCTGAGCGTGGTGCTCGCCGGAATAAACCAGAAAATGTCGGGGAAACCGCCGTTCATCAAGTCGGCAGAGACATCGGTGCTGAAAAAGAAATACCGGTTTATCGAGTTCTTCGTCCCGGGGATCATCGCGATGGCGGTGATGACGGCGAGCCTGTTCGGTGCTGTGAACGTGAATGCGGAGCTCCGGCAGAAGGGCATCATCAGGAGGCTGTCTACCACCCCCATCACCCATACCGACTGGATCCTGTCGAACGTCCTGTACCAGTTCATCCTCGCGGTTCTGTCCACCATTGTGATATTGCTGGTGAGCTATGGTGTGTTCAATGTCAGCCTCGAGATAAATGCCTGGCTCCCGCTGTTCATTGTGCTTGCCGTCTTTGCGTTCGTCGGGCTCGGGATGATACTCACCCGTGTCGCGAAGGAGGCGGAGAGCGCCGCAGCGGCGGCAAACGCCATCATGTTCCCGATGATGTTCCTCTCGGGGACCTTCTTCCCGATCGAGATGATGCCGGAATTCCTGCAGAAGTTCGCCAAGGTACTGCCTCTCTTTTATGTGAACGAGGGGCTCCGGGCATCCATGGTACTTGCCGACAACACGGCCGCGCTGAGATATTCCATGGTCATAGGGGCTTTCGCCGCCGTGGCCTTCGTCCTGGGCATCATGACCACCAAATGGGAAGATGACAAGTAATCGCAAAGTGCCCCCTCGCACCATCACTCAGGCACGCCATGCCTGTGCCTTATCATCTTCCCCGGGAGAATGACCGCCGGGCGCCCAGGCGACGACGGGAAGTGCGCGATGAGAAAAAGGATATTCTTTATATGTGGTTCGATGAATCAGACAACCCAGATGCACCAGATCTCCGGGCATCTTCCCGAGTATGAGCACTCCTTCTCGCCCTACTACGTCCACGGTTTTGACGAGATTCTTCGAAGACTCGGGTTGCTCGAGTTCACGATCTCAGGGGACAAACTGGCGGGACGCTGCCGGAGGTATCTTCAGGATCATCACCTCCCCATCGACTACCAGGGAAGGAATCGGCCCTACGACCTGGTGGTCACCTGCTCGGACGTCTACCTTCAGAAGAACATTCGGGGCAACAGGATCGTCCTGGTACAGGAAGGGATTACGGACCCGGAATCCATGATGTTCCATCTCGTCAAGCGCCTCCGATTCCTTCCTCTCTGGTGGGCGGGTACGTCAACGACGGGTCTCAGCGATGCCTACAGGGCTTTTTGCGTCGCAAGTGAGGGATATCGCGAATTTTTCATCCGAAAAGGTGTGAGCCCCGCGAAGATCGTCGTTACGGGAATACCCAATTTCGATGACTGCGGGCGATATTGCAGCAATGAGTTTCCCTATAGACACTACGTGCTGGCCTGCACGTCGCCGCTGAGGGAGACATTCCGCGGCGAAAACCGCAGGGCCTTCATCCGAAGAGCTGTCGAGTTCGCCGGCGGGAGGCAACTTATCTTCAAGCTTCACCCGAACGAAAATGTCAAGCGCGCCATCCGGGAAATCAGCCGGCACGCGCCGGGAGCCATGGTGTTCACGACCGGAAGTGCAGAAGAAATGATCGCGAACTGCGATGTCCTGATCACTCAATTTTCGTCAACTGCCTTCGTCGGCATTGCACTCGGAAAGAATCCTACTCGGACTTCGACATGGAAATTGCGCCGGCTGATGCCGGTTCAGAACGGCTCGGCGGCCTTCAACATCGCGAATGTCTGCCGCCGGCTTCTCGAAGAGGGCCAGTGATGCCAAAGTGCTCCCTTCGCGCCATCACTCAAGCACCCTATCCCCGCGCCTTGACCGCCTTGGTTGCAGCGACCCTCGCTGTCATCATTGATCCCATTTTCAGGTTCAGCGATTACCGTGCTCTCCTGCACTCACTCCCGGTCGTCGGCATCATGAAGTTCTCAGGCGCCTTCACGCTGGTCTTCCTGCAGGTGGTCGCACTCTTCTATCTCATCACCCTCCTCCCGAGACCTCTCCGCACGGTCGCCCTCCTTCTTTCTGTTTTTGTTGTCGTCCTCCAATTTTCCTATTGGCAGACGCTATCCCAGTTCATGACCAGCACCGACGTTCTTCTCGCCCTGACCGTCGGCGGGGACCATCGGGCAGAAGCCATTTCAAGCTTCTTTAAGCCGCTCGTCTTATTGGATGCTCTCCCCTACGTACTCGTTCTGTCCGCACTGATCCTCGCCCCCCCTGTATCCGCCTTCCGAAAGGCCCTTGCCCTCTGCCTCCTGCCGGCGCTCTACCTCCTCGCTTCCAATTACGTCCTCTTCCTCCACGTGCCGGAACGCAGCTTCCATCTGAATCCCCTGACCTCCTTCCTCCGTTCAACACTTCATTACGAGTTTCAAAACCTCCGCGCATATCAGGGACCGCGGGACGACCTGCCGGTCTTTTTCGCCTCCCAACGGCCACTGGACAGCATCATCTATGTCATCGATGAGTCAGTTCGCGGCAGCAATCTCAGCCTGAACGGCTACCCGCGCCCCACCACCCCGTTCCTTCAATCCCTCGAAACCCGGGGCCACCTGAAGAATCTCGGCATTTGTGTCGCAGCCAGTTCCTATTCCCACATCAGCAATGCCTATCTCATTACCGGTCACAACGCATTTCCCGACGACGCCTTTCGCACCGCCAGGAATCCGACCATCCTTGATTACGCAAAGAAAATGGGCTACGAAACGATCTACATTGACATCGATAAAGGCTATCTTTCTCAGCTCGTGAAGGCGGCCGGGGATGGTCCCGTGAGATCCCTGGACCTGTGGATGACCGATCAGTCGTTCAAGGAGCGCCACGTCGATCTTGACACCACGAAGGATTTGGGCATCGCCCGCTTTCTCAGTAGTCTTCTGAATGAAAGGGGCGGCTATTTCGTTCTCGTCAACAAGAAGGGTCTCCATTTCCACTATCGCAATAGATATCCGGACGATATGGCATCTACGATCTGGAAGCCGGTTATGGAAACATCGGAATCCATCGACCCCAGCGCGACAGGACGTGAGAAGCTCGTCAATACCTATGACAATGGAATCCGCTTTCAAGTGGATGAATTCTTCCGGGTGTTTGTTTCCGGTACGACAAATCAGAACTATGTCATTCTGTACACATCGGACCATGGCCAGACTTTGGCGGAGCACGGGCAAGTGTATACCCACATGAAGCCTGACAATGTGATCGTCGATGTGCCCGATTTCCTCGTGTCAGGTGAGCGGTATAGCAAGAAAGGGCTCTTAGCCGGCATTCCCCCCGGCCTCAGGGTTTCCCATCTCAACAATTTCGCGACCCTTCTCGACCTGATGGGCGTACCGATGTCTTTAAGGGTTCGTCCTTACGACAAATCGATCTTCTCTCTGACAGCCGGGGACAACAGAGTGCGTTACTATATGAGCGGATCTCTTCACGGATTGGGCGATTACGTGGTGAAGAGGATAGTTACACCACCGGATGAGGGTTGGGGCGTATCGCGACCTGTCGGCAATGGTCCCAAGTCTGATTGATAATGACTGACCCTCCCACCTGGTCACCGCTTTAAACCCAGATACCATTCGGTCACATCATTCCCGATTCCGAACCGGGCAAGCCCGCGCAGGTCCATCTGCAGCACGTCAGGGGTACTGAACTCCAGTATGCGGTATTTTGGGTCCGTCCAGGGACGCAACTTGCTGCCCAGTATCTCCGTTTCCTGCGGGATGGTGAGACGAAGACGGTGGATCAAATTGATACCCGCCAGCGCCGCTGCGTCAGTCACCATATCGACACAGTTGTTATCCCTCAAACGGAACTGGTCATACTTTCGCTGCATCACGTAATCATAAATCGCCTGATACCGCTGTTTGGTGATCGGCATTCTCCAGGCAAACGTGGGGGTATGATCAGGACTGCCGATCTCTAACCGGCCGTCGTCCATCGCCTCCCACAAATAAGCAATGGGATTGGGATGATTATCCCGAAATCTCTGATACACGCCCTCCAGATAATGCAGTTTCTCCAGCCCGAAGTTGCCGTTGTGGCCGTATTCCACGCGATTCTGAGGACTTTCCAGCATGATCCAGCTGTGCCCTCCCGGATTCTTCTTAAACGTGAATGCAACTGACAGGGAAGTGCTGAAGTCCCTGTTGCCGGCGCTGTCGGTCAGGATATAGAGATAATATCCCTCATCTCCCACGGGCGTTCCGGTGGCGGGATCAAGGCTGGCATCAGGGGCAAAACGGCACGCAATCGATAAGGGTTGGGCACTCCAGCCATCGGGTTGCATTGGACTGTGAAGCCTGGTCTGGTTAACGCAACCGGCGATGCCGGGAGCCGTCATCAACAGTAACAGTATGGTCAGGGCCTTCATTGTCGTTCCTCTTCCATGCCCCGGTAAGCCTATTCCCCCATCTTCCTGGCAATAAGCACTGCATTGGTTCCCCCGAAGGCGAAAGAATTTGACATCACGGTATTTACTTTCACCCCTTTACGGCCAACATTCGGAACATAGTCGAGGTCGCATTCCGGGTCAGGTTGGTCCAGGTTAATCGTTGGGGGAACGGCTTGATTTCTTATCGCAAGCAGCGAAGCAATAAATTCAATGGCGCCGGTTGCTCCCATGGTGTGGCCATGCATCGATTTTGTAGAACTGACGGGAACGTTGCAGGCATAATCGCCGAATACCTTCTTGATAGCCAGTGTCTCCAAGAGATCATTCCAATGAGTTGCCGTCCCATGGGCATTGATGTAGTCTATATCTTCGGGCAATAAACCTGCCTCTTTGAGCGCTTCTGACATCGCTCGTGCCTGCCCTTCGAGAGAGGGTCTGGTAATATGACCGGCATCGGATGTCGAACTATAGCCAATAAGCTCTGCGTAAATCGGTGCTCCCCGTCGTACGGCCCTTTCCATCTCCTCAAGCACCACCATGGCAGCACCTTCACCCAGTACTAAACCGGTACGGTCTTTAGAGAATGGCTTGCAGGATTTTGACGGGTCTTCAGGGTCTTCGACAGCGAGCACCCTGAGAGATTCCCAGCCTCGGAAACCTCCATAGTTCAAAAAGGCCTCGACCCCTCCTGCGAGCATCACGTCAACATATCCATCTCTGACTTGCCGGAAAGCCTCCCCGATAGAGTTTGCCGAGGAAGCACAGGCAGTGGATAGTGTCAAACAGGGCCCTGATAGACCATACGCTATCGATATATGGGAGGCGGAAGCGCTATTCATCACCATGAGCACCGTGAGCGGTTTTACCCGGTCGGCGTTCTGTTTAAATAGTTGATCGTATAAATCCTCTATGGTATTCGCCCCTCCCACACTGCAACCGATATATACTCCCGCCCGCTCTTTCTCTTTCGCATCGAGAGACAGCTCTGAATCTTTCCAGGCTTGAGAAACGGCAGCTAACGCGAATTGGTTGACACGGTCCATACCGGACACTTGTTTCTTAATGAAATAGTCGAGGGGATTAAAATCGACTTCAGCGGCAATCTTTACTGAAAGGAGGCTTGAATAGGGTGACGAGATTCTTCTGACTCCGGACTTGCCAGACATGAGATTGAATGAAAAGTCATCGATAGTATTCCCACAAGGGGAAATAATGCCCAGTCCTGTGACGGCGACTCTCCGTTTCATAAATAATTCGTATTGAACTCAATCATGACGCGAAGACCCCGCATCGTGTTTCGTGTCCTCTTCCGAGAGGAACCTGTCCAGAGCATCCACCATGTCCTGTATCGTTGTTACCTTAAACTCCCGGTCAGGAATTCTGACTTTGAATTCCTTTTCGATATCAAACATGAATTCGATGATATCGAGAGAATCGAGGCCTAAATTTTCGAGCGTCGTCGCGGCCGTAAGTTCTTCAATTTTGTAATCAAAGCGGGCTATGAAAAGCTGCTGCAGTCTTTCCAGTGTGGTGTACACCGCTCCTCCCTCCGCTATCAAACTCACTGTAAAATACTAAAGAAGAAATGTTCAAAATCTCAAGTCAGATCACTCCCACCTGTCTTCCCACTTTTTCGAAGGCAGCCAAGACCCTATCCAACTGTTCCTCCGTATGAGTCGCCATGTAACTTGTCCTAAGGAGTTCTTGCCCGTGCGGGACTGCAGGGCTTATGACCGCATTGACAAAGACCCCGTTTTCGAAGAGGAGCCTGCACATCTCGTAAGTTTTCATGGTGTCTTTAATAAAGACGGGAATGATCGGGGTTTCGCTCGTTCCTGTATCGTATCCGAGCGTTTTATATCCTTTCAGCATCTTGTGCGTATTTCTCCAAAGCCTGGCTCTTAATTCGGGCTGTTCTTCAATGATGTCCAAAGCGGTACTCACCGATGCCACCAGGGACGGGGGGAGACTGGCGCTGAACATCATCGAGCGAGCAAGGTGTTTGATCCAACTTATCACATCTGATGGCCCAGCGACAAACCCGCCGATCGCCGCAAGGGACTTGCTGTGGGTTCCCATGATAAGATCCACTTCGTTTTCCAGATCAAAATGCTCCGCTGTTCCCCGTCCACCATTTCCAAGAACGCCGACCCCGTGGGCGTCATCCAGCATGATCCTCGCCCCATAGGCCTTGGCCAGATTCACAATGGCAGGGAGGTCAGCAATATCGCCTTCCATGCTGAAGACGCCATCGACGATGATCAGTCTGTCTTTTCCCTTGGTTCCTTCGAGAGCTCTTTCCAGTGCGGCCATGTCGTTATGCCGGTATTTCTTGACCTCGCCGAAGGAGAGGCGACAGCCATCCATGATGCTTGCATGATCGTGCATATCGATAATAGCGACGTCGTTGCGGCCCACAAGAGCAGAGATCACTCCCAAATTGGTTTGGTAGCCGGTTGCGAAAACCAGAGCAGCCTCTTTCCGCAAGAATTTGGCCAACTTCTTTTCCAGTTCTTCATGGATCTCAAGATTCCCGTTTAGAAATCGTGAACCTGCACAGCCACTACCATATTTTTCAACGGCCTTGATCGCTGCTTCCTTCACCCGGGGGTGGTTGGTGAGTCCAAGATAGTTGTTGGAGCCGATCATGATGACCCTCTTCCCGTTGACCATCACCTCAGGATCCTGCGGGGATTCGAGCCTCCGAAAAAAGAAATAGTGGCCACTTTGCTTCAATCCGGTTTCATACTCCGTGGCTTGTACGCACTTTTCAAAAATATCCATTGAATCACCTCGTTCTCATATCATAAGCATTTTGTATCATTCAAAGGTTAATTGGGCTCCCTCCGAGAGCGAAACCCTTGGGTCGAAGCCTAAAAGGGTTTCAGCTTTTGTGATGTTCTGCAATAACCTGTGCACCGAACAAAAAAGATTATTGCCACATCTTCTGCACTGAGAAGGGCAATCACGACCGTGGCGAGAGAACCATAAATTAAATGTACCAAAGATAAGACCGGATGACAAGTAGCCGCAACAGCATCCGGGACTTGCGAAATGGAGCAGGCGGATTTTCCGGCTGTGCCATTTTGTTCTCTTTCTGCAGCCTGCTCGGTGCAGATTTGTAACTGCAAGAAAATATATTACAATAAATAAAGGGGGAATAGCCGGGCAAAGTCGGGGACACAAAAAGGATAACATGTTTCCGGAATTATTCTACCCTTAACTTTTGGAGGAGCGCATGGCTTTAAGGATCGACCCGGAGAAAAGCAGCCTGCTGAGAGCGGCGCCGCGACTTATGCAAATCCTGCGCGTGCTCGCCCGACACAAGTTCCTGGGCGCCCTGCGCGGCAAAAGACATTGGCCGCCGCCGAAAGAGGTACGGGAAACCTTCGAGGAACTGGGGCTGACCTTTCTCAAATTCGGACAAGTGCTCGCGATGCGGCGCGACATGCTACCGGACGCCTACATCGATGAGTTGGAGTTGCTGCATGACCAGTTGCCGGCGCTGGGCATTGACGCGGTGCGCGCGACGGTCGAAGCCGAACTGGGCGCACCGTTGACGGAATTGTTCGCATCATTCAGCGAAACCCCGCTCGCCGCCGCCACCATCGCCCAGGTGCATGAGGCGACAATGCAGGACGGGCGTCACGTGGCCGTGAAGGTGCAGCGGCCCGGCCTTGAAGCAATGATCTCCACGGATATCGCGGCACTGAGGTATCTGGTAGCGCTGGGAGAAAGGCTCTTCCCGAGTCTCCGCGCACTCGACCTCCCCGTTGTGGTGCTTGAATTTGCCAACAGTCTGAACCGGGAAACCGATTTCAGTCGCGAAGCCCGTTCCATAGTGCTCTTTCGCACCGCGCTGGCAGATGTCCCCGACCTCTGGATTCCGGATGTCGTGTCGGAGTATTCGAGCGCAACCGTGATCACGCTGGAGTTTTCGGCCGGCGAACGGCTGGATCTCTACGCCAGGCTGCACCCGGAAGCGGTTCCGCGGTCGATCAACACCCTCGTAAGGCTGATGCTGCAAACGATCTTCGAAGAAGGGTTGTTTCACGCCGACCCGCATCCCGGCAATGTTTTCGTTCTGCCCGACGGGCGGCTGAGCCTTCTCGATTTCGGGATGACGGGCGAGCTTGACGAGCCGATGCGCGAGTCGCTGACACTCCTGCTCGAAGCGGTCGTCAAAGGCGATGCGCGGGCCGCCACCGAGGCTTATCTCGAAATGGCACTGGCGAGCGAAAGGGTCAACCGTGCGGCGCTGTTGGTGGACATCAAGGCAGTGCTCTATGAAATCCACAGGGGCGACCCGGCGGATGTTTCGGTCGGGTCCGCGCTCGATTCGCTGCTGCGTGCCGGGAGCCGGCACGGGGTTCACAATCCCGGCGAGTTTTTCCTGCTGACGCGCGCTTTCGTCATCCTGGAATCGATGATACGCCAACTCGACCCGCACCATAGCTACATGGAATCATTTCGCGAGGAGATCTCACGCCTGACCGCGCAGCACTTCTCGCTGGCACGGATAAAGGAAAAGACAACCAAGCTTGGACGAGACCTGGAGCGCTTGATGAGCGATGCGCCCAGCGACACGCGACGCGTCCTCCGACGTATCGCCGAGGGCAATCTGGGCCGACTGCAGGCTCCGCGTATTGAAGCCCTGGGCGCTCGAGTCGGCCGCAACCTCGAGTGGCTCACCGGTGCCATCGGTGCCGCGGCGCTGGTGATCGGCGGCGCGATGCTGGTGATTGCTCCGCAGGGCGGTTGGCATCACATTCTCGGCGAAACAATGGTTATTAGTGGCATTCTCGGCACGATCATCGTCTGTCTTGGTGCCTTGCGCCGCGACCGCAGCCGACGCTGACGCTCCCCTTCCGAATGCGGCAAATCCCATGGTAGACCCAGCCTCTTTGTATTCTTGAACTGGCGAATCCATTTGTCCAGATTGATTGCAGACACAGGACCCCGACAATCAAAGATGTTTTACACAAGCATGTCGACTGGAGACTGGAAGAAATCCCGGGCATGGACTACACGATAATCAACGTCGGGGTTAATCACACCGACGAGGAAGCATGTGAATCCGACGGAAGTCCTTTGACGATGGTTCATATGAAAAATCACCGTATCTGCAGTCTCAATGTTTTGCGAGAACCTGTGGGAGCGGCGGAGACCGCTCCCTATTTCAGTGTGCTTTTGGGTTGTTTGTCCTTCTTCTCTTTCAGGTCTTTTGCCTGTTTGGTCGCCTTCTGTTTCTGGCCCTTGTCTTTGTCCTTTTTGCCGCCCTTGTCTCCCATGTATGCCTCCTTATGGTATTGTGCCGGTCATATTCCCGCGGTTTGGGGACCGGTGTTCCTCACGATGAATGTTACCAAAAGCATGCGCCGAAGGCAAGAGCGGGAGTGGCGACCATGAAAGCGGGGGGTCTTCAGATTTTTTTCCGTGATCTCTTTCTTTTAATGTCGCCGGCGAGGAGCCCGCACATGTATGAGCTCATATCCATCTCCCTATCCAACGCCTCTTTCTTCAGCTGTTCTTTCAGGTCCTCCGGTATTTTAAGGTTATACCTGATGACATCACATTCGGTCATCCACGGGGATTCAGAAGGGGCTGCAACGTTTTTTTTCTTCGGCATGCTTGTCTCCTTTTCCTTTCTGGAGGTATGAGATTTATAGAAACATGTTACCAGTGAACGGATGGTGTGTCAAATTCTGCAAGGCATGCCATTCATCACCGCGAAACTCCCGAGTTGCATTGTTCAACGACTCAATCCGATATCTTTTCCTTATCGTTGCATACGCCCTCTGGAAAGGCGGGGTGTATGCGCCGAAAACCTTGCTGCGGCGACACCTGTATCAGAACGAAAGACAATCCATACACCAATGGTCGATGACACGAAGAGTGGAATCCTGAATGACGAACCCGACGAGGCTCATCGTCGCCTTCAGCAAGGCTTTGAGGCGCTTCGCCCCGCCTTTTCATGCAACTGAAAGGTTTTTTAAGACTCGATGGTGGTAAGATGTGTTAGAGATACCGTAATGCCGGTGAGGGGGTCATATGCCCGTAAGATTACCGAAAAAGATACTGTCAGTCTTATTCGCATTCATTCTTGCCCTGTTTCTTCTGCCGCAGTTCATTTCTCTGTATGTTGACTGGCTGTGGTTTAAAGATGTCAACTTCGAGGATATGTTTACTGTCCGGTTACGTGCCCAGGCAATCCTGGCATTGGCCGGCGGGCTTGCGGGCTTTATCATCTCCTTTATAAACATCTGGATCTCCATGCAGGCGACAAAGGGCAGGTCTGTCGCCCTGACCTTTGACAATCAGGCAATGCCTCAGCTTTATATCCTGAGACATGTTGACCGCCTGAAGATCATTGCGCCGGCAGCAATCGGATTTTTTACGGGATTATTGCTCAATAACAGCTGGCTGGAAGTCCTCTCTTATTTCAATAAGGTTGATGCCGGTTATACTGATCCGATATTCGGCAAAGACGTCTCGTTCTATCTGTTTACCCTCCCTGCATACGACATCATATCCTCGGTCCTGATGTTCACTCTGGGGGCATCCCTTGTTGTATCAGTCCTGAACTACCTGGTGAAGGGCGCCGTGTTGCTGACCCCGAGAGGCTTCGTCTCTGAGCGCTCCGCCTCAGCACATCTCTCCGTGATCGGGTCTCTCATTTTTCTTGTGCTGGCATTCAGGACGTATACGGGGATGCATGCCATCCTGTATTCGTCGCATGGTCACGTGGCAGGTGCGATCTACACGGACGTTCATGCGGTCATCCCCTTCATGAAAGCACAGATATTCATCGCGCTGGCCTCCGCAGCCCTCTTCATAGGCAATATCGTCCTGAGACGCAATCTGATCCTGATCGGGACCGTAGCGCTCTATTTCGCAGCATCGCTTATCGGCAACTCCCTGTACCCGGCCATTCTCCAGAAACTGGTCGTCGCGCCGAATGAACTCGTAAAGGAAACCCCCTATATCAAGCATAATATAGCGTCAACAAGGAAGGGCTTCGGCCTTGACTCGGTCGAAGAAAGGGACACCTCGGGCAGCACCACGATTAACCGGGATGACATTAAGAAAAACAGTGCGACCATAAAGAATATCCGCCTCTGGGACCACCGTCCGCTGCTTGATACCTTCAGCCAGATTCAGGAGATACGCACCTATTACGACTTCACCATGGTCGGCAATGACCGTTATATGATCAACGGGGAATACCGCCAGACGATGCTTTCCCCCAGAGAACTGTCGACGGAAAGCATCCCGACACGAAACTGGATAAACGAGACCCTGACCTTTACCCATGGATACGGCCTGACCCTCGGGCCGGTGAACCAGGTGACACCCGAAGGACTCCCGGTGCTGCTTATTAAGGATATTCCCCCGGTGTCGGCTGTGGCCAACATAAAGGTCAGCAGGCCCGAAATCTACTACGGCAAGCTGTCCAGCAAATATGTCATCGTCAATACAAAGTCAAAGGAGTTCGATTATCCGTCAGGAGAGGCGAATGTCTTTGCGGAGTATGCAGGCAAAAGCGGGGTCGTCATAGATTCATTCTTCAGGAAACTCGCTTTCTCGGTCTATTACGGCTCGCTGAAGCTGCTCCTCTCCAATGACATAACCGATAAAAGCAGGGTCCTGTACAACAGAAATATCCTTCAGAGAGTCAGCAAGGTGATGCCGTTTCTTCAGTTTGACCACGACCCGTACATGGTCGTGTCTGATGACGGCCGACTTTTCTGGATGTACGACGCCTATACAATGAGCAGACGATTCCCCTATTCGCAGCCCATAGGGAACGGGATCAATTACATACGGAACTCGGTGAAAGTGACCATCAGCGCATACGACGGCAGCATGAAGTTTTACATGGCAGACAAGGATGACCCCATTATCAGGACGATAAGCAGGATTTTCCCCGGCACGCTTCTGCCCTTTTCTGAAATGCCGGCTGACCTGAAGAGACATGTCAGGTATCCCCTGGATATCTTCGGTCTTCAGACCCTGGTGTATTCGACCTATCACATGGAGGTCCCGCAGATCTTCTACAACAAGGAAGACCAGTGGGAGATACCCGCAATGGGGACCGCCGCGAAAGAAGAGGTGATGGAGCCGTATTACACGATCATGAAACTGCCTGAAGAGAAGAAGGAAGAGTTTATCCTGATGCTTCCCTTCAACCCGAAGAAAAAGGACAACCTCTCGGCCTGGATGGTTGCACGCAGTGACGGAGATAACTACGGGAAGCTCGTGGTATACCGATTTCCGAAGGACAGGCTCGTGTACGGGCCGAAACAGATAGTCGCCAGAATCAATCAGGATACCGAGATATCAAGGCAGGTATCTCTCTGGGACCAGCGCGGCTCACAGGTGATGCAGGGGACCCTGCTGGTTATACCGATCGAAAATTCTCTGATATATGTTCAGCCGCTTTATCTCAGGGCGGATAAGGGCAAGATACCGGAGCTGAAAAGGGTCGTCGTCGCATACGAAAACCGCATCGCCATGGAGGAGACGCTCGATGCCGCGCTTTCGAGGATATTCGGCGATGTCAGGGTCTCGGAAGAGGCGGCGCCTTTGAAGTCCCTGCAGCTTCCTGCTGTGAAGGATGAAAAGAATCTCGCTTCGAATGCCAGGGAGCATTATGACCGCGCTATGAATGCCCAGAGGGAAGGGAACTGGGCGTTATACGGAGAAGAAATCAAGAAGCTGGGCGAAATAATCAAGAAGATGCAGAAATAACAGGTGCGGAAAATGAGACAGGCAGATTTTTCGACCTTTTTCGAGAAAGGTGACTCGCCATTGCGCGACATCACGAATTTGCGTCAAGTGACTGCTCATGAGATGGCCTGATCGGTGTTGCCAACTCCGATCACTAAGGGCTGCCTGCTCGAGGATTTCCGTTCATAACCTATGGGAGGTATTGCATTATTTGTGAAGGAGTTCGGAGAATTCCTCAACTGTCAGGCCTATGTCGAATAGTATTGACTTGAGGGTTTTTCGTTTTACGGTCTTGCCGGAGTGCACAGGAATGGTCGTCCTGCGCTTATCACTCTCCCTGAAATAAATAGCGTGGCTGGTACCGGCCTGGCGCTTGAACCTGAAACCCATCTTCGTGATTATCCTGATGACCTCATCTGACGTTACGGCGGGAAACTTCGGACTCACACAGCCACCTTCAGGGTGGTGATGGTTACATCATCATCGGGAATTGCCTCTCCCTCCTCGATATAGTCCTCGATAAATGCATCTATCGCCCGTCTCATCTCTTGAAGCGTTTCTTCATACGTTTCTCCTTCCACGTGACATCCCGGGAAAGCGGGACACATGGCAAAATACCCACCTTCTGCACAGGGTTCAACGAGGACGGTAAATCTATATTCTTTCTTTTCACTCATGTCAGCACCTCCGTCTCGTTCTCATTATATCAAAAAAAAAGGTCGTTCAGACCTATCTTTCCTTTCTTCCTTATTTTCTCTCCGGCATGACGGCCCTTAACCCATGGCTGAAGCCAGGGGTTTGTGGGCCGTCAAATTTCCTAATGGTTATTTTCAGAAGGGGCGTCGTGGCCCTGCAATCGAGATTCAAGGTATCCTCGAGGAGGGCTGCGACATATGCGACGAATCCGCCAAATCCGCAGAAAAGCTCTATCTTGTTTCACTGCACTGACTACTCATCACCAACCGCGCAGCGGTTTTGTTCTTCAACCAGAATAAAACACCCTGAGAGAAAACTGAGGAAAAGAAGTACAGCTACAAAACGATATTTCTTGACAGGTCAAGTGATTCAGCAGTCTGGTAGTGCTGTGACGTAAAATGGGTGAGATATCGACCTTACCCCCCCGACTTATGCGTCTTTAGTTTGCGAACAAAATCGTTCGTTTCTGGTTGATGCCATCATCCCTCTTTGATCGCCCGGACCTCTGCGGCGCGCTCATCGACCGGGATCACGGGCAGATCGCCTTTGCTCTTGACCGGCAGGCTACGGAGGTAATCCATGATCGCCTGCCACTCCTTGATCTCACGACCGGCTTTACTCTTCCCGACGGTGGCGACACTCTTCCCGTCCATCTTGCCCTGCGGCGGCAGCACGTACGGAGTAGTGCTGTCGTGCGGCTCTTCGAGCGCCTCGACCTTGGACTTGAGCTGCTGTCCCTTCCTGTTTTTGGCTACGAGCGGCAGTTTGCCCTTGGTGTACTTGGGGATGGCCACGATAAACTGGCCGACCATCAGGGGGCAGGTGAGGCTGTACAAGCGTCCGTCCTTGCCACTGATGTCGATAGTCTTGTAGCCGCGATCGAGATCACCCAGCTTAATGGCCGTGACGGCGTCGAACTTCGGCCGCGATTGGTCGTAGCGGAACCTCATGCCGGAAGCTCGTAATACCGTTTTCCGAAGGACAGGCTCGTGTACGGGCCGAAACAGATAGTCGCCAGAATCAATCAGGATACCGAGATATCAAGGCAGGTATCTCTCTGGGACCAGCGCGGCTCACAGGTGATGCAGGGGACCCTGCTGGTTATACCGATCGAAAATTCCCTGATATATGTTCAGCCGCTTTACCTCAGGGCGGACAAGGGCAAGATACCGGAACTCAAAAGGGTCGTCGTCGCATACGAAAACCGCATCGCCATGGAGGAGACGCTCGATGCCGCGCTTTCGAGGATATTCGGCGATGTCAGGGTCTCGGAAGAGGCGGCGCCTTTGAAGTCCCTGCAGCTTCCTGCTGTGAAGGATGAAAAGAATCTCGCTTCGAATGCCAGGGAGCATTATGACCGCGCTATGAATGCCCAAAGGGAGGGGAACTGGGCGTTATACGGAGAAGAAATCAAGAAGCTGGGCGAAATAATCAGGAAGATGCAGAGATAACAGGTGCGGCGGGGAATGCCGGACCGCGGCTTTTACTGACACGTCATCGTTTCAAAGAGTCCAGGATTATTCTCAATTCATGCCGATAACCCGCGAAGGCGCCTGTGCGGGCAAAGGCAAGGTTTTTCCTGACAATCATCTGCGCCCAAGAGTTGCGCACTCCCCGATGTCCGCTTCGACCTAATTGTAAACCTTTGAGTTGCATAAAAAAGGGGGGGCGAAGCGCTCTGAAGAACAGTGTCAGTGGCAGTGTAAGTGTCAGCAAAAAGGCTCCTTTTTCAGACATTGGCGTATAGTTCATCTCGCGTTTTGATACAGGTGTCGCCGCAGCAAGGTTTTCGGCGCATACACCCCCCCTTTCCCGGGAGTACATTGCAACGATAAGGTAAAAAAGCAAAAAAGATCAAAAGAAAGAGAAGAAATGTCAAGACAATGTCGATATTTTCTGTTATATATGTATATAGAAATCAGAAATAGGATAAATGCGACGATTGATAGCCAGCTCGAAACAGACGACCTGCGGGTACTGCGCAGCGCCGCATCAGCCTTTGAATCACGAAGAAGAACCCATCTGCGAGGGTGCGACGGAAAGCGGCGGGTCTTATGTAACGATAAGGTGGCAGAGCTGCCGAAGGATAGACGCGTTCAGTGGGCTCGGCCTTTTTGCCGGAACCTTTTTGACTGCGGGGTATAGCCTTTAGGAGGAGACATGGGAGATAGAGGAACAATACGGGTTGCTTTCGACATCGGTGACCATGAAATGGGTCGCTTTTGGCAGCCGGTGATCATCGAGCTCAAGCGAGAGAGATCCAGGAAAGTGATTCGAACCGCCCTGGAGGACTACACCAAGCTAAAGAAAGATAATGGCACATATTACGTCGAGATTGAAGGCATTCCAAGGGGCACCTATACGCTCAAGGTCATAGATGCCGACACCGGACGTCCTATCGTCAAGGGCCAAACAATAGAGCTGGACAAGGACAAAGTAGAACACAAATTTGAAAAGAGAGCAGCCGCAAAACAGCCGAATACGCCTGCCATGGATCTCGTGGTCGACGCGCCCTACCGGCTTGAAAAGAGCTGCCCTTATGTCCCTGTGATTGTATACCTTAAAGACGTTGGTCCCGTAAAGATCAGAATCCGATCCATCGCCTTCAATCATTGGACGTCGTCATCGGGAGGCACGCCGCAGTCGCTTCCTCCCGGCAGTATAGTGAAGGTGCTTGACACCAAAGGTGCAGAGGTCGAGGAAAACGGCATGCCTGCTCCCCTGAGGTTCGACGAAGGCGAGGATTACGAGACGGTCAACACCGATCCCTGGTACAGGATCATTCATCTCGACAGGAAATGTTTCACGCCCGTCGACTGGACCCATCCCGCGTATGGAAAGGCCCGTTACCTCCATTATTGCGTCATCATCACATTTGAAGGCTTTCTCGGAATCGACAGGAGTAAGCAGATCGTCCTCCGCACTCTTGTCTCTGAATACGATCTACCCCGGGTTGACGGATGGCTGTATGGTGACACGCATTTCCACTCTGACTTTACCGACAACCCTTACGAGTACGGCAGCCCCCTGCCGATGAGTGCCGAGGTAGCCAGAGCAACGGGTCTTGCCTGGGTGACAGTGACCGACCATTCCTATTGCCTTGGCCACACGAAGACCGACGAGGAAGAAGAGCAGGGAAACCGCTGGTCTTCTTACAAGAAGGCAGTGGCTGATACAAACATACGATATCCCGATGTCCTCTTGGTCGCCGCCGAAGAGGTCACCGTGAGGAAATACTTTGCCGGCCTGCATGTCCTTTCTTACGATAATCCCTTCATCGAGGACACGCACATCGCGGGATTCGGAACCCTGACGATGGCAGAGGTTTTTGAACGGATACTACTGAGTCCGCAGCCCCGACAGGGATTCCTGTATGCCGCTCACCCCTCCTCAAACGGGTACATCTGGCACGAAGAGGATTATGCCGTCGTCATGAATCCCCGATACAGAGACCTGTTCTGTGGTCTTCAGATCTTCAATGAAAAGATCCTCATGGAGTGTACTACCGACTCCTCGATCGACCGCCCCTACCTCGATCCCTATGAGATGTTCAAAAAGACTGACAAGAAGAAGTCCTGGTCGCATGATCTTGACACGGGAATCCGTGAGCACTGGGTTGAGCACTTTCTCCGGCCGTCATTGCGGGAATATACGCAGATAAAGACACTGAAGAAGTACTTTGTCCTCGCCGGCTCAGACGCCCATATGGACTTCAACTGTGCCTTCCGCCCCCATCCTGTGTTCTTCATCCACACTCTCAACGACAACGCCTTTGGCAAGGTGCGCACCCTGGCGTATCTGCCGAAAGAGGCTGGCGAGGCGCTGACTGAGGCTGATCTTCTCGGCGCTCTGAAAGCCGGCAGGGCCCTTCTGAGCGATGGCCCCATTGTGTTTTTCTCCCTCCGCAAGAAAGGAGATGAGAAGGAGTACCGATTTGGCGACACTTTCACTATTCCACCCGGCGAAAGTCTCGACCTGCATATTGAATGGCAAAGTAATGAGGAGTTCGGGCCCATTGAAAGAATACATCTCTTTCGGGGCACTGCTGATGCCGAAACAGACATAACCGATGAAATCGGTCTCCCGACTCTCGGGAACAAAGAAAGCGGCTTCCATGGCAGCATCGTACACACATTTTCAGCATGGACAGAGAGTCCCTGCTACCTGCGGATGGAGGCCGCTTCACGCATAAACCCCAAGACGGGCGAGGGGCTTTTCCGGTGCGTAACAAACCCCATATGGATTGTAACGGAATGATCTCAGAAGGAGGTCATGAGCATGAAAACGAACAAGGAGGAGAAAATCATGGCAAAGAGAGCTCTGTGTGTGGGGATCAACAACTTCAAAAACTATCCCGGCAGCGCGTTACAGGGTTGTGTGAATGACGCCAATGACATGGAAGCCCTGCTCAAGAAGTGGCTCGGTTTTGGCCCTGGAGATATCGTCAAGTTGACAGACACCCAGGCCACGAAAGCGAACATCATGAAGAATCTCAAGGAAATGGTAGACGGGGCCAAGAAGGGGAAATACAGTTACCTGGTCTTCAGCCTGTCCAGCCACGGGACCCAGGTGCCGGATACGAGCGGGGACGAGCCGGATAGAGCAGACGAGGCCGTCTGCCCCCATGACCTGGCGTCGGCCGGGAGTATCTGGGACCCGAAATACATCATTGTCGATGACGAATTGCATGATCTCTTCGTCCAGTTGCCGGCGAACGTCCTACTGGAAGTCTATCTTGATACCTGCCACAGCGGCACGGGCATCAAAGCTCTTGATTTCCTGCCTGACCGCAAACCGCGATGGATGCCGCCCCCTTCCTACGAAGCCTTCAAGATGGTCGAGGGGCGTCGATCCCGCGGACTGTATGAATCGATGCTCGAAAAAGGCATTATCCATCACATCCTCTGGGCAGGCTGCCGGTCTGATCAGACCAGCGCTGATGCATACATCGCTGGGGGCTGGCACGGGGCCTTCACCTACCACTTCTGCAAGGTGATGAATGACAGCAAAAACAAGCTTTCCCGAAAAAAGGTGCTCGAGCAGGTCAGAAAAGGACTTCAAGCCGGTCATTACAGCCAGATACCTCAGCTGGAGTGCGAGGCGACCAAGAGGAAGGCCCGCTTTGTGTAGACTGCGATGCCTTGAGTGAGCAATGGCGATATTGACAAGGGTCACTTTGATGACTTGATGTGAAGGTTGCCGGCTTCTGCCCTCTACCGGATTCTGCAGGGAGAAGTCGGCAACCTCGACAACCATCTTGCGGAACTCAGGTACCGCGTTTAATATGGAGGTCAGACAATGTTCTGCAACGATCCATTCCTCACCTATCTCAAGTCTTTTGGCTATAATGTGATTCGTTTGCCCAAGGCAGATGTCAAGCCGCTTCAAGTGTTATCCCGCAACGGGAAGGACCTCACTCGCCTGGGCGATCTGACAACACTCCTCGTGGCCGGCAAGAATATTTCCCCGCCGGCCATCCAGAATGCCCGTACTGCCGATATCTCGGGTCAGCGCACAGGTGACCTGAGCATAGGAGTTGGTTTGTCGATCCTCGGCAGCATAATCGGTGCGATGGGCGGCTCAAAACTCGGGCTCGATATGAAGTATGAGCAGGCAAAGACAGCCGCGTTCGAATTTCAGGATGTGTTCGAGGACAGCGTTGAGATTATCAAACTTGACCAGTACCTGGCAGACGCTGATGTGAGCCCTTTCTCCCGCTACGTCGCGGACTTGTTGGAAGCGGATGAACTGTATGTCACCACGGCGACCATCAAGGGGACGAAGTTCACTGTTGAAGCGAAGAAATCAAATGGAGCGGCGCTCGATGTCAGCATCCCTGAGATTCAAGGCATCGTGGGCGGGAACGTGAAAACCTCAGGCGCATCCTCGGTAACCTCCAAGGTGACATACGAGTCCTCCATTCCGCTTGTGTTCGGCTTTCAGGCAGTGCGTCTTTTCTATGATCAGGGGCGCTACACGACATACGAGCCGCTGGAGACAGGATCAGCGGCCATTAAAGGGATCAAGAAGAAAAAGTCAGATAGAGTGGGGCAGCTCGCCAGTGAGAGCGCCTTTGTCAAGGTCTCCGGCTTCTGAACAAACAAAGAGAAATGCCGATCAGCTCTACTCTAGTACAACAGGTTCTCGAATGAGATGACTAAGGGGAACGCTTGTACCGTGTTGGATGTCTCACTCTTTATCAGAACCGACCATAGGTGGAGGAGGAAATGGCAAAGCAATTCATTAGTGGATATGCGTTGTTGATTGGAGTTAACGAAAACAGCAATCCCACATGGGCTCTTCCTGATGTGGAAAAAGATGTTACGGCTCTGCAAAATGTACTTGTCCATCCGGAGCGGTGTGCCTATCTTGAGAAAAACGTCGAAGTCATCCTGGGGTCGAATTCGACTCGCGCGAATATCCTTGGAGGGCTAACCCGACTAAAGAAGAAGATTAACGATGATGCAAGCGGAAATGCCACGGCTATCGTGTTTTACTCAGGACATGGAGACCGAGACGACGGCCAGCAGCCTCAGTATTTTCTCATTCCGTACGACGTGGACGAGGAGGCATTCAAATCAAGTGCTCTCAGGGCAGAGGACTTCGCTGATGCCATTAATGCTCTTAAACCACAGCGTCTCTTCGTAGTACTTGACTGTTGTCATTCCGGCGGCATGGGAATTAAAGGCATTGCTTCTTACAAGCGATCTGCCATTCCAACGCAAATATTCATGTCAGCAGCCAAGGGAGTAACTCCAAAGGAAGGCGCTAAGGGTTTGGAAGTGCTGACCAAAGGAGCAGGTCGGGCTGTGCTGAGTTCCTCACAGGGAGAACAACCTTCTTATATGCGCAAGGACGGGAAGATGAGCATCTTTACCTATCACTTGATCGAAGCGCTGACTGGCCATGCGCAGCCCGAAGAGGGTGCCAAGGAGGTGTTAGTCTCCGACGTGATGAGTTATGTGTGGCGCAACGTACCGGAAAGCGTGAAAGCTGACTGGGGTCAGCCGCAGGAGCCGGATTACCAGGTAAGCGGGAACTTCCCGATCGCATTGCTCCTGGGCGGCAAAGGTATAGCGAAGGGTTTGGCAGCACCCGATCCGCTCGCACCTCTTGAGGGTGAAAAAGCAGGTACTGTGACCACTATTGATACTGGCGGCGGTGCGTACATCGGGGGGGCTGTCAGCGTCGGCGGCGATTTTGTAGGCCGTGACAAGGTCGTCCATGGAGACGAGGTGAGAGGCGATAAAATTCTAGGCGACAGGATAACGGTGGGGGACATTTCTGGTCAGGGGATCGCCATCGGCCGGGGCGCCCGGTCCACCGTCACCACAGGGATATCTGATCAGGACCTTCAAAGATTGTTCGAACCGTTGATGTCATCCATTCGGGAAGTGCCCGCCGCCAATCAGACAGAGGCTCTGAAGAAGGTAGAGGAGCTAAAACAGGAAGTAGCAAAAGGGAAGGCAGCTGATGATAACAAGATGGGCAAGCTGATCGATGGACTGATTGCCCTAGTTCCAGAAGCAGTGAGTGGTATTGCGAGTATTTTTGCCTCCCCGATTCTGGGTGGAATCGCCGGGCCGGTCACCAAATTCGTGCTGGATAAGATTCAGGGGAAATAGGTTCAAACGTTCCAAGTATGTGTATATATCGTCGAGATCGTTGACGACTCAAGTTGAGGTTATTTAGGGTTTGTAAGGTTTGCCATGACGACTGAAGACGGAAAGGAATCAGGGGCTGATCAAAAGGCCGGTGGCGCGTACTTCAAGGACAATGTCAGCGTCGGCGGCGATTCTGTAGGACGTGACAAACTCGTCCATGGGGATGAGGTGAGAGGCGACAAGATAGTTATCAACTTTCCGGGTTTACTTGACTCTGTAAAGATAGGCCTCAAACAGCTCACAGACCGGATTTCCAATGATCCAACGGCATGCAACGGGGTAACCCTCTCCCAAGAAATGCGGGATACTGCACAGCGAATCAGTGAGATGCAACTTTTGAAGACCATTCATGATTCCTTGCATACTATTGAATTCGAAATCCTTCGCCAAATGCAGGCACTTAGGAGGACCAGAATTTGGCTGGATCCGCTTCAATTTCAATTTGATCAACAATCTCATCAGATCAAGGAGGCAATCAGGGGACGTGAGACCGACCCCTTTCCAGATCTTGGTAAGCGACTCGATTTAATTGAAGCGGACTTCCAAGAGGCTGTGAATGCACCCGAAAATACTGCTATCTTAGACAAGGTGAAGACTGGGCTCGAACAGCTGCGTTCCAGAATTCCACCGAGGCTCGATTCTATGATATCTAACGCTGCAAAGGAGCTGAAGCTGAATCGTCTTGTGGAGCTATTAGAGTCGGTAAAGGAAACTCTGTCCGTGGAGCATCCTGAGAACGATGTCTTACTTGTGCAGTTTGTTCAGAGCATAAATGCACTGAACGGGTTGCGAGCAGATCTTGAGAGACGAGTCAGGGAGCATGGCCAACTACAGAGGCTAGATGATGGGTTGCGCGCCCTGCTTGCAAATAAACTCTCACCGGGGGGGCTGGATTGTGAGTGGGAATTGACCAAGACGGCAGCTTCAGAGCTCATACCACCCTTCATAGACAAAGACATGGACAATCTTAAGGAAAAGCTGAGTCAGATGGAAATCGTTATCGATGAAGCACTAGATCATAATGACAAGAAGCAGGCGAGGATCTTACTCATGAACTACTCGCAGTTTGTGGGTACCGCGTTCCGGGAAGCCGACAGAAGACTTAAGGATTTTTGCAACCGGCTGAGTGAACTAAACCAACCGTTACAGACTCTCTTGCGAGTATGTTAGAAAGGGAAGATATGTCAAATCCGGACCAGTTTCGCCGAGTGGAGCCCTTCGAGAGTGCGACCGAGCTGCAGGATGAGCACGCCGCCTTCATGAAAGCTTTGAGTATTGAGCTTAAGAAAGACGCAGCCGATAAGAGCGAAGCAGTCGCATTGGCGAGGCTTGAACCAAAGCTCAGGCAATTCTTGGAACGTGGGGCAGCGACAGGGGTCTATATCGAAGAGATCCTTCAGCGCTCTGATTGCCAGGTGCTTTTGGACTATTGGGTCTCCTGCCTGTTTAGGGCGGGGATCGTGGTACCGCCTGCAAACCTGGCCCCCTTCGACAGCGAGAAACTGCCGGACCTGAAGGACAAGCTATGTCCCTATGTCGGCCTCGATGCCTTTCGCGACCGGGCGAACTTCTTCGGCCGAGAGGATGACATAAAGGAGCTGCTGACGAAACTTCGTCAAGAGCCGCTTGTTGTCGTGCTTGGCGCGTCTGGTAGCGGGAAGTCTTCCCTTGTGATGGGGGGCATTCTGCCGGCGCTCAAGGAGAAAGGCGCGATGCCTGAGTTGTTCGTCATTCCGCCATTTGTTCCGGGTAATTCCGTACTCGACAACCTAGTAAATGCTGTTCGACAAGCCCACCCAGCCGCGAACAGCATCGTCGCAGAGGAGGTGACACGCCTTCGGCAGGATCCCAAATATCTTTATGCCATGCTTGGCGAAGAAAACGCGGTGACTGCACTGATCACTATCGACCAGTTCGAGGAAGTGTTCACGCTGTCCGACCCCGCAGACCGTGAGGCACTGGTAAGAAACCTCGCTCATCTATTGGATGCCGCTCGGGGCCACCGTGTGATTCTGACCGTGCGTGCTGAGTTCGATAGTAAGATCAATGAGTTGCGTGAACTGAGCCCCTCAAGGTACTGGATGCGGCCAATGAGTTATGAGGAATTAACGGCGGCGGTAGAGAAGCCTGCTGCCCTTGTAAACTTACAGTTCCAATCAGGAATTGTAGACGACCTAGTGAAGAAGGTGCTCGGCCAGCCCGCGGCGCTTCCGTTGTTACAATTCACCTTGCACGCACTTTGGGAGAAACGCAAACGAAACCGAATCACCTGGGAGGTTTACAGAACAGTAGGCGATCCCCTGGAGGCACTCAAGAACGCCGCCGATACCTTCTACCTCGCACAAATAGAGCAAACCCAGACAGAGATCAAGCGTATACTCCTCGAGTTGGTACGCGTCGATGAGATGCTCGAGGCTTATCGCCAGCCATTGCCCAAAAGCCGCTTGCTGCAGGCTGGCAAGGCGAACACGGAGGAAGTGCTTGAACTGCTTAAGAAGAACGACTACTTGCGCATCACGCCCGGCGTCAGTGGTGCCGACGATGTGGTCGAGATCAAGCACGAGTCACTGGTCCGCAACTGGCCGCTCTTAGCAGGGTGGATCGATGATAAACGCCGCATCCTTCGTGATCGCCTCTCCCTTACTCAGGCGGCGCATCAATGGGAGGCAAAAGGAAAATCCAAAGACTGGGATGGTCTGTTTAGGGAATGGCAGCTGGAAGAGGCAAGAAAGCAGGCAGACCTCACGCGTCTCGAGAAGGAGTTTGTTCAGGCAAGCACCGAAGCTCTTGATCGCGCGCAGCGGGAGAAGGAAGCGGCACTGCAGCGTGAGGCCGAACAACGTGAAAAGCTTAAGATGATGCGTCGGCTTGCCGTGGGTTTCGGCACAGCGGTGTTGATGCTGATTGTAGGCATTCTTCTGCATCGCTATCTGACGCATTGGGACTATGTCGAATACTTCAGCTCTTTTGTTAAGGTCCATAGTGAGCCGAAGGGGTTCGGCGAATTGATTCTTGCAAAAGTCAAGCATCGCCCTTTCTTAGGCGAGCCGAGAGGAGTCGGTGAATTGACGCTCGCACAGGTCCAGCATCGTCCTGTCTCGATCAAAATCATAAGAAAAGGCAAATGGGGTCCCGTTCTTCGCATGGAAACAGTCAATAGCAAGGGAAAATTAACCCCCATTCATCGTATCGGCACTTATCTCGAATCATCGGAAGAGCGAATACCCAATGAGGTTGCCTGGGAGTTCAATTACGATGCCCAAGAACGTGTTTCTTATGAAACAGCACTTGATAACAAAGGGAAGCGAATATGGGGATTTGTCTATTTACCTCCCGAAGGCGGGCGGGAGAGAGTCCGAACCGGATATTTTGTAGACGACACTGGTTATCCTCGCAAGGATAAGCAGTACGCTGAGAGTTATGTAGAAATTGAATATAGAGATACCGGGAAAGGCATCGAAGAATACAGACGCTACCGGAATCGAGGCAATCAGGCCATACGTGGGCCCGATAAAGCTTTTGGGCAATTAAGGCGCTACAACAAGAAAGGAATATTGCTCGAACAGACATCATTGGGGCCAAATGATGAATATATGAACGACGAGGCCGGCAATGCAACTATAAAGGTAACGGATCTGGATCCCTTTGGTTTTGGGAACCCGCGTAAACAAGAGGCTTTAGATGCATTAGGAGAGAAAGTTACATTAAAGAGCGGTTATTCGGTCATACGAAGTGAATATGACGACAATGGTAATATGACTGAGGAGGGTTACTTTGACGAGAATGGGAAAAAAACACTCAACGTAAAAGGCTATCATAAAGTTAAGTGGAAACGAGATGGTCAGGGAAACATCATCAAAGAGATGTACTTGGATATGGAGGATAAGCCTACGGTGGGCGATAGGGGGTGCTACAGCCTGGTTTTGGCTTATGACGAAGACAATCTTCCTATCCAACTGAGTTGCTTTGGCCTCGATCAAAAGCTCACAGCGAATAAGGATGGCTATGCCGTCTGGAAAGGCAAATATGACGTCAGGCTAAAGAAACTAGTGGAAACATCCTACTATGATACTGCAGGGAGACTAACGCAGTTTAAGGACGGCTATGCCCGGGCGACGTACCGTTACAATGATTCCGGGAAACTCGAAGACAGTTCCTATTTTGGGGCTGATGGCGCACGGACTTTAATCAAGGAAGGATATGCGCAGGTGACAGGAGGCTATGATGTTCATGGACAATTGATCGGCGCGACCTACTTCGGAATCAAGGGAGAGCCCGTTGCTTCTAACAAGGGTTATTCGCGATGGGAACAGGAATTTGATAACTATGGCAACGTCGTAAGAGTTCGCTATTATGGTCCCGATGGTAAACGAATCGTAAGCACTGAGGGATACACAGGATGGACCGCAAAACATGATGCGAGCGGGAACCAGATTGAGACTGTGTATTTGAATGTCATGGATAAACCGATGCGTGGGCATGACGGCTATGCTGGTTGGAAATCAGAGTATGATGAGAGAGGAAACGAAAGGCGACGCACATACACAGGCTTAAGGGGTGAGCAAACGTTATCAAGCGACGGAGTGGCAGGGTACACATCCGAATATGACCCTCTTGGCAATGAGATAGAGCAAAAGTACTTCGGATTAGACGGAAGTCCGGTAACGCACCGAAAGGGCTACGCGGGCTGGACTAGGAAGTATGATGCTCATGGAAATGTTATAGATCTGCGATATTTGGATATCAACAGCAAGCCAGCATTTGTTCCTTGGCAAGATGAAAGAGCTGGCGGGTATTCTTATTGGAAGAAAGAGTTTAATCCGCAAAATCAGCCTATTGAGGAGGCATATTTCGGCATTAATGGGGAGCCTGTCTTGCATAAGGACGGATGGGCGCGTGCGATTCACGAGTATGACTTACGCGGAAACAAGAAGAAGAGCGCCTACTTTGGGGTCTATGTTGAGAAAGTGTTCATAAAAGGTGGTTACCACTCAGTCGAACGACGCTATAACGACCAGGGCAAAGCCATCGAAATATCATATTATGGCATTGATGACAGTCGTGTTACCTCTGAAGAGGGCTACGCACTTCTCGTCAAGAAGTATGACCCGTTTGGGAGGGTTACTGAACAATTGTTTTACGATGCTAAAGACAAACCGGCTTTCTACAAGGATGAAGGGTTCCATAGGGAAGTGAGGCTTTACGACGAACGGGGATGTTTAAAGGAGGAAGGATGTCCAATAGAGAAGGCATATTTTGGTCCTGAAGGCCCCATTGTCCATCGCGATGGATACCACAAGATCGGATATAAGTATGATCATCTTGGAAACGAAACAGAAGTTACCTACAAAGGGCTAGATGGTAAGGTAGTTATGAATAAGCGAACAAGATACGCAACAGTTGAAATCAAAAGGAACACCCAAGGCAAGGAACGGGAGATAGCCTACTATGCTGTAAATAGAAAACTGACTAATAGCAACGAAGGATTTGCCAAGATCGTACGGACGTACGACCCATTGGGACAAATGACAAGCGAATCCTATTTTGATACGAATGGGAAACTTACACAAGGCGTACTGGGATATGCAGAAACTCGTATGAAATATGATGTTAAAGGCAAAGTGAGCTATCAGGTCTATCTGAATACCGAGAGAAAGCCAGTTCTTATTCCATGGCAGGGAGAAAATAATGAATGGGGTTTTGCGAGTTACAGAGCCAAGTACGATGGTTACGGCAATCAGACGGAGATAGCCTATTTTGGAATAGATGACAACAAACCCATTATGACAGGGAACAGATATCATCGATGTACACAAAAATTTAATAGTCGAAGGCAACTCGTGGAACAAATGACCTTTGACGATGAGGGGCAGCCGGTGATGAATGCATCGAAATACTCACGCTTATTGAAGAAATACGATGATCGAGGGAACCTCACGGAAATCTCTGCATTTGATGATAAAAGTAAGCCCTCGGAAGCGAAGTATGGGTATGCGCGTATGAGTATGAAATATGATGCTCGCGGCAATCTCGTAGAGGAAGCTTACTTTGGAGGCGATGGCAGACCGAAGATACTTCCGAACAGTAGCTGTGCGGTCCAGACCTATAAATACGACTCCGCCGGCAATCAAGTAGAGCGTGCTTGCTATGGAGACGATAACGCTTTGTACGATAAGTTAATCGGTTATGCTCGAATGACACAGAAGTATGACAGCCAGCGGCGAGTTATCGAGAAAAGATATTTTGGAACAGATGGTAAGCCTGCAAGACTTCTTGGCAGATACCAACACATTACGAAGTTTGCGTATGACCCGGCTGGAAACAAGATCGAAGAAAGATATCTGGGCATCAACGAAGAGCCAGTATTAGGCCTCTCCCCTGACTATCAGTATTGCAATCGCTGGACGGCAAAGTATGACTCAGCCAAGAAGTTAATTGGCACGAAGTGCCATACTAAGCAATAGATAAATGTCAACAAAAGGCAGTAAATCTTTATGGGCGGTTGACTCAATGATTGTTGTATAGGAGCATCACATAGGGTATAAAGATGTCAAACGGAATGGATGGATTGTTGGTCAGGAAGGTGGTTTCCAACTGACGCTGTTCTGTCTTCAAATCAATCTCGTCCATCGGGGACCCATCAATTGTTGGTAAAGAAACAAAAAGCTCAAGGGAAGGCTGCCTTCTCGAGATAGAGGAGCAGAGCATGAAATACGATCTTGTCTTTGAAGGTGGCGCGGCGAAGGGGATCGGTTATTTTCGGAGCCTGTTCGGAATTCACGATGCGGGGCCATACCTTCCGACGAATCCTCGGGACATCAGCCGGTGCTCTTACGGCGACGCTGCTTGCCGCCGGATACTCGGCGGAAGAGATGGAGGCGGCGTTGAACGAGCAGGAGAACGGCAGGTCCGTCTTTGACGAGTTCATGGGTCCGCCCCTTTACGGATGAGGAAATCAAGAACAGCGCAACCCGCGACCTGCTGCGCATGTCAACATGAAGTTCCTGCCAGACATCATCGAGGAGATGATGGCCCAGACGATTTCGTATGAGTGGTCAAAAGCGTCTGCCTTAAGCGCTGTGGCACAGGCCATGGCTCAGATAGGGCAAGACACGAAGGCCCTGCAGGTCTTGCGCAATGGCTTCTGGACAAGCCGACTGGCTGGACGCGAGGGCTTGTTTTATGTGCTGGAAACTGGGGCGCGCGCGCTGGCGATCATAGATCAGGGTCTTACATTACGGCACGTGTACGAGGCCGTCCAAGATGTAGACAGTTGGTGGGGTGCAGAATAGATACGCAACAGGAACGTCCAAATTGCTGATGCGACTGTGTGGTCGGTTGATGCCGGATTTGCCTCAACTGCGGGATGGCGCGTTGATCCTGACTACCTCAGCGGCCGACGATGCGCTCGTCGCAGATGGGTGAGTCAGTAGTGGTGTAACAACGACTTGCCAAGGGAGCGTGCGAGCATGAAATATGATCTCGTCTTTGAAGGCGGTGGAGCGAAGGGGGATGGTTTTTGTTGGGGCCTGTTCGGAATTCACGAGGCGGGGGCATGCCTTTGAAAGAATCCTCGGGTCGTCAGCCGGAGCTATTACGGCAACGCTGCTTGCAGCCGGATACTCGGCGGACTAGATGCAGGAGGCGCTGAACGAAAAAGAGAACGGCCGCTCCGTCTTTGCCGGTTTCATGGGTCCGCCTCCGCCCTTTACGAAGAAGGATATCCGGTCGAGCGCAATCCGTGATCTGTTGCAAAACATCAACATGAAGCTCGTTGCAGATGCAATGAATGACGGCAGGCCTTCACCGCTAAGAAAGCGAGGTGTTCTATGAAGATCGACATGCATGTACATGTGGTGGGGAGAGGGAGGGACATCAATCAAGTCGACGAAAACGTGTTCTTCTACCCGGAAGACAACAATACGCTATTCACGGGAGTTCTCTACAGGCTCGTGGAGAAGTACCTCGGAGAAGCCGGTGCAGACTTTGACGAAAGCGGAACAGTCGATACGAACGAGTATCTGAGCCTCATATATTCGCATCTGGCCAACTCCAAAGAGATCGACGGTATGGTGTTACTCGGGCTGGATGCCATCTACCATCCGAAGTCGGGCAGGCTCGACAAGAAAAGGACCGACCTCTGGGTTTCGAACAGGTTTCTGTCCAGGAAGGTAAAAGAACTGAATGACCTGCTGATGAGGGAAGATGACCCCAGGAAAAGAGAGAAGAGATTCTACTGGGCGGCATCGGTGAGCCCCAATCGAAAAGACTGGGCAGAGGAGATGGAGTTTGTCCTCAGCGATCCGAATGCGGTGCTCATGAAACTGATCCCCTCTGTGCAGCACCTCGATCTTCGGGACCCCAGACACAAAGAGTATTACGAATCTCTGGCCAGGAACCGCATGCCTTTGCTCTGCCATGTCGGACCCGAGTATTCCTTTCCGGAAGGGATCAGGGAACAGCAGCGGGACAATTTCAGGTTCCTCGAGGCACCCCTGGAGTGCGGCGTCACGGTGATCGCCGCCCACTGTGCCACTCCCGTGTTTCCGATCGACAAAAATGAGACGAAGGAATTCGGCGCTTTTATGAATAACGCTAACTCGGGCGGCAGGATTCAGCTCTGGGGAGATACCTCCGCCTTTTCTCTGCTGACGCGGATTCCCATTCTGGAAGAGATCATCGAGACGTTTCCTCCCGAGTGGCTCGTCCACGGTTCAGACTTTCCCATTCCCATTGAAGGATGGGTACATCTTCCGGTGTTTACCCATGACATATCGTGGGAAGAGTACGAACGGATAAAAAACACCAAGAACCTCCTTGACAGGGACGTCATGATCAAACGGGCTCATGGTTTTTCGGATTCCATTCTTGAGAACGCTGAGAGCGTGCTTCGTCTGCCACGGGGGTAACCTATCAGTTGCATAGAAAGGCGTGATGAAGCGCTCTGAAGAACAGTGTCAGTGGCAGTGTAAGTGTCAGCAAAAAGGCTCCTTTTTCAGACATTGGCGTATAGTTCATCTCTCGTTTTGATACAGGTGTCGCCGCAGCAAGGTTTTCGGCGCATACGCCCCGCCTTTCCCGGGGGTGTATTGCAACAATGAGGGTAACCAGGATGGGAAGGAGAGTGTTTCATGCCCAATGAAGAGGGAAAGGGGAAAAAGGTCGGCCTTCGGTTCTCAGAGACGATGTCGGGCTATCTGGCCGAAGGGGTGGAGGACTTTGAAGAGGGTGAAAGAAAGGGGCGGGAGCAAGGCAACACGCTCTCTTTTGACGTGAAGATCGAGGTCGAGTGCGTCTCCGATTTCATCAAACTGTCTGGCCAGAAAGCGAAGATTACCGGCACCGTCTCCTATGCACCGCTGGGGCAAAGCCTGCCCTTGTCCCTCAAACTGAAAACGATTTCCGCGACAGCTCGGCTCTTGCGCAGCCAGCAGCGAAGCAGTTGATCGTACCTGATCTTCTCTAGCCTATCATCTCCCTCCTTTTCCATTTTCTCTTATCTCTCCTTTCTTCTTTCTTCTTTTATCCTTTCCCTTTTTTTCCCTTTTTCCTTTTCCTCTTTCTCCTTTTCTTCTCTCTTTTCCTTTATTCCCCTTCCTTCTTCTTCCTCTCGATAACGCGGTATTTCCGCCGACAGAGCCTTAAATTCAACCTCAAACTCATCCAGCATCTGATTCTACTTATTATCATCTATTTATCTACCCCTATCCTCTCTCCATCCTTCCCCTTCCTTTTCTCTTTTTTTTTTCCTATCTTCTCATATACCTTTTTATCTATCATTCCTACCATTTTTTTTCTTCCTTTTTCTCTTACTTTTCCATTTCACTTTTCTTTATTTTCCTTTTTTCTTTCTTTTACTTTCACAAACAGAGGGGGTATTCACTTTGTTCAGGCCTGAGGCGGCACACGGCATCAGGCAGATGACATACTCCTTCGGGTTCGCGGACAACAGCGGCGCCGACTACTTCCTCTACGGCTACAAGGTCATTCACGATGATCCGGGGATCGATGTGATGGATGACATGACGCGGTTATTCACCCGGATCTACAGGGGGAGAGGGACCGATGGGACTCCGGTCGGATCGGGCGTTCTCATATTTCGGATGCTCGACTTCCCGTCCCTTCTCGCTTCGTTCGAGGTGACGAACACCCTTTCGCCCATCACGAAACTCCGCACCATCTCCGCCTTTGTCAAGTTCTGCTACGAAAAAGTCTCGGGGGAGTATCTTCCCGGCCTCCTCTACAACACGCAGTATGAAAACCTCGTTTTAAGAGGAAGGGTGCTCTCGAAGGAAGGGCGTCATCACGACTTCTTCTTCTTTTCCGGTGTTCACGACAAAGATTTTCCCTGGGGAGACGGTGAGATCTTCTGGGACATTGCCCTCGTCATCCAGAGAGGCGATGGATGCTGGGACAGATTCGTTCTGACAGAGCGCGTCATCGAGGCCCTGCACCTGGACGTGAAAAAGGGAGTGTACCGATACGAAGGACCTATCTACCAACTGCTCGAAGGTTATGGCGTCGCGAAAGTGGATCTCGAAAAATCGCCACTGCCCGGCCATATACGCAGGAGGTCTGCGAAGATCGAGATTTCGTTCCGCGCCGAGCCGCTTCCCACGGTGAACCTACCCTTTCCTGTAGCCGACGATATGGAGAAGATCGTTCCGCGCCAATACCTCTCAGAGGTGACGGGTCTGGTCGGACGACTGGGAGTGCTGGGGCTCCATCTCACGCCCCATCGGGTTCGTGTTTCCACGGGACAGATCACCCTGCAGGACGGGTCTGAAGCAGAGGTCTACACCCTTGAAGCCGCTCAGGCGATGGGGGAGGCGGAGATTTCGACTCTCAGAAACCTCCGATGGCCGACCCTCTACTACAACTATTTTTGCTGTCTGGACCCCGACTCCGACCGAATCTACATCAAGATCCGCTCCGATGTATTTCGGAAAGACCGGACCGATTACCTGAAAGACAGGGTGGAGCAGCTGCTCGGGAAGGTCATCACACGCGTCGCCTCCCTGGATCTGGATATCCGGGGAAATGAGTGGAACGTGGTGTCAGGGAATGAGGCGACATCATTCACCATGGAGAATGAGAATCTTCTCGAGATCAATAACGACCACTTCCCAACCGGCACTTTCCAGCGGCGCATGGTCGTGATGAAAGACGGTGAGGGAAGGCGCTTCTATGCTCTTGAGGAAGACATGGACCCTCACATCCTGAGGGGTATCAACTCCGACAGGGTCGTCGACGTGGTGGCGATCAGGGACAAAGACAAGTTCAGCGCTCTGAAGGCTGTGATCGAGGGAACCGGTTTCTTCCGGAAACTCGATGCAGCCTGGGGACATTCAGGGAAGAAAAAAGAGGATTTTGCCGTTATCGTGAAGCCGAACTTCATGTTCATGTATTCCACAAAAGACCCTACGACCTACGCAGACCCCGAATTGGTCGAATATCTTCTTGACAGGATGTACGAGCGCGGGTACCGGAACCTCGCCGTCGGCGAGGCAAGGAGCACGTACGGCACGTTCTTCACGAACCGGGAAGTCAGGACAGTGGCCGAATACATCGGATTGACGGGGAAGAATTACCGCATCATCGATCTCTCGGAGGACCTCGAGGAGTACCGCTATTCCGGGAAACTGGGCACACACTATGTCAACCGGGAGTGGCGAAAGGCGGACTTTCGCATCTCCTTCGCCAAGAACAAAACGCATGCCTACGCCTATTACACCCTGACGATCAAGAATATCTACGGCGCGCTGCCCATGGAGGACAAGTTTCTCGAGTATCATCATGAGAGAGACATCTTTTCGACCGCCATAGAATTCATAAGGCAGTTCCCTATCCACTTTGGTTTCATTGACGCCTTTCGAAGCGCCGACGGTCCCTTCGGGGTCTTCGCCGACAAGGACCCGAATGAGACAGAGACTATCATCGGCAGTGAGGACATCGTCGCAGCCGACTGGATAGGTGCCGAGAAGATGGGGCTGGACCCTATGGTGAGCGACTACATGAAGCTGGCGGTGGAGGCCTTCGGAAAACCTGAGATCAATCTGGTGGGAGACCGATCCGTCTATCCCGTCTGGGAGAACGTGCCCGATGTCTTTCCGCCGTTTCTCTTCACGGGGATGGATAGACACTACTATTTCGGGAACCTGATTTACTCCGTCTTCGCCTACATGGACCCAAAGTTCCAGTACAGGGACCCAAGCCTCGCCAAAAAGTTTCTCCGATTGCTCGCGGACCCGATCACGGATCTTTTTTTCCAGAAGATAAAAGACGGAACCTTCGATCAGGATCTCAATCGCCGGCTCTACGAGCTTTTCAGCCGGTCAACCTGAGGCGTGCAGCCAGCTGCCGGACGAACGTGCCCGGCGGGGCATCAGCCACGGCTGCAGCTGATGCACGATGCGGCGTCCAATTGAAAAAACTCAGGAACTCTGACCTGTTGGCAGTGTGAGGTCCTGGATGGAGTCTTGAGTAGCCTCCGCCGCGTCCTTTCTTTGCAGCGCAGGACCAGCCTCAGACTATGACCCCAGTGTGCTCATTCATCTCAAAAAAATCGCAGAACCGTTGCAGGACACGGTCTCTGTCCGCTCCCCTGCCGAAATGATCAAAATTTCCCCACCGAATCTCTGCCTGTGGAACCAGCGCCTTTATCTGTGACGTGTACCGTGCTCTCCCTTCGGGCGTCGTCAATTCCATGAGATCGTCGTTGACACCATAGTAGAAAAGGCAGGGAACCTCTTCCGGAACCCTGATGCCCTTCAGGGGATCAAACGTATGGAACTGTCTCAATGTAGCAATATGGTCTACGCGGGAATACTGGAGCTCCTCGAACGAATCATGCGTGATCCTGAGCTCCGGGAACAAGTCCCTCATGTACATACAGAGGGCCTGTCTGAAAGAGGCGCTCCCGTGATCGATAACGCCCTCTTCAAGACTTTGAAAGAATTCACCTGCGTCAAGGGGAGGCTGGTCGGTATGCATCTCGTAGAAGCCAGCGAAACCCTGGTAACTCAAAATGCGGCGCGTATCCACAAGGCCGGAAATCGCGCCTATCGTCGTTATGCCGTGGTCCCCGGCCCCTTCCCTGAAGCATGACAGAAGACTCAGGGTGCTGTAACACGTGGACATCGCATGCAGGGGGATTCCGTGCCCGCGCGCATAATCTATCGCCCACTGCAGCATGACGATCGTGTCCTCGCGGCTTTTCTCCATGTTGAATGTCCCGGAGGACAAGCCATGCCCACGGTATTCGAATGACAAAAGGGCTGAATGCCTTCTTACAAAGGAGCGGAAGTTGATTATCTGCTGGGATGCTCGAGATCCGACGAGGGGAACGACGAAAATCAACCGTTCCGGTTTTCCGCTCGGCGGCAAGAACAAAACGGCATGCAGGTGTTCGTCCTCCCGACAGGGGACAAAAAACTTCTCGACGACGGAACCGGTCTTTATGATATGCCTCCTCACCTTTCCCCAAAGGTAAGAATAAACTGACGCGCCGTCACCCATTGCAGGGACAGCAAGCACTACTTGTACACTACCAGACGGTGGTATTACAGTCAAGAACGGAGTTCATGTATCGTCCCTTCCTCTTCCACTATATCGATCAGCCACGACTTCGGACGGCTCCTCAAATCTTCCGTTGTGTTATCCATGTTGGCCTGAAATGGTGTCCATCCGCCTTTTCCTGTCGTTTTTGCAGCGTTAAGGAAAACAGGCGCGGCAGGTTTACAAGCCGGGTATTCTCACCTCAACTGAATGTTCCTGATGGTCGTCAGCAAGGGAAATTGCCGTGTCGGGCTGTTCAATCTTCGATCAGGATCTCAATCGCCGGCTCTACGAGCTTTTCAGCCGGTCAACCTGAGGCGTGCAGCCAGTTGCCGGACGAACGTGCCTATCAGGGTATTAGCGCCATCGACGGTCACACCCGCTGCACTGCCGCCGCCCCGTTGAAGAACGTTGATGTGATAGACGGTCTCCCCGTACCGGTAATGCACACTGAACGCTTCCCAGTCCCCGGGCAGACAGGGCGTGAAACGTAGCCTGTCTCCTTCGCGCCTCAGCCCAAGGAGTGATTCAAGGATAAGCCTGTACATCCAGCCTGCCGATCCCGTGTACCATGTCCATCCGCCGCGGCCGGTATGCGGCGAGACCGCATAGACGTCGGCAGCGACGACGTAGGGTTCAACTTTATACGTCGCTGTTTCCTCCCTGGTCCTCCCATGGTTCACCGGGTTGATCATTGCCAGCAGTTCCCATGCGCGACTGCGGTCGCCCAACGCGGCAAAGGCCATCACCGTCCAGATCGCCGCATGCGTGTATTGCCCCCCGTTCTCCCGTACACCCGGGACGTATCCCTTTATATAGCCGGGATTCAGATCCGATGTGTCGAAGGGCGGATCGAGGAGCTGGATAAGGCCATGGTCCCGTCGAACAAGGCGCCTGTCCACCGCTTCCATTGCCGTCTGCGAGCGTCCGGCATCCCCGGCGCCGGAGAGAACGGACCAGCTCTGCGCTATGGAGTCGATCCGGCATTCGGGATTGCCTGCCGAACCCAGGGGGGAGCCGTCATCAAAGTAGGCGCGCCGGTACCACTCGCCGTCCCAGCCATGCTCTTCGATACTTCTGAGCAGTTGAGCAGCTTCCTCCCGGCAGCGTTCGGCAAAGGGCGGATCACCGTGCAGACGGGCAATCCCGCAGAACTCCATGAGCACTTTATAAAGGAAGAATGCCAGCCAAACGCTCTCACCCCTGCCGTGAGCGCCCACCATGTTCATGCCGTCGTTCCAATCACCCGAGCCGATGAGGGGCAATCCGTGTTCGCCGCGGCTGAGGCCCCCCAGAATGGCCCGCACACAGTGATCGTACAAACTCGCCGTCTCTTCGGACGCGTGGGGAAGATCGTAATACGAGTCCTCGTCCTTGTTTACCGGCCGGCCCTCGATGAAGCGGACGGTTTCATCCAGCACTCCCGTGTCTCCGGTCGTCAGCACATAACGGCACACAGCCAGGGGCAACCAGAGAAGGTCGTCCGAACAGTGTGTGCGCACGCCCCGTCCTGAAGGGGGATGCCACCAGTGCTGGACGTCTCCCTCCCTGAACTGACGGGCTGCGCAGAGCAGGAGGTGTTCGCGCACGAGCGAGGGCTCGGAGTGGATAAGCGCCATCACGTCCTGCAACTGGTCGCGGAAGCCGAAGGCGCCCCCGGACTGGTAGTATCCGCTCCGCGCCCAAAGACGACAGGCCAGAGTTTGATATAAGAGCCACCCGTTGGCCAGTACATTGACGGACTGGTCCGGTGTTTCAACCTGCACCGCTCCGAGGGTGTGATTCCAGTGCTGCCAGACCTTTTCGAGCGCCCCGCGCGCGGCGGCAGATCCGCGGAAGCGGTGTACCAGTTGGCCGGCCTCAAATGAATCCCGTCCCACGCCAAGCCTGAAGATGATCTCCCGCTCCTGCCCGTCGGCAAGATCGAAGGGGACCTGGATAGCGGCGCAGGGGTCCAGGGCGGCCCCCACCCTGCCTGAAAGCCACGCGCCGGTCATCGCCTCCGGGCTCCGGAGCGTGCCGTTACGGCCAAGGAACTCCGTCCGGTCGCCGCTCACGGTGCGGGTCGTCTCATCGGTGTCGAAGAAGGCGGTCCGCCCGGCAAACTCCGTGTTGTACGGGTTCCGGCAGAAAAGCGCGCCTGTTTTGGGGTCGATTTCGGTGCTCACATGCATTGCCGTTTTCTGCCGCAGATCTCCCAGCACCAATTCCACATACCCGGTGGCCGAGAGCCGGCGGGACCGGCCCGATTCGTTTCTTACCTTCAATACCGTCAACTTGACCGACGCATCCATCGCCACGTAAATCCACATCTCTGATCTTATGCCGTCCTCCGTATGTTCAAAGACACTGTAGCCGAATCCATGGCGGCTGACGTAATGCATCGCCCCCCGGCCCGGCAGCGGCGAAGGGGACCAGAAGAGGCCGCTCTCTTCATCGCGGAGGTAAAAAGCTTCTCCGCCAGCATCGCTGACCGGATCGTTGCACCAGGGGGTGAGGCGGAACTCATGGGCATTCTCGCTCCAGGTGTACGCGCCTCCGCTTTCCGAAACAACCGTTCCGAAGTGCGCGTTGGCGATCACATTCACCCAGGGCGCCGGCGTCACCTGTTCGCGGGCCGTCGTGATGATGTACTCGTGGCCGTCAGGGGTGAATCCACCGAGTCCGTTGAAGAACAGCAGATCGCTGCGGGTCATCGCCCCGGCAGTCGCAGATTCTGTGCGGGGGCTCCCGGTCGGGGCAAGGCGCGGTACTGCAAGCGGCATAATACTGCGGCGATTGATCTGGTCCGCGAGCGGGCCGAGTGTGTCGGTGATGATGGCGCGGCTGACCGTCTGAAACAGGATGCGGTCCTCGCCCGATATCTGGTCTGCAGGTCTCACGAAGATGCCGCCCGGTCGATCCATCACGTTCGCCTCGACGCCTGCGGCAATGAGTCCCATGATCTGCTCCTGCAGGACCTGCCGGTAGCCGGCGTGATCCTCGTTCCAGATCACGAGGTCCACTTCCAGTCCTTTGAGACGCCAGTATGCGTGGGCCTGGACGAGCTGGCGCACCAGGTCGATGTTGGCCGGGTCTCCGATCTGCAACAGCACGATCGGGAGGTCGCCGGAAATGGCGTAACCCCACAGACCTGATTGCCCGCGGCGGTTTGTGATGAGAACGCCCGGGTCGGCGCGCAGCGAAGAATTGGCGTAGATCACGGCGCCGGCAAGTCGTCCATAGAGCTGCGCATCGGACTCCGTGGCGTTGATCTGCCGCAGGAGCACCTGGCTGTGTGTCCATGCGAGCTCAAAGACGCGGTCTGCAAGATACCGGTCCTGGTATTTTTCCACGAGGCCCATACAGATGTCGCGGGTTTCACCGATACCGGTGACAATGTTTATCGTTGCCGATTTTTCCGGATCAAGGACTATGCGATACCGTATGGCGACAATCGGATCGAGCACTGAGCCCTCACTGCCCGAAAGCGCGGCAGACCCGCCCGTTTTTTCTGACGCGGCCGGGCCGCTCAGGGCCTGCGGGTCGGCAACGGTGTTTCCGCGACCGATGAACCGCAGGCGGTCGGTCTCATAGGAAACCTCGCCCGTCTCCGTCCCGTGGACGGCCATCAGATGAAACATCCAAGGCGAGTGCTCCTCGACGGAGCGGGGGCGGCGGGTACAGAGGATCGCCTGCCTGTGACCGATAATCTCCGTCTGAACAAAAAGATTGCTGAACGCAGGATGCAGCATGTCTGCGGCAGGTGAAGCAAGGACGACCTCGGCGTAACTCGTGACGTCGATCTCCCTGCGTGTCCGGCCGCGGTTGGTGATCGTAATCCGGCGCAGCTCAATATCATCCTCGGGAGAAACAGCGATCTCGGTGTGTGTCTCGAAGTCGTGGTCCCGGCGGCGAAACTCGGCCCGGCCTTCCGAGAAAATCGCCTCATAATGCCTCGACCCTTTGAGCGCCGGCTGATATGCCGCTGACCAGAACTCACCGCTCGCCACCTCACGGATATAACAAAACGTGCCCCAGTCGTCGCAGGTACTGTCTTCACGCCAGCGCGTGATTGCGATGTCCTTCCATCGGCTGTACCCGCCGCCGGCGTTCGTGATCATCACGTGGTACCTGCCGTTCGACAGCAACTGCACCTGGGGAAAGGGCGTGTCCGGGCTGTTGAAAAAGCGCACGGAGGTCTCCTCTGCGGTGGCAGCCGTCTGTGATACGGAGAGGTCGGCGGTCTGCGGATGGAATCCCGCGGCCCTCGGTACACGCTCCTGAAGCAGAAGCGTCGTTGCCTGAAACAAGGGGTCCGACTCGAATCGCTTCTGCATCGGACGGTCCAGAAGCAGATAGGCCAGGGAGAGAAAGCTCATGCCCATGTGATGAGCCATAAATGACCGGATCACGACACTCGATTGTCTGTGCGGCAAACGTGAAGGAGTGTAATCGATTGCTTCATAGAAGCCGAATATGCCCTCACGTCCTTCCGCAGCGAGCCGCTGCATATTCAGGCACGCCTCCTCGGGCGCCACCATCAGCGCGAGCGCCGAGGCATAGGGCGCAATGACCAGATCGTCGGCGAGCCCGCGTTTGAGTCCCAGTCCGGGAACGCCGAAGGCGCGGTACTGGTAGTTGAGATGAGCGTCGATTGTGTTGTAGCCGGATTCCGAAATGCCCCAGGGTACCCCGCGCTTCCTCCCATACTCGATCTGCCTGGCCACCGCCGCCTTGCAGGTCTCGTCGAGCAGCGTCCGCTCATACGCCGGCATGACCAGGAGCGGCATGAGGTATTCGAACATCGAACCGCTCCAGGAAACGAGGATCGGCTCTCCCCCGATGTTCGTGAGCAGGCGGCCCAGGGCGAACCAGCTCTCCTGCGGTACTTGCCCCTGAGCAATGGCAACGAAAGTGCAGAGCCTCGCTTCCGAAGCCAGCAGGTCGTAGTAACTCGCGTCCCGCCTGCGGTCGTCGACGTTGTACCCGATGGCCAGCAAATGACTCGACCGGTCCAACAGGAAGTCATACTGCATGCGGCTGAGTTCGCCCGAATGCAGCACGAGCTTTTCGATAGCCCTGATTCTCTCAGCGGCGGGACCGTTTCCCATGTCCGCCAGTGCGCGGAGCGTCGGTATCCCGTCAATGCCGGGAGCTGACGAAGGAGCAAGAAGCGTCAGTTCCCCGAGTGCGTCCCGGCATTGCCCGGCAAAGGCGCTCGCCCACCATCCGGCCTGATTCTCCTGGCCGCCACCCCGCATAACTATACTGGAAAAGGCCTCCTCAGCCTGCCGTGCGAGTTGTTCGAGGCGGAGCCGCGCCGCCGCCGGCTCAGCCGGTGGCACGCTGCACGCCTCTTCCAGATCCGTCTCCAGTTGACCGAGCACGGCAAAAACGGCGCCTCCAAGACGCTCTTCGGCAACGGCCTCCAGGAGCGCCCATAGCGTGTCGCGGAGTCCCTCAAACACCCGTGGACCCAGGACCGTCCGGTCGGGAAGCTCAAGCAGCCCCTGCCGCAGCGTCAGCAGATGGCCCGCAAGGTTCCCGCTGTCCACCGTCGAAACGTACCGGGGAGGCAGGGGATTCAGAGACTGCGTGTCGTACCAGTTATAAAAATGGCCCTCATAGCGCTCCAGTGCCTCCATCGTGGAGAGGGCACGCGTCGTGCGTTCGATGAGCTGCCCCATCGAAATGTAGCCGAAGTCATAGGCGGACAAATTCGCCAGCAGCGAAAGTCCCATGTTCGTGGGAGACGTGCGGTGAGCAACGGCAGGGGCAGGGTGCTCCTGAAAGTTATCAGGCGGCAGCCAATGCTCTTCGGGGCCGACGAAGGTCTCGAAGAAGGCCCAGGTCTTTCGGGAAAGCTTTTGGAGAAAAGCGGTCTGGTCGGGCATGAGCCCCGCTTCCTTGCGGGAAAGAGGCATGCTGATCCGCCAGGCGATAACGGGTGAGGCAAACCAGAGCAACAGTATGGGCACAGCCGCTCCCAGGGCGGCGGGGTTGGAAAGGGCCAGACAGACTATCGCTGCCGAGGCAAGAAGGGGAGCGAACCACATCGTCCGGCAGACACCGGCGAGACCACCCATACGGGAGCTGCGGGTATTTTTATCCGCGTCGCCCGAAGGACTCCATTCGAGGAGCCGCTTGCGTGCAACCAGCATTCTCCAGGTCGTCCGCACAATCGCATCGAGACTGAAAAACGCCTCGTAGGGGAGACAGGCAAGCGTAAAGACAACCTGAACAAGACGCCCGGCGGTGGAGCGTCCGACGTCAGGGAGATGCTGCGCAAAATGTATATCGTCCGGCTTCTTGAGCAAGTCCAGGACAGAGGTTATCAAAGAAGGAATAAAAATGATCCCCATCACCGACAAGGTCCAGAACCACGGCGATGACATGACCGCCCAGCCCAGCAGCAAGAGTAGTATCAATGCCGATGGCGCGAGACTGCGCCGAAGATTGTCGAAGAGCTTCCATCGGGACAATAGCGAGAGAGGGTTTTTTTGGCGCAGCCCTTCAGGGCCGGGAACTGCCGGCAGCAGCCAGCGCAGAAGCTGCCAATCCCCGCGAATCCAACGGTGCCGGCGGCTCACGTCCGCGCTGTAGCGGGATGGATACTCCTCGTAGACCATGACGTCACTCAACAGCCCTGCACGGGCGTAACACCCTTCGATAAGATCGTGGCTGAGGATTCGGTTATCGGGAAAACGTCCGCCCAGGGTCCTCTCGAATGCGTCGACGTCATAGATTCCCTTGCCGGTAAAGGAGCCTTCACCGAAGACGTCCTGGTAAACATCCGAGACGGCGCGCGTGTAAGGGTCGATGCCGGGATCACTCCCGTACAGGCGCGCATACCGAGAGCGGTTTGTGCCCGGCAGGCTCACCGCGACACGCGGCTGAAGGATGCCGTACCCGGCAACGACGCGCTGCCTGCCTTCGTCGTAATGCGCACGGTTCAGCGGGTGCGCCATGGTTCCCACAAATTGCCGCGCCGCATCGCGCGGCAGCTGAGTATCCGTATCAAGGGTGATCACGTACTTTACGTCGGACAGGATTTCCGTATTACCGACGACAAGCGAGAAGGGATTTCCGGAGAGACCATCTGTTCCGTCATCCTTCCTGCCGCGCAAAAAGGCATTCAATGCCGCCAGCTTGCCCCGCTTGCGCTCATAACCCATCCAGACCCGGTCCCGGGCATTCCACCTGCGCGGGCGGTGAAAAAGGAAGAACCTGTCGCCTTTTGTGTTCCCGTACTTTTCATTCAGTCCCTCGATTCTCTGCCGGGCCAGCAGTAACAGCGGTTCGTCCTCCGGCAGTGTTTCCTCTGCCGCATCCTGAAAATCGGTCAGCAGGCCGAAGTGCAGGTTGTCGTCGCGATTTGCAAGGAACCTGACTTCCAGACCTTCGATCAGGTCCTCGATGCCCTGGGCGTTTGTCAGCATAGTCGGGACAATCGTGAGGGTCCGGGACTCAGGCGGGATGCCTTTGGAAAAGTCCATTCGCGGCAGCGGCAGCGGAATGACCAGCAATGTCGCAAGCCAGTTCACCACTGCAAGAGCGAGCTGGCTTGCACACAACGCTGAGAGGATACCGGTCGTCACGAGCAGCCAAAGAGGCAAGCCGTCAGCATACGCCTTCGCCAGCAACCCACCGGTAAAAATCGCCGTCATGAACGTGATCGCGCCCAGATAGAGAAGCAGGGGAAACCGGGAACCCACTTTCCGAAGGGCCCCGGAGACGGACAATCGCAACTGCGCCAGCTCTTCAAGCCGCGGCAATCCCTTGTCGATCAGATAATAGCCCACATGGGCGGCGCGATCATCACCACCCTGACCGCCGTCTTTGCCGGCCGCGCTTTCATGCGCGAGCCGCACCGCTTCGGCTGCCACCTCGTCTTCCGACAGACGGCCGCTCTTTGCCATTTTCTCCACTACGTGGCGGTAACGGTCACGGGTGGAGAAGTCCATTCTGCCGTATGTACCGCCCGTATCATCACGCAGGGTCTGCTCGACAATGCTCATCGTCTCGACGAACTCGCGCCAGTCCATCATGCCGAGGAAGCGGAGGCTGCCGATGCTGTTGCTCATCGAGACCTGATCAGCCGCCTGTTGCTGGTTCTCGGACTGCACCAGATGTTCGATCGTGAGACTGCACTCCAGGAGTCGCTGCTCAATCCATGTGAGCGGCATTGCCAGTGCGGGGCCCCGGCCCTGAAGCCGGCGGGCAAATTCCGCAACGAACGCGCTCTTCAGAGGCGGGTCCGACCGCGCCATGTCCGCCATGACCAATATCAGACTCTTCGGGTCCTTCCCCGCGATCTCGGTAATCCTGTCCGCCCAATAATCAGCCTGGTTTCTGTCGAGCCTGTCGGCAGCGATCCGTGCCCCAACGCGCCGGAGATTCTCGATCAACGCGAGCCGCAGCATAATAGGGATGGCCCACAGTTCTCCCAACTTCAGGACGGTGACTGTCTGGTAGGCAGCAACGAATTTGCTGAGGCTTTGCGGATCTATGCGCCCATCGCTGTGTGAGATCGTCTCCAAAGCGATGTCATACACGCGCGGAAGTCCGGCCGAAAGGCCGTCCCGCAAGCGGGGAAGCTCCCGGCTGTAGCCCTTCGGCAGGTGTCTCCTGGCCGTGCGTATCTGTTCTTCGATCAGATAGAAGTTATCGAGCAACCAGTCACCTGCCGGCGTAATCCGACGACCCGTCGCGACCGCCTCCGTCAGCAGGCGACGGGTTCCGGTCAGGATGCCTTCATTCTCGGCCAGTCTGGCCAGGAGCTGATCAGGAGGATAGAGGGGGCTCAATTTGTGCAAGCCCGCCAGGGTCTTGCCATGCTGCTCCATCTGATCGCTGCTGAACAACTCCGATCTCAACGGAGGCTCGCAGACGGCGCACTTTTCTGCCAGGTCTGCTTCGCGGAAGCCCGCACGCAATAGAGGTAGGCTTCCGAGCATGGTCTTGTCTCTCACCTTCAACCTTGAAGTCTCCTTCATTCTGAAAGCCAATGGTTTTCTATAACTCAGGGGTCTCCTCACTTTGTTATCCATGCAACTGGAAGGCAAGAGGGCCTTCGTCCCTGAATTGAACGCAACTCCTCATCTCTCCTGATCGGCAGAGACGACCCGAAATTCAGACATCGCAGCAAGAGAAGTGTCTGTCACCGCTGCCGTTCCGGCCGAATGGCCTTTAAGGTAAGCGTTAATATTCCGTTCCATTTGAGCAGGAAACTCCGGCACAGGCCCTGCAAGCCTTTCTCGGTATACTCTGAGCATGATTTCCTTGAACACCGGAAGAGCTACCCTGCCGCCGGTTTCTTCCGGCCCGAGGGAACGGTTGTCGTCAAAGCCTATGCGGACCGCTATAGTGATTCCTTCGCGGCCGTACGTCGAGCCTATGAAGAGCGCATCCCTGAAATCATTTGTCGTCCCTGTCTTTCCCATAACGGCGATCGGGAAACCTCTGGAGTCAAGTGCATGAGCCGTACCGGTGGGAATTCGCACGACACCGCGCAGGCCCTCCTGAATGAGAGAAAGAGCGTCGTCGTGGACCTCGACCGGCGACAGCTTGCCCTCTTTATCAGCCCCTACCTCGCCCAGATCGCGGACGATTTTCCGGATTACATACGGCTGGATGAGGATGCCCGATGCCATGGCTCGGTATGCATTGGCCAGCTCCAGTAAATTCACTTCCGAGGCGCCCAACGCAGTCGAGGCGTATGGGTGCAACGGCGTCTGGATCCCCAGCCTCCAAGACGTCCGCAGGACGCTGTCAATGCCGATTTGCTCTGCAACCCAAATCGTAACGGTATTTCTGGATTCTGCAAGCGCCTCCCGGAGTGTGATCACGCCCTTGAATTTGCCATCGTAGTTTGAGACCCATTTCGTACTTTTTCCCCCTCTATCCGGAACACCGATCGGTTCGTCGGGAACCATAGACTCAAGGGTAAATGTTCCCTGCTGAAAAGCAGCGAGGTAGACAATGGGCTTCATTGCGGATCCGGATTGTCGCAGGGACTGCGTGACGCGGTTGAAGTCGCCGTATGAGGTGGAGCGGCCCTTGTAAAACTGACGACCTCCTGTCTCGGCGAGGATGCTCGCATCGCCGTTCCGCAGCACGATGACAGCTCCCTGGATTAGCCCCTTGGAACTCGGGTGTCGTTTCTCATAAAGCTCGAGGCCGCGCTCCATCGCCTCATTCATAATTTGCTGCACACGGGCGTCCACTGTCGAGTAAACATGGATACGTCCCTGCAGAAGGTCTTCAACGCCGACGTCGGCGCTGCGGGCTTTTAACTCCTGCAGGACACTTTCAACGACCGCCGCCGCCTGAGGCCTTTTGTCCCTGTGCGGCGCGACCACCTGAATCGGGCGTTGCTCAGCCTCTCTCACCCTGTCCGGAGAGATAAAACCGTTGACTGCCATAAGAGCCAGGATTTGATTTCTTCGGCGCAAGATTCTCGCGGTTTCTTTAGCGCCGGGCGCATAGAAACGAGGCGACTTCGCGATGCCTGCCAGCAGCGCTGCCTTGTCAGCATCATCCACGGTGAACGTGTTGATAGGCCGACCAAGGTAGTATTCAGCCGCTCTCGCAATTCCGTACTGACCGTTGCCCATGTAAACAAAGCTGGCATATCGTGCCAGAATTTCTTCCTTTGCCCGGCGTTTAGAACCGAAACGCTTCTGCATCTCATCCTCGACCCACAACGATAGTCTCATCTCCTCCAGCTTCCGAAACAGCTTGTTGACGCTTCGTGGGCCGATCACGTAAGACAGTGCGCGGAGCAGAAGTGCTCCGTGCAGGAGCGGTGCGCTGTTTTCCTGAGCCGTTAGCTTTTTAAGGAAGTGACCTCGCACGAGCTGTTGCGTGATTGTCGATCCGCCTTGCGGGAAGATGCCGCCACTGGTAACCTCCTCTTTCCCCGCCGATCGTGTAAGGTGGGACACCAAGGCGCCTATCCGCACCTTGCTTAAGACGCGAGGAATTGTGGAATAGTCAACTCCACTGTGTGAGAAGAAGTTCTTGTCCTCAGTGGCGATGATGGCATTACGAACAATGGGCGGCAGGTCGTCATACTGAGTGATCCGCCGGTACTCTCTTGCCACCTCAATGAGCGGCCGGCCATCGGCATCATAGACGCAGCCGATCGCAGGAAAGTCAAACCGGGCGAACGGTTCTATGTCAGGCAGGTTGGTTCGATCAAAACAGATGTAATGAAATCCGGCTGCAACGAGAGCGGACGTCATGACTATTGTGCACATGAGGGGGTAAACGAGCCAAAGCAGTTTGCCTAAACGGATTCTATGGATTCCCCGAACCACCGATAGGGCGCCCACGAGCATACGCCGGGACCAGGTTGAGATCCCTGAAAAAGTCTCATAGAGTTTTTCTTGCCATCCATGTTTCAACAAGGGTTTTTTCCTAAGTTCCCCTTACGCAGAAGTCATATGAGAAAACTCCTATCGAGCTGGGGTTCACTTTGTCCTTCATGCTGGATTTCATGACATTCCCCCTTTTGGATTTCGACTTGACTGCTACGACTGACGACAAGAAAAACGACCCTGATTTGCCTCCTCCTGTCTTTGTGAATACCTAACGTCGACTCCACCAGAATCCACCTCCGCCGAAGATCAAAATCAAAAAAATGATGATAAGTAAGGTTTCCGTGTTCATGACTCTTCTCCTTTCTCTCTAAACGCCTACTGCATAATGTTAATGAGCATAAGTTGTGCCAAGACCTGCGTTGAAAGAAAGGATCCTTTAAGACTTTGAAATGACAGGAACTTCAGCGAATGCTGCGATGAGGGAATGATATTGCGAACAGTGCCGTCTTCTGACATATCAGGAGTCTCCTGATATGTCAGGCATTCCTCTTGCTTTTTTGCTTCCACGGCGTGAAGGAAAGGGAGGAGCGGAGGTCTATGTAAACATAAGCGATGGCGGAACGATGTTTAAGAAATCGACATCAACCCCATTATACTCTCAGGAACAGCGCCTGACGCGGTTGATGCGTTGATTGTGCTGGACAGGGGGGACTCGCTCTGTCTCCCCCGTCCCTGGGTATGACCTGGATTCTTACTTCGTGGTTTCTTCCTTTGTCTTTGTTGTTGTGGTAGTGGTCTTTGTGGTCGTCGTCTTCTTCGCTTTCCCCTTGGTGACTGAAGAGGCCATCATCGTGCCGTCTTTCTCCATGTACTTCACCGTAACCATGTCGCCGGCCTTAACCTGGCCCTTCATCTTGGCGCTTGAAACGTCGAAGGTCATGTCGCCCTTCTTGCCTTTCACGGTCATCATCTTCCCTGCCATATCCATGTTCGTGACTTCGCCCGTGAACTTCATGCCCTTGCTTTTCGTTGCGGTAGTGGTAGTTGTTTGTTTCTTCGCAGGAGTGGTTGTGGTAGTGGTAGTGGTAGTCGTTTCCTTCTTCTCGGACATCTGGGCAAATACATTCGTCACAAATGCAATGCTGATAAAAACGGCCAAACCGGCTAATAATGCCTTCTTCATAATCTCGTACCCCCCTGTTTTTTTGTGATAGAGATTATCACACAATGACCCCAGATGTCAAAGCTTCTTCAATCAGGCAGTGAGCGGGCTTCCTTGACGGTGAAGGAGAAAAGACGTCTCACTCTGATGAGCAGCATGGTACGACGCACCATCATCGCGATGGGAGGGGCAGCGGCACGAGCCACCGCCGAAAGATGGTCCCGCCCGAGCGGAAGTAGTGCGCTTTGAGATTTCACCCGGGACCATCATCGCCATGGTGCTCGTTATTATGACTGTTATATTGACTGCTGACTGCCGGCTCTCGTATTGCCTGTCTTTTTCGGGAACTTTTCCTCCCCCTGCGGCATCTAAGAACCAAAACCCATTCATACAAGGAGGAAGCACCATGGAGAGAATGAAGTTGATCGGGTTTGCAGTTGCCGTTGTTCTCGTTGTATCGGGTCTGTGCTGGTCGAAGGGAGTCGACGGGCCGAAGGAGGATGAATCGGGGGACAGGACCCTGGCGCCGTACTTCTTTGTCCCCGGCGGTGATGAGGGCGCGGAGAGCCTGCCCCTCACGTCGACATCTGCTGCGGTGAACATCGCCGGGGTGATCGCCGATGTACAGGTGACGCAGGTCTATGAAAACCGCGGTAAAAAGGCCATCGAGGCCGTCTATGTCTTTCCTGCTTCGACGCGGGCGGCGGTATATGGTATGAAGATGACGATCGGGGAAAGGACGATCACCGCGGTGATTCAAAAAAAGGAAGAGGCACGAAAACGCTACGACGAGGCGGTCAGGGAAGGCAAAACGGCGTCGCTCCTGGAACAGCAGAGGCCCAATGTCTTCCAGATGACCGTCGGCAACATCATGCCCGGTGACGTGGTGAAGGTTGAACTCAAATACACCGAAATCGTCGTGCCCACCGACGGGATCTATGAGTTCGTCTACCCGACCGTCGTGGGGCCGAGGTATGCGGGAAGCGGTACGTCCCCGGGCGACAAGTGGGTGAGCAACCCCTATCTGAAGGAAAGCCAGGCGCCGACCTATTCATTCGAGATCAGGACGAGCCTGCTGACGGGCGTTCCCGTCAGCGGCATATCGTCGCCGTCGCACAAAATCGATGTACGCTACAGCGGGCCGTCCTCTGCAGCGGTCTCTTTGGCGAAGGGGCAGGCAGGATCGGGCAACAGGGATTTCATCCTGAGATATACCCTGGCGGACAGGCATATCGGCTCCGGACTCCTCCTCTATGAGGGCGAAAGGGAGAACTTCTTTCTCCTGACGGTGCAGCCGCCGAAGAGGGTAACAGCGAAAGACATCCCCGGCCGCGAGTACATATTCATCGTCGACGTGTCCGGATCGATGCACGGCTTTCCCCTGGATATTTCGAAAAAGCTCCTGAAGGACCTCATCGGCGGCCTGAGACCGACGGATGTCTTCAACGTGCTCCTCTTTTCCGGCGGCAACACGGTGATGGCCGAAAAGTCGCTGCCTGCGACGCAGGAGAACATTGCGAAGGCGGTGAACGTGATCGAAAGGCAGACGGGGGGAGGAGGAACAGAGTTGCTGCCGGCACTCAAACGGGCCCTTTCCCTGCCGGGGTCGAAGGGGTTTTCGAGGACCGTGGTCATTGTCACGGACGGTTATGTGACCGTCGAGGAGGAGGTGTTCGATCTCATGCGAAGACATCTCGGTGACGCGAATATGTTCACCTTCGGCATCGGCTCAGCCGTCAACAGGCATCTTATCGAAGGCATGGCGAGGGTCGGCGCGGGAGAGCCTTTCGTGGTGACGAGGGCGGAGGAAGCCCGGGAGAAGGCAACGGCCTTCCGGAAGCTCATCCAGTCCCCTGTGCTCACCAACATCTCTATCGATTACCGGGGATTCGAGGTCTACGATGTGGACCCCCCTTCGGTTCCGGATGTGCTTGCCGACCGGCCCGTAGTGATCTGCGGGAAATGGAAGGGCAGGCCGGGAGGCACCATCAGGGTCGGCGGTATCACCGGGAACTCGAAGCACTCGGAAGTCATCGATGTGGGTGCAGCAAAGCCCGATAAGAAGGAACTCAGCGCTGCGCTTTCTCTGGGCGAGGAACAGGGTGGCGCTCCTGTCGGACTACAACGCGCTCAGGTCCGACGAGGGCAGGACCGGCGAGGTGACGAGGCTCGGTCTGCAATACAGCCTTCTGACGGCATACACCTCGTTCGTCGCCGTCGATACGCTCGTCAGGAACGCCGGAGGGAATGCGACGACGATAAAGCAGCCGCTTCCCCTGCCCGAAGGGGTTTCAAATTATGCCGTGGCATCGGCGGCGCCTCAGGCTTTGGGAGTCATGGAGCGCAAGACGTCGCGGAAAGAAATGGCACAGGACGCGGCGAAGGAAAAAACGGGCCGCTCGGAAGGCGAGGGGGACCTTTCTCTTCGCATCACGAAGGTCGAAGCGGACCGGAGGGAGCACAAAGCCGGGATTGAGGCGGTGCTCAGCGGTAAACTTGTCGATATGAAAAGATGCCTCGCAGGCAAAGGGCTTCACGGTCAGATCATGCTGTCCATCGTCATCAAAAAGGGGAAGGTGACGTCCGTCACCTCTGCGGCATCGAAACCCGTCGCTGACTGTCTTAGGAAGGTGATGCAGCGATGGGACTTCGGGGCTCACGTCTCCACAGGGGCGACGGTGACGATCGTCCTGTAGTCTCACGCAAAGCCGCAAAGAGCGCAGAGAAAGGCCATTCAGCCACAGAGGTCACAGAGATCACAGAGAACGGGGGAAATAAACCCTGTCGTTGAATAGAAAGGCGGGGCGAAGCGCCTCAAAGCCTTGCTGAAGGCGACGATACGCATTGTCATCTTCGTGTTTCAGGATTCCACTCTTTGTGTCATCGACCATTGGCGTATAGTTCATCTTTCGTTTTGATACAGGAGTCGCCGCAGCAAGGTTTTCGGCGCATACACCCCGCCTTTCCCGGGAGTGTATTGCAACGATAAGGTTAATAATCGCCGTGCCTATCTCCCAACCCCTCTTCCCCTGGGGGGGAGGGTGGCCATATCCATGATAAGAACGTGCACATTCACTGACACTGACACTCACACTCACACTGTATAGAAGGTGAATGCGGCGTCTCCGCCCGGCGCCCCGTCGTGCAGGAAGGTCCTTTCGACGAATCGCGTCAGGCCACCTGCGGTGACGAACAAAACCGTGCTCGACCGCGTCCCGTAGGAAGGCGAGCGGACGAATGCCGCGGAGAGCAGCCTCTCCCAGTCGAGGCTCACGCCGGTATCGGGCAGCTCCTCATCATGGGCGATGCGGTCATCCCGCAGCAGCGTGAAGAGCGGCTCAACATCCGGCAGTGCGTCAATTGCGGAGGAGACGGCATTCTTCGCGCGGACGACCTTCGGCCAGGGCGTGTCGAGCAGGTGATTGGACAGCCCGTATATGCCGGGTGCCAACACCCGTCCTCCGCCGTCGACGTTCGAGTAGTAGCCCATTGTGCGGCCGTCGCTGAACAGGATGTTGAACCCGTTGTACTTGTGTCCCTCGGTATCAAGGAAGTCCCGAAACCGGGCAGGGCTCTCTTCGTCCGTCAGGAAGCGGGCGACCACTGCGCCCCGCGACAGCGCATCGCGGAGTTTCAGAGACGGTTCGCGATAGTTCGTGAGTGCTGCGAACCGGCCTGAGCGGGTGATGCCGAGCCATGTGCCGCCCCGGGCCAGGTCTCTGCCCCCGAGCACTCCAGGGTTATCCTCCCAGAAGGCCGCCTGCCCGGTGGGGCGATCGAAGAACTCGTCGCGGTTCGCTGCGACGATCAGCGGATAATCACGATGTGCATGCCATGCGAGAAGTACGAGGCACATGCGCTTGCCCCCTTTCGGTACCTGATTGTCATGGTATTGTGGTGCTGCGACACCTTTGCCGTCCCATAGAGACCATTATAGGCCGACGTCTGAAGAAAAGAGAACCTTTTGCTGACACTCACACTGTCACTGACACTATATTTTCAGAGCGCTTTGCCCCGCCTTTTCATGCAACCGTAATAATAATTGTATGGAAATCGCAGCCAGCGTGCAAGGGAGGAAATATTTCTGAAATGTTTCAGACATGCAGGGGATAGGGCCGGAAAATAGAGCGCCCTTGTTTATTGTGAAGAAATCGATTCCTGTCCTGGTTTCAGGCTATTTTGGACACCAATGAGCTCTTATGAAAACCCCGCGGGCCGAAGAATCTGATATAATATCGGGCAACATTCTGATGTGATCATTGTCTCAATCCGTAATTTGAATCGTGAGGATTGATGGGCATGGTGCGATGCGCCGATCAATCAATTCCTCGCAGGGGATAACGCCATGGCGATCCGGGAAAACATTCTGGAAAGAATCGAGCAGAAAAAGGGGGATTATTGGAGGTACAACTTCTCGCAGCGCGAGAACGACGCCCTCAAGACGTTTTTCGACCTGGCCCAGGAAATCGACAAGGTCGATGACTTCTACAACCTCTGCGTCGCCATCCCGAAAAGCTTTTTCAAGCTTGAATGCAGGCTCTATCTTATAGAATTGAAGAAGGCGGAACTCAGACTCGTTGCGACGACTGAAGAGGACGAGTCGGCCCTTCACACAACGCCGCCGGCTGATATCGTTCCCCGTGACGCGCCCTATTACACCGATCTGAAGAGTCTCGTCCTGATGATCAGGGGGAAAGACGTGCTCATCAATCAGCTTCCCTTTAAAACGACGGACAAGGTCCTCGGGTTCCTTGAGGTCTTCCCCATCGCGGAGCCGGATGACCAGCAGAAGCTGTTCTTCGAAAAGTTTGCGAACCGCATCGGATTCAACATTCACAACCGGTATATGGCCGAGAAGAATGCAGAGCACCTGCGGTTCATCCGCAACCTCGTCGCCGATATCGAGCACAACATCATCGTGCCGAACATCGTCTATAAACTCTACCTGCGCCGCATCAAGGCGAAGATCCTCAAGAACAGGGAGATAGAGGACGTCCTGCTTCACCTGGACGAGGAGCCCTGCGACAGGGGATGCAAGGACCGCGTCCTTGCGGAGCTGGCCGACGTGAACCGCGGGCTCAGGGAGGAACTGGAGAATCTGGAAAAGCATTACGAGAACATGAGTCTCTTTCTCGAGACCCTCCTGAGGAGGAGCCATTTCGACCAGGGACGCCTGATCCTCAGGACGAAACCCTGTTTCATAACGCGGGACGTGGTGCGGCCGCAGCTCGACCGCTACAGCGACCAGCTCCAGGACAGGGGGATTGCCGTCGACGACCAGACGAGCGGCATCCCCGAGGAGGAGACGATCAGCGTCGTCGATGTGGGACTGCTCGCCCAGGTTTACGCGAACCTCTTTTCGAACGCCGTGAAGTATACCGAGGAAGTCGAGACCTACTGGGGAGAGAGGAAGAAATATATAGCCTACGGGCGGGAGATCATCAGGGATTATTTCGGAGAGGGCAGGGACGGTGTCAAGTACAACGTCTTCAGCACCGGACCTCACATTCCGCCCGTGGAGAGGGGCAGGATTTTCGATGAGGATTTCAGGGGATCGAATGCCGAGAAACGTCCCGGCACCGGTCACGGGCTGGCCTTCATCAAGAACGTCATCGAGCTCCACTGCGGTGTCGTGGGGTACGAACCGACGCAGTACGGGAACAACTTCTACTTTATCCTGCCGAAATAAACAGGCAACAAAGGCCATTCAGCCACAGAGGTCACAGAGATCACAGAGAACAACGGCAACGTTCGCTTTATCGTGGCATACGCCCTCAGGAAATGCGGGGCAAAGGCGCCATGAAACAGTAGACAGTAGACAGAATGCAATAGACAATAGACGGCAGGCAAAGAGAGAAACGGGACGATAAACGCACCGACGGGAAGGCTTTGAACCATATTTGCCGTCCCGGAGACCGCGCAGCTACCAGTGAGGCTTTGAGGCGCCTCGCCCCGCCTTTTTATACAAATAGAATGTTTACATTTTCACCGGTGAGCGCTACAATTGATGCATGAGAACGGTTCGCATCGCCCTCTGCCAGATCAACCCGACCGTCGGTGATCTCCGGGGAAACACGGAGCTGATACGGCGCTTCATCGGCGACGCCTCCCCGCTGTGCCCTGACATCATCGCCTTCCCGGAACTTGCGATCACGGGCTACCCGCCCGAGGATCTGCTCCTGAGGCCGAAGTTCATCGATGACAACCTGGAGGCCCTCGACGAGGTCCGGCAGATGGTGGGCGACGCCACCGTCGTCGTCGGGTTTGTAGACAGGAAAGACGACATCTTCAACGCCGCGGCGGTCATCCGGTCCGGAAAGATTGTCGATGTCTATCACAAGGTACACCTGCCGAACTACGGCGTCTTCGACGAATTCCGCTATTTCCAGACGGGCACGAGGTACCCCGTTTACGACATGAACGGCGTCCTCTTCGGTGTCAACATCTGCGAGGACATCTGGTACCCCGACGGCCCGACGGTGGTCCAGGCCCTGGCAGGAGCGGAACTCATCATCAACATCAACGCCTCTCCTTTCCACATTGCCAAGTCCGACTTCCGCAGAAAGATGCTCTCGACGCGCGCCTCGGAGAATTCCGTTGCCGTTGCGTATCTGAACACCGTCGGCGGCCAGGACGAGCTCGTCTTCGACGGCCACAGCTTCGTCATCGACCAGGGCGGAGAGATCATCGCCGAAGGCAAGGCATTCGAAGAGGACCTCATAGTCGTCGATATCGATCTTGATGCCGTCCTGATGAAAAGGCTCCATGACCCGAGGAGGAGGAAACAGGTGCTGTCGCAGCAGGGATGCCTGACGGAGCGCGTGCCCCTGCCCGGTCCCTTCGCGCAGGGAGCGTTAAGCCGTCCTCCCTGTCCCCGGCGCGTCCCCGTGAAGATGGAACAGTTGCCGGGAGGGCCGGAAGAAGTCTACCGCGCCCTCGTGCTCGGAACAGGAGACTATGTCCGGAAGAACAGGTTCACGGGGGTCTGCATCGGCCTGAGCGGCGGCATCGATTCGTCCATCGTCGCCGCCGTCGCCGTCGATGCCGTCGGGCATGAACACGTCACGGGGATCTTCATGCCTTCGCCCTATACGTCCGACGAGAGCGGGCAGGACGTGAGGGACCTTGCCGGGGCCCTCGGCATACGTGTCATCGAAGTGCCCATTGACGACATATTCAAACAGTTCCTGGCCACCCTCGGTCCCTGGTTTTCGGGCCTCCCCGTCGACACGACGGAGGAGAACATCCAGGCGAGGATCAGGGGGAACATCCTGATGGCCTTCTCGAACAAGTTCGGCTGGCTCGTGCTGACGACGGGAAACAAGTCGGAGATGAGCGTGGGGTATGCCACGCTGTACGGGGATATGGCGGGCGGGTTCGCCGTCATCAAGGATGTTCCCAAGACCCTCGTGTATGACCTCTGCCGGTGGAGGAACGACGACGCCGGGAGGGCCATCATCCCGGAGCGGGTGCTCGTCAAGGCGCCGACGGCGGAGCTCAAGCCTGACCAGCGTGACACGGACACCCTTCCTCCCTACGACGTGCTCGACCCGATCCTCCGCGATTACATCGAGAAGGACATGAGTCATGACGAGATAATCCGTGCCGTCCCGGGGTGCGGGGAACAGGCAGTCCGGCGTGTCCTGAGGATGGTCGATACGAGCGAGTACAAGAGACGCCAGTCGCCCCCCGGCGTCAAGATAACGCCGAGGGCCTTCGGCAAGGACCGGAGGTTCCCGATAACGAACAGGTATGAGGGATAAGGAGCGGCACATGGTTTCCATACGACGCATCGTCGTTGCGGCAACAATAATCGGTCTCCTGGTTGGGGGATCGCCCGTCTTCGCGCAGACCGCTGAAAAACCGCAGGGCCAGCAGGCATTCCAGGTCGGCAAGAACCCCCAGGTCCAGCAGGTGAAGCCGAAAAAGCCCGTCAGGGTGAAACTGCACCGGAACGCCAAGGGGGAATATACATGGGACATCACCGGCGACAGCGTCGACGATGTCTATCAGGCGGACAGAGCGCTTGAGAAAACTGCTGCAGGTGGAGTAACATGCAGATGAGTACCAACTGCTGACTCAATGACTTAATGACTGATTTTGCAGTTGCGCAAAAATGCGAGGCAAAGCGCTCTGAAAATATAGTGTCAGTGACAGTGTATATGAGTGTCAGCAACAGGTTCTCTTTTCTTCATGACGTCGGTCTGACACGGCCTTTACGGGAAGGCAAAGGTTTCGCAGCACCGAGGCTTTCGGCTCATTCGCCCCGCATTTCCTGAGGGCGTATGCAACGATAGGGTACTGACTACTGTCTGAATGACTATGTCTATATCGGAGGTAAGGATGGAGAAATATTCCATTAGAGAGGTGATCGAGCAGGCCGTCCAGACGGAGAGACTGGGTCACCAGTTCTATTCCGCCATGGCGCAGAGATTCAAAGACAACGAGCGTTTGAGCGCCTTCTTTACCGATCTGGCCCACAAGGAGGTCGTTCACGAAAAGACCTTCGCCGATCTCAGGGATCTCGTCGGCGACACTGAGCCCGACGGCTGGGAAGAGGTGTCGCAATACATGAGGGCGATGGTGGAGTCGAAGTTCTTCATCGGCAGCAACAAGGCCCTGACATCGATGGAGACGACGACGGACATCGGAGAGGTGATAAGATTCGCCATCGGCTTCGAGAAGGAATCGCTCCTCTATTATTACGGCATCCGTGAGGCCGTGAAGGAAAAGGAGATCATCGACGAGATCATCAACGAGGAAAAGAGCCACATCCGCTGGCTTGCGGCGTTCCGTGACAGCTTCATGAAGAAGTCGTAAGTTCGCCGCTCCTGCGGCGGGTCAAAATGGCGGGTCATCATGTGAGCAACGACAGAGGGCGCCGATGAGCGTCGGTACCCTCTACGTCGTCGCCACTCCCATCGGCAATCTCGAGGACATCACCCTGAGGGCTGTCAGAATCCTGGGCGAGGTGGATCTCATCGCCGCCGAGGACACGCGCCATTCCCGGAAGCTCCTGCAGCACTACGGCATCGCGAAACCGCTCATCAGCTACTGGTCCGAAAAAGAGAAGACCAGGTCCGAGTCGATCATCATGAGGTTGAAGGAGGGGTTGTCCGTCGCCCTCATATCGGATGCGGGGACGCCGGGCATTTCCGATCCCGGCTCCGTGCTTATAAAGAGGGCTGTCGAAGAGGGAGTGCCCGTTGTCTCCATTCCCGGCCCCTCGGCTGCAATCGCCGCCCTGTCCATCGCGGGCCTCCCGACGGACACGTTCACCTTCGCCGGTTTCCTGCCGGCCAGACAGGCGCAGAGACAGAAGGTGCTGAAGTCGCTCGCCATCGAGGACAGGACCCTCGTCTTCTACGAGGCGCCCCACCGTGTCACGGAAACGCTTGACGACATGGCGGCCATCTTCGGTCCGCGCAAAGCCGCCCTGATCAGGGAAATCACGAAAATCCACGAAGAGGCGATGCGGGGCACACTGACCGAAATCGTTGAATTTGTGAAGGGCAGAAAGACGGTGGGGGAATACGTGATCATCGTGGAAGGCCGGGGCCGGGAAACGCCGAGTGTCGACGAGGCGCTCCGCGAGGTCGGCGAACTCATGAAAAGAGGGAAGGGCAGGAAGGAGGCGTCGAGGATCGTCGCTGAAGCATACGATCTGAGCGCACGGGAACTCTATGACCGGAGCCTGGGGAAGTAGGGCATATAATGGTTGAGGTGCAGGGGCTCACGAAAAGATACGGCGCAATCACCGCCCTCGACGGCGTCACTTTCACCATCGAGAAGGGCGAGGTCTTCGGCCTCCTGGGGCCGAACGGCGCGGGCAAGACGACGACGATCAAGGTCCTGACGACGCTGAGCCGGGCAGACAGCGGTGTCTGCAGGGTCGACGGCTTCGACGTCCGGCAGGACCCCATTGCGGTGAAAAGGCGCATCGCCGTCGTCCCCCAGGAGAACAACCTGGACAGGGAGCTGACGGCCTATGAGAACCTACTTATCTACTCCATGCTCCACGATGTCCGGCAGAGGCGACGGGTGATTGAAGAGGCCATAAAGACAGTCGGCCTCTCGGACAGGCAGGACTCCGTCGTCTCGGGATTTTCAGGCGGCATGCAGAGACGGCTCCTCCTCGCCCGGGCGCTCCTGACGGAGCCGTCAGTCCTCTTCCTCGACGAACCATCTCTCGGCCTCGATCCCCAGATACGGCGGCAGATGTGGGACAATATCAGGAAGGTGCGGATCGAGGGCCGGACCGTCGTCATCACCACGCACTACATCGAGGAGGCCGAGGCCCTCTGCAACAGGATCGGCATCCTTGCCAGGGGCCGCCTGGTCGCCCTCGACACGCCGTCAAACCTGAAGGCCATGGTCGGAGAGTACGTGGTGGAGCACGTGGACGCCGGGGGAAAACTCATCCAGCATATCCGGAGGACCCGTGAGGAAGCCAACGCGCTGGCAGCCGAGATGCGCAACGGCGTGACCATCAGGGCATCCAACCTCGAGGACGTCTTCGTCAAGCTTACCGGGGAGCGCATGGCATGATGATGAAATGGTACCCCATCTTTCTCCGGGAGATGCTCCTTTTCCGGAGGAAACTGCTCAAGATCGGATACCTCTTCTCTGCCATGGTCGTCCCCATCATCTACCTGATCACCTTCGGGTTCGGCCTCGGCAGGGGCGTCACAGTCCAGGGCGTCGATTACCTCACGTACCTGCTTCCGGGCATCGTGGCCATGAGCTCCATGAACAACTCTTACACCTGGGTCGCGAGCGCCCTCAACCTCAACAGGATCTACTTCAAGACTTTCCAGGTCTTCGTCCAGGCGCCGATCAGCCCTTCCTCCATAATGATCGGTGAAGTCCTGGCAGGCATGGTGAAGGGTCTCTTCGCCTCGTCGCTCATCATCTCCGTCGGATTCATCGCCGTCGACGGGTTTTTTCTCACGCCCCTTTTCGCCGGCACCCTCCTGCTCAACTGCTTCCTCTTCGCCAGTCTCGGCGTCATCACGGGCATGGTCTCCAAGTCTCACGAGGACACGGCGACATATACCAACTTCTTCATCCTGCCCATGGCGTTCTTCAGCGGGACCTTCTTCCCCGTCGACCGCATGCCCGCCGCCATCGGGATGCTCATCACCGTTTTCCCTTTGACCCACACGAATATCGTCATCAGGAAGGCGTCGCTCGACGAGGAGGCCCTCGTCTCCCTCGCCGTTCTCGTCGCCTATGCCGCAGCGTTTTTTCTCTACGGCTCGCGGTTGATCAGGAACTACAGCGAATAGAAGGCGTGTACATGACAGCGAGAAAAATCCTCCGTCAGGCGCTGGGGATCGTCCTCCCTGACGACCGTCAGGCGCGCATAAACCTTTTCGAAGCCTTTCCCCCGTTGAAGAGGTTTTTCGCAGACCGCCGGTATTTTGCGGCGGTACGGACCTTCGGAGACATCGTTTTCACCGTCATCATCCTTGTCGGGTTCTTCGGTCCCCAGGACCCGGACCGGAATGCGATCCTTTTCATGGTCTGGGGTGTCTGGTGGACGACCATCGTACTGAGCTGGTTCTTCACCGGGAGGCTTTGGTGCGGCTTTTGCCCGTTCCCCGGTGTCGGACGCATCCTGCGCCGTTTCGGGATGAGATTCAACGCCGACGTACCGCGGTTCCTGCAGAAGAACGGCGTCTATCTGTCTACATTCTTCCTGGCTGTCATTCTCTGGGCGGAATCCGTCTTCAACCTCAAGGAATCGCCGTCCGGGACGGCGATCCTGCTCGTGGCGATCATCGCCGGCGCAACACTTATGGAGGTCCTCTTCAAGGGACAGGCCTGGTGCCGCCACGTCTGCCCCATGGGCAGGATCATAGGGTCCGCCGCCACCATCTCCATTACGGAGTTCAGGCCTGATCTCGCTGTCTGCAAAACCTGCAAAACCGCTTCCTGCCGGAAGGGCACGGCAGGCGGCGCCGGCTGCCCCGTCTATCTCGGTGCCGTCAATGTGCGGAACAACCTCGATTGCCTTGTCTGCGGCCACTGCGTCCCGATGTGCCCCTACGATTCGCCGAGGATAAACCTGCGGAACCCCTTTGCGGAACTGGTGATCAACAAGGGCCGTTACCTCACCTGCTCTTTTATCATCCCCTTTCTCATGGGTTCCCAGCTCGCCCGTTTCATTTATGAAAAGGCCTGGTTCGTGCCGCTGAAAACCTATTTTCATCAGTCGGACCTTGTCGCTTTCACCGTGCTTCTCGGAGCTGGCTTCCTCTTTTTTCTCGGTCTCATACGGGTCGGGGCAAGGCTGTTCACGGTAACGGAAGACGAGGTCTTCGGACGTTTTTCGCCGATGGTCCCCGTGCTCGTCCCCTTCACCTTTACTGGGGAGCTCGTCTACCGGCTCGCATACTTCCTGTCGGAAGCGGGTTCATTTTTCCCGACCCTCGGCAGTCAGGCGGGGATGGACCTTTCCCGGTGGCGATTTGTCGTGGATGAACGGTTCATCGGCATCCTATCGTTGCTTATCCTTGCTGTCGGGGCGGCGGCAAGCCACAATGTCCTCCGTCTTTTTCATAAAGGCGATTTCGAGGGCATGATTCCACGGAGAAATTACGCGTTTCTCCACGTCATGGTCGTCGCGATTTTGATTGTCTATGCCGCCCTCAGCCAGTCCACGTGACAGGTCCCCGTGGGACGGGACGGAAGGCAGCAGTCGGCTGTCACGCGGTCATTGTGGTTGTCTGTGCTATCATTGGTGTCCAAAATAACGTGGCCCGAGGATGGGGCATCACATCCTATCCTCGTTTTCAAAGTCTGGCTGCACAATATTCTGGTCAGGGGTGCTGTGCTATATTAATCGTATTGTTGCAATAGGGAGTCCGGACAGGCGCTTCGCCCCGCCTTCTCATGTGCCCGCAAGGTTAAGCCATGATCCGGCCGGTCAGCATCCGGGCAAGCAGCCTGACCGGGGAAGGAGAAGTGCGGAATGACAACATACCTGACCATCGGGATCATACTGGGCCTGTCGGCGGGACTCGCCCCGGGCCCTCTCCTGACCCTCGTCATCTCCGAAACCCTGCAGCACGGTATCAGATCGGGCATAAAAGTCGCTCTCGCGCCGTTCATCACCGATTTGCCGATCATTATCGCAACTTGTTTCATTTTGGCGAAGTTATCCGATTTCCATGCCGTATTGGGGATCATTTCACTAGCCGGCGGTTTCTTCATTCTGTGTATGGGCTGCGAGGGGATACGCTCGAAAGGAGTTGAGGTGAATACTGAGGCGAAGAAGGCCAAATCCCTGAGGAAAGGCATATTGGCAAACGCTCTCAGCCCGCATCCCTACTTGTTTTGGTTTAGTGTCGGCGCTCCGACAATGACCAGGGCTATGAACATCAGCATTTTTGCATCGGCCGCCTTCATTTGCGGTTTTTATGTCTTTTTGGTGGGATCAAAAATATTGCTATCCCTGCTGGTCGGCAAATCGAGATCATTTCTGGACGGTAAGCCCTATGTCTGCGCGATGCGTTTCCTCGGGATCGTCTTATGTGTTTTGGCAATTGTTCTTTTTCGCGACGGGCTGAAGCTGCTGGGGATCATATGAGGCCTGCAGAGGTCATCTCACACCGAGAGTTTTCGGTCCTCGCCACGCCCTTCCGGAGAGCTCTTACAACGACAAGGTTATGTTTGATCACGAAAGGAGGTTTCTTATGAAAGGAAGAATCATCTTGTTTGCGTTGATGCTTGTGCTTTGTTTTGTCGTCACTGGTTATGCTGTGGAGCAGCCGAAACCGTCGAAACCGGTCGTCAAGGGACAGGATGCGAAATTCGAGGAGTACCGGAAGGCGATCAAGGAGCGCCACGGGATCGACATCAGGGACTTCCGGCAGGGCATCAGGGGGGGCAGGGCTGATGCGAGAAAGGTGACCGATTTCGACCTGGACCAGCTTCTCATGGGGATCAAGGTGGAGCAGGAGCATACGACTGACAAGTTCCGCGCCCTCGAGATCTCTATCGATCACCTCGCGGAGTTCCCCGATTACTACACGAGGCTCAAGAAGATGGAAGAGGAGGCGGAAAAGGAGATCGAGCACAAAAAGAAGTAAGGGATGGCGTGTATGGAGCGGCTGGGTCCATCCAGCCGCTCCATGTTTTCCTGATGGTTTACTACAGCCCCCTTTTCTCGAACCACCGGAAGAGCAGAAGACCTCCAGTGACGAGGGGGATAATGACGAACCAGTGGTTGACGCCGAGGGTTTGAGGCACCGTTATCTTGCCGTAATTGCCCCAGGCAAGCACCGTCTTCTTTAGAAAAGGATAGGTTTCGGCATAGAGTGCCGCCCCGACGAGCGACCCGATGATTCCCCATACCGCGTCCAGCCTCCCTTCCCCGAGCGCCCCTATCTGTGTCCCCGGGCAGTAACCGAGCAGTCCCCACCCGAGACCGAAGATGATGCCCCCGAGAACCTGGGCACCAATGACGGTGGTTTTAAGGTTGAGTTTGACGAGGCCGAGGTCCTTGAGCAGATAGACGCCGACCATGGCGACAAGGATGCTGCTCAGCATGAACTTGACGATGGTCATATCCATGAGCCGCAGGGCGCCGATCTGTTTGTCGTACCTCAGGACCCGCGCCTTTTGGAGGAGGAAACCGAAGAGGATGCCCGTGACAAGGCCGTACAGAAGCGTGGTCATGAGCTGTCACCTCCCCGGTAGATCAGGTTTGCCATTATCATGCCGCCGATGAAAAACCCGGCGAGGGCGATGAAGCCGCTTACTGCAAGCTGGAGCGAACCGCTCAGCCCGTGTCCGCTCGGTCAACCATCGGCAAGGCGTGCACCATAGATCACGACGATGCCGCCGATGAATGCCACGAGTCCGCGATCTGCAATGCCCGGTCCGAAGCGACGCTCCCACATATCGGGGACGGCCTTCAAACGGAACGAGCCCGAGGTAACTGATGAGATGAAAGACCCGATGAAAATGCCGATGACAAACATCCATTGCCAGTCAATCTTCGGCACTTCCTTGATGAAGTATTCCATTTGTGCCACCCGTTCGGGATTGAAGAGCTTTTCGATCATACCCGCCGTCTTCACAAATGTGGTCGATGTGCCGACATATTTGTCCGCGATCCAGGCGGACAAGATGAGGACCACCCCGTTGAGCGAGCCTGCAAGGTAAGGATTCCATCCACCGTCTTCAGTTCTTCTCATTACGGCCTCCTTTCAAATGGGTTCGTAAAGCAACAGCGCCGGCGACAATGTCGGTGTGAGGCATAATTAATTAGGTGGCACTGCCGGTGTCAGAGATGACCGCATTGTTCCCAATTCGGCCTGATCGGCGATTGACAGGGAACTGCGGTCTCACGCCAAGCCGCAAAGCGCCCAAAGAAACGCCGGCTTACCGGAGATCATCTATCGGGCCGTTTTGGGAACCGCCTTAACTTCTATATTCTTTTATATCCTTTATTATCTTCGGACTGCCGACTAATAATTTCAACATAATAAATGACCTATTCTCCATCACTGCAGCTTGTCGGGAGTCCTTCCCACAGAAAGATTCCGGACGAGCCGGAATGACAAGTCATAGGACGTTGCCTTTGCAAATATCAAATCCTGTGCCATGAATAGAAGGGGCGGCGTGAACTGAAAAACAATGGCATGGTGCGACAAAGGATGCAAAAATTGCGCCGCTCAATGCAAGAATTGCGCTTTTACCGGGGTTCCCCGGTCATCCTGTTCGGGAGGATGAAGCTCAGGATACCCGCTGCCCGCTACGGAAGACCGAGATCCGGGTACAGGTTTTTTGTGCACTCCGGGCAGATGCCGTGGCTGAACTGCAGGTCCAGATGTGTTTTCAGAAAAGTCTCGATCTGTTCCCAGTACTCGTCGTCGCGGCGTATCCGTTTACAACTCGCGCAGATGCGAAAGATGCTCCTGAGCTCTACAAGCTCGGTTATGTCTTCGAGGATGACGAGGGCGAGGCGCCTGTTTCCATCTGTGAAAGGAGTGGCGGTGACAAGCAGATGAAGTATGAGGGTTGCACCGTTTCTTAATATCGCCATCTGGCCCTTCTCGCGGGTGCTCTTTTCACCCTTCACGGCGCTGCGGACGGTCCTTCTGACAATACACTCCCTGCAGTGCTCCGTCGACCCGCAGCCTTTGCCTGATGTGAGGGCATAATAACAACAGAGCATGTCCCCGCAGAGTTTCCTCTGAATGACGGGATTCTCAGGTGACAGGACTTTGGCAGCCTGATTTGCATCGATGATCCGCAGATTGCGATTCATGATAAGCACGGGTGAAGGAATGGCATCGAGGATCGCCCTCAGGAACGCATTGTCATTCTTTATAGACTCTTTCATAGTCATTTTGGCCTCGTATCGCTTATTCAAAAACTGTAGAAATAGCATACCTGAAAACTCAGGGTCATCGAAAGATAAAATGTGACGATATCGGAAAGAGCCCGGCACAGCGCTCCTCTGTCGTAATGAACCGCATCAGAAAAGCCTCGAAAACAGATGGATAAGCAGGCCGATGAACCCGCCGATGATGGTCCCGTTGATCCTGATATACTGAAGATCACTGCCGACTTCCCGCTCGATCTTGTCTGAGATCGTCACGGCGTCCCACTGCCTCATCTGCTCCGCGATGAGACTGCTCATCTCGGCCCGGTGTTTGTCGACGACGGCCACCGCGGCGTCCTGGATGCGTTCGTTGATTTTTCGGCGGACCGCTTCATCGTTGAGCAAGCCATTGCCCACAGCCCTCACGGCCTCTCCCATCCGCGTCCTGAGCGCCGAATCCGGCCTCGCAAGCGCATCCAGGATACGGGGCTTCAGGTCGTCCCAGACCTGGTCGAAATATTGCCGGATAACGGGGCTTGCGAGAAATTCCTCTTTCAGCGATTCGCCCCGCTCCCTGTATTCGGGAGACGACTTGAGCTTCCTGATGAACTCCTCCGTCGCCCTGTTAAAACGGACCCTCAGCTCATGGTCCGGATTCCCGGTCACCTCATTCAGCAGAGACTGCAGGTTCGTCACGATCTTGTCGTAGACGACGAAATCGACTCCGAAGGGCAGCAGAAACCACGGCGTCTCATCGGTGATCCTGTCCTGCAGGGCTTCCCTGTATTCCTCGAAGAGATTGTTCACAAGGATAAGGACGCGGTCGAAGAGTTCCTGGTGCTTGTTGTTCGACGTGAGTATTTCGAGGAAGTGGCCGAGTGACGGGGCGACTTCCACGGACCTGATGGCATGCGTCATGTTGCTGCTGACGAACCGGCGGATGTCGTCGTCGTCGAGGGCGCCGATCATGCCGGGGATGAAGGCGCAGATCTCATCGACGAGGACGGCGCTTTTCTCAGGATCGGCGAGTCTTCCGGCAACGATGCCGGCCATATCGATCGACTGGAGCTTTGTCCTGACCGCCTCGGAGGTGAGGAAATTCTTTTCGACGAAATTGCCGAGGCTCTCTCCGATGCGGTCTTTATTCGAGGGGACGATGGCTGTGTGGTTGTAAATGAGAGGACCGAGAAAGGGCACCCACCGGATGAATCGCACCCACCAGGGGCGGCGGAAGAGGGCGGTCACGGCGAACCAGTCGGCGAGGGCGCCGACCATGGCCGCCTCGGCAAAGGCCCGGACGGGGCTGAACCACGGTGAGATCCTCTCGCCTTCACGCGCTGCGGCATAAAGCGCCACCATCGCGCAGAAGAGAATCGTGGCGAGGCGCTTCATCCTTTCAGTCGGTGAATGACCGTCACTATTGCCCATCAGGTTTCCCCTTTCCGGAGAGAAATGATCGCATTCACCTTATTGTAATACGACGGGACGAAACGCCTCAAAGTCAATCCGTCAGCGACAGTCCTCGCAAGCCCTGTGTCGGGCGGACAGGCGGGGCGAAAGAGCCCTGCCGCAGTCCATGCAGGGGCCGTTGTGAGAACGGCCCCTGCGTTATTTCCCCCTGGAAAAGAGGGCCAAGGGATCTGTCATCCCGCCTTTTCCAGGGGGTGCTGAAGGCACTGAGGGTTACCTGTATCGCGGCTGCGGAGTGTAATACGGCGCGCTCGGGTAACGCCTCCCGCCGCCATCGTACTGGCGGTAGCCCGGACCCTCATAATAATAGGGATAGGAACCATAAGAATTCCGGTATGCCGCTTCACCCAGGAGGCCGCCGAAAAGACCGCCGATCGTACCCCCGATGACTGCTCCCCTTGCAGGCTCATGATGGTCGACAAGCGCACCCGTCACGCCACCGACAACGGCGCCGGCCGTTATTCCCTGAGCGTGGTAAGGTGTACAACCCGACAGCGGTATTGCAATAAGCATCATCATGAGAAAGAAATACATGATAGCTTTCATCGTTCCCTCCTCTTTTCATCCGTCCGGTTCACTATTCGGTTTTCCTGCAGCACAGATATCCATCCTGTGCCGATTTCATGCTTACTGACCAGTAAATCAAGGAATATGCCTGCTGTCAACCTCTTGAAATTAAACTGAAATGCGGCGAATCAGATCTGATTGCCGTCTCGATTCGGGAAAGGCATGTCTGAAATGAGGAAGGCCTGGCGCAGAAGGGATTGAAAAGGACTTGACATTTTACGCATCAACGTATTTAAATATGTTTATATGAAAAGCGCAGTCAAATTCTTCAGCCTCTTGTCCGATGAAACACGGTTCAGGATCCTCATGCTTCTCACCATGAAGGAACTCTGTGTCTGCCAGATCATGGGCGTCCTCGGCGTGTCTCAGCCGCTCATCTCGAGGAACCTGAGCCTGCTGAAAGACGCGGGACTTCTCGATGAAAGGAGAGACGGCAAGCTTGTCTTTTATTCCCTGACAAGAGATCTTGACGCCGACCGGGCGGGCATGCTCGACATTCTCCGCAGGAAGCTGGAGAAGGACGGGGAATTCCGCCGCGATCTGGAGTCCCTCGCCGATTGCACGGCCTATCAGAAGAAGACGGGCCGGTGCGATATGAAGACCTTCCTCGCCTACATGGAAGAAAAGAGGAGCCGCAGGAAGGGAGATGACGCCACCAAAAAAAGAAGGATTCCGGACAAGCCGGAATGACAAGCCGTGATGCGTTTCATAAATAATCAGGTTAATACAATGAGGAGGAATTGATGGGAACACTGGTGGAATTGAAGAGGAAGAGGACGAGGCTCCAGGCGGCCACCTGGTACGGCCTGCCCCTCGTTGTCGTGGGCGGCTGGTTTTATCCGAAGATCGGGTATTTTCTCATGGCCTGCATGGTCGGCGCCCTCGCTGTTGCACTTTACAAGGGCAGGGCCTGGTGCGACTGGATGTGCCCGCGGGGGAGCTTCTATGACCTCTTTCTGAGCAAAATCAGCAGGGGGCGCCGGATCCCGGCCTTCTTCAGGAAGACTTGGTTCCGCATCGGCATGCTCGTCTTGCTTTTGTCCGTCCTCGGCTCCCAGGTCGTCCTCTTCTGGGGAGACTGGGACGCCGTCGGTCTCGCCATGGTGACACTTTTGACGGTGACCACATCGGTCGGCATCATCCTCGGCATTGTCTACCAGCAGCGCATCTGGTGCCATATCTGCCCCATGGGGACCCTGAGCAACTTCATGTCGGAAGGGAAGTACCCCCTGAGCATCGACGATGACTGCAACTCCTGCAAGGCCTGCTCGAAGGTCTGCCCGATGCAGCTCACGCCATACGAGTATAAGCCGCAGGGTGTCCTGGGTGACAACGACTGCATCAAGTGCTCCACCTGCGTTGCCGCCTGCCCGAAGCATGCGTTGCACTTCGACGCGGATTTGAAGAAGGCCGCATGATGTTCTATACTGTCCCGGAACTGGCTGATGGGGAGAAGGGGCGCTGATCACAGGAGGAAGACGCTGTGCGGTGGATCAACCTGATTTTTCTGGCCGTCGTCGTGACCTCTTTTTCGCCGGCTCTTTCTGCGTCGGAAAATGTGCCTGAATCTCAGTGATGCGGTGAAGGCGGCCCTCGAGGGCAATCATGAAATACGGGCCTTCCGGAGTGCCGTTGCAGCCCGGGAGGCCGGGGTCGGTATCGCCAGGAGCGATCTGCTCCCCCGCATTTTCTTCCAGGAACGCTTCGTCAGGACGAACAATCCCACAACGTCATTTTCCCTGAAGCTCAACCAGGAGAGGTTCGCCCAGTCAGACTTCGAGTTGTCATCGCTGAACGATCCCAGTCCCATCAACGATTTTCAGACCTCCGTCGGCTTCGAGCAGCCCCTCTTCGTCCGCAAGGCCTCGATCGGTCTGGAGATGTCAAAAGGTGAATCGGAGGCCGTGACCGAGGAATTCAGGCGAAAGAGGGAGGACGTGGCGATGCGGGTCGTCTCCTCCTTTCTGGCGGTGCAAACGGCGAAGGCCTTTTTTTCCGTCTCCGAGAAGTCCCTGGAAGACGCCCGGGAACACCTCAGGATAGCCGAGCTCCGGTATGAATCGGGGTTGGCATTATACTCGGACACGCTCCGGGCATCGACGGCCCTGACAGAGGCCGAGCAGAGAAAGGTGAGCGCCGCAAAGAACATGGATGTGGCGAAGAGGGGACTCGGCCTCCTCCTCGGCAGTCCCGGCTCCGTCGATGTGACGGCAGACGAGGCGGTGATACCGGTCAGGGACATGGATCAGTACGTGCAGGCTTCCCTGTCCAGGCGGGACGTGAGGGCCATGGAGATACGGCATGAAAATGCGGTCAGGAACATTCACCTTGCCGAGGCGGGTTTCTTTCCGGTCATCGGCGTCGGCGGCTCCTATGATCTGCACGATCACAGCAACCCCTTCGGCGGGGAGGGAGCGAGCTGGACCCTGAGCGCCTTTCTGAGATGGGACCTCTTCGACGGGATGAAACGCTCCTTCGAGAAGACCATGGCCCGTCATCAGGCGACGGAGGCGGGCGAATACCTGGAAGGTATGAAAAAAGCGGTGGCGTTCAGGGTCTATGAGGCATTCCGGTCCGTCGAGGAAGCACGGACGAATGCAGAGCTCGCACGGTCCTCCCTGAAGACGGCTGAGGAAGGACGGCGGCTCGTCAGGGTCCGCTATGAGAGCGGCTTGTCGCCGCTGGTGGACCTCCTGGACGCACAGGTGACCCTCGACCGCGCGAGGTCGAACGTCGTGGCTCGGCAGAATGAGTTCATTCAGGCCGTCGCGAACCTGAGCTATGAGAGCGGGATCATCCTCCGCGACCTCGGATTGGAATGAAGAAGGCGACGACCGTTTTCACCTTGTAATAGAAGGGCGGGGCGAAGCGCCTCAAAGCCTTGCTGAAGGCGACGATGCTCCTCGTATGGTTTGTCTTTCAGGATTCTATACTTTGTGTGATCGATCATTGGCTTGAAAGGTTGTCTCCTGTGAGAGTTACGGTGTCGCCGCAGCAAGGTTTTCGGCGCATACGCCCCGCCCTTCCCGGGAGTGTATTGCATCGATAAGGTTCATGTGACGTGTCGCTTCATCGGGTGTTCGCTGTGAGGTTTGGACTGTCGACTGTGACCATTGACTTAATGACTTCAATGACTTAATGACTCTTGCTGTGGCAGGCAGGAATGAAGGAGACAAAAGTTGCGGAACAGAACAGTTTATGACATGCCGTCGAGAATCGTCTTTCTCGTTTTTCTCGCTGTGGCCCTGCTGCAGGGCTGCGGCGACAAGGTGAAGCCGGGCACGGCGGAGGTGAAGAGACCCGAGGTGCGCGACGTGCGGGTCATCGCCGTGACGGCGGCGCCGGTCGATGACTATTACGAGACGACGGGCACGGTCAGGGCGAGGACGATCAGCGCCATAGCGAGCAGGACCACGGGGACCGTCACGGACATCCACGTCAAAGAGGGTGACAGGGTCAGGAAGGGGCAGGTCCTGGCAACGATCGACGACCGTGACATGATCGAGCGGGTGACGGCCGCCGAAGCCGGTCATCGTGAAGCCCAGAAGGCCCTCGAGACGGCGCAGCAGAACAGGAACCTTGCCGAGGCCACATATGAGAGGTATAAGAAGCTGTACGACGGCAAGGCGCTGACGCAGCAGGAACTCGACGAAATCGAGACGCGCCGGACAATCGCGGCCCTGGAATACGAGCGCGCATTGGAAGGGGTGCACAGGATGAAGGCACAGGTTGCCGAGGCCCGGGTCCATCTCGGCCATGCCCGTGTCACGGCTCCCTTTGACGGCGTCGTGACGGAAAAGAGGATTGACCGGGGAAGTATGGCCCTGCCGGGCGCCGGACTGCTCACCGTCGAGGACCCGTCATCGTATCTCCTCGAAGCGAGGGTGGACGAGCGCTTCTCAGGGAAGCTCAAAAAGGGCATGCCCGTTCAAATATCCATCGACGCCCTCAACGCCCGCATGAGCGGCCGCATCGACGAGGTCGTCCCCGCCGTCGATCCCCTGTCGCGATCTTTTCTCGTCAAGATCGGCGTAAAGGGCCCTGCGCTGAAGACCGGGCTCTATGCGAGGGTCCTCATACCCGACGGCAGACGGGAAGCGATCGTCGTCCCCGACGGGGCCGTCGTCGAGAAGGGACAGCTCACCGGGGTCTATGCCGTCGATGACAAGGGGATCGTCACGTACCGGCTGATCAGGAAGGGCAAAGGCCGCGAGGGCATGACGGAAGTGCTCTCGGGACTCAATCCGGGTGAGAAGATCATCGCCGGCGGCGTGGAAAAGGCCGTTGACGGCGGCATCGTGACTTCATTGCCGAAATAGGATCTTCGGAAAGGCGGGGCGAAGATGGCAGAAAACAGTGACCAGTCGGTACGACGGGAAGGCTGATGTGGTGAAAAGCCTTTCCTCTAAGATACCTTATTCATCACCGGACCACCCTTTGCCGTGTCTGTTGATGCCAAGCGCCCGTCAGGCAACAGGCGATGAACACCTGAAAAAGTCTCATCATCGCATTGGAAAGGCTTTGAATCATATCTGCCTTTCCGGGGAGAGGCTTGCTATCAGCAAGGATTTGAGGCACTTTGTCCCGCCTTTCCGTGCAACTGCAAGGGTAAAACAGTGACAACAGGCATCGCAGGCAAAATCGCGCGGGCCTTCATCGATTCGAAGCTCACGCCCCTCGTTGTGATCGCCGCGCTCATATGCGGTGTCTTCGCCCTCATCGTCACCCCCCGTGAAGAGGAGCCCCAGATTGTCGTTCCCATGGTGGACGTCTTCGTGACCTATCCCGGAGCCTCGGCCAAAGAGGTGGAGGAGAGGGTGACGAAACCGATGGAGAAGTTCCTGTGGGAGATCAAGGGTGTCGAGTATGTCTACACCATCTCGCGGCCCGGCAGCAGCATGGCCATAGTCCGGTTCTACGTCGGCGAGAATATGGAGGACAGCCTCGTCAAGCTTTACAACAAGCTCATGTCCAATTACGACAAGATCCCTCCCGGCGTCTCCCAGCCTTTCGTGAAGCCGAAATCGATCGACGACGTGCCGATCCTCGCCTTCACCCTGTGGAGCGGCCGTTACAGCGGCTATGAGCTCCGGCGGGTCGCGATGGAACTCTGCGATGAACTGAAGAAAGACGCCGACATCGCCGAATTCCAGGTCATCGGCGGCCAGCGCAGGCAGGTGCGCATCGACCTCGATCCGGCACGTCTCACGGCATATTCAGTGTCTCCCCTGCAGGTCGCCGGCGCGATCAGGTCGTCGAACGCCCTTCTCTCATCAGGGGCATTCCAGTCGGGCAACAGGGAGTTTGTCGTGGACGCGGGGGCGAAATTGAGCGACGCCGCAGAGGCCGGCCGCGTTGTCGTCGGCGTTGCGAACAACAAGCCGGTCTATCTCAGGGACGTGGCCCGCATCACCGACGGACCGGAGGAACCGGCAGGCACCGTCTTCATGGGATTCGGGCCGGCAATGAAGGGCTCAGAGGGCATGCTCCACGAGGCCGTCACCGTCTCGATCTCGAAGAAGAAGGGAACGAACGCCACTCATATCGCGGAAAGGACGATCGGCAAGCTTGAGGCGCTCAGGGGAACGCTCATCCCCGGTGACGTGCAGGTCACCACGACGAGGAACTACGGCGACACGGCGAAGGAGAAGTCCGACGAACTGCTCGAGCACATGTTCATCGCCGCCATATCTGTCTCCATCCTTATTGCCATTGCCCTGGGCTGGAAGGAAGCGATCGTCGTGGCCGTCGCCGTGCCGGTGACCCTGGCGCTCACGATCTTCGTCAACTACCTCTACGGTTACACCCTCAACAGGGTGACCCTCTTTGCTCTCATCTTCTCGATCGGCATACTCGTCGATGATGCCATCGTCGTCGTCGAAAACATCCACCGCCATTTCAGGATGGGAAAGGTGGATATCGATACGGCCGTCTCGGCCGTCGACGAGGTCGGCAATCCCACGATCCTGGCGACCTTTACGGTCATCGCCGCGCTGCTCCCCATGGCCTTCGTGTCCGGTCTCATGGGACCCTACATGAGGCCTATCCCCGTCGGTGCATCGGCTGCGATGCTCATCTCGCTCCTCATCGCCTTCATCATCAGTCCCTGGCTGAGCTACCGGGTCCTGAGGGGGACGAAGTCCGCAGGCGGGGAGGAACAGGCCGAAGGCAGGATCATGACGGCCCTCAATCACCTCTACGAACGGAACCTGAGGGGGCTGCTCGGCAGCGGCAGAAAAAGAATCCTCTTTATCGCTCTCGTTGTTCTTCTCCTCAGCGCGGCCGCCGCCTTTGTTCCACTGAAGCTCGTGACGGTGAAGATGCTGCCCTTCGACAACAAGAGCGAGCTCCAGGTGATCATCGATATGCCCGAGGGGACGACCCCTTGAAAAGACTTCCGCCGTCACCCGGGAGATCGCCGAATACCTGAAGTCGGTGCCGGAAGTCGTCCACTACCAGGTCTACAACGGCACGGCGGCGCCGTTCAACTTTAATGGTCTCGTGCGGCACTATTTCATGCGTTTCGGCGGAAATGTGGGCGATATCCAGGTCAATTTCGTGTCCAAGGGGGAGCGGAAGGCCCAGAGTCACGACATTGCGAAGCGCCTGAGGCCCGAGATCAAGCGAATCGGTGACCGGCACGGCGCTGCGGTCAAGGTGGTCGAGATCCCTCCCGGTCCGCCGGTGCTGAGCACCCTTGTGGCCGAGGTGTACGGACCGGACTTTGAGAGGCAGATCGCCATCGCCAGGGACATCAGGGGCATCTTCGAGCAGACCCCCGGTGTGGTCGATGTGGACTGGTATGTGGAGGATGACCAGCCGAAGGTGACCTTTGCCGTGGACCGTGAAAAGGCGGCGTATCACGGTGTGAGCGCGGAAGCGGTGTCGCAGACGCTCCAGGCCTCCCTGAGCGGCATGACGGCAGGTCTCGTCCATATGGAAAAAGACAAGGAGCCTGTCGAGCTCTTCCTGAGGACGCCCCTTACGGAGAGGTCGTCCCTTTCGGACCTCAGGGACATCCCCGTTCAGTCCCTGTCAGGGCAGGTCATACCCCTCGCAGCACTCGTGAAGGAGAAGACGACCGTCGAGGACAAGACGATCTACCGGAAGAACCTGAAGCGCGTGGTCTATGTGACGGGAGACGTCGCCGGCTCCGAAGAGAGCCCCGTGTACGTGATCCTCAAGATGAAAAAGACGATCGGGCGGATGAAGCTGCCCGAGGGATATGATCTCGCGCAGTACTCGTCCGTCCAGCCCTGGCTTGAGGACCGCTATGCCATGAAATGGGACGGCGAATGGCACATCACCTATGAAGTCTTTCGGGACCTCGGCATCGCCTTCGGCGCCGTCATGGTCCTCATCTACGTCATGGTCGTCGGGTGGTTCCGGTCCTTCGTCGTCCCCCTGGTGATCATGGCCCCCATACCGTTCTCCCTCATCGGGATACTTCCGGGACATGCCGTTATGGGCGCCTTCTTCACCGCCACGTCGATGATCGGGTTCATTGCCGGGGCCGGCATCGTCGTCAGGAACTCCATCATCCTCGTCGACTTCATCGAGCTGCAGCTTGCAGAGGGCGTGCCCCTCGATGAGGCTGTCGTGCAGGCGGGCATCATCCGGTTCAGGCCCATGCTGCTGACCGCCGCCGCCGTCGTCGTCGGCTCGTCGGTCATCCTCTTCGACCCGATCTTCCAGGGCATGGCGATATCGCTCATGGCGGGAGAGGTGGCCTCGACGCTCCTGTCGAGGACGATGGTGCCAGTGCTCTATTTCATGTATAAGCGACGGGATATGCAGAGATAAAAAGGAGGTTTTCAGATCGTGTATCGGGCAAACACTGACAGTTGGTACCTTGAGAGGGTTATCTGGCTCATTGCGGGGATCTTTACCCTGTCGAGCGCACTGCTGACCCTCTTTCACAGCACATACTGGCTCATCCTGACGGTCCTTGTGGGGGTAAATCTCATCATCTTCGGCGTCACGGGTTTCTGCGTCATGGCGAACATCCTGCACGCCCTCGGCTTGCGGCCGAAAATCCGGAAGGACGAAGATTCAGAAAGACTCGGTATGGTACGATAATGAGAGAGACGGATTTTTCTATCAGGAGGTGAATGAGGATGGCAACGTTTGAATGCGTCTGCCTCGCCTGCGACAGGAGGTTCGAGTTTGTCGAGCCCGAAAGTGAGGACTATACAGGGGAAAAGGTGTGTCCCCACTGCGGAAACACGAATGTCATGGCATTCAACCTGGACAGCACCTTTGGTCTTTTCGGTTTCATCAGGGGGGGTACCTGAACCTCCCAGTCCTGCTGAGGCCCGTCGGGTCTCGAGATTACACGGGGGCGGAAGGTATTTCCGCCCCTTATTTGTCGGGAGGTCATATGACGAACAAGGGTGTCAGATCCGTCATCGTTCTCGCGGTCATTGCGGTTCTTCTTGCTTGTGCAATGCCGTTGCCGGCGGCTGACACCCTGTTTCGCGAGGACTTCGGGAATCTTGACCGCTGGAAACCCCTCTATTTCCCGAAGATCAAGAAGCATACGTCATACACGATCGAGACGTCCGCAGGGGAGAGCCACCTGAGGGCCGAGAGCGACGCCTCGGCGTCGGGCCTCGTCTACCAGGGCACCTATAATGTTTTTGATTACCCGAAGGCGCGATGGCGATGGAAGGTGAACAATGTCTATGCGAAAGCGGACCCGACGACAAAAGAGGGGGACGATTACCCGATCCGCGTCTACATCATCTTTGCCTATGATCCGGACAAGGCCGGGTTCCTTGATAAGGTGAAATACGAACTGGGCAAGAGCATCTACGGCGAATATCCTCCTCACAGCACGCTGAACTATGTGTGGAGCAGCAGGGACGGCGGTGACCGGGTCATCACGAGCCCCTATACTGACCGGGCAAAGCTGATCATGATCGAAAGAGGAGCGAAAAGGGTGGGTCAATGGGTCACAGAGGACGTCAATGTCCTGGACGATTATCGGAAGGCCTTCGGTGACGACCCTCCGGTCAAGGCGAGCATCGCCATCATGAGCGATTCGGATAACACCGGCGAGAAGGCGGTCTCCTTCGTCGATTTCATCGAGGTGTACCGGTAGAAGGTTAACCTTGTCATTGCGTGAAAGGGCGGGGCGAAGCGCCTCAAAGCATTGCTGAAGGCGACGATACGCATTGTCAGCTTCGTGTTTCAGGATTCCGCTCTTTGTGTCATCGACCATTGGCGAACAGTTCATCTTTCGTTTTGATACAGGTGTCGCCGCAGCAAGGTTTTCGGCGCATACACCCCGCCTTTCCCGGGAGTGTATTGCAACGATAAGGTTAACCTTGTCATTGCGTGAAAGGGCGGCACGAAGCACTCTGATAAACAGTGTCACTGACAGTGTGAGTGTCAGCAGGAAAGGTTCACTTTTTTTCAGCCGCCGGCCCGAAACAGTCTGTACGGGAAGGCAAAGGTTTCGCAGCACCGAGGCTTTTCAGCGCATACGCCCGCCCTTTCATACGCCTGGAAGGTGGTGATAGCTTGAACACGTCGCAATGTGTCATCGTTTTCGTGAAAAAGCCCGTAAAGGGGGGGGTGAAGTCGCGGCTTGCCGCTGCAATCGGTGACGAAGCGGCTCTCTGCCTCTATGAGTGTTTCGTCCTCGACTTCCTGGACACCCTTTCGGAAGGCGACTTTCCTGTGTCCATCCATGCATTTCCGCCGGAGACCCTGGACGACATGAAGGCCTGGCTGGGTCCGGCATATGAGTATGTACCTCAGAAGGGCGGCGATCTTGGTGAACGCATGAGTCTGGCATTCGAAGATGCCTTCGAAAGGGGATACGGGGAGGCTCTCCTCATCGGCACGGACATCCCCGACCTGCCTCCTGATGTTATTCATGAGGCATTCTCGGCGGTGAAAACACATGATGCCGTTCTCGGTCCGGCCCGGGACGGAGGGTATTATCTCATCGGCTTCGGGAAGACATCTTTTATCCCGGATATTTTCTATGACATGCCCTGGGGGGCGGCCGATGTTTACAGCAGGACAATGGAGGTGTTCGTGAGATTGGGAAAGAGTGTCCATACGCTCCCGGCCTGGGGTGACGTCGATACCGCCCGGGACCTCGCGGACCTTGTTGAGAGGAACGGCGAAACGCCGTTCAGAACGTCACGCACGATGACATACATCATGAAGAATTTGAAGAGGGAGAATCTGCAATGAAAGCCGGTTTCTATCAGTTTGACGTCATCTTCGGAAAGAAGGAGGACAACCTCGGGAAAGTCGCGGCGGCATTGAGAGATGCCGATGCGGACCTCATCGTACTCCCCGAGTTTTTCGCCACGGGATACCAGTTCGCGACGCAGGAGGAGGTCGCAGAACTCGCTGAACCAGTGCCGGTCGGCAGGACCACGGATTTCCTGTCCGAACAGTCCCGGCAACGGGGAATTTATCTCGTTGCCGGTCTGCCCGAGCGGGATGGAAACACATTTTTCAACTCCGCTGTTCTCACAGGCCCGGATGGTTTCATCGGCCTTTACCGGAAGACGCACCTCTTTTCGCGGGAAAAACTCTTCTTTGCGCCGGGCGACACCGGATTCAGGGTCTGGCAGACAGGGATCGGCCGGATCGGCGTCATGATATGCTTCGACTGGTTCTTTCCCGAGTCCATGCGCACCCTGGCCCTGAGGGGCGCCGATGTCATTGCCCATCCCTCGAATCTCGTTCTGCCTTACTGCCCCCAGGCGATGCCGACGCGGTGCCTCGAAAACAGGGTCTTTGCGGTCACGGCGAACAGGATCGGGACGGAGGCGAGAATACCGGATGAGACGCTCACCTTCATCGGTCAGAGCCAGGTCGCTTCACCGAGGGCTGAGGTGCTCGTGCGCGCGCCGGGAGATGGGGAATCGCTCCTCATTGCGGACATCGATCCCTCCGTCTCGCGGAACAAGGCGCTCAATCCTCTCAACGATCTCTTCGCCGACAGGAGGCCGGACCTGTATGAGCGGTGACTGTCAGGGAGGGGCAAGCATCTCCTGTCCTGCACGGGTTATAATAATAAACCAAAACACAACATCCACGGAGGTTTGATGAAAAAGGCTCTCATCTTCATTTCGATCTTCACTTTGTTCGCTTTTGCGGCAACGGAATCCTTCGCCCGCGTCGGCGGAGGAAGGTCTTCAGGTTTCAGGTCCTATAAATCCCAGCCCAGCAGAAGCCAGGATTCCGTCACCAAAACACCGCAGCAGCAGCAAACCCAACCGCCTCTGCAGCAGCAGGCACGGCCGTCCTTCTTCAGCAGCCCCCTTTTCAAGACGCTCGCCGGTGGTCTCCTTATAGGCGGTCTACTTTCCCTGTTTATGGGTCATGGTATGAACTTCGGCACACCGGGTCTTCTGGACATTCTCATCATCGGCGGCCTCCTCTTTTTCATCTACCGGGCATTCTCGCGAAGGCGGGCGAATGCGGGCATGCAGTACGCAGGGACGACGATGACCTCGCCGGGAATGGAGCAGCCGCAGGCGCACGAAACGGCTGCAGCGCCTGTTAGCGGCATCAACGAGGAGTACGTCAAGGATCTTACCCGGAACACTTACAAGACCCTGCAGGACTCCTGGTCCCAGGGCGATCTCAATCCCGTCAGGCACCTCATCACGGACAGGATGTACGAGTACCTGTCGAAACAAATGGATGAGTTACGTTCTCAGGGATTGCGGAACGTCGTCGAAATCGTCCACTTCCAGAATGTTGATGTCGTGGAGGTCAGCGATGAGGGGGACGGCAAAGTCGTCGTGGTCCTTCTCGACGTGCTGATGCGTGATTACACGGTCGATAAGAACAACGCCGTCGTCGAAGGCTCGAAAGACACCCCTGTGGATGCCCGTGAATACTGGGCCTTCAAAGGCAAAGGGCTCGACTGGAAGCTCGACGATATCAGGCAGATGACGGGATAAGAATAGTGTCAGTGTCAGTGTGAGTGTCAGTGAAAGGATGACGACCTCGTAAAGCGGCCAGTAAAGCACTTGTCCGTCATTCCCGTGCAGACGGGAATCCAGTGCTTTGAAGTATTTTCTTGTAGTTTGGATACCCGCTCCCCGCTTACTGTCCGCAGGGACAAGCTTCGCGGGTATGACGACTTTTTTGTGAAGCCGTCAAAGGATGGCATGCAACGATAGTGTGAGTGGCAGCGAAAGGAGGGTATTCGGCCCATTCGGGGCGGCTATGAGAACCTGAGGGCGTTACGCCAGTAGTTGTCGATCTGCCCTTCGAGCTCACGCAGGTGGATAGTGATGAACGGCTCGACGGTGTAAGTCTTTCGGATCGATTCCTCCTTCCGGAGATACCCTCTCGGCTTGTGCCCGGACTTCTTCATCGTGTCGATGATTCTTTGGGAGTCGGATGCGCAGCAGTTTTCAAAGACGATTTTTCGGGCGAAGATGATGCGGCCGTGCATGTTGTTGTGCGGCTCGATGACCTCTTTTACGTTCGGGAAATGCTTGCGGGCGTAATCGATCAGGGACTCCGCCTCATCGTTGGTGCTGACAAGGTCGTTGGAGTCGACGATGAGTGTTTGACTGAACGGCGCCTTCAGGTATGTCCGGATGATCCGGAGGCCGTCGTAGACCCGTTTTTTTGCATAGGGATCGTCCCTGTCGGGATAGAATCTCCCCTCGCCCAGGCCGTCATTGAGGCACCGGCCCACGTATAACAGGAGTTCACAGGTCATCTTCGTCTTCCATCCCCCTATCTCATTCTCGTAACAGCCTCAACCGCGCGTACAATCAGGAAAAATAAAAAACGTGCCGGGTTTATTCCGCGTCCGGGCTTCAGGCGTTGTTATGCCGCCGTCATTTCTAATTTGTCTTTTGTCATACTAGCAGGCATACAGGAGCAAAGCACTCAGTTTGCCTTTCCGTATATTTTGTTCAATCTGTCCAAATTCTCTATCCCATGGCCCCTGAGAATACTACTTATATATATCACCGCGTGGCGCAATGTTCACCACTGCAATTGTCCGGGTTTCCCCGACTATGGCGAAAACGATGCGGTACTTGCCGACCCTGAGTCGGTAAAATCCCTGAAGGTCGCCTGTCAGGCGCTTCACTGACTGATGTTCCATCGGATTTTCCATACCAGATAACTCCGTAGTCCTTTTCTTACACGGTGCCTTATTTGCTTCGTCAGGCTGTCATAATACTTCTCAGCCGTTGAGGAAGTCTAACTTGCCAAAGCACTCAGTTTCTTCCCCCTGCCAGCCTTTATTTCCTTGAGACCCTCCTTGCACTCTTCCAGAAATCCGGGAATTTGGAGCAGTTCCATGGTTTCCTTGTGCCTGCTATATATTCGTCTGTCAGTTCCGTGTAAATATCGGTCAGCGACCGATTTTCGTAGCCAGCATCGCCCGGATAATTTTTACCGTTCTTCCTCACCGCATGTTGTCTTGCCTTTGGCTTCACATTCATCACTCCCATTATTTACAAGATACCACAACATCTCTTAACCCTTCCTTTCTACCATTGCCGGACACATATTTACCGGCACTCATAATATTTTTTTTTTTTTTTTTTTTTTTTTTTTTTTTTTTTTTTTTTTTTTTTTTTTTTTTTTTTTTTTTTTTTTTATAGCTTTTCTACTCAAGATTATGTCTTCAGAACAACTCGTCACCTTTCTCAACATTATTATCCCTTAATACAATCCAAACACATATCATGCTCCTATCACACTTTATTTCCAACGATGATGCGCCTGCCGGTCTCGCCCGTCTTTTCTCGTAAGTCTTCCACCGGTTGTGCATCCAGAGATACTGCTCCGGGTATCTGCGTACGACATCCTCCATGGTTCGTTCATCATCTCCGTGAGCCTGTGGATTTCCTCCTTCTCGCTTGTATACTCTCCAGGCAGGATCGGTCTATATAGGGGGTTGTCCCTTTTGCTCTCTTTGCGCATGGTGGGTGTTGTGGGGGGGCTGGATCACGTCCCTCCCGTTGGCCAGCTATGCGTTCCGTCTGTGGATGTCCTGGCGTCGACAGATCTTGTCTCTTGGCCGTCTTCCTCTCTCTCGTCTCTGGGGCGCCCTTCACTTCATTGCTGGCTCGAGATGCACGTAGACCCCAATTGCTTTTTCTTGTTGTTCCGGATCAGGGCGAGTTCCACGCGCAAAGCATCGAGGGCAGCGAGTGCATTGCGACACCATAGCGGAACTACTATATCTTCATGAGTTGGTGGTTGAAGGCAAGGATGCCTCAGGCACCAGACTTTGGCCGAACAAGTTGAAGTGCCAGGCGGACGCGATCGACGGACATGGGGATCTTGTCGGTGCGCCCCCGCGTAGGAGATCAGCCGATCTGCGAGGGAGGCGATCAGCTTCGCATTCTGTTTTTGTCCTTCGTCGGGATCGGCAAGATACTGCGCTCTGTATCCAGCAGGACTGTTGAAGAAGAGATCGACAGTGTGTTCTGTAGTGCCACTCGAACTCAGGCCGATGGCACTGCCTGAGAATTCCGGTCTTGCCACGGCAGACTTCGAATTTCACCACTGAGGCTTCGCGAGAACGCGTTCATAATCTCCGAGAACGCTGCGGGCCGTTCCAGCGCAACGCGGCGCTGTTCATCGACCGCGGCGCAAACTGCCACGTGATCTCTCGTTCGGATTCATCTCGATGGGGCCCATCGCACGCATAACCGGGAGTGGCCCGCCAGGGACACGATCCGGTTCATGCGTTAGGTGAACCGGCGTTTCATTCATTTTGAACGGCCACAGCCTCCACCAGCTTTCCCCAGGATACGTAGCTCAAACCAATCTCAGGCCTAAATCCACTTCCTCTCTCTCCTTTGGAGAAGACATCTCGTACCTCCTGGATTTCTGCAAACCGTTGATTCTCGCTACAACGAAAAAGTCTGGTGCATGAGGTAGCGAAGTGGCTTAGCTTCTATCTTCGCGCTTTACTTGCAGGAATCGCATTGCGGTCTCCTCTCAGACTGACAGCCGAAATAGCACAGCTACCTTATTCTTGTCGTATAGCTCTCCGAGCGGACACAGGAACTCGTTGTTGAAACCACGTCGTTTTTCTCGTCGTCTTCTAGATAGCCTCTATACTAGATGTTTGACCTTTCGTGTATCGAGTAGAACTTTTGGAGCTCATAAGTGTTAGCAGTTGATCCCATCCCCTCAGGAGGAAAGCCTTTGGCATCGTATCTCCGTGAGATTTCCTCGGACATGGCGTTCAGCTTTGCTTAGTTCTTACGCGCAGTTTCTTTTCTGTCGGCGTCTTCCTTAGCTTGGCGTTCCTCTTATCGGGCCACAACCCACTCCTACCAAAACGGCGCAGAGAACAGCCGTTAGCTCTATTCTTTTCCGTCTTGCCTGAGATACACGTTGATAAAGCTCATTTTTTACACCCCTTCTTGTTATCATACAGTATTCGTCATCTGCATATAGCTACTAGTTGCCCGACTAGCAGTCATTTTTGTCGTCCTTCCCGTCGCCTACGTTCTCGTCGTGACCCTCGCATCGTTGTTTGCCTCGTCAGAGTCTATGCCGTTGTTATTCCTCTCTTGCATCTCTCTTTTATTTGTACATCTACACCCTTATCACCGTCTTCATATGACAAAGTGTTTACCTCTCCTTTTTGCTTGTCTATTGTTGTACGTTCTGATCGTAAACCTTGCATTTTATCCTTCGTCCTACTATTCAGAAATGTTCCTCCCTTTATATCTGATATTCTGAGTTCTCATTCATCTTTTGCTGTAGCTATAGAATAGATAATATATTCTCCAAATGTCCTGTCCTCTATTGATATATTTTCAGTGCTAACCATCGGTTTTTCAAGTACATCGCCAGTTGTAAGGGACTTTTCGATAGTGCTAGATAGTTTCTCAGCCGAGCACACCTGAACAGGTAAACTAACCCGAAGTTCCGGTAGGGGGACAAGCTAACCTGTTGTTATTTTGATAGGAAACCATCGAGTTAGGTTTTCTGTACTGGCAACAAGCCCAGCAACTGCATAGCTCTCTCCTGTAACGGGCTGTACTCTGTATGCTGAACGAATGTCAGTGCGTCGGGCTGCGATTGTACCCGGCATCGGTTACGGCACCGGGTTGCCAATTCCGCCAGAAGACTCTGAAAGCTGTGTATCGGAAGACCATCCTCTGTCGTCCGTCTCGTCTTCTTTTTCCGTGCCGACTCCGATGGCTGCGCGGGAGCCACAGGATCACGCGTGACGCGCAGCTCCTGCAGGTGCTCGTCATCAAACAGCAGCGGAGCGAGCGCCTCCCTCATGTGCCATTCCACATAATAGGCCAGCATGCACAGAAAGATGTGCGCCCGGACATGATCAGACGTGAAGTGCCGGATGAGCCGGACCAGCAGGTCAACCCCCTTGAGACAGCGGAATGCCCTCTCCACTTGTGACAGGCCCTTGTACTGCCGTACCGTATCAGCCGCCGACATCTCCTCCGCAGACTCACTGGTGCGGACCACGTAGATCCCGTCCAGCCGCATCTCACGCTCGATGGACTCCTCATTCCTCCTGCACTGAAACAGTCCATCCTGGATCGTCAGAGCAAAATGCTTCCCGACCTTGTACCGGTTGATCACCTTGCCGACCTTCTGTCCAATCTCGCTTGCCGTCAGCGGATGCCTGCTCCTGCGCTGCACCTGCGCAGCGATCTTCTGGAGGTCCCTCTGCGCTGCCTCGATCAACTCCTGCCTCTTGCGACGACGCTCCTCCGCCAGCAGCGGATTGAAACACGCGATCAAACGCTCACCGGGGTACTCCGGCGAGGTGATCTCCGCAAGGTTCGTCCGATCAAAAAGCGACAACTGCAGATCCCCCGTGTCCACCAGATCCCGGATCGCCCGGCTCTTCAGTGCAGAGATCCAGCCAATCCCCGGATACCCCTTCAGCACATCAATCCTCGCTTGGGTCAACATTCCCCGGTCCCCGACCAGAATAACCCGGGACAGCCCAAACCGTTGCCGCAGCTTCTGCACCTGATCCGCAACCGTCGACGGATCCCCCGTATCGCCCGGATACACATCGACGGCCACAGGCCTGCCCGCACGGTCCGTCAGAACCCCGTACACAATGATCGGCAAACCCCTCTTGTCGTCTCGGTTGTATCCATAGCTGACCAAAGGACACGTGTGCCCCTCGTAATAACTGCTGCTGACGTCATACAGCACCACCGAACCCTCCGTAAGATGCCGCTTCGCCAGGTTCCTCTCTATGTCCGGCTGCCTCTGGATCAGCCAGTCCAAAGCCCCGTACAGTTCCTCGCTGTCCGCATCCCTCACCGACACCTCCTCGGCCAGCGTGCTGCTGTGCCACAGCCTCGTGGTGGCCAGCTTCGAACAGGGATGGATCAGCCGCTGCGCGATCATCGCCACAACCAGATCACGCTGCCGTGAGCGCTCCGGCGCAATCATCGCGTCCAACCCCAGACGTGTGATCGTCCCCAGGATCGCCTCGACGTTGCCGTGCGGCAGGGACCGCTCGATATGAAACAGGTCTTTCGTGCTGATAAGCTCCTCGCCCCTCAGCAGGGCGCGGAGAGTTTCGACTTTCTGCATCGGCCAGTCGGAGATGTTGGCCACGGTGCGCTTTCTGATCTTCTTGCCCTCTCTCCATGCCTCACGGATGAGGATGGCGGGACGGGAGGTACGGTTCGGGACGATGTCGATGTACATGGTAACAATAATAGCATAATGAGCATCTATTGTCAAGCATAAAATATATATTACATGGGAACATAGGCAAAGCGCAAACGATCACATCCGCTTGCTCTTCAAGGATTATCCGGTCGACCTAACTTGTTTTTGGCTGGAACTTCGGACTAACCAGCAGCAAAATCAGAACGATAAGAGCAAAATTTTGCATTTAATATCTTTTTTTGAATGTATTTTTATTGGATTGAACGGGGCGCTCAACCGGCGCTGTCAAGCGTCCGTTCGAGCGCTGGTTCGCTCTGTTTCTGAACTACCTCTATTCCGATTGCCCTCCCGTAGGCCAGCGCAGAGCCAAGCCCATCTTCTACAGTAGCAAAAAAATAACTTTCTTATAACAAGGGGATATGAGGGCGCAAGAAGGGCGTGGCACTAGGAATCCCCTTGTCAGCTTCACGCTCACTGTCATGACGTCTCCATGTCCAATGCAGTCTGATTCAGTATCCTGACTGTCGGCGGCACAGCCACGCCCGCCGCCTGAAACGCCTTGCCGGCTTGTCCCTTGAGGTCGCTCCGGAGAAGGACCTCCTTCGTACCGGTCCGGATCGTCACTTCTTCGACCCTCTCCAAGTCACGGATCACATCAGCCCATTCCGCCTGCCACCCCTTCCTTTCCATCCGCCCCTGCAGTTCCTTGATCAGCACCAATGCAAGGAAACTGCAGAACACATGCCCCCGGATCGTCTCGTCACACTTATGATAGATGGGCTGCGTGCTGAGGATGCTCTTCATGCTCCGAAAGATCTGCTCCACCATCCACAACTGCTTGTATTGCAGCGCCACCTCCCGCGCCGGCAGTGTCGTGTTCGTCCTGAGGACCCACTTGCCGTCATACCGTCCCTCCGCCTTGATCTTGTCCTCATCGATCCCGAACCTCTGCCCCGTCGCCTTGAGGTACTTCCGGTACCCCTTGTTGCCCACCAATGTCTTGTGTCCCTGCTGCAGTTTGTCCCGCAGGGAGGCAACGATACTCTGCCGGTCAAGAGCGTCTTTCTTGGCCTGATCCTCGTTGTAACAGACGACGTACCGTCTGTCGTCAACACGCACGTCCTTGACTTTCAGCGGTGAGGGCGCTTTGCTGTCCGCACCCTTGGGATACACTTCCTCATACCTGCCCGCCCGGCTGAGCACCTCCTGGGTGACCTCTTTCTGTTTCCTCATCCGGGCGCCCAGGATGTACGGGACCTCCCCCGTCTGCAGTTCCTTGACCGTCGCCGCGCTGATCATCCCCCGGTCCGCCACGACACAGACCCGCTGGATCCCAAACCGCTTGCGTAATCTCTCGGTGACGGGAAGAAGGCTCTTGACGTCCGTCGTGTTGCCCGGCCACAACTCACAGCACAACGGCCGACCCGCGCTGTCGATGATCACACCCACCACCATCTGCAGAAGGTCAGGCCGGTGGTCCTTGCTGTTGCCCAACTGCCCGATCTCCTCTCCCCCATTTCCTTCAAAATAGATGCTCGTGGTGTCAAAAAACACCAGGGTGAGATCTGTAAACAGGTCCCTCCGGCGCTCAAAGATCCCTTCTTCGATCAGGTCCTTCGTGCACCGGCAGGCAAAGGGTGTCGCCCCTTCCTGGTCGTCCTCCGGCAACTCCTCCCCTAACCATGCCATCGCCCGGTACAGGTGGTGCAGCTCGATCCCCTCCGCCGCCTCAATCCGGTAGTCTTCCTTCCACTTGTCCGCCGCCCTGTCAGAGCCCGATGCGCTGAGCCGGTGCAGCACCGTCAGATAGATCGCCCTCTCCACGGCAAACTGATACTTCCTCTGCGACAGCACGCGGGTGATCACTTCCGGGATGCCGAGTTCCTTCCACAGTCGGCCAAACACCAGAGGCAGTCCGATCTTTTGCTGTCCCACAGACGGAACCTCTCCCTTGTCATAGGCATCAAGCAGGGCAAGCTTTTCTGAAAACCGCGCCCCCGAGCGTACGAGGCTGTCCAAAGCTCCCGATTCCCTGAGTTTATCGACACGCCCCAGGGTGGCGATGACTTTCTGGCGGACTTTGCCGTTTTCCCACCGACTTTCGACGATCTGCAGATAGGAGCGGGGGCCGGATGGTTTGATTCTGATGAACATGACATTAATATTATACCCATTCTAATCCCTATTGGCAAGCTTATAATGGCTATGACGTGGCACTATGTTTTGAGCTTCACTCCGATTCCTCTCCTCATATCACCCTGTTTCTCATAGATTCTTATGTCTGATTCGGAGCGCTTTTCGGAACCAACTGTAGAAGATGGGCCAAGGATTTCGTCAGTCGCGAACTGAACGACCATACAGACCTCCATAAGGTCATTCGCGGTCATCTCCAGGACAGTCCCTCGAGAAAACTCCCGCTCCCTATCAACCACGCCGAGCATTACGCTTCCCCCGTCCTTCAGCAGGATTCCTTGTCCCGGAAGCGGAGGCTTCAGCGATATGCGTTCACCCGATGGCGTCTGAACGAATAGATCAACAGCCCACCATTTCAGGCGAAGCATGTCTCCTTCTGTGAGGTCCTCGTGGCCAACGATTCCTCGGCGGTGGGTAATACAGTTTCGCGCCCGATTAATGCTGCCGAGGTAAGCCTCCTTCGGAGTGGCGACACCAAAGCGGCTCCGGAGTTCAATAAGCTTCTCAGCAAGGCCAAGCCTAAGGAACTTTCGTATACTCTTTGTGGCGTCAACTGGGAGAACCAGCGGCTTCGTGACCGCCATAAGCATGCAAGCCCGGTAGATACCGTCCAAATAGACAGCAAACGTCTCCGTGAGCTCCCGCAAGCCGCATGCGATAACCCATTTACCGAATGCATCTTTGATGTCTGCCACCTTCTCTGGGGGCAGATCAGCCGGGAGGACCCTAAAAGTAGCGTCCTTAGTGAGCTGATAGTCGGTAAAATCCTCTCGTCTTGCTGCATTTAGGCCGAGGCCGAGGAATGCCGCAGCCCTCCTTATGCCGAGATACGAGACCTCCTTTAGGCTATCAAAGTCGATTGCGTGTCCCATCTCTCATCATTCCAAAGCGAACATTATTCTTTAGCTGTCGACTGCATTTGATCACATCATAGCGGAAAAAAGGGGGCGAGTCAATCAGACAGGTCAGAAAGACGGGTTTTGGCGACGTTTTGGGGCTAAAAGTAGCTGTCTTATATCACCGAAAAGGGATATTATGCTCTCGACGCATAAGAACCAAGATTCGTTATTCAAGGACTTTCAGGACTTCCTTGCCAGGAAGCACGGTGTTTCTGAAAAGCGCTTACCTTACTATCTCCGGTGGGTGAACCGCTTCCACGAATTCCGCAGCCGTAGCAATTTTGACGATAACGCCCCGGACAGCATCGCGGCGTATGTCCATGATCCGGCAAAGAACCATGAAGACCGGCAGGTGCAGCAGGCGAAAGAGGCAGTCCGCCTTTTCAGCTACTTTACGGGAGTACAGAAAACAGTAGCGCCCATCCCGCAGGATGAGGCCGGACAAGACGTGTGGCAACATATCGAAGACGAATTCATCAGGGAACTCCGTCGGCCACCTATGATGGCGGCAAGGATCTGGTTAGCGTCTACGGCGAGATTTCCTTAGAATTTCAAAGTCATCAAGGATTTCGTCCTCAGTGACTCCCTGGTCGTTCAGCCTCTTCTTTATGGAATCGGTGAGGCTGACGAATACATCCTTTCTGAGATCGAAGGGGATGGTATCCAACGGCATCGGGAAGAAAATGCCGGCGACCTCGCCGCGCCGCAGAATAATGAGTGGTTCTTTGCTTTTCATCGCCTTCGATGCGTGATCCCTGAATTCCTTGACGGTCATTAGTTTCACAGTGACCACCTCCGCGACCATGTTATACCACAAGGGTTACGTCGAAGGTCTATGCCTGGGACGGCAGGCAGTTACACCAGAAGTCCGGAGCGCGGTCTGATGTTACCGCGTCGAGCGATTGGTTCGGCCATCGGGAACCAATTTGATTTCCAGATGGCAGCCGACAGCGCGAGCATACCTCTTGAGAGTACTCAGTGAAGGTGCATGCTTTCCCCCTGCTTCCAATCTTGAAACCGCGCTTTTTGTCGTCCCCATCAATTCTGCAACCGCTTCCTGAGTGAGGCCTGATCTCGCACGAGCAGCAAGCATCTCCCTGATAAGGGCGTACTCCGCTTCCAAATCCGCGTATGCTTCCTTGAAATCCTTCCTCCTAAGGGCTGTTTCAAGAAACTTGTCATGGTCATGGATGACCGGTTTATATTTCAATTCAGCCATTTTGAACCTCCCTTTGCCTTTGTCGGGCAATTTTCAATTCCCGCTCCGGGGTTTCTTGTGCTTTCTTGATGAAAGAGTGAAGTATCACGACACGCTGACTAACGACGAAGCAATAGAACACTCGACCAATGCCTTCTCTGCCGCGCGGTCTCAATTCAAAAAGGCCGCCTCCCATGGCACGTGAATGGGGCATGCGCAGATCTGGTCCGAATTCCATAAGAAGTTCAACAATTCGGGCGAAATCAGCCAATATGCCGTCAGGCCAAGCCTCGATCTCTTCTTTAACCCGCGGATGAAAATATTCTATGGTGAACTTCATACGGTGAGGTTAGCAAATATGAGAACAAAAGTCAATATCGCCACTTCGGCTCCTTGACTCTCATTACTCGCCGGAGTATTCGGTTCGAGGGGGTCACATGTTTGACAGTCAAAGGAATATCCGCATGAAGGTGTGAATCCAGTGGTGCATTGAAAGACTCCGGCGTGAATGGATGTGCGCGGTGCAGGGAAAAAGCGGGGCGCTTTGGCTCGATGAGATACGTCAGAAGATCGTGTGGACAGAGGGGTCCCTGATAAAGTTCTGGCTGCATGAAGGGGTAATGCAGGAAAAGGCGGCAAGAGAAGCCAGATGAGAACCGCAAGGCAACGGCTAGGCCCCTGCCGGTTTTGCGCGCCTGCCGGCGTAAGTCTTCCACCGGTTGTGCATCCAGAGATACTGCTCCGGGTATCTGCGTACGACGTCCTCCATGGTCCTGTTCATCATTTCCGTGAGCCTGTGGATTTCCTCTTTCTCGCTCGTATACTCGCCCGGCAGGATCGGGTCGGAGACGACGCCCTCAAACTTACCCGTCTTTCTGTTCCTGCAGCAGGCGACGACGACGATGGGTCTCTTGTAGAGCGCGGACAGGATCGCCGGAACCGGAGTGGTAAAGGCATTCCTGCCGAAGTAGGGGACGGCAAGGCCCTGCATCGTGCTCTGGTCGGGGAGCATACCGATTGACCTGCCGTTCTGGAGCGTCTTCTGGAGGGCGAAGAGGGCGTTCCTCTTGGGGATGATCACCTGGCCGCTGCCGGCGCGGTCACGGTAGAGGACCCTTTCGAGGTAGACGTTGTCGAGCGGTCGCGCGACGATGACAAGGGGAATGCCGACGACGGCGCTGACATGGGGCAGCATTTCCCAGTTGCCGATGTGGGGGGTGACGAAAATGCATCCCTTCCACTCGTCATGAAACCCCTTTGCCTTTTTGAATATCCTCTCCACTTCAGGGGGGTCTTCGACGAGGCCTTCGACGGCGCCGGGATGTTTCAGGAGAGAGTGAAACTTGGCGATCTCGAAATAGGTGAGGAAAAAGGAGGCGAAGCTCTCCCGGGCGATGTCCCTCAGCTCGACCTCGTTCCGTTCTTTTCCGAGCGCTGCGCCGAGGTTGTTGAGGGCGATGAGGCGCCTCTTCTTGACGAGGCGGAAGAAAAGCGTGCCCAGGACCCTGCTGAGCCTGCGGATAACGCCGAGAGGGGTCAGGCGGACAAGGAAAAGGAGGGTCTTGACGGCCCCGTATTCGATGAGCTGGACGGCCTTGCCCTTTTTGGGTTTCCTGCCGGGACGGGATTTGCCCTGTCGGGCAGGGTCAGTCATGATCCTGCATCGGCCTCACGACGACGGCCGAGGACTGCCCGCCCAAACCGTAGCTGACAGAGAGGAACGGTCCGCCCTTGCAGGGCCGATGGAGGGCCGATATATTGGCCTCCCTGAATTCCCCGTCGGGCTCCGCAAAATTGAGGGTCCCCGGGACCATGCCCTCTCGTGCGGCCATGACGGAGAGGATGATGTCGGCGATGTCGCTCGCCGCGGCAAGGTGGCCGGTATAGGGCTTGAGCGCGCACATCGGCACGGGGGGCATGACACCGCCGTTGACAGCGGCAATAGACGCAAGCTCGGACCGGTCTCCCGCGGGTGAGCCCTCGCCATGGGCAACGATAAAGGAAAGATCGGACAGCCCCGCTCCCGCATCGCCGAGGGCAGCCGCAATGCTCCGTGCGCTGATGAGATCCGGGATGACCATGCCGCTGCCGCCGAAGGCCGGCGTGACGGTGCTGCCGAATCCCTCCAGACGGGCATGAACGGGCGCTTTGCGGTCCGCCGCGCTGTCTGCCGCCTCCAGAAGAACGGCAGCGCCTCCCTCTCCCGGTATGTATCCATCCCTTCGCATGTCAAAGGGCCTGAACGAGGCGGCGCCGTCGTGGCACCCTGAGATCAGCCCGAGGCCGTCCATTTCATAGAGGGGAATCCCGGTGATCCAGTTCCCGCACCCGACGACGAGGGCCATGTCCGCCGTCCCGTTGCGGATGCTCCGGCAGCCGAGCTCAAGGGCGCTGACCCCGCAGGGCGAATGACTGCCCAGCGTCGTGTTTGGTCCCATGCATTCGAAGAAGGCCGAGAGGAAACTGAAGAGGTTGTTCAGGATGGATTCGAGCAGGAAGAAGGGGTTGACCTTGTCGAGAGTGGAGCGGTTCAGTTTTTGCCTGTCCGCATTCCGCCATTCCGGGTCTGCGCTGTCGCGGACGGCGGGATAAAGGAAATCATAGCCGACCTTGGTCTGGTCTCCCGAGGCGATGTAGAGGGAGCGCTTTTCGGGGCTGAGGACGTCGAGGTTGATTCCCGATGAAGAGATCGCCTCGCGGGCGGCAAGGAAACCGAGCAATGAGCCTCTGTTGAGAAACTTCAACTGTCCCTTTACCTTCGGATCGTTATCCCCTTCAAATTTCAGGTCGCCGGTGATCTTTCCGGCATAGGCGAAGCGTTCCGGCATGGCCGGTGCCGCATGCCGGGCAATGCCTGTTTTCAGGTCGCGCAGGTGCGTCCGGTTTTCTTCGATGCCGACGCCGAGAGGTGTGACAAGCCCCATCCCTGTTATGACGACGTGCCTCTCAGTCACCTTTCACCTGTCCTCTCGTGAGCACCTGGAAGAGCTTCCTCTGCTCGTCCGCGCTTTCAAGTTCCTCCAGCGCCACAACGCCGGCGGTGAACTCGGCAAGGATCGTCTTTTTCCCCCCCACGGTCCCGATCCCCCGGCAGGACCGCTGCCCCGGTGCCGGGCCGGGAAGGAAGGTAACGGTGAGCTCGATCCGGTCGCCCGGAACGGCAAGGCGGTAGAACCTGCAGTTTTTCACCTCTGCGATGAGGAGCCAGTTCCTGAAATCCGACGACGCCGCTTCGAGCCATCCGGCGAGCTGTGTCATCGCTTCGAGCATCAGCACGCCGGGCATGACGGGGTTTCCCGGGAAATGGAATTCGAGAAAATCCTCACTCATAGCGATGTTCTTGCTGCCCTGGATCTGCTCGCCCGGTGTCCATGCCCCGATGGAATCGACCAAAAGGTACCGCACACGCTCCCCCTTTCACAATCCGACGAGGATGACCGATGCGACGGCGTAGTCCCCGGAATGGGAGATCGTCACAACGGCATCGCCGATTCTTTTTCTTTGTACGATCCCTGCGGCCCAGCCGCTGAAGGCCAGGGACGGTTTTCCCGAAGGGCCGGAGCGGACGCCGATCTGCCCGAGAACGGCATCGATGCCCGTCACGGAGAGACCGATCCCGAGGGCCTTGAGACAGGACTCCTTCGCAGCGAAGCGTCCCGCGAAATGGAGCAGGGGATCGGCCTGGGCGTGACAATAGCGCCGCTCTTCGTCGGTGAATACATCGTCGAGCATGCGTTCGTGCCGGCCGGCAATGGTCCTGAACTTGCCCATCTCTACGATGTCGATGCCGTGATAGATCTTCACAGGGCCGTCATCCCCCCATCGACTGCTATCGCCTGGCCGGTGATATAGTCGGACAGGCTTGATGCCAGGAAGAGGATGAGTCTGGCCACGTCCTGAGGCGTGCCGAAACGTCCCGAAGGGATCGCCTTCAGGATCTCGTCGCCGGCCCGCTTCCTCACCCGTTTCGTCATGTCCGTCTCGATCAGGCCCGGCAGGACGGCGTTGACCTGGATGCCCTTCCCGGAGAGCTCGACGGCGCAGGCCCTCGTGAAGGAGATGAGGCCGCCCTTCGCTGCCGCGTAATTCGTCTGCCCGCGGCCTCCCCTGAGGGCCCCGACGGACGAGACATTGATGATCTTGCCGGCATGGTTTGGCAGCATCAGCTCGGCGGCGTGCTTCGTGCAGAGGAAAGCGCCCCTGAGGTTCAGGTCGACAACTTTGTCCCAGTCGGACAGCTCCATGGTCAGCAGGAGATTGTCCCTGATCACTCCGGCATTGTTCACGAGGATGTCGATCCGCCCGTGTTTCTGCCGGATGGCGTCGAAGAGATGCGCCACGTCGTCAGGGTCGCTCACGTCGGCCCGGACGGTCTCGCAGGCGAGCCCTCTTTCGGCAAGCCCGTCATGGAGCTGCCGGGCCGCTTCCTCGGTGGCCTTATAGTTGATGATGACCCTCGCGCCCGCTTCGGCAAGGACAACGGCTGTCTCCTTGCCGATGCCCCTGGATGCCCCCGTGACAAGGGCAATCTTCCCGTTCAAGTCGATCTTCATATATCCCTCCGGTATTTCCTGACGACGATCGAGGCGTTCTGGCCGCCGAAGCCGAAGGAATTCGAGATAGCCGCACGGATGTCCCGTTCCTTCATGACGTGCGGTACATAATCGAGATCGCATTTCGGGTCGGGGCTGGTGAGATTGATCGTTGGGTGGACCCTGTCGCGGTTGACGGAAAGGACCGTAAAGGCGAATTCAGGGCCTCCGGCCGCGCAGAGCAGGTGGCCCATCATCGACTTCGTCGAACTGACGGCCATGCGGTAGGCATGATCGCCGAAGAGCTGCTTGATCGCCTCGGTCTCGACGACATCGTTCCGCTTCGTTCCCGTCCCGTGTGCGTTGATATAATCGATTGCATCGGGTTCGAGCCCCGCGTCATCAAGGGATGCGCGCATGGCCTGGATCGCCCCGCGCCCCTCGGGGTGGGGGGCCGTGATCCGGTAGGCATCGAGGGACGTGCCGAAGCCGGCCACCTCGGCATAGATCGTTGCGCCCCGGGACAGGGCGTGGTCTTCCTCCTCCAGCACGACCATGCCGGCCCCCTCGCCCATGACGAGGCCCGACCGTTTCCTGTCGAAGGGGCGGCATGCCGACGCGGGGTCATCCGCTGTTGTCGAGGCGGCCCCGAGAAGAACGAAAAAGACGAGTCCCACGGGGTTGATCATGGAATCGGTGCCGCCGGCGACCATGATGTCGGCCTCGCCTCTCCGGATGGACCTGAAGGAGAAGCCGATCGCCTGTGTCGTCGAAGCGCAGGCCGTTGTCAGGGTGGCGTTCGGTCCCCTGAGGCCGTATCGTTTTGCTATGAGCGCGGCCGGCCTGTGGGAATGATTCCGCACGATCGACTCGGCGTGCACAGCAGAGAATTCGGAGCCGAAACGGAGGGCATCGAAGGTCCCGTTGGCCAGGGTCCACCGGTGTATGTCCTCAAGCCTGTTGATGCCGATCCCTGTCGCAAGCATCACGCCGCTGCGGCGCCCCGATAGCGCCGAACCTGTCAGTCCCGCGTCGGAAAGGGCCCTTTCTGCAGCCCAGAGGGCGAAGAGCGTTCTCCTCTCTCCCTCGCGGCCCGCTTCATCCGGAAATGCCTCTGTAATCACGCGCCAGTCCTCTTCACGCACGTCACCGACAGCCTGTATCGGCGAGTGCGTCGTCTCCGGACAGGATATCCTCCTGACGCCCGATTCTCCGGCGAGAAGCCTTGTCCAGGTCTCTTCGACGTCGAGCCCCAGGGGGGTCACCATGCCGAGACCGGTCACGACCACCTTTCTTTTATTCCTTTTCATGACACACCGCCGTAATAGCGGAATCTCTTTCTAAGTTCATCGGGCGCCGCCTTCCGGACATGGCTGTAAATGATGCGGCCGATAGACGCGATCTCTTTGCCCCCGGCGGTCATGCGCACCCTCCCGAGGGAATCCCCCGGTGAGGTCGAGATGATCTCTCCGGCGATTTCCACTGCAATCCCCGGCCTGAGGCGCGGGGTGACTTTCACATCCTCGATGAGGGACATGACGGGAGAGACCGTGAAATCATGGCTGTAAATGATGAGCCACCCGAGAATCTGGGCCATCGCCTCGATCATGATCACGCCGGGAATGACGGCCTCCCTCCGGAAATGCCGGCGGAAAATCTCTTCCGAGAGGGCGAACGTCTTTATGCCCCGTATTGATTTCCCTTTTTCGATGTCCGTCACGACGTCATAAAAAAGAAAACGCATGCCGCCCCCTACACCGCGCCCACGATGATGGATGCCGCCTGTCCCTCGACGCTTTGGCAATTGACGAGGACCCTTGTCGGGTTGGTCTTTTTCGGCTCCCCGTAAACGACGAGCGGAGAGATACTGTTCTCCAGGGGGAGCGATGTGATCGTCCCCGGGATGATGCCCGTCCGGATCATTGATACGGCGATGACGGCATCGGCGACGGGAGCGCCGGCGAGGAGATGGCCGATCGCACCCTTTGATGAATATATACCGGGTCGACGGCTGGAGCGGGAAAAAACCCGGCCGAGGGCGGCTGTCTCGATGCTGTCGCCATCCACCGTCCCATCGCCGTGTGCGACAACGGCATCGATGTCCGACGCTTTGAGACCGGCGTCGGCAAGGGCCAATTCCATTGCTTCAACAACGGCGGCCGGCGTCGGCCCCCCGGCAACGTCCCTGCTTTCGCTGGCCGTACCATATCCCATGAGCGCTGCCAGGGGAGACACTCCTCTCCGTCCGGCGGAGGACTGACGCTCCAGCACAAGCAGGGCGGTCCCTTCTCCGAGGATTGTCCCATTGCGGTCGACGCTGAAGGGACGGCAGGCGCAGGTGTTCCTTCCTCCGCCGGTGCTCAGGGCGCCGGAGAGATGGGCCCTCGCGAGACTTGAGAGGGAGACCTTTTCGCTGACGCCGCCGGCAAGGGTGACCCCCGCGGGGTGCTCCCTCACCGTGTACATCGCCTCGGCGACAGCACGGGCGCCGGAATCGGCGTGGGGTGAAAAGACGGTATTTTCACCCCTTATGCCGAGGTTTATGGCGACCTCGCAAAAGATCACATTGTTCAGCATCGCCAGGGGCCAAAGCGGGGGAATCTCCCTGTATCCCTCGCTGAAGAAGAGGTCGTAATCGAGAGCGCCCGCTTTGTCACGGGAATACAGGACGGCGCGAATGAGGTCATCAGGACTGTAATCAATCATGCCCATGCCGGCAAAGAAGGAGATGTCCTCCGGCTGGACCGTGTCGATGTGTGACTGACGGCAGGCGTCGTGGGCGCTCTTCGTAAGGCAGGCTGGACTGTCCGTGACTCGCCCGTCACGGGACGGGATCCCGGTATCAGGGGCATCGGGAGCGGTGATCTGGGCGGCAAGCGGGCATGGAAAGCCGGAGGCGTCAAAGCCTCTGACGGGCCCGATCCCCGTCGCGCCGGAGAGGAGGGCCCGCCAGACCTCGTCCGCATCCCGTCCGAGGGAGGTTGCGATGCCCATGCCGGTTATGACGATAGGATCATCCATGTTCTCTATTCATTGAACTTCCCGATGCAGAGGCAGGCGTTCTGTCCCCCGAAACCGAAGGAATTGGACAGGACGACGCCGTGTTCCTGCGTGCGCGCTTCATTGGGCACGTAATCGAGGTCGCATTTGGGATCGGGGAACTCATAGTTGATCGTCGGCAGGATGATGGAGCGATGCATGCCGATGAGGGAGAGGATGCACTCGATCGCCCCTGCCGCCGCGATGGTATGGCCGAGCATCGACTTGTTCGAGCTGACAGGGATCCTGCCGGCCCGGTCACCGAAGACCTCCCTGATGGCGCGAGTCTCGACGGGGTCGTTCTGGGTTGTCGACGTCCCGTGGGCGTTGATGTAGTCGACGTCGCCGGCTGAAAGGCCCGCGTCTTCAATGGCGCGGCGCATCGCCAGGACGGCTCCCGTTCCCTTCGGATGGACGTCCGTGATCCTGTACGCATCGGCTGATGCGCCGTAGCCGAGGACTTCTCCGTACACCGGCGCCCGGCGGGACCGCGCGTGATCGAGATCTTCGAGTATGAGGGCGCCTGCGCCCTCCGACATGACGAAGCCGCTGCGCCTGCGGTCAAAGGGGCGTGATGCCTTCCGCGGGTCCGTGTACTTCTCTGCCATGGCCCTGATCAGGACGAAGCCGATGAAACCGAGAAAGTTCAGCGTCGATTCGCAGCCCCCGGCGATCATCACGTCGGCCTTGCCGTCCCGTATGATGCTGCAGGCCTCGCCGATGGCCTGCGTACCTGCCGCGCAGGCGGACACGACGGGGAGACCCGGTCCCCGGCAGTCGAAAAGGCGTGAGAGGCCGGAGACGGCGATGTCCGGTTTTCTCCTCAGGAAGTTCACCGGCGAATAGGCGCCGTCTTCGATCAGGCCTTTCATGTCCCATGTGCCGTCATTCCCCAGGTGCCTGTGGAGGGACACGATATCCTCGACGGAGGCATAGTCGCCGTGAAACCCGAGGGAGACGCCGACGCGCTCGCGGTTCGCAATCCCGGAGAGGCCCGCCATGAGCGCAGCCTCTGCTGTGGCACAATTCATGAGCGTCAGGCCGCGACCCGAGTACTGCAGGACCTCGTCATCCGCCCCCGCCCCGGTAGCCTCGATCCATTCGTCCTTTACCTCCCCGGCGATGCGGCAGGGCAGCCCTGTTGTGTCAAAGGAGGTGATGAAGTCGATGCCTGAGTGTCCCCGTGACGCACGGCCGAAGGTCTCCTCGCAGTCTTTCCCCAGGGGAGTGATCATCCCGTATCCGGTAATGACAACCCTTCTTTTCCTCTCCCCCTCGATCATCGGTCGGCGGTGCATCGTCAGGCCCGGTCAGAAAATCCTGTGTTCCTTCTGCACATCCGTCAGCCATTGCCTGATGAGGTCATCCCCCCCCGCGAAGGGCGCCGGCGCGCTGCAGGAACCGCAGGAGATCCGCGATCCTTCGGCGGTCTTCCAGGTCCTGGCTCCACAGGCAGGGCAGGACTCGGGCAGCGAATCGAGAATGTCCATGACACCCCGAGCCATGGACTGTATCGTGATGAGTGCCGGCACTTCGTCCATATCCATGCCGGCCTTGAGCTCCGGAATGTCCTCACCCATGCGGTGCGTGAGAAGAGAAACGGCCTTGGCGGTGAGCTGGCTGTTCTCGTCGATGGCAGATCCTTCGCCGAACATCTCCTCGATGTGCTCGAGTATGAAGTGACGGGCCATCCGTATGCCGAAGGCCTGTTCCAGCCTGTAATTGATGTCGAGAAAATCGAGGGACTCGGCGTTGAGGTCCCTGATGAGGGAGTGTTCCGGCTTAATGGTTTCCATATCGATGTTCAGGGTGTCGGCGACTGCTTTTTTGACCTCTTCGATGACGGCTTCTTCGGATACGATGCTCTGCTTCATCTATTTCCTCCGTGATAGTTTACCTTGTCGTTGTATACGCTTTCCAGAAAGGCGGGATGAAGATGTCACTAACCAGCGGACAATAAGCTGTAGTCAATAGTTCAGTAGTCGAGACCACGTTACGATTGTCCGGAGAACGTGCCGCTGTCAGCAAGGTTTTCGGCGCATACACCCCGCCTTCCCCGGGGGCGTACTGCAATGACAGAGCGCTGCTCACGACCGCACCTTGGGGATCGGCCTGGAGAGCATGTTGCTCAGTCCCCTGTCGACGACGATCGTCTGCCCCCGGATCGCCCTGCTGCCGGGGAGGCAGAGAAAGAGCACCACATCGGCGAGTTCGTCGGGCTCGACAAAGAGCTCCTCCGGTATGATGTCGATGTCGTCCCAGAACTGCCGCAGGACCTTGAAGGAATCGGTCTTGACGATGCCGCCGCAGACGGCGTTGACACGTATGTGCCTGTCTCCCAGGCTTTCCGCGAGGTCTCTCACGACGGATTCCATGGCCGCCTTCATGCTCCCGAGAGGATAAGACTGATTGTAGAAGCGGCTCCCAAGGCTGGAAATGAAGACGATCGAGCCTCCCGACCGTCCGAGCAGGGGCAGGGACTCCTGCACACAGAAAACGTTTCCTATGTAATTCGTGTCGACGAGCTGCCGGATCTCCCGCTCGAGGAGACGCTCGATGGGTTTGAAGGGGGCCTTCGCCGCGTTCAGGACGAGGATGTCGAGACGCCCGAAATGATCGTCTACGGCTTTAAACAGGTCCTTCACCGATGCCTTGACCGCTATGTCGGCCTGCACGAGCAACGACCGCCGGCCCATGCCTTCGATCTGCTCCTTCAGGAGCTGTCCCTGTCCCTGGGACCTTCCCCCGGCTTTGCTGAAGTTGATCACCACGTCGGCGCCCGCCTCGGCGAGCGTCCGGGCGATGGAGGCGCCGATGCCCCGGGAGCTTCCCGTTACAAGGGCGACCTTTCCGGCCAAATCAGCGGATGTCATCATGAGCGCACCTCTCGATACCGGAAACCATAATTGAAACAGGGGGACGATTGCGTCTCCCCTTACGGCAAGGCAGAACTTTGAATTATACCAAACTTCCGGTTTTTGCGCGAAAGCCTGTCATCACGTCAGCCTTCCCGCCGGTGTGTCTGCCGTCTGGTTCCTGTCTTTTGCCTGCTGACTGCCGACCGTCATGTCGCCGTCGTCATCCCGTTTTTTTCTGTCGTATCCGGCAACAACAGGGTTTATAATATGGCATGGAGAGAAAGGGGTCTCTGAGTTCAGGCATAGGTGTCATGGAAAGGCAGCCCGGAACGAGCAGCAGGGGGGAATGTATGCTTTCGGTGATCATCCCCGCCTGGAGGGAGTCCGCCTCGATCAATGCACTGATTGACCATATCGGCCGCATCGATCCCCCGGTGCCGCGGGAGATCATCGTCGCCGACGGGCACCCCGACGGGGACACGATAGCGGTGATACACGATGAATCCGTCATCACCCTGCTGACCCGGCAGGGCAGGGGAACGCAGATGAACAGGGGCGCATCCGTCGCCCGGGGGGAAATCCTTCTCTTTCTGCACGCCGACACGGAGCTTCCCGAAGGGGCCTTTCGGAAGATATGCTCGGTCATGGAGAAGGGCGAATATGCCGGGGGGGCCTTCACGCTCGGTATACGATCGGAACGCATCATCTTCAGGATCATCGAGAAGGGGGCCTTCATCCGGTCGCGGGTCACCGGCATTCCCTACGGCGATCAGGGGATCTTTATCAGCCGCGATGCTTTCGAAAAGATCGGCGGGTATTCCGAGATCCCCCTCATGGAGGATGTCGAGATCGTCAGGAGAATCAAGAAGGCAGGGGGCAGGATGGCGGTTTTGCCCGACAGGGTCCTGACATCTCCGAGACGATGGGATAAAGAGGGCGTCGTCTATGGCACGCTGAGGAACTGGACGCTCATCACTCTCTATTCCCTCGGCGTTTCCCCCTCCCATCTCGTCAGGTTTTACCGGTCCTGAGGTGACGTCGGAACGCATGTCCGCGAGGGTCAAGGGCGTTCCCGAGTACGAACCGTTAACGGAGGATGTCATGACCGACTTCTCCGCGGAGGGAAAATGATGAAAAGAATTGTTTTTTGCATCATGGCACTTGTCGGCATTGCTCTTATGATTTCGTCTCATGCCGGGGCGACGAGCTGCAATCTCAGTATGAACCTGCCGGTCCACCACGGAGGCGACGAATTTGCCGTCCTGCTGGATTTTACTTCCGACAGGACCTCGACGGTCGATATATTCTTTTCCGTCCAGGTGGATCAGGCGGTCCTCTACTGGGACGGGTCGACGGGCCACACCAACCGTGTTCCCTGGGTGGACAATATCACCATTTCGCCGGGCCTGTCGATCACTGACGCGCCGATCTTTGTGATCCCCAGTCTGCCCTTCGGATTGCCCGATTACACCGTCCAAGGAGACATCATCTGGACCCTCGAACTAAAGGATTCTTTCAACGATTCAACAGTTGCCCAGTGTTCGGCCCCCTTCAGGTTCACCTGCGAGGGAGGCGTTATCAACACGGGCCGGCCGTTCCTGCCATGGCTGCCCGGAAGTGTCGTGATTACGAATATCTCCGTCCCCGATGACCCGGGCCTTGTCGGCCCCTTTGCCCTTGCACTGACGTTCCTGAACAACAGCGGATCACCGGTCACCTTCACCGTTCCGGCAGGCCTCATGTTCGCCAGCAGCACCAAGGCCTTTCAGAATCTCCTGCTCGTTACAGATTTCGTTGTCACCCTCTCCCCCGGTCAGACGAGCATCGTCATACTGCCCCTTTTCTGTATTAATGCCGGGCTTTCGATCCCCGAAGGGACTTACACCATCGGCTCCCTTGCGCCGCCGAACCTCATGGAGATTGTAAACTTTCTGAAGACGAAGAACATTGACCTCATCCAGTCTTTCAGCGTCCAGATTGAGCTGTGGCGTTTCACCGACGAGTGTGCCGATCCGGGTTCGGTGATCCAGAGCCTTCGGGGGATCCTTCCGTAGGGTCAGACTACCCTGCAATGCATGAAAAGGCGGGGTGAAGCACTCTGAAAAACAGTGTCAGTGACAGTGTGAGTGTCAGTTCATTAATGTCGGGCCGTTCGGGGAACGGCCCCTACACGATTCGATTCCATTCTTTGTGGCATCGACCGTCGGCCTGAAATGGTCCTTATGGGAAGGCGGAGGGTTCGCAGCACCGGGGCTTTTCAGCGCCTCCGCCCCGCCTTTCCCGAGGGCATGTGCAACGATGATGTCCGTTTATACGCAGCCGGTCAGAGGGCCATGGCGAGAGCGTGGTAAGTCATTCCGCTCAACTCGAAGGTTCCGAGATCGTCCATGCCGAGCTTGAGGTGTGCCCTGAGAGAGCGCCTGTTTGCGTCGGCGATAAAGAGGGCACAAAAAGCGTAGCGTTCACGGGCGATGTCGCACAATGTTCGGACCAGGCCTGCGAGGATGCCTGAACCCCTGGCATGTTTTGCAACGCAGACGGGGCCGTAGATGAACGTGTTGGACGGTGTCAGAAAGATCCCGGCAACGGGGGTTTCCGTGAGTACGTCGAGAAGGGCGCGGAGGATCGGGAATTGACGGGCATATGTGCAGGTCGTCCCGCAGAGGTAACCGACGATCGTACCGCCCTTCTCGGCGACGACGACGGCAAGGTCCCTGTTCATCGCCTCGAACTCTTCCGGGGAATAGGCGATCGAGAGGAATCCGTCTGTCAGCTCATCCCCGCTGAGGCTGGAAAAGAGGTTCTCCTGCTGCAGTCCGACAAGGGCGGGATAATCGGCCTGCCGTGCCCGTCTGAATGTGACCTGTGGGGATTCCATTGTGTCTGCAGTCCCTGCCGTGGCAGTGTCGGGTCTGGCGTGATCGGCGCAGCAGCTGGCGACACTTGAAGAAAAGACCGTACTGGTTTTACTATGGAACATGATGGAAAAAAATACAACTCTTCTGGGGTGCCTCTCGCTTGTCGTCTTATGCCTGCTCGTTGCTGTTTTTGGAGAGGCCGTAGTGAGTAGTGACGACGCTATGAAAGGGAGACTCGCACCCTGTCCTTCATCGCCGAACTGTGTTTCGAGCCTGAGTGCCGACGAGGGTCATTTCATCGAGCCGTTGCGCTACACCTCCTCGCCGGATGACGCGATGAACCGGCTCAGGAAGATCATCATGACCATGAAGAGGGCGACGATCGTGACCGATGTGGAAGGGTACATGCATGCCGAGTTCAGGACCCTGCTGGGTTTCGTCGATGACGCCCAGTTCCTCCTGGACCGGGAGAACGGGGTCATCCATGTCCGCTCCGCATCCCGCACCGGGTACTGGGACATCGGCGTGAACCGCAGCCGGATAGAATCGATCAGGGAGAGGGTTATCAGGGAAGGATTGTGAAGAGGGCGTGGGTTCATTAAGAAAGGGCCTGCGTGCGGGGCAGGCCCTTTCTTCATCCCTTTCCGGAAACAGTTACTGTCTCGTCGCCCCTCTGCCGAAGCCGCTGCCGTCGCGGGGCTGAGGCCGTGTCCCGTCACCGAAACCGGCGCCGCTGCCGTCCATCGGCCGAACACCGCTCCTGTTCCGGTTGGTCCATGTCGAACCGGTTTGTGTCTGTGTCTGCGTGCTCGTGTTGGACCTTGTGCATGACCCGTCCCTGAGTCGCGCTCCCTGACCCCTTCCCTGCGCATCCGCGTCGGACAGCGAGAAGAGGAAAACGGTCGATGCAGCGATCAGAAAAACTCCAATGCCTTTTTTCATTTTTACTACCTCCTTCATGAGTGTGGGTTTACTGGTGCTTCATGAACATATATCAACATTTGTGCCAGGAGGTAACATTCTGAAAGATAGAGAAAAGAGGCAGGAGCGTCATCGGGGTGCGCAATATTTGCGCTCTTTTCTGCGCAGGTGCGCAATTATTGCTTGGTTGTCGGAAATGAGAGCCGAATTCTTCAGAAGCGATAGCCTGCGGACAGGTATCCCCCGTGGGATGATGCAGTCCCTGAATCACCCTGCCAGGAGGTGAAGATATACTGTACGGAACTGAACCAGGAACGATTCCAATTGACGGTCACTGCCGCTTCGAAGGTGTGCCGGTCGACGGTCTCTTTGACGACGGATTCACCGAAGACGGGGGAGAGGCTGCCGCGGAACTGGTTCCCCTGTCCCCCTCCGGGTCCCTGTCCCCCTCCAGGTCGCTGTCCCCCTCCAGGAGGACCCCCCTGTCCTGATTTGTCTTCTCCCCCCAGCCCGAGAAAGGAGTCGCCGTGACCGTATTCATAGCCCGCCTCAATGGCGACCTTCGCGCTGACCGCCATTGAAGCAGCGATTCCCGCACTGTGCATCCCGTAGGAATAAATATCGTTGTTGGCAAAACTCTCCCGATAGGAATAGTAGACATTCAGAGAGACAGATGGAGAGATATAGCCGCGGAGACTTGCCTGGCCCCCGACAGTCAGAGAGGACAGGTCCGATTCGCTCACCAACTGCCCGCCCACAAAGGGGTGGAGTCCGATGGTCACCGAGAGGTGCGGCCGGTAGACGAGCCCGGGAGTGAAGGAAAGGTCTATGGAATTCAGTTCATCATAGCGGTTGTATACTGTCGCTTCGACCAATGCCGCATAGGTCCACTCCATGCGGGATTCACCGGTCGGTTCCTTCTCCGTCAGGAGTCTGAACGATGCATAGGTGTCGCTCTTCTCATTGTCGATGTCCCTGTTGACGTTGGAGTCGAAGCCGACTCTGACGAGGGATTCCCAGGCGGCCCCGGCGGGAATCCCTGCAATGAGCAGAAGGATGGCTGAGGCGATGGAAAGGAAAAAAGAGGCCGACCCCCGAGTCGTCATCTCCGCCCCCTTCCCTGGCCTCCGCCGCCCCTCATCTGGTGGCCGCCTCCCACGCCCCTCCCGCCTGATCCGATACGGGGTCCTCTCCAGAGCGGGGTCCCGTCGCTCGCCCTGAAACTGTATGACTTGCGGGAATCGAGGACAGTCAGCTCCTGGGCGACAATGTAAAGGTGTCCGTCCCTGCCCAGCGTCGTCGATCCGAGGACGCGTACCTCCGCGCCTTCCCCGAGGGAGACCTCAAGGTCATCCCAGTACCACCGGGGCGACGCGAAAACCGTATAGGCCTCTCTCTTTGCAGAGAGGCTGAAGCTGACAGGCCCCTGTTCGGGCATGGTGACCCCCCGCACCTTTCCCTGGATTTCATGGACCGTGTTGAGATCGAACCCTTCGGGATAACGGATGCCGCTTTTTTCGAGCAGGGCGTCCTCCGCCGACGGGGCGCCCTGCGGAACGAGGAGCGTCATGAGCAGGATGATGAACACGACAGAAATCTTCATGGTTACCTATCAGTTGCGTGAAAAGGCGGGGCGAAGCACTCTGGAAACAATGTCAGTGTGAGTGTGAGTGTCTGTGTCGGAAAAGATGTCCAATTCACCCATGTCTCGATACAGGTGTCGCCGCACCAAGGTTTTCGGCGCATTCACCCCAGCCCCGCCTTTTCGGAGGGGGTGTGCGACGATAATGTTATTTCATTCACGCAAGTATCAATAATCAATCTTTGCAAGAGCCGTTCCATTTACGTAATCCCGAACTGTTTGAGCCGATAATGCAAAGTCCTCCGGGAAATGCCGAGCATCTCCGCCGCTTTTTTCCTGTTCCCTCCCGTCTTGAGAAGGGCCTCCTCAATCGCTTCCCTCTCCCTCCTCCCGAGCATACCCCCTTCCGGAGCAGCCCCTTCATCTGCCGCCTGCAGGTTCAGATGACAGGCATCGATCACGTCTTTGCAGAGGATGACGGCCCTCTCTATCACGTTCTGGAGCTCACGGATGTTCCCCGGCCAGTGATAGTCCAGCAGGCGGGACCGTGCGCTGTCCGACAGGGGACACGGTTTCTTGCCGAGGGATGCCGCATATTTCTTGACGAAATACTCCGCCAGGGGAATGATCGCATCCCTTCTGCCGGTGAGCGGCGGCAGGGTGATGGGGAAGACGTTGACCCGGTAAAAGAGGTCCTCCCTGAAGCGGTTTGCCGCCACCTCGGCCGTCAGGTCCTTGTTTGTCGCCGATATGATCCGGATGTCGACAGGGATGGCCGTCGAGCCGCCGACCCGCTCGATGGCCCGCTCCTGGAGGACGCGCAGCAGTTTGACCTGTACGGGCGGCGGTATCTCCGCCACTTCGTCGAGAAACATCGTTCCGCCGTCGGCAAGCTCGAACCGTCCTTTTCTCATGCCCGCCGCACCGGTGAAAGAGCCGCGTTCGTGACCGAAAAGCTCGCTTTCGAGGACAGATTCAGCAAGGGCTGCGCAGTTGACGGCGACGAAGGGCTTGTCCTTTCTCGGGCTCAGCCGGTGAATGACCCGCGCGATGAGCTCCTTGCCGGTCCCGCTCGGCCCAAGAACGAGGACCGTCGCGGGCGTCGGCGCAACCTCCTGCACAAGCCGGTAGACCTCCTGCATTCCTTCCCCCAGGAAGACCATCTCCGGCGGCGGAAAGGCGCTGCCGAGCTCCTCCGTCAGCAGCTCTATCCTGCGCTCGTTCTCCGCGTCCCTGAGAACCCGGCGCACGACGTGGCGCAGCTCCTCGGGGCTCTGCAGGGGCTTCGCCAGATAGTCGCTCGCTCCGGCCTTCATCGCTTCGACGGCCTGCCCGATAGACCCGTAGGCGGTGATCATGATCCACCTGACATCGGGGCGCATCTTTCTGCCTTCCTCCAGGAGTGTCATGCCGCTCAGTCCCGGCATCTTTACGTCCGTTATGACCAGGCCGATATCGGCTCCGCTGAGCCGCGCGAGCGCCTTCTTCCCGTCCGGGGCCTCGTCAACGGTGTACCCCTCTTCGCGGAGAACGGTCACGAAGAAGGCCCGCATCAATTCATCGTCGTCAACAACCAGTATCGTTTTATTCATATCACCTCACTACTGTCTAAATAGAGTCTGTCCATAAAGTAGACTTCATCTGTCATTCCCGCAACCCCGCACGTGATGCGGGGGCGTCGGGAATCCTTCTGAAAGAACGATTCCGGACAAGCCGGAATGACAAATATACTGCACTTTATGAGTTTATAAACAGACACTAAATAACCCACATCGTTGCGTAAAACCCATGAAAAGGAGGGTTCACGGCGGCGCCGGAAGCCGTATCGTAAGCGCGGCGCCCCGGCCGTTCGTCCTGTTCATAAGTGTGATTGTTCCCTTCATGTCTCCGATTGCCTTTCCGCAATATGCAAGCCCCAGTCCCGTTCCCGTCGGCTTGGTTGTGTAAAAGGGAGAGAAGAGGTGCTCCTGCACGTCCGGGGAGATGCCGGGGCCGTTATCCTCGATGACGATGGTGACCCACCTGCCGGAGGATTTCGCCGATACCCTGAGATGCCCCCCGTCGCCCATTGCTTGCACCGCATTCTGCATCCCATTCAATAATACACGGAGGAGTTTCTCCCTGTCTGCCAGCACGGGAATGTCAGGGTCGAATTCAGATTTCTTCTCTCCCTCCCAGGATGCGGTGGCGACAGTCATTGCCTCGTCAAGAAGGGGCGCGACATTGACACTTTCGATCGAGTATGTCTCATTGCGCGCATAGAGGAGAAGGTCATTCACCAGTGTTTCGATCCTCCCCGTCCCCTTCAGCACGAGGGCCAGGGCGGCTTTCCGGTGGTCCGAGGATTCCGTCTTCTCGTCGATCCACTGCGTGAAGCCCTTGACGCCGCCGATGGCGTTCCTGATCTCGTGGGCCAGGACGGATGTCATCTGTCCGATCACCGCCATCTGCCTGTCTTTTTCCCGCTTCGCCTGGAGGCCGGCGTATCTGCGGACGGTCCATGCGAGGGCAAGGCCGACAATCCAGAGGGCGGTGAGCACCACCGCGACGCTCCACCACATTTCCTTCGCCCTTTCGGTGATGGAGTCTGCGGGGAATGTGTGCAACACGATCTTGAGAAGGTCCGCCGCGCCGTCATCACGATGAAGGATATAGAAAAACTCATAGGCCGGGGTGCCCGTCTGCAGGGTCACCCTGCGCCCTGTCATGTTGAGGGGGAGGAATGACGCCATGTTTTCCCGTTCGGTTAACGCGGCGCCCACAAGACGGGGGTTGGTATGAAACAGGATGGTGCCGTTTTCGGACGCGATAAGTGCATACGCGACGACCCGGTCAGACAGGACATCACGGAATTCCTCGCCGCTCATGGCTCCCCTTTCGGCCACCATGCGTTCCGTTGTGGAGGCGAGGGCGAGGGCGGTGCTGTTCAGGGCCTCCTGGGCGAGCCTCTCGACGGTCCGGATATGTTGTGCCGTCGAGGAAATGACTGCGCCCGTCGCGAGAGCCATGACGAGGACGAGGCAGATGAACAGGAGCAGAGGGAGAGTAAGGGCGCCTGCATTGCTGTGCAGGAGTGTTGCCGTCTTCACCACGGACCTGCCACGGATGAGGTATCCCTGTCGTTACATGGAAAGGCGGGGCGAAGCGCTCTGAAAACAGTGTCAGTGTGAGTGTCAGTGTCAGTGTCGGAAAAGAGGTCCAATTCTCCTGACATCGGCGTATGCCGCGCCTTCCGCAATGATACAGGTGTCGCCGCAGCACGGTTTTCGGCGCATGCACCCCAGCCCCGCCTTTCCGGGGAATGTATTGCAACGATAAGGTTATCCCATCGCTTGGCGACGCGCATTCCCAACGCAGCCGCCTGCCCGATGTTTGCATCGATCATACATTTAGGATATCATGGAATGAATATCGCCGGAAGAGTGACATTTTTTTCCCCTCGGAGGTGCGTCATGATGAAGAACGGATTGATTATCGTTGTGGTGGCCTTGTGCTCGGCATGTCTTCTGTTTGCCGGGGGATGCAAGAAGGCGGAGGAGCAGAAACCCGCCGAGGCCCCGAAGAAGGAGGCCGTCAGCCCCGTGCCGGCGGCGCCGGAAAAGCCCGTTGAGCAGACCACCGGTGTCCCGGAGAAGCCCGCGCCGAAGACCGTGAAAGAGGCCCCGAAGCCTGAACCTGCGCCGGCCCCGCCGAGCAAAGCACCGGATGCGCCGAAGAAGCCGGCAACAGAGCCTGCAAAGAAGAAACCCGTCGAAGGCTGTTAGTCAGCCAACCTCACAATTGCATGACAAAGGCGGGCGAAGCGCTCTGAAAACAGTGTGAGTGTGAGTGTCAGTGTCGGAAAAGAAGTCCAATTCTCCTGACATCGGCGTATGCCTCGCCTTCGCAATGATACAGGTGTCGCCGCAGCAAGGTTTTCGGTGCATACACCCCAGCCCCGCCTTTCCGGAAGGCGTATGCAACGATATGGTTATGTGTAGCTCAGGAGCGGCCCCGGTCCTTGGTCATGACCGAGCCCGCGACGGTCACGAGGGACGACAGGGGCAGCGCGATGACGATGGGGTCGACGACGGCCCACATGGTGCCGGTGACGAGGCTCGGGACGCCGAAAAGGAGCTTTGAAATCCCGAGAGCGGCCGATTCCCTCTCATGGATGAAGAGCACCCAGAGGGCCCACGATGAAAACCCCGTGACGATGCCGGCGATGACGCCTGACCGGGTCGCTGCCTTCCAGAACAGGGCCGATACATAAGCCGGGAGGAAGACGGCCGCGCACATGCCGAAAAACAGGGCCGTCGCGATGGCGATGATGCCCGGCTCGAGGTTATAGGCAAGGATCGTCGAGACGATAAAGGCGAAAAAGATCCCGCACTTCGCGATCGGTACGGTCCGCTCCTGGTGTTTGCCCCCGGCGATCGCCTGCTGATAGAGGTCTCTCCCGATGGACGTGCCGATGGCGTGGAAGAGGCCGCTCAGGGTCGACATGGCCGCCGCGAGCAGGGTGACCAAGAAGAGGTAGCCGAACCACTCGGGCATTGCGTGGCTGATGAATGTCGGCATGATTTTATCGATATTCGGTTTGCCTGTTGCAGGGTCAGTCACCATGGCGAGGGCGATCTTACCTTCCTTTCTCCAGAAGTAGAGGTTGCTGAGAGAGCCGACGATGTAGGCGACGCCGACCATGACAAGCATGAATATCCCTCCCGGCACAAGTGCCCGGTGCAGTTCCCTGCCGCTCTTCACCGTCATGAACCGGACGGCGAGCTGGGGCTGCGCGAGCACACCGATGCCGACGCCGAGGATGATCGTCGAGACCATCTGCCACCATATCTTCGAACCGAATGACGGCATGGCCGTCCACCCCTGGTGACCGTCGGCCCGCAATTTCTGAGGCACTAGCGGCGCCAGGTCTGTAAGCGCCTGATGACTCCCGAAGCCCCCGACGAGAGTGTAGGTATAAATGAGGAGCACTGTCATGCCGGCAAGCATGATCGTGCCCTGAAACGCGTCGGTATAGACAACGCCCTTCAGCCCGCCGAAAAACACATAGAACACCACAATGGCCGAAAAAACAAAGAGGGCGAGACCATAGTCCATTTTCAGCTGGACCTCGAGGAAGCGGGCGCCGCCGATCATGACCGCTGAGGCGTAGAGGGGCAGGAGCAGGGCGATGATCCCGCCGGAGAACCCCTGGATGAACCGCGATCCGAAGCGGCGGCCGAGGAGCTCGGGAAAGGTGTGCGCGTCGAGGCGGGCGCCGATGCTGCGGGTCCTCCGTCCGAAGACGACGAAAGCGATGAAAATGCCCACGAGGATGTTGAGGAACGTGAGATACAGGAGGCCCATGCCGAGGAGGGCGGCGACGCCGCCGAAACCGACGATGGCCGATGTGCTGATGAATGTGCTGCCGTAGGCGAGGGCCATGAGGACGGGATGGATCTCTCTGCCGCCGACGAGATAGTCGGCAGCGCTCGTTGTCTTCCTGTAGCCGAGCCAGCCGAGATACCCCGTGATGAGCGCATAGGCGCCGATGATGATGACGAGAACCTCGTAGTTCATGACCTGAAAAAAGTCCCCTCGCAGGACCCCTCACAGGGCCGCATTACTCCGTCTCCTCGAAATCCGGGTTCTCATCGGGAGGATGGACGGGCGGCGGCATCTCCTCGTCGTTCCAGTGCAGGATGCCGTAGCCCACACAGAACAGGGAACTCACGACGCAGAGGATGTATGCCAGGGCAACCCAGACATCACCGAAGCCGAACAATGGACACCTCCTCTCTCCTATCCTGTCATTGGTGATCCCCTGCCGACCGGGAACGGATGACTGTTGTCAGGGCTTCCGGAAAATCAATTGTATCCGATTGCAGGCTGATAAATCGAGTCGCGACGGGTATTCCAAGGACTTTCCATGCAAGAGGAAGTGACGTTTATGTGTCTTTGAAGCAAGACGGGAAAATCGAATGATGCATCTCAGGTCATCCTGAACAGGACGAGCCACTCCTCCAGGGTTTTCAGTTTCTGTTCCCCGTACTTCCTGATCTCATTCCGGACTTGGTCCAGGGGCTTTTCCCTCGTCAGTCCGCTCCCGTATTTCGAATAGAACTTATCGGCGAGGCAGATGATCTTTTCCTCGATGGTAACCGGCGACATGTCGTGCGCCGGCAAAGGTAAATCATTCTCCTCGATCTCGGACAGGGTGATGCCGAGTCCCACGTGACGCTCACAGACGAGGGCGTGCCGGGGCAGTCCCTCCTGTTCGAGTATCTCCCTGCCCATAAGCCCATGGGCGATGTACGGCAAATCTCCGTGGCAGCCGATCCGTGCCGCCCTGGTCATGAAAATACCGATGTCATGAAGCAGGGACGCCTCTTCGATAAAGGCAAGGTCCGGACTGAATTCAGGAACCCCCCGGGCGATTTCCAGGGCTTTCCGGGCGACGAGCATACTATGAGCCAAAAGGAGACGACGGGCAAGGGAATCCTGGGGGTAATACTTTTCGATAAGCCTCACGGCATCCATCATGTAGTATACTATTATACTCATGGAACTGACAGAAAACGCCATAAAAATACTGAGGGCGAGGTATCTTTTCAGGAACCAAGAAGGCGAGGTCATTGAAACACCCGATGAGATGTTCCGCCGCGTCGCCCGTCATGTCGCCAAGGCGGAATCGATCTATCGCCACGATGCAGCCCTCTGGGAGGAACGTTTTTACGAGATCATGACGTCCCTCCGGTTCCTGCCGAATTCCCCGACACTCATGAACGCGGGGAAATCTCCCGGTCAGCTCGCCGCCTGCTTCGTCCTGCCCGTGGAGGACTCCATGAAGGGCATCTTTGACACCCTGAAGCATGCGGCACTCATCCTCCAGAGCGGCGGGGGTACGGGTTTCTCCTTCTCCCGGCTGCGGCCCCGCGCCGATATTGTCAGGTCCACCGGAGGCATTGCGAGCGGACCCGTCTCGTTCATGAAGGTCTACAACGCGGCGACGGACGTGATCAAGCAGGGCGGCGCCAGGCGTGGCGCGAACATGGGCATCCTCCGCGTCGATCACCCCGATATCCTCGAGTTTGTGCGTGTCAAGAGGACTGGTGGAGAGTTAACCAATTTCAACATCTCCGTGGCCATCACCGATGCGTTCATGGACGCCCTGAAACAGGACGGCGAGTATGGCCTGATCAATCCCCGGTCCGGCGATACGGTCCGGCGGCTCAGGGCCCGCACCGTCTTCGACGAGATCGTCCGGAGCGCCTGGGAGACGGGTGATCCCGGCATCGTCTTCATCGACCGGATCAACCGGGCGAACCCCACGCCGGGCCTCGGCGCCATGGAAAGCACCAATCCCTGCGGCGAGCAGCCCCTGTTGCCCTTCGAGGCCTGCGTGCTCGGGTCGCTGAACCTCTCGAAATACGTGGCCGACGGGACCATCGATTTCCCCTTGCTCGGGAGGGATGTCGTCACGGGCATCAGGTTTCTCGACGATGCTATCGACGTAAACGCCTATCCCCTGCCGGAGATCGAGAGGATGCACAGGGGAAACAGGAAAGTGGGTCTCGGTGTCATGGGCTGGGCGGATATGCTCATCCTCATGGGCATCCCCTACAATCGCCACGACGCCTTCAACCTGGCGAGGACGGTCATGGGTTTCATCCGGGACAAGGCGAACGAGGCGTCGGTAGGGCTTGCCGGGGAGCGGGGCGTGTTTCCCAATTTCCGTGGCTCCGTCTATGACTCTCCCGGCATGCCGATGGTCCGCAATGCGACGAGGACGACCATTGCCCCCACAGGCACCCTGTCGACGATCGCTGACTGTTCGAGCGGCATAGAGCCTGTCTTCGCCCTTGCGTACAAGCGGTTCGTCCTCGACACGGAACTCACGGAGATCAATCGTCTCTTCGTGCAGACCGCGAAGGACCGGGGGTTCTATTCCGGCGCACTCATGGAGCGCGTCAGGCGGCAGGGAACACTGAAGGGCATCAGGGAATTGCCGCGGGATGTCAGGGCACTGTTCAGGACGGCCCACGAAATCCCGCCGAAAGACCATATCGGGATGCAGGCCGCCTTCCAGGAATACACGGACAACGCCGTATCAAAGACGATCAACCTCCCCCGGACCATCTCCCCTGAGGGGATAGCGGAGATCCTCCTCCTCGCCTATGAGAAGGGCCTCAAGGGCATAACCGTTTTTCGTTACGGGTCGAAGCGTGGGACTCTCGTCAAATTCTCCGGCACGGACTGACCGGTGTTTCTGATCAAGAAGGCCATCGCCGCATTCATCCTGCCGCCGGGGATATTCATCGTCATCCTCCTGTTCGCGGCGGTCTGGTTTTTCCTGAGAAAAAAGGTGGCGCCGGGCCTGGTGACCTTCCTGATAGGCCTCGTCATGTGGGGCGTGTCCGTCACACCCGTCTCCGATGCCCTGATGAGGGGGCTGGAGCGTGACTTTCCCATCCCCCGGGATCCCAAAGGAGACGTGATCGTTCTGCTCGGAGGAGGCGTCTACGGGAAGGCGCCGGATATGACCGGCACGGGCGCCCCGTCGGAGGAGATGTACGGCAGGATCGTGACGGCCGTGCGGCTCCAGAAGAAGCTCGACATTCCCATTATCGTGTCGGGCGGCAAGGTTTTCGAACACAAGGAGGCGGAGGCGCCGATCGTCAGACGCTTTCTCCTTGACCTTGGGGTGGCTCCTCAGCAGATCATTGTCGAGGAAAGGAGCAGGGACACCTTCGAGAACGCTCAATATACGAAGGAGCTCTGCCGTGAACTCAGGCTGAAACGTCCCGTTGTCGTCACCTCAGCCTACCATCTCAAGAGGGCCGTCCTGAGCTTCAGGAAAGCCGGCATGGACGTGACACCCTTTCCCGCGTCGTTCAAGTCGGCACAGGGAAAACAATACGACTGGACAGACTACCTGCCAAGCGACTACCGAAAAGTCGCCGCGGCAGTGCATGAATACCTGGGAATCGCTTTTTATACCATTATCTACTGAGGAGGAACTGCATGGTACTCGGTGTGAATGTCGATCATGTCGCCACCGTGAGGGAGGCGCGGAAGACCTTTGAGCCCGATCCCGTCATGGCGGCGACCCTTGCCGTATTGGGCGGCGCCGACGGTATCACCGTCCATCTGAGGGAAGACCGGCGACATATCAATGACAGGGACCTCAGGATCATGAGGGAGGTCGTCCGGACGGAGCTCAATCTCGAGATGGCGGCGACGGATGAAATGATCGGGATCGCCCTCACGGTCCATCCTGATTTCGTCACGCTCGTGCCGGAAAAGCGGCAGGAGCTGACGACGGAAGGCGGGCTTGATATGGCTGCCATGCGGGACCACCTGAAACAGGCGATCGCCAGGATACATGACGGCGGCATGCCCGTGAGCCTCTTCATCAACCCCTCGGCTTCCGATGTCGAAATAGCGAAAGAGACCGGCGCGGACATGGTCGAGATCCATACGGGACTCTACGCGAACTCCCGGGGAAAAGCGCAGGACGGGGAGCTGCACCGCGTGATGGAGGCGATCGGGACGGCGCACCGGGAAGGCCTCCTTGCGAATGCAGGCCACGGGCTCACCTATTTCAATGTCCGGAAAATCGCCTCCATCAAGGGATTAAGGGGACTCTACATCGGCCACAGCATCATTTCGAGGTCTGTGCTCGTCGGCATAGAACGGGCTGTCAGGGAGATGAAGGACCTCATAGCGAAGGCGCAGGCGTCATGAAGTGCCTGAGAGCATGAAAAGGCGGGACACAGTGTGTTAAAGACGTGCGGATAGCTGTGCGTTTATCGGGAAGTCAGATATGGTTCAAAGCCTTTCCAATGCGATGATGAGCACCATATTGGCAGATGCACCGAAAGGCGGGGCAAAACGCCTCAAAGCCTCGCTGATAGCGAGCATGATTGTTTATTATTGGTTGTGAAGATTTCACCCTTTGTATCATCAACAGTTGTGCTTCCATGCTCTCTATGGGACGGCAGCGGTTTCGCAGCACCGATGCTTTTCGGCGCTTTGCCTCGCCTTTCGGTCGGGCCTATGAAGCAATGTGCACATCTCGAGGTGTTCATCGCCTTTTGCCTGACGGGTTTGTGGCAGCAGTAGACCTTGCAGTTGCATAGAAAGGCGGGACGAAGCGCTCTGAAAGACAGTGTACGTGTCAGTGTGAGTGTCAGAAAAAAGGCTCGCTCTTTTCTGACAGCGGCCTGAATCATTTTCTTTTGTGACGGTTACGGTGTTGCCGCATTAAGGTTTTCGGCGCATACACCCGGCCTTTCCGGATGGCGTATGCTCCGATAAGTAGACACGGCAAAGGGTGGTCCGGGGATGAATAAGGTATCTTAGCGGAAAGGATTTTCACCACATCAGCTTTCCCGTTCGGGCCATCACAGCGTGGTTTCGACTTTCGACTGCTGACGAAAGACTCAATGACTCAGTGACTTAATAACTCAATGACTTAATGACCGGGGTGTGGATGATACGAGGCATCGGTACTGACATCGTTGACGTGTCAAGGATGCGCCGGGCCGTCGGGCGGTGGGGAGACCGCTTCCTGAAGAAGGTCTTCACCGACGGCGAGATCGCGCATTGCATGACGAGAAAGGACCCCTTTCCATCCCTGGCGGTCCGCTTCGCCGCAAAGGAGGCCTTCATCAAGGCCTTCAGCACGGAGGTCGGACGCAGGGTGTTGCCGGTGTCGGTCCTGAGGGATATCGAGGTCGTCAATGCCCCATCCGGCAAGCCGTCTCTCATCGTTCACGGGAGGCTCTCCGCCGTCTGCGCGGGTACGGTCATCCACCTGACACTGGCACACGAAACGACCTATGCAGTCGCCACTGTAGTACTTGAAAAGAAAGAAGAATAAACGGTAAACTATCGGTTCTAAATTTTTGCGGGAGGACGGACGTGAACATCATCGTCTGCATTAAGCAGGTACCCGATACAGCCGATGTCAGGATCCACCCTGAGACGCACACGCTCATCCGGGAGGGAGTGCCGAGCATCATCAATCCCTATGACCTCCACGCCGTCGAGGCGGCGCTCCAGGTCCGCGAAAAGGTAGGGGGGAAGGTGACCGTCATGACGATGGGCCCGCCCCAGGCGGAGGATGCCCTCAGGGAGACGATCGCCATGGGCGTCGACGAGGCGAGACTCATCACCGACAGGGCCTTTGCAGGGGCGGACACGTGGGCGACAGCCTACACGCTGGCAAAGGCGTCGGAAGCGGCCGGTTTCGATCTCATTCTTTGTGGCAAACAGGCGATCGACGGCGACACCGCCCAGGTCGGACCGGAAATGGCGGAGTTCCTCGATATTCCCCACATCGCCTATGTCAGGAAAATCGATGAGGTAACGGCACAAACAATCGTGGTCCAGAGGCTCATGGATGACGGGTTCGACCGGGTTGAATCGTCGCTGCCGGTCTTGCTGACCGTCGTCAGGGAGATAAACACGCCCCGCCTGCCTTCGCTGAAGGGGAAGATGGCCGCGAAGAAGGCTGTCATTCAGCGTATGGATATGGCCTCCATCGGCGCTGCAGGCGATGACGTCGGGTTGAAAGGATCGCCGACTCAGGTGAAGAACATCTTTCCGCCGCCGGCGAAGTCGGACCGGCGGAAGCTCGAAGGGTCGATGGAGGAGCAGGTCGAGGAACTGGTCCGGGAGCTGAAGAGGCTGCAATGCGTATAGTCATCAGGGAGGAACTCTGCACGGGCTGCGGACAGTGCGTCGATTCATGCCCCCATTCAGCCATCGAAATGCAGGGCGAAAAGGCCCTGATCACCGATTACTGCGATTTCTGCAAGATCTGCATGAGCCTCTGCCCCGAAGGGGCCATCGTCGAGGTGGCCGAGGCGGGTGACGAGAGGACGGCTGTCGACCTGTCCGGATACAGTGGTGTCTGGGTCTTCGCAGAGCAGAGAGAAGGCCTGGTCGCCTCCGTGGCGTACGAGCTTCTCGGCGCCGGCAGGGCCCTCGCCGACGTGCGGAAGACAAGCCTTTCTGCGGTGCTTTTCGGCGCCTCCCCGGAGGAGGCACGGGAGCTCATCGCCTGGGGCGCCGACAGGGTCTATCACGTCAGCGACCCCCTTTTCGACCAGTTCAACGACGAGCCCTATGCGCAGATGTTCATGGAGCTCATCGGGTCCCATAAACCGGAAATCGTCCTTGCCGGGGCAACACCCATCGGCAGGTCTTTCTTCCCCCGCGTCGCCGCCCGCCTCCGTACGGGCCTGACAGCGGACTGCACTTCCCTTTCAATCGACGAGGAATCGGGTCACCTCCTCCAGGTGCGGCCCGCCTTCGGCGGCAACATCATGGCCACCATCCTGTGCCCCCGCCACCGGCCCCAGATGGCGACGGTGAGGCCGAGGGTCATGAAGAGGAACGAGTACGACCCGGCAAGAACGGGAGAGATCATAGAGATAAAACCGGAGAACGTCCGTTGCAGAACGAAGGTCCTGGAGTCGGTGAAAGAGGAATCGGAGTGCTCCGTCAACCTCCAGGAGGCCGAGTTCATCGTCGCCGGCGGCAGGGGAGTGGGCGGCCCCAAGGGGTTCGAGATGCTCTCCGAGCTGGCTAATCTGCTGGGAGGCGCCCTTGCCGCATCGAGGGCCGCCGTGGACGAGGGATGGGTCTCTTACAGTCACCAGGTCGGCCAGACGGGCAAGACGGTCTGCCCGAAGATATACATCGCCTGCGGCATCTCCGGCGCGGTGCAGCACCTTGTGGGGATGCAGTCGTCAGACATGATCATCGCTATCAACAAGAACCCGGACGCGCCCATCTTCTCCGTGGCGACTTACGGCATCGTCGGCGATGTCAACGAGGTGGTGCCGGTCCTGATAAGGAAACTGAAAGATGCTAAAGGACAAGAGTAAGATCGCCGTCGTCTTTCCCGGGCAGGGGTCCCAGTCCGTCGGCATGGGCAAAGACCTCTTTGAACGGGTCGGTGAGGTAAAGGGCTATTATGAGGAGGCCTCGGGCCTTCTCGGATATGATCTCGGACAGCTGAGCTTCGAGGGACCGGCGTCGGAGCTGAACAGGACCGTCAGGACGCAGCCCAGCCTCCTCGTCGCAAGCGTCGCAGCGTACCGGGCCCTTACGTTGAAAGGTGTCGTCCCCTCGGTCGTTGCGGGGCACAGCCTCGGTGAGTACTCAGCCCTCGTCGCCGCCGGCGCCTTGTCCTTTGCCGACGCCGTCAGGATAACGGAGGTGCGTGGCCGTATCATGCAGGAGGCGGTACCGGAAGGCACGGGGCTCATGGCGGCCATCCTCGGCATGGAAAGAAAGGACCTCGATGATGTCTGCGCGGGCATTACGACGGGCTATGTCGGGGCGGCGAACTACAACTGCCCCGGCCAGATAGTCATATCGGGCGAGAAAGAAGCCGTCGAGGAGGCCATGAAGAAAGCCCTCGACAGCGGGGCGAAACGGGCAGTGAAGCTGAATGTCAGCATCCCTTCTCACTGCAGGCTCATGGAGGAGGCGGCCAAGCTGTTCGAAAGCGCCCTCGCGGCGATCGCCCTGAGGGATGCGAAAATCCCCATCGTCTGCAATGCCGACGCACGCATCACGACGGAAAGCGCTGTCATCCGGCAGGCCCTCGTGAAACAACTCAGTCATCCCGTCCTGTGGGAGGATTGTGTGAAGGCCATTGCGGCGACCGATGCCGGCACTTTCATCGAAGTCGGGCCGGGCAAAGTGCTCTCGGGACTGATCAAAAGAATAGAGCCCTCGGTGCGCATCTTCAACGTCGAGAATGTAGAGACGCTGAACAAAACCCTGTCGGCATTGTAGAAAGACGTTGCCCGGAGTCTATTCGGCTCGATTTCGTTGTACACGGTGTTTTTCCGGGAAGGCAGATATGGTTCAAAGTCTTTCCAATGCGATGGTGAGACATTTCAAGGTGTCCGGTGCCTGTTGCCTGATTGGCTTCCGGTATCAATAGACACGGCAAAGGGTGGTCTGGAGATAAACAAGGTATCTTAGCGGAAAGGCTTTTCACCACATCGGCCTCCCCGTCTGCGTTGACCGTATGTTTTATCTTTCCGACTGCCGGCTGAGTATCGCTGCCTGAGATCAATCGATCAATCCGTCTGCTGAAAGGGGGGTCGTCATGCTCATCGACGCGCGGGGACTGAAGAACCCGGAGCACATCAGGGAGTTCAAGCGCCATCTTGAAGGACTCTGCAGCGTCTTTGTCGATGTCGACGTGCTGATCGATGACGACAAGGAAGACCTCAGGAAGTTCGAGATCTACATCAGGGCCTGCAGGGCCGATTACACCGTCGAAAAAGAGGACGACGGCCACCTCCGGGTGAAGATCAAGGGCCCTTTCAGCATGTGCGGATAGAAAGTTGGTCGTGCGAATGACATGTTGAGGCCGTTCCCCGAACTGCTTGATCGTCGTGTGTCTTATGCAGTATTATCTAAAGCAAAGAGTGAATAATAAGGAGACAACACAATGAAAAACAAGGTTACCGTTGTCGGCGCTGGGAACGTGGGTGCTTCCCTCGCCCATATGATCGCACAGTCCGGCATCGCCGATGTGGTGCTCTACGATATCGCGGAGGGCATGCCCCAGGGCAAGGCCCTCGACCTGTCCGAGGCCTGTCCCCTCTGGGCGTCGGCCTCATCCGTCGTCGGGACGAACGAGTACGGCCCCACAGCAGGCTCCTCGGTCGTCGTTGTCACCGCCGGTCTGGCCAGGAAGCCCGGCATGAGCAGGGACGACCTGCTCATGGCGAACGCCAAAGTCGTGTCGGGTGTCGTCGAGAACACGATGAAGCTCTCGCCTCAGGCGGTCTACATTGCCGTCACGAACCCCATGGATGTCATGGCCCAGTTGACTTTCAAGGTTTCCGGCTTCGATTCGAAACGGGTGCTCGGGATGGGCGGAGTCCTCGACTCGGCGCGATTCAGGACTTTCGTAGCATGGGAATGCGGAGTTTCGCCCGAGGACGTGGAGGCCCTCGTTCTCGGGGGGCACGGTGATCTCATGACCCCGCTGCCCCGGTTCACGACCGTCAAAGGAGTCCCCATCACGGAACTGCTGAGCAAGGACCGGATCGATGCGCTTGTCACAAGGACGAAAAGCGGCGGCGCAGAGATCGTCGCCCTGCTGAAGACGGGCAGCGCCTACTATGCGCCGGCAGCCTCGACGTTCCAGATGGTTAAGGCCATTCTCCTGGACGAGCGGCGGATGCTGCCCTGCTCAGCCTACCTGGACGGCGAGTACGGGGTAAAGGACGTGTACACAGGCGTACCCGTGATCCTCGGCGAGGGCGGCCTGCAGAGGATCGTCGAGCTGAACCTGAACGAGCAGGAGCGGCAGGATTTTGCGAAGTCTGTTGCGGCGGTCAGGGAGCTCTGCGGCATCATCAATATATAATCAGTGTGAGTGAGAGTGTGAGTGTCAGCTGTTGACTAATAATGTTGTCTTTTGTGACTGTTATGGTGTCGCCGCATCAAGGTTTGCGGCGCATTCACCCCAGCCCCGCCTTTCCGGGGGGGCGTCTGCAACAATAGTCTAAAAATATCTGTTATACAAGGAGAACGGAATGGAGAGAACGCTTTCGATCATCAAGCCCGACGGCGTCAAGAAGAATGTCATCGGCGAGGTCATCAGCCGCTTTGAGAAACAGGGGCTGCGCATAGCGGCTCTCAGGAAGATAGCCCTTTCGAAGGAAGAGGCGCAGGGATTCTACATCGTCCATAAGGAGAGGCCTTTCTATGACAGCCTGACTGATTTCATGTCCGAGGGACCCATCGTCGTCATGGTCATCGAGGGGGATCAGGCCATTTCAAAGGTGCGCGACATCATGGGCGCGACGAACCCCGCCAATGCTGCGCCGGGCACGATCAGGAAGGACTTCGCCGAGAATGTGGAGCGGAACGTCGTCCACGGCTCCGACTCGCCCGAGTCCGCAGCTTTTGAGATACCGTACTTCTTCTCAGCCCTGGAAATCCTGTAGAATTCCTCGATCATCCAGTCATTGCCGGGGTCCGACACAATTCACGGATCGAATCTTTTTGGTTGATATGGAAATAGTTGCATCAACCTTATTGCCGCCTTCAGCAAGGCTTTGAGGCGCTTCGCCCCGCAACTGCAAGGTCAGGTGTGTAGCCGCAGCACCGGGATATCTCCGGCCGTCCGGTGAGACATCATCGGGTTTCGCCGATAAGATGAGTATGATCATACGGCGGCAGATCGAGACGGCGGAGCCGCTTGTTCCCGTCGACGTCGACAAGGTACCCAAAGATTCGACCCTTTCCTGTCCGGTTTATGTAAAAGACGGGCTTGCCTTTGTCTGTTTTTTGGAGGCCGGCGGCAGGCTGACGGAAAACGAGAGGGATGTCCTGAGAGAACGGAAGATCACCGAAGTCTTCCTCAGGAAGAGCGACGCTCATTCCCTGGAAACTCCTCCCTCCGCCCCCCGGGTCCGCAAGTCCCCGGCAGTCGAGGCCCAGGAATCGTTCAGCCGCTATACCGATCAGAAAGAGCAGTACTTCCAGATAGAGCGGTCAATTCTCAGGCCCGGGCTGTCCGTTCCCTTCAGCATTCACGTCCTGAAGGACTACTCCTGCGAAACTCTGCTCACGGCGACTGAGCATCATCCGGTAACCGTCGAGGATGCGGTGCTTTCCGTCGAGGGAGACTTCTGCATAAATAAGACCGACGTGGATCTCTACAGGGATTTTCTCAGCGGCCTCATGCAGGCCGGCGCCGACGGAAGGAACAGGAAACGGACACAGGTCATCGCGCTGAAGGAGAACTCGAAAATCCTTGTGAAAGATCTCCTCGACAACGCAATCACCGATGAAAAGGTGCGCACTTCCGTTGACGCCGTGAACGTGATGATCGACGGCATTCTCGACAACAGGAACGTCATGTATGATCTCCTGTCGCTCAACAGTTTCGACTCATACACGTACGCCCACTCGGTCAACGTTGCAGTCCTTGCCATCGGCCTCGGCGTCGCCGTCAGCCTGCCGAGGGATGATGTCGAGCGGCTCGGTATCGGCGCGCTTCTTCATGATGTGGGCAAGAAGACGATACCCCACGAGATTCTCAACAAGATGGGCAGGCTCACTAACCGGGAGTACCAGGTCATGCAACAGCACGTGCCGGAGGGAGAAAAGATCGTCCGGTCCCAGCCAGGGATTCCGAGAGAGGCGGTTTCCGCCGTCGTCGAGCACCATGAGAAGTTGAGCGGGAAAGGGTATCCTGCGGGTCTTTCAGGTAGGGACGTGTCCCTGTTCGGGAGGATTACGGGCATCGTCGACTGCTATGATGCCCTCACCACCAATCGTCCTTACCGGAAGGCGATGAAACCCTTCTATGCCCTGGCCAGGATACTCCAGGAGAACGGAGAATACGACCGGCATCTCCTCCGGGAATTCATCTCCATGCTGGGGGGACTGAAGGTCATCCCCTCCGAAGCGGCGTGACTCTTTGGGCGATCTGACGGGCGAAATCGGAGAGCGTCTCGTCCCGGGCGCCGAGCACGACATAGCCGTCCCAGCCGCTGACTTTGCCGAGCATCTCCTCTCTCCCTGTGACTGCCTCGGCTGACTTTCCCCGGGCAGCTACCCCATCGCTGATGTCCCTGCCGGAGATGTCCCTCACAACTGTCCCTCCCTCATAAAAAATCGGCAGGACGACGAGGTGGTCACCGTCACGCAGGTTATCGGCGAATGCCGCGATGTATTCGTTTTTCATCATGCGCGTCGGGCCGAACCCGTGGGGCTGAAAGATGTAGCAGATCCTCTCCCTGAGCGGCTTGACGGCCTCCATGAGGGCCGCGATCTTGTGGGGATTGTGAGCGTAATCGTCGATGACGAGACCCTCTGCGTCGTCGCGGTGGATGTCGAAGCGCCTCTCGATGCCCTGGAATCTTTCAAGGGCAGGGGCTATGTCCCGAACCGGTATTCCCAACTCGGACAGCAGGGCGATGCATGCGGCAGCATTTGAAATATTGTAGCGGCCGGGGAGATTGAGCCGCAACGGCACCCCTCTGGCGGAAAATGCGCTCCCGAGTGGAAGCAGATGGATATTGTCCACCCTGTAATCCGACGGCGCGTCAAGAGAAAAAGTTACTGCATTTCCCGGAACGATCTCCCTGAGATTTCTGTCATCGCCATTCGCGATGATCAATCCCTTCGTGTTGTCCATGAGCATCCTGAACATCCCCGATGTGTCCCCGATGCTGTGGTGGTCGAGATCGAGGTTGAGGATGATGGTCCGGACGGGGTGATAGTCGACGATGGTACCGTCGGACTCGCAGGCCTCGATGACGAGATGGTCCGACGTGCCGGTGATGGCGTTGCCCGGGTTGTGTTCGGTTCTGAAGTCTTTGACCCGTCCGCCGCCTATGAAGCTCGGGTCGAGGCAGAGCTCTCTCATGAGAAAGGCGAGCATGCCCGATGTGGTCGACTTGCCGCTCGTGCCTGCCACGGCGATGGTGCTGAGGGATGAGACGATCCCGGCGAGGAATTGCGGTCTCGTCATGACGGTCAGGCCCAGTGACCGCGCCCTGACCGCCTCGGGCTGATCACCTTCCACGGCGGTGCTGAAGACTGCGATGTCGAAGGACCCGTCGAGCCCCCTGCCGTCCTGCGGCACGATTTTTATGCCCCGTGACAGGAGGACCTGGTGAACGGGATGACGGGGGTTCCTGTCAAAGGCCCTGTCGGAGCCGACGATCTCGCTGCCCCTGCCGGACATGAACGTCGCAAGGGCGGACATGCCGCTGCCGCCGATGCCGGAGAAGAAGATCCTGAGACGCCTATTCATCATGATATTGCTCATGCCACGTTTTTATCGTACCAGACACCGGAGCCCTTATGCACGCCCTATTTGTCCTTTTTGAAATTGTCCGTTGAGAAGATGTATTATTCATCTGACACTAACTCACATGCGTTTTCTGAGGTCACGGAATTTGAGAAGAACAGGCCTGCTTTATGACGAACGGTTTCTCCTGCACCGCGTCGATCGCGATCACCCGGAACTTCCCGATCGCCTGCTCGCCGCATACCGCGGCATCGAGGAGGGCGGTCTCCTTCCCCACCTCCGCGTGATAAAAGCGAAACGGGCGAAGCGCGCGTGGATCGAGGCCGTTCACCCGCCCCATTATATCGATCGCTTTGAGGAGGCCTGCCTCTCGGAAAAGGAATATTTCGATCACCCCGACAACCAGATCTGCTACGACACCTTCGAGGCGGCGCTTCTCGCCGTGGGCGGCATTGTCAACACCGTGACGCTGGTGATGGAAGGCGAACTTGACAACGCTTTTTGCGCCGTGCGACCGCCGGGCCATCACGCCGAGGTGATGAAGGCCCTCGGATTCTGTTACTTCAACAACGTAGCCATTGCGGCGCGATATATCCAGAGCACCTGGGGCATAGAGAGGATCGGCATCATCGATTTCGATGTCCACCACGGCAACGGAACGCAGCACATCTTCGAGGAAGACCCGGGGGTGTTCTTCTATTCCATACACGAGCACCCCACCTTCGCCTATCCCGGCACGGGCCGGGAACATGAGAAGGGCGCCGGCGCCGGTCTCGGCTATACCCTTAATACGCCGGTGCTCCCCTGCAAGGGGGATGACGAATACAGGACGCTCCTGGAGCGCGATCTCTTTCCCGCCTTCGCCGATTTCAAGCCCCAGGTCATGCTCGTGTCTGCCGGCTTCGACGCTATTGCGGAAGATGATATGTCAAGCATCCGCCTCTCGCCGGAGTGCTTTTCCTGGATCATGACAAGGATCGTCGGGATGGCCGAGAGGTATGCGGGAGGACGGCTCGTGTCGGTGCTGGAGGGCGGCTACTGCCTTGAGCGTCTGCCGGAACTCATCAGGAACCATGTGGCGATCCTTCTCGGCGTATAGACCTCATCGTTGCACTACACCCTCTCCATGCAACTGAAAGGCAGACCTGTAATCACCAACAGACCACGGAGGAGATTATGTTTATCGATAAGTCCATGACGACGAACGTCATAACCATCGGTGAGGAAGCCAGTCTCACGGAAGCCAGGGAAAAGATGGAAAAGAACAAGATCCGGCATCTCCCGGTGGTGGATGGTGAGAACTACCTCGTCGGCATCGTGACGGACCGGGATGTGAGGAGCGCTCTCCCCTCATCGTTCCTGACGAGCGAGGATTATGCAAAGGCCCATGAGAGCTTCGGGAAACTGAAGGTGAAAGACATCATGGCGAGGAATGTCATCACCCTGAACGAGACGGACACCATTCAGGACGCCCTCCTGATCACGCAGAAGATCCGCGTCGGCGCCTTTCCCGTCGTGGACCGGGACGGCAAGCTGGTGGGCATGCTGTCGGTCCGTGATCTCCTGCGCGCGTTTATCAACGTGCTCAATATCGAAGAACCCGGCAAGCTCCTCGGCATCCTCGCGGAGGACAAGCAGGGACAGACCAAAAAGATCGTCGATGCCATCACCGAGGAGGGGATTCCCTTCGGGAGCATCCTCGTGGCCCGCCGCTGGGACGGGGGAAAGCGCGCCGTCTTCACCTATCTGTTGAGCAACAACGTGACAAAGGTGAAGAAGAAACTCGAAAGCCTCGGATTCACCCTGATCAATCCGCTCGACTGGTCCCTGGACCGCAGGAACCGGTAATCTATCCGATGAGGATGGCACGCACCGGCGATGCCTCGCCGTCCCTGATCTTCAGCGGAAGGCAGATGAGGGTGTACCGGCCCGGCGGGACGATCCGGAGGGTGATGCTTTCGAGGATGAGGATGTCGTTTTCGAGCAGCGATCTGTGCACGGGGAAAGACTTGCTGTCAGGCCGTTCGATCGAGACATAGTCAATACCGACCAACCCGATCCGCCTGGCCGCGAGGAACCGGGCCGCCTCCTCTGAAAGAGCAACAAAGTCTTCCCTGAACTGTCCGCTCTCAATCAGTCCGCTCGTGGAGTTGCGGGTCTTGAAGAGGACGGCGTCTCCCTCCTGCAGATTGATCACTGCCAGGTCATCCACAACGATGGACGGAAAGGTTTCTGTCTGCACGACGACGGCGGGGAAGATGAACTCACCCGGTTCATAGTCGTCGATCCTCCTGCCGTTGCGGACGAAATGGGCCGGCACATCGATGTGTGTGCCCCCGTGGGCACTGAGGACGAGATGGGAGAGCTCGTACGTGCCCGGCTGACCGATGAAGGACGTGACGGTCCTGCCATAGGGCATGTCGCCCGGATAGCCGACCGATTCGCCGCCGAGAAGGACGGAGATGTCATAGACGGTCATACTCTTCAGCAGCTCGCTGAGACGATGTAATGGCACATCTGCAGGCATACAGAGACCGCCTCCTTTCTATTTCAGTCCGGGAAGGAGCACCGTCAGTCCCCCGGCAATAAATTCCACAGCTATGGCAGCCAGGAGCAGTCCCATAAGACGGGTTGCGATGTTGATTCCGGTCTTACTGAGCATGTTTCTGACCGGGCTGGCGAGATTCAATGCAATCCAGGTCAACAGCGCCACCAGGAGACTGCTTACGATCATGAGGGCGACGTGGAAGGCGTGGGCAGAGGCATCGGCATAGATGATGACGGTGGATATGGCGCCCGGCCCCGAGAGCAGCGGCATGGCGATCGGCACCACGCCGATGCTCTCTTTTTCCTCTGCTTCAGCCTCCTCTTCAGGGGTCTGTTTTGTCTGCGTGTATTTGGCCTGCATCATCGAGATAGCCATGAGCAGCAGGAGGATACCGCCTCCTACCTTGAACGACGCGATGCTGATGCCGAAAAAAGTGAGCAAAAGCTTGCCCAGGAGAGCAGCCACTATCAGGACCACGCATACGGTTATGCTCGCAGTATTGATGATGCTTTTGCGTTGGTGCGTTGCCAGGTTTCCCGTGAGACTGATGAAGATAGGAATCGCCCCGAGAGGGTTCACTATCGCAACGAGGGTGGTGAAGATTTTGATATACTCGGTCCACTCGAGCATGGCACATATATTGTACAGTGATCACGCGATATTTGCAGCGCCCGTGCGGGCAGCGGCGACCTTGGTGAAACGCAAGACCACCGCGTACGTGCAATGGTTGGTGACACAAGGGATGAAATCGAGAGACTGCAGGGGCCGTTCCCCGAACGGCCCGATGACCGGGACGACTCCCCTTTCATGCTGTCACTGATGCTGTTAAGGTCTTTATTTGCGCGCTGGGCGGCTTTGCGCGAGAATATCTTGAGTGTTTGGAGATTTGGAGCTTCATCCCACCGACACTGACATTGTCGCATGGGAAGGCAGCGACGGTTCAATGGTAGAATACGATCATGTCCGGTTACGTCGGAAAGTGCATTCATGTTTACCTGACAAGGGGCAGCGTCGTCATCGGTGACACGCCGAAAGATCTCTGTGACAGGTACCTTGGAGGCAGGGGGATCGGCGTCGCCCTTGTCTCGGACCACATGACGAGGTCTCCATACGATCCTGCCTTGCCCCTCGTCTTCGCCACGGGCCCCCTTGTCGGGACGGCGACACCCACGTCGGGACGCATGGCCGTCGTGTCCAGATCGCCTTTAACGGGAACGATCTTCGACTGTTCAGTGGGCGGACGTTTCGGCACGCAGCTCAAAAGGGCGGGCTTCGACTTCATCACCATCACCGGCAGGTCCGATGACTGGTCCGTCCTGACGATCGATGACGGCACCGTGGTTCTCGAAAAAGCGCCGGCCCTGGAGGGGAAAAACCTCTCCGACATCGCAGCACTGATTCCGAAGGAGTATTCCTATGCCGCCATCGGCGCTGCCGGCGAGCGTCTCGTGCGGTTCGCCTCCATTGTCGTCGACGGCCATTACAACGCCGGCAGGGGAGGGCTCGGCGCCGTCATGGGTGCAAAGCGGCTCAAGCTCATCCGCGTGCGGGGGACGGGCGGCATTCCCGTTGCTGACCCGGAAGGTCTGGAGGAAGCCCGCGGGGACATCATGCGCCTCCTCAGGGCCTCGCCCGCCGTGTTCGGTGAATTCGGCCTCGCCGAGTTCGGCACAGCGGCCCTTGTTGACCTCATTCACGCACGGCGCATGGAGCCGACGGAGAACTTCCGCAAGACCTTTTTCCCCAACTCCTCAGACTATTCGGGCTACCGTCTGAAGACGCGGTACATGACGAAGAGGACGGGATGCGCAGGCTGTCCCATCCTCTGCAAGAAGAGGGGCGCCGGCGGCGAGGTGATGCCGGAATACGAGACGGTCTCACATTTCGGAGCGCTGAACGGCTGCAGCGACCCGGCATACATCGTCGCGGCGAACAGGCTCTGCAACGACCTCGGGCTCGACACCATCAGCGCCGCATCGACACTCGCATGTCACGGTGAGATCACGGGCAAATGCCTTCAGCCTTCGCAGATCCTGCAATGGCTGCCTCTCATCGCCTCCAGGAGCGGGACGGGCGACGAGCTTGCCGAGGGCTCCCTGCGCTATGCCGTGGCCCGGGGCAGGGGAGACCTGAGCATGACCGTCAAGGGGCTGGAGCTTCCCGCCTACGACCCCCGCGGGGCTTACGGGATGGCCCTCGCCTATGCGACGTCCAACAGGGGAGGATGCCACCTCAGAGCCTATCCCGTCAGCCACGAGATCCTGCGAAAGCCCGTCGCGACAGACCGGTTTTCCTTCGAGGGCAAGGCGAGAATCATCAGGATCGCCGAAGACATGAACGCCGTTGTCGATTCACTGACGGCCTGCAAGTTCGTCTTTTTCGCCTCATCCCTGGAGGAGTACGCCAAGGCGGTCAATGCCGTGACGGGCGGACACCACCATGTACAGTCCCTCCTGTCAATCGGCGAGGAGATATGGAAACTCGAGCGGAGGCTGAATGAGTCCAATGGGTTCACGGCCCGTGAGGACGACCTCCCGCGGCGTTTTTTTACGGAAGAAGGCAGCTCCGGCGGCTCCGTCAGGATTCCACCCATTGACCGGGCATCCTTTCTCGCGGCGCGGGAGAGATATTACAACATCCGGGGATTTGACGGACATGCAGGGGCAGCTCAGGAAGTATCAGCATAAGCTCGAGGCGCAGGGCCTGGCCCGCACTGACGGGGCCTTTCTCATGGCCCTCGACGCCGACATCTGCTCGGCGGGGGCGCCGCCTGCCGAAGCGGAGGAACTTCGCCGACTCTTCGACCAAATGAGCATCAATGCCCTTCTCTTTGCCGAACCCGCGGAGCCCTACCGGACGATCATCGCAGAGCTCTGCGGCGACAGCGGCCATCTCCTCTCGCGGAGGACCACCTGTGGCGGCCTTGAGCGGATCGTCCCGGAAGACTGCGAGACGAGGACGTTTTTCCACGACATCCCCGTCATCCATGCCTTCACCGCTGAAGATATCTCGTCGGCGCTCTCGCAGAGGAAGTCGGTGATCATCAGGGACCGCGGCATCGTTTCCCACGGGAGGGTGACGCCGGAGCAGGCCTTCGTTTCATTCAGCTCGGCCTGCTTTTCCACTTTCGTCTGTTATTTCGCGAAGGGTCTGAGCCATCTTGAATCGGCCGTGGCCGGCGGGGCGCGGCCGGACAAATCTTTTATTCGTCAGTTCAGCCGCGTGTGGGAGGTGATGCAGGTGAGCCGTTCCGCCGGGGAGACGGCATCCCTCCTGCCGGGTCCTCCAGTTGACGAGGACCACGTCATCTCGATGATCTGCGAGGCGGGCAGGGCCGTTGTGGACCGCCGCCTTGTCGATTCCTACTTCGGCAACATCTCATATCTCTATGACGGCAGCATCTTCATCAGCCAGACCGGGAGCTCCATGGACGAGCTGGGGGGGTGCATCGACGCCGTGCCGCTCGACGGGTCGTCATCGGTCGGCATCACCGCGTCGTCGGAGCTGTCGGCCCACCGGAACATCTATGCCGAAACGCAATGCAGGGCCATACTCCACGGCCATCCGAAGTTCGCAGTCATCATGTCGATGGTTTCTTCCCCAGACGTCTGCACAATAGCTCCCGGGGCCATGATGAGGGACCGCATCGCCGGCATTCCTGTCGTGTCGGGGGACATCGGGACCGGTCCGTCAGGTCTCATGCACACCGTGCCTGCGGCCATGCGGGAGGGCAGGGGCGCCATCGTTTACGGCCATGGTGTTTTTACGGCGGGGGCGCAGGACTTCCGGGAGCCCTTCGAACGACTCTGCGCGATCGAGCAGACCTGCAGGGATGAGTACGGGAGGAGGGTGCGGGCCGCTCTTGAGGCGCTCAGTGGCTGAGCATTTCCAGGAGGGTGATACGGACGGAATCGGCCAGGGCGTTCAGATTGTATCCGCCTTCGAGGCTGAAGATGACGGGCTTCGATGTGGCCGAGAGGATGCCCGAGACGATGCCCTTTATGCCTTCACCGGTGACGCGGATTCCCGCAAGGGGGTCTTCCTTCCTGATGTCATAACCCGATGAGACGAGGAGCAGATCGGGCTTGAACGAGTCGACCAGCTCAGGCACGATAGTCCCGTAAATCTTGATGAAATCGTCATCGTCGGCTCCCCAGTGGAGGGGAACATTGTACGTGTTTCCCTTTCCCTTGCCCCGTCCCGTCTCCGATGCGGAGCCCGTTCCGGGATAGTGGGGATACTGGTGGGAGCTGAAATAGAACACGCTGTCGTCCTCCTCGAAGAGGTGCTGGGTCCCGTTGCCGTGGTGGACGTCGAAGTCGATGACGAAGATCTTCTCGTATCCGATCTTCTGGGCATGCCGGGCGCCGACAGCGACATTATTGAAGATGCAGAACCCCATGCCCCGGTGGGATTCGGCGTGGTGACCCGGCGGTCTCACGGCGCAGAAGGCCCGGTCGATCTCACCGGACTTGCATTTCTCGATCGCCTCCATGACGGCTCCTGCAGCATAGAGCGCCGCCTCGACACTGTCTTTCGAAACGTAGGTGTCGGGGTCGAGATATCCCGTGCCGAATTTTTGCACCCGCTCGATGTACCGCGACTCGTGAACGAGGGCGATGTCGTCGAAGGACGCCTTGCGGGGTTTGATATGGACAAGCTTATCCCATAGGCCCGATTCCCTGAGGACATGAAGGATATGGACGAGACGCTCCTTGTTCTCCGGGTGACCCATGGGGGTCTCGTGCTTCAGAAATATGTCATCGTAGAGGAAGCCGACTTTTTTCATGGCTCATAGTATACACGAGGCTGGAAATTTTTGTGAACGGGGTCTTGCAGTTGCGTGAAAAGGCGGTGCGAAGCGCTCTGAAAAACAGTGACAGTGTGAGTGTCAGTGTCAGTGTCGGTGTCACGACCGCTGTCTCCGGGAAGGCTGATAGGGGTCAAAGCCTTTCCAATGCCATGATGAGGACCATTTTGGCAGATGCACCGAAAGGCGGGGCGAAGCGCCTCAAAGCCTCGCTGATAGCGAGCATGATTATTTATTATTGGATTTTAAACATTTTCATCCTTTGTATCGTCGACAGTTGTGCTTTCATGCTCTTCACGGGACGGCAGCGGTTTCGCAGCACCGATGCTTTTCGGCGCATTCACCCCGCCTTTCCGGTCGGGAATATGAAGAATATGTCATCTCAGGTTGTTCAGCGCCTGCTGCCTGACGGGCTTAGGGTATCAATAGACACGGCAAAGCGTGGTCTGGGGATACACAAGGTAGCTTAGAGGAAAGGCTTTTCACCACATCAGCCTTCCCGTCCGGCTGTTCGCAGCCCTGTTCCGACGACTGACTACTGTTTCTTGTCTGCTGTTTCGGCTCATACACCCCGCCTTTCCCGGGAGTGTATTGCAACGATAAGGTAAAGAAGGTCCCGGTCAGTCCATGGTGACGATCCCGAGGTATCCGTCGACTGTCACGGTATCGCCGGTTTTTATGAAAAGGGTGGCGTCCTGGATGCCCGTCACACAGGGAAGCCCGTACTCGCGGGCGATGATGGCGCCGTGGATGAGCATGCCTCCCCGGCGCTCGACGACGGCTGCCGCGAGGGGGATGACGAAAGTCATGGTTGGGTCGATGCTGTCACAGACCAGGATCTCCCCGGCTTTGAAGGTGAAAAGATCACCGTGATTGATGATGACCCGGGCGGTTCCGCGGGCGATGCCGGGTCCGGCAGGCTGGCCGGTGAGCTGGCGCGCCCTGGTGACAAATTTGTCCGTCGTGAGTGCGCCGGCGGTTGTCGCCGGCCTGAGAGGATGGTCGTCCGGCAGCATCCCGACGGCGCGGGCGATTTCAGGGTGTTCCCCTTTCAGGCCGTCGATGGAGCCGAAGCGGTCCTGAAAGGTCTCGAGTGCCCTGATGAACTGCATCTTGATTCTCCCGAGATAGAGGTTGTCATTATCCCTGAGGCTGTAGCTCGACCGGCCCAGCGCAAGCACTTCCTCGGCGAAGTCACGGCGCCCGGCATCAAAGCGTGAGAGGAATCGTTCCCGTAGTATCGGATAAGATGACCCGGCGCGGGCGGCGCGCGGCCTCGCAGCCGTCTCGATGACGATGCCCGCCACGGCTTGCCTGCCGCTCACACAGGCCTCAGCACCGCAGGCAAGATCGCCGAAGGCCCCGATGAACGTTTCGAGCAGTCCGTTGAACGTCTCGTCGGCAAAGACGCCGTCGCGCAGTGCCGAACGGAGCACGGGATCGCGGCGCACCATCTCAGCCATGTCTTCGATGAGGTCATTCCGCCGGACCGATTCGAGGTCGTTTTCGGCAAGCAGTGCCGTAAACTCGAAGGGATCGTCGGGCCTCACGGCGTCATTGTAGATCATCCCGAAAAGGCGGACGCCGTGGGCATAGGGAATGAAATCGGCCCAATAGGTATCGACCCAGGCGCTGTAGCGGAGGGCGCGGTGGAGCACCTCCGCCGCGAGGGCTTTTTCATCACAGGCGGAGAGATCCCTGGCAGCCATATCGTCCGCTTCGGCGATCATCCGGGGAATGAGATCGTCCTCGATCTTCCGGCGCAGGGTCCTGAGATTCCCGAAACTGCGGGTAAGGCTCAGGTACCATGGCCTTTGATCGTCACTGCCGGCGGAGGATGTGGTGATGGGCCGGGACTGGAGTATGACGAGCCGCGTGCCTGTCATCGTCCATTCCACGTCCTGGGGGCTCTTGAAAAGCTCTTCCAGACGGGCGTTTGCCGATGTAACGGCTGATACGGCTTCCTCCGTCAACAGGGGTGCCATCCCCTGGCTGTCACCGGTTTCTTCAAAAACGGGTCCTCCGGCAGTCATGATCATGCGGCGCCCGCGATCGCCTGCCTCGTATGCGATGATCCTGTTGGTCATCCGGTCGACGGTCCAGCGGTCCGGCGTAATGGAGCCGTCCACGAGCGCCTGGTTGAGACCCGAGACCGCCTCGACGACCCGGTGCGACGGGTTCGCAGGATGTTTGCCGAAAGCGATGCCCGACACCTCCCCCTCGACAAGCGCCTGGATCACAACGGCCATGCGGCTCCTGAAGGGATCGAGGCCCAGTTCCCGACGGTACAGAAGGGCCCGGTCGGACCAGAGGGACGCCCAGACGAGCTTCACGTGGTCGATGATGGCTGCAATGCCGGCGATGCCCACATAGGATTCGTGCAGACCGGCAAAAGACCGCTCCGCCGAGTCCTCACCGGGGGCAGAGGAGCGAATGACGACAGGCCGCCCATCTCCGAAAGGTTGAAACTCCCCGTGCAATGCCGCGCTCATCTCGGGTGGAAGGGGCGTCGTCACGAAGAGATTCCGTATTCTGAGCGCCCCGTCCCATATCTCCTCCCACCGCATAGCACGGAAGTCTTTGCGGCCCAGCTCGATCATAATACGCTCCCGCAGTCCCGTGATCCTGGCGAAATCATCGTACGCCGCTGCCGTGATCGCGAGGCCTGATGGGATGGTGAGCCCCTCGCGGAGGACACCGGACAATGCGTAGGCCTTGCCCCCCACGTTGTCGCGGTCGGACTGCTCTATGGCATCCAGGGCTATGCAATATCTCATCGGAGATGAACCTCCCGGACGTCCTGAAAATGGCTGACGAAGTAGTATGCCCGGACGTCCATGACAAGGAGTGCGCACGTCGGCGATGCGAGAAAGGAAGTGAGGGCCGGGTGCTTCGCCGTGTGTATGGCGATGAGCCGTCGCCGCTCTCCCGGCGGCGCCTCGCGGACCTGTCCGATGGCGGTCACGGCGACGGCGTTCGCGAAGTCCGCCGGCCTGTTCCTGCGGGTGTCGATGAGCAGGGCGACCTTGTCTTTCTCCGACAGGTTGGCATACTTGCGTGTGGAGCGGGTGGTGGCGAAAAAGATCTGTTGCAGGTCATCAGTTGCAGTGAAGGCGACAAGGCTTGCATAGGGTTGATCGCCGCCATAGGTCGAGAGCACCGCAAGCCGCTGCGATGTCAGGATTCTCCTTATACGCCCGATGAGTTTTTCCGCATCCTGCACAACATGTCCTCCTGTCACGTAAGGGTTTCGAGAAACCGCTCAGCCTTCCGGATATGGCCGGTGCACAGGCGCTGCACTTCGTCCCTCCTGCACAGCGGGATTTCGCTCGAATAATTGATGGGGATAGGTGAGCGTGATGTCCATGGATATCATTATACCAAGGAACACCGCTGTTCAAAATAATCTTGCACGAACACGTTCCTTCTTTGCGCTCTTTGCGACTTTGCGTGAGACTGTTTTGAACGACCGTTCCTTATGCATATAAATCTTGATAATTTGCGCATCTTCGGCTATGATGAAGATAGAAACTGCTATCCATAAGGATTTCAGGGTGCAGAGGAGGCTGGAATGGTTACGCAGGAAAGGGTTGAGGAGGTACTCGGCAAGATACGGGCCGGGCTGAAGTCCGAAGGCGGTGATATAGAGCTCGTCGAGATAAGGAATGATGTCGTCTATGTCAGGCTGACCGGCGCCTGTGAGACCTGTCCCATGTCGACACTGACAATGAAAAACTGGGTCGAGACGACTCTCAAGAAAGAGATTCCCGAGATTCGTGCCGTCAAGGAACGGCAATAACGAGCCGGGGGGAAGGCATGAGCACGAAAGCGGCGACACATGCGAAAGCCTTTGCGTTTTTTTCCGCTCTGATGTTCGTCGTACTCGTCGTCAGTTCCGCCTCCGGGCAGGGCAAGCATGCTTTGGAAGTGAACGGCCTCAGGCATGCCTCCGGTGCCGACCAGACCCGCATTTCCATCGGCCTTTCCGGCCAGGCCGAATTTGCCAAAGGCAGAATCGGCAACCCCGAGAGGGTTTTCATCGACCTGAAGGGGGCCGTCATCGGCCGCGGTGTGCCTGCCGCGCTTCCCGTGAACGACGGCCTTGTCAAAGGGGTGAGGATCGGCCGGTTCGACAGGGAGACGGTCCGCGTCGTCGTCGATATCGTGAAGGCGGACTATGATTACCGTGTCTCATGGCAGGGGGAGCCGTCGAGGCTTGTCATCGATATCTCCTCAAGAACGCCGGGGCTGAAGACGCCGGAGCTGAATGCTCCGGAGCCGAAGATCCAGGAGAAGAAGGAAGATGTGAAGCAGCCCGTCATCCGGGCCGACCCGTCCCTGAAGCGGAGGGTCGTCATCGATGCCGGGCACGGCGGTCATGACCCCGGCGCCGTCGGCCGCAACGGCCTCTATGAAAAGAACGTCGTCCTTGACGTCGCACTGCGGGTCAGGCAGATCATGGCGAGAGAGTATCCCCTCTACGAGATCATGCTGACGAGAGACAAGGATGTGTTTCTCCCCCTTGACGTGCGGGCGTCGATCGCCAACAAGAACAAGGCGGACCTTTTCGTGTCAATCCATGCGAACGCAAGCACGAACAGGAATGCCAAGGGCATCGAGACGTACCTGCTGAACTGGACAAACGACATCGAGGCGATGAAGGTGGCGGCCAGAGAAAACGCCATTTCCCTGAAAAAAATGAAGCAGGTCCAGAGTGAGCTCGGGTTCATTCTCGCTTCGCTCGAACGGGAGGCGAAGAGAAACGAATCGGTGAAGTTGGCAGGCAACATCCAGAACACCCTTGTCACAAACATGAGGGATGAATATTCCCTCGTGACGGACCTCGGCGTCAAGCAGGCGCTGTTCTATGTGCTCGTCGGTGCGAAAATGCCCTCGGCTCTTGTGGAGGTCTCGTTCATCAGCAATCCCATAGAGGAAACCCTTCTGTCGAAGGACCATTACCGCCAGGCCCTGGCGGAATCCATCGCCAGGGGGATCCACGGCTACTTTTCATCGGTGCCGCAGCAGAAGACCGCCAGGTCCGGCGGCAATCGCGCCATTCCCGCATCGTATACCGAGAGATAGGTGAAACCTGCTGTTGCATGGAAAGGCGGGGCGTATGCGCCGAAAACCTTGCTGCGGCGACACCTGTATCAAAACGAAAGATGAACTATATGCTAATGGTCGATGACACAAAGAGTGAAATCCTGAAACACGAAGATGACGAGGAGTATCGTCGCCTTCAGCAAGGCTTTGAGGCGTTTCGCCCCGCCTTTCTATGCCACTCCTACATAGACAATAGACAGCATGCAAAGACGGAAACCGGACGACAATCGTACCGACGGGAAGGCTGATGTGGTGAAAAACCTTTCCTCTAAGATACCTTATTGATCCCCAGACCACCCTTTGCCGTGTCGATCTATACCAAGTGCCCGTCAGGCATCAGAGGCTGAACACCCTGAGATGGACACGTTGCCTCATACGCCGGACCGAAAGGCGGGGTGAAGTACCGAAAAGCATCGGTGCTGCGAAACCGCTGCCGTCCCGTTGAGAGCATGGAAGCACAACTGTTGATAATACAAAGGATGAAATCTTCACAACCGATAATAACCAATCATGCTCGCAATCAGCGAGGCTTTGAGGCACTTTGCCCTGCCTTTCGGTGCACCTGCCGAAATGGTCCTCATCATCGCATTGGAAAGGCTTTGAACCATATTTGCCTTCCCGGAGGAGAGTCGCGATCAGCAAGGCTTTGAGGCGCTTCGCCACGCTTTATCCATGCAACTGCAAGGTAACCCCCTTACGGAAACCCCCGGAAAGGCAGGGCGAATCATGCTTGATTTCCTGATCAGGGGGGGACTCGTCGTTGACGGAATGGGGACGCCCCTTTACGAGTCGCATGTCGGCATAAAGGGAGACCGGATCGTCTTCATGGGCAGCGGTGAACCCGCCGCCGCGCAGGTCATCGACGCCGGCGGATTGATCGTCGCGCCCGGATTTATCGACACACACAGCCACTCCGAATTCACCCTCCTTGCCGACGGCAGGGCCGAGGGCAAAATCTGCCAGGGTGTCACAACCGAAATCAGCGGCAACTGCGGGCTCTCGGCTGCGCCCCTCCTCGGTGAGGCGATGCAGCGACGTGAGGAGGACCTCAGGGAACTCGGCATCGCCGAACGATGGTCGACCTTCACCCAATATTTTTCACTTCTCGAATCGAGGGGCATCTCCCTGAATTTCGCCACCCTCTGCGGTCACGGCAACATCCGCGGCTCCGTTATGGGGTACCGGAACAGGCGGCCTGACCCCGGCGACATGACCCGCATGAAGTCGCTCCTCGCCGAAGCCCTCCGCGATGGTGCAAAGGGGCTCTCGACGGGGCTCATTTATCCGCCCGGCGTCTATGCGGAGACGGAGGAACTCGTCGCCCTGGCCCAGGGGCTTTCGGATGTCCCTTGCGGGATCTACGCGTCTCATATGAGGAGCGAGGGTGACGCACTTATCGAGGCCATCGGCGAAGTGGTCACGATCGGCCGGAGGGCCCGCATTCCCGTGCACGTCTCTCATCTGAAGACGTCAGGGGAGCAGAACTGGTGGAAGCGTCAGGACGCGATCGCATGCATCGAAGAGGCGCGGCGCTCAGGCGTGCAGGTGACCTGCGACCGTTACCCCTACGTGGCGGCGAGCACCGATCTCGACACGGTCCTGCCGTCATGGGCCTATGAGGGAGGGACGGACGAGGAACTGAGGCGCCTGACAGACCCGTTGACGCGGAAAGAAATCCTGGCGGACGTGCAGCCGGAGGGCAGTCCGTACTGGAAGAACGTCGTCGTGTCGTCCGTCACGACGGAAGAACGCGCCTGGATGGAAGGCAGGAGCGTCGCCGACATCGCCGGGGCAGAGAAAAAGTCTGTGCACACTGCCCTCATTGACCTCCTCGTGGCGGAGAGGACCCGGGTCGGCGCCATCTTCTTTTCCATGAGTGAAGAGAACCTCCTCCATTTCCTCCGCTTGCCTTATCTCATGATCGGCTCGGACAGCTCGGCCCGGTCTTTCAGCGGCCCTACGCGCCGGGGGAAGCCCCATCCGCGGGGTTTCGGCAGCTTCCCCCGTTTCCTCGCCCGTTACGCCAGGGAAAAGAGTCTCCTGCCGATCGAAGAGGCGGTGCGGAGGATGACGTCCCTGCCGGCGGATACTTTCGGTCTGAGGGACCGGGGCAGGCTGCAGGCCGGCATGTTTGCAGACCTTACCGTGTTCGATCGCGACAAACTCTCCGACAGGGCGACTTTTTCTGACCCCTTTCAAAAGCCTGACGGCATCGTCGCCGTTTTCGTCAACGGCGCCCCCGTGGTCCGGGACGGTGAGCCGACAGGCGCCCGTCCCGGCAGGGTGCTGAGATCATCTCACGGGTAAGTAAACCCTTCCGTTTGCATGAAAAGGCGGGACGAAGTGCCTCAAAGCCTTGCTGATAGCGAGCATGATCATTTGAAATTGGACATTGGGGATTCCACCTTTGCGTCATCAACCATCGGCCTGACATGATCCGCATGGGAAGGCAATGGTTTCGCAGCACCAAGGCTTTTCGGCATCTTCGCCCCACCTTTCCGGATGTCCTATTGCAATGACAGGGTAAATGAAACCACTCATCGGCATAACGGCTGACATCGCTGACGGCTTCTTCAGGCTGAAAACGGAGTACGTCGATGCTGTGTCGGCCGCCGGGGGAATGCCGCTCATTCTCACCCCTTCACTGCAGGAGGGAGCGAAGGGAAAGGAATGCGACCTTATTGCGGAACGGATCGACGGGCTCCTCCTGCCGGGAGGCGGTGACCTGCACCCCGCCAGGTACGGCGAAAGGATTGTCGTTCCCGAAGGTCTCCTGCACCTTGTCAATGACGGGAGGGCAGATTTCGAGACCGCCCTCGTTCAGGCCATGACGGCCCGGCGAAAACCGATCCTCGCGATCTGCTACGGCATGCAGCTCATCAACGTCATCTTCAAAGGAACGCTCTACCAGGATATCGGGACGCAGAGGCAATGCTCCCCCGATCACCGGAAAGGGGATCACCCCGTCTTTTTCACGTCCCCGCCGGGTCTGCCCTTCGAAGTACCCCTGTCCGCCCTGACGGTCAATTCCAGCCACCATCAGGCGGTGAAAGAACGGGGCGAGGGGCTTGTCGTCTTTGCCTCCGCCGAGGACGGCATCGTCGAAGGCTTTTTTCTGGAAGGCTATCCGTTCCTCGTGGGAGTGCAGTGGCACCCCGAGCGGCGCCTCGAAAAAGCGTCGGATGGTGCCGGGGAAAGGTCGTGCTATAATTATAATAACTTTTCCGCTCTCCTCTTCAACTCCTTCATCAGGAGCGCGCGGCGTCTTCCCGAAGACAGGATGGGACGCCCCGTCACAGATTTGGGAAAGAAGGCGCCGCGATAGGGAGGGACAACGCAGTACTGAAGGAGGATACCATGCTGAACCTGAATGATCTGAAAGCGCTCGCATCTCTCGAGGGGAATGACAACTATTGCGTGAGCATGTACCTGAACGTCGATCCCCTCCATAACCAGAGGGGGGATTTTCTCGTCCATTTCAAGAATATGATGAAAGAGACCTCCGAGTCCCTCGACAAGGCCGTCTACAAGAGGGTGAAGGCGGACCTCGACAAGATAGACGCTTACGTTTTCGCCAACAAGCGGCTTTTCAAGAAGGGCCTGTCGATCATCAGCTCATCGGAGAGCGGCCTCTGGCGCGAGTTCAACCTCAGTGTCCCCGTCATGAACGACCTCCGTGTCGAAAAGGCCCCCTTCATCCGCCCCCTGCTGGATATTCTGGACAGGCACGAGCGATATGCCGTCCTGCTTGTGGACAAGGAGTCGGCCCGGATCTTCGTGGTCCATCTCGGCGAGATCGTCGAATACGGCGAGGTGCACACGCCGGACATACCGGGGAAGCACAAGAAGGGCGGCTGGTTCGCCCTTTCGCAAAACAATTTCGAGCGGCATACCGATGTGCACGTCGGCCTCCACCTGAAGGAAGTGACGGAGAGGCTGGCGGAGTTCATGTCAGGCGAGGCCATCGGGCGGGTCATTATCGGCGGCTCCGATGAAGCCTTCTCCATGGTGAAGGGAATCCTGAACAAGGGTATCCTCGAAAAGGTCATCGGCACGGTCAAAGTCGAGATGTTCGCCAAGAATGACGATGTGATCAAAAAGGTCGAGCCGGTCGTCGCCGCATATGAAAAGGAAAAGAACAACGCCATGGTCAAAGACCTCGTCGCCAAAGCGATGAAGAACGAACGGGCGGTGCTCGGCCTCGACAACGTGCTCCATGTCCTGCAGGAGCAGCGCGTCATGAGACTCGTCTATAGCAGGCAATACAGGGCAAGCGGTTTCAGTTGCCCCTCCTGCAACGCGCTGGCGACACAGCCCGCCGATGCCTGTCCCTATTGCAAGGGACCGCTGACCCCCGTCGACACCATTGTCGACCTGGCAGGACAGAAGGCTATCCAGCAGGGCGCCCCCATCGATGTCATCGACGCAAATAAAGAGCTCGAAGACGCCGGCGGCATCGGTGCATTTCTGAGGTTTTGAGAGGGCCTTCTCCCGGCCTTTCCCTGGCCGCTCTGTCCATTATTGCAGGAGCGATCCTTTCGCTCCTCGCTTTCCCCTCCTGCACGACAACGAACAGGGTGGAGGGACATGTCTCCTACCGTCTCAATGCAAACCCCTCTACCCTTGATCCCGCGCTTATCACGGATGTCACGGGCGCCGTCGTCGCCGCCAAGCTCTTCAACGGCCTGATCAGGCTCGGCGACGGCATGACCGTCGTGCCGGACATTGCGAGTCACTGGCAGGTGTCGGCGGATGGAAAGGTCTATTCCTTCTTTCTCCGTCCCGGCGTGCGGTTTTCGAACGGGCGGGAAGTCCTCGCCTCCGATTTCAAGTTCTCTTTCCAGCGGATCCTGGACCCGAAAACGAGATCGCCCAATGCCTGGGTCTTTGACAGTGTCGACGGGGCCGCTGAATTTTTTGCAGGAAAGGCGAAGGAAGTGGCGGGATTCAGGGTCGTCGCCGATCATATTTTCGAGATCCGCCTGAAGAGGCCCTTTTCTCCTTTCCTGAACATACTCACCATGTCGCCCTGTTATGTCGTTCCCCGTGAGGTGGTGGCAGAGCAGGGCCCTGATTTCTCGCGTCGCCCCGCCGGCACAGGCCCCTTCATTCTCAGGCACTGGCATCCCGACAGGGAGATCGTCCTCGAGAGGCGGCAGGACTACTTCGACGGGAGAGCCGCCGTCGACGGCATCGTCTACCGCATCATCCCCGAAGACCTGACGGCAGTGACGGAGTTCGAACTGGGCAACCTGGACGTGCTTGCCCTCCCTGCATCGGCATATGCCCGGTTCAGGGGAGACAAAGCCTGGAAGAGTCACATTTTTTCCATCGAGGGGCTGAATACGTATTACCTCGGTCTGAACGCATCGAAGCCGCCTTTCAGCAATGCCGATATGAGGAGGGCCGTCTCCCTTGCCATCGACCGGGAGAAGATCAGGCAAACCTTTTTCGAAGGCAGGGGGCGGCTTGCCGGGGGACCTGTGCCCGATCTGCTCAGGACGTGGAGGATCGGCGCCGCTGAACTATACAATCCCGCACTGGCAAAGGAGATCGCCAGGCGCAGCGGCATGGCGGGAAGAAAGGTCAACTTCTTCGTCACCGCCGACCAGGAGGTGGTCGATCTCGCCGAGATCATCCAGTCCTACCTCCGGGCCGCCGGGATCGATGTCGTCATCAGGCAGCTCGAATGGAGCGCCTTCAAGGAAGCCGTGAACAGGGGAGAACCGGACCTCTTCTGGCTGAGCTGGTGGGCCGACTACCCCGACCCTGAAAACTTCCTCTTTCCCCTTTTTCATTCAGCCAACCACGGTGCCGCCGGAAACCGCACGAGATATATTAATGCCGGCGTGGATGCTCTGATCGAAGGGGGCCGGTCGTCGAAGGACCTGGTGCAGAGGGATGAGTTCTACCGCAAGGCCGAGGAGATCATCAACAGGGATGTCCCCTGGGTCTCCTTCTGGCACAAGACCGACTACGTCGTGGTGCAATCATGGGTGCAGGGGTACCGCGTCCATCCGATCTATACCATGGACAAGGGCATGGACATTTCTTTAAAGCAGCCGCAGTCAAACAGTAATGGCAATCGATAGTCGGACGGAGAAAAGACAAGGACGAACGCAGCCAAGGAACGGCAGGGTCCTAGTTGGAGCACACCCCGAGCAGGCACATGCCGCTGGCGCAGTCCGTGTTGCTATTGCAGGTTGCTCCACCCGGCAACCCACCACGCGGCTGGGGCGGCGCAGAACCTCCGGGAGACGGTGAAGAACCTCCGGCGCAGATGACTTCCGAGAACCCGTCGCAATAGGACTCGCGGCATACCTGACCGCTGCCGATCACGAGGGTTGGAGGGCTGTCGTTGAGGACCTTGAAGCTCCGCGACTCTGTGAATCCCTGGCGGCGGCAGAACTCATCAGCAGCAGGCTTGCCGCAATATTTTCCCCACTGGAGGCACCAGTCCACGCGAATACCGTTGACTGACGGATTGTGGAAGATTCGGTCGTTCGGCTGCATGACGCCGGGAGGTGCGGATCCCGCCGAGGAGGACATAACGCCGGAAATGCAGCAGGTGCTCTGGCGCGGCGGGGGAACAGTCGACTTCAGCCAGCATTGCGCCTGAGCACCCTGTATACCCGGTTTAACATAAGTCCATGCCCTGCACTGTGATTCGCTCTGGCATGCATTCTGGCAGACCGCGGGGTTCGGGGTGGGAGACGCGAAATTCCTGTAGTCACCGCCCGGACGGTCGACGTCCTGCTCCATTCCCGCACCGGCGGCGGAGCGGGATCTGAGGAAATCCTGGAATCTGGCGCAGGTGGAGTTCGGCGATGGGGTGATGTTGCAGCCGCAGCCGAAATCCCCCCACTGCCTCTGCCAGCAGTTCTGGCCGTCGATTGTGTTGCGCACTCCCCTGGCCTGGCAGGTTTCCTGGGCCTCCTGCGGCGTGCGCATGGGAGTAAAACCACCGCCCGGTTCTACATAATAAAGGGTGGGCGCGACGCTGTCATGCCGCACAAAGGTCGGCTGCCAGCGGTTGCCGCGGCATTCATCGGCCTGGGCATATGCCGGGAGGAGCAGCAGGGACAGTATCACAGTTAATGTGTGGGCGATTCTTCTCATCAGGCATAATAATACCACTGAATCGATCCATGGTCAAGCTGTTTCAAGGGACTGTTTCGGGGGCCTTTGAGGGTCGGCACACAGGCCGTGCGATTTGGTACAATAGCACAGCAGACGACTGATTGATGAAATGAGCGACGTGACTGACAGAGAATGCGCCTTCCGTTGCACTATCGACTGCGCCGAGTGGTGCTGCGGCGGGGCGACGCTTGTGACGATCGACGAGATCAGGGCCTGTGACGACGTCTTTCCCGTCACCGTCGGGTTCAGGCGATGCGCCCCTTTGAGCGACAGTCACAGGGACCTCCTCGCATCCATCGGCTTCAGGGCGGGCGGCACATACATCGTCGGCGACTTCATTGCCGGCAATCGTTTCCGGAGGCGGTGCCGGGCCCTCGGCGACGACAACCTCTGCAGCCTCCACGGGGAGAACAGAAAGCCGTCCCAGTGCGGACTCGTTCCCTTCTGCGCGATCTACCCCGAGGAGATGCAGTACATCGTTTTCAGGGACCAGCGGCAGGGGAAATTCTCCCGGTGCAGGGGTTTCAGGCCCGCCGATGAAAAGGATGCCGTCGTCTGGTCGCAGGGCAAATTCATTGATCCCGCATACGGGAGGGCCTTTCACCGGTATCAGGCCGGCCTTCTGAAGCAGCGGCCCTTTATGGAAAAGATTCTCTCGATGCTCCGGGGACACCAAGCCTTCAGGGACCTCCTTGAGGGGGAAGGCATTCTTGAAGTCCCCATCCCGCTGCCGGTCCTCTTTGAGATCCTTGACGCCGCTGGTTTCACCGCCGCGGAATACCATCGCTTTATCAGCAACCAGGCCCGCCTCTGCCGCAGGGAGATGAAGGAAAGGAAGACGCAAAACCCTGTCCTCGGCGATTATCTCTCCGCTCTCACGGAGCTTGCAAAGGCCTATGCAGCCTACCTTGCAAAGGGGGAAAAGGCATCATCCTGACCGGCGGACCTTATCACATTATCGTTGCACTACACTCCCGGGAAAGGCGGGGCGTATGCGCCGAAAACCTTGCTGCGGCGACGCCGTAACCGTCACAAAAGAAAATGATTCAAGCCGCTGTCAGAAGAAAGCGAGCCTTTTTTCTGACACTCACACTGACACGTACACTGTCTTTCAGAGCGTTTCGCCCTGTCTTTCTATGCAACGACAAGGTTCACATATGAGCAATCGCGTTCGGGTTGCACTCCTCGTTGGGCTCATCGTCGCGTGCGCCATTGGCTTTGCGGGTTGCGTTGCGACGCCGAAACCTGAATCCCTCTACTGGCCGACGGAAGCCTGGAGGACCTCGACTCCCGAGCAGCAGGGCATCGATTCCGAAGCCCTGGGACAAGCCCTCGACGTCATCAAGGAGAAGGGCTTACCCGTTCATAGCCTCCTCATCATACGCCACGGTTATATCGTTCTGGAGGCCTACTTCTATCCCTATGACGGCAGGACCCTGCACTCCTGGGCCTCGGTAACGAAGAGCATCACCTCCACCCTTGTCGGGCTTGCCGTTGATCATGAGTATATCAAGGGCACCGGGCAGCGTGTGATCGACTTCTTTCCGGAATACGGGAACGTTCTTCCCGATGCAAAGAAAAGCATAGCCGTCGAGCACCTCCTGACCATGACGGCCGGCCTGGACTGCGGGTACCGGCCCGGTGAGATCGAGGCGCTTGAAATGCAGCGGAGCGAGGATTTCGTTGCCGCCGTATTCAATCTGCCGATGCGAACGAAGCCTGGCAGCGAGTTCTCCTATTGCAGCGGCTCGACGCATCTGCTTTCGGCCGTCCTGACGCGCGCAGCGGGTGTGAGTGCCCTGGATTTCGGGCGTCTGCTGCTGTTCGAGCCGCTGGGGATCCGGGATGTTATCTGGCCTGCCGATCCTCAGGGTATCACCTATGGCTGGACAGACCTGAGGATGCATCCGCGCGACATGGCCAAAATCGGCTACCTCTATCTGCACGAAGGCCGATGGCGAGGCTGGCAGATCCTCTCTCCGGGCTGGGTCCGCCAGTCGGCAAACCGCAGGGTTAACGTCCCGAAGGGCGATGCGGACTACGGATACGGCTGGTGGATTGGACCTCGCAACCTGATCGGCATGTACACGGCGGCGGGCCGGGGAGGGCAGCGCGTCCTGGTCTGGCCGGGGGCGGACCTGGTCGTGGTCGTGAACGGGGCCGGTCTCGACCCTGGCCTGCTTGCTCCTCTTTTATTGGCGTCGTTAAAACCGGACCGGACCTTGCCGGAGAATGAACCCGCTTTCCGGCGACTGACAGACAAGATCGCCTCTGCCGCACGGCCGCCTCCACCCGCACCGCCCCCGGGACTGCCGAAGCGGGCCCGTGAGTTTTCCGGCCGGGTATATATGTTTGAGCCCAACTTGCTGGACATAAAGCGCTTTTCCCTGCACTTTAAGGGGCGGGAGGAAGCCGCACTCGATCTGCGTCTCGGGAAGGACACACTCACACTGGCGGTCGGATTGGACGGGAATTACCGGTTCTCAACACCCGATCCTGCCGGGCCGACCCTGGCGGTGAGAGGGCAATGGAGCGGCAGCGACGAATTCTTTATCGACTATGCCGAGGCCGACGGTGTCAATCACTTCCGCGTCGCCTTCAGGTTCGAGGCCGACAAAGTGACGATGCACATTGAGGATTTAACCGGTCTTTTCCCGACTCAGCTCATACGCGGCGTTGCCCGTTACTGACGGGTGGGGAGCTTATGGGGTGAAAGTCCCCTGTACGATGACCGCTGTCCAAAATATCTTGCCGCGATACCTTGAAAACGAGGACAGGGTGCCGTTTCTGAAGAAAAATTCACGCAGGTTTAGGGGATGGTAAATCTCTTTACGATTCAAATTCTGATCTGGGAATTCCCGACTGTCTGATTATGGATTGGAGAGTACCTATTCTGATTTCGTTATGGTCAGGCACGGGGACAGTAATTGTGCCGTCAGACAGCCTCTTCTGCATTATGATATGGCTGCCTCTTCTTCTTACCTCGGCAAAGCCATGACGTGCGAGAATGTCACATACTTCCTTTCCTGAAAGGATGCGAAATCTACCCAACAGCTACCTCAATTTGTGTCACAAATATGTCACCGTGAAGCCGGTGTTTTATCTCCTCGGGAGAGGCGGTCTCAAAGAAAAGCTCCAGAGCCTCTTTGAGGTTGTCACGTGCCTGTTCTATAGTATCTCCCTGGCTTGCAATATCAAGCTCCGGACAAAGAGAAACGTAGCCGTCGTTCTCTTTCTCTATTATTGCGGTTAGTTTTTGTGTCATTCCGCCTCCTTTCGTCTCTATTATATCTTTAAGTCTTGATATTCCTCATTTGTTTTTCTTGACGATCCCCTCTTTCTCGCAAGGAGGCCGACCAGTGGCGTCAACCACCTTTGCAAGAACCGCTCAGGCTATTCGCCATCTGGTCGAGCCGGTTGTGTACGCCCGGCATGGGCGTGAGCTTATGGGGTGAAAGTCCCCTGTACGAGAACCTGAGAGTGTTCATACTAATGGATGCTATCACAAGTACGAGCCGAAGGCAAGAGCCCGCCCCGGACCTGATCCGGGGAACAGAAACCGCATACACGGCTCAGTCTCCGGGCAAGTTGGCACAACACAATGAAGCCCGCAGGTTCAGGGGATAGTGTAAATGCGGCGGTTGTGCACGGAAAGGTCACGTTCCCGGATCGGAGTCCGGGACAAGCCTTTTCCGGGGAGATCTGCTTGTCACGCGACAGGACCTTCATTGAGCAGAATCCGCACGAGGTCTAACCGGTTGACCAATGACCCTGCGCATTCCGTCCGCTGTGGGCAGATGCGAGTCTCTTTTTGGAGAAACACAAAGCAGACAGCATCTCATGAACATTCCCGGAGCGCCGCTGTGGAAACATATCCGGTCAGCACGCAGAAGTCAGCAGACGGCAGATTTGGATTCAATCCGGCTACGGCCCAGATGATTTCCGCGAACCGCCCGGTGCGGACCCGCAAGCCGGGTGGTGTGGGGAGGGACGGCTAAAGCCGTCCCTTACCCGATTAGCCGGCTCAGTCAGGTAATCGACAAAATGCTCCTCGAATACGAAACGCCGAACACTGTTGTACGTAATCTCTCGGATACAACCGAGGTTCTCTAGGATTTGAAGCTTACCTTCGAGGTCGTCGTGTTCATCCAAGTAGTACGCTAGGTAGAAGCCACGCCTGTTGTACACCCACCCGCGCTTGAGCACGACGAACTCGCGTGTGGTCGGATGTTTAGTGAGGTCCTTCCGCATTTCGCTGAGCAGATCCGGCATCAGGCGTTCAATCCTGGCGTGCTGGCCGGCGGACGTGTCGGCGGACGATCGAACCGTTTGTCCGCCGGATTCTTCAGCGATGGGTCGGGCTGGCATCGCCCCGCCGGAAGAGCGCCCACCCAATACTTCGTCGACTACGGCCATTATGCCCCTGGCCACGTCCAAGCATGCCTCGTCGCGATCCGGCCACCTGCTTAACGGTTGGGCGTCTCGGGGAAGCGCCTGCAACCTTCCGAACGGTGCCCGTTCCCACATGCATGGCCGCAAGATTATGGGGATGACTCGTGCCTCTCCCGTCTCTTGCCGCTGAAAAACCGACTGCCCTTGATCTCGGAGTAATAGCCGGGATTTGACCAAGTGCGGGCTCACAAAGAGCAAAACGATGGCAGCTCTGTTTAGGCGCCTGTCAATCTGCTCTCGCCAGTCTTCGCCCGGCGGAATCATGCGGTCATGCCACTTGAGGATGCGTCCATTGCGTTCCTCGACGACCAATTGGCGTCGCACATCGTTCATGAGGTCTTCGTCTTCGTGCGCGTACGAGAAGAAGATCTCGACCGGGCCGGTCATCTGTCACTCCTTGTGCGATTTGTGTACGCCAGGCATGAGCGTGAGCTTATGGGGTGAAACTCCCCTGTACGAGAACCGGAAAGTGTTCATACATATGAATGCTATCACAAGTATGAGCCGAAGGCAAGAGCCCGCCCCGGACATGATCCGGGGGCGTCTCCGCGAGGAGGGGTCTGAAGGAAGCCTGAGTGCGAATGTGCGAGCTGATAACGTACGATATTTTTCGCACAATTGAGTCATGGTGACCTCGAATCTGGTAATGTAGTTTTGCCAAAAACACCTTACCGGAGGAGGCACACCATGACTCAGAAGAATTGGACACCAAAGAAGGGCAAGATTATCAGGATTGATGAGGGGCAGGTACGAGCGCATGTGGGAGAAGTTGTCAGGACGGCAGTGGAAGAGACGCTAAATACCCTTCTGAGCGAAGAAGCGGACCGGCTTTGCAATGCCAGGCGATATGAGCGGACGGAGAGCAGGAAAGACACGAGGGCGGGCAAGGATTAGAGGAAGCTTCAGACGACCTCTGGGGAGGTAATCCTGAAGGTTCCGAAGCTCAGATCACTGCCTTTTGAGACAGCCATCATTGAGCGGTACCGGCGAAAGGAGATATCGGTCGAGGAGGCCCTTGTCGAAATGTGCCTCGCCGGGGTATCCGTCAGGAGAGTGGAGGATATTACCGAAGCCCTCTGGGGCACAAGAGTGAGTCCGGGGACAGTCTCTGGACTGAATGCGAAGATCTATAAGACCATTGAGGCATGGAGGATGAGGCCGATCCACGGGGAGCATCCGTATGTCTATCTGGACGGGATAGCACTGAAGCGCAGTTGGGCAGGGGAAGTCAGGAACGTCGCGGTTCTGGTTGCCGTGGGAGTTGACGAGAGTGGCTATCGTGAGGTTCTTGGGGTAGCGGAGGGTGCAAAGGAGGATAAAGCAAGCTGGGTTATTTTCCTCAGATACCTCAAAGAAAGGGGACTGAAAGGCGTCAGGCTGTTCATCACGGATAAGTGTCTTGGACTGATTGAGGCACTGGGGGAATTTTACCCGGAGGCGCTGTGGCAGCGGTGCATGGTGCATTTTTACCGGAATGTCTTTACAGCAGTGCCGAAGGAGAAAGTGAAGGATGTCGCTGCGATGCTCAAAGCGATCCATGCGCAGGAGGATCGGAAAGAGGCACGGGAGAAAGCGGCGATGGTCTGCAGGAAGCTCCAGGAGATGAGACTGGCCAAAGCGGCTGGGATAGTCCGTGAGGGGATTGAAGAGACGCTGGGGTATTATGAGTTTCCCCGTGAACATTGGCTGCGGATACGGACGAATAATCCCCTTGAGAGGATCATGAGGGAAATCAGGAGACGGACCAGGGTCGTTGGCTGCTTTCCCGACGGCAACTCGGCATTGATGTTGGTGGCTGCACGACTGAGGCATATCGCGGCCACCAAGTGGGGCACCAGGCAATATCTCAGAATGGACCGGATCGACGACCTGGCGCGGGGAATAACGGCAGCTTAATGGGAATACTGGATCGAGGTCGCCAAATCAAATGTGCGAAAGATTCTTGACACTACCTGCGAGCTGGAGCCTTCCCTGGACTTGATCCGACGGACAGACACCGCATACAAGGCTCAGTCCCCGGGCGAGTTGGCACAACACAACGAAGCCCGCAGGTTCAGGGGATAGGGTAAATGCGGCGGTTGTGCACAGAAAGTTCACGCTCTTATCCGGGGAGATAAGCGCGTCATGCGACAGGAGATTCATGAGCAGAATCCGGACGAGCGCTATCCGGTTGATCAATGACCCGGCATACCCTGCTGCTGTGGCCGGATATGAGCCCCTTCAGGGAAACACAAAGCAGACAGCATCTCATGAGCATTCCCGGAGCGCCGGATGTGGAAACATATCCGGTCAGCACGCAGAATTCAGCAGACGGCATGATTGCTTCCCGCAACCCGGAAGGAAGGCCCGAACGTGGAAATGAGCTGGTGCACCCAAAGAGTTCCATATCGGCGCTGAAACCAACCTAAGGAACTGAACATCGGCGCGTAGGGAATGCTTTCACGCCGATCTGGTCTCCGTGAGAGCGCTTGTGTTCATTGCAGATTTGGATTCAATCCGGCTATGGCCCGATGATTTCCACAGACCGCCCGGTGCGTACCCGCAAGCCAAGTGGTGTGGGGAGGGACGGCGAAACGCCGTCCCTTAACCGATTGTACGCTGTCTTCATCTTTGTTTTCAGATTTCAGTGTTTCTAATTTTGTTGTATTCATCTGTGAGCCACTGCTTAACTGCTTTTTCCATGAAAAGAAAGTTCTTGGGAAAGTTATCTGCGCCGTCAATTGTTATAACGAACCGCAGTGGTGACGAGATGCCTGCTTCGGGTAAGCTAATCTCTGATGTGGCTGACGAAGGACAAACGTTATAGTAATATGTTCATGCTTCATTGATGGAATATATTAGCAAATTACTTGTATTTGAAATGTAAGTATTGACCTTATTGCGTTCGATACCGCCTATGACATCATCATATTTCTTGATTTCATCAAATCGCATGGATAAGTCCGTCGGGCAACTCCAAGAGACCCGATGACGTATCGACTTTTTCAGTAGCAATTGTTTTCATGCTGCTCACGAAGATTGGTTCAGGATTAAGCTTCTTTACTATAGTTCTCTTTGTAGCCACTGGAGCGTCATCTTTTTTCGTTCTGTTGTATTCGTCCATTTATCCAATTAATGACTGCTTGCTCCATGTCTCTATAATTCCAATGAATATGACTTGCTTGAGAATTCAGGTCATAACTCCCATGAAAATTACTTATGGTAAAAGAGATAGCACCTTCAGATAGTAGAAGATTCGCCTAGATTTTCTTTTCGTCTCCAATGCCTTCAATGTAATGATACTTTTTCTTTTTCGCTGATTTGGTCGTTTTAATGCTGCAGTCTGATATCGGAAACTTTTTGTCCCATTTCTTGCTTTTAAGTGCATTTTCTCTCGTTGTAAATGCAACATTGTGTTGAGCAAACTAGTGTATGTCTTCGCTATATTGTTTTAAATAGTCCGGAATGCCACTAATAGTGAGGGCTTTGACGAGATGCTTACAAAGTCTTTGAGGGTCATTCAATTGCCGACCATGAAGTTTCTTAAAAAAATGTGGACTACTGCATGTCAACAAAGTCGTATTTACAGAATAATTTGCTCTTGCCCTTGATTCGCTTTCACTTGATAGTATTTCTTAATTTTCTGATTGATCTATTTGAGCTTCCGCTGCGTAAACTGATTGCGGTGGCGCCATGATTATTCAATTAATTTTTGCGTTCCTGAAGCGCGCGGCGCCTGCGGAACGTCTGTTCGACTTAAAGTTAGATTTCGTTGTCGCTAAGAAGCTGCGTTGATGCATTACGCGCCTTCGCCAAGGCTGATACCGTTTGCTCAATATTGTTCAGTAGTTCCTTTAATTCTTACGCCATATACCGCTTCGCGCGATTAAATTCCTTCTCGATCCGTGGCAATCTTTCCATTGTGCCGACAAGGCCATAAAACGTTTCACGTAATGCATGTGCTTGTTGCTCAATGCTGCGCATCGTTGATATAAATGCGCGCAGTTGCGGCAAAGCGTCCTTTTCTATTTCGAAATCTACAATGAACAAAGCGTTGAGAGTCTCGCTGATTCGAGCCAACGCCTTGCGATATTGAGTATTGCCTCCGCGCAGACACTTTGCGTACTCCTCCAACGAGGATGCGAGGGCGCGAACTATTACCCTGCGTTTCTTGGAAGACGTATTGGCTGAGTCTTGCAGCTGTTCTCTAGTCGTCACGATCTCAGAGTTAAGCGACTGGAACGAGTGATAAATTCCACGAGCACATTCGTAATTACTTCAAAACTGTCTTTGAGATCATTCTGAAAATCGAGAAAGCCACGATCGTCCTTCGTTACTGTAATACCTTGCTCAGCAACGGAAATTATCGGGGTGGCCATGGGTCCGGATAGTGCGCGGAAGTCTGACAACGGACTTCCAAATTGAACGGTAATATCCCGAGCGCCAAGAGCCAATTGTATCAGTTCTTCTCTTGCCTCATTGATGTTGGAGAAATGGGTCTTATAGGTCAATAATCGATAGGAGCGAAGGTAAAAAGGCACTTCCTCAATATCTTGAGCGAGGAGAATTAGATGCTTGCCAAAGGCATGTGCAAGGCAGAGTTCTTAATAAACGTTTGCATTGGCCGTGGACAGATCAGCAATGATCAAATCAGAATCGGTAATAGCTTGCACTATGTCGGCAAGGATATTCCGCTGATTACGAATATCATACGCGCGAACAACATCGAATAAAGAATCACCGACTGCAAATCGAATTAAATACTCGTAGATGTCGTCAAATTCGCTCGCAAGCGTCATTAATATGAAAAGACTTAGAGTCATCGATCGTATCCATTTCGAGAAACTAATGAGGCAGTTAAGCCGCCGCGAAAGATTTCTTACATAGTTAACTCGATAACTCCGGCAATTTTCATACTTCTAAATAAAAAACAGATTTCACATAAAGAGTAACTACTTGAGTTAACGTATTCGTAAAAAACGGCAAATAGTATGTTGTACAATGTAATACATTATTTTGTCTAACATGAGTCATAATAGTAATTAAATATTTTATATTTCGAATGGTCAGTGGCGGTCAAGAAGAAAGTGCTTGCAGTGTCGTAAGGTTTGCGCGCTGACAGTTCAAGGAACAGGAAGAGGTAAGGAAGACAGTGACATTGACAGGCGATGCACTCTGCGGTGCACGAGGAACGCGAACTGCGCAGATCTAATGATCAGGAGAGCTTTGAAAAGTCTGCGACCCGGATCGAGAGGTCCAGGATCTGCCTGAGGAGCGACAGGCGGTTCCTCTTTACCTCATCCCTCTTATCCATGATGAGGACTTTGTCGAAAAACAGGTTGACGGGTTCCTGAAGTGTCGCCAGGAGGTCGATGGCCGCCTTGTCATCGTGTGATGCTATCGCTGCCGGAAGCCCCGTTTTCACCATCCCGAGGCGCTCCCACAGGACCCTCTCTTCATTCTCCACGAAAAGGGCCGGTGACACCTCCGGCATCTCTTCCCGAGGCGCAATGTTGTTCACCCTCTTCATGACGAGCAGGAACGGCGCGCAGCCGGGGTCTTCCCTGAAGGTCTTCAGGGCGGCAAGGGTCTCAATCACCCTGTGGAGAGGCCTGTTCCTCAGGTGACCCATCACGGCGGCCACGACGTCTTGAGGGAACCCTTCGGACTGGAAGTAGTGCTCCGCCCTCTGGGCGATGAAGGCGATCAACTGGTCGACGATAGCGTCCCTGTTGTCGATGCTGTATGGTTCCAGGGCTTTGGAAAGTATCTCTTCAAGAGAGATGTCGAGCCTTCTCTGGATCAGGATGGCCAGCGAGCTGAGAGCCTGGCGCCTCAGGGCGAAGGGGTCTTCAGTGCCCGTCGGCGTGAGCCCGAGCATGAAAAATGAAGCAAGATTATCGCATTTGTCCGCAAGGCTGACGACGGCGCCGATGTCCGTCTCAGGGACCTTGTCACCCGAGAAGGCGGGACGGTAATGTTCCGACACGGCCCGGGCGACATCCTCTTTGTACCCCTCCAGCCGCGCGTAATACCCGCCCATGATGCCCTGCAACTCAGGGAATTCCCTGACGACGCCGCTGATGAGGTCCGTCTTTGTGAGAAGGGCCGCCGTATGAATGTCCTCTTTCCTGCCGGGATGGCACCGTTCGGCAATAAACCCGGCCAGGGAGTCTATCCGGAGCGTCTTGGCATGAATGCTGCCGAGTCGCTCATGATAAATCACCTTTTTCAGCCCCTCAAGTCGCTCCATGAGAGGCACACGCCGGTCTTCCTCGAAATAGAACCGGGCATCCTCGAAGCGCGCCTTGATGACCCGCTCCGCCCCTCTCCGGACGGTTTCGGCATTGTCCGGCTTGGTATTGCTGACTATGATGAAGGAGTTGGAAAGCTTGCCGTACCTGTCTTCCAGGGCGAAGTATTTCTGGTGACCCTTCATGACGGTGATGAGCAGCTCCCTCGGCAGGGCGAGGTACTCGAAGGGAAAGGTCCCGAGCACGGGCACGGGATACTCGATGAGGAAGGAGACATGGTTCAGCAGTTCGTCGTCCTGGACGAGCACGGCGTTCACCGAGGCGGCCAGCCTGTTCGATCCCTCAAGGATCATGCGGACCCGCTCTTCGGGGTCGAGAATGACATAGTTGTTGCGCAGGAGGTTTATGTACGCTCTGATGTCCCTGATCTCGAAGGAGGCGGGAGAGAGGAACCGGTGTCCGCGCGTCGTGCTGCCGCTCTGCAGGTCCCGGATCTCGAATACGACCTTTTCATTGTTGTAGAGGCTCAGGATCCAGTGTATGGGCCGGACGAACCTGAAATCGCTGTCGCCCCAGCGCATTGATTTCGGGAAGTTCAGGGAAAGGATGAGCTTCGTCAGGATCTCCGGCAGCACGTCCGTCGCCGGCCGGGCCTCCTCTTTCACCGAGGCCACGATGTACGCGCCCTTGCCCTTCTCCCTGCGCTGAAGAGAATCGATAGGGACGCCCTGCGCCTTCGCGAAGGCCTCCGCCGCCTTCGTCGGGTTGCCGGTTTCGTCAAAGGCCGCGGAGACGGGAGGTCCCCAGACTTCCCTCTCCACCGCCGTCTGGACAGGATCAACGTCCGCCAGGAGAGTAAGCCGGCGGGGCGTCGCATAGGCCTTAAGAGTCGATACGGAAAGGCGGTATTCGGCGAAGAGCCGCTCTCCGTTTTCACGCAGCTTTGCGATCGCCTCGGGAAGAAACCGGGCGGGAATCTCTTCCGTTCCGAGCTCCACGAGCAGGAGAGAGGCGCTCTGCGAGAATTCCATGTTATTCTGCATCTACCGGCCGCTCCCTTTCAGGAGGGGATAATCCATCTCTTCGCGCTGCCTGGCGAAGGCCTCGGCGCAGAGTTTGGCCAGTGCGCGCACCCGTGCGATGTAGCCGGTCCGCTCCGTCACGGAGAGGACGCCCCGGGCGTCGAGCAGGTTGAAGGTATGGGAACACTTCAGGCAGTATTCATAGGACGGCAGGACGAGTCCCAGTCCGTTCATGCGCTTCGATTCCCTCTCATAGGATTCAAACTGCGAGAGGAGCAGGTCCGTGTCGGCATGATCGAAGTTGAACTTCGAGAACTCCACCTCTCCCTGCCTGTGGATTTCGCCGTACTTGATGCCTTTGCACCACTCCAGCTCAAAGACGTTGTCGATCTCCTGGAGGTACATGGCGATGCGCTCGAGGCCGTAGGTGATCTCCAGGGAGACAGGCTTCAGGTCGATGCCGCCGACCTGCTGGAAATAGGTGAACTGGGTGATCTCCATACCGTCGAGCCAGACCTCCCACCCGAGCCCCCAGGCGCCGAGTGTGGGCGACTCCCAGTCGTCCTCGACGAAGCGTATGTCGTGCCTGATCGCTTCGATGCCGAGATAGGAGAGGCTTTCGAGATAGACCTCCTGGCTGTCGAGCGGGGAGGGCTTGATGATCACCTGGTATTGGTAATAATGTTGCAGCCTGTTCGGATTTTCGCCATACCGGCCGTCTGTGGGCCTTCTGCTTGGTTCCACATAGGCGGTTTTCCAGGGCTCCGGTCCTATGACCCTGAAAAATGTGGCGGTGTGAAAGGTCCCGGCTCCGACTTCCGTATCGTAGGGCTGCAGGAGGATACAGCCCTTCCTGGCCCAGAAATCATTCAGTCGTTGTATCAGGTCTTGAAAGTACATTGGGATTAAACACGGCAGCAAGTCTCCATCGGGTGTCGTGTTCCGCGCTGGGACCGCATGTGGATACAAATGTTATATGAAATATACACCCTTTGTCAACGAATAACAAGGGCTGATGCGGCGGAACGTTCACCGCCTGTAACGCTCACGCACCATGTCCAGGTACCGGTCAAACCATTCCGGGTCAACGGCATCGATGAAGCAGAGTCTCTTGCCGCTCACGTCTTTCATGACCTCGCCGGTATGGTCGAGGAAGAGAAGGAGACAATCGTCCCTGAAATCATAGGTTTTCCCGAGTTCTTCCTCTTCGGCGGACAGCTTTTTCGTGAGATCGATCCTGACGGCGACAAAGTGATCCCCCACCTTTTGTATAATGGCGGCGTTGCCGTACACCGTTTTTTCCAGCACTTCGCAGCGGCGGCAGCCTTTCCCGTAAAAGAAATCGACGATGACGGGCTTCCGCTCCACCCGGGCTTTCTCCATGCCCTCTTTGAGCGTAATCCAGCGGATCTCTGAAAACGCGTCGGCCACGCCGAATGTGGCGATACACATCAAGACTGCCATGATGATTCTCCTGCTGATCATTGTGATCCAAACCTCCTGCAACCAAGCTTCGGAAACAACATTCAGCTTTATTATGCACCAGCAGGGGAAACATTGTATAATAATAAAAACCCTGGGGGAGGCTGCGGGCCTGAGAGTTTCCCGCTCTGCGGGAAAGACCCCTCGAACCTGATCCGGATCATACCGGCGGAGGGAACGGGATGCATAGACGCACAGATGCCCCTTCCCATCCCGGAAAGGGGTTTTTTGTTGAGGACGGAAAAGTGAAACTGAGGCTCAACGGCGAGTCGTACGAGACGGAATGCAGGACTGTGGGCGAACTGCTGAATCGCCTCGGGATCACGCCGGGACGCGTCGCCGTTGAGGTGAACATGCAGGTGATCAGGAAGGCTGATATTGACACGACGCCGCTCAGCGACGGAGATGCCGTTGAGGTCGTCAATTTTGTCGGCGGAGGAGGTTCCATGGAAGACAGACTTGTGATAGGGAATATCGAATTTCGCTCCCGGCTCTGGGTGGGCACGGGAAAATACAGGGATTTCGACGAAACGGCGCGGGCTATCGAGGCGTCGGGCGCCGACGTCGTGACCGTTGCCGTCCGGAGGGTCAATATCACGGACCGCAAACAGCCGAACCTGCTCGATTATATAGACCCGAAAGTCTACAAGATTCTGCCGAACACGGCGGGCTGTTACAACGTCGACGATGCCCTGCGGTATTCCCGGCTCGCCCGTGAGGCCGGTGTGTCCGACATGATCAAGCTCGAGGTGATCGGTGACGAAAAGACCCTGTTCCCCGACACGATCGGCCTCCTGATGGCGACGGAAATCCTTGCGAAAGAGGGCTTTCTCGTTTTTCCCTATACGAACGACGACCCGGTCATGGCGAAGAGACTCGAAGATGCAGGGGCCATCGCCGTCATGCCCCTCGGGGCGCCGATAGGATCAGGGCTTGGCATCAGGAACCCTTACACGATCAAAATCATTCTCGAAGCCGCGAAAGTGCCGATCATTGTCGACGCCGGCGTGGGTACCGCTTCGGATGCGACGATCGCCATGGAGCTGGGCTGTGACGCCGTGCTCATCAACACAGCCATTGCAAGCGCTCGTGACCCCATCGCCATGGCCGATGCGATGAAACATGCCGTCATTGCCGGCAGACTGGCATTCAGGGCCGGGCGGATACCGAAAAAGCTCTACGCAACGGCGAGCAGTCCCATTGAGGGCATGCTCTGAGACACAATGGCGCCATTGACGGAAAGGCGGGACGAGTGCTGCGACAAGGTTATTTCGGACGCCGGTGATGCCCCGGGACATCGGCTTCAGGGTCTATCTCATCACGGACAGGCGCCTTTTCAGCGGCATCGACGGACTCCTGGAAGGGGTTGAGGAGGCATTGAAAGGCGGAGTCAGGGCTGTTCAGGTCCGGGAAAAAGACCTGCCGACAAGAGAGCTGCTCAGCCTGTCCTATCGTATGCGCGATGTGACGGGTCGATACGGCGCTTCGCTCTTCATCAACGACCGTGCCGACATCGCCCTGGCTGTCGGGGCGGAGGGGGTCCATCTCGGGCAGGCAGGCATGCCTGTCCGCGCCGTCAGAAAGGTCCTGCCTGATGACATGCTCATCGGGGTTTCGACGCACTCCGTCGAAGAGGCCCTGCAGGCGGAGGAGGAGAAGGCGGATTTCATAACGATCGGGCCTGTGTTCCCGACTCCGTCGAAGCTCAGGTACGGAGCGCCCATCGGACTTGAGACCGTGAGGGCGGTAAGGGAACGTGTATCGGTGCCGATGTTCGGCATAGGCGGGATAAAATCGGACAACGTGAGGGAAGTCATGGAGACAGGCGTAAACGGCATAGCTCTCATCAGCGGCATCCTTTCGGCGCCGGATCGCAGGCATGCTGCGGAGAGTTTTAACAGTCTGTGGGGGAGTGAGGAATGACACGGATCGAACATGCAAAAAAGGGTGGCGTGACGGAGGAGATGAAGGCCGTCGCGACGGCGGAGCATATTGAACCGGAACAGCTTGCCTCGGACATCGCCCGGGGATTCACCGTCATCACGCGGAACACGCTTCGTCCCATTACGCCGCTCGGTGTGGGCAGGCGTCTCAGGACGAAGATCAACGCGAACATCGGCACCTCGAAAGACAGGATGAACTTTGACGACGAAATCCTGAAGCTCGATACCCTCGTGAAGTACGGCGCCGACGCGGTGATGGACCTTTCCACAGGCGGCGCGATCAGGGAGATGCGCAGGGACCTCATCGCCAGATCGCCCATAGCCGTCGGGACGGTGCCGATCTATGAGTCCGTCGTCAGGGCTGTCGAAAATCACGGCCAGATAGCGAAGATGACCGCCGACGACCTGTTTTCCGTCATCGAAGGACACGGAGAGGACGGCGTCGATTTCGTGACGGTCCATTGCGGGGTCACCCTCCGGGCGATCGAACGCCTCAGGGAAGACAGGAGGGTGCTCGATGTGGTCAGCCGTGGCGGGGCGTTCCTCCTGGAGTGGATGATTTACAACGGCAGAGAGAACCCGCTCTATGAGCAGTATGACCGCCTCCTCGACATTGCGCGGCGTTATGACATGACTCTCAGCCTCGGCGACGGATTGAGGCCGGGCTGCCTTGCCGACGCCACGGACAGGGCCCAGCTCGACGAACTGATCACCCTTGGCGAGCTGCGAGACAGGGCCGTCGACGCGGGCGTGCAGGTGATCATCGAGGGACCCGGCCATGTGCCGCTCAACCAGGTCGAGCTGAACATCAAGATCCAGAAAGAGATCTGCAAGGGCGCACCCTTTTATGTCCTCGGCCCCCTTGTCACCGACATCGCGATGGGGTACGATCACATCGCTGCGGCCATCGGGGGAGCGATCGCCGGCGCCGCCGGCGCCGACTTCCTCTGCTATGTGACGCCGTCGGAGCACATCCGCCTGCCCGGCGTCGACGACGTCCGCGAAGGTGTCATCGCGTCGAAGATAGCTGCCCACGCCGCCGACATCGCGAAGGGAGTGCCCGGGGCGATCGAGAAGGACCTCAGGATGGCGCGGTGCAGGAAAAACCTCGACTGGGAGGGGCAGATGGCGCTCAGCTTCGATCCCGACCGGGTCCGGGCATGGCGCGGCGAAGCGCCGCCGGCGGTTGCGGAGGTCTGCAGCATGTGCGGCGAATTTTGCGCGATCAAGACCGTCGAAAGGGCTCTGAACAAGGAAAAATAAAGCGCTAACTATACCTTCCAGTTGGATGAAAAGGCGGGACAAAGTGCTCCAAAACAGTGTCAGTGACAGTGTGAGTGTCAGTAAAAGGTTCACTTTTTTCAGCCGTTGGCCTGAATTGATCCTCATGGGAAGGCAAAGGTTTCGCAGCACCGATGCTTTTCGGCGCATTCGCCCCGTCTTTCCGGTCGGGCGTATGCAATGATAAGGTAGATGCTGTTTTCTTTCTTTGCGTTCTTTGCGGCTTTGCGTATGACAGACTGAGCCGTTTATATTGAAAGTGTAGCGACAGAAAGGACGGGTCAATGTCGATCAAGCATCTCGATGTCTTCTTCAACCCGAAGAAAATAGCCGTCATCGGCGCGAGCGAAGACCCGAAGCGTCTCGGATACCATGTCTTCCGCAACCTCGTCGGAAAAGGCTTCAGGGGAGTCGTCTTTCCGATCCATCCCGCCGCTGACGGTATCCAGGGTGTTGAGGCCCATAGGAATATCAATGCAGTCCCGCATCCCGTCGATCTTGCGATTGTGGCGAACGACCCCTCGGAATTCCCGGAGATCCTCGACGAGTGCGGACAGAAGGATGTGAAGGGTGTCGTGCTTCTTGCTCCGGACTTCGATTACCGCGTGGCGGACCCCGATGCACTGAAGTCCCGTATCACCGAGTTGTCGTCCATCTACGGGTTCAGGATGCTCGGGCCGAACTCACTCGGTTTCCTGCGGCCCTCAAAACATCTCAACGCCAGCCTCTATCCCCTCCTCCCGCAAAGGGGGAACATCGCTTTCATTTCCCAGGCCGGCACCTTTTCTTCGGCCTTCCTTGAACGGGCCGTCAGCAGGAGCGTGGGGTTCAGCTATTTCATCTCCCTCGGGTATAAACTGGACATCGATTTTTCCGATCTCATCGACTTCCTCGGGTTCGACATGGAGACGAGGGCGATCATCCTCTTCATGCAGCACGTCACAAGGGGGCGCAAGTTCCTGGCGGCCTTGCGGAGCTTCGCCAACATGAAACCGATCATCGTCGTCAGGTCCGGGACCTATGGCGGTCACGCCGGCACGGGTGCGGGTGTTCACGGTCCCGCTGAGATTGAAGACGGGGTGTATGAAGCCGTCCTGAAGAGGGGCGGCGCCGTGAGAATCGATGAAATGCTCGATCTCTACTATATGACGGAGGCTTTGGCCAAGCAGAAACGTCCGAGAGGAAAACGGCTCGCCGTCGTCACCAATTCGAGAAGTTCCCTTTCCATCGTCGTCGACTGCCTCCTGCGCCAGGGAGGTGAACTCGCAACGCTCGGACGCGAGACGACGGAGGGCATCCGAACGGGTCTTCCCGTCGGTTCCGGGGCGGAGAATCCCGTCCATCTCCTTTCCGAGGTTACGCCTGCAGCATATGAGAATGCCCTGACGAGCTGCATGAAGGACCCTGATGTGGACGGCGTTCTGGCGCTCTATCTCCCCTATCCGGGCGTCAATCCCCGGGAGATCGCCTCGTCCATTGCGTCTGCGTCGAAGGCACGACCCGACCTCCCCATCCTCTCCGTTCTCCTCGGGGCGGAACAGATCGATTTGTCCAGGGAGTTTCTCACCAGCCATGGCATACCGACCTTCGTCGCCCCTGAGCAGGCAATACGTTGTTTTCTCTATATGTATCAATACGACTACAATCTCAAGCTGCTCCGCGAGACTCCCGAAGCGATCCTCGTCGATTTTACCCCTGACGTCGAGAAGGTCAGACGCGTCATTGAACGGTCTGCTGAGCGGAATGACCCGAGGCTCCATCTCGAAGAGGTGAGAGAGATCATCGGCGTCTACGGAATACCGATGATCGAGACGCACAGTGCAGCGGATGAAGAGGAGGCGGCCAGGATCGCCTCGGCGATCGGGTATCCCGTTGTCATGAGAGTCGAGTGCGGGAATGCCTCTGGCAAGGAACACGTCTTCCCCGAAGTCCTCAGCGAGCCCTCGGTGAGAACAGCCTACCGGAGACTCCGGGATGCCGCTGCCGCTTCGGGATGTCCCGACGGGACGGTCATCGTCCAGCGCAAGGAACAGAGACATACCTTCGAGCTGACCATAGAGGCCCGGAGGGATCCGGGCTTCGGCTCCGTCATCATCTTCGGAACGGGAGGGGGATTCCTCGAAGCGATGAGTGACTATGCCATCGGCCTGCCCCCCCTCAATCAGACACTGGCCCGGCGCATGATGGAGGAGACGAGGATCTACCGCCACCTGCAGCACCTCCCCGCATATGAGGACGTGCTGAAGCAGCTCGAGGAGATCATCGTGCGGTTCTCTCAGCTCGTCATCGATTTCCCGCAAATCAAGGAAATGGAGATCAACCCCGTCATCATTTCCGAGGATGACTGCAGGGCGCTCTATTGCCGTGCCCTCATCGACGAAGCGATGCCGAAGGATTACCGCGTATTCCAGGGAGATTTCTGTCCCCCTCACCTGTCCATCTGCCCGTACCCGTACAAATACGTCCGGGAGATGAGCCTCGGTGACGGCACGGATGCAATGATACGTCCCATACGGGGCGAGGATGAGCCGCTCATCGACCGGCTCTTTAAATCCCTGTCCGAAGAGACGATCATGAACCGCTTCTGCCAGAAGATCACCGAGTTCTCCCACGAGCGCCTGGTCCGGTTCTGCCAGATCGACTACGACCGGGAAATGGCCTTCGTCGCCGCCGTAAGGGATGGAGAAAACAGGGAAGAGATCATCGGCGTCGTGCGCATGATCAAGCTTCCTGACCTTGAAAACGCCGAGGTCTCGATCCTCATCTCCGACGACTGGCAGGGGAGGGGGGTCGGGAAGATACTGATGGAGTACATGATCAACGTTTCGCGTGAGATCGGGCTCAAGACGGTCTGGATGGAGATCCTCAAGTCGAACAGGAGGATGCTCAAGCTCGGGTCGAAATACGGATTCAGGCAGGCCTATGATGATGAAGACATGGTGAGGGTGGTGCTCCAACTGTAGCCGCGCTCGCCATGCCTCCGGAGTCTCGCAGGACGGGCTTTCCGTTTGACAGGCCGCCGCAATTCTGCTATTCTCAGAAAGAATGCGAAGATGGTCCGCTCTGATCATTGTCCTCGTGCTCCTGCCCGCCGGAAGCCTGCACGCCTTCGATGTCATCGGACTGCAGCCCCTTCCTCCCTACGGCGTCTTTTCGACATTCAGCGCTGAATCGCCGGCCCGGAACACCGTCGGTTTCGGCCTCGGCGTTGAAAAGTCCTATGATCCCGGTTTCTGGCGGTTTCTCCTGCAGTTTGACTACGCGCTGCACGACCGTGTGGAGCTCATGCTGACGGCCCCCTATGTCAGTGAATGGGAAAACCGTGTGGACGGTTTCGAGGACCTCGCCTTCGGCTTCAAGCACCGCATCCTTGACGAGGGGACCTACAGCCCGGCCGTCGCCTATATCCTCACCGTCTCGGCCCCGACGGGAGAAGACGAGTTTTCGACGGACGGCAATGTGGGCGGCGGGCTCCTCCTGACGAAGAAAATCGGGCCCTTCAAGGGCCACATCAACGCCCTCTATTCGAAACCCGACAAAACGGACCTGAACGATTTCTACTCCCTCAATATCGGCGCCGAGCTGGCCGTTTCAAACAAATCGAAAATACTCGCCGAGCTCATCGGCAGAAAAGATTACACCGAAAACAAGCTCAACCTGCTCGAATGGAGAATAGGCTACAGGATAGCGACGACGGAAAACATCTTCACAACCTTCGGTGCAGGCTTCGACATCAAGGACAGGACACCGGACTACCGCTTCTTCTTTTCCCTCAGCCTCATCCTTCCCTTCAAAAAGACAGAGGTCAAGACAATCTACGAAGAATAGGTTTTTGGTATAATTAAAAGTTATGTTCGATCTCGGCATCCAGGAGCTCATCGTCATTTTCATCGTCGCCCTCCTTGTCTTCGGGCCGAAGCGCCTCCCCGAGCTGGGAAGGACCCTCGGCAAGGGTATGGCCGAGCTGAGAAAGGCCCTCCACGGCGTGAAGGAACAGATGGATGCCGAAATGAACGAGATCAAGGAGCCTCTCAAGCAGGATTCGGAAGTCTACAAGAGACTGCAGGAAATCGACAGGGAGGCGAAGGAATTGAAAAAGGAACTCCATGAGAAGACCAAGATCACCTGAGAGACATTTACCTTGTCGTTGCGTGAAAAGGCAGGGCGAAGCGCCTCAACGCCCTGCTGAAGGCGACGATGAGCATTGTTAGCATCGTTTTTCAGGATTCCATTCTTTGCGTGATCGACCATTGGCTTGAAATGTTGTCTTCTGTGGCGATTAAGGTGTCGCCGCACCAAGGTTTTCGGCGCATACACCCTGCCTTTCGGTGGGGCGCATGCAACAATAAGGTTTGCCTGAATCGGACAGTCTTCAGGACAGCGTATTTCCGTTTTTCATGAGGTGAGGGAGATGGAAGATGAAAAAATGCCCCTCACATCCCATCTTACAGAGCTCAGGACGAGGATCATCACCTCTCTTGTCACTTTTCTCATCACCTTTATCATAGCCTTCACTTTTTCCGAGGACATCTTCAGGGTCCTCATGTTTCCCCTGAAATATTCCATCGAATTGTCCACCGGTAATCCCTATCTCCTGCTGGTGCCCCAGGACAAGCTGCAGGGCATCAAGCTCGTCTTTCTCGCCCCTGCAGAGGCGTTCTGGATGAATATGAAGGTCTCCATGGTGGCCGGTCTGATCCTTTCCCTGCCCGTCATTTTCCACCAACTCTGGAAGTTCATCACACCCGGTCTCCTGCCCCAGGAGCGGAAGTACGTGCTGCCCTTCATCTTCACCGCCACGGGCCTCTTTCTTGTCGGATCGGCCTTCTGTTTCCTCATCGTCCTGCCCTTCGCCATGAGTTTCCTCCTGACCTACAAGGTGGGCGACATCCTCATGCCCATGCTCTCCGTCGGGCAGTACGTCGATTTCTGCCTGAAGTTCATCCTCGCCTTCGGCGCCGTTTTCGAGCTGCCGATCGTCATCGTCTTCCTGACGAGAATGGGGATCGTGACGACGAAGACCCTTGCCAGGAACAGGAAGTACGCGGTCCTCATAGCATTCATCCTGGCGGCCTTCCTGACGCCGACACCCGATGCATTCAACCAGATCCTCATGGCGGGACCCATCATCCTGCTGTACGAGGTCGGGATATGGATTTCACCCCTCTTTGCGCGGAAGCAGGACGATGGCGGGACCGCAGAGTAGAAACGTCAAGGCCATTGCCGTCGACATCTCCGAGGGGTTCATCACGGTGAACGCCCTCTTCCTCAAACCCTATGATCAACCTGCCCTCAAGGCGCTCTATGACGCGATCTCCCGCGTCCAGGCCACCATCCGCACCCAGCCCTTTCCTTACAACAATCCCGAGTTGATCCGGCGGAGGAATGTGAGGCTCCAGCGATTATATACGGCTCAAATGGTTATCCGGAACTTCGCCCGGGAGCGGCATATCAGCATTTTCTGATGACCGTCGCCGGCACGGCGCCAGGCGCCAACATTGTTTTAACGATTTGCCGGTGGGTATTTAGGACGGGAGTGCAATAGAGGTTGTTTTTCTTTGCGCTCTTTGCGGCTTTGCGCGAGACAGGCGTTCTTATTGAAAAATTCATGAATATTCAGGAGGCATTGTGAAGATTGCGATCACCGGACTGTCCAATTCCGGCAAAACCACCATATTCAACGCGCTGACCGGCCAGGATCTGGTGACCACGATATACCCGACAGCGGCAGGAGAACCCCATTACGGGACGGTCAGGGTCCCTGATCCGAGGATCGACATGCTGTCGGACCTGTTCCGCCCGAAGAAGACGACCTGGGCGACCGTCGAGTATGTCGACTACCTCGGCCTGACAAAGGGGGATGTGGAGCAGAACAGGAAGGTCTTCGACCTCATCAAGGACGCCGACGCGATCGTCCACGTCGTTCGTGCCTTCAGAGACGACGCTGTTTCCCACCCCCTGGGCGGGCCGGACCCTTTCCGTGATTTCCAGACCGTCGAACTGGAAATGATCTTCGGGGACCTCGAATTCATCGAAAAGAGACTCACGAGGATGGAAGAATCGGCAAAGAAGGGAAAGAAACCGAATGAGGCCGAGCGGAATCTGCTCCTGAAATTGCGGGACATCCTCGAAAAGGAAATTCCCCTGAGGGACGTGGACTTTGACGAAGAGGAGCGGAAGGCGATGAGCCCGCTCCAGTTCATCTCGATCAAACCCGAAGTCGTTGTTGTAAATGTGGGCGAACAGGACCTGCAAAGCGCCGACGCGACGGCGGTCACCGCGAAGATTGAGGCCTTTCTGACGGAAAGGGAAGGCGGCAGGGAGACGAGGGTCGTCACCCTATCCGGGAAAATCGAGATGGAGATCGCCCAACTCCCGCCGGAAGAGGCGGAGGCCTTTCTGGAGGACCTCAAAATCACCGAGCCGGCCCTCCACAGGCTTATCAGGGTATGCTACGAGCTGCTGGGCATGATCTCCTTCCTGACCGTCGGCGATGACGAGGTCAGGGCGTGGACGATCAGGCGGGGAACGACCGCTCTTTTCGCCGCCGGAAAGGTCCATTCGGACATACAGAGGGGATTCATCAGGGCCGAAGTGGTCCACTACGATGACTTTGTCGGGGCCGGAAGCCTCGCTGCGGCGCGTGAGAAGGGGCTGCTGCGGCTCGAGGGGAAAACCTACGAAGTCAGGGACGGCGACATCATCAATTTTCGCTTCAACGTGTGATGAGTTGACATTGGCCCCATTCTGTGGTATCTATTAATTAGAAGTTGATTTAGCATGATGCGCCTCACGTCCTCGATGGAGCCGAAGGCTCGGTCGAACGGAAAGGAGGGTCTGTCATGACCTGCCATTTTTTCGTTGAGGAGTACTGCGGTATCTGTCTTTCCCAGGTTGCGACCTACATCCCGAGCGTTGCCGAGAGGCAGCAGTACTGTTCGAACAGCGAGTTCAGGCGCTGCCCCCATTATACAATCCAGGGTCCCCGCCGCATCCGTGTCGAGTATGAAGACAAGACCATGGCGCTTGTCGACGAAGCCGCTCTCGATGCTCTGATCTTCGACGCCAAGATCAGGAAATTCTACCGGTCCAGCGGCTGGGTGACCCTGGGCTGCGACCCCGTCCGGATCGGCAGAGGCGGGGGGTACACGGGCCAGGAGAGAAGAAAGATCACGGGGACGGGTTGATTCAGGACAGAGAGCGGTCCTTTTTGTGAGTCATGACGAGCGACACCCATCGCCCGTCGGGGATAACCTTCATGCATCGCAACCCCGCCCTGTCCATCGCCGGCATGACGTCTTCCTCCTGACCGGCGATCATGCCCGACAGGAGCGCCCTTCCCCGTGGTTCGAGCCGTGCGGCGATGTCCGGGGCGACGCCGATCAGGATGTCGGACATCAGGTTTGCGGCGATCAGATCGTATCTCCCTGATGCCTCCGTTATCGTGCCGGGCAGCATCACGGCATTGCCGATCCCGTTGAGCGTCATGTTTCTGAGGGCCGCGTCGACGGCGAGAGGATCGGTGTCAACGCCCACAACCTCGCGGAAACCCAGCTTCGCGGCGCCGATGGCGAGAATCCCCGTCCCTGTGCCGACGTCGAGGAATCTCCCGCGCCGGAGCCTGCGGGAAAGTTTTTCGATGAGCAGGAGACAGGTCTTTGTCGTCTCGTGGTGGCCCGTTCCGAAGGCCATCCCCGGATCGATGATGATGTTGATCCTGCCTTCCCTCGGGGGAGCCCAGGGTGGAAGGATGACAAGATTGGCTCCCACGTCGATGGGCTGAAACTTCTTTTTCCACGACTCGTTCCAATCCCTTTCAGAGATGAATTCATACCGGAAGGTGAGGTTGCTGCCGAGGCCGGACAGGGACAGTATGGGCCTGAACTCGTTGATTCCGTCGACGATCGTCCCGATTCCGAGGACGTCGGGGAAATAGGCGATGATCCGCCCGTCCTGTTCAACGATGCCGAGGCATCCCATGAGATGCATCCGCTGCTCGAGCGCATCTGTTGATTCGGCGTCGACGGTCAGGATAAATTCATAGTAGCCCATGATTTGTATTATGATGCAGAATGACGGGGGAAGGGAAGGGTGACAAGGTGAACCTTCCAGTTGCATGCAAAGGCGGGACAAAGTGCTCCAAAACAGTGTCAGTGTGAGTGTCAGTAAAAGGTTCACTTTTTTCAGCCGTTGGCCTGAATTGATCCGTATGGGAAGGCATAGGTTTCGCAGCACCAAGGCTTTTCAGCATCTCCGCCCCGCCTTCCACGATGTCCTATTGTAATACAGGCGATGAAGCTCAGAGCGCTCCTTATCAATCCATGGATCTGCGACTTTGCAGCGTATAACCTGTGGGCCTGTCCCCTTGGTCTGTACCGTGTCGCTGAATTCCTGAGCGACTACGATATCGAAATGGACCTGATCGACTGTACTGCCGCCGGCACGATTCAGGAATACGGCAAAGGCCGTTACCGCCGCGAGGTGGTGGCCAACCCCGCCCCCCTGGCGGACATCCGCCGGCGGTACAAGAGATATGGCATCGGGACCGATGACTTCGTCAGGAGGATGAGAGCTTCCGGGCCCTACGACTTTGTTCTTGTCACATCCCTGATGACGTACTGGTATCCTGGTGTTCAAAAGGCCATTGAACTCGTGAGAGATACCCTGGGCGATGTGCCTGTCCTGCTCGGCGGCATTTACGCGACGCTCTGCGGCGAACACGCCGCACGTTACTCCGGCGCTGATTACGTCCATGCGGGGCCTGTCGAGAGAGGGTTCCTGTTCGCTCTCTCGACCTTCGGTTTCAGGCCCAAAAGGAGAAAGGCGTCGCAGCCGCGCAGCCCGGCACCGCAACCATCTCAATCTTTCGCACCGCTGCTCACCTCCCGGGGCTGTCCCTTCCGCTGCTCTTACTGCTCCGCTTCCCTTCTCAATGAAGGGTTTGTTCGATGCTCTCCGGCATTGGTGCTGAAAGAGATCGCCGGTTACAGCGCTCGTGGCATAAGCGATTTCGCGTTTTACGACGATGCACTCCTTGTCGACCCCGATGATCACATAAAACCTATCCTCAGGGGTGTGCAGTCGGCAGGCATACGTGGCCGGTTTCACACGCCGAACGGCCTGCACGCGCGGTATCTCGACTTTGAACTGGCTGGTCTCATGCGGAAATCGGGGTTCAGGACGATCCGGCTGAGCCTCGAGACTGTCGATGCGGAGAGACTGGACAGGACGGGAGGCAAGGTCAGGCGGGACGACGTGGAGGCTGCCGTGGAGAACCTCAGGGCCCGGGGCTTTACCAAGCAGGAGATCGGCGTTTACCTGATGTATGGACTGCCCGGTCAGGGCCTGGACGAGGTCAGGGAAGGGGTCCGCTTCCTGGAGGGCCTCGGGGTCACAATCCATCTGACCGAGTTTTCACCGATCAAGGGGACTCGGTGCTGGGACGACCTCGTCCGGTCCGGCGTTATCCCGGACGACCTCGACCCGCTCCTCACGAACAACACGATCTTTTCCAGTCTCTATTCGGGATACGATCCCGCAGAAATCGCCGACCTCAAGTTATCCGTCAAGCGGTATAACGGTACCTGACGCCATCACTTCCCGCCACACGATCCACATGCATGGCCCGGATCGCACGCAGTTTGAGTTTAAACCCGACGAGGGGTATACGACAGGGCGATGCATGTGTGAAACATTTCAGAAATATTTCATCCCTTGCACGCTGGCTGCGATTTCCATACAATTAATGCATGAACGGGACAGGATACAGAGAATGCCTTGTCTTCGTGGTCGGGTCGACGCCTCAGATCGTGACGGAGACCATTTACGCCCTGTCGCAGCGGAAGCCCCCTGTTCACCCTGACGAGATCAATGTCGTCACCACGACAACAGGAAAAGATAGACTCGAAGATGCGCTCATCCATGATGGTGTTCTCGCCCGGCTCGCTGCGGATTACGGCATTCCCGGCCTGCACATCGATCCTTCAGGAATACTGCTTGTCAAAGACAGGTCCGGCAGGGAACTGGCCGACATCAAGACGGCGGCGGACAACGAAGCCCTCGGCGACCTCGTTACGGCCCTGATCAGGGAGAAGACCGCCGACCAGGGTCTCAGGCTCCACTGCTCTCTGGCCGGGGGGCGCAAGACGATGAGCTTCTACCTCGGCGCCGCCCTTCAGCTTTTCGGCAGGCCCTGGGACAGGCTTTATCACGTGCTCGTCACCCCCGAGTTCGAGTCCAATCCCAACTTCTTCTATAAACCGAGAGAGAACACAGTCATCGAGTGCAGGATGCCTGACGGAACCGCCCGGAGCCTGAACACGAACGACGCGGAGGTAGTCCTCGCCGAACTGCCTTTTGTACGCCTCGGCGGTAAGCTCTCCCTCCACGCGAAGAGTTTTCATGAACTCGTGAACGAGGGGCAGCGCGAGATCGACATCGCCATGATCCAGCCGGAAGTGAAGGTCAGCCTGCCGGACGGCACGACCTATGTCGGCGAAACCCTCGTCGAGATGGTGCCCATGCAGCTCATGCTCTACACGATGTTCCTCAGGCAGAAAACGGAACACTGCAAATACCCGGACCGGCCTTACTGTCATGACTGCAAGGGCTGTTACCTGTCGCTGGCCGAGCTGACGACACGGCCCGCCCTGGAAGAAATGGCGAAAGACTATGCGGTCATCTACAGGCAGAAGAAGTTCGTCGTCGAGGAGCTGCTCGGCAAGCACCCCGAAGGCCTCAGGCAGGAGCTGCTGCGGCAGATCATCACGAAAATCAAAGGGGCCTTCAAAGACCATTTGAGCGATCAGACGCTTTTACCGTACTATGTCGTGACGAGCGACCGCAGGTACGCAGTGAGCAAATACGGGGTGAGGGTGGATAAGGGGAAGATATGGATAGAATAGGTGATCACATCTGCTCGATGAGCAGAAACACCCGACATAGCTGACAGTGAGGGCCTAGGGAGTTCTTCCGCATATTGAATGATCACTCCGTTCGGTACCTCGTCACGGGGGGAATTGCCGTCAATCTCTATGGAATCCCGCGGGCAACGGCGGACATCTATTTGATGAGATGAGGACAAGAACTGTCAATGGTGGCACAGTAATTTTTGTGGCTGTAAAAAGCATTAGAACGTGGAGCGTACGATGAAAAAATTGACCTACAAAGTTCAGTTTGTAACACCAGCCTTTCTCGGCGATGCCGAGCAGAAGGGACAATGGAGGACACGGTGAGCGATAAAAAAATCCTTGATGCATCGAGCCGCATGGCACTGGCGGCTTTGCTGCATGATTTAGGCAAATTTGCTGAACGATCTCGCATTCCTGAGGCTCGGATCAAGGATGCCGAAGGCAATATGCGACAGTCGATAAATGAGGGACTTTATTGCCCGGAATACGGAGGGCGACGTACACACGTCCATAGCGCATATACGGCAATTGGTATGGATATACTTGAAGAGCATCTGCCTGACATCGTCGGTGAAGAAATGAATCCTTTTGCTCCATGGAAAGATAAGGGTGCTGATGATTCGATCATAAACGCAGCATCCAAACATCATAGACCCGACACCTGTCTACAATGGATCATTGCCACAGCTGATCGGCTGGCTTCCGGATTCGAACGTGAGACCTTTGATGTCTATAATGCTGCTATAGACGAAACAAAAGACCCCGAACTTACACATTACACGGTCCGTCAGGAAACTCTTTTTGAGCGCATTCGTCTTACTGAACGCCCGGAAACAAGTGTGTGGCGATACCCTCTCAAACCATTTTCACCACGCGCCATATACCCCGCGGCAATTGACAAGACTGCAAAGCCTGACAATGTAGCTGCTCAGCATGAATACCTCAATCTATGGAATATATTCAAACAGGCACTCGCTAAAATACCCGTAAGCCATCGAAGTAATCTTCCCCTATGGCTTGACCATTTCGAGAGTCTCTGGCTTGTCTTTACCCATGCGATCCCCTCTGCCACTACCGGCATCTCAGGCAAGGTACGTCCAGATGTATCACTTTTTGACCATTCCAAGGCTACCGCAGCACTTGCCGTTGGGTTGTGGCGGTATCATCATGATTTAGGCCACGCATCAGAAATTGTGCGTGAACAACTGCGCGTGCAATGGGATAAAGAACGTGAGCACACGCCAGAGGCAATGGATGCCTGGAATGAAGAAAAATACCTACTCGTACAGGGCGATTTCTTCGGCATACAGAATTTCATATTTGCCCAAGGTGGGCAGACACAAAAAAGTGCCGCAAAACTGCTTCGTGGTCGTTCGTTTTACGTTTCTTTACTGACAGAACTTGCTGCCCTCAAAGTGCTCGACGTGCTCAATCTGCCGTCAACGTCACAAGTCGTTAATGCCGCGGGCAAATTTCTCATCGTCGCTCACAACACCAAAGAGACAATCGATCGACTTCATGGCGTTCAAGCAGAGTTGGAGGAATGGTTTCTATCCAACACATGGGGACAATCCGGGGTGGGGCTTGCTTGGTTACCGGCAGCCGCGCGCGATTTTCGGCAAGCAGACGGAGGACAGTCTCCTTTCCGCAATTTAATGAAAAAATTGTTCGAGCAATTAGAGACAGCAAAGATGCAACGATTCGAGTTATGTGGCAGGAAGCCTGCCATATCGGTATTTCACGGTTTTCTGGATCGATTCGTACACCGTGAATGTCAGATTGACGGACGTTCTCCAGCTACAAGAGAAATCGAGAAAGATGTATGGGTGAGTACACTCGCATTCGATCAAATTCAAGTTGGAAAATGGCTTGTCACGGAAGATCGTTTGCTCGTAACAGGTGAACCGATAACCCCGCGTGCAGAAGGACAGAGTCTTCATAAGACTGAGTTGCCCATTTTCGGCTACCATCTTCTCTTTACACGGGAAGAAGAACGATCCGGCAAGTTCGGGAATGAGGCAAGTTCTGGCAACCTATTGCGAGCGTGGGATTTCAGTTTGCCAGAAGACGCAGATGCTCCCCTCTGGGATGGATATGCACGTCGCAACATCAATGGGTTTGTTCCACGATTTAAGAGCGCAGAGTTGAATAATGCCTTTTTGAGACGATACGAAGGCATGAGTAAAGATGATCGGGAAAACGAACGCATTGGAACACCAAAAACCTTGAATCACCTCGCAAGGGATGATCAGCATCTTAATGATGAGACAGATGAATGGATTGGAGTTGAGGCGTTGATGACTTTTAAAGGCGACGTGGACAATCTGGGTAAGATATTTCAAACGGGCCTGCATAATCCGACTTTTGCCAAGATGGCTGCCCTATCGAGGCAGATGAATTCCTTTTTCACTGTCTATCTTCCATGGCTATGTAAGAATGAATTTCCGAACACCTATACCGTATTTGCCGGTGGTGATGATTTTTTTCTGATCGGACCATGGCTTTCTATGATCAAACTTGCACAGCGGTTGAAAAACGAGTTTGTGCGATACGTTGCTGAAAACCAAGATATCCATTTTTCTGTAGGTTTTTCCATGACGAAACCGGGATTTCCCATTCGGCACATGGCAATATTGGCAGAAGAGGCATTGGAAAAAGCCAAAACACATAATCCAAATAAAGTCCAGCCAGCTCCTAAGAATGCCGTTGCGTCCTTTGACCAGCCGGTTACCTGGGCTCAGTTCGACCTGCTCATGGAACGTGAAAAGGACCTGCGAAAGGTAACTGACGAGTATGCGCTTTCAAAAGGTTATCTTTACGGCCTGCTTCATTTGACAGAAATGGCAGGCAAGGTAAATGAACGGCCAGAAAATGCTATATGGCACTCTTATTTTCGTTACAGGACGAGACGGTTTGCGGAAACTCGGTATAGGGATGTGAGCGACCGCGCTGAACGTGAAAGGCAACGACAACAACTGCTGGAGAATCTGGCGCGTGAGATAAAAATCGAAGGCATCGAGAAGCACCAAAACGCTTACAAGATTACACTATTCACATATCTCTATCAGGAACGAGACTAAAGGAGGATCGCAATGCAGTACGAGAACCGTCAAAATCGTCCGCAACAGGGGCATCGACAAGATCAAGGCGCAGGTAGTTCACAGCCTTCGATAAATCTGCGGAATATTTCTTTCCGTAGGCCGCTCGATCCGGAACTGTTTAACAGCGCAGCTCTTATAGCTGCCCAGGATGTTTCGCGAGCAGATCACGAGGTAAGATCAAAAAGTGTGTAAATGAGTGAGAAGGCGGTGTATCCTTAATCAGTTGACCTGGAATCAACAAAGAGAAAGGAGACACCACCATGGACAAGAGTATCACCGAGGCAGTTGAGCCGTCAAGGGCGACGTACGAGGCATTGGAAGGGATAGTTCGGCAGAGAGTCCAGGAATACATTCAAGACATACTGGAAGAGGAAGTCGAGATCTTTTTAGGGAGGAAGAAATCCGAGAGGATCAAGAAGGTGGATAGCAAGCGGGGGTATTGGAACGGACACGGGAAGGGGAAGAAGTTCACGCTGATGAACGGGACGATCACGGTCCGACGGCCCCGTGTGCGGGGAGCGGAGGAGCGATTTGAGAGCAAGGTCCTGCCGTTATTCATACGTCGGTCAAAAGAAGTGGGGCAGTTACTGCCGGAATTGTATCTCCACGGACTGGCGCAGGGGGATTTTGATTTAGCGCTTCGGGGGTTATTGGGAGAAGGGGCGCCGCTGTCGTCCTCGTCGATCCAGCGGCTGAAGGGCAAATGGCAGTGCGAATACGACGAGTGGAAGGCTCGGGATCTTTCCGGGCTTGAGGTCGTCTATCAGTGGGCGGACGGGATATACGTGAAGGCCGGGTTGGAGAAAGACAAAGCAGCATTGCTGGTGATCATCGGGGCGTTGGTTACGGGGGAAAAGATCCTGCTGGCCTGCGAGAGCGGGTATCGGGAGAGCAAGGAATCCTGGGCAGGGGTCCTGAGGGATCTGACCGCTCGGGGACTGAAGCTGGGCACATTGACGGTTGCCGATGGTCATTTGGGGATATGGTCAGCGTTGGGAGAGCTTCATCCCGAGGGCAAGGAGCAGAGGTGTTGGAACCATAAGATAACCAACGTGCTGGATGCGATGCCCAAGAGGATACGTGCCGAGGCAGGCGAGTATCTCACCAAGATCCCCTATGCAGAGACGCAGGCAGAGTGTGAGAGGCTCAGGGACAGCTTTATCAGCCGGTATGGGAGGGATTTTCCGAAGGCGACGGAGACCCTGAGGAGAGATTGGGAGCGAATGGTGACGTTCTATTCATTGCCGAAAGAGCACTGGGTGCATATCAGGACGACCAATGTGGTGGAGTCACCGTTCAGCGCGGTGCGTTTGAGAACGGATGCGGCGAAGCGGTATAGGAAAGTCCAAAACGCGACGGCGATGATCTGGAAGTTGCTGGGAGTCGCTGAGAAGAGATTCCGCAGGCTCAAGGGATATTGGTTACTGAGGGATGTCCACGAGGGGAAACTCTTCACAGACGGCATTGCCGTCGAGCAGGAAGAGTCTGTCGAAAGGTTCGCCGCCTGATGGCTTTTTACACACCTATTGACATGACCTCGCAGATCACAATCGTAACAAGACAACTCAACTTAGACGCTTCTATGACGAGCTCATGCTCTGGGAAACAAGGGTCAACCAACAGCCAGAAAAATTTAACGAGTTTCTGCCATTTATCCGCATGCTGAATGCGAAGATAGCCTATGCAGAAGGTCGCAAACTTGTTGATAAGACGTTCGTGTCTCTTTTCTCGCACACCCTGCAAGAGGTAATCAGTCCTGAGACTCTAACGACATGCAAGCTTTTTTGGGAAGCGTTCATAGGTTTCTACAAGCAGGAACGCCAAGATTAAAGGAGGCCAAGATATGAAACTCTCTGCCATCAAAAAAATTACCGGCACTATCGAGATAGTGACTGGATTGCACATCGGCAGCGGCAATAATGAAATGCATATTGGGGGGACAGATAATCCAGTGATCAAACATCCAGTTACCTTGGAACCGTATATTCCGGGTTCCAGCATCAAAGGAAAGATGAGAAGCCTCCTGGAGTGGGAGCTTGGGCTGGTTGGTATAACTGGTGGCGTGCCCCTGGGGTTCAAGCATATTAAAGATATTTCGACAAATGTCAAAGAGGCAAGAGACATCTTGAGGCTCTTTGGTGGAGCCCCGGAGGGTGATGGTGCCAGTGATGCACTGGTGAAAGAAATTGGCCCGACTCGGCTGGCCTTCTGGGATTGTCCGTTGGATAGACGTTGGGTTGATGAGATGAATCGCCGCAACCTTCTGCTCACCGAAACAAAGATGGAAAACATGATTGACCGCATCCGGGGTGTTGCCGAGCATCCTCGAAACACGGAACGAGTGCCGGCTGGCGCTCGGTTCGAGTTCAATCTCACCATTCGGCAACATGACGACGAAGATCTGTTGCCAACAGTCTGGCGTGGCCTGAAGCTATTGGAACTTACCGGATTGGGTGGGTCTGGATCCCGTGGTTATGGCAAGATCAGGTTCACAGGACTTTCCTTGGACGGCATAGATGTTTTGCCGAAAATTGAGGCCGTGAGTATTTCATCCGAACAGAAAACGTGAGGCCATAACTATGCGTTCATATCGTGCACGAATTAGCCCCAAATCCGCCTTTGGCACGCCGCTCAAGGGCGATACGCTGTTTGGTCAATTATGCTGGGCGGCTCGGAACATATATGGTATAGATCGGCTTACCTTACTCCTTGATGGTTACATTGCCGGTCGTCCCTATGCCGTAATCTCGGACGCGTTTCCGGCTGATTACCTACCAAGGCCCAGTCTGCCTACTCATTGGTTCGTGGGAAATGAGCACGATGATCTGAAGTCTATCAAGAAACGGGTCTGGATGCCTTTGGCGCACTTCGAGGAACCTGTGGCAGAATGGCTTAGGTATTCTGAACCATCCAGCGCTTTAAATGGTGCAGTGCCAGAGGAACATCCTCAACCCCACAACACATTGAATCGTGAAACTGGTAGAACCGGCGTGGGAGAGTTCGCACCTTATTCTATGCTGCAGCTGTGGTACGGAGCCAAAAATGCTCAGAGACAAGAGCAGGGTTCGATGCTTCTCGATTTATATGTCATCCTTGATGAAGAACGCCTGATGCAGGATGATTTGAGATATTTGCTCACCACTATCGGCCAAATAGGATATGGTAGGGATGCCAGCATCGGACTGGGTAAGTTTGAGCTGATTGCGCTGGATGAGTTCAGACTTCCTGACCAGGACGACTCGAACGCATGGATAACACTATCACCCTGTGCACCACAGGGGCTGGATTGGGATGAATCTCGGTGTTTTTACCAGCCATTCACGCGCTTTGGTCGACATGGTGATGTCGGCGTGCTTACTGACAACCCCTTCAAAACGCCCATACTGCTTGCTGACACCGGTGCAGTCTTAACCCCCGCTAAATTCGAAAATAGACATGTAATCGGGCAAGGTCTCGGCTCGAATGGAAGTCTTTCTGCGTCTATCCGGGAAACTGTCCATCAAGGTTATGCGCCGGTAGTGGCAATAAGGCTGCCTCAACAGGAGGAGCAGCGATGAAAGCTCTTACTTCTTATAGATTGTCAATTACGCCCCTTTCGCCCATTCATATCGGCACTGGCGAGAGCTATGAGCCGACAAACTACGTTATCGATGAGGGTGTGCTGTACGAGTTTGATACTGGCACAGTCATGCAGGTGCTTACGAGGACAGATCGTGCGCAACTGCAAAACATTACAAGCGGAACGCCGGGTCCGACTATGGTACTTGCTGTGCAACGCTTTTTCTTTGATCGGCGTGCGTTGTTGATGAGCCATTCGGTTCAGAGGATTCCTGTTCTGTCAGGTGTTGCGAATCTTTATAAGAATCGTATCGGTCAGACTGCCAATCTCGAATCAGGGGGTAAGAAGGTCATTAACCGGCTGGAAATTGATCGGACGGGATTTGATTCCATTACCCGCCTGCCGCTTTTGTATGGTTCATCCATGAAGGGTGCAATGCGAACTGCTCTATTAGATAGGGTAAATGCTGGTGCACTGACTCAGGACAAGAAGGGACTACATGAATTTCAGGGCGGTCTTTTTAGGTATCGTGATCCCGATAAGAGGAAGTTGTTTCTGGAGAAGGATCCCATGCGGCTTATCCATGTGTCCGATGCCGTTTGGTCAGGTGAGAGGGATATCCCAGCCGCACAGGTGTATCTGGCTATCAACCGTAAGAAGGCACCGGTCAAAGACCAGCAAGGTAACCTCAGAAAGTCTCAGGCCGAAAGCAGAGACCTCTATCAAATACTCGAATGCATTCCTGGCTGGCGCTATAGAGCATTTACCAACCAGATCAATATCCAGTGCATGACCGACCTCGATAAGCATTATAGCAAGAATATTCCCGCAAAAGAACTTCGCTTCGACATCACCGACATTGCCCACGCATGCAATACTTTCTATGAGCCTATACTCGAAGCAGAGAATCAGCTTATGATAGAGCGCGGATACCTCGATATAACCTGGGAAAAGTCAACACAGATGCTTCTGAATAGCTGCAAAGAGCGCATGGAACGCGGAGAAATATTCCTCCTCCGTGTCGGACGTCATTCCGGCGCTGAGTCGGTCACGCTGAATGGAGTCCGAAGTATCAGGATCATGCTTGATAGGGACCAGGCAACAAAGAAACAGCGATTCACATCGGAGAAGGCCGCTCGCACTTTCTGGCTTGCTGCTCAAGAATTGGATCAGACAAGTAATTTGTTGCCCTTCGGTTGGCTGCTGGTCGAAGTCTATCCGATGTTCGCTCACCCGAACGAATGGAAGGAATTAAGTGATATTTGCGAACCATATCTCACCGAAGCCTCTGCGGTTGCTGTCAGGCTTAAGGAGATGCAGGATAAGTTGGCTCTCGCTCGTGCGCAAGTAGACGCGCAGAGACAGGCTGAGGAGGAGAAAGAGAGAGCCGAACTTGCTCGTCAGATGGCGGCTGCGGCCGAGAAGCAGCGGAAAGAACAAGAAGAGGAGGCCCGCAAGAAGATTGAGGAGGAAAGGCTTGCAAAGCTTTCCCCGCTCGATCGAATGATAGAGGACGTTGTGGCCGGGCGTAAAGATCCCAACCTCAAACCCAGCATCGCCCTGTTCAACGCACTCAAGGAGGGACGTTGGGGTGAGGAGGATGCCAGGAAGGTGGCTGGCCGGATTAAAGATATGATGATTGAAGAAGGAGGGTGGATCGACAATCCTGATCCTGCAAAGGCCAAGAAAGACAAGTCGGTCAAGAGAGTGCTGGACATCATGGCATTCCTGAAGGAGTGAACGATGGAGTTCAGGATCGTTCTTGATAAATTCCCAGCCTCCCTTGAAGAACAGCAGGTCCGGCTCGGTCGTGGGGATTTACAACCCCTGTGTGACCATGGTAGCACTGTCTGGTAGACGGAGACCAAGAGAAATGAACCTTTCCCGCGCCGCCGAAAAGGAACTTCTCGACCTGGCCGGCTCTGATAACTTCAGAAAAGACATGGATACACTCAGGGCAGGCTGGGCAAACGCCTTCGTAATAGACGGCGTGGTCGATGCGGACGCCTACATCGAGTTTCTTAATCACTTCAATGAATTCATCGACCATGAGCCGAAGCCCTTTGTTCCGATGATCGAAAAGGAGATGAAACTGTGAAGGGCGTACATCTCGTGGAGCCGGCTGCGCAGAGGCTCGGTGAGGTGAGTCACTGGGTGCTTCATGAAAGCGAAAGCATCCGGTACAGAAGGGAGTCGGCAGTTGACGGTCATTTGGTATAGACTAAGTATGACAAATCGTGCAGGGGATCACTGGCAGATGTGACGGAGGCATGATGGAAGCAAGAGACAGGGAAGTATTGGGAAGACTGAAATCGTCGATCGAGAAGGAGGTCGGTCCTGTCAGGCTGATTCTCTTCGGATCAAGGGCCAGAGGCGAAGCGGGTCCGCTGTCGGATATGGATGTGGTCGTCATTCTCGACGATTCCGCAACCGATCGGGATGTGGACATTGTGAGCGAGCTCGCCTGGGAGTCGGGATTCGATGCCGGGATTGTTATCGTGCCTGTTATCTTCAGAAGAAGAGAGTGGGAAGACACTCCTGAACGATCATCTTTGCTTGCCCAGGCAGTGGAACAGCAGGGAGTGCTCCTGTGAGAGAAGACGACGTCTCCATTCTCGTGCGGCACCGCATCGAGCAGGCGCAGACCGCGCTCGAGGATGCAGAGTTTTTGTTGCAGGGCGGACGCAGCCCGCAAGGCATTGTCAATAGAGCGTATTACACGATGTTCTATGCGGCGCTCGCCCTCCTGCAGACGGTCGGCAGAGTTCCGTCGAAACACACAGGAGTGATCAGCCTTTTCGATGCTGAATTCGTGCGGTCAGGGATTCTTTCGAGAGACCTTTCCCGGGACTTTCACAAGGCCTTTGAAATTCGTCAGGTCTCTGACTACAGGACTTTTGAGCAGGTTGACACGGCTAAGGCAAAAGCGATAGTGGACAAGGCAAGGCACTTCCTGAACGCCGTAAGGCAGCATCTGAGGATGTAGCAAGGGAGATGAAAATATGACCCAAATCCATGTCTGTCTGGTTTCGGATCAGACAATACCGAACATCCTTGGTGTTCACCATTTCAAGCCTGACAGGCTGCTTTTTGTCACAACAAATGATATGGAGGGTAGGGGGAAATCTCAGAGCATCATAGAAACACTGCACCGGCTGGGTCTCCATTATGAAAAAAGACATGACAAGATAACGGTGCAAGAGGACTCCATACTTGACTGTCACCGCAAAATCGACGCATGGATCGAAGGTTGGGAAGATGCTGAATTTACAGTGAATCTAACCTGTGGGACCAAGATCATGTCGATTGCAGCATATGAATATTTCAAGGACTACAGCAGCAGGATGATTTATATACCCTTACCAAAGAATGAATTCATTGTACCCTTTCCGAAGAAGAGCCCCAGTAAACCGACAAGTCTTGCTCTCAGGCTGAGTGTCGTGGATTATCTGACGAGCTATGGTCTGAACGTCATGAACGAGAAAAAGTTAAAAGGTTACAAAGATGACGCTATTCAGCGAAGGGAGTTCACAGATTGGATAGTGCTGAAGTATGAGAAGATAAAAAATCTCCTTGTATGGATGAGCGGCGTCCTTAGGTCTCATAGGGACGATAAGCAATACTTCGTGAATGCTCCTTTTCTGGGCGCATCCCGCGAGGAGAATGAATTCATCGCGAGAGTGGGAGCGTCTTACGATAACAGCAATGGTGTGGTTTCAAAAACGTTCAATCGTTCTGAGATCAGATATTTGACCGGCGGCTGGTTGGAGGAATACTGTTTCAACGAAATAACGGCCGTTCTCGGTCAAAGCGTGGACGATGTCGTCCTGGGTGTGCAACTGATGAACGCCAAGGGTCGGGACAACGAATTCGATGTTATGTTTACAAAGGAAAACGCGCTTTATTTCATTGAGTGCAAATCTCTTGATCAGCATGATGACAGGAAAACGGAAGTGCTTTACAAAATAGGTGCTCTCCAGAAAGAATTTGGTCTGCGCGTCAGAAGTATCCTCGTCACAACATCTCCGTATATATTGAAAGACGGTCAGATGAAGGAATCCGTGCGAGCCCGGGCCGAGCAATTCAACACGGAGGTCATACCGCCGTCGAAGGTGGCGGCATTCGGCGCGATAGTATCGAAGATGTTGAGCGAGCCCAGCGAGAGGTCCTGAAGAATGGCTGATGAAGTGATGATCGACGTCAAATCCCTTTACTCGACCTCCGCCAAGCTTCGGGATCTCGACACCTACGTCCTCCGGGCGCGGGAACTCGCCGACGAGGGGAATGACGTCGTTCTCACCGGCGCGGGGCCGGTGTGGCTCTATCTGAAGATTGCCCACGCCCTGCACGGCAAGGCGCGAAAGCTGGTCTACCGCTCGCCGGTGACCGGCGATGTGGTGATCTTCGACCATTCGCCGGATTGACGTGAATATTCAGAGGTATCTTGAGTCGATCAGGAACAGTTGATCACCCGCTCCGCTCTTTGACAACGCTGGTTATTGATGCACGATATGAAACATTTCAGAAATATTGTTTCAGTAAGTGCCTCAAGGCGAAAAAGTCTGCAAAAGGGCCTCTGGAACCCTTTGAAATGCAGCCATATTTTATGGGGGGACGGTAGGAAAAAAGACCTCAAATAGAAGGGATTGAGACGACGCACGCCAGTCTGACACCATCTCGTAAGCCTGTAGGAAAAAAGACCTCAAATAGAAGGGATTGAGACGATACCTAACCGAATCCTGTCGTCGTACTTTGCTGTAGGAAAAAAGACCTCAAATAGAAGGGATTGAGACGCGCAGAGGTCTGCAACTATTCTGGCGGCGATTCTGTAGGAAAAAAGACCTCAAATAGAAGGGATTGAGACGTACTCATGGACTGAGCTTGAGAGGACGTCCAGTAGGAAAAAAGACCTCAAATAGAAGGGATTGAGACTCGTTAAAACCTCCTCATTCCGTTTCGGGATTTAGTAGGAAAAAAGACCTCAAATAGAAGGGATTGAGACGGGCCTCGGGAGCACGGGCGGCCTGTCGGAGCTGTAGGAAAAAAGACCTCAAATAGAAGGGATTGAGACTTTCCTGACGGGCTTTTGCTCAGTACTGACTAAGTAGGAAAAAAGACCTCAAATAGAAGGGATTGAGACCGCCCTTCATAAACTTCTCCTGACAGGTATTGGTAGGAAAAAAGACCTCAAATAGAAGGGATTGAGACCCCACGTCATGAATTCCTGATTGTCGTAGGCGAGGGTAGGAAAAAAGACCTCACGTAGAAGGGATTGAGACCCGCCCACGACAATAGCAGGACTGGCCCCGGTTATGTCTTGCCGTGCAAGGGAAGCTTTTCGTTTTGCATAAGGGATAAAATTGGTCACAACGGAGGAAAATGTGTCAAAAGCAATGGTCGTGACTGTCGGGGGATCGACGAAACCGATCGAGCGGTCGATCTTTGAACATAGACCCGAATTCGTCTCATTTTTCGCATCACAGGATACCTGCGACTTAATAGCACAGATCAAGTCATCTCTGGAAGCCCAGGGCGTTTCCATAAAAAGCGAGGTCACTCTCGCCGACGACGTCAACGACTTGCTTCACTGCCATGAGAAGGCGGAAGAGGCGGTTCAGCGGGTGATGAGAAGAGGGTATGAAAGAGATAATGTCATCGTCGATTACACCGGCGGCACGAAGAACATGTCTGTCGCCCTGGCCCTGGCAGCGATTACGCATGGTGTGTCGTTTTCTTATGTCGGCGGCAGCGAGAGGACCAAAAGCGGTGTCGGGGTCGTCGTCGACGGACACGAAATCGTCTACAAAAGCATAAACCCCTGGGACTTCCTCGCCGTGGAGGAAAAGAAGAAAATTGCGCTTCTTTTCAATCAATACCAGTTCAAAGCCGCCAACGACCTGATCGACGGGTTGCTCGAAAAAAGCTCGAAATACAAGTCGCTCTTCAGGAAGATCAGTTTTCTCATTGACGGGTATCAGAATTGGGATCTCTTCCGCCATAAGGATGCCCAAAAGGCTTTTGACCGTGCAAAGATCGAGGAGATCATGGAAAGCGACGACAGTTCCTTGAAGGCCTTTGCCAGGGCCACTCAGGAAAGATTGCCCTTTCTCAATGAAATTATCGCCAGGGCAAAAAAACCCTCCGTATTTTCCATATTGGACATGTTCTCGAACGCCGAGCGACGTTTCGAAGAAGGAAAGGTCGATGACGCGGTTTTGCGACTGTACAGGCTGGTGGAGATGGTCGCGCAGGAGAAGCTCATGAACTCATACGCGATCGACGTCTCGAATGCGCGAAAGGATCAAATCCCCGAGAGCCTGCGCGACGAGTTCGTGAAAAACCACACGGGCGCTCATGACAACAAGATAAAACTCCCCATGACGGCGGCTTTCAGGCTGCTCGGCGAATTGGGCGACGAGACCGGGAAAATCTTCACTGCCGGCGAAGGTCGGTTTCGGGACATACAATCGTCGAGGAATCACTCCTATCTGGCGCACGGCTTTGAGTCGTCAAAGGAAACGACTTACATAAAACTCAGGGATTTCATCCTCGATCTAAAAATATTTTCATCCGCCGACGCGCCCACGTTTCCCAAGATCGGGCAATAAAAAGACGGCCCATCCCCGGGGTCAGACTTGCAAATTGCTTTTACCGGTCGCCATCGATTCTGGTGACTCGCCCCTATCGTTGCATCGGCCCTCCGGAAAAGGAGGGCACGATTCCGAAAAGCTTCCCCCCGGCTACACCCTTTCCTTGAAACATTTCTGAAACGTTTCTTTTCGTGTCTTATCCCGCCTGCTCCGGTAGACTGAAGGTATGAACGACGGTTCACAGCGCTGAATCCTGCGCTCTGAACGTCGAATCGACCGGGGGTCTGCATGGAACGATCGCTGTATCTCATCGCCTATGACATCAGGGAGCCTTACAGGCTGAATGCCGTGCGCCGCTTTCTCAAGGGGTACAGCACGGGCGGGCAGAAGTCCGTCTACGAGTGCTTCCTGACGGACGGCGAGCTGAAGTTCGTTTCGAGCAAACTCGGCAGGCTGATCGTCCACGATGAGGACAGGGTGCACATCTTCAGCCTCGACGGCAGGAGCAGGACGCATGTTCTCGGCATCGCCGCCCAGCCGAAGGACCCTGCCTATTTCTATGTGGGATAGGCCTTGATTTGGAATATTTTGAACGCCACTGACTGGAGGTGACGGAGATGGGAACGCTCTATCTGGACAGAAAGGAGATGCTCGTCAAGCTCGACGGCAACGCCCTGGGCTTCTTCTTGAACGGGAACAAGGAGGGCATCGTGCCGATCAACCCGCTGAAGCGCGTCATCGTCGTCGGCAATGTCACGCTCGAGGCGGCCGTCCTGCGCAAGCTGGCGGAGTCCGACATATCGGTGATATTCCTCTCGGGAAGACGGACACGGTTCTGCGGCATGCTGCACGGCAGGCTCCATCAGAACGGGCTCCTCAGGCTGAAGCAGTACGAAAAATCGCTCGGCCCCTTTCCCCGTGACTTTTCCGCCCGCATCGTCACCTCGAAGCTCTCGGCGCAGTCGGATCTGCTGCGGGAAGCCCTCGATGCGAAACCGGAGCTGGGTGTCTATCTGCGGCCGGTCCTGGACGTCATGGAGAAAACAATGGGCAAACTCATTGACCCGGCACTCCCGATCGACAGCGTCAGGGGCCTCGAAGGGGGCGCGTCGTCGGCATACTTTTCCGTCTATGTGCGGCTCTTTCCGGACTCGCTGAATTTTAAGCGTCGCAACCGGAGGCCGCCGGGAGACCCTGTCAACGCTCTCCTGTCGCTCTGTTATACGCTCCTGCACTTCGAGATGGTGCGGGAGATCGAGGTGATCGGCCTGGACCCGACGATCGGCTTTTACCATCAGTTCGACTACGGCAGGGAATCTCTCGCCTGCGATCTCGTCGAGGACTGCAGGCCCAGTGTGGACCGGCTTGTCTGGACCGTCTTCAGGGAGCGGCAATTCACGGACAGGGATTTCTCCTCAGACAACGAGAGGCCCGGCTGCTACCTGAAAAAGGAGAGCAGGAAGAGATTTTACCCCGTCTACGAGGAATGGGCACAGGAGATGAGGCCCCGCTTTGCAGAAACGGCACGGGACCTGGCCCGGCGGATCATGGGACAATGACCAGGCTTTGAAAAGAATTCAACTTCAAGAGTCAACGTTCAAAAGCCAGTTTGAACATTGAACGTTGAACATTGAATCAACAGAGGTTGCCATGGACAGAACACTCTATCTCACCGAAAACAGGGGTTTGGTGGTCACAAGGGACGGGCCGTCCCTGTGGGTGACCCAGGAAGGCAAAGCAGGGACAAGGGTCCCCGCCCGCCTCATCGGCAGGGTCGTCGTCATCGGCAATGTGCGCATGGACGCGGGAGTCATCACCCTGTTTGCAGCACGGGGCATCCCCGTGACGTTCATGAACAGACGGGGCGAGGCGTCCGCCGTGTCATTGCCCTGTGCGGACCGGTTTCCCCGCCATCATGACAAACAGAGGGCCTTTCTCTCTTCGGAAGCCGCCGTCGGGCGGTATAGGACATTCCTGTCGGCGCACAGACAGATGACACAGCTTGATTGCCTGAAGAGGATTGCCGGAAATGTCGTGGAGTCCTGGGAAAGGGAAGGATTCCGGGAGAAAGACTACAGGAAAATCCTTGGGAGGTTCGCCCCCGCCGGCGATGAGACATGGACTGCGGCGAGGGATGTTGTCGCGAACCTCTTCCGGGAGCTGGTCATCGGCGTCATCCTGAAGGCCGGTCTCGATCCCCATCTGGGCATCGTCCACAGGAGAGACCACTTCGGCTTTGCCCTCGACCTTTGCCACGCCCTGGACGCGGAGATCGACACGCAGACCCAGCAGTTCCTGCGGGCCGACGGGACGCAGGCGCGCATGAGCAGGGAAAGAGGGGGGTGGATTGTGACAAAGACGGGGCTGCGCGACATTATCCATCGCTTTGAAAACAGGGCCAAGGCTGTGCGGGAGAGGACCGAGACGGTCGTGGACGGCTTTTTCGAACTTGCGCGGGAGCTGCGTCTATGAAAGCGAATTACCTGATCTGTTACGATATCAGCGACGAGAGACGTCTCGCGCGGGTCTTCAGGTGTCTGAAACGCCAGGGCCTGCACATACAGTATTCCGTCTTCTATTGCCGGTTGACATGGCAGGAACTGCTACAATTGAAGGACCGCCTGCACAGATTGATCGAAAAGAGGGAGGATGACGTGAGGATTTACCCTCTGCCGTCGGAGCTGAAGGTCGTCGTCATCGGATGCGGCGACAGAATACCGGAAGGAGTGAACGTGTTTTTGTCATGAAGATCGAATACCGGAAACTCACCTTTGTCATTGAAGCCGTCGATACGATCGTTCTGCCGGATTACAAGGGCTCGACGCTCAGGGGCGGCTTCGGCGTCGCCTTCAAGCGGGTCGTCTGTGCCCTGAGGCAGAAAGAGTGCAGGGAATGCCTCCTGCGGACAAGCTGCATCTACGCCTATATCTTCGAGACATCGCCCGGCGCGGACGCGGCAATCATGAACATGAGGAAATACGAAGCGGTCCCGCACCCCTTTATCATAGAGCCGCCGATGGAGACCGGCCGCGTCTGCCGGCCCGGTGATACCCTCGCATTCGGGCTGACCCTTATCGGGAGGGCGAAAGACCATGTCCCCTATTTCGTCTATACCTTTCATGAGCTCGGCAAGAGCGGTATCGGTAGGGGCAGGGGACGATTCTCTCTTGTCGAAGTCCGTCAGAACGACAAAACTGTTTATACCTCGCTGGATCAGGTCATCATGGCGACAGATCACGAGGAACTCTTTCTTCCCGACGAGCAGGATTTTTCGGCGACGGGAGACCGTTCGGTGACGCTCAGGTTCCTCACTCCGGTGAGGATCGCGCACCAGAGAGACCTTGTCGTGGATTGCCGGTTTCATATCCTCATGAGAAGCCTGCTGAGGAGGATCTGCCTGTTGTCCTATTTCCACGGCGACAGAAGGCCCCCCTCATGGGATCATAAACGTATAATCAGAGAAGCCGAGAAGGTTGAGACTGCCGACAATGCTCTCCGGTGGCATGACTGGGAGAGATATTCGACCCGCCAGGGCGTGCGCATGAAAATGGGCGGCCTCGTGGGAGAAATCCGGTACTCCGGGAACCTGGGACCATTCTTGCCCTTTTTGAAGGCCGGCGAGGTGCTGCATGTCGGAAAGGGCACCAGTTTCGGGTTGGGGAGATACTCGGTGGTTGAGGAATGATGTGATATACTTTCAATCATACGTCTGTTGCGCTGGATTTCTTGCCGGCGCCGGTTCAGATGTCGTGTTGTTCTTTGATAACGCTGAAATGTTTCTGAAACGTTTCTTCAGTAAGTCGCCGAGAGCGGCGAAGTCTGCAAAAGACCCGCTACAACCTATTGATTCTCCTCCGAAAAATAGGGGGGGACGGTAGGAAAAAAGACCTCAATTAGAAGGGATTGCGACCCAACTCTGCGAACAGCTTCTCTGTAGGGGAGAGCGGTAGGAAAAAAGACCTCAATTAGAAGGGATTGCGACTCCCTGTGTGAAGTATATTCGACGGTATGACCGTAGGAAAAAAGACCTCAATTAGAAGGGATTGCGACTGGGAATGTGTTTCCAAATGGAAACACTTTGGGGTAGGAAAAAAGACCTCAATTAGAAGGGATTGCGACAGCGCCGCGTACTGCAACCATGGGATAATTCCCTGTAGGAAAAAAGACCTCAATTAGAAGGGATTGCGACTACTTCAGCCGGAACCGGCTCTCCGTTAATCCCTGTGGTAGGAAAAAAGACCTCAATTAGAAGGGATTGCGACTCGTCGTACACATCTAAGGTCATGCTGAAGTAATTGTAGGAAAAAAGACCTCAATTAGAAGGGATTGCGACGAGCATAGGTGCCATTTGAGATACTTTGCATATTCGGGTAGGAAAAAAGACCTCAATTAGAAGGGATTGCGACAGGATCATTGCACCGACAGACATAATCAGGTGAAGTAGGAAAAAAGACCTCAATTAGAAGGGATTGCGACGAGGGATATTTTGCTCGGTATGATTCAAAATCAACGTAGGAAAAAAGACCTCAATTAGAAGGGATTGCGACCCGATATCATAGCGTCCGCAGTGTCATACTTGTAGGAAAAAAGACCTCAATTAGAAGGGATTGCGACTTCCCCCTTTGCCGGTTATCAGCTAAGATATCGGTAGGAAAAAAGACCTCAATTAGAAGGGATTGCGACATAACTATTTTTGTCATTTCTCCCTCCTCTTATCGTAGGAAAAAAGACCTCAATTAGAAGGGATTGCGACATAATTGCCAGGGCTGTTACTATCGTGGAAAGCCGTAGGAAAAAAGACCTCAATTAGAAGGGATTGCGACACATTTTGCAACGGGCAATTTATCCCCAGTTGCCAAGTAGGAAAAAAGACCTCAATTAGAAGGGATTGCGACGATCATCGAGGGTTGATATGGCGAGTTTAATCGTAGGAAAAAAGACCTCAATTAGAAGGGATTGCGACTAAAATATCGAGCTTCAGTTGTCGCGGACGATACGTAGGAAAAAAGACCTCAATTAGAAGGGATTGCGACGTTACGTGCTAGACCGGCAGTCCGAGGGCGATCCTCGCGTAGGAAAAAAGACCTCAATTAGAAGGGATTGCGACACTGACGCCGTCTTGAATTCACCCTTTAGCCGAAGTAGGAAAAAAGACCTCAATTAGAAGGGATTGCGACCCACTCCCCATTGTTCCCACCTCCCTGAACTCGTAGGAAAAAAGACCTCAATTAGAAGGGATTGCGACCTTGAGCGCAGCGGCAAGCATGAAGAGGTCGATATCGTTGCGGATATGCAGGGCAGGCTCGTGCCCTTTGAGGTCAAGTACCGGAGTCAGAAGACAGGATTGGGTGAGCTCAAGGGTATGGCGACGTTTTGCGTTCAGAAAAAGGTCTCCCGGGGATATGTGATTACCCGGGACTTAAGCGATTTCTCTGTAATCTCTATGGATGATTCTCCAGCGCATACAAAGCTTCTCAAGATTCCGGCCCCATTAGCGTGTTACTGGCTCGGCCAGTCTGAAGTTCAGACAACCCGGCAGGCGGACAGCTCGAGGGCGAGTCAATCAACGCCCGGCCGAGCAAGACAGTTTTATGTTGACAGACAGCCATTTCTTTGGTATGTTTAGGTTAAAAAAGGGACGATTTTCTTGATTCTTCGGTTTCCTTGCGGTTACACGGGACGGTTCCTGAATTTCTTTGCATTCATAGGACGTGGATCGTACAAAAAGGATGTTGAGCGGTGCCCTCAGGACTCTTCTGAGGGCGACGGAGTAACCAACACAGGGAAAGCAGGAGGAGGACAATATGTTCAAGAAGATCTGTGTGGCCTATGATGGATCGGACAATGCCGGCAGGGCGTTCGATTTCGCCCTCGACCTGGCGAAGATGACTTCCGGGGCAGCGCTCGACATCACCGTCATGGCGGTTGCGTATGCCCCGTCGGAGCTTGTCGACATCGATATCGGCGCCATCGTAAACTCCGAGAAGCAGCGGTTCGAGGGACTCTTCAAGGATCTCGCGGAGAAGGCAAAAGCACAGGGCATCGGGATCAGGACGGCGATCGGCGAAGGCTATGTGGCTGACCAGTTGATCAGCTTTGCGATGAAAAACGCGATCGACATGATCATTCTGGGACAGAGGGGCAAGTCGGGCATCGACGAATACATGATCGGCTCGGTCTCCACAAAGGTTGCGGCGAAGGCTCCCTGCACGGTAACAATCGTCAAGTAAAGGTCGTCCCGGTAGTCCGTTCGACGGAGTTCTCCCATCCCGCCCGGGATGGGAGAATCATTTATACTATCATTGTGACCAAATTCATCATCATCGGTCTCGGGGGATTTCTGGGCGCCATCGCCCGGTATTCCGTCGGCTATTATGTCGGCCAGAGGTGGGGGAAGAATTTTCCCCTCGGCACATTCATCGTCAATATCACCGGGAGCCTGCTCATCGGCCTTCTCATGCCCCTGCTGATGGAGAAGCTCATGGTGAATCCGCTCTGGAGGCTCTTCCTCGTCGTCGGCTTTCTCGGCGCCTATACGACCTTTTCAGCCTTCGAGTACGAGACAGGGGGCCTGATCGCCGACGGTGACTGGATGACCGCCCTGTTGTACGTCCTGTCGAGCGTAATCGTCGGTTTCGCCGCCTTAAAAATGGGTGAGGCCATCGCGAGGTCATTATAAAGGAGTTCACAATGGAAGGAAAAGCGGCGAAGAGGCTCACCGTTCTTGTCGATGAGGGCGATTCCTGGCAAGGCAGGCCGGTCTACAGGGTCCTGACCGATCTCCTCTATGAAAAGCGGGTCGCCGGCGTGAGCGTTTTCAGGGGAGTAGCCGGCTACGGGGGAGACAGGGTCTTTCACACTGCGAAGATCGTCGACCTCTCCTCATCCCTGCCCCTCATGATCGTCGTCATCGACACCGAAGAAATGATCGCCTCCGTTCTGCCTGAACTCCTGAGGATCGTCCAAAAGGGGCTCGTGGAGGTCAGCGACGCCGTCGTGCTCAAGGGTCTCGAAAAAAGGGAGCCCTGAGCGCCGTCCTTCCTTCCTGAGCCGGCGTCGGGCAAGGCCCTGAAGGATGAACTCGCCGGACTAAGGAGCTTCAGTGTGAGCCGTTTCCGGATCATCTGCCGCGTTTCGTCGAGAGCGATTGACATTGTGGCGATCGGTCCGCGTGAGCGGATCTATGAGGAAACATACAGGCTTGTCAGGAAAGAAGAGCAATAGACATATGGATGCTTTGTACGCCTCCGGCCCTCTTCCTGTCCTCCCCCTGTCCCCGTTTTTCTGGAAAAGACAATTGAAAATATGATAACTTATAGGTTCAAAAAAGAAATCAGTTCACAAGCGAGGTGTTGACATTATGAAGATGACAGGGGCGGAGATCGTTGTTGAGTGCCTTAAGAGAGAGGGCGTGAAGTATATCTTCGGGTATCCCGGCGGGGTCATCCTGAATATTTTTGATCTGCTGTACGATGACAAGGATATAAAGCTCATCCTGACGCGTCACGAGCAGGGCGCCATTCATGCCGCCGACGGGTACGCGCGGGCATCAGGCAAACCGGGTGTCGCCCTCGTCACATCCGGCCCCGGCGCAACGAACACCGTCACGGGCATAGCGACGGCCTCCATGGACTCGATTCCCCTGGTCGTGCTCTCCGGCCAGGTGCCGACGGCGCTGATCGGCAACGACGCTTTCCAGGAGGCGGACATCGTGGGGATTACGAGGCCCTGCACGAAATACAACATCCTCGCCAAGGACGTCAAGGACCTGGCGAGGCAGATCCGCGAAGCCTTCCATATCGCCTCCACGGGCAGGCCCGGGCCGGTGCTGATAGACCTTCCGAAAGACGTGACCTCCATGAAGACGGATTTCACCTGGCCCGAGAAGATTTCTATCCGGAGTTACAATCCCACGTACGAAGGGAACAAGTGGATGATCGAGCGTGCGGCCCACGAGATCGCCAAGGCGAAGAAGCCCGTCATCATTGCGGGAGGAGGCTGCATCATCTCTGATGCCTCGGAGGAGCTGCGTGAGCTCGCCGAGATTGCGCAGATCCCCGTTACTATGACGATGATGGGGCTCGGCAGTTTCCCCGGCAGCCACGAGCTGGCCCTCGGCATGCTCGGCATGCACGGCACCTTCTATGCGAACAGGGCCGTGCAGAATTCAGACCTTCTCGTCGCCATCGGCATGCGCTTCGACGACCGCGTCACCGGGAAGATCGAGGGCTTCGCCCCGAACGCGAAGATCGTCCACATAGACATAGACCCCACGTCGATCAGGAAGAATGTGCGCGTCGACGTGCCTGTGGTGGGCGACGTGAAACGGGTCCTCCTTGTCCTGAACAAATTCCTGAAGGAAGAGATCAAGGAGCAGTGGGACGAGGTGAGAAAGGCCTGGCTGAAACAGGTCGCCGAATGGAGAAAGGAAAGGCCCCTGACGTACAGGCAGAGCGGCGATGTCATCAAGCCGCAGTTCGTCGTCGAGAAGATCCACGAGCTGACGAAAGGAAACGCCATCATCACGACTGAGGTGGGTCAGAACCAGATGTGGGCGGCCCAGTTCTACCATTACGACAAGCCGAGGACCTGGCTGTCTTCGGGAGGACTCGGCACCATGGGCTACGGGTTCCCGGCGGCCCTCGGCGCGCAGCTCGCCCATCCCGACAAGCTGGTCATCGACATCGCCGGTGACGGGAGCATCCAGATGAACATCCAGGAGCTTGCCACGGCGGTCATCTATAAGCTCCCCGTCAAGGTCGCCATCATCAACAACCGCTACCTGGGCATGGTGAGGCAGTGGCAGGAGCTCTTCTACAACGAGCGTTACTCCCATACGAACCTGGACGTGGTGCCCGATTTCGTGAAGGTCGCCGAGGCATACGGCGCCGTCGGCCTGAGGGCGACGAAACCCGACGAGGTCGTGCCGGTGCTGAAGGAGGCCTTCCGCATCAAGAAGCCCGTATTCATCGATTTCGTCGTCGACTGGAAGGAGAAGGTCTTCCCCATGGTCCCGGCAGGCGCGACCATCGACAACATGATGTTCGAGGAAAAGGAAAAGAAGGCCGAAAAGAAACTGAAGGCCGTGAAATAGAGGAGGTCGGAGATGCGACATACCATTTCAGTGCTTGTGGAGAACAAATTCGGTGTCCTGTCGAGGGTCGCAGGTCTCTTCAGCGGTCGCGGCTACAATATCGAGAGTCTCTCCGTCGGGGAGACCATCGATCCCCAGATGTCCGTCATGACGATCGTCACGACCGGCGACGACTGGATCGTGGAGCAGATCACCAAGCAGCTCAACAAGCTGATCGATGTCATCAAGGTCGTGGACCTCACCGAGATCGATCACGTCGAGCGCGAAATGATCCTGATCAAGGTCAATCCCAAGAAGGAAAACAAGGCCGAGGTGCTCAGGATAGCGGAGATCTTCCGGGGGCGTATCGTCGATTCAAGCCAGACGACGTACACCATCGAGATAACGGGAGACGACAAGAAGATCGCCGCCTTCATCGAACTCATGAGGCCCATGGGCATCAAGGAATTCGTCAGGACCGGAAAGGTCGCCATCGCCCGGGAGTTCATGAAGAAGAAGGCGGGCACATAGAGCTCCCCCATGACGCCTTTTCGACGTATCAGGAGGGTGCCTGTCACCGTCAATGTGGATTGATTTTGCGCTGATAGCGTTTTTCGTCATTATCAACGGGTTCTTCGCCGCATCGGAAATTGCCGTCGTCTCGATGAGGAGATCGAGGATCAAGCAGCTCATCGATGAAGGCAACACCCCGTCCATCATCCTGAATCGTCTTCGCGAAGAGCCCGACCGGTTTCTTGCCACCATCCAGATCGGCGTCACCCTTGCGGGCGCTCTTGCCTCCGCCATCGGCGGTGCAACGGCAGTCAAGGAGATCAAACCGGTCATCGTTTCCCTGGGAATCCCCTGGCTGTCGGCATGGAGCGAGGCGATTTCCATCGGCGCCGTCGTGCTCGTTATCACCTACGTCTCCCTCGTCTTCGGGGAGCTGGTCCCCAAATCCCTCGCCCTCTCGAATCCCGAGGGCATCGGCCTCTTCACCGCCCCGATCATCGAGCGCTTCTCGAAGATCGCGGGCCTCTTCGTCAGTCTCCTGACAGGGAGCACGAACCTCCTGCTGAAGCCCTTCGGACGGAAAGCCTTCACTGAGCGAGGGTACATATCGGAAGAGGAGGTGAAGCTCCTCATCGAGGAGGGGGGAGAGCAGGGTGTGTTCGAGCCGGAGGAGAAGGAGCTCATCCACAGTGTCTTCGAGTTCACGGACACCTTCGTTCGTGAGGTCATGATTCCCACCCCTCAGATGGTGACGATCGGCGTGGGCATGCCCGTGGACGACGTGCGCACCCTCATTGCGGAGGAGAAGTTCTCCCGCTACCCCGTTATCGGCAAGGACATCAACGATGTACGGGGCGTCCTCATTGCAAAAGACTTCTACAATGTCCTCATGAGGACCGGCACCGTCGACGTCCGGAAGATCATAAAGCCCCCCTTCTTTGTGCCCGAGACGCTCAAGATCAGTCTCCTCCTCCGGGAGATGCAGAAGAAGAGGGTGCACATGGCCGTCGTGATCGATGAGTACGGCGGCGTGTCGGGGCTCGTCACCCTTGAAGACCTGCTCGAGGAGATCGTCGGCGAAATCCGGGACGAATATGACATCGAGAGCCCCGTCATTCAGCTTGCCGATGGTTCTCTCATCATCGACGCCTCCATCAGCATCCGGGACCTGAGGGACGACCACCAGGTCGAGCTGCCCGAGTCAACGGAATACGAAACGCTCGGGGGGTTTATCCTGACCCACATGCAGAAGATACCGCAGACGGGAGACATCATCGAGCTGGAGAGCATGACCTTGAGGGTCGTCGAGATGGTCGGTCAGCGGATCGCCAAGGTCAAAATGGAGAAGACGGAACCCGGCAAAGAGACTGGGGAAAATGTGGTATACTAAAAACCTGTATTTATAATTTATATATCAGAAGGAGGAGCAATGGAAAAGTGGAAATGCACTATCTGCGGTTATGTCTATGATCCTGAGTTCGGTGATCCCGATAACGGAGCCCCTGCCGGAACGCCTTTCGACAAGCTGGCCGAAGAATGGGTCTGCCCTGTCTGCGGTGCAGCGAAGGACATGTTCGAGAAGGAGTAACACCTGCCCCATCGGGGTTGACCGGTGCGGTCGCTCGGCGCACCGGGGCTTTTCGGCGCATACGTCCCGTTTTTTCTGAGGGCGCATGCAACAATAGGGTCTACTGTTTACTGTCTACTACTTGGAGGTAGTGTGCGTTGTGTTATTGAAAGGAGGCGTGTATGACGTCAGTTGAAATCGCATTGAGAATGGAGACGGACGCGATAAAGTTTTACGGGGAGGCTGCGGACAGGACATCGAACCCTGTCGGCAAGAAGATGTTCCTTTCCATCGTGGATGATGAAAAACGCCATGTCGAGATGATCTCGCAGATCCTCAAGGGTTTGGACCTGCATGCAAAGGACGCCAATCCCGTGAAGGCCGTCAGGTCGATCTTCGAGGAGATGAAGCCGCAGATGATGGAGCGTGTGGCGGCGACAAAGGACGAGGTTGATGCCTTCAAAATCGCCATGGACATGGAGAAGGAGGGTGTCGAATTCTACCGGAAGGCCATGGCGGAAGCCCCGTCCGAGAAGGAGAAGGCTCTGTTCCAGCGTCTTCTCAAAGAGGAAGAGGCCCATTACAACATTTTTTCGAACACCTTTTCCTTTATGAACGATTCGGGCAACTGGTACATGTGGGAAGAGCACGGCATCGTCGAAGGCTGAGCTTCACCGGCAGGGAAATTAAAACAGGGCAGGTTACTTCAGGCAACCTGCCCTGTTGCATTTACCTTGCGGTTACATGAAAAGGCGGGACAAAGTGCCTCAAAGCCTTGCTGATAGCGAGAATGATCATTGTAGGGTCTGCTCCCCGAGCAGACCGCTTCTTTAATGTCGGGCCGTTCGGGGAACGGCCCCTACACGATTCCATTCTTTGTGTCATCGACCGTCGGCCTGAAATAATCCACATGGGAAGGCAACGGTTTCGCAGCACCAAGGCTTTTCGGCATCTTCGCCCCGCCTTTTCGAAGGTCCTATTGCATACTCACACTCACACTGTTTCTTGATAGACCTGTCATTTCTTTTACTGACACTCACACTGACACTCGCACTTTTTTTGTACACTATTTCAGTCCCAGCACATCCTGCATGTCGTATAATCCCGGCTGCTTTCCCTCAATCCACAGGGCCGCTTTCAGGGCGCCCCGGGCGAAGGTGTCCCTGCTCGAGACCCTGTGGGTGATCTCGATGCGCTCGCCGAGACCGCCGAACAGGACTGTGTGCTCTCCCACGATATCGCCGGCCCTGATAGTCTGGATGCCGATTTCCCTCTTCTGCCGCTCTCCGATGAGCCCTTTCCGCGCATACGTCGCGACGTCGTCGAGGTCGCGGTTGAGGGCCTCGGCGATCACCTGGGCCATTTTCAGGGCCGTACCGCTCGGGGCATCCTTCTTCATCCGGTGATGGGCCTCGATCACCTCGACGTCATAGTCGTCCCCGAGGACCTGAGCAATGTCCCGGAGCACCCGGAGGAGCAGGTTGACGCCGACGCTCATGTTGGGAGCGAGGACGACCGGGATGCCCGCGGCCGCAGAGGCGATCTGTGCGATCTCGTCCTTCTTGAGCCCCGTCGTCCCGATGACCATCGCCTTTTTCCGTTCCGCCGCCGTCTTGACGTGCTCCAGCGTCGCTCCGACGCCCGTGAAATCTATGACGGCATCGCACTCGTCGATGATGTCCCCGAGACTGTCCCGGACGAGGACATTCGTTTCGCCGAGACCGTGCATCAGACCCACATCCTTGCCGATGCTCTCGTGACCTGCCCGCTCGAGCGCTCCCACGAGTTTCAGCCCGGCATTGTCCTTCGCAAGGGCTATAATCCTGCTTCCCATCCGACCGGCCGCACCGGTGACGACAATTTTGGTCATCTCCCTCTCCTCCTTTGCTCGTTCTGTGATTCACTCCATTGGTGTTTAAGATACCAAAATAATGTGACACGCTGCACATGCCCTCGGGGGACGATGTACCACCGAAAAATCCATGAGTCATGAAGAGTCATTCATCTGCAATTATACACAACGACATAAGTCCGTTCAGTTTGTCATTTCGGCTTGTCCGGAATCTATCTTCGTCGTCAGCAGGATTCCCGACGCCCCCGCATCACGCGCGGGGTTGCGGGAATGACAGATGACTTTAGACGCTATGTATAATAATCGAAACAGGCCACGACCAGCAGGACGGGACGGCTGATGTGGTGAAAAGCCTTTCCTCTAAGATACCTTATTCGTCACCGGACCACCCTTTGCCATGTCTGTTGATGACAACCGCCCGTCAGGCAACAGGCGCTGAACACCTGGAGATGTCTCATCATCGCATTGGAAAGGCTTTGGACCATATCTGCCGTCCCGGCGACCACCTCCGTTTATTCTTGTCCATCATGAGTCTCTTCGTTTTCTTCTTCGTCGACCCTTTCGCCCTCGATCCTGTATTCTCCCGATGCCCAGCGGCCGAGGTCGATGAGCTTGCACCTCTCCGAGCAGAAAGGTTTCCAGGGGTTCTCCTCCCAGGTCGTCATGGTGCGGCAGACGGGACAGGCTATCTGCACCGGTTCTTCTCCCTCTCTTCCCTCAGGATCCCTGAGCCTTCACGTGCCTGAGAGAGACGGACCCCTTTATGCCGTCCGTGACGAAGACCTTCCCGTCCTCATCGACGACGATGCCGTCAAGCCCGAGTTTTCCGAGAATACTCAGGGCCTTCGCGGGACCGAGGACGAAAAGCCCTGTGTCGAAGCCGTCGGCCGCTATCCCGTCGGCTGCGACGACGGTGACGCTCCGGCACCCCTTAGCGGGATAACCGGTTTTCGGGTCCAGGATATGGTGATACCGCACCCCGTCGAGGATATAGTACCTTTCATAGTCTCCCGCTGTCGATATGGCCTTATCCGTCAGATCGACCGTGGCCAGGATCTCGTCGTCTTTGCCTGTCTGCCGGGGATTCTGCACACCCACCTTCCAGGGCTCTCCTCCGGGCCGGTTGCCGAATGCCCGTATATCGCCGCCGATGGCGACGATGCCGGACCGGATGCCGTTTTTCCTGAGCACGTCGACGGCCCGGTCCGCGGCGAACCCCTTCAGGATCCCGCCGAGGTTGATCTGCATCCCGCCCTTTTTCAGAAAGACCGTCCTCTGCCTGCTGTCGAGGACAATGTTGCGGTAGCCGACGCGCTTCATCCTCTCATTGATCTCCCCTTTGCCGGGGACCGTTTTCTTTTCAAAATCCCAGGCTTCGATGACGGGCCCGAGGGTGATGTCGAAGGCGCCCTCCGTGTTCTCGGCAACGAAGACGGATTTCCCGACCACCTCGAAGGTCTCCGGGGAGACCCTGACGGGACGGACCCCGGCGTTCCTGTTGATTTCCGACACCTCGCTGTCCTTGGAATAATAATTCATAAGCTTTTCGATCCTGTCCAGCGCCAGGAAGGCGGCGTCGATGGCGCGCCGGGCCGTTTCGTCGGTGGCGGCCGAGACCGTGATGGTCGTCACCGTGTACATGGCCTTTCTCGTCTCCCGGAACAGGCGTTCGTTCCCGGGCCGGCAGGACGATAGCAGGGCCACAACGAGCAGGGACAGAAGAATACCGACGATGGGGCGGTGCCGGTGACGGGCGTGCCTGTTGTTCACCTTATCGTTGCATACGCTTTCTGAAAAGGCGGGGTGAAGCGCTCTGAAAAAAAGTGTGAGTGATAGTGTGAGTGTCAGTGAGAAGCTCATTTTTTCATACACCAGCTTATTCTCGTTACGATACAGGTGTCGCCGCATCAAGGTTTTCGGCGCATTCACCCCGCCTTTCGGTCAGGCGTATGCGACGATAAGGTTCATCCTTTCAGCACCCCGGCGAGATATCTGCCGGTGTGGGATGCCTTCATACGAGCCACTTCTTCGGGCGTGCCGCGGGCGACGACGGTCCCGCCGTCTTCTCCGCCCTCGGGGCCCAGGTCGATGATGAAATCGCAGGACTTGATGACGTCCATATCGTGCTCGATGACGATGACGGTGTTGCCGGCATCGACGAGCCTGTTGATGACGGCCAAGAGCCGCTGTATGTCGACGAAATGGAGGCCCGTCGTCGGTTCGTCGAGGATGTAGAGGGTGCTGCCCGTCGACCGCTTGCCCAGCTCTTTCGACAGCTTCAGGCGCTGCGCCTCTCCTCCCGAAAGGGTGGTCGCCGGCTGGCCGAGCATCACATACCCCATCCCCATCTCTTCAAGGAGACTCAGCCTCTGCCGGAGGGGCGGAATGGCCTGGAAAAATTCGAGTGATTCCGATACGGTCATGTGGAGAATGTCCGCTATAGTCTTTTCCCTGTATGTGATGTCGAGGGTTTCACGGTTGTACCGCTTTCCCCGGCAGACGTCACAGGTCACGTAGACATCGGGAAGGAAGTGCATCTCGATTTTTTTCACGCCCGCTCCCTGGCATCCCTCACACCGCCCGCCGGAGACGTTGAAACTGAACCGTGACGCCGTATATCCCCTGACTCTTGCATCGGGCAACTGTGCGAAGAGGTCCCGTATGGGCGTGAAGATGCCCGAATATGTGGCGGGGTTGGAGCGCGGCGTCCTGCCCAGGGGGGACTGATCGATGGAGATGACCCTGTCCACTTTTTCGAGGCCTTCGATGGCGTCGCACGCGCCGGGTGTCTCAGAGGCGCTGTAAAGCCTGCGGGCGAGGGTCTTGTAGAGGATCTCGAAGACGAGAGTGCTCTTGCCGGACCCGGAGACGCCGGTGACGCAGAGGAACACCCCGAGGGGCAGGGCGACGTCGATGCGCCTGAGGTTGAATTCCGACGCCCCCCTGATCGTGATGACGTCGCGGCCTTTCCTCCTGCGCGCCGGCACGGGGATACGCGTGTCTCCGCTGATGTACCTCCCTGTGACCGACGAGGGGTTCTCCCGTATCTCTGCAGGCGTTCCCGAGGCGATGATCCATCCCCCGTTCCGGCCGGCGCCGGGACCCATGTCGATGATGTGATCGGCATTGAGGATCGTTTCCGTGTCGTGCTCCACGACGATGACCGTGTTCCCTCCGTCCCTGATGCTGTTGAGGCTCTCGATGAGTTTTCCGCAGTCCCGGGGATGGAGACCTATGCTCGGCTCGTCAAGCACATAGAGCACACCCGTCAGTGACGACCCGAGCTGTGTCGCCAGCCTGATGCGCTGGGCTTCGCCGCCCGACAGGGTAAGTGACGGCCTGTCAAGGGTCATATACCCGAGGCCGACCCTGTCGAGAAAGGACAGGCGGTCCGCCGCCTCCCGGAGGACCCTCCTGGCGATGATGCGCTCCCGCTCCTTCAGATGGAGTCCCGCAAGGAAGTGTCCCGCCTCCCGCACGGAAAGGGCCGACAACTGGCCGATGCTGACGCCCTGCAGCCGGACGCTGAGGGCCTCCTTTCTCAACCGCATGCCCTGGCAGGACCGGCAGGGGATGAGACGGTCCGGCACAGCGTCGCCGATAAGAGACGGCGCAGTCCTCGTCGCCGTTCCCATCTCGTCAAGGTCGGCGAGATTATCAAAACCGAGGCCGTTGCAGGACTTGCAGGCGCCGTATTTGCTGTTGAAAGAGAAGAGCCTCGGCTCGATCTCGGGATAACTGATGCCGCAGCTCGGGCAGGCGAGGGTCTTGCTGAAAAGAATATCGCGGTTTTCATCGATGAGGTTGATCACCACCGTGTCGGCATATTTGAGGGATGCGTCGATGGCCTGCCGGATCTGCCGTTCCACGGCATGCTTGATGATGAACCGGTCGATGACGATCTCGATGGTATGCCTCTGCTGTTTCCGCAAGGATATCTCCTGGGTGAGATCGACCATGGCGCCGTCGATGCGGGCCCGAACGAACCCCTCGGACTTCATTTTCCGGAGTTCCTTTTTGTACTCCCCTTTTCTGTCCCTCACAATGGGTGCGAGGACCTGGATCCTCGTCCCGACGGGGAGCGACAGGACGGAGAGCAGGATGTTCTGGATGTCCTGTGAGGCGATGACGGAGCCGCAATGGTAGCAGTAGGGGGTGCCGAGACGCGTGAACAGGACCCTCAGGTAGTCATACACCTCCGTGATCGTGCCGACCGTCGACCGGGGGCTCCTCGACACCGTTTTCTGATCTATCGCTATGGATGGAGAGAGGCCCTCGATGGAATCGACGTCGGGCTTCTGCATCTGCTCGAGGAATTGCCGCGCATAGGCGGAGAGGCTTTCCACATACCGCCTCTGGCCCTCGGCGTAGATCGTGTCGAGGGCGAGTGAGGATTTCCCCGACCCGGACGGTCCCGTTATGACGGTGATCCTGTCCCTCGGGATGGTGAGGCTGATGTTTTTCAGGTTATGTTCGCGCGCGCCGCGTATAGTTATGAAATCCAAGGGGCCTATTCCGTCTCGAGAGAGGCGATGCGGGCGACGACGGTCCCGATAGGCGCCGTCGTCTCGACCTTCACGGGGATGCGCTCGTCGTCATCGGTCAGCCAGATGAGGATCTCGCCGCTGAACTGGAAGAGTCCTTCCGACAGGAGGCGGGGCCTGACAACGACGGCATCGACCTGTCCCCGGCCGGGCAGCTCCACCTTTTCCTTCCGAATGACGGCAACCTCTGTCTTGTAGATCTTGTTGCTGTCGAAGATGTCGATATGGACGGGCCTGCCGATCTCGAGGCGCTTGCTCCTGAGGACATAAAAGCCCGACAGGACGTCCCACAGCGTCTCCTGCGAGGTATGGTCGTCCTTCGTTCCCTTGATGTAATTGTGAAAGGTTATCTTTCCATTCCCGGCATCGAAAAGCGTCTCCTTGTCGCTCCTGTACCTGCCCTCGACCTGCTTGATCCTGAACCGGGCCGGCTGGCCGTCCTTCACGGTGCTGACGGCAAAGTCATCGACGCGGTAAAAATGGGAGATGACAGGGGCGGAGTGGACCCGCGAGATGATCATCACCTCATCCTTCTTCCTGAAGGCGTCGAGAGTCGCCTTGCCGACGTGGACGCCGAGCCATGAGATGTTAAACGACAGCCGCTCACGGGCGTGTTTCAGCAGGGAAGGGGGGCTGCTTTTCGGCGTCTCCCGGGGCAGAGCGGCACTGCCAATGGCATCAGATTGAGGCAACACGTCCTGAGCAGCCTGGTCCTGCTGAGCGACGGCGGTTTCCTCATCCGGACGTTGTTCCAGATTATCGTTTGCGGAAACCGCCCCGGCTTGCCCGGTCGTGATGTCATTGTCTTCGGGGGATGCGACGGCGACGGGCGCCTTCTCCTGTGCGACCGGGCGCGCGACAGCACGGGGTTTCGGACGGACGACGGGCGGCACAGGCGTAGCTGTCCCGTCTTCGACAAGACCGACCGTAAACTGTTGCCCGATGAAAAGCGCCCCGATGTCGAATCCCCGCATGCCTGACATTGCTGCGACAATGGAGAGGTGAAGCAGGACGGACAGGACTGCGGGAATGATGAGATAGGACGTCTTTTTTATGAAAGCGCTCATGGTGTCGGCTTTTTTCTTTATTGTATCGGATGGGGGAAGATCAAGACAACCGAGTCACGTATGGTCCGTCGTGCCGTCCTCAGGGCCGGTGGTGTTTATACCGGTGCAAACCAGGGTCTCACGCAGTGTCCTTCCCGGATATAGGCAGGCGTTCTTCCGCCGTAGATGAGTGCGCCGCCCTTTGAGGCCGGCGAGCCTAGACCGCAAAAGAAACGCAGCCCTTCAAAAAAAGACGGGTTGACCGTCGTGCCAGACTTGATTTCCACAGGTATGAGTTCCACACCCGTATCGATGACAACATCCACTTCGTGCCCGGTCCGGTCTCGCCAGAAATAGACGGGCGGCACTTCACCGGCATTGACGAAAGCCTTTATCAACTCAGACACGACCAGCGTCTCGAATATCGCTCCTCTCAGCGGGTGCGTGGCGATCATATCGGCAGACCGGATGCCGAGCAGAAAACACAGCAGCCCGGTGTCATAAAAAAATAACTTCGGAGCCTTCACGATCCGCTTTGAAAAATTCGTGTGATGAGGCGGGAGCAGATGTACCAGGAAGTTGGCCTGGAGAACGGAAAGCCACTTTCTGACAGTCGGATGAGTTATTCCCGCATCGGCGCCGAGAGAGGACAGGTTCAGTAACTGGCCGCTTCTCCCAGCGCACAGCCGCATGAAGCGCTGGAAGGAATCGAGATCACCGATATTGACGATGTCACGCACGTCTCGTTCCACGTGGGTCTGGTAGTAATTTGCCAGCCAGTCCCGCGGATCGATGCCCTTGTCGTGAATGCGCGGATAGCCGCCGGCGAAAAGCGCCCTGTCGAGGTCGGTAGAGGGTGGTGGTGTTTCACGAGGCGACCGGATGTTGAAAGGGTCTGCCGCCGGACGGCCATGAAGTTCTGCAAGACTGAGCGGCAACAGATGTATTATGGCAATACGGCCGGCGAGCGTCTGACTGACGCTGTCCATGAGATGCATATGATGCGAGCCGGTCAGAACGAAGCGACCCGGAGTGGCGTCCCTGTCCACTTCGGTCTGCAGATATGACAGCAGTGACGGCACCCGCTGCACCTCATCGAAAATCGCATTGCTCCTGAACCGGTCGAGGAAGCCCCGTGGATCCGACACGGCCGATTCCCGGTTATCCGGATCTTCGAGGCTTACATAGGCATGATGCGCAAACAGGTGTTGAGCAAGTGTCGTTTTACCGGCCTGACGAGGACCTGTCAGAAGGAGAACCGGAAATTGAGCAGCGAGGGCCTCCAGTTTTGCGCTTATATGCCTCTGTATCATGCCGAAATTATATGGAAAAATGAGAAAAATGTCAAATTGAAAATTAGAGTTTCATGTAGCCATGATTGGAGGGGCAGTTCACCTTATTGTTACAATACACTCCCGGGAAAGGTGGGGGTGAATGCGCCGAAAACCTTGATGCGGCGACACCTGTATCAAAACGATAGATGAACTATACGCCAATGTTAGGAGAATGGGACATTATTCCGACACTGACACTCACACTGTTGTCAGAGTGCTTCGCCCCGGCTTTTCATGCAACGACGAGGTTAATCAGGCAGGTGAGGGTTTGAGCGTGTGAAAGATTCGTCAGCCCCGGAGATTCCGGGGCTGACAGGTTCATCGAGGTCTATGGGAGCCGGCACCGCAGTCACGGTTCCACCGGCAGCAGTAATCTACTAACAGGGAGCTTTGGAATTTATTCTTTGATCTTTTTCTTTTCAACGCAGCAGACAAACCCTTTGCCTGCGCTGCTGCAATCAACACCGGCGATTATCCCCTTTTGATCCCCTTCGCCGATCTCGATCTTCTTGACAGCCTTCTCACCCTCCGAACACTCCTTTTTGCACTGCCCTCCTGAAATATCCTCACAATGCACCAGATACTTTCCTTTCTGTCCTGCAAAAGTCAGCGCGGGTATTAAGACGAGGACGACAACCAGGTAACGCATTCTTCACCTCCACATAACGGATCGCCCGGATCGTTGTCATGGCCAATGGCCACCGCAAGGATTTTGCATACATAGTATAGGAAAAACTCCTGGCAGCGTCAAGGATTTTCCGCGCCCAAAAAAAGGCTCCCCGCCACGGGGCGGGGAGCCGGGGAATGCTGAAGCAGAAATTCTTAGAACAGGCCGGAGACCTTTCCGGTGTTGACGTCGACGTCGATCCTTCTGAAGGCCGGATTGGAGCTCGTGCCGGGCATGAGGCTGATCGTTCCCGCGCAGGGGCAGAGGAACTTCGCGCCCGAGTAAATGAGCACGTCGCGGATGGGCAGACGCCAGCCCTTGGGCACGCCCTTGATGACGGGATCGTGGCTGAGGGACAGGTGGGTCTTGACCATCATTGTGGCGAAGTCTGCGTACTTGGGATCGTCTTCGAGCATCTTGGCCTTGGCCGCTGCATCGGGGAGCCAGTCGACGCCGTCGGCGCCGTAGACTTGCTTGGCGATGAGGTCGACGCGGTCGCGCAGCTTCATCTCGAGGGGATAGAGGAACTTGAACTCGCCTTTTTCGTTGCAGGCGTCGATGACGGCGTCTGCCAGTTCGAGTGCTCCCTCGCCGCCCTTGAGCCAGTGCTGGGACTCGGCGCAGCGGGCGCCTGCCGCTTCGGCTGCCTTCTTGACGGCGGCCACTTCGGCATCCGTGTCGGTGTAGAACCGGTTGATGCAGACGACGGGGTTGATGCCGGACTTGCGGATGACGCCGATCATGTGGACCATGTTGGCGCAGCCCTTCTCAACGAGGGCCACGTTCTCCTTCGTGTACTCTTCGGGGAGCGCCTTGCCGGCGACGACTTTCGGCCCGCCGCCGTGCATCTTCAGGGCGCGGATGGTGGACGTGAGAACGGAGACGTGGGGCTTCAGGCCGCTGAAGCGGCATTTCACGTTCCAGAACTTCTCGAAGCCGATGTCAGCAGCAAAGCCGGACTCGGTGACGTGGTAGTCGAAGAGCTTCAGGGCGACACGGTCGGCGATGATGGAGGACTGGCCCACGGCGATGTTCGCGAACGGACCGGCATGGACGAAGCAGGGGTTGTACTCTGCCGTGCACATGAGGGTCGGGTTGATGGTGTTGCGCATGAAGGCCGTCATGGCGTTGCCGACTTCCAGGTCGCCGGTGGTGACGGGCTTGCCGCTCTTGTCGAAGGCGACGGTGATATTGTTCAGGCGCGTTTTCAGGTCCGCAAGGTCGTTGGCGACGGAAAGGATGGCCATGCACTCGGAGCCGACGGCGATGCCGAACTTCGACTGCATCATGAAGCCGTCCTGACGGCCGCCGATGCCCATGATGATGTTTCTCAGGCCCTGGGCGCAAAAGTCCATGATCCAGCCCATCTCGACGCGGGTGGGGTCGATATCGTGGCGTTTCATCTTGGTGAGCCTTGCGAGCTGCTCGTCATTGTAGTTGCGCTCGTGCTGCATACGGGCGTTCAAGGCCACCATGGCCAGGTTGTGGGCGTTCATGATGTCGTTGATGTCGCCGGTGAGGCCCAGGGAGAACTCGGTCATGGGGATGAGCAGGGAGTTGCCGCCGCCGGCCGCCGTGCCCTTGACGTTCATGGTGGGGCCGCCCGAGGGCTGCCTCAGGGCGCCGCCGACGTTGACGCCGCGCTTGCCGAGACCTTCCATGAGACCGCAGGATGTGGTGCTCTTGCCTTCGCCCAGCGGGGTCGGGGTTATGGCGGTTACTTCGATGTACTTCCCGTCAGGCCTGCCCTGGAGCCTGTTAATGACCTTGAGGAAGTCAATCTTGGAGAGACGGCCCATGGGGAGCATCTCGTCCTTCTGCAGGCCCAGTTTTTCACGCCACTCGTCGGGAGTGGGCATGTTTTTTTCAGCTTCTTCGGAAATCTGCCAGTCAGCCATCTTTGTCGCGTCGTACGGCATAGAAACCTCCTTAATAAAATGAATTTAAAGGCACATTAGCCAGGTAAACTGGACAATCGAGTAAATACAAGAAGTTATGAAAAGAACTGCTGGAGTGATCGCTCAAATGTCAGGATTATAGCACGTATCCATGCTATTTTCAATATCAAAATCACATGCGAATCGGGGGGGATATGCCCGGTCGACGGTCATCAATACTTTTCAAAACGGCAAAGCAGTATTTGTGCTAAAGGGCCGACCGTTTACGGGTGCGCCGCCTCGAGCGATCGGCTTGGCTATACGGAACTAACCTGATTTCCAAATGGCAGCCGACAGCGAGAGCATACCTTTTGAGAGTCGTCAGCGATGGTGCATGTTTTCCCCCTGCTTCCAATCTGGAAACCGCGCTCTTTGTCGTCCCCATCAATTCTGCAACAGCCTCCTGAGTGAGGCCGGACCTCGAACGAGCAGCAAGCATCTCCCGGATAAGAGCATATTCCGCTTCCAAATCCTCGAATGCTTCCTTGAAACCTTTCCTTTTCAGGGCTTTCTCAAGAAATGCCTCATGGTTGTGGATGATCGGTTTATATTTCAACTCAGCCATTCCGAACCTCCTTCAGCCTTTTTCGGGCAATTTTTTTAATTCTCTCTCCGGGGTTTCTTGAGTTTTCTTGATGAAAGCATGGAGTATGACGACACGCTGACCCATGACGAAACAATAGAACACGCGACCAATGCCTTCCCTGCCGTGCGGTCTCAATTCGAAAAGGCCGCCTCCCATGGCTCGCAAATGGGGCATGTTCAACCACAGGCACGCCCTATGCGCTGTCAGATTGGGATTAAGACTTTCGGTGGGACGTTTGTGGAGTCAGTGGCGCACGACAACAGCACTTAATCATATGCAGCAACGTTAGGGCAAACAGGTGCGGAGTATTCTCACTCAGCCCATCGTTCACCCGACCCCTTCGTTAGAGATCCTCGTCCGGAATTTCAGCGAGTTTCAACAGGTGCTTCAGGAGCCCAGCCTTGAGCGGCTGATTTCCGTGAACCGGGATCGACAGCCGCACAACGCTCCCCTGCTTGCCGTATATGTGATGGCTTCCGTGAACCCGTAGCAGCAACCATCCTCTCCGTTCTACCTCTTTGGCGAGGTCTTTCCCTGAAAAGGATTTCATACCGCTATTTCCAGGACACGATCCCCCTCTCCGGTCTTGGGCGGCGAAATGTCTACAGACAGGCAGCCCTCTACCGCCTCATATAGATTCTGGAGAAGTTCTTCAAAGGTCTCTCCTTGCGTCGCACAGCCAGGAATGGCCGGAACCTCAGCCCAAAAACCACCTTCTTCTGCCTCGTGTACTACCACCTTTAGCTTCATGTGCCCTCCGTCAGAAAACTCTGCATATAGAAACTATGCGCGACTCTGATCTCTTGGGACCATATTCCGGCTCAGGGACGGCGAGCTTATGGGTGCAAGTCCCCTGCAAGAGAATCTCAGAGTGTTCATACTATATGGATGCTATCACAAGTATGAGCCGAAGGCAAGAGCCTGCCCCGGACGTTGTCAAGACACAATAGAAATGTCCGGTTTTCGGCAAAATGAAAATGTCCGGTATATGCCACCGCCGTCTGCGTGAGTTCCCCCTGCACTATTTTTGAATCACACGCAACTCTCGTTGTCTCAGCATGATCGATCATTTCCTTTCCTGCCGTTACCGGACGTTTTCATTTTGCTGTAACATGCGAATCGGGCGGGACCTGCCCGGTCGACGATCATTACACCATCGACGCCAGACACATACCGGAGCGGTGAGCGGATTCAGGCAGCGCGAACACTCAGCAAGCCGGTTAAATCTCCGATAAGCAAGAAGGACACTCACCATGATGGAAATGCTCACGCGCGACAAATGCGGACACAAGGAAAACTGCGGGTGAAGGCCAAAATGCAGCCGAAGAAATGCGAAAAGATGATCAGTTCAAAAGTCGAGATTGTCGGCGGTATAGGTTTTGGGGGAAGCGGCAACACCGGCACGATCGGCCTCAGCCCTCTCGATGATCAGATCGATGCACTGAGGAAAGCAGGGTATGCCGGCGCCGAGCCTGAGACTTCAGAAGAGGTCGATCCGGCCTGATGCGACGTCGTCCCATGGGATGATTTCGATGCCGGCAGATAAACGCTGACGCTCCCGTGCCGTCGTGATCACCCATCCCCTGCTGAGCCCGAGGTCCTTCATGCACTGTCGCAGTCCGGCCACGGCGTATTGGTCCACAGCGGCTCCGAGTTTGATCTTCACCGGTAAAATACGCCTCCCTTCGACGATCATCAGGTCGACCTCCGCTCCTGCCTGTGTCCGCCAGAAGAAGATCTCGGGACGGACCAGCCTCCGGGCGGCGAGCGCTGCCAGTTCCTCAATAACCAGTCCTTCGAAGGAAGCGCCGCGCCTGCTCCACGTCGTCAGCTCCTGCGGCCTACGCAGACCGCCCAGGAAATGCAGCAGGCCCGTGTCCCTCACATAGAGCTTCGGACTTTTTGTGAGACGCTTCTGCACATTGGCATGAAATGGCTGGAGCCGCCTGATCATATAGGCGCCCTCCAGGACGTCGAGGTCCCCGACCACCGTATGGGAAGACACGGCAAGGGACCGGGCAAGGTCGGACACGTTTAAAAGGTTGCCATGGATATGGGTCAGCATAGTCCACAGCGTGCGCAGCCGCCGAACGGGCAATCCCAGTCCGAGGACGGGCAGATCCCGCTCGAGGAAGGTTGAGACATAGGCATTGAACCATTCGCTGCGTGCGCGCGATTCCCTGAGGGCGTGGATCGGGGGGAACCCACCCCAGAACCAGCGGTCACCATCCCGGGCAGTGCCCGACATCTCCGATGCGAGGAAGGGAGTGAGTTCCAGCAACGCTATCCGTCCGGCCAGAGTCTCAGAGACCGAGCGCATGAGGGCGGGGCTCGCCGAGCCCAGAAGGAGAAACCGCCCCATTCCTTTCGAACGATCAATGACATGGCGCAGGGTGGCAAATATCTCCGGCAGGCGTTGGGCCTCGTCGATTGCAACCGAGCGGGAGCGCGTGTCGAAAAAGCCTTCCAGATCGGTCGTCAGCATGGCAAAATCGGACGGGCGTTCGAGATCGAGGTGTGTCCATTTCGGAAGGGTGTGGCGCGCAAGTGTGCTCTTGCCGCATTGTCTCGGTCCCACGAGAAGGACTGCCGGAAAAGATCTGAGGAGGAAGCGCAGACGATCGCTGCACGATCTCTCTCTATATTTCATACCTTGCAATTTAGCATAAATAGTTCAAAATTGCAAGGTATGCTTATGCCTGTTTGATAAAACATGAGGGCGAAGGGTTGCACAAAAAAGGCGGCAAATCTCAGGGACATCAGGGACTGTCACCGCAAGATCTTCCGCGTCGCTTTCATGCCTGACATTCTTTCAAACCCCCGATATCACACCTCTTTGGTCTATCGATGGCAGCCCGGAGATTCGACGGTGCGGATAGAAAAAGTCCCCGGCAAGACGTGGAGAATGTTGCGCTTGTCGCTGATGCAACCCTATCTTTCTCATCGCCCGCCGTGGTAGTCTATACAATTTAATCCCGATCTGCCGCTATGACTGCTATGAACCGTAACCGTTGACCATGAAACCATCCGTGACCGAACAACTCTGCGGAAGGGCCCTCGATTTCATCCGCCTCGGCTATGACGGCGTGACCGCTTCCCGCCTGCTTTCCGACACCATGGACGGCATGGTCATGGCCGCTTATGACGGACGAACGGGACAGGATGTCCCCGGGGAGCCCGAACGGCGCGGCGCCACGGGTTCGCCCTATCTCTGTGCCGTTCTCGCCGTCGGCGGATACGGGCGCCGTGAACTCGCCCCCTTTTCCGATATCGATCTCATGGTCGTCGCGAGGACCCGCGATGACGCGACGACAGGGACGGCGGAATCTTTTTTCTACCGTCTCTGGGACAGGGGCATCAATATAAGCCACAGTTTCAGGACCCTCAGGGAGTGCGTGGAAGACGGCATCAGTGATCTCCAGACACGGACAACCCTCATCGACGCCCGTTTTCTGGCGGGCAACTGGGAGGTCTTCCGCGAATTCAGGGAAGATGTGCTCCAGAAACTCGTCCACAAGGGGAAGAGGGATTTCGTCAGCACCATCCTCCGTGAAGTGGAACGGCGATACAGGACCTACGGGGAGTCGGTCTATCTCCTGGAGCCGAACCTTAAGGAGGGAAGGGGAGGGCTGCGGGATTTTCAGACCATCTCTTGGCTCCTGAGGGTTGTGCTGCGCGTTCATGATCCTCATGAGATGGTGAGGCTCAATATCCTGTCGGAAAGGGACTTCCGTCATGTCACGAGGGCCTATGACTTCCTCCTCAAAATGCGGCTTGCCCTGCACGCCCTTTCGAGGCGAAAAAACGACGTCCTCGCCTTCGAGTTCCATGACGCCGTCGCTGAAACCCTCGGGTTCAGGAACACGATGCGGTTTCTCGCCGGTGAGATCATGCTCAGGCTCTTTTACAGGAAAGCGTTGGGTATCATGGAAGCCCTTTCCAGGACGAGGACCCTCTGCAGCACCCGCTTCATCTCCATGCCCGCCCTCTGGAGCGTGCGGCGGGTCACCCGCGATTATTACGTCTCGAAGAACGAAATCACCGTCAAGGACCGGTCCGTGCTCAGAGACGGAGACACGATCATCGAGGCCTTCGCCGTCTACGCGCAGACAGGCAGGCCCTTCAGCCGCCAGTTGAAAGAGTGGATCAGGCACGCCTTCCTCCATGTCAACAGGAGGACCCGCACGTCCCGGCAGGCAATCCGCCATTTTCTCAGGGTCCTGTCGAGCGACAGGGTCTACGAGACGCTGACGGAGATGCATGAGACGAACATCCTCGACCGGTTCATCCCCGAATTCGGACGGCTCCGGCACCTTGTCATCTACGAGCCCTTCCATCGCTTTACCGTTGATCAGCACACTCTCGTCGCGTTGAAAAGCCTCGAGGCCCTGAAAAAGACGAAAGACCAGAAGCTGCAGTACCTCGCCGAATTCCTCGGGGAGATGAAGCAGGAGGTCCTCTATCTGTCGATCCTCATGCACGACATCGGCAAGGGGAGCCTCAGGAGGCACGAGGAGGAGGGGTACAGGCTCCTGAAAGGGGTGCTCGAGCGTTTCGGCCTCGATCGTGACGACAGGCGGATGATCGAATTCCTCGTCAAAAACCACATCCTCCTGTCGAAGCTCGCCCTCACGAGGGACACGGACGATCCAGAGACGGTGATGCGTCTTGCCGACACGGTGGAGAACGAGGAGAACCTGAAGGCGCTTTATCTCGTCACCTATGCCGATATGCACGCCGTCAACCCCCATTTCTGGACGGAGTGGAAGGCCTATCTCCTGCGGGACCTCTTCATGAGGACGATGGACCATATCCGGGGGGCGGACAGGGCCTACCTGGAGCTCCATGACGGCGACCTGAGGGTCTTCATTGAAGATATGCCTGAGAGGTATCGCCTGACCCATTCCATCGATGCCATCAGGAATGATCATCTCCTCTCGAAGGACGCCGGTCCTGACAGAGTTCTCCTGTCTGTCAGTGAGCAGCCCGACGGGACGGCGGAGCTGACATTTATCACCTATGATCTGCCGGGCCTCTTCGCGCGTCTCGTGGGGGTGCTGAGCACGAAGGGGCTGAATGTGCTCAGGGCCCGTCTCTTCACGGGAAAGAGCGGCCTCGTCGTGGACAGGATCATCCTGTCGAACTGGAGGGACCTGTGGTGGGAAGGACTGGAGAAGGATGTGAGGGACGGGGTGAACCGGGCCATAACGCTGCCGCTGACGGAAGCGCCCCGGAGGAGGGCCCACGGCGGCCCGCAGAGCCACGGCATTTTCGAGAGTTTTCTCGAAATCGACAATGAGTCGTCGGCGCATTATACAATCTGTGAACTGCTGCTGACGGACAGGATCGGCCTCCTTCACGACGCGGCGAGCCGCTTTTCGCTGAATAACGCCGATATTGTGTCAGCCGTCATCAATACGGAGGAGGGAGTCGTCCACGATGTCTTTTACCTGCAACACCGGGGGGGCAAGCTCGAAGGTGAGCACATCCTGACGATGCTTGCGGCCCTCCATGACATGATCCCGTGAAAAAACCGGCACGCTGGGCAATCGCTGCGGCTGTCGTCGTCATCGTGGGCGCGGTGCTCGCCCTCTCGGGCGGTCTTCCCCTGCCGCGCTCGACGGCGGACATCGTTTTGCCGGAGCTCGAAAAGATGACGGGTCAGCGCTTCAGCGCCGGCCGCATGTCCCTCAGCATCGTGCCTCTTTTCGTGGAGGCCCGCGACATAAAGGCCGTTGACGTCGGCGGCAACACCATCCTCGCCGCGGAGAGCGTCAAGGCCTATGCAGCCCTTTCGGGTCTCGTGAACAGGGAAATCACCCTGCGGCGGCTCGTGATCAGGAAGCCCCGGATCGACGTCGCCAGGCCGGTCCTGGAGGAGATCATCGGTCATGTGAAGGCCTATCTCAGGGAAGAGAAAGAGACGCCGTTCAAAGTCGTCATCAAGTCCATCGACCTTTCCGGAGCGGACCTGTCCGTTTCGGACGCCTCGTCAAAAGCTGCGGCAACGGGGTTGAACGCCCAGGTCATCCTGGGAAAGGAGCCGAGGGTGAGGCTCTCGACAAAGGACATCGCCCTTTTCCGCGAAGGCATGCCCGAGTTTCACGGGATGGTCGACACCTATCTCGTCGTTGACGAAAAGAACATCAACGTCAGGAACCTCAAAATACTGGCCCATCAATCAACCCTGACGACGACGGGCGGAGTCGGCAAGGAGGACCTGGCAGGGCAGCTCCAGGTCGAGATCGATTTTTTCATGGAGACGCTGAAGCGTTTCTTCGGCCTCAAAGGCCCCGGCGACGGCAGGCTCACCGCCAAAGGCAGCGTGAAGATCGATCAGATCCGGGACGGTCTCAAGGGGATTATCCTCGATCTCGCCGTCAAGGGCGACTTCTACCTCGAAACGCTCATGGAGACGCTGAAGGTGACGGAGCCGCTCAGTGGTTCTCTCTCCGTCGACGGGAAAATCACGGGCCGCCTGAACGACCCTGTCGGCGAGGGCACGGCGGTCCTGAAAAAGGGAAACCTCTACACCGTCGACGTGGACCACCTGACCTGCAATGTGACGTACCGCGAAAGGACCATGAAATTCGAAAAGGGGAAGGCCCGCCTGTACAACGGGTCGGCCGAGGCGGAGGCCTCGATCAGGCTGCCCGTCGTCGACACCTTTACCCTCCGCGTCGCCGTCCGGGACGTGGACAGCAAGGGCATCTTCAAGCTGATCAACTGGGACCCGGGCATACCGGACGGCAAGGTCACGGGCGAGCTTTACTCGTCAGGTCACGACTTCAGCCCCGAGGGACGCTTCACCTATGCGGGCAGGACAAAGGGCAAGGATATCCTCGGCAGGGTCGCAGCCGTCAGCGGTGATTTCAACTACAGGATGAGCGACGAACTGATACGCTTCCCCCGCCTCAGCGTCGCGTCCGAGAAATCGCAGCTTGAGGGGGCCGGTACCGTCGACCTGAAGGCGTCCGCTCTCTCGTTCACCGCGAACGGCGCATCCCGGGACGTGGCCGACTTTTCGGCGCCCTATTTCACCGCCCTGTCCGGGCCCGCATCGTTCTCCCTGTCCGTGGAAGGGCCCCTTGCCGACCCGCTCCTGTCCGCCCGTTTTCAGGGGAGGTCGATGGTCTTCATGACGGGGAAGCTGGATATGCGTGATGTGCTGCTCGACAAATCATACGCCTTCGATACGTTCAGCGGGACGGTCGCGTACCGCAAAAATCTCCTCAAGGTCGACCAGGCCGTCGCCTCTGCCGGGAAGGAGGAATACCGCGCCACGGGCACTGTCTCCTTTCCCGAAGCGAAGGCCCTTTTCGATGTGGCAAAACCTGACTATAACCTGACGATCGCCTTCAGCAACGCGGACGTCGGGGCCGTCGCCTCCGCCTTCGACGGAGGGCCTGCCCTGTCCGGCTCGGCCGACGGCGAATTCAGGATCACGGGAAGACCGGTGGCGCTGAAAACTGCGGGAAAGATACGGGCGCTGAAATTCGCCTATGGAGATGTCCTGACGACGTCGGAGGCATCGGCTCACGTGAGATATGATGCCCGGAGGTTCATCTTTTCGGACCTCCGCCTCGCCAAGGGACGATCGGTCCTGGCCGGCCAGGGGACGATCTCCCTCGACAAGACATTCTCCCTTGCCGTCGAGGGGGGTACCGTCGATGTTGCCGACCTCGTACCGGCCCGGGCGATGGAGCGCCTGAAGGACGGCCCCGTCGGTGCGATGACCCTCTCGAACGTCCGCATCCGCGGAGAGGGACCCTTCGCCGACCCTGTGATCGATGCGTCTGCCGACTTGCGGGAGTGGAGATATCAGGGCCGTTCTCTCGGTAAGGGAGGTGTCAGTGCTTCGCTCCGGGGCAAGCATCTGGAGGGGAGCGGCCACCTGCTCGACGGCAAGGTCCGGGTGAAAGGAGAAGCCGATCTGACCGATGAGCTCCCCTGGAAGGCTTTCGCCGAAATGCAGTCGGCACGGTATGACTTTCTCGTCGAGGGCATGCTGAAAGAGGCACCCGAAGACCTCCTGATCAACCTCAACGGCACCGTCAGGGCGAGCGGCAACAGGAATCACCTCAGCGCCGTTGCGCGCATCGAGAGAGCCCATCTGACGCTCTACGGCAACGCTTTCACGAACAGTGCGCCCGTTTCGCTCAGGATCGAGGACAGGAAGCTCTTTGTCGAAAATTTCGGACTCAGGAGCGACACGACGGAATTCAGGGTCAGCGGAACCACGACGGTAGGAAAACAGTTCGATCTCCATTTCGAGGGGTCGTCCTCGCTGGCCCCTCTCCGGGCCTTTTCCAAATCGGTGGACGTGCTCAAGGGCAACGTCACTTTCGTCGTCGCCGTGACGGGACCCTGGGAGAAACCCGGAATAAACGGCGGTCTCGACATCGCCAACGGCACACTGGGCCTCAAGAGCGTCCCGCAGCGGCTGACGTCTATCAATGGATACATTTATATGGACGAAGGAAAAATCGTCATAGAAAGGGCCTCAGGCAGATTTTCGGGAGGCGATGTGACTTTCAAGGGAACGGCCAATCTTGAGGACTTCAATATCAGGAGATTCTATATCGAGACACGCTTCAGCGACGTCACCGCTTCCCTGTCGAAGGACTTCTGGATCAGTCTCGACGGCAACCTCGTCTTTCAGGGCAGGGGGGAGGCGCAGACGCTCATCGGGGACGTCGCCGTCAAGCGCGCCCGATACACGGAGCGCGTCGACTGGAAGAGCTGGATTTTCAAGGCCCGGGCGCCGGAAAAGGTGCAGAGGGAAATGACGAAGCTCGACGCGACACAGCTCAGCGTGAAGGTGACGGGCAGCAACCTTCTGATCGACAACAACCTGGCCCGTGTGAACGTCTCGGCGGACGGCCTCGTGAGGGGCACCATCGGCCGGCCTGTCATCCTCGGAAAGGCGGAGACGAAGGAGGGGGTCGTGTATTTCCAGAACAGGGAGTTCAAACTGATCAGGGCGACTCTCGATTTTGCCAATCCCAAGAAGATCGACCCCTATATCGATGTGCTCGCCGAGACGTCCGTCTCGCCCTATACGGTCCGGCTGGGTCTCGACGGGTATATGGAAAAGTTCAATCTTACCCTCTCTGCGGACCCTCCCCTCGAAGAAGCGGAGATATTCAGCCTCCTCACCGTCGGCCAGACGGGCAAGGAATTGCAGGGTGTGCAGGGGGGCATCAGTACCGGACGGGCGACGTCGTTCCTCGCCGGTGAGATGCAGGGCCTCTTCGATGAGCGCGTCAGGACCATCACCGGTCTCGACCGGGTGACCGTCGACAGTTATGTGTCAAGGAGAACAGGAGAGGTGAGTCCCATGGTGACCGTTTCGAAGAGGCTCCTCGAGGATAAGCTCTATGTGACATACAGTACAACCGTTACGACGGGTGAGGAGCAGATCTGGAAACTCGAGTATTTCCTGTCAAAAAACGTATCGCTCATAGGCCTTCGGGATGAACGGGGGGGGATCGGCGGTGACGTCAAGTTCAGGTTCCAGTTCAAATGATACCCCGGCTCTTTCTTCTCATCGCCTGCCTCATCCTTGCCTTCCCTCATCGGGCTGCCGCCGACGAGCCTGTCCATGCGCCGGAGACCGTGCCCGCTGTCATCGAAATCAGGGGACTTACGTCGATTTCTGAGGAGGAGCTGCTCTACCTCCTCGGTATCGCGCGGGGTCGGAGCATCGACAGGGCTGCCCTCAGGGCGGGGCTTCGGAGAGCATACCTCAAGGGCATTTTTGATGACATCACGATCGAGATGCCCGATGAAGCGAAGGACCGCCTCCTTATCACCGTCAGGGAAAGACCCGTCATCGGGTCGATCGAAATTGCGGGTAATGAATATTTCTCGACGCGCTTCCTCAGGAAGAACCTGACCGTTGAAAAGGGAGAACGCCTGTCTCACCGGCGCCTTGCCGCTGCCATGGCGAAGCTGGCGCGGGAAATGGCCGTGAGGGGATACAGCCGGGCCGCCGTCACCTATGATCTGAAGCCCCTTGGACCATCGGCCACGGCCCTTCATGTGACGGTCCGGGAGGGCCAGCCCGACGTGATCGGAAAAATCACGATCTCCGAACCTGACGACGTCGTCTCCTCCTATCTGAAACTGTCCGCCGGGGACGTCTATGATGCCACCAAGATGGAAGCCACTGCGGAAAAGGTGATGAAATATTACAAGAAAGAGGGTTTCGTCAAAACGACCCTCACGTACCTGTTCACCGACGGCATGTTGGACATTACGCTCATGAGGGGCCAGAGGCTGGTCGTCAATTTCGAGGGGAATACCGTCTTTTCGTCGGGCCGCCTGCGGAAGGAAGTGCCCTTTTTCGAGATCAACGATTACAGCAACGACCTGCTGGAAGAGACGGCGGGGCGCCTCCTCGCTTTGTATCACGACAAGGGATACGCCTTCGCGCAGGTGACGCCGATCACGGTCCTTCGTGACGACGGGATCGATATCACTTTTTTCCTCTTCGAGGGAGAAAAGAACAGCGTCTCCTCCGTCACATTCACCGGCGCCTCCATCAACCAGGAAAGGCTGAGGGCGACTCTGGCCAACCGGCCCGGGCAACGATACAACCCGGACCTCATGGAGCGGGACAGGCAGACACTGGAAGAGTTTTACCGCGCCCTCGGATACCTGCGGGTCGAAGTGCCGGAACCCGAGATATCTATGGACAACGCCGAGGTTTCGATCCACTACACCGTCAGGGAGGGCATCCAGATGACGGTCAGGGAGATCGCCCTGTCGGGAAACCGGTCCGTCTCCGACGCCGAGATCAGGAGCGCCATTTCCATCCGGGAAGGGAGCCCTTACAACGACGTTGACATCGCCGAGGCACGGGCAAGGATCGACGACCTGTACGACAAAAAGGGATTTCTTGATGTGCGGGTCGACGTCGAACGGGACATGCATGATGACGGCGCTTCCCTCAGGTTCCGCATCACCGAGGGGACGCCGCTTCGTTTCGGCAAGACAATCGTCGTCGGAAACGACCAGACGAAACTGAAGGTCATCACGAGGGAGTTCCAGCACCGCGAAGGCAACCCTTACGATTTCGGACTGCTCCTGAAGGATCGCCACAGCCTCCAGAAACTCGGGCTGTTCAGCGATATCGACGTTGTGCCCCAGGATGCGGAAGGAGACAGAAAGGACGTCATCTACCGTCTCCGGGAGTCCCCGGCCGGCACCGTCGACTTCGCCGTCGGCTATGCCGAGTATGAGCGGCTAAGGGGGTTTTTCGACGTCTCGTACAGGAACCTCGGGGGCATGAACAGGCAGGTATCGTTCAGGACGGAGCTGAGCTCCCTTCTGCAGAGGCTGACGCTGTCCTACACGGAGCCCTGGTTCATGGACCGGAAGCTACCCTTCAAAGCCCTGCTCCTTTATGAGAAGAAGGAGGAAGTGAACATCGATTCACGGGATGTGCTCTACCGGTCGGAGCGGGCCCTGGCAAGTGCGGGCGTGATGAAAAAAATCAGGGAGAAGTATGACGCGGAACTCTACTATGATTTTTCCGTTGTGAAGACCTATGACGTCCAGCCCGACGTCATCCTGAGCAGAAACGACGTGGGCACCCAGGTGATCAGCGGCTTCCGGCCGGGATTGCTCTACGACACCCGTGATAACCCCTTTGCACCGCAGAAGGGCGTCTTCGCAGGGCTTTCATGCAAGATCACGTCGAAGCTCTTTCTCTCGGAAACGGAATTCATCAAGCTCTCGGCGTTCGGGAATACCTATCTGAAGCTCAGTGACCGTTTCGTGCTCGCACTCTCCCTGAGGGGAGGACTGGCAACGGGGTTCGGCGACACGAAGGAGCTCCCCATCGTCGAGAGGTTTTTCCTGGGCGGCAGGACGACTGTGAGAGGGTATGACCAGGACGAGCTGGGACCGAAAGGCAGTGACGGCAACCCGACGGGCGGAAACGCGTTCCTCATGGGAAACATCGAGGTGCGCACGGATGTGGGAAAGGGGTTCGGCATCGTGACGTTCCTCGACGGTGGAAATGTTTGGCAGCTCGTGGAGGACATGAAAATCGGTGACATCAAGTACACTGTGGGCATCGGCCTGCGGTACAACACGCCTGTGGGGCCGCTCAGAGTAGATTACGGTCACAAGTTGGACAGGGAGAACGGAGAGAGTTCCGGTGAAATCCATTTCAGCCTGGGCCATGCGTTTTAGACAGGTGCTAATATGGCTTGCTGTCGGTCTGGTCTTTTCTGCGGCCGGTACCGGTCACGCCGAAGTGATCGAGCGGGTTGTCGCCGCCATCGATAACCGGGCCGTCACGCTCTCGGAGTTTAGTGAAACCTACGAACGCATGAGGGGAAAAACACCGTCCATCACGGAAGAGGAGGCCCTTCAGTCATATATCAACCGCCTTCTCATCCTGAAGGAGGCGAGGAAGATGAGACTGGAAGGGGCGTCGGACGATGATCTCATCAATGACTACATCGATGTGAGAATAAAGTCCCTGATCCTGATAAAGGAAAAGGACATCACCGATTTTTACGACAGGAACAGAGATCGTTTCGGGGACCGGGACTTCCTGTCCGTCAGGGACGAGATCGAGGAATATCTGACCGAGGCCGAGGCGAACAGGGCCATCAAGAACCATATCGAGGAGCTGAGGGCACGGTCGGAGATCAGGATTCAGCTCCGCCGGGATATGCAGTAGCATAGTGACAGTGTGAGTGTCAGTGAATGGAACATATTTCAAGATTATCTCACGCAAAGGCGCAAAGAGCGCAAAGAAAGAACAAGACAGTGACAGTGACAGTGTGAGTGTCAGTGAATGGAACATATTTCAAGATTACCTCACGCAAAGGCGCAAAGAGCGCAAAGAAAGAACAAGACAGTGACAGTGTGAGGGCTTGGAGTCTTGGCGCGAGCAGAGGTCTTTCCGTAAAATCCTTTATACGTGCTTATGAGCGGATTGCCCCCTGACGAAGGTGTGCAGCGGTGAGCCGAGGTTGACGGCGAGTTCCGCCGGTGAGCCGGGGATAATAATAAATGTTGCGGGCATATCCGGTGCGATCCGCCCGCACTCTTCACCGATGCCCAGGAGACGGCTGGCGTTGGCTGTGGCGCATTGAACCGTCTCTTCAGGAGAAAACCCAGCCTGGAGGAAGAGCCTGACCTCCCCGGCAAAGGCTTCACCATGATTCACGCCGAGGCTTCCGCAGTCCGTCCCGATGCCGAGAAGAACACCGAGGCGACGCGCTTCAGCGATTTGTTCCACCTGTGATTCGAGGTTCCTCAGTGCGATGTCCCTCTCACCGGTTTTCGCATCGATGTGCGTGGCGTAGCCCTGCATCGTAAAGGCCGTGGGCACCCAGAGTATCCGCCGCTCCGCAAGAAGGGCGAGATTCTCCCTGCCCATGAAGAACCCATGCTCGATGGAGAGGCAGCCTGCCATGGCCGCCATTTCGACGGGGAGCCGGCCGTTCGCGTGGACCATGACACTCAGGCCTCTGTCTTCAGCCGTCGCGACGGCGTCATTGAGATCGGATTGGCTGAACTGAGGCGGCGTCTCCTTTCCGTAGACCCTCAGGCTGTTGATGCCCGACTGGACGATCTTGACGTGATCGACCTGCTCGCCGCAGGCTGCTATTGCCTGTGCGAGGGTTTTGCCCTGTGCCGGCGGCCTGCCGATGAGCCTGCCGTAGCGGCCCGGCGCCCTCCAGGCCCTGCCTGCCGATCTGATCTGAACGGGTATGCCCTCGGCGGAGAGGCATTCCTGCTTGTAACGAAGGGCGTGGGCGCCGTAATCGCCTCCGTCGCGCACGGCGACAACGCCATGGGACAACTGCTGACGGAGGTGGTGCCTTATGACATCTTTTGCCTCATCGAATGACATTTCGAGCTGTCCCTTGCGCACCGTCATGTCCCCGGTGCCGGACATGAAGAGGTGAACGTGACAGTCGACGAGACCGGGCAGCATCGTGCAGTTCGAATAATCGATGCATCCCGTGGGGGTTTCTCCCCGGAAATCCCGGGAGAGGGAGGCGAATCTACCGTCCGTGACGCCTGCCAGGACATCCCGCCGCGCCGGTCCCCCCGATCCGTCAATCAGCCATCCCGCCCGGATCCACGTGGTTTCAGTCATTGTGCGTCTTGCCTTCCTTTCTCCCCCGTCATTTATCATTTATCACAAGATCCGGACGAACGCTCTCTCCATTATCACCCCTGTCCATAAAATATTTCAGCGAGACTTTGAAAACGGGGATAGGGTGTGGTTCGAATTGATCAAAGCATGACATGTTATTCCTGCCAGGATTCCAAGCCGTAAACCGGTACCTGGTGATGAATTATAGCCTCGGGCATGATTGTCACGCACCGGGACGAGGCGGTTTCCGGGCAAACCTCTGGAGAGCATCCATGACTTCGGAGACGCCAAGATTGCCCTTGACCCCATAGTCCTGGAGAAGATCCACCGTCGAGAACGGATCGAGGTTAAGGAGTTTTGCAGCCTGCCTCAGCGTGACCTTGCCTGATCCGTACTGGTCGGCGACGTACTTCTCGAAGCCGATTCTGATCAGCTTCCTCATGGCAGAGGACTCCTCGATCTTCTCTTCCTTCCCGACGAAGTCGATTGCCGAGAGGATATCCTGGCTTACCCGTATCGATTTCGTAATCATGACACACCCCACCTCTCCAGAAAGAGCCTGACTGTATGTGTCTCCTCGTCACTGATGAAGGACGATAAGATGTCCAGCCTCTCGTAAGCCTCCTCCACGGTCAGCACAGTCCTTTCGACCAGCAGGGGAAGGAACACGGCCGGAGTCACATAGGGGACGCCCATCACTCTCATCCTTCTGATGAATTTTCTGTCGTCGCTGCAGACCGTCTCATACGTGCCTGCTGAGAACGCATCCATGATCGCGTCTTCTACTCTCTTTGCAGCCTGCTTGCTCTCCGATCTCACGTTGATGAGACCTGCCAGGATGTTCTTCTTGATCACTTCGGCGTCGGGGTGCCTGTCCGCTGTTTCCAGGGCCTCATGCTTCACCGCAGGCGGCACGAAGATCGTGAAGTTCCGGCAGACCATCTCCTTGAGGCCCGCCTTGGTGAGTTTGATCAGGCAATCAGTGTCCATGAGGACGACCATGCATTACATTGTAATAATAATATGACGAAAAGTCAAATCTGGCGGGGTAATTCTGAACCGTCCTATTTTCTTGTAGTCCATCGCATCGGCGACCTTATATTTTACAGGTCACATTCATGCCTGCAGACACGACGAACTATAGCAGCGTTTCTGCTACGGTCTACATAAACATTCTGCCAGTTCCGCTCACCATTACCGCTGACAACAAGACCGTACAGTATTCAGATCCAGTGCCTCTATTCACAGTGCAGTACAGCGGCTTCGTCAATGGCGAGAACTGGAATATTCTCACTGGTGCATGGATATCAGACCCACATTTTTTATTATCCGCTGTTAGTAATCAGTGGAATTCAGCCTGGCGTCGAATTTAGGGCGCACGCCTTCGTCAGAGTTGAGGGAGATGTTCAAGTGCGACTCGGGATCGACTTTAGAGAGGCTGAAGTCAATCCAACCCATCCGCGAGAAGGTATCAGGGCTATCAATGGAAGGATTATGCAGGGAACAACAAGTTGGACGCTATTGCACTTACGATAGGGTTCTTCTCAATTTTAGACAACGTCTCCTTCTCTCACCTTCTCGATAAACGACTTGACATCGATGATCTTGACTCCGTGGAAGTGCTTGAGGTTTCGGAGGTGCGGATCTCGGGATACGATGTAATCGGCATTTGCCTCCAGTGCGCAGGCAAGAAACATATCGTCCGTCGGATCATCGGCAATCTTCTTTGTACTGTATCTGCCCCTGACGATCAGCGCCTTCTCCATGACCAGGCCGACAAAATCGTCTCACAGGCGCGAACCTTGAACTGATCGTTGATGCTATCCCCGGAATCAGGGTTATAGCACGTTTGAGGATGGCCGAAGCCTTCACCGACTCGAATGCCTTTACCATCCTCGTCAGACATCGATGTAAGCAGGCTGTAACGGCCTTTGAAGACACAAAATACCCCTTGAAAACACGTTGAATTGCCATTCTTACGATTCAATCGTAAAATAGCCACGATTCTTGGAAAAGTGCCTGCGCCGGGATGCCGGGTACTATCCCATCGTTACCCTTACAGGGCCAAGGCAGTCAGGCAAAACGACCCTTGCCCGGGTTACCTTTTCCTCCCATCTTCTTTTACCGCCATGTCAAGGTCCAAGACCATCTGCTTCACCTGACGCCGGAAGAATCTCCTGACTTCGTCCCATTCCACAGCACATCCCTCCAGAAAATCAGGATCGGGATTCGAGTCAGCATCGGAGAAATACACAAGTGATTTGCCGATGAGTGTATTGATCTTCGGATTGGAAGTTGTACCGTATTATGTTATACTGAAAGTATTCAAAGAGGTATAACATTATGGCAAACATCAAGACGGCAGTCTCTATTGAAAAATCATTGTTCGAACAGGCTGAGAGCATGGCGCGCGAATTGAAAGTGTCGCGCAGCAGTCTCTTTGCATTGGCATTGCGGGACTTTATTCGTCACCGGCAGAATGAGGATCTCCTTCGGCGCATCAATGAAGCCTACCAGGATGCGCCCGATGCGGATGAAGAAGACCGTCTTCGCACAATGCGCCGTAGGCAACGGAAGGCCGTTGAGGGTGAGTGGTGATCCGGCAGGGCGATGTCTACTGGATCGAACTGGATGAACCTTCCGGTTCAGATCCGGGCTTGACCCATCCGCATGTCGTTGTTCAGAACAACGTCTTCAATGAGAGCCGCATCAACACAGTCGTTGTCTGCGTCCTCTCGTCGAATCTGAAGAGGGCTGCCGCACCGGGAAATGTCCTTCTTGACCCGGGGGAGGCCGGTCTTCCGAAACAGAGCGTCGTGATCGTCTCACAGCTTTTTACACTGGATAAGGGGCATTTGGGAGATCTCATCGGGACACTCTCAAAAAAGAGGATCCGACAGATTTTGGACGGTATCAAACTTGTCCTGGAGCCCCGGGAGATGTGATAACATGGCCAACCCTGAGATCATCATCTTCGTCGCCATTGCCGTGCTGATCCTTTTCGGCGCTTTCTTCCTGCACCAGCAGGGGAGGGGAGAGCCCGTCTTCACCGAGGTGATGGAGGGTACTGTCCCCACGGGTGTCTTCACCCTCATCCTGCACGGCGGCAGCCACGGGAACGATCTGACGACTGTGGCATTTCTCGATATTGAAGGTGATGACATCACCTTCGAACCCTTCCGACCCGACTTCGAATATAAGAAAATCCCTTCCCTGCAGGCCGGAGAAGCCCTCAACCGGGCGGAGGCCTTTATCAAGAACCATCATGCATATAGTGGGTCCGTCCTAAAGAAGATTGTCAACTCCCGGGGAGTCACCCTCGGGTATGAAATGAGACCCTTGTATCAGGCGGTCTCCATCGGCGCCGCGGATGTCCTCGACATTCATTACGTGATCAAGGGAGGGAAACTCGTCATTTCCATCACGCTGAAGCCGGAGATCGAGAGGTTCCTCCGGTCGTAAACATTCATGCCGATGTGATGCAAAAAACTATTCTCACGCAAAGACGCAAAGCGCGCCAAGAAAGGCGAAGACGATTTTTCAGCCACAGAGGTCACAGAGTTCACAGAGATTAATGGATAACAATGGAGATGCGATGAAGACCTTTGAGATGAAGTTGAAGGCCGGGCTTTCTGAGACCGGGGAATGCATCGTCGGTTCTCAGGAGACAGGGAGCCACGCTTGCTACATCATATACGGGACACTGAGGCCGGGAGAAAAGGGACGTCTTCTGAAGCCCGGCGCGGGGCACGAGGAGATCCTCCTGGCCGTCAAAGGAAGCCTCGACGTCACGGGCTTCATGACGGGGACGGTGCCTGAAGGGTCTGCTGTCCACATCGCCGGTGACCAGGAGTGTTTCATCGAAAGCAGGGGAGACACCGAAGCCGTGTATGTCATCGCCGGCGGCCATTCTGAAGGCGGACACCATTAATCCTTTTTATTCAATAACCCACCGCATCCCCCTTTTTGATCGCGAAAGAGGAAAGGAGTGGCCGAAAAAAGATTTTTCTCGCGCAAAGGCGCCAAGCTCGCCATGGACGACAAGACTTCATGAGACGGTTTACAACCCCCTCTGATCCCCCCTTTTCTACGGGATAATGACGGCCCGGCTGCTGCCCGGAGGGCTAAAATATACCTTTCACTGACACTCACACTGACACTGCCATAGTCCTTTTCTTCTTTGCGTTCTTCGCGGCTTTGCGTGAGACAGTCCTTTCGGTGTATTCTTTTCAGTAACACTTTTTTTTTAAATAATCCACGGAGGTGACTGTTCATGAAGATACCGGAGTACATCACGAAACAGGAAGTGGGAAGGGTCTGTAAAGAACTGGGGCTGCGCAACTGGAGCGCCATGAAGAAGCCCAAGGTGACGATTGAGGAAGCCCGCATCGTTCTCAAAGAGCTTGACACGGGCGGCATGGCCGTTGACGACGAGCAGTTCCGTACGGGACTGGAAGTGGAGCTTGAACACGGCGTCATGTTCCCCGAGGCAAATGTGACGAACAATCATCCTCTCCTGACAGGGAAAATCGTGATTGCCCATTTCAAGGAGACCCTTGACTACTACAAGCGGCTCGAGGTGGCGGAGCTGGAAGGCGACCTGCTCAAGGCGATCCGCGCCGGCAAGATGGACAAGATCCGCTCATACTACAAGCGCCTGGCCGACGCGCGGCTGGAGCTGAGCAAGTCCGAGCTGGAGGACCTGAAAAAAGGGGCCTGATTTCCCCTCTTTTCCAAATCACAGCATACGCCCTCCGGAAAGGTGGGGTAAATGCGCCGCAAAGCCTTGGTGCTGCGAAACCTTTGCCTTCCCGTACAGACTATTGCGGGCAGACGTCTTAAGAAAAATGAACCTTTTACTGACACTGTCACTGACACTGACACTTTTTTCAAAGAAGCGTTTTGCCCCGTCATCGCGATGTGCCCCGGGCGAGGGAGGCGACTGTGCCGATGAGGCTCAGGACGGCGAAAATAGCAAAAGCCCGCTGCTCGCTCAGCAGGAACAGGTGAAAGGTGTCCGCATTTATCTGCTGCCGCCCGAGGATGGCGGAGAAGATGACAGTCGACAGGGCCATGCTGAACATCTGTCCCAGCAGGCGGGTCGTGCCGACGGTGCCGGAGGCGACTCCGTAGTATCTCCTGTCCACCGACCCCATGATCGCGTTCACGTTCGGTGATGAGAAAAAGGCGAACCCCAGTCCCATACAGGTCAGCCCCGTCATAATGAATGGCAGGCCCGTCTCTCCCGTCAGAAAGGTGAAGAGCACCAGTCCTGCCGTCGTGAGGGCCATGCCTGCCGATGCGACATAGCCCGGCTGAATGCGGTCTGACAGTTTCCCCGCATACGGGGTGACCAGCGTCATGATCACAGGCTGGGTAATCAGGATCATGCCGGCCTCACGGGGGCTCATGGCGAGTGCGTATTGCAGATGGATGCTGATCAGGAAAGCCACCGCATAGGTTGCGCTGTAATTGATGAAGGCGGCGAGGTTGGAGAGCGAAAAAACCCTGTTCCGGAAAAAAAGGCGCACATGCAGGACAGGGCTCTCCGTCTTCGCCTCCCAGGCGACAAAGAGCGCCAGTCCGAGTGCCCCGGCGCCGCAGAGCCAGGGTCCGTCCTGTTCGGCTATACGTGAGAAGCCGATGACGACCAGGACAAGGCCGACGGAATAGAGGGCCGTTCCGACTACATCGAAAGACTCGCCCCGCGCCTCGGCCCATTCACCTTTCAGCTTAAGAATAACGAGGATCATCGTCAGCATTCCCAGGGGAACATTCAGGAGGAAAAGGATCCTCCAGCCCAGATATTCTGTGATGATCCCGCCCAGGAAGGGGCCGAGGGTGAGCCCCAGGTAGACCGATGCGACGGTCTTTCCGAGGGCCTTTCCGCGCTCCGCAGGGGGAACGACGGAGGTGAGGATCGCAATCCCCGTCCCGAAGATCATTGAGCTCCCGAGACCCTGGAGGACCCGGAAGATGATAAGCTCACGGGAGGAGCTCGTGATGGACAGCAGGAGGCAGGAGAGGGTGAAGATCGCGGCGCCCCAGAGGAAGACCCGTTTTCGGCCGTGGAGATCGGCCAGCCGTCCGAAGGGCACGAGAAAGACCGACGCCGAGAGGACAAAAGACGTGGCGACCCAGCTCATGGTGACGGCGTCCATCCCCAGTTCCCTGGCGATTGTGGGGAGGGCGACATTGAGAGACGACCCCGTGAAGGGGGTGAGAAAGGAAGACAGGACAACAATAGAGAGAACCCAGAAGGTTTCGGGTTCAGAGCTGAAGGATGACTGCATGTTCGTCGCACTCGGGAAACTTGGGGCAATTCAGGCAATCGCCCCATATCTTGTGGGGGAGCCTCGTTTTTTCGATGTCCCTGAAGCCGAGGGACAGGAAAAAACCGGGCACGTAGGTGAGTGCGAAGATGCGCCGTATGCCGAGTTTTTCAGCTTCTTTCAGGCACTGCTGAACAAGCTGTTTCCCGATGCCGCGGTTCCTGAAATCCTCGCGCACGATGAGGGACCGGATCTCCGCAAGGTCCTCCCAGATGATCCGGAGCGCACAGATCCCGACGATCACATCCTGTTCCTCATAGATCACGAAATCCCTGATGCCCGTATAGAGATCGTTGAGCGCCCGCGGCAACATCTCCTCCCTCTTGGCGCTTTCATTGATGAGCCTGTGCATTTCCTTGACGTCGCTGATGACCGCTTTCCTCGTCTTCAATTAACCTCCCCTCTATCCGTCCAATATGTCTTATCCGCGACAAGTCCCTCAAGCAGGCCGTAATCGCTCACGACCGCTTCGCCGATGCCCCCCAGTGACATAATCGTCTCGACAATGAGAAGGCCGGGTATGATGACATCCGCCCGGTCCGCTTCGAGACCCCTCACACTGGCCCGTTGCTGCTTCGGCAGCGATGACAGCCGTGATGAGAGGAGAGCGATCCTGTCGAAAGGCAGTCGGTGGCCGTGAATCCTGTTACCGTCATAATGGTCCAGTTCCAGGTCTATTGAGGCGAGGGTAGTCGCCGTCCCGCCGGTAATTATGCAAGGCCGACGCTGAAGACAGCCGGATGGGTTCAACAGCATATTTAAGGATGATTCATGAACAGTCTGTTCTATGTCACTTTTCACTGAAGTTATTTCTTCCGGAATAGGGGGGTCGTGACGGATGTGGCGTTCAGCGAGACGTACACACCCGAGGGGCAGACTTCCCCGGCGGCATTGATCGTTGCAGACGACCCACTCCGTGCTGCCGCCGCCGATGTCGAAGACAACAACGGTGTGGTCGTCGCCGGTCACCCCTCCGGCCATAATGCCTGTCCGTGTCAGGTCAGCCTCTTCGTCACCGGAAATGACACGAATGATGATCCCCGTGGTTCGGCCGACACGGTCGATGAAATCCCCGCTGTTTCCTGCTTCACGAAGGGCGCTCGTCCCGACGGCGATGACCCGGCACACGTTATTGTCATTACAAAGAGCTTTAAAATGCTGTAGCGTTGCAATTGAATTATCAACATTCAAGGCATTCAGATTGCCTGTCGCCGCCAGATCCTTCCCGAGCCTCGTCACGGACCTCGCCATGACCATCCGCCTGATCCTGCCTTCCGTGACAGAGCCGACAAGCAGACGGATCGTATTGGTGCCCACGTCGATGACCGCCACAGGCGGGCAGGGATGGCTCTTTTCGGCGTCGACCATTTACGGAACTTCTGATCGCATCCGGATCGTCTCCTCCGCAGCATTGCCGACGGCGACCTTGCGGACCTCCTTCGTCCTGCGGTTCTTCACTTCCACGTTGCCGTCCTTCAGGTTCTTCTCACCGATAATGATATGCACCGGGATGCCGATCAGGTCGGCGTCCTTGAACTTCACGCCGGGCCTTTCATCCCGGTCGTCAACAAGCACTTCAAGGTTCCGTTCGGAAAGTGATGCCAGGAGAGACGCTGCCACGTCCATGGTCCTGTCGTCGCTCACCGAAAGGGGGATGATTTCGACGTCGAAAGGTGAGATGCTCTTCGGCCAGACGATGCCGTCCTTGTCATTATTTTGCTCGACGGCGGCGGCGGCGATGCGGGCCGGCCCGATGCCGTAGCTGCCCATGATGACCGGTCTCGACTGTCCCTCCCGGTCGAGGTAGAGGGCTTCAAGGGCGGTGGAGTATTTCGTTCCCAGTTTAAAAATGTTCCCGATCTCGATCGCCTTTTCGATCCGGACGGCATGGCCGCACAGGGCACAGGCGTCTCCGGCGCGGGCGACATGGATGTCATGCCATTCAGCCTCGAAATGGACGGAGGGCTGAATCCCCCGCATATGAAAATCAGGCTTGTTCGCTCCCGTTACATATGTGCCTTCCCTGAGGGACAGGTCGCCGATCTTCCTCAATGCATGGCCCGTGGGGCCGATGAAGCCTGCCTCGACGCCGAGCATCGAGAGCACCTCATCCTTGCCGGCGGCTCTGAATTGCCCGACGATACGGGTCATCTTCTTCTCGTGCAGCTCCTGATCACCGCGGATCAGGGCAAGCACAGGTCCTCCCGGTGTGATCAGCAGGAGACTTTTTATGAAATATTCGGGACTTATCTGCAAGAACTGAGAAACTTCCTTTACGGTTCTCTTGTCAGGCGTGTGGAGTTCTTCGACAGCCCATGTCTGCTCCCTGAGAGGCGGGGAGCTGGTCCGTGCGATCTCCACATTCGCCGCATACCCGCAGGCGTCGCAAAGAACGATCTCGTCCTCGCCGGCCGGCGTCGGCGCCATGAACTCATGAGCCCCGGCGCCTCCCATCATCCCCGGATCCGATTCGACCTGGTGAAAGGTGAGGCCGCAGCGGAGGAATATCCTGTGGTAGGCCCCGGCATGGAGCTCATAGTTCCTGTCGAGTCCGTCATCGTCCATATCAAAGCTGTAGCTGTCCTTCATGATGAACTCGCGGGTGCGCAGGATCCCGCCCCGTGATCTCGCCTCGTCGCGCAGCTTCGTCTGTATCTGGTACCAGACCTGGGGCAGGTCCCTGTAGGAACGGATCTCCCGGGACGCCAGCCATGTCATGATCTCCTCGTGGGTCATCCCGAGACACATGTCCCTGCCTGTCCTGTCCTTGAGGCGAAACATCTCCTCCCCGATCTCCTGCCAGCGTCCCGTTTTCTGCCACACCTCGGCAGGGTGGAGCACGGGCATCGAGATCTCCTGGGCCCCGATCGCATCCATCTCTTCCTTTAAGATACGGTTGACCCTGTTGAGGACCCTCCAGCCGAGGGGCAGATAGATATAGAGACCCGCAGCGAGTTGCCGCACAAAACCGGCACGGAGCAGCAGCCTGTGGCTGACAGCCTCGACGTCGGAGGGGACATCCCGCATGGTCGGGATAAACATTTTCGAGAACATCATGTCTATGCCTCCTGTTGATCGATGAATCAAGCGCTTTTCACTATATCATTATTGTGTATGTCAAAACAACGGAAACAAGACAGTGTCAGTGTCAGTGTGAGTGTCAGTAAATGGAACATATTTCAAGATTGTTTCACGCAAAGCCGCAAAGCGCGCAAAGAAAGAACAAGACAGTGTCAGTGAATGGAACATATTTCAAGATTGTCTCACGCAAAGCCGCAAAGAAGGATGAGGAAAATGCCGGTGAAAACGATTGTGTGAGCATCCCCCCGGAGAAGGGGACCGAGGGGATTGACTGAAAAAACAGACAATGACAGATGCTGATGGAGTTAGCCTGGAGGAGTTCAGGGAAGCGATGAAGGGATAGCCGGGAATGAGGCATTCCGAAAAGGAAACGTTCCGGTGTGACGTTATAATAACTTTACATAATATATCTTATCGGTCATAACAAATAAACATAAAATGTTGACAACCTGTTATGAAGTGAGTTGAAAAATGACCCTGTTAAGCCTGATGACTGGCTTCCATCGGAAATGAACAACAACTGGGCAGATCGAAAAGAGCTATTTGTGAGCGGGTTCTGACAGATTTACAGGATATCCGAGAGCACGGCCCTTTTCATAGCCCCCGATGCGAACATTGACAAGGATTCCCTCGTCCGGCGCCCTGTAACCGCCGAGAAAGACTCTGATGTAGTTTCCTGTCATGACCAGGGAGCCGTCACTTGTATTCTTTTCGACGATTCCGCCCAGGACTTGACCGGTCTGCTTCACAATGAAGGCCTCTCTCTTGAGCTCGCCCAGTCGTCTGAGCTCTGAGACACGGTCTTTCTTTATGGATCCTTCGACATGGTCCTTTAAGAGCGCAGCCCGCGTATAAGGCCTGGGAGAATAAGAAAAAGCATGGAGATACGAAAAAGGCAGCATCCTGACGACAGAGCACGTCCGGTGAAATTCCTCCGGACCTTCCCCGGGAAATCCGACGATGATGTCCGTGCCGATCGCCATGTCGGGGAAGCGCGAGTGAACAGCGGCAATCGTATCGATAAAAGACCTGGCTGTGTACGACCTATTCATACTTTTCAGTATGTTGTCGCTTCCGCTCTGCAGTGGCACATGAAGATGCCGGCAGATGCGATCGTCCGACATGACTTCAAGTAACCTCTCATCTATCTCGCTGATTTCGAGTGAGCTCAGGCGGATACGGGGAATGCGGCACCTTAGGAGAATGTTCTCCAGGAGAGATGACAACGTCTCCCCGGGGTCGTGATCCCGCCCGTACATGCCGAGATGTATGCCTGACAAAACGATTTCATTGTATCCCTCGTCTTCGCAGAGGGCAATCTCGCTGAGAACATCGGAGATGGTGCTGCTCCGCGAGCGACCCCTTGCGGCAGGAACGACGCAGTAACTGCAGGACTGATCGCAGCCGTCCTGGACTTTAATGACAGGGCGTTTTCTGCCCTCTTTCGCGATTACGGCGGTCTTCCCGGGCTGTGCCTCACCGATCAGTTTAATAATGTCATCCTTTTTATCGTTCGGAACTAATGTCAGATCACCTCCGCAATCACCCATTTCAGGACGATTCAGCTCCGTGAAGCACCCCGTTGCGATAACACGCTTTCCCTTTCGCAGCGCGCGCCTAATGACCTGCCTGGACTGCAGGTCGGCCTTTCCCGTTACTGTACAGGTATTAATGATGCAGAGATCCGCCTCATCGGGACGCTCCACGACCTGATGACGGGCCTCTCGGATTGCCCGTTCTATGCGGAAAGATTCGGCCTGATTCGTTCTGCACCCAAGAGTTATGAGGGCGATCTTCATCCTCTCTCGAGATCTCCCTCCAGTGAATGGCGGTATGTGCGGATGATCCTGACTGTCACGAGGTCCCGTGAAATTCCGTCAGCAGGGGGAGCAATGTTCACGATCTTATTGGTTCTCGTCCTTCCCGTCATTTTGCCTCTCCCCATGCTGTCCCGGCCTTCGATAAGTACTTCCTGCAAAGTGCCCTTTAACTGCCTGTTTTTCCGTTCCGTCACATCATTTTGCAGCGCTAGTATCTCTGACAGCCTCGCCGTTTTGACGGACTGGTCGATTTGTCCCATCATGGTCGCGGCTTTTGTCCCGGGTCTTGGTGAAAAGCAAAAAGCGAAGATACCGTCGAAATCGAGCTCCGAGAGCGCCCTCATGGTCATGGCGTGGTCCTCATCCGTCTCATTCGGAAATCCGGCGATAATATCTGATGTTATTGCGATTCCGGGTATCTTCTTCCGCAGTGCGTCTATCTTCCTTCGATATTCATCATAGGTGTACCGTCTGTTCATCAGCCGCAGGACCCCAGTCGATCCCGACTGGAGAGGCAGGTGGATATGCTCGCAGACCTTGTCGAGTTCAGCCATGGCCGTCATGAGTGGCTCGGAGAAATCCTTCGGATGGGACGTGACGAAACGGATACGTTCGATACCCTCAATTGTGTTGATTTCACTCAGAAGACCGCAGAAATCGACGTCGGAACGGTAGGAGTTGACATTTTGTCCCAGAAGGCTGACTTCCCTGAATCCCTGCGAGGCAAGATCCCTGATCTCCCGCAGTATATCATGCCGGGGCCTGCTCTGCTCCCTCCCCCTTGTATAGGGAACGACGCAGTAGCTGCAGAAGTTGTCACAGCCGTACATGATTGTGACCCAGGCCCGAAGGGCGTCTTTTCTCTCGGCCGGGAATTCACTCCCGAGGAGTGACGGATTGTCGCCTGTCGAGACGGGAGGCGCAGAACCGCCGGCAATGTCTTTGACGGCGCCGATCTGCTGGGGGCCGACGACGAAGTCGACGGCAGGGGATCGCCTGAAGAGGCCTTCACCTTCCTGTTGGGCGATGCAGCCGGCAACGACGACTTTCATCTCAGGCCTGCCCTTTTTGAGGCGCCTGATCAAGCCGAGCTGGCTGAAGAATTTCTGCTCCGCCTTCTGCCTGATGCTGCAGGTATTCAGGATGACGATGTCGGCCTTTTCGGGATCTCCTGTCTCGGCATATCCTTCCGCCCGGAGCATGCCGGACATTCTCTCCGAGTCATGAATGTTCATCTGGCAGCCCCAGGTCTCTATGTAGTAGGTCTTTCCCGCCCTATTCTTCATCGTACACATTTACCTCAACCGTAAACTTGCCGACGAGCGGCGGATCGAGTATCTCCCAGGTTCCCCCGACCCCCCCGGCACGGCATGCCGTCTCGATGTGAAGCATGGCGATGCCGCAGTCGAGACGTTTTGAGATCTTGTACGAATCCTTCAGATTGTCGACAGAGACAGTAATGCTTTGATCACCGATGTGAAACCTCCAGGGCTGCCGGTTGACCGCCGAGGGGGCGAGCCGTGCAGCCTCCACGGCAGGCTTCACCCAGGGAGGCCACTGCACCTCCGGAAGGCCCGTAACAATCTCCTCCAGGGGTTTTCTGCGGTGACTCCTGCCGAAACCGGTCATGATCTTTTCTTCGAGAGACCAGTCATTCCTGGCATACCCGATAGGGCAGACGGCCAGGACACGTTCCGGTCGTTTAATGCCGATGACGTCTGCAGCCGCTTCGGGCCTAAAAAAACCACCGACCCAGCAGGTGTCGAGCCGAAGGGCTGTCGCTTCGAGAATAATCCCCTCCCCGGTATAGCCCGTTTTCTCCTGGACATTGGCCGAATCCGTGGACCCCACGAAGGCGATGAAAGCGGGTGCGCCCTTTATCTTGCCATAGGTGCCGACGGCTCCCCGCAGCACATCATCAGGCGGCATCGGGATAAGGATTGCTCTCGCCTCCGGAAAGGGGACAAAATCGCGGCACACCCTTTCAAGGGTGGTGAAAACCGCAGCGTCGATCTTCCTGCCGTCGAAATGCCGCCGTGACCTTCGCACGGATATCGAATCTAACCATCGCTTTGCCGGTATATCCATGTGAGAATACCTTATTGCTGTAATAGGACATCCGGAAAGGCGGGGCAAAGATGCCGAAATGCCCTGGTGCTGAGAAACCTTTGCCTTCCCATACGGAACATGTCAGGCCGACGGGTGATGACACAAAGGGTGGAATTCCCAATCCCCAATTTCAGATGATCATGCTCGCTATCAGCAAGGCTTTGAGGCACTTTGTCCCGCCGTTGTATGCAACTTGTGAGTGCCAGTGCATAGAACCTTTGTTTCCTGTCAGTATGGGTGTGAGTGTCAGAACCTGTGAAACACCCTCTCCCCTACCCTGCCAGGATTTCCTCAAACTTTTTCTCGAGATTCGCCTTCGGCAGTCCGCCGAGAATCTTGTCGACCTGGGCCCCGTCACGGAAAATGAGCATTGTGGGAGTTCCCATGACCTGGCAGGCACTGGCCACGCCGCCGAATTCCTCACAATTGAGTTTCGCAAACTTGATTCTTCCGGCGAATGCCTGGGCGACCTCTTCAAAAATAGGCGCAAACATCTTGCAGTGACCGCACCATGGTGTCCAGAAGAAGACGATCGAGACCCCTTTTGACTGTATGACCTCACGGTCCCATGTATCCTGCGTCAGCGACATCATACTCTCACTCATGCAAACCTCCCGGGTAAGCTGTTCACGTGAATTAACCTGTATTTTATCATGTTGGTGTATAATTTTTGTCATGTGGTCCATACGGATGCGCGCGTCACAGACAGGACGCATGGCACAGGAGAGACACATCTCCGGAGCCGAAGGCATATTTGAAGAGCATGAGTTGCCAAAGATCCTCAGGGAATATGCCGACCGTGCACTGAGCCACCCAAGGGGGAAACCCGACAGCATCATAATGACACTTGAAGCGTTGCAGCAGGAACCGCGGCGCATCCCCTTACTGGACGTAGACACGCTCCCTTGCCGGTCTCCTGCTCAGGCGCGGCGCAGCATCACGTCGACACTCTCGTCTCTCGCCGTTTCCTCCTCCGCAATTGATAGCGGGCTTTCTGTCCTCTTGTCGCCGAACGCCATGCGGGGCGCTGCGCTCATTCGGGCGGACTCAGGACGCCGAGCCGAGCCGGACCGTGAAAGAGGTGTCCGGGTGTCGAGATTCGGTATCGAGCGATCGTCTCTGCGTAAAATGCGAAGAATGCTGTCCAGAGCAGGCATCGACACGATTACGGTCCGGGAAGCGCTTATCCTCGCTTCCAAGGTCGTCTCAGCCCCGCAGGTCATCGCTGAGGTCTGCTTTTCCGACGATCCGGATTACACGACAGGATACATCGCGTCCCGCGCCTTCGGTTACCGGAGGATTCCCCATGTCAAGAAACAGGGGTCACTCAGGGGCGGGCGTGTCTTTTACATTGCCGAGGATACCGATACGGAGTCACTCATTTCGTATCTCGAGCGCATGCCGGTCCTGACGGTTTGGTGACAGCGTCAACCTTATCTTTGCAGACGCTTTCCGGAAAGGCGGGGCTGGGGTGAATGCGCCGAAAACCTTGCTGCGGCGACACGGTATGCGTCACAAGAGAGGTGTACATATGCTCACACTCACACTGTCACGGGCACAATTTTTCAGAGCGCTTCACCCCTTCTTTGTATGCCGCTGCAGGGTCAACTCATGAACAGGGAGATTTCCATAATCTGCAATCCCGTTGCCGGGGGTTTTTCGAAGTCGATTCTCGAAAAGACACTCCAGTCTCTCAGGAAGAGGGGATTTTCCCCTCTCGTCCATTTCACGGAGAGGCGGGGGGACGGCGAGCGCATCGCCCGGACGATAGCGCAAAAATCATCGGTATCAGGAGAAAATGTGACGCCCGTGATCGCGGCAGGAGGCGACGGCACCTACAATGAGGTCGCCCAGGGGCTTGCCTATACATCCGTCCCCATGGCTGTCCTGCCCCTGGGCACGACATCCGTGCTGGCCAGGGAAATCGGCATCGGTACAGATGTTGAGAAAGCGATCGATCTGGCCGTATCCGGCCTCAGCCGGACCGTCCATCTGGGCAGGCTCACCGATGGCAGTGGGACATCGCGGTACTTCCTCCTGATGGCTGGTATCGGCTTCGACGGAGAGGCTGTCGCCCGCGTGGGAAGTACCGCGAAAAGGCGTCTGGGAAAGTTGGCGTACGTGCTGAGCGGATTCAGGACCCTTGCCGGGTATCGTCCCGGTCTCCTCGAGATACGTGCGTCGGGGGTGCAGGGCATTCCGGGGAAGGGAAAGGTGGAGTCTTTGCCGGAAGGCGGGCAGGAATCACTCGTTCTCGGGGGCTATGCTGTCATCGCGGGAAAATCCGGCTACTATGGGGGAGACTTCAGAATAACCCCCGATGCTGCCCTTGGCGACCCGGACCTGTATGTCTTCATAACACAAAGCGGCGGCAGGATCGATCTCTTGCGGTATGCTTCGGCCATTGTGCTGGGAAAGCACCTGATGCTGCGGGACATCAGATATTTCAGGGCAGAACGGCTGTCGGTGAGTGGTACGGCGGCGGTGCAGGTTGACGGAGATCCCGCGGGCGCCACACCGGTCCATATCGATGTGGCGCCCGGGGCACTCCGGTTAGCTTGCTGGTGATTCGGCCGTCTCGGTTTCCTGCGCTTCCTCTGCAGCCGGCTCGCCTTTCGGAGCTGTAAACTCCTCTTCTTTCAATAATCTTTCCCAGTATCTATCGACTGATTCCTCAAGTTTCGCGAGGACCCACTCGTTCTCCGGCGCAAAGAGGTGTCTGAACCTTCCCTGCGGCCTGAGGAACTCGACAAGGGGTTTTCTTTCCCGCGGCTTGTAGGTGACCCGCGTTACGCCATGATCGATCTCGAAGAGGGGCCAGTAACAGGTCTGCACGGCAAGCCTGCTCAGCTGGATCGCGTCATCGGTCCTCGTTCTCCATCCGCGGTTGCAGGGAGCGAGAATGTTCATGAATTTCGGGCCTTCGATGCTGAGTGCCTTTCTGACCTTCTTCATGAGATCGGACCAGTGGCTCGGAGAGGCCTGAGCGACATAGGGAATGCCATGGGCAGCCAGGATCTTCGTCATGTCTTTCCTCTCCTGAAGCTTGCCCGGTACGACACTGCCGGCGGGACAGGTCGTCGTATCGGCGCCGATGGGTGTGGCGCTCGAACGCTGAATGCCCGTGTTCATGTATGCGCCGTTGTCATAACATATATAGAGCATGTCGTGACCCCTTTCCATGGCGCCCGAGAGGCTTTGAAAACCGATGTCATAAGTTCCACCGTCACCACCGAAGGCGATGAACTTGATGTCCTTTTCGATCTTGCCCTGCTTTTTCATGGACCGGTACATCGCCTCGACACCCGAAAGCGTCGCAGCGGCATTTTCAAAGGCGTTGTGTATCCAGGGGGTCCGCCATGCGGTATACTGAGATATGCAGGTCGATACTTCGAGGCACCCCGTCGCGTTGGCAACGACGACGGGATGTTCAGCGGCAAAAAGCACCATCTTCACGACCACGGGAGCGCCGCAGCCGGCGCACATCCGGTGACCACCCGTCAGGAGGTCCTCTTTCTTGGATAACTCTTTCAAACTCAGTGCTGTCGCCATGTTACTCCCTCACCCCGATGTATTCCTTGAAGGTTTTTACTCTTCCCCTCTTTGCGACGCCGACGAGTTCATTCAGGACCTTCTCGACGTGCTCGGGCAGGAAATCCCTTCCGCCTAAACCATATATTTTATTGATCACGATAGGACGCTCACGGTAGGGATTGAGACTTGCAGCAATCTCCATGAACAACGGTCCGTAGGACCCGCCGAAGGCGTCGGCCCTGTCGAGCACACAGACAGCCTTGAGGTGCTTGAGGGACTCACCGATCGCCTCATAGGGGAAGGGCCTGAAGAGCCGCGGCTTCAGCAGCCCTGCCTTGATACCGCTGCCCCTGAATTCATCGATCACGTCCTTCGCCGTCCCGGCAGCCGAGTTCATGATCACGATGCCGATGTCCGCGTCCTCCAGTCCGTAGGCCTCAAAGAGCCCGTACTGCCTGCCGGAGAACATGCTGAATTCCTGTGCCACCTCACAGGCGATGTGGGGCACCCTTGTCATGACCTCCTGGTGCGCCCTTCGCACCTCCATGTAGAAGTCGGTCAGGATGAGAGGCCCGAAGCTCACCGGATGGTCGACGTCCAGCAGCGGATAAGTTGGCTTATAATCGCCGATGAACATGCTCACATCCGTGTCGTCCAGATACTCGAGCCGTTCAATGGAATGGCTGATAATGAAGCCGTCCATGCAAACCATGACGGGGAGCCTGATGCTCATATTTTCCGCGATCCTGAAGGCCTGGATCGTGTTATCGTAGGCCTCCTGGGCGTTTTCCGACCAGAGCTGGATCCAGCCCGTATCCCTCACAGCCATTCCGTCGGAGTGATCGCAGTGGATGTTGATCGGTCCCGACAGCGCCCTGTTCACGAGCGGCATGATGATCGGGAGCCGGGCATTCGATGCGATGGGGAGGATTTCCCACATGAGGGCGAGTCCCTGGGAGGATGTCGCCGTGATGACGCGTCCGCCGGCGGCGGAAGCGCCGACACAGGCGCTCATGGCACTGTGCTCGCTTTCGACGAGGATCATTTCGGTCTTGACCTGACCGTTCGAGACATAGCTCGTGAAACGCTGCATAATGTCCGTTGCCGGCGTTATGGGATAGGCCGCACAGACATCAGGACTGGCCTGTCGCAACGCATTCGCAACAGCCTCATTTCCTGTTACGGCTACAATCTCCGCCATTATTTGCCCTCCTCCTCCATGATGATCGCCTTCTTCCCCTTTTTCCCGGGACACTCGAGCGCGCAGATGCCGCAGCCTTTGCAGTAGTCGTAATCATACTCGGCCCTTTTGCCTTCGTGCACGACGACGGCCATGTCAGGGCAGTAGATCCAGCAGAACAGGCATTGGATACAGTTCTCTTCCAGCCAGACGGGCCTGAAGGCCCTCCAGCTCCCTGTCTCGAAGCGCAAAGCGCTGGCGGGCTCGATAATGAGCGAACCGGGGGCGAGCTGTTTCCATCCCTTGAGTTTCATATGATCTTGACCTCCTCGAATCCCCGTCTCACGGCATCAAGGTTTCCCTGGACGATTTTCTGGGAAAATTTCTTGCCGAATTGTTTCTGCATCTCCTGCAGGATGTCTTCGAGCTTCACCACATCGGAAATTCGCGCAAGCGAACCGACCATCGGCGCATTCGGCATAGGCCTTCCGATACACTCAATGGCGATCTTCGTGGCGTCAACCGTGCAGACCCGGTGAGTCGGCCGCGCCTCGATCCGCTCCCTGATATCCAGGGGATCTCTCATTGTATTGATGAGGAAGATGGCTCCCTCCGTCGTTCCCTCGGAGATGTCGACGCTTTCGAGCAGCGTCGGATCGACGACGACGACAATGTCGGGTTTGCTCACCGGGCAGTGCATCCTGAGCTCCCTCGAGCTGATCCTGTTATAGGCCCTGAGAGGCGCACCCGAACGCTCCGGTCCGTACTCGGGGAATGCCTGCACGTATCTTCCTCCCGACAGGCAGGCATCGGCGAAGAGTTTCACCGCGGTGACCGTGCCCTGGCCTCCCCTACCATGCCACCGAATGTCCAAACGTGATGCCATAGAGATTCTCCTGACTAACAGTATTTCTGACGCAAAGGTAAATTAAATTATAGAAAAAAAGATGCTAATTGATCAATTAGAAAAATTAATCGCCAAAGAACTGCACAGGGAATGGTCCTGAAAGTATGCGGGGAAAGACGGAGGGGGGGCTGACGCCCCCCCTTTCATGCTACTACTGCCTCGGATTGTAGGCGCCTCCCGACTGGGCATCGTAGTTCGTCGCGGGGCGTGTGCCTCCAGGCCTCGCCTGGTTGCGACGGTCGGGGTTCGTCCCCCTGCCCGAGGGAGCGTTCACCCACAGGTCATCGTAGGAGTCCCTGAGGATCTGGATGTTATAGCGGTAGTTATGGGCAGCCGCCGAAGGATTCGGCTGTCCGATCTGGCTGACTGCTGACGACGGCAGTCCCTTGATGACGAACTGCAGGTTGAAGGCTGCCTTCAGAGTCGGCAGCGTCCAGGCCTGGAAGGAGTTTGCATTGGTATGCGGCAGCCCCGGCTGGAAAAAGTAGGGATACGCGAGGTCGTCATACACAATGCCGTTGGATGCGAGAAGGCTCACCAACTCGGACGCGAGACCCTCGATCTCCTGGGGGATGCCTTCAAGCGCGCCGTCACCGTCGTAATCGTTGGTCGGATCGAATATGGTGTCGCGGAAGCCGAAGAACGCCGTCCGCGTCGCCGGCACCCTGCCGTTGTGGCAGTCGGATGTGTTACAAGTGCCGTTGTTGAACGCGCCTGTCGTCTCGTTGAACATATGCCAGCTGTGGCCCCCCAGCTCATTGCTGCCGGTCTGGTTCATATGGCAGCCGAAGCAGTTGGTCTGCTGGTGGCGCGCGACCTGGCCGTATTGCTTTCCGGCATACTCGTAAGCGTTCCTGGCCCAGAGCATGGCGCCCGTGCCGAGGTAGTGTTCATTCAAAAAGTTTCCTGACAGGGTGCTGTCCGCGGCGAGGCGGCGTTTGAACAGGGTGAAGCCCGACTCGCGGCCCTGGTGACAGAAGACGCAGATCGTCGCGTTGCCCGTCTCCGCCGGCACAGGAGTGTTATCGAGAAAGACGTTGCCCGAGAAGGTGATCTGCGTGGACGTATACTTCGTCATGACGAGGGGCCTCCGCGTATTCTTCGTCTGCCCCGATACATCGGTGTGCGGGTTGTGACAGGTGAGGCAGGTGACTGTTGAATCGCCGAAGACGACCGGCGCAGCCGAGGTGCCCTCCACGTTGTTCTGATAGGCAAGAGACGTCAGTCCGTTGTGGCACTTGAAGCAGGCGAAGTTGTTGTTCCCCGCATTCTGCGTCGTATTGGCCGGTCCGGTTGCAGCGAACCGTGAGAGGGCCATGTCGATGGGATAGCTCGTGGTATGGCTGAGGTCCTCATAGGGCAGGCCGGTGGACGGGTTGGTGTAGGCGGCGGGATTTGCAGAAAACTCTGCAAAGGCCGGAGCGTTCCTGTTGCCGTGGCCGGAGCGCGTCCACTGCGTGTGGATGTCGGGCTGGTGCGTCACGCCGCCGCTGTTCTTGTACAGTCCCTTGGTGTGACAGGCAGCGCAGAGCAGATCGACGGTCAGCTCGTTGTTCTTCCCGACGACTTTGGTCGGATCAAGGGTCCCGTTCGCCTGGACCGCGCCGTTGGGCTGATAGATGAATGCGGCCTGAGACGTGCCTGTCGTGCTCTGTGCGCCGGTGCTGTCCTGAACGAACTTCCGGTAGATCGGGTAGCCGACCGGTGCGGTTCTCTGGGGGATGGCCACCTTCTGCTGGGGCTGGTGGGCATCGTGACAGGACGCGCAATTCACGACAGGCGTGGGCAGGCTGTCCGGGCGCGGCTTTTGGAGGTTCCCGGAGGAATCGAACACGAACCTCTGGTTGACGTTGTGGCAGACGGAGCACTCTTCGATATGCCTCCCCTGGCTGACAGGGGTGGCGATCTGGGTGAACTCCGCGTTCGGCACACCGTTGCCGTTTGCGTGTCTCGTACTGTTAAAAGCGGTGAACCCGTGACAGACGTTGCACTGTTCCGCCTGCGGGTTCGGGAAGGGTATCGGGCCAAGGCCGAAATGAAGGCTCCCGGCGCCGTGGCAATCTTCGCACTGGACACCGCCGCTGGTGGTATGGGTCGTGTTGGACCAGGCGACGGATATCACCGTGCCGGTAATGTCCTGAGTGGCAGCGTGGCACGAATTCGCGCAGGTGTCAGACCCCACCCTCGTGGGGGGAGCGACACCAGGGTCTCCTCCGGATTCCTTTGAACTGCTCCCGCACCCGATGACCCCGAGGCAGAGAATCGCGCAGCACATCGGAATTAGAAAGCGTCTCCATTCATGATTCACGTTCTTTCCCTCCTTTCTTTATCTGTGACACCTGTTGCATGTCCTGTTTCCGCTTGCAGATCTGAGCCGGTCCGACACCTTGCCCCAGTTGCGGGGATGGGGATTCACCTTGAGCCCCGTCAGGGTGCTGTGGCATTTCAGACAGACATCGCCCTCGGGATGGCAGGTCTGGCATGACGTAAGGTTCTTGCGGGCCTCCCTCGCATGAGCCGATGACCACTGGTGCTTCGGCAGGACACCGTTGGGATGGCAGGTCTGGCACTGCTCCGTATTGAAGATGGAATGGCGCGCACCACCCTTCTTCAATTCGAGGTCGGACCACCCCCTGCGGTGTGAGACCAGACGCAGGTCGGCACGGTTGAATTTGCTGTGACACTCGTTGCAGAACTGCTTCGCGTCATGGCAGCGGTAACACATACGGGGATCATCAAGGGCCTTGATCGGGTGGATCTCCCTGAAATCCGACCGGTGAGACTTCGGCATGTAATCGACGCCTGACGTCGAGACATGGAGGTCGCGGTCGATCCCGCCTCCGGTATGACAATCCATGCAGAAGGAGTGCGCATGGCAGTCGTTGCAGTTGCTCGGCAGCTTTTCCTTGTACAACCGGTGCTCATTGAACCAAAACGAGCCGTGATTGGGTTCCACATTGTTGACGATGTGACACTCGTTGCAGAACTTTATCTCCATGCCGGTCGAGTAGTCGGTGTGACTCGTTTTTTGAGCCCAGACGAGCGTACTCGCCGCGACGAGTACGATGATGGATAAAACGATCTTCTTCAACGGGCTCCCTCCTTTCCCCTACAGATTCCAGTTGAGAGCGATCCGCCCCAAAGGCCGGTGCTCGAAGTTCTCATTTACGTTGTCCTCAATCCGGGCGGCAAGGGATGTTGCCTTGTTGATGAGCCACTCGCCCCCGATCCAGTAGCGCCGGGCAAAATTACTGCCGTCATCCTCGGGCCTCCGGTACACATCATACTGGATACCCGCAGCGATGAGCAGCTTGTCGATGAGCCGGTAATTGCCAGTGAGTTCGAAGCCCCAGAGCCTGCCCCCGTACCCGTTGCGGTAATCGACGGAGGCGTTCACCATCAGGTTTTTTACAGGATAGAACCTCGATCCGACAGTGAAACGGTCCGCGTTGTCGCTGCTCTCATAGGTCTGTCTCGCGTAGGACGCATAGACCGTCACGGGGATGTCGAAGCTGTATTCGCCGTGGATAAGGTATTCCTGGTACTTGTCCACGGCGAAGACGCTGTAAATGGAGGTGGAGTCGAAGGTCGGATAGGAATGGTAGAATTCAAGCTTGAACAGGAGGCCGCTGAGCGGAAAGAGGTCGATGCCGAAGGTGGCCTCGTCGAAAGTCTCCGAGAGCCAGTCGTACCGGACTTCCGCGTAGGGGCTGAGAAACTTGTAATTATAGCGGAAGTTCATCCCGTATTCCTGGCGTGACCTTTCCCACTGGTCGTGCCTGAGCACGAAACTCAGACCGAGTTGAATGTTCCTGATGCGCTCGAGATGTACGTCGATGCCGAAAAAATTGTTCCCGTTCCGGGTGTGCTCAGAGTCGAGGGAGAAAATGACGTCCCGTCCGGCCGCCGCCGTTATGCCGATGGGGCCGATCTCGTGGAAATCGACACGAAGGCCGTCAAGGACGGCGTTGCCGGCGGTGAAGGCCATGAACTGCCTGCCCAGACGGAGGGAAATCGTCCTCGTCGGCGTGTACTCCATGAAGAGATAGTAGAGTCTCCCCGAGAAGTCATCGGACCTGACGGCGCCGTCGCCGAAGTCCTGCCAGATCCTGCCGTAGCCGGTGAAAGAAAAAGGCTTGCCTTCAGGCTTGTAACTGAGCCTGAGGTACTGGGCGACGATCGATTGGCTCTCTCCCAGGAGGTCGTCTCCCCACAGGTACTGCGTCGAAGATGTCAGTTGAAAAGGCTCTGCAGCGCCTGCGCTGTCGGGTTCAGGAGAGAGCAGGCACAGGGGAATGAAACAGATCATAAGGAGAATGACGTTTGGTGATCTCCTCATGCATCCCTCCTTTCATTGGCGAAGTCTCGGTTGCTTGTCAACGTAACCCATGATCACCGGTTTATTGTCCTGCTGAACCACCTCCCTCCAGTCAGTGACGCATTGTTTGGCAGATGCCGAATCGGTCTATTACCCTTTCAGTTGCACGAAAAGGCAGGGCGAAGCGCTTTGAAAGACAGTGTAAGTGTCAGTGTGAGTGTCAGAAAAAAGGCTCACTTTTTTCTGACATCGGCTTGAATCGCTGTCTTCCGTGACGGTTTCGGTGTCGCCGCACCCGGGTTTTCGACGCATACGCCCCGCCTTTCCTAAAAGTGCAGTGCAACGATAAGGTTACCTTTTGAGTATGGGAAAAGTCAGGGTGAGGGGACTGAATATTGAATAATGTGGAATGAGCCGCGAAGTTCAATCCCGCTCTTTTATTGCATCAACTAATAGCATAATTTATGTTATTTGTCAAGGGGCGGATTGACAGGGGGCGGATTGATGTCAAGCGCAGTTGCATGAAAAGGCGGGGCGATGTGCATCAAAGCCTTGCTGACAGCCACAATGACGGATTTCAATGACCTGATGACTTTTGGTGTTTTTCAGGGGGGCTTTGCAGCACTGATGTGTATGACCGGATCGCCTTGCTGATCGAATCAAAGGCGATGAGGGCGTGATCAATGCTTTCAGGAGGCAGGATATCGATCTGCCTTACCTCGTCGTTCGGGCGGATGGCGGAACCTTGCGGCATCGGGCAGATAAAGACGGCATCCGTCGTCATATAGGTCACGCCATGGAACTCATAGGTGTTCGGGAAAGAACGGAAATAGAGCGCCCTTTCGAGACGCACACCGATTTCCTCTTCCACCTCCCGGACGACGGCTGCCTCAAGGGTCTCCCCGTAGTCGACGAACCCGCCGGGCAGATCGAAGAAACCGGCTTTCGGCGGTTGCGCCCTCCGGAGAAGCACGATCCCGCTCTCCGTCTCGATGATCGCCGCGACTGCGGCGGCGCAGTTGTGGTAATAAAGGAACCCGCATCCGTCACACTCCATGGCGTTGCGGCCGCGCGGACGAATCGACGTGATTCCGCACCGGGGGCAATATCTGAAGTGCGTATAGTTGATCATCGTCGCCTTTGGCAAGGATCGAGGCACGTCGCCCTGCCTTTTCACCTTATCGTTGCACTGCACTTTTAGGAAAGGCGGGGCGTATGCGCCGAAAACCTTGATGCGGCGACACCATAACCCTCGCAGAAGATGACCCTTCAAGCCAAAGGTCGATCACACAAAGAGTGGAATCCTGAAACACAAACCTGACGAGGAGTATCGTCGCCTTCAGCAAGGCTTTGAGGCGCTTCGCCACGCCTTTCTATGCAACTACAATGTTCACTCAACTGCCAGGGTTTCCTCTTGAGACACCAGGGGGTCATACGGTGCCCCCGCATGACCCCCTGTCGTGATGGTCGGGGCGATCCGATTCGAACGGACGGCCTCTCGCACCCCAAGCGAGTGCGCTAACCAAGCTGCGCTACGCCCCGATTTATGAAAGCCTTTTCAGCAGGGCCGTCAAACGCTCCTTGACGGTCCTGATTACATCCCTGGCATCGACAGCGACCTCCGTCGTCCCGGTTTCCCCCCCTCATCGGCAGGGACGGCGGCACCGAGTTTTTTCCTGACACCCGCTATCGTGTATCGCTCCTCATAGAGGAGACGCCTGATCTCCATGAGCAAGGCGATATCATTTTTTGTATATATCCGCTGCCCCGACCTGCTCTTTCTCGGAGTCAGAAAGGGAAACTCCGTTTCCCAATACCTGAGGACATAGGATTCGACGCCAAGCATCCTGCTCACTTCGCCGATCTTGTAAAAGAGCTTTTCCTGAAACAGTCTCAACGTCTCGGGCGACCGAGCATCATCCATGGTCTTCTCTGTTCGTTCCCCGGTTTGTTCCGCCACCTTGGAACGGAGGATTTACACATGATCAAGAACTCTGAAAGATCATCCCGCTACGACGGCTTTTCGATGATCTCCTTGAGATGCTCGCTCGCTTTGAAAGTCACAACCCGCCGCGGCGTGATCTCGACCTCCTCTTTCGTCTTCGGATTCCTGCCGATGCGGGCGCTCTTTTTTCTAACATGAAACGTGCCGAAGCCCGTAATCTTGATCGATTCGCCAACGATGAGCGTCTGCTTGATGGTCTGAAAAACAGCTTCCACAATTTCCTGCGTCTCGTTTTTCGGAAGGCCCACCTTCTCGAAAACGAGATTTACGATGTCCGCCTTTGTCATTGGATACCTCGCACATTAAATTACGACCAACGATGAGAGACCCGTTCGTTGTCCTGTGAGTGACGACGATAATTGTATCTCAGGGCATTCCCTTATTGTCAAGTACTTTCGATGTCCGTGACGGAGACTTCATCGCCCCTGCGGATGGCGAACAGTTCTGCGGCGCTCCCCAGGGGGACGAAAATCTCGAGATACCCGGAGCTGTTGAAGAGGCATGACAACGTCCCCGGCGCCGCCTCAGAATAATACGTGACCGGGAAGACGGAGACGCCCCGCAGGCGGACATGAAATCCCCCGTCCCCTCGCGGCAGGCAATCGGGCCTGATGTTCGTTATGGCGTTCCCGAAACCGTCGATATACATAACTGCACCGGTCACGCCGTCTTCACCCTTCACAGTGGCGGCAATAGGCAGGATGACGGGATCTTTCAGGGAGGGACCAAAGCCACCGACGGCGACACCCCTCGACAGCCAGGCCGCCGCAGGTGCAAAAACGTCCCTCCCCTGGAATGTGGGACTGTGCCTGTCCAGAAGATAGCGATCTTCCCGTATCTCGACGACAGCGGCCTCACTGTCGTTCGCCAGTATCACCGAGAAGACGCCGTTGTCCGGCCCGACGAAAATATGATGTCCGCTCCCAACAATGATAGCCTTTCTCGATGAACCCACGCCGGGATCGACGACGACGACGTGGATCGTGCCGGGCGGGAAGAACCGGTGCGTGTCACCGGTGATGAAGGCGGCCTCACCGATCCCGTGGCGTTCTGCACCATGGGTGATGTCGACTATCGTGACCGATGGATTGACGGACAGGATGACTCCCTTTATCTGCCCGACAAAGGGGTCATGATACCCGAAGTCAGTGGTGAGGGTGATGATGGGGCCGGAGGCTTCCGATGACCGCATTGATATCGCTGATCCCCTCTTCCTCAAGAAATTTCCCGATTCCCTCGATTATCTCTATAGTGGTGATGGGATTGATGAAATTCGCCGTGCCGACCGCAACGGCGCGGGCGCCGGCGATGAGGAATTCGAGTGCGTCCCGGGCGTTCATGATGCCCCCCATGCCGATGACGGGAATCGTCACGGCACAGGACACCTGCCAGACCATCCTGACTGCGACAGGGCGGATGGCGGGACCGGACAGTCCTCCCGTATTATTGGCGAGGACAGGCGCCCGTTTTCCGATGTCGATGACCATGCCGGGTATCGTATTGATGAGAGAGAGTGCATCAGCCCCGGCATTTTCCGCAACCCTCGCCATGAGCGCTATATCCGTCACGTTCGGTGAGAGCTTCACGATCAGCGGCATCTGTGTCGCTCTGCGCACCGCGACAATGACCTCCTCCATCACCTTCGGGTCGGTGCCGAAGACGATCCAGCCCGCCTGTTTGTTCGGGCAGGAGACGTTCATCTCGAGGGCCGAGACACCCTCGGCGGCGCTCAGTGTCTCGGCGACGCGCACATACTCGTCCACGGAATCGCCGAAAAAATTGACGATCACCGGCGTCGCGAAGGGACGGAGAAAGGGCAGTTTCTCTTTAATGAAAGCATCGACGCCGATGTTCTGGAGTCCGATGGCGTTCAGCATGCCCGCAGGCGTCTCGACAACACGGGGAGTCGGGTTTCCCCGGCGGGGAGCGAGGGAAAGCCCCTTGACGACGATGGCGCCGAGCCGCCCGAGATCGACAAATCCCGCGAACTCCGCGCCGTACCCGAATGTGCCCGACGCGGTCATCACCGGGTTGCGGAGGTTCAGCGATGCGACGGTGACACCGAGATTCACCATACCACGTCCTCAAGTTTAAACACGGGACCTTCCATGCACACCCTCTTCAATCCCCCTGTCATGGGCACGACGCAGCCGAGACAGGCCCCGATGCCGCAGGCCATGCGCTCCTCCAGGGAGGCGTAACAGGTGATCCCCCTGCCGCTCAGGACGCCGGAAAGGGCTCTCAGCATCGGCGCGGGGCCGCAGGCATAGACTGCCGGCAGAGAGGGATGTTCCCCCGGTTCGCCGAGGCTCCTCTCCAGGGCCTCCGTAATGGTTCCCCGTACCCCCTTCGATCCGTCATCTGTGGCGATCGTCGTTTTCCGGACAAGGCCCCTTAAGCGGCTTAGCATGACGAGGTGCTGCCTGTTGACGGCTCCGTAAAAAAGGTGGGCGCGCCGTCCCTCCGCTTCGAGAAGGGGAAAGAGGGAGGCGATGCCGACGCCGCCGGCAACGGCGATGAAATCGCCCGAGGGCGGAGGATAGGCCTTTCCCAGGGGGCCGATACACTCAATCCCATCGCCCTTTCTGAGACGGGACAGGGCGATGGTCCCTTTTCCCCTGATCCGGACGAGGAATTCGAGACCATCCCCGCTGTAACGGAAGATACTGAAAGGCCTCTTCAGCAGGGGATCGTAACCGGGACCGGGCTGGATCATATAGAACTGTCCCGGTTTCGGGACGACCGAGCCGGCAGGGGCCTCGACGGCCAGGAGGCGGTAGTGGGCTGTGATAGGCTTGTTCCCAAGGACCCGGGAACGGAAGAATCTATGCAAAGGTGATCTCGGTGATCTCGTATTCGATCGTTCGCGCAGGCGCTTTGACGACAGCCACATCGCCCACCTCTTTGCCAATGAGCGCTTTTGCGACAGGCGACTTGATCGAAATCTTGCCTTCCTTAACGTTTCCTTCGTCAGGGCCGACGAGGATGAATTCGTATTCCGTGTCGGCCTCGATGTCAATGACCTTTACCCTGGCCCCGAAGGCAACCTTGTCCTGGTTGATTTTCGAAGGGTCGATGACGTCCGCCCGGGATAACTTCCCCTGGAGTTCCTGTATCCGCCCCTCGAGGAAAGACTGCCGCTCCTTTGCCGCATGATACTCGGCGTTTTCGGAAATATCGCCATGGGCACGCGCCTCGGCGATGTCCCTGATGTTTCTCGGTCGCTGCTCCTTGATCAGGCGGTCCAGCTCATCCTTGAGTTTCTGATGCCCGTCAGGCGTCATCGGTACGCGGTTCATGTCCGTGCCCCACCCTCCTTTCACTCCCCGTTGTCTCTGGAGCTTGTTATTCTTGAATATTCTTTTAACATACCATGTCTCCCGCTTTTTTTCAAAAAAGGGGCATCGAACGACTTGTGCTGTCGAGAACAGGAGCGTTCCTGTATAATAATTTTGAGATTGCGCGAGAACCTTGAAGGCGTCTCATCTTTCCATTGGGACAATTGGGACACCCCGAAAGGAAAGGGAATGAAAAACCTTTTTTCTCTCTTGTCGAAGAAGACCGATACCCCCATGAGCACCGCACAGGGCGACCTGGCAAGAAAATACCGCCATTTCAGGAGTCTGCTCGGCCACAACCACAGGGCTCTCAAGACCCTTGCCGATATGGAGCAGACCTACTACAGCGGCAAACCCTTCAGTCTCAACTCCGTGCGCATCACCTATGAACAGCTCCTCGAGGCAGTCATGGGTGTCATCTATTCCCTTGAAACCCTTTCCGGCAGGACCTTTGCCCCTCTCCTGAAAACCTGTGCCGCCATAGACGATGTCCTCTTCGAAAGCTTCAACCCCAAATGCATGCTGCAAAAGATGGAATACGTGATTCCCCTCGGCGATATCCCGCCCGATATGGATGCGGTCATCGGCTCCAAGTCGGCGAACCTGGCACGCATGCATGCCCTCGGCATTCCCGTGCCTCCCGGCTTCGCCGTGTCGGCCTCCGCCTTCAACCGCTTCATGGAGGCGAACGGGCTCTTCAGGACCATCGAAGAGGAATTCTCAAAGCTTGATCCCGAGTCGCCGGGGGAGATCGAGAAGATGAGCCTTGCATTGCAGAATCTCATCAGATCGTCGGCCGTCCCGGAGGACGTCGCCGCGGCGATCCTCAAAGCCTATGCCGCTCTTGAAGAGCGAACCCACAGGGGGGTCCGGATCGCCATGCGGAGCAGCGCCGTCGGGGAAGATACGGAGGCGTCGTTCGCCGGACAATACTCGACGGTCCTGAACGTGTCGGGAACGGAGATCCTTGACGCATACCGGTCCGTCATCGCAAGCAAGTACGGCGCCCGGGCCATATCGTACCGCATGCATCACGGCCTCGATGACCGGGAGACGCTCATGTGCGTCGCCGGGATCGTCATGATCGACGCCCGGTCGAGCGGTGTGCTCTATACCGTCGACCCTGCCCTCCCTCTCTCCTGCGCGCTCCAGATCAATGCCATATGGGGTCTCGGGGAGTTCCTCGTCGACGGAAGCACCTCTCCGGACCGTTTTTCTGTGGACAGAAGAACGATGCTCGTGCTCCACCGGGAAATCGCCCTGAAGCAGCGGAGGCTCGTCAGCCTGGCCGGGGGAGGCACGGCTCCGGAAGACGTGCCGGAGGCGGAGCAGAACAAACCCGCCATCGGGGATGAAACAATCGCCGCCCTCGGCCGTGTCGGGATCACGCTTGAAGAACAGGCCGAGAGTCCCTTGGACATCGAATGGGCCGTCGACCGGGACAACCATATTTACATTCTTCAAGCGAGACCTCTCGGCCTTCCCGAAGTCAATGAGAACAGGGAAATCAACCGCGAAGAAGCAATCAACGCCCCCGTCATCCTGAAGGGAGGCACTGCCGCCTCGCATGGGGTGGCCATCGGCGCCGTCCGTATCATCAGGACCGACGAAGATTTGCAGTCCCTTCCCGATCAGGCCATCATCGTCACGAAGACGATGTCGCCGGAATACGCAAGAGTCATGGGCAAAATAAGCGGGCTGATTACGGATATCGGCAGCGTGACGAGTCACCTCGCCTCTGTGGCACGCGAATTCGGCGTGCCGGCCATCGTTGACACGAAAACTGCAACGGTGGCCCTGAAGGAAGGCGAGACGGTGACAATGCATGTCGCTTCATCAACAGTTTACAGGGGGGTTGTCGAGTCTTTGCGTGAACAAATGAAGCCCCGGAGAAAGCTCATTCTCGACAGCCCCGTGCACAGGAAAATGCGGTCGATCCTCGACCGTGTTTCACCTCTCAACCTCACCGATCCCGAAGACGAGTCGTTCAGACCGGAAGGGTGCCGGTCCTTCCACGACATCATCCGGTATACCCATGAGATTGCGATGCGGGAGATGTTCGGCATGACGGCCGGCGCCGGCAAGGGGGGACCGGCCCTTCGCCTGACTACGACGATTCCTCTGAATCTCTTTCTCATCGATATGGGCGGCGGTTTCCGGGAGGGCCTCACGTCGTCGGATCTCCTGACGCCCGATGTGATCTCATCGGTGCCGATGAAGGCGCTCTGGAGGGGATTCACGCACCCGGGCGTCTCCTGGGAGGGCACCATGAACGTCAAGACGGACACGCTCTCAAGCCGCCTTGCTGCGACGGCCACCGCCGAATTCGGTGAGGCACCGGGCGGGGAGAGCTATGCCATCATCTCGGGTGATTACATGAATCTGAGCGCCCGTTTTGCCTATCACTTCGCCACAATCGACGCCCTCTGCAGCGACAACAGCAATCAGAACTATGTCTCCCTGCAGTTTTCCGGCGGCGCAGGCAACTATTACGGACGATCCCTCAGGATACACCTGATCGGCTCTGTCCTGGACCGCCTTGACTTCAAGGTCTCCATAAGGGGAGACTTCGTCGAGGCGACCCTTCAGCGGTATGACCGTGAAGAGACGGCCGAAAAACTGGACCTCCTCGGCAGGCTGCTCGCGTCGTGCCGTCTCCTCGACATGACCCTGACGAACCAGGATGAGGTGGACCGGTTCACGGCGGCCTTCTTCGAGGGCCACTACAACCTCCTCCAGAAGAGAAGGGACGATGATCTCACGGAATTTTACACCCACGGAGGATACTGGATGAGGGCCGTCGAGGACGGAAAGGTCTGCTGCCTGCAGGACGGCTCGAGATGGGGGCGGGGCATATCATCGGGCATCGCCGGCATCGTCGGCAAGGTCATCGGCACGGCATACCAGGAGTTTCTCGACACGGTCCAGGCATACTACTATTTCCCCCTGGCGATCCTGAAGGACAGTGAGATCGAAGACGGGACTGTCACGGTGAAGGTGAAACCTGTCAAGGGGAACATCGACAGGGCCGGCGGCATCGCCTTCGGGATCGCCGACACCGACAATTACTTCGTCCTGCGGTCCAACGCCCTCGAGGGCAATGTCATCCTCTTTGAATTCATCAACGGGAAACGGGTTCAGCGGGTGAACGTCAGGAGGCGGATCCTTCCCGGCCAGTGGCACGGGCTGGCAGTCACAATCCGGGGGGAGACCATTACAGGTGCCGTCGACGACGAGATCATCCTCACCTATCATCATGACCGGCCGGTGAAAGGGTATGTCGGCCTCTGGACCAAGGCCGACTCGGTGACATGCTTCGACGAGTTCACGGTCGAAAGCGGAGGATCGAAGCGGGTTGTCAGTTTCTGAGACAACAAATAGTCTGAACCCGGCAGCGAATTTGTAGGACGGAACGGGCGTGAATTAAAAACGGGCGGGAGGGCCTTCCGGCCGTCCCGCCCCGGTTTTTATTCGAGAGTGATGTCCTACATGGACGCTTTCGAGAGGTCCGTTCCTTTCTTCCTCAGGGCCGCCTGCGCCGCCGCGAGACGGGCTATCGGCACCCTGTAGGGCGAGCAGCTCACATAGTCGAGGCCGACCCTGTGGCAGAAATCGACTGAACTCGGGTCGCCTCCGTGCTCTCCGCAGATCCCCATCTTGAGGTTCTTCTTCACGGCACGCCCCCGGTCGACGGCGAACTTCATGAGTACGCCGACCCCGCTCTGATCGATCGAGATGAAGGGGTCCTCGTCGAGGAGTTTGTTCTCGATATAGAAGGGGAGGAATTTACCCGCATCATCGCGCGAGAGTCCGAAGGTCGTCTGTGTGAGATCGTTTGTCCCGAAGGAGTAAAAGTCGGCGACGGAGGCGATCTCTTCAGAGGTTATGCACGCCCTGGGCAGCTCGATCATCGTGCCGACGGTGTACTCCACCTTCGACTTGTACTGAGCCTTTACTCCATCGGCCACCTTCACGACGAGATCGCGCATCACCTTCATTTCGCTGACGAGCGCCGTCAGGGGTATCATGATTTCCGGGATCACCTTGACCTTCTTCTGCGCCAGTTCACAGGCCGCCTCCATGATCGCCCGCACCTGGATCTCGTAGATCTCGGGATAGGTTATGCCGAGGCGGCATCCCCGGTGGCCGAGCATGGGGTTGAACTCGTGAAGCGCCTTATTCTTGGCCTTGAGACGGTCGGCGGACACGCCCATCTCACCGGCGAGGCGCTCGATCTCCTCGTCCGTATGGGGGAGAAACTCGTGGAGCGGCGGGTCGAGGAGCCGTATCGTCACGGGAAGCCCCTTCATCTCGGTGAAGATGCCGATGAAATCGTTCTTCTGCATGGGGAGGATCTTTACGAGAGCTTTCTCCCTGCCCTCCTTTGTGTCGGAGAGGATCATCTCCCGGACGGCTTTGATGCGCTCCTCTTCGAAGAACATGTGCTCGGTGCGGCACAAACCGATGCCCTCGGCGCCGAAATTCCTGGCCACCCTGGCGTCCTTCGGTGTATCCGCATTCGTGCGGACTTTCAGGGTCCTGAACTCGTCGGCCCATCTCATGACCGTATTGAAATCGCTCGTCAGAGCCGGAAGCATGAGAGGCGCCTCGCCGAGGATCACCTCGCCCGTCGTCCCGTTGAGTGTGACGGTGTCTCCCTCTTTCACGGTGATTTTGTTGTTGATCGTGAAAATTTTCTGCGCCTCGTTGATGTCGATGGCGCCGCAACCGACGACGCAGCACTTGCCCATGCCCCGGCCGACGACAGCGGCATGAGAGGTCATGCCGCCCCGGGCCGTGAGGATACCCTGTGCTGCCGCCATGCCGCCGATATCCTCGGGAGATGTCTCGGTCCTCACAAGGATCACCTTTTCTCCGTTCGCCGCGGCCTTTTCCGCCTCGTCGGCGGTAAAGACGACCTTGCCGACGGCAGCGCCCGGTGACGCGGGCAATCCCTTCGTCACAACCTCCACCCGGGCTTTCGGATCGATCATGGGGTGCAGGAGCTGGTCGATCTGGGCGGGATCGATCCGCTGAACGGCCGTCTTCCTGTCGATCAGCTTATCCTTGACCATGTCGACGGCGATCTTCAGTGCCGACGCGGCCGTCCTCTTGCCCACCCTGGTCTGGAGCATGAACAGCTTGCCCTCCTGTATGGTGAACTCGATGTCGAGCATGTCCTTGTAATGCTTTTCGAGCCTCTTGTAGATCTTCTCGAGCTCGGCATAGGGCTTCGGCATCTTCTTCTTCAGTTCATTGATGTGCAGCGGCGTCCTGATACCGGCGACGACGTCCTCACCCTGGGCATTGATGAGGCACTCGGCAAAGAACCTGTTCTGTCCCGTCGAGGGGTCTCTCGTGAAACCCACACCGGTGCCCGAATTGTCGCCCATGTTTCCGAAGACCATCGACTGGATGTTACAGGCGGTGCCGAGATCGTGGGCTATGCCGTGGAGCTTGCGGTACTTGATGGCCCTGTCGCCGAACCAGGACCCGAAAACAGCGTTGATCGCCATCTTCAGCTGCTCGTACGGATCCGTCGGGAATTCCGAGCCCGTCTCCTGTTTGTAGATTTTCTTGAACTCGGCGATGACCCCGATGAGGTCCTCTGCGCTCAGGTCCGTGTCAAGGTGCACCTTTTTCTTTTCCTTGATTTTGTCGAGAGCGCCTTCGAATTTCTGGCGATCGACGCCTGTGACGATGCTGCCGAACATGGTGATAAAACGGCGGTACGCGTCATTGACGAAGCGGGGATTCTGCGTCTTCGCCAGGAGCCCCTTCATCGTTTCGGCATTGAGGCCGAGGTTCAGCACCGTATCCATCATGCCCGGCATCGAGAACTTCGCGCCGGAGCGGACGGAGACGAGCAGCGGATTGACGGGGTCACCGAATTTCATGCCCATCGCCTTCTCGACCTTCTTCATGTGCTCCAGCACCTGCTCCCACATACCGGCAGGGTACTTCTTTCCCGCCTTGAAATATTCGTTGCAGGCCTCGGTGGTGATCGTAAAGCCCGCAGGAACAGGCATTCCCAGGTTCGTCATTTCGGCGATGCCGGCGCCCTTTCCTCCGAGGAGGTCTTTCATGTCGCCTTTTCCCTCGGCCTTGCCGCCTCCGAAAAAGTACACGTGCTTCTTCGCCTTTGCCGTTTTTGCAGGCTTCACAGCCGCTTTCTGCTTCTTGACCGCTTTCACCATATCTATCCTCCTGGATTCTGTGATAGGCGAGACATTGTTCTATTGGTCATATAGTGTATATGACACGATGTAAAATTTCAATGATCAAGACCGGCGTGATTCTCATAAGATGCTGAATTTGAAAAATTTGCGCGGATTTTCCCGCATTTCCGCGATGAGCTTTCTCAACTCGGCGACAGTCGCTCTGAGCTCACCCGCCATCTCTTCGTTCCTGACAAGCAGGCCCGCCGTCCCCTCCCCTCTCTCGATCCGGTCGAGGATTACAGTGAGCCGCTCCGAGGCCCTGCTCATGTTTTCATAGAGGGAAGGATCTTCGATAAGCCTGTTCAGGGACCCCTTTTCCCTGTTTAACTTCCCCGTGAATTCCTCAAGAGAGGTGCTGATGAGCACCATTTTTTCATAAAGTGCGGGGTCCTCGGCAAGCCGCCGCAATGTGCCCGAGCCCTCGTTGAGTTTTATGCTGAACTGGGCCAGGGACGATGAGGAGGCGCGCAGGTTTTCATAAATGGACGGGTCTTTGATCAGCGCTCCTAGTGACCCCTCGCCCTTCCTCACATCCCTGAGGACTGCCGAAAGCTCCTTCGACGAATCCTTCAGGTTATCGTAAAGCGACGGGTCTGTGAGAAGTTTCGTGACGGTGCCTTCCCCCTTTTCGATCTGCTCGACGATGCGCCCCAGTTTTTCGATAAACTCATTCATCTTCTGGATCGACGTGGTCCCCGTCTCCATGACGTCCTTCAGGTCGATCTGCGCGGAACCGAGGATGACGCCGCCCGGGCTGAGCGCTTCAGCGCCGGCTGTGCCCGTTGAAATTTCGATATACTTGTCTCCGAGGAGTCCCATGGTAAGAATACTCGCCTGCGAATCCTTCCTGATATATGTGAATGCCTTTTTATCGACGGAAAGGGTAATAACCGTCCTGAGCGAGGGATGAAGCGAGATGTCGCTCACCGAACCCACCTCGATGCCGGAGATCCAGACGGGCGCTCCTGTCCTGAGACCCTTGGCATCCTGCACCTGGGCTTTGAACTCGACCCTCGGCGAAAAGATGTTTTCGATCGTCCCGGCAAAGAAAACGGTGAAAAAGATGATGACGGCCGCAATGGTGATCACGATGCCGACCCTCATCTTCGACCACAGGAGCTGCTTCTTGCTGTCAAACACTGCTCAGTTCCCTCCTCCCGTCTTTTATCCTGTTGTCCCCGTCCCGAGAGGGTGGAGCACCTCACCCAGGAAGGCCCGCACATCGACATCCTGAGAAGAGAGAATCTCCTCCTTCCCTCCGTCGAACCGGATAACGCCGTTCTTCAGAAATAGAAATCTTTCAGCCACCTTCATCGCGTCCGTCACCTTGTGCGTCACGATCATAAACCCCTGTCCCTCCCTGCTGAGAGACCTGACGAGGGTGCAGATGTTCTCCGCGTTCACCGGGTCGAGCCCTGCCGTCGGCTCGTCATAGAGGAACATCTTCGGACTGAAAGCCGCCAGAGAGCGGGCGATGGCCACGCGGCGGTGCATCCCGCCGCTCAGTTCCTCCGGCATCAGGTCGATAGCCTGCTCCACGTCGACAAAGCGCAGCAGTTCCCGCACCTTTGCCTCCACTTCCTTATCGGCCATCGTCGTGTATTCCCTCAGACAGAAGGCGACATTCTCCCTGACGCTCAGCGAATCAAAAAGCGCCCCCTCCTGGAAGACGATACTGAATTTCAGGCGGACCTCCCGCAGTCCCTCCTCATCCCTTTCGGTTATGTCGTCGCCGTCGATGATTATCCGTCCGCTGTCAGGCTTGATGAGACCCATGATGAGTTTCAGGATCGTCGTCTTTCCCTCGCCGCTCCCGCCGAGGACGGCGACGCGCTCTCCGAACCCGACGGAGAAGCTCATGTCTTTGAACACCTGCCGTTTCCCGTAGAAAAAAGAAACACCGTCAAAGACGATCATACGGAAAACCCCAGCACATACAGCAGCACCCGTGTGAGAATGAAATCCGCCACGATGATCATGATGATCGACGTCACGACGGCACGGGTCGTCGATTTCCGTAAGCCCACGGACCCGCCGTGGGCGGACAACCCCATGTAACAGCAGATACAGGCGATCTGGTATCCGAAGACAAAAGGTTTGACGGAGCCGGCGAAGATGTTCTCGAAGGTCATCACCTGGCGGATCGACGTCCAGTAGTAGGCCCCGCTCTGGGAGCTCACATACACGGAGATGTAATAACCGCCGACAAGGGAGACGGCATCGCCGACGACAGTGAGCACGGGAAGCATGATCAGGGAGCTGATGATACGCGGGGTGACCAGTTTCTTAATGGGATCCACACCGAAGACCCGGAGCGTGTCCACCTGGTGGCCCAGGACCATCGAACCCAGCTCGGAGGCCATTCCGGCGCCGACCCTGCCGGTATAGACGAGGGCGGCGACAACGGGACCGAGCTCGCGAATGACGGAGATGCCGACGATCATCCCCGTGTACATCTTGAGGCCGAGTCGGGAGAGCTCGGCCGATAACTGGAGCGAGAGGGCCATGCCGACGAAGAGAGAGACGAGAATGACGATGAAGAAAGATCCCGCCCCCGCATAATCCATCTGCTCGACCATGTCGCGGTAGTAAAAGGGCTTCCTCACGATCCCCAGGAGACCGTGATAGGAGAGGAGGTAGAAATCCTGCAGGGCCTGTATGAGGCGCTTGAGATCCACGCCATTCATAATAATATTTTTCTCCCGTGAAAGCAATGGAAAATAAAGACAGAATACAGTAGACAGTAGACTAGAATACAGTAGAACGGACAAGAGGGAAACCGGGCGATAGGTTGCGGGTTGCGGTTACGGGTCATGCAGGTTGCGGTCTCACCCTCTTTCAACTCGTAACGTGTGACTCGTAACCCGCAACTCGGGCTCTCATCGCTAATCGGTGACCCCTGATGGTATAATGTACGACTATCGCAAGGAGGCGGATCATGAACAGACATCACACCCTTTTTCTTTCCGTGATCATCTCCGTGGCCCTGGCGCTCCTCCCCATTTTTCCCGCTTTCGCCCAGGAAAAACAGGATGGCCAGGAAGACCTCGAAAAGACAAAGGCCGTCATCCTGGAAGACATCGAGACGCTCGTTCAGGGCCTGAAAAAGACGAGAGGCTGCGTTTCCGAGGCGAAGAACGCCTATGAACTCGAGATCTGCCGGGAAGAGGTGAAGATCAAAAAATACCAGGAACTGGACTCGATGCTTCTCGAGATGGGCATGACCAGGGAAGAGCGCGAGGCGAAGCGGGCGCCCCGGGGCCAGTGAATCCTTTTGACAAAAAGAGCGTTCAGAGTTTAGCATTAATGGTTTAAAGATGATGGAGAGGTGTCCGAGCGGCTGAAGGAGCACGACTGGAAATCGTGTGTGGGGCTAACACCTCACCGAGGGTTCGAACCCCTCCCTCTCCGCCAGTCTGAACGGGTATCTCCGATGAATAGTCGTCTTCTCTGCAGCCGGGGGCTGGCCCTGCGCAACAGGCCGATGTGAACTCCGCCAGGTTCGGAAGGAAGCAACGGTAAGCATTTTGTCTGTGTGCCGCAGCAAGCCGGTCCCATATTTTTGATTCAGCGCCAGAGCCGGCTCCCGGGTGGAGAGAAGACAGGACGGAGGTTCCCTGACGGCCTGTGACGGTCCATCACACGAGCCGGTCATCCCGGCACTCACAATCTACCTTATTGTCGCAAACGCACACGGGAAAGGCGGGGTTGGGGTGAATGCGCCGAAAACCTTGGTGCGGCGACACCGAAACCGTAACAAGAAAGGTGGACATATGCTGACACTCACACTGTCACTGGCACTATTTTTCAGAGCGCTTCGCTCCGCCTTATTATGCAACAACATGGTCTACTAATCTAACGAAATCTGACAACAGCGAAACATGGCATATCTTGTATTGGCGAGAAAGTGGCGGCCCCAGACCTTTGACGATCTCATCGGCCAGGAATCGATCGCCCATGTCCTCAGCAACGCCATCCGCCAGAACAAGGTAGCCCACGCCTACATCTTTTCCGGCCCCCGGGGGGTGGGCAAGACCTCGACGGCCCGGATCCTCGCAAAGGCCCTGAACTGCGCCGAGGGCACGACGCCGGAGCCCTGCGGCCGCTGTCCCTCCTGTCTGTCCATCGCCGAAGGCTCATCGATCGACGTCTCTGAAATCGACGGCGCCTCAAACACGGGTGTCGACAACATCCGTGACCTCCGGGAGAGAATCCGTTACGCCCCATCGGGAGGCAGGTACAAGGTCTACATTATCGACGAAGCGCACATGCTCTCGACGGCAGCCTTCAACGCCCTGCTTAAAACCCTCGAAGAGCCCCCGGCCCATGTCGTCTTCGTTCTCGCCACGACGGAGCCGAAAAAGATCCCCGCCACCGTCCTTTCCCGCTGCCAGCACCTGCCCTTCCGGCGGCTGTCGTCACAGAAGATCAGGGAGCGACTGCGGGTCATTACCTCACAGGAGGGTATTTCGGTCACCGACCCCGCCCTGGACATGATCGCCCGGGCGGCGGACGGCAGCATGCGCGATTCCCTGACCATCCTCGACCAGGTCGCCTCGTTTTCCGAGGACATCACGCCCAGGGAGATATCGGACCTGCTCGGTTACACAGACCTCGGGCCGATCGCGAAGCTTACGGAAGCGGTCATCACGGGAGACAGGCAAACCATCATCAACACCGTCGCCGAACTGACCGACGGAGGGACGGACCTCAGGACCCTTACGAAGGACCTCCTGCAGTTCGTCCGCAATCTTCTTGTCTTCAAGATCGTGGGCGGCGGCGGACAGACCGTCGACCTTGGCGAAGAGGAGTTGCTGCTCATCAGGCAGCTTGCGGAGACGACGGGAGAGGAACACCTGGCAATCATCCTGTCGGAGCTCATCAGGTCGGAGCAGGCTGTGAAGAACGCCTTTCACCCGCGCGTCGCCCTTGAAATAGCCCTCATCCGCCTGAGCCTGCTCAGTCACTTCACAGCCGTCGGCGACGCCCTCAGGATGATCCGTTCCGATGACGCCCCTGCCCGGGACAGGCCTCTCCTGAAAACGGCTGAGCCGGTCAGCCGCCGCGCTGTGCGGGCAAAAGATGATGTCACGGAAAAGGTCGAGAAGATCGCCCGGCGCGTGCAGGCCCCGACGCCCCTGAGCGTGCCCTCAGAAATGAAGAAGCCGGACAGGGAAACGCCGGCAAGCCGGAAGGAACTGCCGCTCCCGCAGGCGTGGGAAGAGGCGCTCGGAAAACTGGAAGAACAGCATCACCTCCTGGTGTGCAAGATCAGGGAAGGAACGGTCTCCTTTCCCGGCGACGGCATCCTCATCGTCTTTGACGGCGGCCTGTCCATCCACGCCGAATCGGTGAAGGAGAACCTTCCCGTCATCAGCGGCATACTGTCAGAGCTGGCAGGAAAGACTGTTCCGATCAGGGTGGAGACAGAACAGGGCAAAACGGAAAACAGGAAGAGCCTGACGGAAAGGGCCCTCAGAGACCCCGTCGTCCGGGAGGTCCTCGACCTCTTCGAGGGAAGAATCGTCGATGTCATCCCTCATGGGAAGACGAACAACGAACAGTGAGGGAAAGAACAACCCCCTGTGTCCCCCTTTTCTAAGGGGGAATGCGGCCGTGTTTGTAGTCGCCTTTGTAGTCGCAGGCTTTCGCCTGCGTTTTTAAAGTGCGTTTTTTGAGGTAGCCGCAGGCTTCAGCCTGTGTTTGAAAGGAGGAAGACATGTCGAAAAAGATGCTTGGCGATATCATGCGCGAGGCCCAGAAACTGCAGTCCGAGATGCAGCGCATGCAGGAGGAGGCGAAACAGAAGACCGTCGAGGCGACGTCCGGCGGCGGGATGGTGACGGCCGTTGCAAGCGGCGGCGGAGAGCTCGTTTCCATCAAGATAGAGAAAGACGTCGTCAACCCTGATGACGTCGAGATGCTCCAGGATCTTATCCTTGCTGCAGCGAACGAGGCCCTCAGGCGGGCTCAGCAGATGGTCAACGATGAGATGTCGAAGCTCACGATGGGACTGCAGATTCCCGGCATGGGCGGATTGGGCAACCTTCTGAAGTAACATGTCACAGGGCATCATTGAGAACCTGATCGTTCAGCTCTCAAAACTCCCGGGGATCGGGAGGAAGACGGCCCAACGCCTCGCCTTTCACATCCTCGCCATGCATGGCGGAGACGCTGAGGCGATCGCCCGGGCGATTCTCGACGTCAAGGAAAAGGCCCGATTCTGCTCGCGGTGCTTCAACATCACGGACCGGGACCCCTGTGCGATCTGCAGCAACCCTTCCAGGGACAGCAGGATCTGCGTCGTCGAAGAGCCAAGCAACGTCCTTGCCATCGAGCGGACGGGAGTTTTCCGCGGCACCTACCACGTGCTGCTCGGCGCACTGTCTCCCGTCGACGGGATCACGCCGGACCGGCTGAAGATCCGGGAGCTCCTCGACCGTATAAGCCGTGAGGGGGTCCGGGAGGTCATCCTTGCGACGAATCCCAATACGAAGGGAGAGTTGACGGCCCAGCACATCACGGAGCTCCTGCGTCCCCTCGGGGTGAAAACGACACGGATCGCCTACGGCCTTCCCATCGGCAGCGACATCGAATTCGCCGACGAGGTCACCCTCTCAAAGGCCCTGGAGGGGAGAAGGGATATGTGAGAATAGTTACGAGTCAGAAGGAAAGACTGTTACGAGTTGCGGGTTCCGAGTTAACGGCCATAAAACTAAGTCCTCAGTCCTGAGTCCTCGGAACTGTCTTATCTCATAACCCGTCACCCCGTGTCTTCCTGTCCGTTCTGCTCTATGCTATATTCTGAATTCTATATTCTGTATTCTGCTTTTCAAGCCCGCAACCCGTAACTCGCAACCCGTGACTTTTAGCTGAGTGCCTCCTTCGTCATCCGTTCCGCAGTCTCGAAGAGGGCCCGTTTCTGCTCCTCTGTTCTCGCCTCGATGTAGAACCTGACTTTCGGTTCCGTTCCCGAGGGGCGGATCATGAGCCAGGACCCGTCGTCGAGGACGATCTTGGTGCCGTCAACGGTGATGACATCTCTGACGACTCTCCGGACGCCCGCAGTGTCAACATCCGTACCGACGGCGAACCTATCGCGGATGGACGAGAGTTTCTTCAGGAGGGGTGCACCGACCAGTGAGCGGTCGACGGAGATGCCCGACCTGTCGGGATAATAGGCTCCGAATTCGGCCATCGTGTCTCTCAGGTATGCGCTCAGGTTCTTTCCGGACACCGCCATCATTTCAAGAGCGATAAGAAACCCGAAGAGGGCGTCCTTTTCGAGAGTATGATTGAACCCTGAAATGCCGTCCGATTCCTCGAAGGCGATGACGGCCCGCTCGGGCGATGTTTTCAGCATGTAGGGTCTGAAATTCTTGAAGCCCACCTCCGTCTCACGCACGGGGACGCCGAGTTTTTCGGCGATGGCATTGACGAAATTGCTCGTCGCCACGGACTTGGCGATGATGCCCCGAAATCCCTTATGAACATGAAGGAAGTGAAACGCCAGGGCCCCGAAATAGTTCATCGGTACCTGCACCACTCCGTCGGAATGGCGGATGCGGTCTCCGTCGGGATCCATGATGACGCCCAGTTTGAACCGGGCCCCGCTCTTCCTGAGCACGGCATCGACGCCTTCCATGTTCTTCTCCGAGGGTTCAGGGGCGACGCCGCCGAAGAGAAAATCGTTCTCCTTCCTCAGATAGACGATCTTGTCGCTCTGGCCGAGAAGCCGCTCGATCCGCCCCCGCGTCGAGCCGTGCACGTTGTCGACGCAGACGATGAGGTCTCCTTCGGCAACGAACCTGCGTATGCGGTCCAGGTCCAGGGTCTTCCGTTCCGTCACGTATTTGATATAGAGATCGGCGGTGTCAACAGGCTCAACCTTTCCGGCAGGGACGGGCCGGACGTCCGCCCCGGCTCTCATCATCTCATTGGCGATCTCTTCTATTTTTTTCGTGATCTCCGGGCCTGCCGGCCCGCCGTCGGAGGGATTGAACTTGAAGCCCGCGTAGTTCGCCGGGTTATGGGACGGCGTCAGATTGACGGAGCATGCCGCCTGAAGCATTTCCACGGCCGTCGAAAACTCCGGTGTCGGCGTTTCCCCCGCATACCACGTCCGGATGCCCGCCCGGTTGAGCAGGCCGATGACCTCCATGGCGAACTCGGGACCGAGGAAACGGTTGTCATGACCGACGACAACGCCTCTCCTGCAGATCTCGTCGAAATCCGGCACGCCCATGGCCTTCATGACCGCCGGGTCCTGGCGCCGGAACATCTCGACGATCGCCGCCGTGACGATCCTGACGTTGTGGAAGGTGAAATCGGTGCCGATCTCGCCCCTCCATCCCGACGTACCGAAGACGACTTCTATGGGGTTTCTGTTTTCCCGGGCGAAGCGCTCGATGACCCCCAGCAGTGAAGTGTTCCCTTTGACGTCAGAAAGAATCACCTTCCAGCAGGCTGCCGCGTTTTCGAAGTGTTGACTCATGATCCCTCCATCAGGTTTCGTAAAAAATAACCGTATATTATAACCGAAAGCGGGTTAAGAGTTGCGCGTTGCCAGTGACGTGTTGCGGGTCAAACATCCCTCTCGCAGGGTTCGTGGTGACCGCAGTTGCGCAGGGCGATCATGCCGGGCTCAGGGCCGTATTCAAACGTGAGTCTCAGGTTTTTCGAGGCATAGGCAATGAAGACGTCTTTCCCTCCCTCGGCGTACTTGGCTGCAACATTTTTCGCCTTATGAACGTTCAGAGAGGGATGCCGGGGATTCAGGGCGAGAGTGCGAACCGCTTTATCGACGGATTTTCGTTCACCTGGTTTCAGTCTGGAATAGTGTTCCAGAAAAATGATCTCGAAGTGGAGTCTGAAGGGAGGAACTCTAACAGGCATAAGGGCCTATTTTTTCCTCTTCTCAAGGGCTTCTGAAGGAGTGGAGGCGGAAATTCCGGGTCGCGCGTCCTCGTTAACTTTGGCCTCATCTCTCAGCCATTCGGGAGACAGTTCTTCTTCGGGGACGTCAGACATGTCGGGATACTTTCGAACAGTCCTCACAGGATAGAGAATAATCTGGTCCCCTTCCACGCTATATTCGAACAAAGGCTCCTTCCTGAAAGGTGCCGGAAGAACAATGCGACCCCGTGAATCAGCCTTGAGAATCCTGACTTCAGCCATGACGTATTCTCCGTTTGTATTGTTACAAATATTCTATTACCCATTTATGCCGATTGTCAAATATGGGGAGATCTCAGCTTCCGGGTTCGCTCCACTTGTTTGTGAGAAGTCGATGGATTTCTTTGATACGAGGTTGTCAGCTCTCGTCTCTGCTTGACTCACCCCATTGTTTCCGATAAGATTTAGAAATGCAGCCGGCAGATAAAGAAGTATGATCGGCACAACACTACACAGGGAGGGGAAGGATGTCCCCGGTAGTCTTCAGATCAGGACCTTACAGGTTCTACTTTGTGAGTCATGACTTGAACGAACCGCCGCACGTGCATATTGACCGGGATGCATTCTCAGCTAAGTTCTGGCTTAGGCCTGTCGCATTGGCGTACAATCTTGGGTTTCCGGCGAGAGAGTTGAGGGCTTTGGAAGCACTGACATCGGAACACCAGGAAGAACTATTGGAGGCATGGAATGAATACTTCGGCACCTAAATCCGGCGAACGCGTCAGGGACGTCCGAATCACCGACGACGCTGTCAGTGTCGATCTCTTCGATGGACGAACCATAACTGTCCCCCTGGCTTGGTACCCTCGGTTGCTACATGCTACGCCGGAAGAACGGGCGAACTGGCGTATTGCCGGAGCCGGGTACGGGATACACTGGCCTGACCTTGATGAGGATCTTACCAGCCAGGGTCTGTTGCAGGGTGCTCCTGCTCCCCATGGAAAGATAAAAGCGGCATAGCTATAGCTAAGGATAAACGGGTGACCTCCTGCCGCGTCCGGTGCAATGACCGGTTTGCTGAATCTCCACACAGAGCTGGGCAACGCAGGCAATAACGTGCCCAAAGTTCAGCAAGGGTCTGTTCCAAGCGGACCGTTTCTTTAATGCAGCAAAAAGCATTTCTGTCAAATGTGTAGACGCGACCCTTAGCGTTCCAGTGGAAATGAGGAGGAGCATGATCCTTCCAGAACATCTGCCACGACATAGAAGTCTGGCCATGGGAGTGACTTTGCACCAATGTTCAAAAGCGTGTCAAGTTTCAAGACCTGACACGTTCTCCGCGAAGCTTGTCCACGCGGATAGTAAGCGGGGAGCGGGTATCCAGAGTGCAAATAACTGCCTGAAAGGACTGGATTCCCGTCTGCACGGGAATGACGGATATGCCCTTTACAGGACTTTTTACGAGGCCGTCAAGGCTTGTCCCAGCGGATAGCAAGCATCCAGACCAAAGAAAGTCTGAATACACTGGATTCCCGCCTGCGCGGGAATGACAGACAAGCGTTGTGTCAGGCTTTGTGCGAGTTCGTCAATTTTTGAGTATAATATAATTATGAAATTACGATGGCTATGGATAATCCTTATTCTCGCCGGCTGCATGAATATGGCGCCTCCGGAAAAGGCGAAGGCCGTGCAGCCTGAGGGACAGGGAACACCCGGGAAGGCCACCTTCGCCGGAGGGTGTTTCTGGTGCATGGAGCCGCCCTTCGAAGAGGTTGATGGCGTAAAGGCGGTCATCTCCGGATACACGGGCGGGCAGCGGGAAAATCCGACCTACGAGGAGGTATCAGCGGGCACGACGGGGCACGTCGAGGCGGTGGAGATCCTCTTCGATCCGTCGAAGGTCTCCTATCAGCGCCTTCTCGATATCTTCTGGCGTCAGATCGACCCGACGGACCCGGACGGTCAGTTCGTCGACCGCGGCCGGCAGTACAGAACGGCCATCTTTTATCACTCCGATGAGCAGAGGCGCCTTGCCGAGGAATCGAAGGCCGCCCTCGCCCGGTCGGGACGGTTCAGCAAACCCGTTGTCACGGAGATACTGCCTGCGGTGACATTTTACAAGGCCGAGGAGTATCACCAGGACTATCACAGGAAGAACCCGCTCCGGTACAAGTTTTACCGGCACAACTCCGGCAGGGACCAGTACCTCATGAAGATCTGGGGAGCGACGCCGGAGACACAGCAAACGCCGCAAACGCAGAAGGGGAGCACACGATATATGAAACCGCCGAAAGAGGAAATCAAAAAGAAACTGACGTCGCTCCAGTATCATGTCACCCAGGAGGAAGGGACGGAGAGGCCCTTCGACAATGAATACTGGGACGAGAAGCGTGAGGGGATTTATGTCGATATCGTCTCCGGCGAGCCTCTTTTCAGCTCGCTGGACAAATACGACTCCGGCACGGGCTGGCCGAGCTTCACAAAACCGATCGAAAAGGAGAACATCGTCGAGCGTGAGGACAGGAAGCTCTTTAGCCGCCGCACGGAGGTGCGGAGCAAGCACGGCGATTCCCACCTCGGCCATGTCTTCACCGACGGGCCGGCGCCGACAGGCCTCCGGTATTGCATGAATTCAGCAGCTATGCGGTTCATCCCCAAAGAGGACCTGGAAAAAGAAGGCTACGGGGAGTATCTGAAGCTTTTCAGGAAATGACCGATTCGTAAAGAGACGTCATAACCCGCGAAGGCGGGCATCCAGATTACAGAGGCTCCTGCAAATGTATTGGTTTATGATGTAGCCGCAAACTTCAGTCTGCGCGATCCTTTGTTTGCAATGCGCTAAAAAAACGCAGGCTAAAGCCTGCGGCTACAAATGCGGTACTTCTGCAACATCCTCTGCAAAATATACTGGATTCCCGTCTGCCCGGAAATGACAGATAAACAATCTTTAGGGTGTTTTTGCGAAGTTGTCGAAAAAGAAGATGATGAACATACGGAAAGTGAGGGAATAAAATGAAAAAGGGATTGATCATCTGTGTCATCGTTCTGACGGGGACACTTTTTGCCGCGCAGGCGGCGTTCCCCTTCGGCTTTGGAGAGCGGCTGCTGACCTATGCGGCCCAGGAAAGCGAGGTGAAGGGGACATACACGCTTATCCTTTACGGGGGAGGATACTCCGGCGACATCAAGACCGTCGCGATCCTCGATCTGGAAGGAGACGGGTATACCTTTGATCCCTACGCTCCCGATTTCGACTATCGCGTCATCAAGGGTCTCACCGGCGCCGATGCCCTGAAGAAAGCGGAGGAGTTTGTCCGTTCCCATTATGCCTTCCGGAATTCATACCTGAGCAAGGTGGTCAGCAGGCAGGGGAAAACCATCGGGTTCGAGCTGAGACCCCTGTATCTCACCATCGAGTACGGGACACCCGACGTCCTGGAGACGTATTACAGTGAAAAGGGCGACAGGATCATCGTCTGGATCAAGCTCGATCCCGCCGTCGAGCGCCGGCTCCACATGGGAGGAAACGGCCACGCCAAGGGCGACTAGGCCTTTTTTCTCTCCGTCGCCCAGCGGGCGATCTCATCGACCATTGCCTTGATCGTCGCCTCCTTCGGCATGATTGTGACGGTCAGTCCAGCCTTTTCGATCGCCCGTGCCGTGACGGGACCGAGAACGGCTATCGCCGCCGTCTTGAGAAACCCGATGGACTCCTCGCCCATAATGTCCACGAAGTTCCTGAACGTCGCCGCACTTGTAAACGTGGCAATGGTGATGCGGCGCTCGTCGATATACCTTTTCAGCCTCTTCCCGTGCCGCTCGCGCTTTCGCGCGCAATAGGCCGTCGGCGTGTCGATCTCCCCTCCCAGCTCGCGGATCTTTGCGGGAAAGACCTCGCGGGCCTTTTCCGCCCGGGGCAGGAGAAATCTCTTGCCCCTGATACCGCCCTGACCGAAGAGATTGCGAAAAGTCTCGACAAGCCCTTCGGCGTTGAATTCCTCAGGGACGAGATCGACACGGATGCCGTACCTGCCGATGGCCTCGGCGGTCTTGCTCCCGATGGCGCATATCTTCGGCCCCCGGAGGTCTCTCACGTCCTTGCCCCGGGACATGATCCTCTCCAGGAAATGCCGGAATCCGTTGGCGCTCGTGAAGATGAGCCATTCGTAGCCGTCCAGCCTGTCGATGCACCGGTCGAGGTCCGAGAAGTCATCGGGAGGCGTGATCTCGACGGTCGGGAACTCGAAGATCTCCCCTCCCAGGTCTTCAAGGGCCTGGTAATCCTTCGTGTAATCCCTCGTGATCAGGATCCGGTGGCCGAAGAGGGGTTTGTTCTCATACCATTTGAGGGTCTCCCGCAATGTCACCACGGGCCCGACGACCATGACCGCCGGCGGTCTGATCCTCTCCTCCCGGACGAGCCCTGCGATGTTCATCAGCGTGCTCACGACGGTCTTCTGATCCGGCCGTGTACCCCACCGGACGATGGCGACAGGCGTGTCCGGCGGTTTCCCGTTCTCCATCAGCCTTGCCGTGATGTTGCCGATGTTTTTCACCCCCATGAGAAAGACGAGGGTGTCAAAACCCTTTGCGAGCTTTGACCAGTCGATGGCGCTCTCCGGTTTGGTCACGTCCTCGTTGCCTGTCACGACGGCGAAGGAAGAGGAAAAGCGGCGGTGCGTCAGGGGTATGCCCGCATAGGCGGGCGCCGCAATGGCTGAGCTGATACCGGGGACGATCTCGAAGGGGATCCCCTCGGCGGCGAGCACCTCCGCCTCCTCCCCTCCCCGGCCGAACACGAAGGGATCACCCCCCTTGAGCCGGCAGACGATCTTGCCCTCCTTGGCCTTCTTCACGAGGGCCGCGTTGATCTCATCCTGGGTCATGGCATGATGGCCGCCCCGCTTGCCGGCGTAGATGAACTCGGCGTCGTGGCTGATGTAATTGAGCATCTGGGCATTGAGGTGAAAATCGTAGACGACGACTTCCGCCATCTGGAGATACCGGAACCCCTTGAGTGTCAGCAGCCCTATGTCTCCCGGGCCCGCTCCGACGATGTAGACCTTTCCCTTATCCATGGCTCAGCTCGCAATCTCCCCGTCGACGACGGGGCCGTTCTTGCCGTAGACGGCATCGAGGATCTCCCGGGCGCCCCGGGCGAGGATCCGCTCGGCAAGGTCCGTCCCGATCTTCTCTCCCTCATCGGGCTTTCCCTTGCCATGGACCCTGATGATCCGGTCACCGGTGACGCTGCCGACGAGGCCGTCCATAACGAGGACAGGGACGTCCCCGCCCTCCAGTCGCGCAAAGGCAGCGATGGGGACCTGGCAGCCGCCCTCGAGTTTCGTGAGAAAGGCCCGTTCAGCCCGCACGCACGCAGCGGTCTCTTCATGCCCGAGCGGACCGATAACCTGATGGACGACATCGTCATCTATCCTGCACTCGATGCCGACAGCGCCCTGACCGATGGCCGGCAGGCTCACCTCGGGTTCGAGGATCTCGGTGATCCGCTTATCCCAGCCGAGTCGCTTCACCCCGGCGGCGGCGAGGATGATCGCGTCGAACTGGCCCTCGTCGAGCTTTCTCAGCCGGGTGTCGAGGTTTCCGCGGAGCTGGCCGATGCGGATGTCGGGCCTGATACTGAGGATCTGGCAGGCCCTCCTCAGGCTGCTCGTGCCGACGACGGCGCCTTGGGGAAGGTCGGCAAATCTCCTGACTTTGAAGGCCCCTCCCTCGACAGGCGCGATGAAGGCGTCCCGGGGGTCCTCCCTCCTGCAGATGACGGCGAGATGGAGTCCGTCGGGGAAATCCGTCGGCACATCCTTCATGCTGTGGACGGCGATGTCGGCCTCATGTCGCAGGAGAGCCTCTTCGATCTCCTTGACGAAGAGCCCCTTCCCCCCCACTTTAGCAAGGGGGACATCGAGGATCTTGTCGCCCGTCGTCTTGATTTTGTTCAGCTCTATCTCGACGTCGGGGTCACGCTCCCTCAGCTTCCCCGCCACCCATTCCGCCTGCCAGAGGGCGAGTTTGCTCCCCCTCGTCCCGATGACGATCTTTTTTCTCTTCACGATTTATGACACTCCTGCCGTAATTTTCAATCTCTTCTTATCTCACGCAAAGCCGCTAAAAGCACAAAGAAAGAGCCCTCTTCTTTCTCCCACATCGGGCCGTTCGCGGAACGGCCCCTACACCGATGATGAAACTAAACAACAGACAGCAGACGGTCAATAGTCGGAACAAGGCCGGGAACACGCGGGAGGGAAGGCTGATGTGGTGAAAAGCCTTTCCGCTAAGATACCCTGTTCATCCCCAGACCACCCTTTGCCGTGTCGACAGATGACAAAAGCCCGTCAGGCAACAGGCGCTGAACACCTTGAGATGTCTCATCATCGCATTGGAAAGGCTTTGAACCATATCTGCCTTCCCGAAGACCGTGCCTTCCCGGAGACCGCGCAGGCATGGTTCACTCCTCATCGCCGTTGATGCCGTAAAGCCTCTTGATGAGGGCGATCAGTTCATCCTTGTCCTCGGCGTCCTCCTTGAGCGCCGCCGTGGGCGGATGGATCAGTTTGTTGACGATCGCCGTGGCCATGTATTCGAGGGACTTTATCTTTTGTTCATCCAGATCGGGGTGCCTGTGCCTGAATTTCTCCAGCTCCTCCCGCTTGATCTCATCGGCCTTCTGGCGGAGAGAGACGATGACCGGCACCGAATCGAGGGAAGCCATCCATTTGGTAAAAGCCTCAAGCTCCTCGCCGACGATCATCTCGGCCTTTTCGGCCTCTTTTTTCCGCTCCAGCATGTTCGTATCGACCACATTCTGCAGGTCGTCGACGGTGTACAGGTAGACGTTGTCGATCTTCTCGATCTCCGGATCGATGTTCCGGGGCACCGAGATATCGATGATGAAGACCGGTTTCTGTCTCCGCGACCGCATCACCCGCTGCATCTGGTCCCGGAAGAGCACAAAGTTGGATGCGCCGGTCGAGCAGATAATGATGTCGACGGCGACAAGCTCATTGACGAAGTCCTCGAAACGGACCGGCCTGCCGCAGAACTCCTGGGCGAGCTCACAGCACCGCTCATAGGTCCTGTTGGCAACCATGACGTTCTTCACGCCGTTCGTGACGAGGTGACGCGCCGCCAGCTCCGCCATTTCGCCGGCGCCGAGAAGCATGAACGACTTGCCCGTCAGGTCGCTGAAGATCTTCTTCGCCAGCTCCACGGCGGCAAAACTGATGGAGACGGCATTCTCGGCGATTCTCGTCTCCGTCCTCACCCGCTTTGCCGTCGAGATGGCCTTTTTCAAGAGCTTATTGAGGAGAACGCCCGTCGTCTTGTGGGACAGAGCGAATTCAAAGGTATCCTTTAGCTGGCCGAGGATCTGGGGCTCTCCGAGGACCATCGAATCGAGGCTCGAGGCGACGCGGAAGACATGGCGGACTGCGTCGGCGCCGGTATAAGCGTACAGGGCATCGTCGAATTCACCCCGCGTCAGTCCGTGGAAATCAGCAAGGAAATTCCTGATGTTCTCGGCTGTTTCAGCAGGACTGTTCACGGAGCTGTAGATCTCGACCCTGTTGCATGTCGACAGGAGGGCCACTTCGGAGACGCCGCGCACGTTCCTGAGGCCGGCAAGGCCCTGTTCGAGCTTCGGCCCGTTGAAGGCGAGGCGCTCTCTCACGTCGACCTTTGCCGTCGTATGGTTCAGTCCTATGACGAGAACGTTCATGGGAAAGAGTGGAGGCTCTTGAGGAAGATGTTCACCCCGTAAAAGGTGAAGAGGACGACGAGGAAGCCGATGATCGACAGGATGGCGGCCTTCTTGCCCCTCCAGCCTGCGGTGAGGCGGATGTGGAGGACAAGGGCGTAAATGAACCATGTGATGAGAGACCAGACCTCTTTCGGGTCCCACCGCCAGTAGCTTCCCCAGGCGCTTTCCGCCCAGAGGGCGCCGGTGATGATCGCCATTGTGAGCAGGGGAAAGCCAACGGAGATGAGCCTGTAGTTCATCTCGTCGAGCACCTGGAGGCTGGGAAGCTTTTGGAACATCCCTCCCAGCCGCTTCGATTTGACGTAGTGCTCCTGGAGGAGATACATCACGCCGATGCCCGACGCCACGGCAAAGGCGGCATTACCCAGAAAGGCGATGGTGGTGTGAATCCAGAGCCAGTAACTCTGGAGCACGGGGCTCAGCGGCCTGATCTCACGGGGCAGAACGGATGACGAGAGCATGAGGATGAAAATAACGGGCAGGATGAACGACCCCATGATCCCGATTTTATAGCGGTATTCGAGGAAGAAGTAGATGACGACGACGCACCAGGCAAAAAAAGACGACGCCTCGTGCATACTCGTGATGGGCAGGTAACCGGCGGTGATGTAACGGTACAGGATGCTGAAGGTATGAACTGCAAAGCCGGCGCCCGTCAGGATGAGCATCAGCCGGCTCGATTCCTTGCTGCCCCGGAAAAGCTCGACGACGCTGATGATCGTCGAGGCGAAGTAAAAGGTCAGGGCGAGCTCAAAGAGGAGAGTCCCCGGTCTAAAAACAGCCAAGTTCACACTCTCGAACCTTGATCTTCAGGGCATTGGCGGCATTACCGACATCCTGGTACGGCACGTCGAGCTCCTCGGCAATGCCCCTCGCAACGGCGCAGGCGATCCTGCCGTCCACGGACCGGTCGATGAGGAGGTTTTCGATCAACTTTCGTTTTGATATTTCTTCCATCTGGCTCACGAGGCGTTCAATGGCCGGTCCGGCGAAATCCCTGACGGCCATGATGAACTGTCTGCCCGGGGCGGCATCTCCGTCGCGGGCAACAGCTCCTTTTTCGTCTTCACTGCGGCTCCCCTCATCCCAGAGGATGACGATGTCCGCACTTTTCTTCAGTTGCAGCGCCGAAGGCTTGATCCGCTCCTCGTCACCCCGTACCATAAATAGTACAATATCAGGATTTATAAACTCAATCGCGCTGTTCCCCTCGATCATGACGCCGTCGAGACCGGAGAGCCTGTCCATGGCGAGGGGCATCACGTTTTCGAGGTCCTCCCTCGGGGCTTTGACCATGAGGACCTCTGCGGCTCCCGCGTCAAGCATGATCCGCGTGTCCTTTCCCTCCTGGCGGAGGGTGCCGGGGTCATCGATGAGCGACGTGTAGAGTGAAGACTTCGAGTATTTGATGGCGCCCCACCGCAGGGCCGCTCCGCCCCGGGGCAGGCGGAAAGGTGATTTGGTGATGCGCCTCAGGATAGCTGAGGCGAGGGATGTTTTGCCGGAGCAGCTGTGAGCCCCCGCGATCCCGACGGTGAAAGGGCGACGGACCATGAAAATCAGGTGGCCTGGGGAGCATCCTCCGCCACCGTCTCCCTGTGACGGCAGTCCTTCGTCGGGCAGGACAGAACAATATTTCCCGCTTTATCCCTTCTCTCGATCAGGAACGGCGAGGAGCAGCGTGGGCAGGCTTTCGGCACCGGCCGGCTCCAGAGGCTGAAGGTGCAGGACGGATAATTGCTGCAGCTCCAGAAGCGCCGCCCCTTCTTGGAGCGCCGTTCAACGATGTCGCCGCCGTCCTGGGGGCACTTCACACCCGTCGACAGGGGCCGGGAGCTCTTGCATTCCGGGTAATTCGAGCAGGCAAGAAACTTTCCGAACCTGCCCGTTTTGATCAGCATGGCGGCGCCGCACTTGTCACAGATCTCGCCGCTCATCACGGGATCGGCCTGCTTCTCCCCATTGCCGCTGATGGGCTTCGTGTTCTTGCACTTCGGATAGCCGGTGCAGGCGAGGAACCTTCCGTGCCGTCCCCAGCGCACGACCATCGGAGATCCGCATTTCTCGCAGTTGATGTCCGTGGGGATGTCCTGGGGCTTGACACGACCGGCGTCTTGCGTCGCCTGGGCGAGGACCGACTGAAAAGGCGTGTAGAAGTCCCGCACCACCTTCACCCATTGCCGCTTGGCGTTTTCGATGTCGTCCAGATCGTTCTCCATCTTCGCAGTAAACCCCGCATCCAGCAGCTCGGGGAACCTGTCGACGAGCAGGTCGTTCACGACGACGCCCAGCTCCGTGGGCACGAACCGTCCCTCCTCTTTCTGGGCATACTTCCGGTCCTGGATCGTCGAGAGGATCGCAGCATACGTGCTCGGCCTGCCGATCCCCTTCTCCTCAAGGGTCCGCACAAGGGACGCCTCGCTGTACCGGGGGGGAGGCTGCGTGAAATGCTGGACCGGCTGGAGATCAAGGAGGTCGAGGGGAACGCCCGTGTCGAGAGGCGGGAGGATCTCTTTGTCCTCGTCATCCGCCTCGTCCCTGCTCTCTGTGTACAGGGCCATGAAGCCGGGAAAGCGGATGACCGTGCCGGTAGCCCTGAGCTCCGTTCCCTCGATCTCGTTGCCCCCCTCGCGCAGGCCGATGATGAAGGTCGTCTGTTCAAGCTCGGCCGGGGCCATCTGGCTGGCGATGAACCTGTTCCAGATCAATGTGTAGAGGTTGTATTCGTCCCTTGACAGGAAGGACTTCACCCGGTCCGGGGTCTTGTCCGGATAGGTGGGACGGATCGCCTCATGGGCCTCCTGTGCCGTCTCCTTGCTGCGGTAAAAGGGCGGCTTCGGCGGCAGGAACTTTTTCCCGAACCGCTCTTCGATGAGGTCCCTCGCCCATTTTTGTGACTCCGGGGCGACCCTGAACGAGTCCGTTCTCATGTACGTGATGAGACCGACGGCCCCCTCGGCGCCCAGCTCAACGCCTTCATAGAGCTTCTGCGCGACAGCCATTGTCTTTTTCGCCGGGAATTTGTGCTTCCTGGCCGCCTCTTGCTGAAGGGTGCTTGTGATGAAAGGCGGCGAGGGCGATTTCTTTCGCAGCTTCTTCTCGACGTTCGAAAGAAAGAACTCCTTGTCCCTGATGCTCTCGACGACACGACGGGCCGCCTCCTCGTCACCGATGAGAAAGCGCTTCCCCTCGGCCCCGTCACGGTTGACGACAAGGGAACCCTCGTGGCGGAACAGCTTCGCCCTGAACTCCCCGCCGGCGGCGGCAGCAGCGTCCGCGCTCTCCGGGACATGCCGGAAGAGGGCGTCGACGGTCCAGTACTCCTCTTTCCGAAAGGCGCTTATCTCGCGCTCGCGGTCGACGACAAGACGCACCGCTACGGACTGGACCCTCCCGGCGCTGAGGCCCCTCCGCACCTTCTTCCAGAGGAAGGGGCTGAGATTGTACCCCACGAGGCGGTCCAGGACCCGCCGTGCCTGCTGGGCCTCCACCTTGTTCATATCGATAGCCGACGGGTGCAGGATGGCATCCCTGACGACCCGGTCTGTGATCTCGTGAAAGGTGACGCGGTAAATAGGCTTGGAGCCCTTTGGCGGGGTCACGACCTCGGCGATGTGGTAAGCGATCGCCTCGCCTTCCCGGTCAGGGTCCGTGGCGATGTAGATCGTGTCAGCCTTCTTCGCCTCTTTCGTCAGTTCCTCGACGACTTTTTCCTTCCCCGGAATGACCGTGTAGCTGGGAGCGAAGTCATGATCGACGTCGACACCGACGTCCTTTTTCGGCAGATCCTTGATATGCCCGATCGACGCCTTGACCCCGAATTCCTTGCCCAGGATCTTGTGTATGGTCCTCGCCTTGGCCGGCGATTCAACAATGACGAGTGATTTCAATCCTCCCCCCTCAGTTCCAGGTGATCTGACGTCCCCTGCCGAAGACGAACGCATAGATGTCCTCGATCTCGAGCTCCGTCTCCTTCAGCAATATATATGCGAGAAGCGCCCTGATCGTGTCGAGCTCCGCCTCTTCAATGTTATTCGACACCTCCAGCTTCATCAGCTCTTCCTTTATCGTCAAAAAATCGATGTCGATGTAGCTGATCTGCCTCACCACATCCTCTGCGTCGTAGCCCTTCTCGATGAGTTCCCGGGCGAGCCCCCGCAGGACGTTAATGAATCTCTGCGCCAATCCCCCTCCTCCAGGCGGCGGTTAGGCGAGGAAAAACCTCTTGCCCTCCGCCTGTTTTACAATGCCTTTTATTTCGAGATTCAGGAGCATGCCGAGAAGCCGGGCCGCCGGGATCTGCGTCTCCCGGGCGACTATGTCGACGTGTTTCGGCTCGTCCCCCAGAACATTACATATTGCCTTTTCATCGGCGCTTATTTCAAGTGAGGCCTCGCGGCCGAGATGCGCCTTTTCCCGGCTGGTGATCCCAGGCATCCCCCCGAGATGGGGGGACAACTCTTCGAGGACATCCTCGACGGACCGGACAACGACGGCGCCTTTCCTGATGAGACCGTTGGTGCCCTTTGAGGAAGAGGAGGTGATGCTGCCGGGAACGGCGAAGACCTCCCTGCCCTGTTCGAGGGCGCAGCCCGCCGTGATCAGGGAACCGCTTTGCGCGGCCGCCTCGACGACGATGACACCGAGGGAGAGGCCGCTGATCAGCCTGTTCCGGCGGGGAAAATGCTCCCTCAGGGGCGGCGTCCCGAGGGGAAATTCGCTGACCACGCACCCCTTTTCCGCGATCGCATCGAAAAGCTCTTTGTTTTGAGGCGGATAGGGCTGGTCGAGGCCGCAGCCGAGGACGGCGATGGTCCTGCCGCCTGTGCTGAGGGCCCCGCGGTGAGAGACGGTATCGATGCCCACAGCCATGCCGCTCACTATGGTCAGACCGCAGGTCGCAAGCTCCGTGGAGAGGAGCCAGGCCACTTTCGCACCGTATCCGGACATCTTCCGGGACCCCACCATCGCGACGGCGTGACGGTCCGTCTCTTTCAGGGTCCCCTTCACGTAGAGGAGGAGCGGTGCGTCATCGATATGCCTGAGGAGCTCCGGGTAATCGCCGTCGACACACCTGATTATGCGGATGCCCTGCTGTTCGACCGTCTTTATCTCATGATCCACGGCGGCCCAGTCGTCAAAGGCCTTTATCCTCCGCGCCTTGAGCTCTCCGACAAACCCGATATGCCTGAGATCGTCGAAGGAGGCCCCGAAAATCTTTGCCGGGTCATGGTACAAGGCAAGAAGGCTCCGGGCGGTGACCGGTCCGATATCCTTCAGAAAATGGAGGGCGAGCCAGAAGGCGAGGTCCCCGCTGCTGCGGTCTCCTCCCTTTGCCCTGTCGGTGCGGACCCTGGCCGTATCAGGCTTCAGCAACGCCTCCAGCGGCTTCGAGCATGTGGCGCACCTTAAGACGGAGGGCATTGAGCCTGATGAAACCCTCGGCATCCTTTTGATTGTAAATCCGCTCCGACTCGAAGGTGGCCAGCTCGGGATTGTAGAGCGACAGGGGAGATTTTCGTCCCACGACGGTGCAGTTTCCCTTGTAGAGCCTCAGTCTCGCCGTGCCGGTGACCTGCTTCTGGATGGCATCGACGGCCGCCTGGAGCATCTCCCGCTCCGGGGCGAACCAGTAGCCGTAATAGACGAGCTCCGCATACTTTGTGATGAGGGAGTCCCGGATATGGAGCACCTCCCTGTCGAGGGTGAGGGACTCGACGGCGCGGTGGGCGACATGGAGGACCGAGCCCGCGGGAGTCTCATAGACGCCCCGGGACTTGATGCCGACATAGCGGTTCTCGACGATGTCGACTCGGCCGATGCCGTTGTCCCCGGCGACGGCATTCAGTTTTTCAAAGAGGACGGCCGGTGACAGGCGTTCGCCGTTGAGACCGACGGGGTCGCCTCCCTCGTACTCGACAGTGATATAAGTAGGCTTGTCCGGCGCCTGTCCGGCAGGCTTCATCATCGTATACATGTCGGCAGGCGGCTCGGCCCAGGGGTCTTCGAGGATCCCGCCCTCGTAGCTGATGTGAAATATGTTCCGGTCCGTGCTGTAGGGCTTTTCCTTCGTCGCCGTGACGGGGATGCCGTGCTTCCCGGCATAGTCGATGAGAGACTGCCGGGAGTCGAAGGTCCACTCCCGCCAGGGGGCGATGACCCTGATGTTGGGCTTCAATGCATAGTAAGTCAGCTCGAACCGCACCTGGTCGTTGCCCTTGCCTGTCGCGCCATGGGAAACGGCGTCGGCGCCCTCGGCCCGGGCGATGTCGATCTGCTTCTTGGCGATAAGGGGCCTCGCGATGGATGTGCCGAGCATGTACGTGCCTTCGTACAGGGCGTTGAACCTCAGCATGGGAAAGATGAAGTCACGGACAAACTCCTCCCGGAGGTCCTCGACGTAGACCTTTGAGGCGCCCGTTTTCCGTGCCTTCTCCCGGACTTCCTGCAGGTCCTCTCCCTGGCCGAGGTCCGCGCAGAAGGCGATGACTTCGGCATCGTAGTTCTCCTTGAGCCATTGTATGGCGACGGACGTGTCGAGGCCGCCGGAATATGCCAGAACGATCTTTGTTGCCATGAAATCCTCCTTCTGTTATCGGGTACTCATGCAGAGCTTTGAGTGGGAATCGGACTGCCCCGTTGATTATACTACAGGATCCATTGGTGTCCAAAAATAACGTGGCACGAGGATAGGGCATGATTTCCTCGAAAATAAACTCCCTCTCCTCATGAACATGTCTTTGTTATGAAAACGGATATCTTCTCAAATACACTGTGCGGCTCCCGCTGCGGCTTGCGCCTTCGACTCCCGCCGCCGTTCACGTTACCCGTGAATTTTGCTTCAGAAACCAAACCCTATCCTCGTCTTCAAGATCCCGCTTCAAGATATTTTGGACAGGGGTGTATAGGATTATGAAAATCGGGCGCTATTCCTTTGGCCGGATCACCATCGGCGGCCGTGTCTTCACCAACGACGTCATCATCCTCCCGGACCGCGTCTTGTCGCCCTGGTGGCGGAGAGAGGGGCACCGTCTTTGCGTCGATGATCTTCCCGAAGCCATCGCCGCGAACCCCGAGATCATCCTCATCGGGACGGGCTATTACGCCTCGATGAAGGTTCCCGCCGAGGTCATGAAGACACTGACGAAGCGGGGCATCGACGTCCGGGTCATGACGACAGCCGATGCGGCGGAGGCATTCAACGGTCTGCACCCTGACAGACACGTTGTTGCCTGCCTCCACCTTTCCTGCTGATCATCACGCTGTTTCTTTCGGGGTCGGTCCGGCCGAGACGAGGGCCTGTTTGACCGCATCGATCGCCTTTCTCATGTACTCCTCGTCGATCGGTCCGACGGGTGACATCGTCTCCATGGTCCGCTTCGGGATACGGAGGTCGTCGAAGCTGAACCCCTCCCGGAGCTTGAAGATGTACTTCGCTCGGTGGATCTCGTCGCCGATCCGGTCAAGGTCATCGGCTGTGAGCTCGAATCCCGCAACGTGCAGGGCCTTGATGACCGTTTCGGTCGTATAGAGTCCGCGGGCGAAGAAGCACGTGACGAGGCTCGACATGATCTGGCGCCATTTCTCCTCCTTCAACAGCTCCTGGGCCAGGTCCTCGGGACTCAGTTTCTTCTTCACCATGATCTTCTGGTCGACGGCATAGCCCCCGTTGTCGAGGTGGCTGTGGCGGGCTCCGACGAGGAATCCCACGTGCGCTCCCGGTCCCGTGTGATACCCTGCCATTTCGTTCCCGCCGAAGGCCATGGCATAGTCAGCGCCCCCGTAAATTGCGGCCGCGTGGTCAACTCCCTTTGCGAGGGCCCGGTAAAAGTCGTTGGGCTGTTCGACGATGTACTTCAATGCCTCTATGTAGGAGAGATAGTTCCCCCAGTCGAGCTTGATGCCGAGCGTTTCGGCGTCGGAGATGATCCCCCTGCCCTGCGCCTCCGTGGCCCAGGCGAGAATGACGCCGGTGCTCATGGCATCGATGCCGTAGGACTCGACGGCATCGATGAGCTTCAGGATCCCTTCGGGGTCGGCGATGCCGAGCATGGAGCCCAGGGCGAAGATGAGCTCATAGTCATAGGAGATCATAGTCGTCTTATAGAAATACAGCTCGTGCGGATGGGGCTCCCTGAGCGCGGCGATGTGGATGCACCCGACGGGGCAGTGCGAACAGGCGAGCCTGCGGCCCAGATATTTCTCGGCGAAGGACTCGCCCGATATCTTGTCGGCCCCCTCGAAATGTCCCGTCCTGAGATTCCTCGTCGGCAGTCCGCCGAAGAGGTTGAGGGGCTTCACGTTTTCCGGTGTCCCGAGGTCGTGGTACTTCTTCATGACCGGCGATGAGACGGCAGCCTTGAAGATCTCATCGTAGACTGTGCGGTATTCCTTCTTGTCCAGGGTCGGCAATGACCTCTTGCCGGAGACAACGACGGCCTTGAGTTTCTTCGATCCGAAGACGGCCCCGAGCCCGAGCCTGCCGAAATGGCGGTACGTCTCGGTGATGACACAGGCATAAGAAACGAGCTTTTCACCGGCCGAGCCGATGCGCATGATCGTGCGCTGCCCCGACGAGGGCTCGTTTTCCCTTATGATGCGGCCCGTGCCGAAGGTGTTCTCCATGCCCCAGAGTGACGACGCATCGCGGAAGAAGACCTTGTCTCCGTGAATCGATATATAACAGGGGTAGTCGTTGGCGCCCTTGATGACTATAGCGCCGTAGCCGGCCATCCGAATAGAGACGGCGCTCCTGCCCCCGGCATGGCTCTCGCCGAGGTTGCCCGTGTGGGGCGACTTGAACATGGCCACCGTCTTTGAAGCAAGGGGGAAAAGACCGGTGAGGGGCCCCACGGCGAAGATGATCGGGTTTTCAGGCCCAAGAGGATCAGCCCCCTCGGGGCAATGCTCGAGGAGAAGCTGTGCCGCCACGCCGGCGCCGCCGAGATACTGCTCAAAGAGCTCCTCACGCCGCTCGACCCAATAGCGCTTTTTCGAAAGATCCACATGGAGGACATTGGCAAGGGGATCATTTTTCAACAAGGCTCTCACCTCCCGCTTTCTCCGATTTCAGGACCCCGTAAGGGCAATAATTGGAGCAGTACCCGCACTGGGAGCAGATCATCGGCTTGTTCGTCTCCTCGTTCCAGAAGATGGCGCCGATGATGCAGGCGGTCTTGCAGAACCCGCAGCCCGAGCACTTGCTGAAATCGAGCATGATGGCCCTGCCCTTTGACTGGGAAATCGCTTCGGTGGGACAGACCTTGACACAGGGCGGATCCTCGCAGGCGTTGCAGACGACGACGGTGAACCCGCGCTCCATACCCCCTGTCGACCTGACATGGATGCAGGATTCGGCAATGCCGCCCTCGCCGCGGCGCCTGGCACAGGCGAACATGCAGCTCTGGCAGCCGACGCAACGCTCCGCATCGACGACTCGTAATTTGCTCATACCTTCTCCCTATCGGTTATTTCAAGAAATTTATTTCATCGGTCGTGATGAAAAAGGACTGGTCGAGACTGGAATCAGCATATGTCCACAACGAAACCTTAATCTGTCATTCCCGCAACCCCGCACTTGATGCGGGGGCGTCGGGAATCCTTCTGAAAAAAGAAAGATTCCGTACTGATCCTCGGCCGTGCGAGGACAAGAGCCGAAATGACAAACAAACTGAACATCTGTATTTACGGACAGATCCTGATTTTGGCCCTGAACTTCCCCCCCTGATAGCATAGCCGAAAATGTCCGTGGAAATCCAGCATGTTACACTTGTCGCATAGGCCTTCCGCAAAGGCGGGACGAAACGCCTCAAGGTTTTGCCCGTAACGGTGTGGTCTCCGGGAGGGCAGACATGGTTCAAAGCCCGCCGACGCCTTTTCGGCGCATACACCTCGCCTTTCGGTCGGGCGTATGCAATAATAAGGTGAAACCTATCGTAGCCTGCACCGTCAGGAAATGCAAGGCGCTTCAGCCCGCCTTGAAGGACTCAACAAGGAGGTTTTCATGAAACTGATCCCGTCTCATTGCATTCATTCTGTGCTTTTTGTTGCCGCACTCCTGTTCTTTGCCGCGCCTGCCGCCGCTGATGAGCGGGCTGCTCCGAAGCTGCTCTCGTCTGACGGGAAAGACCAGACAGGCGTGGCCGTCACGATTTACAACGTCAATCTCGGGCTCGTGAAGGACCAGCGCACCATCCCCCTGCCGCAGGGGACGGGGGAACTGCGGTTCATGGATGTGGCGTCGCAGGTCATCCCTGCCAGCGTCCACATCAAGTCTCTCACCGACCCGTCCAGCCTCGACGTGCTGGAGCAGAACTACGAGTACGACCTCCTGAACCCCCAGAAACTCATGGACAAGTATGTCGGCAAGGAGGTGAAACTCTTCACGAAGAATCCCTACACGGAGCGGGAGGAAGTCGTGAACGCCCTTCTCCTTTCGAACAACGGCGGGCCGATCTACAGGATCGGCGATGAGATCACCTTCGGCCATCCCGGGCGGGTCGTTTTCCCCGGCGTTCCCGAAAACCTCATATCGCAGCCGACCCTCGTCTGGATGTTCCGGAACAGCCTCTCATCGGCCCAGAAGGTGGAGGCTTCCTATCTCACGAACGGCATCACCTGGCGGGCCGACTACGTGGTGACCCTGAATGCTGGCGATGACCGGGCCGATCTCACAGGATGGGTCACCATCGACAACAGGAGCGGTACGACATACAGGAATGCGTCGCTCAAGCTCGTCGCCGGTGACGTCCACAGGGTGAAGGACGAGCAGGAATACAGGGACCGGATGTACCGCATGGCGAAGGCCGAGGCATTGCCCGCGGCGCCCCAGTTCAAGGAGGAGGAGTTCTTCGAATATCACATCTACACCCTCCAGAGACCGTCGACGATCAAGGAGAACCAGACGAAGCAGATCCGGCTCCTCGAGGCGGAAAAGGTGCCCGTCAGAAAGGAGCTCCTGTACCGCGGAGGCCGGCATTTTTATACCAGCAGGTACGGGGACGCAGCGCCGACACAGAAAGTCGGTGTCTATGTGGAGATCGAGAACAGGAAGGCGAACAACCTCGGCATGCCCCTGCCGAAGGGTACTGTCAGGGTCTACAAGCAGGACAGCGAGGGAAGCCTCCAGTTTGTGGGCGAAGACGCCATCGATCACACCCCGAAGGACGAGAAGATCAGGATCAAGCTCGGCGAGGCCTTCGATGTGGCCGTCACGAGGAAGCAGACGGACTGGAAAAAGATCGCCTATGACACGTACGAGGCTGCCTTCGAGATCACGCTGAGAAATCACAAGAAGGAGGATGTGACGGTCAAGGTCGTCGAGCCCATACCGGGCGACTGGACGATGGTCTCCACGTCCCACGAGTTCGTCAAGACCGAGGCGTCCATCGCCGAGTTCAGGATCGCCGTCCCCGTCGACAGGGAGGTCAAGCTCACATACAGGGTGAAGATGAGATATTAGAGACGTTGCGGGTCGCAAAGACAGAATATAGAATACAGAATTCAGAATACAGTAGACGAAGACGGTTCATGGGACGGGGTTTGTAGAACGGTATGGTTCGGTCAATGACCGGAAAGATGATCATCTCCCTGGCGTTTTTTGCCATCGCCATGGCCTATGCTGAGGCGGCGGTCGTCATCTACCTGAGGGAACTCTATTACCCTCAGGGCTTCTCCTTTCCCCTTGGCATTCTGCCACCATCCATCTACGCAACCGAAGTGGGGAGGGAGGCGGCGACGATCGTCATGCTCCTGTCCGTCGCGATCATAGCCGGACGGAACAGGAGTCAGCGCCTTGCCTCCTTCCTGATCGCTTTCGGTCTCTGGGACATCTTCTATTATCTCTGGCTCCGGGTCCTCATCGACTGGCCCCCTTCCCTCATGACATGGGACATCCTTTTTCTCATCCCCGTCATCTGGGCAGGGCCTGTGCTGGCGCCGGTCCTGTGCTCTCTGACGATGCTGGTCATGGCCGCCTGCATCCTCACAGATGATGCCCCGGGACCGGAACAGGCAAACACGGCGGCTGTCGGGATTCCGGTGCTTGTCGGGGCTGTCTTTATACTCTTTTCTTTCGTTCGGGACTACGGACTCATCGTGCTGCAGGAACTCTCCCGAGGGGGTTTTTCCGCCGATCGGCTGCAGCAGAAGGTCTCCCGGTATATGCCGGGAAACTTCAGTTGGGGCGTCTTTCTTCTCGGCAATTTCATCGTTCTCGGGGCGGTCGTGCTCCGCTGCCGGAAGTGGAGGGGATAGCCCTTAGGCCCGTGCATTCGGTTTGCTACCTTCTCTTCTGGTTGTGCTTCCTATGGTAAATCGAGTCGCTGCTTCGGTCCAGTTCGCGCTGGAGGTGTACCCGTTCCTGTTTCGTCAGTGTGCCGTCGGCTTTCAAACGATTTTCCTCCGCCCTGATCCTGTTCAGATTGGTCTGGGCACGGCGCGCCTCGGCAGGGGTGAGCTCTCCCGATGCAACGCCCTGGTCTATCCTCTGCTGCTGTTCGTGGATCCTGTTGCGGATGCCGGGGTCTTCAGGGTTTCCCTGGGCGGATTGCGATGCAAGAATAATGAGGGCCGTGCCGATCATCAAGCCAAGCAAGTTTCTCATTGTGCGCCTCCTCCATGAGATGGGCATTATGCATCTCTGTGCTTTTCTCATCTATCGGAGGCGGGAGGGGAAAACTTTACTTACCAGTTGAATGAAAAGGCGGGACAAAGTGCTCTGAAAGACAGTGTCAGTGTCAGTATCAGCAGAAGGTTCACCTTCTTTCAACCGTCAGCCTGACATGATCCGTATGGGAAGGCAAAGGTTTCGCAGCACCAAGGCTTTTCGCCATCTTCGCCCCGCTTTTCCGGATGCCCGGGTGCAACGATAAGGTTTACCTACTGTCGGGTCTTTTCAAGCCTTCTTTCCCGGGTGTCCGTGATGATCCTCTTGATGTCCCTGTTGAATTCCCGCTGGAAGAGGATAAACCGGGCCTGCTGCTCAACGCTCAGTACCTTTTTCAGCTCAACCCGCTCTTCGTCGTTGATCCGCTCGATGGTTTTGTGATCGGACTCGATTTTTTCAATCAGGGCCCTGAGCCTTGTTTCACGTTTTTCTTTCAGCGACTCCCTCAGCTCCCGCAGACCGTTCCAAAGGGAGAGTTCGATATCGGCCCGTTTCTTATCGTATCTGTTCAGGAGAGGAAAAACGAGGGCCGATGAACGTTCATCCAGTTCGAGCGCCTTTGTCATCCTCAGCATCTTCAGGGTCTCGATTCGCTCCCTCACCTTTTCCATCTGCGCCCTCGTCATGATGTGCTCTCCATCCTGTTGTTCGGCATTGCCGGTCCCGGGATTCAGCACGCCGGAAACCACCAGACACAGGACAATGATCTTCATCTTCCTCATCATTATCATTAACCTCCTCGTTGCTCTCTTTCCAGTTCCTCTGCGAGCGTCCTGACCTCACGCGCATCGAGCGTTGCGAGGTCCCGGTGATAGGGTTCGTCAGAGAAGTTCTCTATCGGTGCGTCAGTCTCGGCGATCATCCGCCTCGCTATCATGGAGACATCCCTCTCGTTGATGTCGGAGTAGTCAAGAATGTCTGCCCTCAGGGGGTCCTGAAACAGGGGGTCGACGGTCTGCACCTCCCGGTTTGACGATAGAGACAACACCAGGACGAAGATCATCAGAACGGCAGCCGCCGCAACCGGCAACGGTCTCAGGAGGAAAGACACAATGGACGACCATCGCGACGGGGATTGCGGCTCTTTCAGGTCGCCCCTCACGCGCTGCGGGAGGGTCTTCCAGTAGAGGTCTCCCGGATCCGGCACGGCAACCTCCGAGAGGGTTACCAGCATCTCCCGCTCTTCCCGGCACTCCGCGCACTCCCGGAGATGATCCTCAACGGCTTCATACCTCTCGCCGGGCAACGCGCCCCTGGCATATTCGGGCAGCAGGTTTCCTATTTCGTCATGTCCTGACTTCATATCCTTTCTCCGCAAACAGATTTCGCAGCTTCTTCACTGCATGATGATAGTGGGCCTTGACTGCGCCTTCGGAACATCCCATCGCCGAGGCGGTCTCGGCGCAGCTGAGCCCCTCGTACACCCTCAGCACCAGCGCCGCCCTCTGACGCTCCGGAAGCGACGAGAGACATTCTTTTATATACTCCTTCTTTTCCTTTTCGATCAGCTCCGAGAGGGCGCCCTGCTGCTTTCCCGCAATCGTGTCGTCCACTTCACGTTCGTCATACCCTTTTTTTCTCACGTGACTGATGCACGTGTTGATCGCGATCTGGTAGAGCCAGGTCTTGAAGGAGGCATCCCTCCTGAAGTTCCCGAGGCCCCTGAATGCCTGGAGAAACGTCTTCTGCGTCAGGTCCTTCGCGTCTTCCACGTCATGTGTCATGCGGTACGTAAGTCCGAATATCATCTTCTGGTACTTGACAACGAGTTCATCGAGGGCGCCGTCCCGGCCGGAAAGATGATCTTCAATCAACCGGATGTCTTCGTCCATCACCGTATCTCTGAATTATGGGACATCGGGGAATCAATAAGGTTTAACAGCATCTTTTATACTACATGCAGAAGAGTGTCGGTGTCAGTGTCAGTCAGGGCGAGGTCGTCCCTTTACCTTTGATCATTCTAAGTTCCTTTATCAGGATGCCATCCTTTGTGGCATCGACCGTCGAAACAGTCTTCACGGGAAAAGCAACGATTTCGCAACCCTGAAAGTGTTGACCTTGTCGTTGCATTGAAAGGCGGGGCGAAGCACTCTGAAAAACAGTGTCAGTGACAGTGTGAGTGTCAGCAAAAAGGTCATCGCGATACAGGAGTCGCCGCAGCAAGGTTTTCGGCGCATACGCCCAGCCCCGCCTTTCCCGGGAGTGTATTGCAACGATAAGATTGACGCGGCGATCTATGGATGACATTATCGGCGCTGTTGACGAGGAGTTCCGGGGCGATGCGGCACTGAGGAAAAAGGCGACCCTCTACGTTGCGCACCGCTACCGCGGTTGGTCGTTGAAGGAGATTGCAGAACCCTTTGGTCTCGGTGAGTCGGCGGTCACTCAGGCAAGCCGTGGATTTGAAGAAACCCTTGCAGCCAATGAGTCACTTCGATGGACGGGCCTTCGTCCGTTTGTCATTCTACTAATACGGCCGTTCCGCTCGCAGAAACCATCAGCATTCCGTTTCCTTCACCAAGCACCTCGTAGTCCAGGTCCACTCCGACCACGGCGTTGGCGCCAAGCTCCATCGCCCTCTCCTGAAGCTCCTTCAGGGCAATATCCCTCGCCCGCTGCAGTTCGCGCTCGTATGTGGCAGACCTTCCTCCCACGAGGTCACGGATGCCTGCAAAGAGATCCTTGAAGATGTTGGCGCCGAGAATCGCTTCACCTGCGACGACACCGTAGTACTTCGTGATGCGCTTGCCTTCAATCCCTGGAGTCGTTGTCACCAGCATTGTTTTTCCTCCTTGTTGTCATGCTTATCCATATTCCTGAGCTCTGCGTATCTGAAACAACCGACGATATGATCGTTGACCATACCGACAGCCTGCATGAAGGCATAACATATCGTCGGCCCGACGAATTTGAACCCTCTCTCCTTCAGATCTCTGCTCATGGCTTCGGACTCAGGAGTGCTGGGTGGAATATCGGTCATCCTTTCCCACGAGTTCTGAACAGGCCTTCCGTTAACAAACTGCCAGATGTAACGGTCAAAACTTCCGAATTGTTCCTGCACCCGCAGGAAGGCGCCGGTGTTCGCGATGGCGGCGTTGATCTTGAGCCTGTTCCGAATAATTCCGGCATCAGCGAGCAATCGTGACACGTCATGCTCAGAGTATCGGGAGATTTTTTGAGCGTCAAAATTATCGAAGGCTTTTCTGTATGCTTCACGCTTTCTCAGAATGGTGGACCAGCTCAAGCCTGCCTGCGCACCTTCCAGCACCAGGAACTCGAAGAGGCTCCTGTCGTCGTGAATCGGTACGCCCCACTCCTTGTCGTGATAGGATTGCTCGAGCCCAGTCCTGCTCGCCCATTCACAACGTTTCACAGGTGACCCCATGGAGTCCGGGAAACGGAATGTCTCAGGGAGGCGACGCTTCTCATTTCCCGAAGGGACAGACGGGGAAACGGCATTCCTTGCAGTTCAGGCAGAGGCCGCCGTGACCGAGTTCCGCCAGCTCGCGCCGCCCGATCCTCTCGCCTGCCAGGATTCGCGGCAGGACGAGATCGAAGATCGTCGTCTTGTGATACATCCCGCAGGCGGGGATGCCCAGAACAGGGATCACCTCCTGCTTACTCTCCGTATTGGCTTGATGCTTCCTGAATGCTGCTTGGCGACTGCCGGCCGTCGACTGGTTTTCGACATACGCGACGAGCACCATGGCGCCGGGGAGAACCGCCGATCCGTAGGTCATATCCACAGCGCCAAGGCTGCGCACTGCGAACCGAGTCACGTCATCGGGATCGACGGACATCCCTCCCGTCGTGATGAGGAGGTCGGCACCGGCCTCGATCATCTCCCGCAGCCTTTCCCCGATGATCCTTTCGTCATCGGGCGCATAGGCGACGCCGACGACCGTGCCGCCGTACTGTTCGATCTTCTTCGTAATGACCGGCGCAAAGGCATCCTTGACCCTGCCGCTGTACACCTCGTTGCCTGTAATGACGATGCCGGCCCTCGGTCTCCTCATTTCAGCCACGTCGAGCAGTCCCACTGAAGATTTTGCGATATCCACCGCCTCCTGAACGATATCGCGCCTGATGATGAGCGGAATCGCCCTTGTACCTGCGACGAGTTGCCCCTTCCTGACGACTGTATGCGTATGGATGGTGGCGCACATCACCTCGCCGAGCATGTTGAACTCAGTCAGTTTGTCAGCATTCACCCTGAACAGGCCGTCTCTGCCGGCGACGATGTTGATCTTGCCTTCCTTCGGCTCCCCCTCGGCGACAACACCCGTTCCCATCAGGGCCTCTGCGAGGGCATGGGCGGCCTCGTTCTCATGCATCTCGTCCTCTGCGATGGCAAGGACAAAGAGATGTTCCTTGCCGAGGTTCCGGAGATGATCGAGATCCTCCTGCCTGACAATGTGGCCCTTCCGGAAGGCCCTCCCTTTGAACTCACCCTGCCTGATCTCCGTGATGTCGTGTCCGAGGGCCATGCCGACGGCGTCCTCAACGGGCACCTTGGTCATACCTGCGCCCCGCCTGCTGCCTCCGTTTCCGTTTCCCGGCGGGGAAGGTTCCTCCGTTTGAAAGACGATCGACCGGAAACGCTCGTCAACATAGCCCCTGATCCCCTCCTCAAGCCGCTCGTACCCCCTGAGGAATTCCCGGGCCTCCCGGGTCAACTGCGCACCGCCGCCGTTTTTCCCGCCGCTCTGGCGGTCCACAAGCCTGATGCCAAGGCGTTCCTCCATGGCATTGATGTAGCTCCAGGCCTTCCGGTAGGAAATGTTGATCTCCTTTGCGGCCCTGTTGATCGAGCCGTGTTTGTCGATCGCTTCCAGGAGGAACCGCCTGCCCCTCCCGAAAACAGGCTCGTTGTTGACCTCGATCCAGATCTTCGATCGTATCTCCATGACTCACCTCAGCAGGCGTTATTGCAAATGTGCATAACGAACGGCAAAAAATATATCAAAGCATCCCTGTCTACCTCGTCGCTGCCGAAAAAGGCCGGGCGAAGCGCCTCAAAGCCTTGCTGAAGGCGACGATGAGCATTGTGAGGTTCTTTTTCAGGGTTCCACTTCTCTGTTCTACCGACCATCGGCTTATAGCGTATCTTCCGTGACGATACAGGTGTCGCCGCAGCAAGGTTTTCGGCGCATTCACCCCAGCCCCGCCTTTCCCGTATGCATAGGCATTATAAAATCCATGACAGTTTTCATAGAAACTCAATATTCAATGGTCCGAGCACCTCTCAACTGTTTCGAAATATCCGCTCCGGGCGCAGGCCCTGCAGAGCACCCTCCCCTCTTCCTCTATTTCACGTTTGTCCTGTACATACTCACCGCAGACTTCGCACCGTACCCTCGAAAGGGGCCTGCCGGGCATGTCCTCAGGCGGGATGCTGACACGGACGGACTCATGTGTGAACAGCTCTTCGTCGGGCATGATCTTGTATGCTTCGAGCTGGCGCTTATACTTGTCCTCGATGCCTGAGACATAATCCTTCGCCTTTTCCCGGGCCTCTTCCCTCGCCACGACACGCACGGCATCTCCCGTTTCCAGATTGACGAATGTGGCCGCCATCTTGCCGTGATCGACGAACTTCATTGTCCGGTGGCCGAGGCTGCAGCCCGTGACGGACTGAAGCGCATCCGTCGCGCACCGGTCGATCTCGACGAAGAGGACTATCTTTTTTCTGTCTTTTCCCCGCGGGTCCTGAATGCCGATCTTATGGAGCCCGTAAAGGGCCATCCGCACGCCCAGGACCTGTCCGGGACAGAGGTGCCCGTGGATCTTCACCGATTCCTGCAGCAGGGCTTCAAAATCATGCGGTCTCATACTTCATAGATTATCACATTTTTTCACGAATGGCATCATCCCACCTATTCAAAAAAGCCTTCAGTGAAACCTTAAAACGAGGTCATGTTTTTTTGCGGCAAAATTCTCGGGCAACCTCAATGAATCTGAACATGCATCGCAGGTCTCGCACCGGAACGGTCCGGTGATAATGAAATACGGTCTCATGGTCGATATATTATTGTGGAGCAACATGGTGGAAGCGATAAGCGGAAGGTTTATTGTGACCATTGCGACCGTGGGCTCCATATTATTAACCCGGCAATTGAATACTTACAACAGCGTCATTGCCGCAAGCGGAGCGCGTCGGCAATCCTTCTGAAAATGAGAGGGATTCCGGACAAGCCGGAATGACAGAGAGTAGGATGGTTCATCTGTTTGATTGCCATGGTATTAATCGGTGTCGGCGTCACTGCCGACGCAAAAAAATTAAGATGGGCGGTGGTTAGAATGTGCTTCATCTGCGCAAATTACGGTTGCCCGGCAAAAATAATGCCCCTGAGCTTCTCGGGTTTTATCTGCCGGCTTGCCTGTCCCTTTTGTCTGTAGTCGAAAATCAAGGAAGACATGAAGGGCGTGCTTCAGCCCTTTAACACCTTTAAAAGCGTCGGCACACACATGCCGCGCTGCTGCGAGAGCGCGCCGCTTCCGGAGGTAACCTTTCTGTTGCATGAAAAGGCGGGGCGAAGCGCCTCAAAGCCTCGCTGAAGGCGACGATACGCCTCGTCAGCTTCGTGTTTCAGGATTCCACTCTTTGTGTCATCGACCATTGGCGAATAGTTCATTTTTCGTTTTGATACAGGTGTCGCCGCAGCAAGGTTTTCGGCGCATTCACCCCAGCCCCGCCTTTCCCGGGAGTGTATTGCAACGATAAGGGTAATGTAAGATACAAAACGGCTTTCAGATCATTTTCAAGGGCATTGCCTTTTCTTAACCCTCCGGGACATGAGCGGGGGGCATATATGGCCGCTCCCCCGCTCATGTCCCGTTGTCCTTTCTTCCTATACTTTAATCAGTTGCACCTTCGTATCATAGAAGGACACGCTTCCGCCGACGGGGTCGAGCATACAGGTGTTCTTCAGATAAGGATCGACCCACATGGCGGCGTTGGCATGCACGCCCGTGGCCCTCCTCGGATCTCCCTTGACGACCTTGCCGTCGATCGTCACGTCCGCCGCCCCCGTCGCCCAGTGGCCGTGGCCGAGCGTGAAGGTGACGACGCCGGGCATGATCGTTTCAGTTACTTTCACCTTGCCGATCATCGGCTTCTTCGTCCCGTTCTTCAGGTCCCAGACGCCCTCCGGGTTCGTCGCCGAGACGACCTTTGCGCGGTCACCGTCGCTGAATCCCATTTTCTTTGCATCCGACGCATTGACGATGATCTCGTTCTCCGGCTTCATCGCCAGGAGCCAGTAGTCGACGACGGTCCTCGATTTCGTCTGGAGGATATCGCGCTGGGTGATGAGCGTGAGGGGATAGCCCTCCTCGAGTCCGGCCTCCTTCGGCGACTTCCCGATCGTCGTAACGACAGGGACATAGGTCCCGTAGCCGGGGTTCGACTTCCCGGTGAAGGCGTTCTTGGTGCCCGCCGTTTTCTCCTGGTACAGGTTTATGAGCTTCTTGTACTGGTTCGAGACGAGATCGCCCTTGTACATATCCTTGTAGTCCTGGAACCGGCCGCCCCGGTTGAGCACGTAGACAACCTTCCGCCAGTTCGGTCCGGCGATCTTCTGCCAGCGCTCGGGATCGAAGACCGATTTCGGCAGATGCTTCCTCGCATCGAGAAAGAGTTTCATCTCGGCGTCATCCGCATCGGGGACGGGGGTCCCGTCCGTCGCCACGTTCGCCACCATCCTGACATAGAAGTCGTCGGGCCGCATGAAGTCCTGGCCCGGACCGAACCCCTCCTTCCCGTACCCCTTCATGCCGAGCTTTTCGGCAATGGCGAGCTGGACGGTCTCGTAGCAGCAGGGCTGCTCCTCGCCGAAGACCTTCACAGTCTCAGGGATGGGGGCGATGACGGGCTGCCTGACCGGCTGGACCTTCGCCGGCATGTTGGGGTGCGAACCCTGCATCTCCCAGCGTTCCAGATAGCTGAGGTCGGGGAATATGTAATCGGCATACATCGATGTCGTCCCGATGAGGATATCGGAGCAGAAATACAGGGGCACCCTGTTCACATCGGCCAGTATCTCAATATTCGTCTGGCCCGCAGGCAGAGAGTAGGTCGGTGCGCCCATGTAGCTGAAAAGCGCTTTGACCGGATAGGGATAGGCGTCACCGATGGAGGGGATGATCTCCTCGTAGATGTCGCTCGACAGGGGCCACCAGTTTCTCTTCGCCGGATACCCGCTGAAGAGGGTCGAGTCCTCGTACTTGATATCGTGCCTGATGCTGCTGATGCCGAACTTGGAGGTCTTGCCGGGCTTCAGTTTCCCGAGATCGAAGGGCTGACCCTCCTTGCCGCCCGCGCCGCTGTATGTCGATGCAGCGATCATGCCTCCCTTCCAGTCGAAGTTGCCCAGAAGGAGGTTGATCGTCATGGCCGACGTGACGTTGTAAAACCCGTTCGTGTGCTGGGCGATGCCCCTGTGGACGTCGACGACGGCCTTCTTTCCAGAGGATGTGAGCTCCTTCGCCGTCTGCTCGATATCACTGACACTGATGCCGCAGATCTTCGACCACTCCTCCATCGACTTCGCATTCGCCGCATCGGACACGACCTGCAGGCCGCTCTTCACCTTTATACCGCCGATCTCTGCAGACACCAGCAGGTCTCCCGTTACGGCGTTCTTTTCGTCGTTGGGATCAACGGCGACGGGCTTGCCGTCTTTCATGGCCACGAGATATTCGAAATCCTGCTCCTTGCCGTCCTTGTCCTTCCGCATCTCGGGTTGAACAAGGCCGATCTCGTGGGCCCTGAGGAACTTGCCTGGCTTGCCGTCCTTGTCGAGCTTCACGAGGAGGACGGCGTTCGTCCAGGTGGGCTCCCCTGCCGCCTTTGCCGCCGCCTTGTTGGCGCAGGCCAGGTATTTGGAGTCAAACTTCTGGTTCTTTATGATCCACTGGATGATGCCCGCGAACAATGCCCCGTCCGTCCCGGGGATGATCGGGAGGAAGCGGTTCGCCTTGGCCGCCGCCTTGTTGAAGCGCGGGTCCACAACGGTCATCTTCGTCTTGCCCTCGGCGAGGCGTGGGATGAGCCGGACGTTCCTGTTCGACGGGCCGTAGTTGGCGTCAAAGAGGTTCGAACCGACGGAGAGGATGTATTCGCTGTTCTCAAAGTCTCCCTGCCAGTAGAACTTCTGCCCCCCTCCGAACTTGCTGAACTCGTACTGCTCGCTCATGGCCTTGCAGGTGAAATAGAGCGACCCCTGGCAGACTGTCGTGTGGCCGTGGGTATTGACCGTCCCGAAGTAATCGCCGAAAAAGCGGGCGGAGAAATCGCCGCGTCCACCCTTCTTCCGGCCCCACATGTAAACAAGCTGGTTGTTCTTCGGACCAAGGTCGGGATGATCGGGGTCGATGAGATACTGCAGATTGGCCGCCTGTTTCTTCCTGAACTCCTCGACGGCCTGCTTCTTGTCCTTTGCCTTGGCGATCGCCTTTGCGTCCTCCGCCAACTCCTTGGCGATCTTCGGGTCCCTGAGGACGTAAATATCCTTAAGCCCCGTCACGACGCGGTTTTCCTCACCCGGCACCTGGCTGAAGAGCTTGCCGCCGCTGACGATCTCGTCGATCGCCTTGTCGAAGGATATGGTCATCCATTTGTTTTCACCCCGTTTGCCGGCCCTCTTGAGCACCTTGGTGATCCGGTAGGGGTCATAGACCGTCTGGATGCCCGCCTGGCCCTTCGGGCAGATTGACCTGTCATCGGTGTTCACCTCGAAAGGCGCGCTTTTATAAGGCAGGTGCGGCACCGCAACGAAGGGGTTGTAAGGGTTGCCATCGATCTTGAGGGCCACAGCCTTCCCGTTCTGCCTGAAAAACTTCACCTTGATGCCGCACCCCGTGTTGCACTGCAGGCAGACAGTGTACAGAATGTTTTCGGCCTTGATGAGCTCATATTCCTCCTGAGGTGTCAACATGCCTGCCTCCGCCCTTTTCATGAGATCACGGGCCCAGTCCACCTGGGAAGCGAGCATGGCTCCCCCGAGCACGGCCGTGCATTTGAGGAAATCCCTCCTGTGTATGCCTTGTCCCTTTGTTTTCTTCTCTTCCATCGTCTCACCTCCCTTAGGGCAGAATATAATAGACCCGTGGCTTCGTGTCCGCCATGTCGGCGAAAACGGGGTTTGTTCCCGGATAGCCGACCTTTTTCGACACCTCTTCAGCGCTCAACCCTTTAAACATGCCGGGCTTGACGGTCATGTCCGTTTTTGGGAGCACCGCCGCCAGCACCTTCGTCTTGTTGTCCTTCATCACCTTGTGGATGAGGCTGTCTGTGTCGGCAGGATCTCCGAAATAGTTGGCCCTGCAGATGCAGGTGCTGACGCACATCGGCACCATACCCTGTTTCAGCCGGTGGACACAGAAGTGGCATTTTCTGGCGACACCGATGGGAAGCCGACCCTTTTCACGGGGCCACTTTCTGCCGTACTCCCAGGTCGGGGACGTCTCATAGGCTTCGATCTTCGGCGTCCCTTCGGTATAAAACGAGCCTCCATCGAGGGCCCTCGCCTTGTAGGGACAGGCGGCGACACAGCGGCCGCAGCCGATGCACTGCTCGTAGTTGATCATCACGATGCCTGCGCTCTCTCCCTTGGTGCTCTTCCAGGTCGCCTTGCCCTCGCCCTTGTTCGGGCAGGCGGCAACGCAGGGAGGGTTGTCGCACTGCAGGCAGGGCCTCGGGGTGAACATCCTCCTGACCTTCGGGAAGGTCCCCGTCTCCTCCTCATACACGGGCCTGTAGATGATCCCGTCGGGACTCTTCTGCTCTGCCACGCATCCGGCCATGCAGGCCTTGCAGGCGGTGCACCTCCTCAGGTCGATGAGCATGGCCCACCGCGTCTGCGGCTTGCCCAGGGCCCGCCGGATGTCCTCCTGTATGACCGTCAATTCGTCCTTTCCCTGATACATCGGCTCACCTCCCTATTTTTTCTTGTGACACTTGTTGCAGTCGGCTTTCACGTCGAAGGCCTTCTTGGCGTCGTGACAGGCGCCGCAGGACTGCCCCTTCTGCATCTGCGCCATGGTCACATGTTTGTGCTGACCCTTCGCACCGAACAACCCATCGTGGCAGTCCGTGCACTTCATGCCCATGCCGACGTGGCTGTCATGACTGAAGGTGACATTTCCAACCTTCTTTTCTTCGAAAACGATGTCGCCGCCTCCGACCTTCGCCCCCACCACCGATGCCGCGAGCAACAAAACAAGCATACCGATGACCAATCCTCTCATGCATTCACCCCCTTACGGAATTTCGCCCATACGAACGTCAGCGCGACCTGTTGTGAGGTGCGCTGTCGCCAATCACCCTTTGTCGTTTTGAATTTCACAGAAAATGCCGATTCTCATAAAGTTTAGCAAATTACAGGCCGCTCGGAAAGGGGTTGATTTATCAAGATAAGAAAAATCGGTTTGCTACGAAAAAGTAACGGCAATTTCTTTTGTTCAGCTAAACGGGCCATGAATGCCGATTCGCCGATGATGATCGATCGACTCTTTTGTTACCTTTTCGTAACACCAGGGACTCTGTAAGATTGAAATGATAATTTACGATGAGACCCTGGTGGCCCATACTGTGGATGGACTGAGGTTTTCGCTTATTGGAGTCGTTTTCTTATCCATGCAGGATCTCTTCGGCAGTCCAGACAACGTAGACCTTTACCTCATCCTCCTCGATACGATAATAGACGGCAAATGGAAACCGCTTGGAAAGAAGACGATGGTACCGCCCAAAATGGACGCCATGTATTCCCGCAAACAACCGGAGCGACTCGATATCAGAAAACAGGGACTCCAGGAAATAGCTAACTATGCCGGTTCCAAGTGACTCATAAAAATCGAAGCATTCCCTCAAATCCTGCTTCGCAGATTCAAGAATCTTAACCTTCACGGGATTGAATCCCGGATGTCTTTCTTGGCTTGATCCCAGTCCACAAACTCGTCTTTTCCTTCCCTTATTCTCTGTTCTCTTTCCTTCAAAACATCTTCATGCCAAGAAGGTGACAAGAGATCGGGAGTACTCCGGCAAATATCATCCCAGAGCATTTCCATTGCCTTGAGTTTTTCTGCGGTGGTCATTTCTGATAGATTGAGAGGCATAGACTACTTCCTTTCCTATTGATTTGAAGCGAACATTATTCTTCAGCCGGCGACTGTTTACATAAAAGTGTCCGGTCTTGAATTGTGAATCAATGTGCCCGACGCGTTCTGACAGTTCTTTGTTTCTTTTTCCATTTCTTCACGCAGTCTTGCCGATGCCTTGCTCACTGTGTAGATGTCAACAGGGGTGCCAAGGTCTTGAATTGTGGATTAAGTTTCCCGATACGCTCAGGAGCAGATTCATGTCGCTCCGGTGCATGGATGATTATGCGGTCGTGTCATTTCCGATGGCCGGATACACGCTTCCTTGCCGGAACAATCTCGATCAATAATCTGAGGGCCTTATTAACCGCGTCAGAAGTGGGGAAGTACTTCCTTACGTCCGGCTCCAGCATGACTGCGCCGTCTTCGAGTTTAAAGTATTGAACGGAGTCCGTGCCGTCTTCTTTGTATATGACGACCTTATGGCCCCTCGATATGCTTCATAGTACTTGCCCCGCACGCCGCCCTTTATGGAAGAAAAGTCATATTCTCCTCTCATCTCGTCTATTGTCGTCGGCCCTCAGGTCTTAGCCTTCTTCATAGTGTCTCCTCTCACGCGCCGTTGCTTCCTCAGTGTCGGAACTATCGATGTCCGCGTAGGTGGTGTGGGGAGGGACGGTTAGCTACCGTTTTCCCTTACACCCGATTCAGCCATTCACATTCATGCATACATGAGGCGACGCCCTTTCGGCTCAGGCACAGGATCGCCAAATTCCCTGGCTGTGTCAATCCATAATTGGATGGCATCCTTAATATTCTTGAGCGCCAATTCCTCAGTGTCTCCATGAGCCATACAGCCGGGAAGCTCCGGGGCTTCAGCCACGAACACCTGATCTTCATTGCTCCAGTAGATAATGATTTCATACTTCTGCATCTTCGAGTTCACCTCCGAGCTTATATTTTAACATCACTGCCCGCACCTGGCGTACCTGATACGCCTTTGCTTTACCATCATCCCGTTGCAGGTTGATCTTTTCCTCAATCCCTGCTTTTCTGAAGGTATGATGACTTCCCCGCCTGCGTTCTTCAAAACCCAACCTTAACAGCAGCCTGCGCAGATCGTCAAAGGCGATATTCTCATCTGATGTGCCCCTCAGAACCTGGAACAACAATTTCTCATATCTTCCCATGTCACCTCTCTCGATGATCGGTATCGTGGTCACATGCCGAACGCCCAAGCTCAAGGGGAGCACTGCAGTTCCGGTCGATCCCTTGAAGCGTCAGGTGTATGCCCGGCACGGGCGTGAGCTTATGGGGTGCAAGTCCCCTGTAAGAGAATCTGAGAGTGTTCATACTAATGGATGCTATCACAAGTGCGAGCCGAAGGCAAGAGCCTACCCCGGACGTGATCCGGGGAACAGAAACCGCATACAAGGCTCAGTCTCCGGGCGAGTGGGCACAACACAACAAAACACGCAGGTTCAGGGGATAGGGTAAATACGGCGGTTGTGCACGGAAAGTTCACACGTTTTCGGTCTATGCCGGGACAAGCCTTATCCGGAGAGATCTGCGCGTCATGCGATGGATGACTCAAGAGCACAATTCAGAGATGGCTGTACCTCGATAGCTCGCCGACACGGGGAGATTCGTACCTATCTCCAAGGGGGGATCAACTACTTCGGTAGCGGCTTGAAGTACAACGATGCCGTCGAGATGCATCACCGGCCAAGGTGTCACATACGCATGTGTTACTGGAAGCAGTGGCGCATGCCCTGACTTCTCCTCTTTCCGATGAACAAAGATTTTTCGGGCATCGAAGTTGAAAGTCTTCTCCCCCTCAGTTGCAGGCATCCGCATTGCCTCACATAAAAATCACGTCCAACGGGGTATTCGTTGCCTCATCTAAAATCACGTCGAAAGGGTTTCACTTTTTGGGGGTTTTTGGGTGTTTGTCCGAGGCGATCTGGAACAGGCGATTTTGGAGGTTTTCGATCTCGCGTTTCAGTTCCGCCGGGTTGAGTTTTCGGTATTGGCTGCGGAGTTGCTTCTTGCATTCCTTAGTCGTGCCGGGATACGCAAAAACCCGGTGATACGGTGTCTGGGCCTTGTCATACTTCTTCCTCCCTTTGCTGCCGATTCTGGTCTTCTCAATCAGTTTCATGACCGGCTGGAAGAAGTTGCTGTAGAGCCGCAAGAAGCCGTAGAGCTCGTTCAGGAGCACCAGTTCCTCTGGGGTGTCATGTCTCATGTAACCAACCGCTCTTCTGATAACGGAATAGTTTTTCTGCTCGACGAAGCAATTATCGTTCTTCCTTGAACTGCGAGCTCGGGTGAAGGTTATTCTCTCTTCTTTGCAGTATCGGTAGAGTTGGTCGTTGATGAATTCAGCCCCATTGTCGGAGTCGATGCCCAACAGGGCGAAAGGAAGTCGAGCACGTATATCTGTGAGCGCTTCAAAGACCCATCGTTGAGCTTTATTTCTGACAGCCTGGGCTTCAGTCCATCCTGTGGCGATGTCTGTAACATTGAGCGTCTGGGCAAACTCGCCACTGGGATCGCCGCCGTCGTGCCCGACAAGATCTATCTCGACAAAGCCAGGCGTCTTGTCATCCCATTGAGCGAAGGTTCTAATCGGAATCTGGTGTTTGAGCATTGTTCCCGGCTTTGTGAGGGATCGTCCTTTGATCGCATACTTCTTTCTTTCGGGCTTAAGGAGACGGTCAATGGTGGCTGCACTGATGCGTATGAGTTTCTCGCGAGTCTTCTCATCAAGTCGAAGCTCGTGGTGCTTTTCCAGGAGCGGGACTATATCTTTGAGCATCGGCGCAAGGCGCTTCCCGCATATGCAATCCATGATATGCCAGATTACGATAAGTGCGGTTACTACGACGTTGTCATAAATACCCTTACGGGTTTTCCGGCCAGTTTTTGCAATGTCGCCCACCAGCACCCTACGTTTGCTGATATAAAGCTTCTTACCGTGCATTCGGAGCACAGAGGCAGCATAATCACGCTCATAGCCGGTCAGAGCGATAAACTCATCAAGAATGACTCCTTTCTGCTTCTTGGATGCCCTCTGATACCGCGGTGCAGTTATTCTTATCGCAGATTGTTTCTCTTTTGCCGTTAGCCCCATGGCCCCTCCCGGAGTGTCTTTTCCGGTCAGTATGGGTCCATAGGAAAAATATTTCGACGTGATTCCTAATTGAGGCAACGAATCGATTTCGACGTGATTTTAGATGAGGCAATTCGGCATCTTCCTCTTGACCTCTGAGTGTGCTATACTGACCTTAAGAACGCGGAGGCTGAAGTCAGCGAGCCCTCCGGCGATGCATTACTTGAGAAAGAGAGAATGAAGTAATGAAAAGAATTTGGCTATTTATTGTTACAATTCTGATAGTTTTCGGTTTTGCATTTCAGTCGCTTGCCTCATTGATAATTACTGGAACGGATTCGATAGGTAATCGGCTGATTTATGATTCTGACCTAAACATTACATGGTATGACTATACGTCTTCACAGGTCACATTTCAGGAACAAATAAATTGGGTAAACTCTTTACAGTCAACATTAATGAACAGAATATTAGCGGTTGGCGGCTACCCAAAACTGTAGATGGTACATGGTCATATGATTTATATAACTATTCTGGCATGTCAACCTTTGGATATAACGTCACAAGCAGTGAGATGGGACACTTGTATTATTCAGAGCTAGGAAATGGAGCACCTTATGCTCGAAACGGAGCCTATCAACCCGACTTTGGCTTAAGGAATGTTGGTCCATTTAATAACCTGAGGCACCGAGGCACGCGTCAATAAAACCTCATTTGGTAGAAACCTTTTTCTACCATCAACAAAGCGGCTCTCTGCTCCTCACTGCACCCGTGTTTTCATTGCATTCGGCATCAGCATCTCGCGCTGCGCCAGTCACCCATTGAAGGGCTGATGAGGATCATTTCTTAGTAATGAGTAACATTCGTCTGCGAGGTCCTGGACAGATTGTGGCAAAGACCCATAGAGTTCCCAAAACTCCGTCGAGGCAAAATGTTTCAATTTCGGAGCAGCGACCGGACTTAAACGCTTTGATCGCTGTTTCGGCGAATGAGTCAAGCTTTCCCGATAAAGCATCTTTTTCAAACTATCGATCCCATGGGGTTCCGACGAACTCAAAGATTGTTTTCTTCTTGAGAGTGACTACGTTTTAAGTACTACTTGTGGGAGGTTCACAAGATCCGCTACTCCCCTGTTGTTTTAGCACGCCAGACGCTGGCTTCTCATCGGCTTGCATGACAAGTTTCATATGCTGCACAACCATCGCCTTTCCCCCGCACTGGACGCACTCGAATACGTTTCCGGGCAGGACACGGTGGGTTCCAACCCAATTCTCTGTGCCACAGGGGGGCAGGCATGTGTATTTCGACTGTCTGAGACTGAACTGAACTTCCTTGCCACCTTCGGTTTCAACGTCATACGTTGCGCGGCATTTCGAATTTGGGCAAACTACCCCCTGTTCTTTAGAAAAGCTTCCAACACGCCTTTTTATGTGCGTGCCACAGTCTACGCAGTTGAATTCAAAGAACTGCCCAAAGTTCACATTGAACACGGGAGAACTCAAAATCTTCTCACACTCTCCAGCAACCTGGGTGGCCTTTTTGGATTATTGATGCCGCTGTCGGTCTTGCTCCTGACTCAATTTGGTGCATTGTGGGGTGCAGGGCGTCGGAGCGAAGCGAAGACCCTTGCCGACCCACGGGGTAAATACCCCGTGGAGTCGCATCGAGCGAAGCGAGTTCAGTTTATTCAGCCTGCGGCTTTTTTGCGTCTCGCTGGAAATGCTCGGTCACGTCAATATCGCCAAAACACGGTGGAGTGTCGTCGAGATAGGCAGTCCAGTGCAGACGTACCCCATGCTTTTCCACTGGCGTTCCTGCCTGCATATGAATGATCCAGTCTTGGTCTGGAAAGACAACTCGATCGCCAGGAAAAAGCTTCCTTTCGGGTGGCGAGTGCTCTTCACCTCCAAATGAACTCTTCCGCAGACCCTCAGCAAAGCGGAACCTAACCTCAGTGGCAGACAGGGGCATGTTGACACGATAGACCTCAGAACTTACTGTAAAGGCTACAGACAATGCAAGGTCACGTATGGTGACGTCACCAGTATTGATGAGAGCAAGGCGAAAAGAAAGCCAATCATAGTCCCGTTTTGCAGCAGTAAGGTCCTTATAGGACGGCACACCACGACGGTAGATCATAACTTCTCCCGCGCTTCTCCTCTTTGCTGTCTCTGCGAGCTTGGCCTGTCTTTCTTCCCATTCCTGGTCTGCTGTCAAGATCTGCACGTTACAGATTTCTACGCGGACTTGAGGAAGACGGCCACGCGCCATAAGAAGACGGATGACATTATCGTGGAGAGGCACTGCCGTGAACTCAGTACGCCCGTAATATAGTAGAGAATGTCTTGCCTGATATGCAGTAACACCTTTGGGGACTGTTACCACGTAGGCTACTCGTCCCGCTTTATTACCGGACAGGGGGATGGGGCGAACTGTCAGGCCGGGAATAGGGGGGCTAATATTCGAGGCGATGATTTGTTCAAGCCACTCTGGCTGGACACTAATGGGGTCAACGCCTTCATCTATTTCAACAGCAACGCTTTTCTTGCCCCTTTTCCCCTCACTCAGGCCGATGACGACGATACCTCCTTCCGTGTTCGCAAAGGCGGAGACATCCTCGGTAAGCTGCTTGATGATTCGCTCTGTCGGCTGTTCGAGAAGGGCTGACGCCTTGAAGTCCAACCGTACAGATTCGTATTGGCCGATTAGTTGCCGTAAGTCTTCCTCTGTCTCGATATTGTATTCCATGAAGTTAACCCCCCTTCACTTGCAAAAAAGGGGCACAAGGTGCCAGGTCTTGAATTGCGAATTAAGTTTCCCGATACGCTCAGGAGCAGATTCATGTCGCTCCGGTGCATAAATGATCGTGTCATTTCCGATGGCCGGATACACGCTTCCTTGCCGGAACAATCTCGATCAATAATCTGAGGGCCTTATTAACCGCGTCAGAAGTGGGGAAGTACTTCCTTACGTCCGGCTCCAGCATGACTGCGCCGTCTTCGAGTTTAAAGTATTGAACGGAGTCCGTGCCGTCTTCTTTGTGTATGAAGACCTTATGGCCCATTACGCCGAATAGACTTCTTCCTGGGCGAGCCAGGCTGCATATTCGAGGGCCTGGCGGATGTCGTCAGGCTCAATGTCCGGATAGTCCCCCAAAATCTCCTCTACAGTCGCCCCGTGAGCGATCTGTCCGACAATAACCGAGACAGGAATACGCATTCCTCTAATGCAGGCCCTGCCTCCCATGATTCCCGGATCAAATGTAATCCTGTCAAAAGTCACCATACACTCTCCTCACCGGATGTTTCATTTTACCACAGGAAAAGTTGTCGGAATGACAAAGCGTAGAATGGTTCACCTGTCACACGTGCTATCTGCGCTGCTTTTCTGCCTATTCCTATTCGATCCCGTAGGCCGTCATCTTTTCCCAGAGGGTCTTCCTGCTGATGCCAAGCATTTCGGCGGACCTCGTCCTGTTGCCTTTTGCGGCTGTCAGCACCCTCATGATGTGCCCCTTTTCGGCCCTGGCGACGGGTAACAGCCAGGTCTACCCTCCCCAATAAAACCTCGCCGCCATCTCTTCCTGGCAATTCTCCCGGGCCTCGTCCGGAGAGTCTCCGAAGGCAAAGCAGCCCGGAAGGCCGGGCACCTCGGCGACATAGGCCTGAGCCTCATCGCTCCAGGTAATGAGTATTTCACATGAGCACATCCGTTCCTCCTTTTAAATCCACATTTTCTATTGTCAGATCACCTTTCAGTTGCATACAAGGGCGGGGCGACGCACTCTGAAAACAGTGCCCGTGTGAGTGTCAGTGTCAGTGTCGGAAAAGATGTCCAATTCCCCCATGTCACGATACAGGTGTCGCCGCAGCAAGGTTTTCGGCGCATACACCCAGCCCTTCCTGCGGGCATATTTCAACGATAAGGTTCATTCATCACGCCGATAGCCGCAGGCTGTCAACGCCTGAACAGGACAACCGACAGACAGGCACCTATGGTGATGATGAGCAGCAAATCGACTTTCCGTACGAGCGCTATGAGAGCTGCAACCAGAAGAAAAACCCCTGCAATATCCCACATGACGGCTCCCGTGAACTTCAGCGTCACGAAGACGAGGAGCCCGACGAAAGATGCGAGGATCCCTCTCAATGCCCTCTGGACGGTCGCCGAAGAGCTGATCCGGTCGAAGAAGGGAGCAGCAAAGACAACGATGACGAAGGAGGGCAGGAACACGCTCACCGTTGCAACGGCGGCTCCGGCTGTTTGGTGCAATATGTATCCGACAAAAGTGGCGGTGATGACGATAGGTCCGGGGGTCATCTGGCCGAGAGCGATGCCGTCCATCAGCGTCTTGCCGTCCAGCCACCCTCTGACCTCGACCACCTCATGGTACATCAGCGGCAGTGAACCGAAGCCCCCGCCGAATGCGAACAGGTCGATCTTCATCATGAGCATGGCAAGACGGCAAAACTCGTCGCTGAACAGATAGAGGAGTCCCGCCCATACAAACGGCGCAATGAGGATGAGAGTCCCTGACCGGGTCCGGGCTGACAAGGCACCCGGCGGTGGCGATCCCGATGAAACCTGATAGCGGAACAACAACATGCCGGCGCCCGCGGACAGCAGAATCACTGTGAACGGATTCAGCCCCGCGCCGAGCAGCAGAGAGGAACATACGGCTATGACACCTGCCCCGGCGCCTTTCACGATACTGTTGCCGAACAGCCATGCTGCATGGGCGACGATGGCGACGACAAGGACCTGGAGCCCCTTAAAGAGTGAAATGCTCCACCAGAGATCCCGCGCCGATACGTAGAGAGCAGACAGGAGAAGCATCAGGAGGAAAGCGGGGAGGCCAAAACCGGCAAATGCCGTAAGGGCGCCCCGGATCCCGGCGAGCTGAAAGCCGACGTATGCGGCCATCTGCATGACCGTCGCACCGGGAATCAATTGACAGAGGGCCACGCCCCGCTGAAAAGATGGCTCTTCGATCCAGCTATGTTTTTGAACAACGACCTGCCTGATGTTTGCCAGCATGGCGGGGCCGCCGAAGGCGGTCAGCCCGAGCCGGACAAAACAGGCAAATAGGTCTGGCAGAGACGGGGCGTCCCGTCCCGGGCGATCATCCGGCATGTTTTTATCAGGAGAGCGTTGACCTGATACCACAGTGTTAACCTTATCGTTGCAATAGGGTCTCCGGTAAGGCGGGGTGTATGCGCCGAAAACCTTGATGCGGCGACACCTTCCCCTTCACTGAAGACAACCTTTCAAGCCAATGGTCGAAAAAAGTGAGCCTTTTCCCCGGCACTCACACTGACACTCACACTGTCTTTCAGAGCGCTTCGCCCCGCCTTTCTGTGCAACTGCACGGTTAATCCACATGAAGGACGACGGCATGGCAGTTGAACAATGCCCAGGCGGTATCACCCTTGTCGAGGTCCACGCTCCGGGCACTTTCGGTGCCGACAACAGAACAGAGCCTTGTTCCGTCGGAGATTCTGACAACGTACTCCGTGTTGACTTCACCCCTGGTCACCCGTTCAACAACGCCGCTGAACACGTTTTCCGCGGTGCACAGGGGTCTGCTGTCGCTTTTCTGCAGGATGACCCAGGGGGCCTTCACCTCAGCGGTCATCAGCTTTCCCACCCTCAGGCCGAGCCGCTGAACACTGTCATTGGTAATTACGGTGGTTACCCGGTGACCTTCGACGGTAGAAAGAACGACTCGTGTCTGTATGTCGCCCTGCTGTATTGATTGTACTTTTCCGAAAAAGGAGTTTCGCGCGCTCGTTCGCCGGGAGGACTCCTTTTCTATGAAATGTCGCGTTACCTGCGTGATCTCGGCTTCGGAGAATGTAACATAGGAAGACGTCAAACCGGGCGTCGAATGACCCAGCAGCATCTGCACCGCCGGTAAAGGCATGTTGTTCTCCGCCAACTCCACAGCCCGGGCCTTGCGGATCATTTCAGGCCCCCCCAAACGCTTGGGGAATCCGCAGGCCTGCGCGCGCTCGTAAAATTTCAGCCTGATAAAACCGGGGTCTGTGTCCAGCCCGTCCTTTACAGTCTCTCTGAAAGCACCGTCATCGAGCATTGAGCGGATCTCGGAGGAAAACGAACGGGATATGGGGACTTCTCGTGCGCGTTGCTCGCCCGTGGTGTCATCCGGTGTGCCGAAGAAGATGCAGAAGCGCTTATGGTCTATGTCGCGGAGCGGGTTGAGAGACAACACCTCATTCAGCTTCGCCCCGGTGTGACGGATCAGGAGGAAAATGAGCAATGTGCGCTTCCGTGACAGGAGGACGTCCCGGCGGGGACTCGCTTCAGCCCATTCCCGGAATGACTGTTCCAGCGTTCTCAGCTCGCCGGCGTCCAGACACCGCGCGTTATCCGGCAGATCCGTCCTATGTTGGCGCTTCATCTATCCTGCCTCAAATCCGGCTATATCCTTCCCCGCCCCTGTCCGAAATATTTTGCAGTCAGACTTTGAAAACGAGGATAGGGTCTGGTTTCTGAAGCATAATTCACGGTTGCCTTGCACGAAAAGACGGTGCAAAACGCCTCAAAGCCTCGCTGATAGCGAGCATGATTGTTTATTATTGGTGTATGAGGAATTCATTCGACCTGTCATCGATCGTTGGTCTGCAATGGTCTGTACGGGAAGGCAGCGGTTTCGCAGCACCGATGCTTTTCGGCGCATTCGCCCCGTCTTTCCTGAGATCTCATTGCGGTGATAAGGGTTTATTATGCGAAGAAATCATGCCCTGTCCTCGTGACACATTATTTTGGACACCAATGATCCTTCCTGTAATTGTGCATACAAGTTTCACCGAATGCAATACGGGGACGAGAAATCTTGACATCGCGCCAGACCGCTGATATAATGAACTATCACGATTTATTTTATAATCGTGATTATCAAGATGTCAACGCTTCTGTGACCGTGCTGGCGTCAGCAAAAGGAGGATACCATGTTTGATTTTCTGACCTATGCCTTCCCCGTGTCCGGAGTAACGACGAGCGTCCTCATCCCCCCTCTTGTGGCGATGGTCGTGTCATTTTTCACCTCCATGGGCGGCGTGTCGGGAGCTTTCCTTCTTCTGCCGTTCCAGGTGAGCTATCTGAATTACACGAGTCCATCGGTCAGCGGCACTAACTTCATCTTCAATATCGTTGCCATCCCGAGCGGCGTTTACCGCTATCTCAAGGAAGGCCGCATGGCCTGGCCGCTCACATGGGTCGTGATCGTCGGCACACTGCCCGGCGTCTTCATCGGCTATTGGCTCAGGGTGACCTATCTGCCCGACCCCAGGACGTTCAAGTTCTTCGTCGGCTCCGTCCTCCTCTACATCGGCATCAGGCTCCTCTATGAATTCACGGGGAAAGCGCGGGCCCAGAACCAGGCGAACAAGGCGCTTGAAAAGAAGTTCAAAGAGCGGGCCGACGAGATTAAAGCTCAGCAAAACTCGCGGGTGGCGTCAGGGTTGCCGCCCGAGGCGCTTGTGAAGACGGTCTCGTGGTCCCTCACGAGGATCGAGTATGAGTTCTGGGGCGAGCGGTTCTCCTACAGCACCATCGGCATGTTCATTCTCGCCTTTGTCGTGGGCATCATCGGCGGGACATACGGCATCGGCGGAGGGGCGATCATAGCGCCCTTCTGCGTCGCCGTCTTTCACCTGCCCGTTTACACGATCGCCGGCGCCGCCCTCATGGGCACCTTCATCACATCCATCGCCGGGGTGTTCTTCTACAGCGTCATCCCCGCCAAGGCAGGCATGGCGACAAGCCCTGACTGGCTCCTGGGATTTCTCTTCGGCATCGGCGGCACCGTCGGCATATACCTCGGCGCCCGCTGCCAGAAGTTCATACCGCAGCGGTATATAAAGCTCGTCCTCGGGTGCATAATCGTCTATCTCGCTTTTCGGTACATTTCACAGTACTTTCTGTAATTGTCACATCGTAAATGACGTCCCCGGCAATGCGCACTCAGAAAAGGCGGGGTGTATGCGCCGAAAACCTTGGTGCGGCGACACCATAACCGTTACAGAAGACGACGGTTCAAACCGATGGTCGAATGCATACCGAGCGTATTCCTGAAAACAAACCTGATAATGCTCATCGTCGCCTTCACCAAGGCTTTGAGGCGCTTCGCCCCGCCTTTTCATGCAACTGTTGGGTATCTTCACCGTCGGCACTTGACATCAGGAATGAGATGCCTTAATATATAAACAAGATTTTATATTTTAGGAGTTGCCTGCGTGCTGAAAGAATTCGCAGCCTATGTCACCTTCGACCTCCTGAACCTTCAAAAGGGCTCACCCCTCGGAGATGCCCTTGATTTCTTCATCTATGACACCCTGAAGATTTTCCTTCTCCTGTCGGTCATCATATTCTGCGTCTCCATAATCAGGAGCTATTTCCCCCCGGAGAGGACGAAAAAGATCCTCTCTCATAAAAAACAGTTTATCGGTAACATCCTCGCTGCCCTGCTTGGCATCGTCACCCCTTTCTGTTCCTGCTCGGCAGTCCCCCTCTTCATCGGGTTTGTCGAGGCGGGTGTTCCCCTCGGCGTGACGCTGTCATTCCTCATATCCTCTCCGATGGTGAATGAGGTGGCCATTGTGCTCCTCTGGGGGCTCTTCGGGTGGAAGGTCACTGCCATCTATATCGGCACCGGCCTCCTCGTCGCCGTTTTCGGGGGCTTCGTCATCGGCAAGCTCAAACTCGAAAAGTGGGTCGAGGAATACGTCTATGAATTCAAATCGGGACAGGAACAGGAAATCGAGAAACCGGCCTTCCGTGAGAGGATCGAGTATGCAAAGCTGAATACCGCCGATATCCTCAAGCGGGTCTGGCTCTTCATCGTCATCGCCATCGGCATCGGGGGCTTCATCCACGGCTATGTGCCCCAGGATTTCCTGACCCGCTACGCGGGACCGCAGAATCCCTTTGCCGTGCCTATTGCGGTTGCCCTCGGCGTGCCGCTCTACTCGAACGCGGCAGGAGTGATCCCCATCGTGTACGCCCTCATGGGAAAAGGCATGAGCATGGGGACGGTCCTGGCCTTCATGATGGCAGTGACGGCCCTTTCACTCCCGGAGATGATCATCCTGAGAAAGGTGCTGAAGGTGCCCCTTCTGGCCGTCTTTGTCGGTATCATGACCATCACGATCATATCTGTGGGATATCTGTTCAACGCTATACTGTAGATCAGGACCCGGGATTGATCCGAATGAACCGGTAAGACCTCGAAGACCTCGCATCACATTATGTTGGACACGGATGAAATCAGGAGGAAATTAATATGGAAATCAAGGTTTTGGGACCTGGATGCGCAAACTGCCACAAGATGGAGGAATTAGCCCTCCAAGCCGTCAAAGACCTCGGCATCGACGCGAATATCGAAAAGATAACGGACCTCAAAGAAATCATGAAGTACACCATGTCGACGCCGGGACTCGTGGTGAACGGAAAGCTGAAACACAGCGGCAAGCCCCTTCCGACCATCGAGAAGGTGAAAACCCTCATTCAATCCGAGGCCTGAGGTCATGCAGCAGGTACTGAGCATACTGAAGGCCCTCTCGGACGAGACGCGCCTGAGAATCCTCAAGCTGCTTGAATGCGGGGAGCTCTGTGTCTGTGACATATTCACCGCCCTCGACCTGGTGCAGCCGAAAGTATCCTTTCATCTGAGTGTTCTCAAAGATGCGGGTCTCATCATAGATAGGAAACAGGGAAGGTGGATCCACTACCGCATTGACGAATCGGATCTCTTCAAGAGGTTCCTCATGCTTTCTGTCCTTGAACGCCTCGCCGGCGACGTTATCCTGAAAGACAACGAAAGACTGCGTGGGTTCATCATGAGCAAACCGCAAGGGAAGGTCTGCGCGGCGCCATCTCAATCTGTCGATAACGTCGGTTCCTGTTCTAAGAACAGTGTGCAAAGGAGCGCAACAAATGGCGGCAACAGTTAAGAGACTCTCCTTCCTCGACAGGTTTCTCACGCTTTGGATATTTCTCGCCATGGCCGTCGGCGTCGGCTCGGGATACCTCTATCCCCAGATCGCCGACTTCTGGAACCGCTTTCAGGTGGGCACGACGAACATCCCCATCGCGCTCGGCCTGATCCTCATGATGTACCCGCCCCTCGCCAAGGTGAAGTACGAGGAGCTGGGTGAAGTCTTCAGGAACAAGAAGGTGCTCGGACTGTCCCTGCTCCAGAACTGGGTCATCGGGCCGATATTGATGTTTATTCTCGCCGTCGTCTTCCTGCCCGATCACCCCGAGTATATGGTAGGTCTCATCATGATCGGTCTGGCGCGTTGCATCGCCATGGTCATCGTCTGGAACGACCTTGCCTGCGGAGACCCCGAATACGCGGCGGGGCTCGTCGCCTTCAACTCCATATTCCAGGTGCTCTTCTATTCCGTCTACGCCTATATATTCATCACCGTCCTGCCCTCCTGGTTCGGACTCAAGGGGACGATTGTCAATATCACCATAGGCCAGATCGCCGAGAGCGTCTTCATCTATCTCGGCATCCCCTTCATCGCGGGCATGATCACCCGTTTCAGCCTCATCCGGATCAAAGACCGTCAGTGGTACGACCGGGTCTTCATTCCCAGGATCAGCCCTCTGACGCTCCTCTTCCTCCTTTTCACGATCGTCGTCATGTTTTCCCTCAAGGGCAACTACATCGTAAAGCTGCCACTGGATGTCGTTCGCATCGCCATACCTCTTCTCATCTATTTCGTCGTCATGTTCCTCGTCTCCTTCTATATGAGTTACAAGCTGAAGACGGATTACGAAAAATCGGCCACCCTCTCCTTCACAGCGGCAAGCAACAACTTCGAGCTCGCCATCGCCGTCGCCGTGGCCGTGTTCGGCATCCATTCCGGGGCGGCCTTCGCAGCCGTCATCGGACCCCTCGTGGAGGTGCCGGTCCTGATCGGCCTCGTCAACGTGGCGCTTTATTTCCAGAAAAAATACTTCACTATTCAGTATTGCCGGGTAAGCAATTCAAAACCCCTGTGACAGAGGGAGGAAATAATGCTCAAAATCGAACCGGTCGCAGACTATCCCCCCGAAGAAGGCCATTATCTTAGAGGAAACGACTTTTCGCCCGTCGCCGTCGCCGTCGTGCTCATCTATGACTACGACAAAATCCCGAAGGATATCGAGGAGCTTGTCAGGGTGGGCGTGGAATCGGGGGCGGCCCTTTCGGGCACGATACAGACGGAAAACATAGGCGTCGAAAAGATGATCTGCAACATCATCGGCAACCCCAACATCCGTTATCTCATCGTGACAGGCCCGGAATCGCCGGGGCACTCGACGGGCGAGGCCATCATCTCCCTCGTCAAAAACGGTATCGATAAAAGGAAAAAAATAGTCGGAACCTCTGCGCCGACTCCCTATCTCTTCAACCTGCCGGAGGAGTTTGTCGAGAGATTCCGGCATCAGATCCTGCAGGTCGTGGACCTCCTGAACAAAGGAACTCCCGACATCCTCCGGAAGGCCGTCTGGTCCTGCTACCAGGAGACCGCCACCCCTTTTGATGACTATTCATTGTACGACGTGGGGGCATACCCTGAGGGTCCGGTCAGTGCGCGGATCACCTGGAGGGTGACGAACCCCGTGTTCGAACCGAAGGACGAGGAAGAGCGGCGGACAAAAAATGCCTTCTTGGAGAAGATGGAAATGATCAGAAAAAAAGCCGCGGAAAAAGCGAAGAAAGGTGGCATAAAGGAATGAACAGATTGCTGTCGGGCCTCTTCATGGCGTTTTGCGTCCTGCTCCTGATAACGCAGGGGGAAGCGGCGAAGCTCGATGACACCCTGAAGAAGGCCCAGAAGGAAGGCAGGATGGTGATGCTCGAGCTCGGGTCAGTGGGCTGCATTCCCTGCGAGCAGATGAAGCCGGTGATGGACAAGCTCTCGAAGCAGTATCAGGGAAAACTGGACGTCCTTTTTATCGATGTGAAGGTGGACAGGGAAGCGGGCAGGAAATACCAGGTCTTCATGATACCGACACAGGTTTTCCTCGATAAGAAGGGCAAGGAGTTCCACCGCCATTTTGGTTATTATCCCTACGAGGACATCGTCCCTGTGCTGAAAAAGGCCGGGCTGTGATGGACAACCTGCTCGGCAGCGTGCAGGCCCTTATTCAGAACCAGCAGGGACTGGCGATCGCGGCGGTCTTCCTGGGAGGGCTCCTCTCTGCCGCAAGCCCCTGTGTGCTGGCCGCCATTCCTCTCATCATCGGGTACGTCGGTGGCTACTCCGGCGGAGACCGGAAAAGGGCCGCCCTGTTCTCGCTCGTTTTCGTCGCAGGCCTCTCCCTGACCTTCACGGCCCTGGGTGCCGCAGCGTCATTCATGGGACAGTTCCTTGCCATGACCGGTACATGGCTGTATATCGGCCTCGCGATCCTCGTTGTTCTCATGGGACTTCACATGACAGGCCTGATCGCAGTGCCCCTGCCCTTTCAAAAAACGAGGGAGGTCAAAGCAAGAGGATTGATCGGAGCATTCCTGCTCGGGCTTTTGACGGGGACCGTCTCGTCTCCCTGCGCCACGCCGGTGCTCGCCGTCATCCTCGCCTATGTCTCGACGGAGGGCGACATCCTCTACGGGGCATCCCTGCTTTTCGTCTACGCCGTCGCCCATTGCGCCATTATTTTTGCGGCAGGGCTCTCTGTCGGTATAACGGAGAGCATCGTCGCGTCAAGAGGGTTGAAGAACTTCTCGCTCTATTCAAAGCGTCTCAGCGGGGCAATCCTTGTCGGCGCGGGACTGTACCTGGGAGCGACCACCCTGCTCCCCTTCATCGAATGAGGCTCCGGTGATCACGACGACACAACTATCGATCGCATATTCCGCGAAAAAAAATACTATCCCGGCAAGGCCGGAAGCGTTCACGGTCATGCTCCTCGTCCTTCTCGCCGCGCTCCTGATGTGGACGCCCTGTTCCTCGGGGGCGACGAAGCCCGACGGCACATGCCCTGACAGTTCCCTTAGCGATCAGGCTTGCGGGGAAGCGGGCTCAGGCGACCTTATCAATCCCGCGAAAACTCCGCTGATCATTGTGCCCGTCCCTCCGGACGGCAAGCCGGGAGCCGGTGATACATCAGGGCCGCAGACACCCGCACGCGCAGAAGAGCCGAAAAGAGCAAAAGAAAGCGCCCCGGTGGCGGACCGGAGCCGGAAGCCCTTTGTCGTTCATTTCTTCTGGGGCAAGGGCTGCCCCCACTGCGCCGACGAAAAACCGTTCCTCGACGAGATGAAGAAGAAGTTCCCCGGCATGACGGTGAAGAGCCATGAGGTCTGGTATGACAAGGAGAAGGCACTCCTGCTGTCGGAGATGGCGAAGTCTTACGGCCTGCAAAATACGGGTGTGCCCGTCACGTTCTTCGGTGAATACGCGATTGTGGGTTTCAACGAGCGCTCGAAGGAACAGCTCCAGTCCTATTTTGAGAAGTGTGCCCGGACGGAATGCATCGACCCCCTCGACAGGATGGACCTCCTCCGGCGCCTCCAGAGCGGTCAGGGGACGACTGACTCAGGTGCTGTGACAGGGCCGCAGGGAGACCGTGACGCCGGGCGAGGTTCCGCCCCGGCCGGATCTGAGATCGCCGACGAAATCATCGACGTCCCCTTCATCGGGAGGGTCGATGCCGCCAAAATGTCCCTCCCCGTCATGACTGTCGTGATCGCCGGGCTCGACAGCTTCAACCCCTGCGCCTTCTTCGTCCTCTTCTCTCTCCTGGGCCTCCTCGTCCATGCCCGGTCGCGGGGTAAAATGTTCCTCATCGGCGCCGTCTTCGTCTTCTTCTCAGGCTTCATCTACTTCCTCTTCATGTCGGCGTGGCTCAACCTCTTCCTCTTCATGGGACATGTGGCGTTTATCACCACCATCGCCGGGGCGGTCTCCATCGCCATCGCCGCCGTCAATATGAAGGACTTCTTCGCTTTCGGAAAAGGGGTCTCCCTGACGATACCCGACAGCGCGAAGCCGAAACTCTTCGACAGGATGAGGAAGCTCATGAAGTCAACGTCGACACCGTCGATCCTTTTCGGGACGGGCGTGCTCGCCGTCGCCGCCAATTCCTACGAACTCCTGTGCACAGCAGGGTTCCCGATGGTCTTCACGCGCATACTGACACTCAACGAACTTTCGCCGGTGAGCTACTACCTCTATCTCGTCCTCTACAACATCGTCTACATTGTCCCGCTCTCCGTCATTGTGGCGATTTTCACAGTCACCCTCGGCAGGAAAAAGCTGACGGAGTGGCAGGGCAGAGTGCTGAAACTCCTGTCGGGGACGATGATGCTCGGGCTGGGTGCGGTCCTCCTTTTTAACCCCGCACTCCTGAACAATGTCCTGATCTCGCTTGCCCTGCTCGCGGGGGCGCTGATCGTCTCATCGGTGATCATACTGGTGTCCAAGAGACGGGAACATGCAAACAATGCAAGGATATAGGAGGATTGTGTGAAAAGGGTACTCCTGGTTTTAATTATTCTGCTGCTGTGCGTCCCTGCTGCCTTCTCAGAGGTTGGGCAGGGAAATGGCGGCAAGCCCTCTGTCGACAGCGGGACCGACTGGTACTTCCCGGAATGGCTCGGCGCTGCGCCCCACTCGCCGGTTTTCAGGGTCAGGGACACGGAGAACAAGTATGGACGGTATGCCGCGATGACCAAGACGATCACTCTCAAGGACCTGATAAAGTTCCACGGTCATTTCTGCGGCGGCCTCGTGGAGAGCGCCTCGGCACTCAGGGTGGCCTTCGACAGGCTTTATCCCGACGGCATCATCGACCGCACCGACCTGCGCATCGTCTCGAATAACTCGGCCTGCGGCGCCGACGTTGCGTCCTACCTTACCGGCGCCAGGGCACGGTTTAACAGCCATATAATCGACAATGCACTGTCCGAAAGCGAGTTTTATGTCAGGCAGGTCTCGACAGGCAAAACCTTGCACATCAAGCTTAATCCCGAGATATATCCGAAGGAAGTGAAGGCCCGGATGAAAAAGATCGAATCGGGGAACTTCACCCCCGCCGACATCGATGCGTTCCAGGAACTCCAGTGGGCCTATGCGAAAAGGATGGTCAACAGCCCGCTCACCGGGTCTTTCATCGTCAATGAGATACAGGACTACCGTTGGCCCGACCCCGTCTGCAAGGACCTGGGGAAGAGAAGAGACAACGACTATAAGAACACTCCACATCAGTAGGAGCGGGAGAGGGACAATGCAGTTACTCGATTTGCGAGATCTCACATTTACCGCCGGAACCAGGAAAATCCTTGACGGTTTTGATCTTACCGTCGAGCAGGGTGAGATTCACGCCCTCCTCGGGACGAACGGGACGGGAAAGAGCACCGTGGCATACCTCATCATGGGCTGCGAGGGCTACAAGCCCGATAGCGGAGAGATTCTCTTCGACGGGCATGTGATCAACGACCTTACGATCAGCGAGCGGGCGAAACTCGGCATTACCATGGCGTGGCAGGAGCCGGCACGGTTCGAGGGCATCACAGTCGGCAATTACCTCTCTCTCGGGAGGGAGGACGTCGATCCGGATGAGGCCCTCGAGATTGTGGGTCTCCACCCCGCTCTCTACCTCAACAGAATGGTCGACAAGTGCCTGAGCGGCGGAGAGAGAAAGAGAATCGAACTGGCGTCAATCTTTGCATTGCAGCCGCGCCTGGCGGTTCTTGACGAGCCCGATTCCGGCATCGACATGCTCTCGACGGGAGACATCCTTCATGTACTCCGGGCCTTCCGGGACAAGGGCTCATCGGTCCTCCTCATCACTCACAGGGAGGAGATCGTGAGGATCGCCGACAGGGCCTCGCAGATCTGCGGAGGAAAGATCATCTGCACCGGGAATCCCCTCAAGGTGGCCGAGTTCTACAAATCGCGACAGTGTCTCATCTGTACTGGGCAGGAGTGCGTGTATGTCTAAGATCGAGCATTTTCTGAAGGCCCTCCAGAAATCGGGGGAGGACAGGACCGTCTTCGGAAATGAGAGGGTGGCCCATCTCGTCGCCGACGGGAATAAGATACTCAGCGCCCGGACCGTTGAAGGCCTCGTCGTCAGGACAGAGACGCTGGCCGACGGCATATCGGCCGATGTGACGGTCCGGGAAAACGTCAGGATCGAAAATCCCGTTCACCTCTGTTTCGGTGTTCTCCACAAAGAAGGTATGCAAAGGATCATCCCGAAGATCCGCCTCGAACGGGGATCGTCCGCTCATTTCGTCGCCCATTGCTTCTTCCCGGCGGCGAAGAGGGTCACACACCTGATGGACGGGGACGTCGACGTCGGGGACGGCGCTGAGATGAAATACACGGAGGCCCATTTCCATGGGCCCTACGGCGGGGTCCACGTCATTCCAAAAGCGAGGGTGCGGGTCCGTTCCAGGGCCAGGTATACGAGCGACTTCTCGCTCATCACCGGAAGGGTCGGACATCTCGACATCGATTACAGGGTCGAACTGGATGATGAGAGCATCGTCGAGATGACGGCACGGGTCTTCGGCCATGCCGATGACCGCATCATAATTCGGGAGGAAGTAATTCTATCAGGCGTCAACGCGCGGAGCCTCATCAAGACAAGGGTGGCTCTCGAAAATGACGCCGTCGCCGAAATCACGGGGATTACCGAGGGCAGGGCCGCGGGGTCCAGGGGTCATGTGGACTGCATGGAGATCGTCAGGGACAGGGCCGTGGCAAAAGCCATCCCCATCGTTACCGTTACAAATCCGCTTGCAAAGGTGACCCACGAGGCGGCCATCGGGAGCGTCGACAAGAGGCAGATGGAAACCCTCATGGCCCACGGACTGACACCCGAGGAGGCGGTGGACATTATCGTCAGGGGCATACTGACATAAAAACAGGACAACGCGTCGTATCAGGAGGTTGAGACATGGCAATTATTGAGGCTGAAGGAAAAAAGATCGAAGTCGATGATGCGGGCTTCCTCGTCAATTTCGAGGAATGGAACGAAAAGGTTGCAGCAGTGCTGGCAGGCCGCGAGGGCATCGGGAGGCTGTCTAAGGACAGCCTGGACATCCTGACGTTCATCCGCTCCTACTATCGTGAGCACAAATTCTTCCCGATCCTGCGCGCCGTCTGCAAGAACATCCATCAGCCCGGCAACTGCGTGACGGAAAACTTCATGGACCCCGTGAAGGCCTGGAAGATTGCCGGCCTACCGAATCCCGGCGACGAGGTGAACATCTTCAAATCCTGGGAGCCCCTGGGCTTTTAACTCCGAAGGGTTTGAAAGGAGGAAAGCACATGGCCAAGAACTTCATTACAGTGAAAATCCTTGATCTGCCCGGCGTTGGGGGCGGCTGCACCTGCAGTTCCACGCCACGCGGCCCGGAATACGCAAAGGCCCTTCTGCAAAAGTGCACCGAGCTAAAAGAGACACTTGAGGCGCGCTATCCGGGGAAGACCGCCACGGAGCTGATCGACTTGAGCAACTCGCCGGAAGAAAAGGAAACGGAGGCCGGGCGTCTGCTGGTGAGCCGGAAATTCCCTCCTCCTCTTGTCGTCATCGACGGCGAACCGAGGTTTGCGGGAAGCATCCAGGTGAGCAAGATCCTGAAGGAAGTCGGGAAGATCCTGACAGCGTGAAAAGGAGCGGGTCTATGAGTGATTTTCTTGAAACGACATACGACAAATTCGTCTTCCGGGTGAAACAGGGCTATTTTTACAGCCGTGATGATTTCTGGGCCAGGGTTGAGGACAATGTAGCGACGGTCGGTGTGAGCAGATTTTCTCCAGAAGGCCAGAGGCGACGTCGCTTTTCTGGAAACAGCCGAAAAAGAAACGGACGTGAAACAGGGCCAGGAACTTGGAAAAATCGAGACTATCAAGGCTACTTTCGGGATTCTGGCGCCCGTCTCGGGCAGGGTGGTCGACGTCAACCAGGAACTGGAATCAAGCCCCTATCTGATCAACGAAGATCCTTACGGCGCCGGCTGGATTTATAAAATCCGGCTTGACGATTTGGGGACCGACGGCAGAAACCTGCTTCAGGCGGAAGACTATCTCGAACTGATGAAGGAAAAAATCGCCGAGGAGATGAAGAAAAAATGACCGGAATAACCAAGAAGGTCGTGGTCCTCCCCTGCAGCGGCATCGGCAAAGTCTACGGGGCGCTGGCCAGGGAGACGACCTATGAGCTGGTGGACCGGGTAAGACCCGGCGTTGTAGCCACCACCTGCCTGCCGCTCCTGGTGATCGAGGACCCCGAGGCGATACGCCTGATCTCGGACAACCCCGTGATGACCATTGACGGTTGTCCCAAGAGCTGTGCCCGAAAGAGCGTCGAGGCTCACGGCGTGAAAGCCGCCAGAACGTACCAGGCAATCAACTTTTACAAAGCGCACAAGGATCTCAAACCAGGCGGCATCGCCGAGCTGGATGACGTCGGACACCGACTTGCTGCGTTGGCGGCCGATGAACTGGCGAGCGTCGTGGACGATCTGGCTGCCGGGGAGGATGCATGATGACTCTCGAAGTTCTCAAGGTCGGTATCGTTTCGTGCAGCGGCGAGGCGATTCCCGGGGGGACGCTGTCTCGCCTGGCATGCCGCCAGGTGCTGGAAGAGTTGAGGCCCGGCGAAACGGTGACTATCTGCCTCCCCCTGTTTATCGCAGGAGGCAAGGAAGAGCGCGAGTTCGCCGCCAACTACCCAACCATCACAGTGGACGGCTGCGAAAAGCTCTGCGCCCAAAAGGGCACCGAAAAGCTTTCGGGTAAACCCGCCCGCTCCCTGGTCATTCCCGAAATCTTGAAAAAGCACGGGATTGACCCGCCGACCAGCCTGCGCAACCTTCGGCCGGAGGAGAAGGCCGCCGCACAGGTGGTGGCGGAAGAAATCGCCAGGGCGGTCGATGACATTCTGAGCGAGTAAAAGGAGAAGCAGATGCCGGTTTACAGGAATAAAGTGGAATGGCGAGGTGAACACCTCGGGCACACATGGTGCCAGAACGGTGTCGAGATGGGTTTTTCGGCTCCTCCCGATCTTCACGGCCTACCCGATATACTCACCCCTGAAGATGCCTTCATGGCGGCTTCCAATATGTGCTACCATATGATGGTCATCTGGGCCGTGGAGCGGTTCAAGATCGACATGATCTCTTTCGTGTGCGACGCCGAGGGCGAGGTCGAGGAATTCATCGACAAGACGTCCTGGTTCAAGAGGGTGACTCTCTATCCCAAACTTGTGGTGAAGAACAAACCGCGGGAAGTCGTCCAGCGTGCCCTTGACCTGTCGCTGAAGTATTCGACGATCAACCAATCGCTCAAGTGCGACCTTGTCATTGAGCCGACCATTGTGATCGAGAGCGGGGAATCTGAGGCGGGACATTAGTACGAAACAAAGCGCTTCACCCGGGAGAGCACGGGGTGTCCGGAGAAAAAAAATTTTACCTCTCTCCGTCCCTCCGGGGGGAAGAACCCTTCCTGTAAGGGTAAACCCTGGTTGCATGAAAAGGCGGGGCGAAGCGCCTCAAAGCCTTGCCGAAGGCGACGATACGCATCATCAGCTTCGTGTTTCAGGACTCCACTCTTTGTGTCATCAACCATAGGCTTATAGTTCGTCTTTTGTTTTGATACAGGTGTCGCCGCAGCAAGGTTTTCGGCGCATTCACCCCAGCCCCGCCTTTCCTGGCAGTGTGCTGCAACGATAAGGTGAAGGGAGGGAGGCTCATGCAAGAAAAATACGACATTGCCTTTCTGGGAGGCGGGCCGGCCGGTTACCAGGGCGCCGTCCGGGCGGCTCAGTTGGGCGCCAGAGTTGCGGTCATTGAGGAAAAGTATGTGGGCGGGGTGTGCCTTAACTGGGGCTGCATCCCGACCAAGACGGTGCGCGCCTCTGCCGAAGCGGGCCGGGCTCTGCGGCGAGCGCAGGAATACGGTTTCAAGGCCGTTGATGCGGTTCCGGATATTGAAGCCATCATCGCCAGAAAGCGGCGGGTGGTGACGGGGCTGCGAAAAGGTATCGAAAGGCTGTTTCAGGCTCACCGCATCGAACTGGTCGAGGGTCGTGGCCGACTGTCCGGGACCGGCGCAATCGAAATCAAACGGGGTGGAGAAACGGCCCTCGTCAAGGCGTCAAAGGTTGTCGTCTGCACGGGCTCGCATCCTGCCGGTCTTCCGGTATTTCCTACGACCCCCCGGATCTTCCTGGCCGACCAGATGCTCGATATCTCGTATATCCCCGGACAGCTCCTGGTCGTCGGGGCAGGCGCCGTAGGTGTGGAGATGGCCGCCATTTTCCGGGAACTGGGCAGCCAGGTGACACTCATCGAGGCTCTCGATCGCATTCTGCCTTCCGAAGACAGCGAGATCGCCGCATATCTGCTCACTCTCCTGACGAGGCGCAAGATAAAGGTCCAGTGCAGCGTAACGGTCGAGTCCGTGGACGAAACTGGGGAAGGCTTTGCCGTGCGGCTTTCGGACGGGACGCAGCTTGCGCCGGACACTATACTGCTGGCCGTCGGCAGGCGCTTCAACACTGAGGGGATCGGTCTGGAAGAACTCGGTGTGGCCATGGACCGTGGCCGGATCGTGGTCGACGGGCATATGCGGACAGGCAATCCGGAGATCTATGCCGCCGGCGACGTGATCGGCGGCTGGCTGCTGGCCCATGTGGCATTTGCGGAGGGGATCTGCGCCGCCGAACATGCGCTCGGGCTCGGCAGCAAAATGGACTATCGTGTCGTGCCCCGCTGTGTGTTCAGCCTGCCGGAGTATGCCGCGGTTGGAATGTCCGAAGAGGAGGCAGGAGCGGCATATCCCGTCAAAGTCGGCCGTTTTCCGCTCAAGTCCCTCGGCATGGCTCAGGCCATGGGCGAGCTCGAAGGGATGGTGAAGATCATCGTTCATAAAGAAACGGACCAGATCCTCGGAGCCCACATTATCGGCCCTCACGGCGCAGATCTCATCGCGGAAGTTGCCGTGGCCATGCGTGCGGAACTGCCCGCGCAGACCATCATGGAGACCATCCACGCCCATCCGACACTGTCGGAATCGCTGCTGGAGGTCGCCCAGATGCTGCACGGACAAGCTATCCATGTACCCCCCGTCAGGGAGTCTGCATAGGAAGACGAAACACACTTGTCGCCGGAAAAAAAGAGAAAACGGCGTATTCCGGAGTCTCTGATGAAAAGCGCACCGGTCCCTGAAAAACTGATGACGGAGATTCGCCGGGCCAAGAGGGGCGCCGGCAACGATACAATCGAAAAGACAAGCTCGCTGCTGGCGCACCTGCGCCTGAAAACGGTGTGCGACGGCGCCCGATGTCCCAACCGGGGAGAATGCTATTCGCACCATACGGCGACTTTTCTGATCCTCGGGGATGTCTGCACCCGGAGGTGCGCCTTCTGCGCCGTTGCCCACGGCCGCCCCTGCGGACCTCCCGATAGTGATGAGCCTCTGCGTCTGGCACATGCGGTGTCGGAGCTCCACCTCGCCCACGTGGTCGTGACGTCGGTTACCCGGGACGATCTCCCCGACGGCGGCAGCGGCCATTACGCGCAGGTGGTGCATGCCCTGCGGCTGCTGTGCCCAAAGGTGAAAGCCGAGCTGCTCGTGCCTGATTTCGCGGGGGCGCAGGAGGCCCTGACGACGGTGCTGTCGGCTTCTCCGGAGATTCTGGCTCACAACCTTGAGACGGTCCCCAGGCTCTACCGGGAGGTGAGACAGGGGGCCGATTATGCCCGGTCGCTCTCTTTGCTCAGGCAGGCGAAGGAAAGGGCGCCGCACATTGTCGTCAAATCGGGCCTGATGCTCGGACTGGGAGAGACGGAAGAGGAGATTGAGGCAGTTTTGCGGGATCTTGCAGGGGCAGGCTGTAACATGGTGACCCTCGGCCAGTACCTGGCGCCTTCCCTGGCTCACGCTCCGGTCCGGCGCTACGTCACCGCAGAGGAGTTTCAGCGGTGGAGTGAAGAGGCTCGTGCGCTGGGATTCAGAAGCGTTGCTGCAGGTCCTCTGGTGCGAAGTTCCTACAAGGCAAAGGGTTTTTTTGAGGAGATGCCGTGAGTACGTGGCGGCTGCTGGACTCCGGAGCCTTGCCGGGCTCGCTCAACATGGCCGTCGACGAGGCCCTCCTGCGGCTGCATGCGCGGGGTGAGTCGCCGCCGACGCTGCGCTTCAGCCAGTGGAGACCGGCTGCCGTCACCCTCGGTTATTTTCAGAAAAAGCACTCCCTTGATCTGGCTGCTTGTCGGAGTGCCGGAATTGATATCGTCCGGCGCATTACGGGAGGGAGGGCGGTTCTGCACCAGCATGAGATCACCTACAGCGTGATTGCCGGCGCACGACAAGGCATTCCGGTTTCGCTTACCGCCGCCTACCGGCTTATTTGCGGAGGGCTCCTGGACGCTTTTCACTCACTGGGCGTCACTGCGGAACTCGGTCGCGAAGACGCCCGGTCCCCGCAAGCCGACGTCTGTTTCTTGCGCTCCGCTGTTGGTGATATCGTCTACCAGGGGAAGAAATTCGTCGGCAGCGCTCAGACGTGGCTGGGGACCTCCCTGCTGCAGCACGGCTCGATTGTCCTGGCGCCGCAGAACGAGACCTGGGCGGCGATTCTCGCGCGAGGGATCACATCCCGTGAAGAATTGCTCGCTGATCTCGACTCTCGGACCACGTCACTGGGCGAAATACTGGGCCGCGAGGTTCAAGCCGCGGAACTCAAGGCGGCCATAAGAAAGTGCATAACTCAAACCTTCCGGGTGGAGTTTCAGAGAGGAGATCTGAGCACGGAGGAGCGGGTGCTCGCCGAAACGCTCAATAACACAAAGGAAGTCAGGAGAATTCCAGCCTGACGGATACCTGTTCATTTTCTGCTCATCTGCTAATACCTGAGCACCGGCTGGCAGAAAAAATCATTGTTTCGAGTAGTTTTTTAATGGTATAACAATTTTACACCTTTATTGCTTCACCGCCGATTCAGCCCCAAGAGAGGAGGGACATTATGCCAAAGAAGTATGCATTGCTTGTGGACCTGAGGAAGTGTGTCGGCTGCACTTCCTGCCAGGTAAGCTGCAAAATGGAAAACTCTGTACCCTTAGGTCGGTTCAGGTCAAAAGTGGACATTGCCGATGTGGGCGATTATCCGAAACCGAAGAGGCATTTTTTCCCGAAAATCTGCAATCAGTGCGAAGAGCCCCCGTGTATCGTCCCCTGTCCTGTAAAAGGTGCCACATACAGGAGGGATGACAGCGTCGTCATGGTGAACAGGGATCTGTGCATCGGCTGCGGAAGGTGCGTCGGCGCTTGTCCTTACGGCGCCCGGTTCATGCATCCGCACATCCCCGTAAGAAACGATCCGGAGCCTTACGCGAAAACCGTCACGGAGGTGAAGGGTAAGAAGGCCGGCGATTTGAGAGTGGTCGACAAATGCGACTATTGCAGCCACCGGATTGCGGCGGGCATCGAGGAACCCGCATGCGTCCGCAATTGCATGGGACGGGCACGGACTTTCGGAGATTTGAACGATCCCGGCAGCGCGGTTTCGAAGCTCAAGGCATCCCAAAAAACGACGGACTGGCATCCTGAATACGGCACAAAGCCGTTGACGACGTTTATTGCGCCCGACAAAGAGGTTTTTCAGGCGGCGGACGGCACTATCAATACGGAGGAGGTGTAACGATGCAGGTATCGAGACGGGTATTCCTGAAATACAGCGGAGCGTTGGCAGGCATCACAGCGCTGAACAAGACCGGCCTCCTGTCCCTGAAACATCTTTCCCCGTCAGAGGCCGAAGCAATGCAAAAGGAGATGGGAAAATACGAAGTCAAATACAGCGCCGACTGCATGTGCCCCAGTGAGTGCGGCCTTGAGTTCTGGGTCAGGGACGGCAAGATACATAAAATTTACGGCAATCCGCATGTCCCTTTCAACGACGGCATTGTCTGCGCAAAAGGCGCTTCGGGACAGCAACTCATCTATTCCCCCGACAGGCTGAAGTACCCGATGATCAGGGTCGGCGCCCGGGGAGAGGGCAAATTCAAAAGGGTAACCTGGGATGAGGCTGTAGACTATATCGGAAAGAAGCTGGCGGAGATAAAAAAGAAGTATGGACCGGAATCGGTCATCATGGATACCGGAGATGTGACGGACAGAGACCAGTACTGGAGGCTTTTCTTCGCTTTCGGAACGCCCAATGTCGTGGAACACGGTTCCATATGCGACACTCCGAGAAGGCACGGGCCGAAACTCATCGTCGGCGGCAAACGTTGGGAGCCTGATCTGATGCGACCGGTTTACGTGAGGCAACCCGACGGCAGCCTGAAAAAGGACATGTCCTATAAAACAAAGCTTATCGTCTACTGCGGCTGGAACCCCTTTGTGGCGACGCGTATCATGTACGAGAACAGGGGAACGGTTGGCGCGAGGGTCGAGAACGGATGCAGGTACTACGTCATAGACCCGAGCTATTCCAACACCGCCGCCCTTGCGGACAAGTGGATCGCGCCCCGGCCGGGAACTGACAACGACATTTTCGCGGCAATGCTTCGTTATATCCTCGAAAACGACAATCAGGCAGATGCGAACAAGAAATACATCGACTGGAGCTTCAAGAAATATTCGAAGGGATGGGATGAATTCGAGGGGGCCTTCAGATCATGGTGGCAGAAGAAAGACCCTGTCAACGGCTTGAACTACTTCAACCTCGATTGGGCTTCAGAGAGGGCCGGCCTTTCGAAAAACGATATCGCCGAACTCGCACACACTTTCGGCATTACCAAGCCGGCGGCCCTTGTGTGGGGCATGCAGTCACCCGGACACCACTTCAACGGGTATGTCGGTTCCATACTGGGTGTTGCGTTGAATGTGGTCACCGGGAATTTCGACGCCCCCGGCGGCGTGATCGACTGCGAGATCATGAAATGGGGCAAGGGCGGCAAGGGAAGAGAATTTTCTTTTGTTCAAGATAAGAAGTTCGTCGACAGGAAAGTAAAACGCGCTATAGACGGCAAAGAGGTCGAAGGCAAGCAGTCCGAACTGAACAAAGACCACTTCGGCAGCAAGTATCCCGCGGCGTGGGACGATGTGGTCGGCGATTACCCCGAGTTTTTTGCGGGAAAAGAGGTGCAGATACGGTACGGGGCATTCAGGGGCCACAAATATCCGATAAAGGCTTACATCCTGAGGACGGGAAACACCGTGGTCAGCGGCTCCGCCACATGGAAATGGAGGGAGGCCCTGACCGCAAAAGATGCGGCGGGCAACTACACGCTCGACCTCATGGTCTTCGTGGATACGCTCAATCTCGAAAGCGCTCTTTATGCCGATGTAATCCTTCCCGAGGCGAGTTATGCCGAAAGGGTGAGCTGGTCCGATATTTATCCGCCCATGCCGCTCGGCTATCTCAGGGATGCCGTCATCAAGCCGCTTCATGAATCGAAGAACCCGACGGAGATCATGAATCTCCTCGCAAAGAAGCTCCACGAACTCGGCGACAGGGATATAAAACCGGGTGACTTCTGGGAGAGATACAAGGACGAGGACACTTTTGCCACCGACCTGATCCTGGGGACACCGGGCAAGCCGAACATCGGGACTCCTCTGCCGTACCCGCAGTATCCCGAGGGATACACACTCAGGGGAACTCCCGAGTCCCTTGAAAAAGGTAACGTGAAAATCGATCATGAGAAAAAGGAGGTCGTCGGAGAGCAGGTCACTCCCGCCTGGTTGAGGAAGAATCACGGCGTTGCCGTATGGCCCATGAGCTGGCGGAGGTACAAAAAACAGAATGCGGACGAGCCGCATAAGATTTGGCCGCCGACGGACTCAAAACTCATTGAGTTCAAGTGGGACTATACGGACGGCGACAAGCGCAGGGGCAGATATGCGAAATACAACGAGCTTATCGAAAAAGCCGGCGGCGAAGTGCCGTACGGCCTGAAAAGGATCGGGTTCGGCAAGTTCCCGGAGACCTTCTATTGGTTCGAGACCCTTTGGAATCCTTACACGAATCCCGAATTCAAGAAGTATGCAAAAGATTATCCTTTTCAGCTTATCACCGGTAGAATTCACCATTCCATGACGGGCACGCAGATGATTCCCTGGCTCGGCGAAGTGAAGGCCGAAGGACTATGGATGCCGATGAACAACGCGTTCGAGGCGGAGGTGCCGGAGGCAATGCCTGCCGTCGCGGACCCGATGAAAACCGTCACGAGGAAATTCAAGGCCAACACCTTTTCCGTAGGCACCATATGGATGAACTCGGACGATGCGAAAAAGCTGGGTTTAATGAGCGGCGACCTGGTCATCGTGGAAAACCCTCTCGGCAGGTCGACAAAAGGGAAGATCTTCGCCTCAGGCGGCATGAGGCCGGGTGTCATAAAAATAGCCTTCGGTTCAGGCGGCAGGTTCAGTCCCGGCCTCGGCACGGCATACAAGTCAAGAGACTATACGCCTGACTGCAACAACCTGATGGACCCTGATGCTCTCAGTCCGATTATGGGACAAAGCGCCTATGCGGACATGATCGTCAAGGTCAGGAAGGCTTAGATCAGTCGCTCCCGCAATGAAGAGAGGGTCGGGGCACACAGAGGCCCTGGCCCTCAGCCTCATGGAATGGCGGTCATGATAGACGAACTGAAGGAAGAATTCATCTTGTTTAATCTTTTAAGGCAGGTTTTTTTACAGGAACCGTCGCGGGAGATTATCGAAGGCCTCACCGAAGTGGAACTGCCCCCGGAAGCCGACGACGAGATATCCCGCGGCCTGAAATTGATGATCGATTCCGCACGCAGAAACAAAGAGCGGCTGATTGCGTGGACGGAGGAGCTTGCCGTTGAATTTGCGCGATTGTTTGTCGGACCGAAAAATCCCCCGGCAGTGCCTTACTCATCGTTCTATCTTTCCGAATCCCGCACACTCATGACGGATGAGACTGTAACTGTGCGAAAAAGGTATCTCGAAGCAGGGATGGCGGTCAGGAACTTATACAGTATTCCTGACGACCATATCGGGATAGAGCTTGAATTCGTCTGCGATCTTACGGGGAGGACGATACGGCTTTTCGAAGAGGGACAGCAGGAGGAGGCATCCCGGCTCTTTGAGATCAGGGGCGATTTCATAAGGAAACACATGGTTCTGTGGGTTCCCCTTTTTGTCGAAAAGGTGATCGGTTCGGCCGGGGATGATTTTTACAGGGGCGCTTCATACATACTGAATGCATCTCTGAGCGAACCATGATGAGCGCATCTCATTTCAAGTCGGTCATCCTTGAGTCCTGGAAGATCGATGTTTACCCTATAGTTGCATTGAACGGCGGGGCGAAACGCTCTGAAAAACAGTGTCAGTGTGAGTGTCAGTGTCAGTAAAAAAACTCACTTTTTCGACCATCGCGTTGAAACTTCGTCTTTCGGACGATTAAGGTGTCGCCGCATCAAGGTTTTCTGCGCATTCACCCCAACCCCGCCTTTCCGGAGAGGGTATGCATCGATAAGATAAAGTGATCGCCGGAGCAGGACGGAAGAAAGGACGGGCCATGCCCGCCTCCCTCCTGCATCCGCTCCCGCAGACAGTGCTATTGGACGGGATGTGTTCCCGAGCACTCCTCCTGGCAGCTGCAGATGACCTGCGAGACCGCCTCTGCCTTCGCCTTCGCCGACGGAGAGGCGAGCTCGGCGAGGATGGCCTCTTCCAGCATGAGTTCAGGCAGCACGTCATACTGCTGTCCCTTGTAGAGGAAAGTCCTGCAGCTCGCCTTCTTTCCGATGAGTTCAGAACAGGAGGGGCAGTCCGTCAGGGACGGGATCTTCTCACCGAGGATATCCATGACATCGGTGCCGTTGATCTTTACGGCGTTCGTGTCGGCGATCTTGTCCTCGGGAAGGGGGATTTCTCTCAGATTGAGCTCGACATTCGAGTTTTTCAGGGGTGTCGTCATCTTCTTTACGACTTTTCTGACGACGTCGGCGCTCGCCGCGCAGCGGCTACAGGTCTTGCCGTCCTTGTTCAGATAGAACCATTCAACCGTTACAGTCTTCATGTTACCTCCCTTAAAATGCTCCATATAATTTCAATCGCCCTATGTTCATTATACAAACTATTTCGCAACGTTGCATATACCATGAGAAAGAAGGATGCCGAAAAGTTTTGCTTCTTGCTTCTGAGCTTCCATGGCTCGCGGCGCGAGCGGATCTCGCAAAGGCACCGACCAATAATCCAATGAGGACGGCAAAATCCTCTTTCTAAGGGGGGAATGACGTCGAATTTTTCTCATTCTATCCCTGAATGGCATGAGAATGTATTTCCATACACTCCCTGTATGACAATACATGCAATTATCTATGCTATTATGCTCGCAGTTTGCACGTCTTCGGCAATTTTGACAATGATGTGTCATCGACAATTGCCCCGTTGACACATGTGTCATACAGTATTGTTCCTTCTGCCCCGGCAGTGGACATTTTGAGGAGCATATCCTGAAATGGTCCTTTTGTGTGAAACGATGACATTGCCCGCTTTCTTCGCAATAAACCTTGAACTTGCATGAAACGTCATTATAGAAAATTATGATTTACCCTGAGCGATGCAAAAAAACCTCCGGAAAAGGCAGGGCGAAGATGACGAGAGGCCTTGCGGCCGGGATCTGACGACTCCTGTGGTATCACTTTTGCTAAAGATTATTTGCAGACTGACGATAACGAAGCATGTGAAGCTTGACACTCTCTCCTCCCATGCGGGGAGGGGCCGTGAGACCTCCCCTCCCCGCATGAACGTTACGCAAGAGAGAGCTTGGAAAAACGATGCTGGTATGCTGCCCGGCAGGAGCAAAGGTAATGAAAATCAGATCTGCAACCTTTCAGGAGGATGCCATGTCGCGCGAAAAAGGTCTTACACACCGTCTCGATCTCCTCAGCCTCGGCAGACGCGATTTCTATAAATTCTGCGGCCACGTCGCATCGATTCTCGGCCTTGGCGAGTCCTCCCTCGCCGACGTTGCTGATGTGCTCACCAATGAGAAAATGCCCAAGCTCGTATGGTTTCATTACGCTCCCTGCATCGGCTGCACCGAAGCGTTTCTCAACGATTCCAATCCCTGGATCGATGCGATTCTTCTCAACACCATAGCGGTCGAACTCGATTCGATCGTCCTGTCGCCGTCGAGGCAGCTCAGGGAGATCGGGAAGATAAGATCGCGCATCGGAACGAGTGAGTATATCTGTGTCATCGAGGGATCGTTGCCGTCCAATCATTCGGCCGTGCGGAATACAATGGCGGGAAACGCGGCACTTCAGACCATCGAAGAGGTCTGTTCCCGTTCGATCGGGACAATCCTCCTCGGCGACTGCAGCCGCAAAGGATCGCATATTGCAAGCCTCTGCTGTGCGCAGGGCGTCGGCGATCATGCGGAATGTCCGCCCGAAAAGCCTGTCGTCCATGTACCGGGTTGTCCGCCCGATCCCTGCACCTTTGTCGCAAGTCTGACGAATATGCTCCTGACAAGACGGCCGATCCGTGCAGACGAGACTCACCGCTGGAACGAACTCTGCCGGACCGAGGTCCACGGTAGTTGCGTGGCCGTGGAAAGCGGCAGGCATATCATATGACTCGCCTCTAAGATTACGTCGCAGCAAGAGGGAACGACGACAGCGCTCCCTCCAGTCCGTCTCTGCGTTCCGGGGCTTAGAGATGCCTCGGGACGTGCCCCTTCAACTCCTCAAAATGATAGACATATTTTTCGGGCTTTCTGCCGAAACAGGTCCCGAGACTCTCGAACAGGGCGATCTCGCTGATATCGACTTCGCGCCGCTTAATGAGGTCCGCCGTTGACTGATAATGGATCACCTGCCCGTCAACGTCCACCACGGTGTTGCCCGTTATGCCGTCCAGAAGAAGGAGGACAGCAGCCGCCCCCGCCTTATAGCCGAAGTTGACGTCAAAGGCCGACGAGTCACCGCACCGCACGAGATGGCCCGGCACGACCTCCCTCACCTCCGGTGCCTCGTAGACACCGGGGGCGAACATACCCGTTTCCTTCATGAAATCCTTCACGCCGGGGTCTTTCCTGAGGCGCTTTTCGAGCTGTTGCCGGACATATTTCCCCGCGCCGGTGAGCTTTTTGTGGCCGAAGGCATCGACGCCGGCCGACTCGTCGTAGAGCATCTCACCGCTGGCATTCCTGATCCCCTCGGCGACGACGATCATATATGTGCCGGATTTGACGTCACTCCTCAGGACCCTGCCGAAGTAGGTCGTCTTCAGATGATTATAGACGATTTCAAAATCGACGGGAATCTCGGGGATCAGGATGCAGTCAGCCTCGGCCCCCACTCCTCCCCGGAGCGCCGTGTGGCCTGAATATCTGCCGAAGATCTCGATGACGATGATCCTGTTATGGCTCAGTCCCGTCGTTTTGAGGTCCCTCGTGAAGACGGCTATCCTGTTGACTGCGGAATCGCCGCCGACGCTGTAGGACTGCAGGTCGAGGTCCATGGTCTTGGGGACATGGATACAGGGGATCCCCTGCCCCGAGAGGTCAACGACGACGCTTCCCGTATCATCGCCGCCGCTGATGATCAGAGCCTCGATGCCGAACTTCCTGAGGCCCTTTTTGATCTTCTCGTACTTCTGGGGATCCTTGATCCTGCTGATTTTCACCCGTGAATGGCCCGCCTCGGATCCGGCAAGGGACGCCTCGATGCGGCTCACCCTCTCCGCATTCAGGAAAACAACCTCGTCGAGGTCCAGAAGATTGTAAAGGCCGGCATACCCGTTCGGGATGACGACCGTCTCGATGCCCAGCGAGTAGGCTTCACGGGAAACGCCCTTGATGACGGCGTTGAGACCACCGCAATCACCGCCGCTCGTGATGATTCCGATTCTCTTGATCGATGCCATGAATCCCTCCTGTGCGTAGAACTTAGTAGTGGATGCCTCTATTGTATTCCTGGATGGACCGGATGCTCAACTCTTTTTTCGCAAGCATCTCCATCGCCGTCACGATAGCCCGTGCCCCGGAAATAGTCGTCGTGTAAGGGATCTTGAACTGGAGGGCGTTTCTCCTGATCGACAAGGAGTCCTTCTGCGCCTGCGCACCCGAGACGGTGTTGATGATGAAATGGACCTCCCTGTTCTTGATGAGGTCGACGACATGGGGTCTGCCCTCGGCGACCTTGTTAATGCCTTTCACGGCGATGCCTTGCCCGGCAAGGTATCTCGCCGTCCCCCAGGTCGCGACGAGGCTGAAGCCGAGTCGCGCGAGCCCCCGGGCGATGTCCACGGTCTGATGCTTGTCCCGGTCCTTGACGCTGACGAAAATCGTTCCTGACGTGGGGATGCTGTTGTTGCTCGCGGCCTGGGCCTTGGCGTAAGCCCTGCCGAAATCCTCGTCGATGCCCATGACTTCGCCCGTCGACTTCATTTCCGGGCCGAGGATCGTATCGACGCCGGGAAAACGGTCAAAGGGGAAAACGGCCTCCTTGACGGCGACGTGGGATATCTTCTTTTCTTCCGTAATCCCGAGGTCCCTGAGAGTCCTCCCGACTATAACCTTCGCCGCCAGGCGTGCGAGGGAGACACCTGTCGCCTTGCTGACATACGGTATCGTCCTGGATGCACGGGGGTTCACCTCAAGGATGAATATCTCGTTGTCCTTGACGGCGAACTGCACATTCATGAGGCCCCGCACATCGAGCTCCCGGGCGAGGGCCTTCGCCTGGCCCTTGATCGTCTCAACAATGCCCGCCGGGAGCGAGTAGGGAGGAAGGGAACAGGCCGAATCGCCCGAATGGATACCCGCCTCCTCTATGTGCTCCATGACACCGCCGATGACGACGTCCGTGCCGTCCGAGAGTGCGTCGACGTCAACCTCTATGGCGTCTTCAAGATACTTGTCGACGAGGATGGGATGCTCAGGTGATGCCTTGACGGCCCTCCTCATGTAATCTTTCATCGACGTCTCGTCATAGACGATCTCCATCGCCCGTCCGCCGAGGACATAGGATGGCCTCACCATGACGGGATATCCGATGACGGCCGCAGCCCGAACCGCGTCGTCGACGGACAGGGCCGTGTCGCTCTCAGGCTGCCTGAGACCGAGATTGTGGAGCAGCTCCTTGAAACGTCTCCTGTCCTCGGCTCGATCGATGGAATCGGGAGATGTGCCGAGAATCTTCACCCCTTCCCGTTCGAGGGGGACAGCGAGTTTCAGGGGGGTCTGCCCCCCGAACTGAACGATGACGCCCTCGGGCTTCTCGAGATCGATGATGTTCAGGACATCCTCGATTGTCAGGGGTTCGAAATAGAGACGGTCAGCCGTATCATAGTCGGTGCTGACCGTCTCAGGGTTGCAGTTGATCATGATGGTCTCGTACCCCAGTTCCCTGAGGGCGAAGACGGCCTGGACGCAACAGTAGTCAAACTCGATGCCCTGCCCGATCCTGTTGGGCCCCGACCCGAGGATGACGATCTTCTTCCTGTCCGTCGGGTTTGCGTCGCAGGCAGTTTTCGGGACGACGGCCTCTGCCGTGGCTCCCGGCGTGTCACCGTCACCGGCTATCCGGTAGAAAGGCTTTTCGTAGGTCGAGTACAGGTAGGGAGTGTATGCCTCGAACTCAGCCGCACAGGTGTCGACCAGTTTGTAGACCGGGCGGATGCCCTCCTCTCTCCGCCTGTGGCGGATCGCGTCCTCGCTGTGGCCGCTCAGTTCGGCGATCCTCCTGTCCGAAAAGCCGTATTCCTTCAGTTCCCTCAACGCTTGCGCATCGTCAAGGATCTCTCTCCCCCGATCCGAAACCTGTATTTCCAGATCGATGATCCGGCGCAGATGCCGCAAAAACCACGGATCGATCATCGTCAGCTCACCGATCTCTTCAAGACTGACGCCTCTTCTGAATGCCTCGGCGATGTACCAGAGCCGTTCTGCATTCGGCGTCTTCAGCTTCGCCCTGATGTCATAGACTGTCGCCTCCACCGGCTCAAGTCCCGCCGAGCCGATCTCAAGGCTCCTGAGAGACTTCTGGAGTGATTCCTTGAATGTCCTGCCGATGGACATCACCTCTCCGACGGACTTCATCTGCGTCGTCAGCGTCCCGTCCGCCTCGGGGAACTTCTCGAAGGTGAACCGGGGGACCTTGGTAACGACGTAATCGATGGCGGGTTCGAAGGAGGCAGGCGTCTCCCTGGTGATGTCATTGCGGATCTCGTCGAGGCTATAGCCGACGGCGAGCTTTGCTGCGAGTTTTGCGATGGGAAAGCCCGTTGCCTTGCTTGCAAGGGCCGAACTCCGGGAGACCCTCGGGTTCATCTCGATGACGGTCATTCGTCCCGTCCCGGGATGGACGGCGAACTGGATATTGGACCCTCCCGTATCGACGCCGATTTCTCGTATGACGGCGATCGCTGCATCGCGCATCCGCTGGTACTCCTTATCGGTCAGTGTCTGGGCCGGTGCAACGGTAATTGAGTCACCCGTATGGACTCCCATGGGATCGAAGTTTTCGATGGAACAGATGATCACCACATTGTCTTTCCTGTCCCGCATGACCTCAAGCTCGTATTCCTTCCAGCCCAGAACGGACTCCTCGACAAGAATCTGGCGGACGGGACTGAGTTTCAAACCTCTTTCGAGAAAGTCACGGTATTCCTCGATGTTGTAGGCGATGCCTCCGCCCGTGCCTCCAAGGGTGAAGGCGGGTCTCAGGATAGCGGGAAAACCGATCTCGTCGATACAGTCCATGCCCTCTTTCAGCGTCGTCACCGCCGCGCTCTTCGGGACTTCCAGACCGATCCTCCGCATCGCCTCCTTGAAGAGCTCCCTGTCCTCGGCCTTCTTGATGGCAGGGAGCTTCGCCCCGATGAGTTCGACGTTGTGCTCCTCGAGAAATCCCGATTCCGCCAGCTCAACGGCAAGGTTGAGCGCCGTCTGACCGCCCATGGTCGGCAGGAGGGCCTCAGGCCTTTCCCGTTTGATGATGAGCCCGATTATCTCCGCCGAAAGGGGTTCGATGTAGGTGACGTCGGCAGTCTCGGGATCGGTCATGATGGTGGCGGGGTTGGAGTTCACCAGGACGACCTTGTATCCCTCTTCGCGGAGGGCCTTGCAGGCCTGAGTCCCCGAGTAGTCGAACTCGCAGGCCTGACCGATCACAATGGGTCCGGAACCGATGAGGAGAATCTTCCGGATGTCGTTTCTCTTGGGCATCAGCACCTCTCTATCGCATGGTTCAGTTTGTCCGCAACGTCCCGGGCATGATCGGCCGCCTCGGTCGAGAAAACCACATGGCAATTACCGCTTAGTAGAACAAGCTCGACCGCATAAAGGGTCCGCCGTTCCCCCAATCCGGGCATGACCGTGTGATGCTGCAGGGCGATCTTTTCGACCACTTTGACACCGTCGATGTTCTCGGGATCAAAGGTGTTTTCGCCGATGCGGACGCCGGCCACATCGGTGGAAGAGATCTGCATCTGCCGGGTCCCCAGACTCTTCCTGACGGACAGACCGATGCGCCTTTTCTGCCTGTCGAAGGTCAGCTCAAGGACAGGTTCCCGGAAAACAAGGGTCCGGAAGGAGAGAAAAAGAAAAATGAAGAGTAGCAGGGCTATGAAAGCACGGGTCGTCGTGACCCTGTCGACAAAAAAAAACCCCGCCAGCATTATCAGGGCGCCTGCGGCGAGGCTTGAGGCGAGTTCCCTGTTAAAGATGCCGCTGTGCAGGATACTGCCCCTGTCGACAGTGAAGGAGCTTGTCCTGAAGGTGAAAAGGTCTTTTCCGTCGTCAATGTGATAAATGCCTTCAGAATTCATACGTTCGCGGGGAAGACCATCTCCTATCGGTGCGTCTCAACCATCTCGCGGAAGCGTCCGAACAGGCGGGCCGAATCGTTCGGGCCCGGCGCCGCCTCGGGGTGGTACTGCACGGAAAAGACGGGCAACTCGGTGTGGCGCATGCCCTCCTCCGTGCCGTCGTACAGGTTGCGGTGCGTCAGGATCGCCCGTCCGCCGAGACTGGCGAGGTCGACGCAGTAATTGTGGTTCTGCGCGGTGATCTCCACTTTCCCCGTTGAAAGGTCCATGACGGGGTGATTGCCGCCGTGATGGCCGAATTTCAGCTTGTAGGTCCTCCCGCCCAGGGCGAGGCCGAGGATCTGGTGGCCGAGGCAGATGCCGAAAATCGGTTTCCTCCCGAAGAGTTTTTTCGTGTTTTCGATGGCGTATGTCACCGTCTCGGGGTCCCCGGGGCCGTTGCTCAGGAGAACGGCGTCGGGATTCGTCTCGAGCACCTCTTCCGCCGGGGTCTGCGCCGGGAATACCGTCACGGTGAACCCGTAGGCGACGAGGCTCCTCAGGATATTGGACTTGACGCCGAAATCATACACGGCGACGGAATAAACCGGAACCTGACCTCTCCCTTCCTGTCCCTGTGAAGCCGGGTCGGGCCATGTCCAGAGCCCTTCCGTCCAGGTATACCGCTCCCGAGTCGCCACGTCGGAAACGAGGTCGAGGGCGGATATGCCGGGATGATTCCTCACCTTCCGCAGGAGACTCGCAGGGTCATGATCCACCGTGGAGATGATGCCCATGCGGGCGCCGAAATTTCTCAGGTGCTGCGTCAGGGCCCTCGTGTCCACTCCCTCGATCCCTACGATCCCGTGCCTCAGGAGGTAGGCGCCGAGGGAGACCGATGATCTCCAGTTGCTCGGTTCACCGACGTATTCACGGACGACAAAACCCTCCGCTTTCGGCCCCCCCGACGACTCGACATCTTCGGCATTGACGCCGTAGTTGCCGATCTGCGTATACGTCATCGTGACGATCTGTCCCTTGTACGACGCATCCGTCAGGATCTCCTGATAGCCCGTCATGGACGTGTTGAACACCACTTCGCCGATGCTTTCGCCGTCGGCGCCGAAGCTCTTCCCCTCAAAGACGTATCCGTCCGAAAGGACCAGGAGTGCCCTACCCATGAAACTTTACCCTGCAGTTGCATTGAAAGGCGGGGCGAATCACTCTGAAAACAGTGTCAGTATCAGTGTGAGTGTCAGTGTCGGAAAAGATGCCCAATTCTCCTGAGATTGGCTTATGCCTCGTCTTCAGTCTCGATACAGGTGTCGCAGCAGCAAGGTTGTCGGCGCATACGCCCCGCCTTTCCCGGGCGTGCATTGCAACGATAAGGTTTACGCTCACTTTTTCCCGTCGATGATGTTCTTGATGCGGTCCGCGGGCATCGTGCCCGAATAGACGGTCCCGTCGGGCATGACCAAGGTCGGCGTTCCCGTGATGCCGAGAGACTCGGCCAGCTTGATGGTATCGTCGATCTCCTTCGTATCGCATTCGGTCTTCTTTATGGTTTTCTTCTCGAAATTGTCCTCAAGCATTTTGACCGACTTGTTGCAGACGATGCTCTTTGATTTCCAGTAGGCATCCTTGTGGCCCTTCAGCGGGTATAGCTTGACATGAAAGACAATGTCTTTTCTCTCTTTTGAAACCTTCGCGATTTCCTTGTGAAGTGTAGCGCAAAACGGGCAATCGGGGTCGGTGAAGACAATGACCCTCTTTGCCGCATCTTTCTTCCCCATGATGATCGTATCGCTGACGGGGATCTTCGAGACGTCGACCTTCTTCTTCTCCGTTATCTGGTCCACCTTCTCCATCGTCTTGTTCGATCCCGTGCTGACCTCGATGATCGGTCCCGTCATGAGATATTTCTTGGAGAGATCGACATACAGGACCGCCTTCTTCCCCTTGTCCTCCAGTGTGATTTCCCAGAGACCCTTCACAGGACTGATCTGGATACCCAGGATCTTGGCTTCCGTGAGTTTCACTTTCTTGAGGATGGCCTTCGCCTCCTCCTTGCCGAAGCTATGGCATTGCTTGCAGTCCCCTTCGCATCCCGTCTTGCTGAAGGCGTCGGCAGTCCGAACAGGAACGGTTGCCAGGAACACAAGGATAAAACAGGCGATAATCGTATTCATTCTTCTCCTCCTCCGGCGTGTCTGACGTCGCCGGGAATTCTCTCCGGGTTCGTACATGCGAAGACAACCCTCCACTGATTTCGCTGTTTACTTTCTCGGAGATTGACAGACATCCTTTAAATATACCACAGGGCGGTTCAGCACGTATACCCGGAAAGGGGTGGATGAGAGCCGGAAAAGATCGACCATATCCTAATGATATCCTGCGGGACTGATGTCCCAATGGGACGACCGGGACAGGCGGAATGATCGGGTGCATCACCTATTGTATCTATAGTATTTGCCTATGCCCTTGCTTTGCAATTTTATTTTCTATCTGGTATACTTGGTCCCGATGGAAAAGACCCCCGATGAGAAAGACCATTTGGGACAGTCTGACCACTCCCATGAAATCAGGGATGAAAGGGCGCAGAAAAAAAAGATTCTTGAGGCGCTCCTGTTCGTTTCCGACAAGCCTTTGCCGGCCGACACCATATCAAAAGCCGCCGAGATGAAACACCCCGAGATTAAAGAACTGTTCGACGATCTCCGATCAGATTATAATGAGCGGAACTCGGCCATCATGGTCGTCGAGATAGCCGGCGGCTATCAGATGGTGACAGACCCGGATCTGGCTCCCTGGGTCAGGAGACTGAAAAACATCAACCAGGCCTCGAAACTTTCCCAGGCATCCCTGGAAACGCTGGCGATCGTCGCCTACAAGCAGCCGATCACGAAGATCGAAATCGATCAACTGCGGGGCGTTAATTCCGAAGGCGCCTTGCGGGGTCTCCTGGAGAAGCGTCTCATCAAAATCCTGGGGAAGAAGGACGTGCCCGGCAGGCCTTTTCTGTACGGAACGAGCCGGGAATTCCTGCAGTATTTCGGGCTGAACAGCCTCGTTGAATTGCCGCCGATCGCGGATCTCATGAAGGACGAGGCTGCCTGAAGTAAGTTTTTACGAATAGGCATTTTTTCGTTGAACACAATCTTGCAAAGGGAGGACCTCAATGAAGAAGATTGTGACGCTCTTTTTTGTCACACTGCTGCTCCTGTGGGTTAGCGATGCATCCGCACGGACCCATACGGTGAAACGGGGAGAGACACTCGATAAGATCGCAAAGAAATACAAAGTCCGGGCGTCGGATATCCAATCCGCAAATGATATGTACAACCAGACGCTGAAAATCGGGACGAAGCTCGAAATCCCGGAGAAGCAGAAAAAAGGCGACAGAAAGAGAGATTCCCTATCATCTTCAACGAGCACGCAGTCGAATACCGGCCCGGCGGAGAGCCAAAGCACTTATCATGTGGTCCGCAAGGGGGAATCCCTGGCAAAGATCGCCCGGACATACGACCTGTCCGAGAGCCAGTTGAAGGACCTCAACCATCTCAGGAAGTCCCGACTCAAGACAGGCCAGAAGCTCCTCGTCAAACAGGGCGTTCAAGCGACACACACAGTTCAAGCGACACACAAAGTTAAGAAGGGTGACTCTCTTGCGAAAATCGCGAAGACATATCACGTCAGTGTGGCAGAGTTGAAGGAGATCAACGGGCTGGTCGACAGCTCACTCAAGAAAGGACAGACCCTCGTCGTCGCCCGCAGGGCACCGGAACCACAAGCGCCCTCACGCCAAATGACCGAGGAGCCCGCCCAGATGGACGCGGCATCCGTCGTCCTCGCCTCTGAGAAGCTGCACGAAGTCAAGCAGATGTCCGCTTCCAGTGAAATTGCCGACCTCGATCTTCGGGACAGACTCATACTCCTCGCCAAGAAGATGCTGAATCTGCCCTACCGCTTCGGGGGCAACGGCCCCTTCGGCATCGATTGCTCGGCCTATGTGCAGAAGGTCTATTCATTCTGCGGCCTCTCACTCCCCAGGAGCGCCCGCGAGCAGTTCCGGGTGGGTGAACCCATCGACAAAGAGGAGCTTTCCGTGGGAGACCTCGTCTTCTTCAGAACCTATGCATCGTTTCCATCCCACGTCGGTATTTATCTCGGCAACAATCTCTTCATTCACGCCTCCTCAAAATCGAAGAGGGTGACGATCGACAGCCTCGAAACACCATACTATATCCGCCGCTATATCGGGGCGAGGAGACTTCTGCCGGATGAAGTCAATCCGGGAGGAGATCAGTAATCCCTGCCTGACTCAGTCTTCACAGCTCGCAGTTGCTTGAAAAGGAGGGCCTGTTGCAACCACAAGGTTCAGCCTTCGAGCTTGACGGGGTCGAAATGAGGGATGACCAGGGCCGAGGGAAATTCGCGCATGAAGTCGCCGTCCGTATTCATTTCGCGGTAGGTGACCATACGGCTGATCCGATCGACGTCCTTCAGGAGTTCCCGGTCCATCAGGAGCATCTCGGCTCCCCGGAGTGACGTGTTACCGACGGGGATTATTTTTTCTTTCCCGATGCTCGGGATCATGCCGATGCGCATCGCCTTTTCGGCATCTATGCCGGTCCCGAAGGCGCCGCTTACATAGACCTTCGAAATGTCCCTGAAACGCAGTCCCACGGAAGATACGATTACATAGAGGGCGGAAAACATGGCCGCCTTCGATCTGAGGAAATTGTCGATGTCACGGTCCTTGATGATGAGCTGCCTGTCCCCGGTATCGGAGACGATGAAGCCCTTGTAAAACTCGTCGTGGACGAGACGCGGCGCCGACGCTGTGAACTTCCCCTGCTCATTGATGACGCCGGTTTTGTAGAGTTCGGAAACGAGCTCGATCATGCCGGAACCGCAGATCCCCTTTGGTTCGCTGTTGCCGATGGTGCTGACGACGACATGCCTGCCCTCCTCACTGATCCTGACATGGTCAACCGCCCCCTCTGTCGCTCTCATTCCGATCTCGGCGATGCCGCCTTCAAGGGCCGGTCCCGCTGCGCCTGCACCGACGATGATCCATTCATTACATCCGAGGACGATCTCGGCGTTCGTTCCCACATCGATAAGAAAGGACGGCTCACGGTCACGATACAGGCCTGACGACAGAATGCCCGCCACGATATCGCCGCCCACATAGCTTCCCACATTGGGAAAGACATGGACGAGCCCCCGGCTGTTCATCGACAGGCCGATCTCACCGGGAAGGAAGGGATTGACATGGTGGGCCGCCGGGATATAAGGTTCGAGGGGTATGTTCTCCACGGGCAGGTCCAGCAGGAAATGGGTCATTATCGTGTTTCCGGCGCAGACGACGCAGTCGATGTCGCCAGGCCTGATCCCCCCGGCTGCGCACAGGTCTCCGATCAGGGCGTTCATCCCTTCCATCAGGAGTGCGTGCAGTTCCCTGCCCCGTCCGCCCATGGCGACCTGCACCCGCGAAAGGACATCGAGGGCGATCGCGGTCTGGGGGTTTTCCCGCTCCCTCTGAACGATGCGCCTGCCGTCAGCGAGGTCATAAAGGGAAGCGACGATGTTTGTCGTCCCGATGTCGACAGCGACGCCACAGGAGACCTCTTTGTCCAGGGCGATGACCCGCAGGGCGTCACCGGTAAAACAGGATGTGACAGTGACAGAAAAGCCATGGTCCCTCAGGACACGGGGCACGTCCTTCAGGACGGTGAGATCGATCACGACGGGGATGTCTATGCCGGTATGACCGATGAGGGCATCGACAAGACGCTCCCGGTCCGCCTGCTTGTCCGTCGGCGTGGGTCTCTCAAGAGAAAGACTGATTTTTTCGACGAGGCCTTTCATGCTCCGAAGATCACCTTCCCCATGTCTCTGACATCGTATCCGCCGAGACGCAACACCGTCTCCCTGAATTCCCGGTCCTCCCTGATGATGCCGAGCATGATCCTGATCATGTCCGAATCGACGAACCGGCGGGGGATTGCGAGGTCGTACCGCTCATCGGCGACAGGGATAAAGTCGAGACCCAGGGCCGCGGCGGAGGAATACACGGCGAGACCTGCATCGGCAAGCCCCGTGAGGACGGCCGACGCTACGGACATATGCGTATACTCCTCATGCTCATACCCCCTGATATGCCGGGGATCGATGCCGAGTTTCCGGAGCTGGCCGTCCAGAAGGAGTCTCGTCCCGGAACCCGCCTGGCGGTTGATGAATGCGACGTCCTTTCCGGCAAGGTCGCCCAGGCCCAGTATCTTTTTCGGGTTTCCGCTCTTGACGACAAGACCCTGCTGCCTGTACACGAGGTTCACGAGCAGCACGTCCTGGCCGCCGAGCACCTTTTTCAGAAAGGGTATATTGTATTCGCCCGTTTCCTCATCGAGGAGGTGGGTCCCCGCGACATGGGCCTCTCCCCTTCTGAGCGCGATCAGTCCGCCCATGGAGCCGACGTGGGCCGACGATAACGAGTAATCGGGATGTCTCTGTTTGACCGCATTGGCCAGGATATCGAGGGTGTTGTCATGACTGCCGATGCAAACGATGGTCCTCTCAATGTCTTTCCTCTTTCGGATTACTTCAACCTTTACCTTCGTTCCCTGCACATATCCTTCTGATGATGAAGGTATCTCCAGGATGCCGTCGGCCCGCACGAGGGACATGAGCAGGCCAGCTCCCCGGCCCACCGGCGTGGCGATGTGCTTCTCCCCGACAGCGCCGATCTTGACGCGCACGAACTCGTCCACGCCGAGAGAGGAAGAAACAGGCCTGGAGAGAATTGCCTCGACGGTCTCCCGGTCTTGCCGTCCGATGCCGAGCAGGCCTTCGAGAAGCGGCCTCACAAAGAGCTCAAAAGTTATGTAGGCGGAAACGGGATAGCCGGGGATGCCGAAGACGGGTTTTCCGTTCACAAACCCTGCGATGAAAGGTTTGCCGGGCTTCATGGAGAGGCCCTGCAGGACCACCTCTCCGATGGCCTCAATGGCCTGGGCCGTGTAGTCCTCCGACCCCCTTCCCGATCCCGCGTTGACGAGGACAAGGTCTGCAACGGCCAGGGCACTGTCGATGGCATCCCTGATTTCGCCAAGGTTGTCAGGCACAATTGGCGAACGGGTCACCGTGGCCCCGCATTCTTCGGCAAGTCCCGCAAGGACGACAGAGTTATATTCGATGATCTCCGGGGGTGCCGGCATCCTCTGACGTACCACCTCCGGCTCGATGATCTCGCTGCCTGTCGGGATGATGACGACACGGGGTCTTCTCCTCACGGTGACTTCGAGGTTGCCGCTTGCGAGCATGGCGCCCATGTCGATAGGCCTGATCACGTGGTTTCCCGGGATGATCAGTTCCGTCGCAACGATGTCCTCGCCGACGGGCCTTACGTGCTGATAGGGCGGGACTGCTTCGTAGATCTCGATATTGTCGCCGACGACATTGACATCCTCGATCATGACAACGGCATTGAACCCCCCGGGCATGGGGTCTCCCGTATCGACAGGACGGGCGGCATCACCGATCCTGAGCGTCAGCGGCGACGTTTCCGAAGCGCCGAAGGTGTCGGTGTACCGGACGGCATACCCGTCCATGGCCGCCGAATGGTAGAACGGCGAGGAGTACCGCGCGAAGACGGGCCTGGCCGAGATCCTGCCCCTCGACTCCCTGACCGGTATGACCTCTTCGGGGAGCGGGCTCAACCCGAGTTCAGCCATTCTCCGGGCCAGCAGCTCCCGGGCTTCAGGGTATGTGTGCGTATCGAGAAATACCTTTTTTTTCATGGTCTTTTGCAGCGAATATTCGAGTTCAACATACCTCTTCGTTCATGAAAAGGCGGGGCGAAGCGCTCTGAAAAAAAGTGTCAGTGGCAGTGTGAGTGTCAGCAAAAAGGCTCCTTTTTCAAATATTGGCTTAAAGCATTGTCTTTCGATACAGGTGTCGCCGCAGCAAGGTTTTCAGCACATACACCCCGCCTTTCACGAGGAATACTCACGTAACAAACCGCAATGATCGGCCCTCAGCCTTTTCGACATGGCCTATGGGGATGGCCCCATAGCCGCTCTCTTTCAGTGCGGCAAGCGTCTTATCCTCATCCCCTGGCGACACGACAACGACGAAACCGATCCCCATGTTGAAGGTGCGCATCATATCGTCATCGGGCACATTGCCCATCTTTTGTATCAGGCCGAAGACGGGATGGACGGGCCAGGAGTCTCTCCTGATCACCGCACAGTGGCCCTCAGGCAGAATTCTCGGCACGTTCCCCGGGAGCCCTCCCCCCGTGATGTGGGCCATGCCCTTCACCGTCACGGCCCCCTTCAGCAACTGGAATGCTTTTACATAAATCGTCGTCGGCTTGAGCAGTTCCTCGCCGACGGATATGCCGAGTTCCGGCAGGCAGGCATCATGAGACAGGCCGGCACGGTCGAAGAAGACCTTCCGCGCCAGGGAATAGCCGTTGCTGTGCAAACCCGACGAAGGGAGTCCGATCATAACATCTCCTTCGGCGATACGGGACCCGTCGATGATGTCCGGGCGGTCGACGACGCCGACGGCAAAGCCGGCCAGATCATACTCCTCCTGCCCGTAAAAACCGGGCATTTCCGCCGTCTCGCCCCCGATGAGCGAGCACCCCGCCTGCCTGCAGCCTTCGGCGATGCCCTTCACGACGTCCCGCGCCCTGCCGGACCGCAGTCTCCCCGTTGCGAAGTAATCGAGAAAGAAGAGGGGTTCCGCGCCGAGGGTAAGGACGTCATTGACGCACATGGCAACCAGGTCGATCCCGACAGTGTCGTGCCTGTCCGTCATGAAGGCGACCTTGAGTTTCGTGCCCACGCCGTCGGTGCCGCTCACGAGGACGGGTTCGCGGTATCGTGACGTGTCGAGCCTGAAGAGGGCGCCGAAGGACCCGATGTCGGTCATGACTTCCGGGCGGAAGGTCTCTTTCACAAGGGGAGCGATGAGACTGACGAAACGGTCCCCCTCGTCGATGTCAACGCCCGCTTTCTTGTATGTCAGTTCGTCTTCCATGGTCCCTCAGAGGATTTTCATGCTGATGTCGACGGCACGGGCCGAATGTGTGAGCGCTCCCACGGAGATGACATGCACGCCCGTTTCCGCAATGGCCCTGACATTGGAAAGGTTCACGTTCCCCGACGCCTCGAGAACGGCTTTTCCTCCGGCTATCCCGGAAGCCTCGGCCATTTGCTCCACAGACATGTTATCGAGCATGATGATATCGGCTCCCGCGGCAAGGGCTTCGCGGAGTTCATCGAGGTTTTTCACCTCCACCTCGACCTTACGGAACGGGAGTTCCTTCCTTGCCGCTTCGACTGCCCTGGTGATGCTCCCTGCAATCTTGAGGTGATTGTCCTTGATCAGGATGCCGTCGGAAAGGCCGAAGCGGTGATTGATCCCGCCTCCGACAACGACGCCGTATTTTTCCATGTATCTCATGCAGGGTGTCGTTTTTCGCGTGTCGGCGATCCGGGCGGGCAGTCCGGAAACCCTGTCGACGAATGACCTTGTGAGAGTGGCGACGCCGGAGACGCGCTGGAGGATGTTAAGGGCCGTCCTCTCGCCGGCAAGAAGACTCCAGGCCCTGCCCGACACCTCGGCGACGATGTCGCCCCTGACGACCGACACGCCCTCGGCCGGGCCGGTGACAACTGAAACATCAGGGTCGAGGACGGAGAAAACCTCGATGACGAAGGGCATACCGGCGAGGATGAAATCTTCCTTGGCCCGGATGGCGGCTTTTGCGCTCCTGTCTCCGGCGATGACCCGCAGGGACGTCACGTCGCCCTGCCCCAGATCCTCAAGCAGGGCGATGCGAATGGTCTCGCGAATCAGCGGGGCAAGGTGCCTGCCTGTCGTCACTGCACCCTAACGCCTCCGCAGGAGGGAGAGAGCGCCCAGGATGCCACCTGCAACGGCACCTATGGCAAGGGCCGACTTCCAGTCGAGGAGCGTCGTCACCGTGCCGTGGACGTTTCTCGCGATCATGAGGACCGAGGCGCTGTTCGTCACCGTCACATCCCTTGCCGCAACGACGCCGACGGCGCTCTTTTCGATGACGGCGTCGGCGGCGGATACCGAAAGGGGAGAACAGGAGTAGTTTATATTCGTCGTGTGGGCCACATTGAAGAGACCGACACCCTGGTTAAGAGTGAGCGTATTGCCGCGATTCAGCACCGAAAAACCCTGAGTCGTCTCGATGCGCTCGCCGTCAATACTCAGCGCGCCCACCTGCTGCAGTTCGATATGTCCGCCTTCCACGGACCGGATGGTACTCTGCCGAATGTTCATAAATTCGGCTTCGACCATGTCGAGGCTCTTGCCTTCAATGTCCATCAGATCCTTTTCCATCATCCGATCCCCTTTCCTTTCATGGCGCCGATCTGATCCGGCGCTGCATATCCTGCCGGACCGTTCCCGGGCAAACCATGCCCCGGGAACCCCCTTTCCCTTTCCAGGCTCTACTCCACGGTCTTCAGAAGCTCCAGGTTCTCCTCGATCTTCTGCTTCTTCCTGTGAAGTTCGTCACAGCGGCCCCGCTCCTTCTGCACCACATCTTTCGGGGCATGATTGAGAAAATCCTCATTGAAGAGCTTGCGGTTGATGAGTGCGAGGGCATCGTCGATCTTCGTCCTCTCCTTGACAAGCCGGCTGATCTCCGCATCCACATTGAGGAGCCCCCTGATGGGGACATAGATCTCCATCCCGTCCTTTACGGATACCGCCGACCCCTTCTCCTTCGCAACTTCCCTGCCTATCTCGATCTTCGAGGAACGGGTGAGCTTCATCATGGGCACGATGTTCTCCCTCAAGACCTCCTCGATGTCCTTCGAGAGCGCCCTGATGTCGGCACTGATCTCGACGGCGGGAGGAATGTTCAGCTCACCCCGTATGCTCCTGATACCCGAGACAGCCTCGATGACGGCGTTCATCCTCCGCTCGGCCTCAGGGTATCGCGGCAGGTCCCCCGGAAAGGGCGCCGTCATGATGCTTCTCCCCTGCCCGTTCACGATCTGGTAGATCTCCTCGGTGACGAAGGGCATGAAGGGATGGAGCAGGACGAGCACCTGTTCGAGGACCGAGAAGAGACAATCGACAACAAAGGTTTTATCGGCCTCCTGACTGTATAGAAGCGGCTTCGTTATCTCGATATACCAGTCGCAGAACTCGTGCCAGATGAACTGGTAGATGCTTCCTGCCGCCTCGTTAAAACGGTACTCCCCGAGGTGCCTGTTCACGGCCTCGGCCGTGGCAGACAGCCTGCTCAGTATCCAGAGGCTCGGCAGATCGGAAACGGCTGCAGTATCGTCATTTTGACCACCCGACCTCAGATGCCCGTAACTCAGTACGAAACGTGTGGCATTCCAGAGCTTGTTGATGAAGAAACGGTATCCCTCGACGCGATCCTCAGAAAACCTGATATCCCGTCCCTGGGCGGCAAAAGCGGCAAGGGAGAAGCGGAAGGCGTCGGCCCCGTATTTGTCGATCATAATAAGGGGGTCGACGACATTGCCTTTCGACTTGCTCATCTTGTGCCCCTTCGCATCCCTCACAAGGGCATGGATGTAAACGTGCCGGAACGGGACATCTCCCATGAACTTGAGGCCCATCATGATCATCCGGGCTACCCAGAAGAAGAGGATGTCGAACCCGGTCACAAGGACGCTCGTGGGATAGAAGGACCGGAGATCCTCCGTCTCCTCGGGCCACCCGAGGGTCGAGAACGGCCAGAGGGCCGATGAAAACCACGTGTCGAGCACATCGGGGTCCCGGATGATGCGACTGCTGCCGCAGACAGGACAGGAAACAAGGTCCTCACGGCTGCAGAGGGGCGTCACGTCCTTTGAAACCCTGATAAATCTGGCGTCCCTCACGATCTCGTCGTGACCGATTCCCAGCCTTGTCAACTCTCCGTACGTGCCCCCGGAGATGTCGTGTCCGCCGGCGATCCGGAGGGGTTTAAAGAAGGTTATACTGATGCTTTCGGAGGCCGGCCTTCCCTGTGCGTCGGCACATTCCGGGCAGTACCAGACGGGGATCTGGTGGCCCCACCAGATCTGACGCGAGATGCACCAGTCCCTGATATCCTTCATCCAGGCAAAGTAATTGTTTTCCCAGGAGGAAGGCACGATCCTGATCCTCTCGTCCTCGACGGCCCTGACGGCCTCGGAGGCGAGGGACTGTACCCGGACATACCACTGGATCGTCTGGAGGGGTTCGATGATCGTTTTGCACCGGTAACAGTGGCCCACGGCATGGGCGTGCTTCTTTTCGGCCTCAAGCAGTCCCAGGGTCCGGAGGTCTTCAACGACCCTCTTTCTGCATTCATACCGGTCGAGGCCCGCATACCGCTCACCGGCGTCGGGCTTCATCCGGCCGTCCTCACCGATGACCGTGATCGAGGGAAGGTGGTGCCGCTTCCCGATCATTTCGTCGTTGAAGTCGTGGGCCGGTGTCACCTTGACGGCCCCGGTACCGAAGGAGGGGTCCACATCGTCGTCGGCGACAACGGGGATGCTCCTGCCCGTCAGCGGCAGCTCGACGGAACCGCCGACCATGCCTTCGTACCTGCCGTCTTCGGGATGGACGGCGACGCCTGTATCCCCGAGCATCGTCTCCGGCCTCGTCGTCGCCACGGCGACGTACCAGTCCCCGTCGTGCACCGGGTACCTTATCGTATAGAGCTTACCCTCCATCTCCTCGTATTCCACTTCAAGGTCCGAGAGGGCTGTATGGCATCGGGGACACCAGTTGATAAGTCTGTTGTCCCGGTAGATAAGTCCTTCCTCGAAGAGCCTGACGAAAACCTCCCTGACAGCCCCTGACAGCCCTTCGTCGAGGGTGAAGCGCTCCCGCGACCAGTCGCAGGACGCGCCGAGCTTCCTGAGCTGGCGGATGATCCTGCCGCCGTACTCCGCCTTCCATTGCCACACCCGCTGGATAAAGGCTTTCCTCCCGAGCTGCTGCCTGTCCAGGCCTTCCTCGGCGACCTTCCGTTCCACCACATTCTGTGTGGCAATACCGGCATGGTCGGTGCCCGGGAGCCAGAGCACGGGATGACCGCGCATCCTCATCCAGCGGCTCAGTATGTCCTGGATCGTCGCATTCAGGGCATGCCCCATGTGGAGGGAGCCCGTGACGTTTGGAGGCGGGATGACGATGCAGAAAGGGTCTCGGTCTGTCCGGGGAGTGGGCTTGAAATATCCCTTCTCTTCCCAGAGTGCGTACCATTTGTCCTCTATCTCTTCGGGATGGTAGTTCTTGCTGAGGTCACTCATATGAGAACGGTTATTGTCTCCATTTCAGGATTTTCGAACGGCGACGGGATGCATCATGACGGCACCCCGGTTTCAGAGTTCGGAGGTGATTTTTTCGATCTCCCGCCTGATGACGGTTTCCGCTACTTCGGGCACGATCCGGTCTATGGCGGCATCGACCTTTTCGAGCGCCGAGGCGAGTACCTTTTGTACCACATCACGGGCGACATTCTCAAGAAGAGAAGGCATGATCTCTTCCATGGCACGGCTGACAGCGTCACGCACAGCGTCAGTGACCTCGGGGAGCAGGCGCTCCTCCAGGTACTGCATCGTTCTTTCCCCGACGACGGCCCTGACGGACGGCTCCCCGGCCTGCTCCGGCCGCACCTCTTCAGCCTCGAAGGGGGTGACGACCTTTTCCGGCGATTCCCTCTCCATCGTTTCGGCGAGGATCTCCTCAAAGCCCCTCATGTCCCGAGTTTCCAAAGTCGATTCCCGCAGGTGCGTCTCTCCGGGCCTCTCCGGTTCGGTCGCGGCTTCAGCAAAGGAGGCAAGGTCCTCCTGCATGGATAACTCTTCCGGAGAAACAGGAGGTTCACCGGCAGTAGCGAGCGACAAAGGCTCCTGTTCCTCTCCGGGTTCTTCAGGTTCGTACCCTGCATCTTCTTCCCTCTCCATGAGAAGGGCCTTGACCTTACTCGTCAACTCCTGGGCCTCAAAGGGCTTGATGATGAAGTCGTCGGCGCCGTACCGCCTCGCCTGCTCTTCACTGAAGGGTTCAAAGGCGCCGGCCAGGAGTATGACGGGGATACGCGCCGTCGCGGGGTCTCCCTTTATCTTCTCGCAGAGCTGGTACCCGTTCAGTTTCGGCATCTCCACGTCCGCCAGAATGATGTCGGGCTTCATCATCTCTATCAACCGGAGCGCCTCGTCTCCGTCATACGCGGCACGGATGTCGAACCGCTCCGGGGCGAGCACGAGTTCGACCACCTTGTGGATCGTCAGGCTGTCATCTGCCAGGAGAAGCGTCGGCGACATCGTCAGGACCGTTTCTTGTTGCGGTAATCCTCAATTGCCTTCCGTAACGCATCCGCCCCGAGGTTCGAGCAGTGCATTTTCTGGGCCGGCAGCCCGTCAAGGGCCGCTGCGACAGCTTCCTTCGATATGTTCAGGGCCTCATCGATGGTCTTGCCCTTGACCATCTCCGTCACCATGCTGCTGACGGCTATAGCAGCCCCGCAGCCGAAGGTCCTGAACTTTGCGTCGACGATACGGTCATCCTCGACTTTTATGAAAATCTGCATCGCATCCCCGCAGGTCGGGTTACCTTCCATGCCGACTCCGTCGGCGTCGGCGATCTCACCCACGTTCCGGGGATTCATGAAATGGTCCATCACTTTTGGCGAATACATATCAACCTCCTACGTAGCATTTTTCCCCTTCGCCGCCTTCTCCCCACCCTTTCGCAAAGGGCGACATCTCCCGCAGGCGCTGAACGATACCGGGGAATTCCGTGAGGAAATAGTCGACCTCTTCGTCGGTGTTTTCCATGCCGAAACTGAAGACGACCGATCCCTGGGCAAGGGCCGTCGGGACACCGAGGGAGAGGAGGACCGGCGATGACTTGAGCGCCCGGGACGAGCACGCCGACCCGCTTGCCGAATAGATGCCCTTCATCGAAAGCATCAGGAGCATGGCCTCGCCTTCGATAAACTCAACGACGAAACTCGCGTGGTGCGGCAATCTCCTCTCGGGATGACCGGTCAGATACACATTCGGCATCTTCAGCACACCTTCGATGACCCTGTCACGAAGCCCTTTGCAATGTGCTATTTTGTCCTTCAGCGTCTTCCTCGTGATCTCCGCGGCCTTGCCCATGCCGACGATGGCCGGCACATTCTCCGTCCCGGCCCGACGTCCGCCTTCCTGTATCCCTCCGTACACGAGCGGGACGATCCTCATTCCTTCGCGGACATAGAGCGCGCCGGCGCCCTTGGGTCCCTGAAACTGGTGCGCCGCCATGCTGTAAAGATCAACGCCCAGTTCCTTGACATCGACGGGAATGTTGCCCGTCGTGGCGACACCGTCGGCATGGAGGACAACCTTGTGCTCCTTCGCTATTTTCGCGATCTCCTTCAGCGGTTCGATGGTCCCGATCTCGCTGCTGGCATGGGTTATGGAGATAAGGATTGTCTCCTTTAAGATTGATTTCTTTACGGTCTCCGGATCGACGGATCCGTGTTTGTCAACGGGCAGCCATGTAACGACGAAGCCGCTTTTTTCCAGGGACCGTGCCGTGTTGAGTATAGAGTGATGTTCGACCTTTGAGACGATCAGGTGCTTGCCCTGTCCCTGCTTCGCCTGAGCTATTCCCCGAAGGGCGAAATTGTTCGATTCCGCTCCGCTCGCCGTAAAGACGACAGACGACGGCTTCGCATTGATAAGCGCGGCGACCTCGTTTCTCGCGACCTCGATGGCTTCGCGGGCCCTGATGCCGAGATCATACACGCTGAGCGGATTGCCGAACTCCTCCCTGAAATAGGGCATCATTGCGTCAAGCACATCGGGATGGAGCGGGTTTGCGGCCACATTGTCAAAATAGCTCTTTATCATGGTGTCTCCTCTCTGAACTCAGGCGTGATCAACGGTTTTTCTTACGTAAAACTTGTAAAAATCCTCATCCTCATCGATGCCGATGAATTCGTTCCCCGTCTTTCTGCACCATCCGGGAATGTCTTCAAGCGCGCCGTCGTAGTCCGTCAGAATTTCGAGGATCTGTCCCTTTTCGAGGATCCTGATCATCTCATCGAGCTTGAGCAGATGCATGGGACACATCATATACACAATGTCCGCCGTGACATCAGCCTTCACATCATGAACGAATTTCATAGTATCAGGTTAAAAATACTTGATCATTTTTGTCAACTTTAAGACCGTAAGAAATTCCCTGACACAAGGTCCCTCAGGGAAATTGTCCTGAGAAAGGCTTCGATCTGTTCACCAAGGGCCTTCCAGAGCAGGTGAGTGACGCATGTGTCGACCCTGACGCACCCTTCCGAGGGGTCAAGACATGACGTGATCGCGACGGGCCCTTCGAGCTCGTTGAGGATGGAGGCGATGCTTATCTCTTCCGGTTTTCTGTTCAGCAGATATCCCCCTCCCGGTCCTTTCACACTCCTGATCAGTCCAGCCTTCCTCAGTTTGTTGAGGATCTGCTCTAAATATGCAACGGAAACATCTTGTCTTTCCGATATTTGCCTGATACTGATCGGCTGATCCGGGTAGCCGCTGGCGATCTCGAACATGGCCCTCACCCCGTATTGTCCTTTTGTCGGCAACCTGAGCATTCTGTAATGATACAAAATACCCTACCATTTCTGTCAACTATTTAGAATCTGTTTATAAACTTTATCGTTGCAATATACTCCCGGCAAAGGCGGGGTGTATGCGCCGAAAACCTTGCTGCGGCGACACCTGTATCAAAACGAGAGATGAACTATACGCGAATGGTCGATGACACAAAGAGTGGAATCCTGAAACACGAAACTGACGAGGCGTATCGTCGCCTTCAGCAAGGCTTTGAGGCGCTTCGCCCCGCCTTTTTATACAACTACGGGGTAAACTCACAAAGTTGCATTATATTTGTCATTGTGGCTCCTGTCCTCGCACAGCCGAGAATCAGTCCGGAATCGTTCTTTCAGAAGGATTCCCGACGCACTCGCCGGGGGAGTGACAGATGAAGGGAATGGACGGTCTTTTGTTGGTAAATTGTACACTACTGACGCAATGACATGAGGAAGACCGGCAGTGTACTGTTGAGGATCGCGGGAGAAAGCGGGAACAGGGCGGCCCGGAGGCTGTCAGACGAAACGACCGGAGGAAGAATGGCGATGCCTGATCAATTCCCTGCGCTGACGTTGGCCGTGGTAAAAACCCTCTTTTCGGTCAAAAGCTCCCCGATTTTCTGGAACGGCAGAGGTCTGCACAGCAGGAATCCCTGCATTTCGTCACACCCTTCGTTCTTCAGAAAAGCGAATTGAGCCGGCGTCTCCACCCCCTCGGCGACAACCTTGAGATTGAGACTGTGAGCCATGGCGATGATCGCCCGCGTAATGGCGGCATTGTCGGGGTCATTGGGGATGTCCTTGATGAAGGAGCGGTCGATCTTGAGGGTATCGATCGGGAACCGCTTCAGATAACTGAGTGAAGAGTATCCCGTGCCGAAATCATCGATGGAGATCCTCAGACCCATTGACTTCAGCGACATGAGCGTCTCGACGGTCGCTTCGGCGTTCTTCATGATGGCGCTCTCAGTGATTTCCAATTCGAGACGCCTCGCGTCGAGATAGTATTGTTCGACGATGCCCTTGATTGTCTTGACGAGGCCCTGTTGCCTCAGTTGGTGCACCGACAGGTTGACCGAAATGCGCAGGTCAGAGAATCCCCGGTCGTGCAGTTGCCTGATCTGCCCGCAGGCCCTCCTCAGCACCCATTCACCGAGGGGCAGGATGAGTCCCGATTCCTCCGCAAGGGGAATGAATTCTGCAGGCGAGATCATTCCAAGCTCAGGATGGTTCCATCTGATCAGGGCCTCCATGCCGACGATCTCCCCGTTGGAGACGGAAATCTGCGGCTGATAGAAGAGCTCGAACTCATCTCGTTCAATAGCTTTGCGGATATTATTTTCGAGCACGAGGCGCTCGAAGGCCGTCGCATTCATTGACTGGGTGTAGAACTGAAAATTGTTCCTCCCCTGGTCCTTCGCATGGTACATCGCAATATCGGCATTCTTCAGGAGGGCGTCGACATCGCCGCCGTCGTAAGGAAAAATCGTTATGCCGATGCTGGTCGTGATGAATACCTCACTGCCGTCGAGGTGGAACGGCTTTGCCATGTCCTGGAGGATGCGCCGTGCCACTTTGGCGACATCCTGAACGCTGTCGATCTCCATGAGGAGGATCGTGAACTCGTCACCGCCCAGTCTTGCCACTGTGGACCCGAAATCTTCCGAACCGTCCCTGCCGACGGAATCACTCTGGCGCAGGGTGTGGGACAGGCGTTCTGCGACACCCTTAAGCAAACGGTCTCCGATACTGTGCCCGAGTGTGTCGTTGATCCTCTTGAAGCGGTCAAGGTCAAGGAAAAGGGTCGCAAGCATCTTCTTGTACCGTTGGGCATACGTAATCGACTGCCTGAGGCGGTCTTTAAAGAGAAGCCGGTTCGGCAGGCCCGTCAGGCTGTCATAATAAGCAAGACGTATGATCTCTTCCTCTGCCTGCTTTCGTTCGGTGATGTTCCGGAATATTCCTCTTGTGGAGACGACGGTGCCGTTGACGACCTTACAGTTGACGCTGCCTTCGATGGTGATCCTCTTGCCGTCCCTTGTCATGAATTCGGTTTCGATGATTCCCACATCCTCGCCCGCCATCACGCGCTGAAAAACCTCGGCGCAGTGAGGCTGGCACTCGGGACTCAGGACATTGAATATGGTCAGATTCTCTAACTCCTCAGGGCTGTACCCGAGCGTGTCCCGCCAGGCCTTGTTCACGTAGAGGAAGCGTCCGTCCGGCGAGACGCTCTGGATGAGGTCGTTGGCATTTTCAAAAAGGTCCCGGTACCTCTCCTCGCTCTCCTTCAGGGCTTTGTCAGCCTCCTTCTGCTCCGTCACATCCCGCACGATCGCGATGACCTCGTCCTCACCGCTGACGACGATCCGCGCCTCGTAGAAACGGTTGATTCCCGCAGCGGGGACATGATACTCGATAGTCCGGATGTCACCTCTCCCGAAGGCACTTTGCATGGCCTCCATGATCAGTGTCCCCGTCTCAAGCGGCAAAACGTCCCTCACGTTTCTTCCGATGAATTCATCCGGCGCCATCAGGAGGTCCGGGCCCGCAGGTCCCTTGAATTCGAGAAAAGTACCCTCCCGGTCTATCCTGAAGATGCGGTCGGGAATGGCGTTCAGAAGGGCCCGGGTTTTCGCGCCGTTCCTCTTCAGTTCGTTGAAGGCGGCGCTCGCACGGAGCATGTACCGGACACGGTGTCCGAGAACAAGCCAGTTGAAAGGCTTCGTGATGAAGTCGGTGGCGCCCGCCTCGTAGGCCCTGTTGATCGATTCTATGTCATCGAGCCCCGTCATCATGACAATCGGGATTCTGTCGCCGCCGGGAATGCTCCGGAGGGTCCTGCTGACCTGAAACCCGTCCATGTCGGGCATCATGACATCCAAGAGGACGAGGTCGGGCTGAACCTCCCTGAAGATGCCGAGACCTTCAAGGCCGTTACCGGCGTCCTCGACCTGAAAACCGGCTATCTCGAGGGATTCCCTGACAAGAAGCCGCATGGCGAGGTCGTCATCGACGACGAGAATAAGGGCGGTCTCTCTTGCCGAGCGGTCTTCCTTCATCCTCGCCTCTCAATCTCTCTCGCAAGAGCTTTCAGAACGGGACCATATTCGTTGTCGATTTGTGACATCAGCTCGCCGGCCTCCAGGAGAGAGCCGTTCCTGCCCATCATTTCCAGTTCCTTGCAGAGTGAAGACAAACGGAAAGCGCCCACGTTCGCGCTGCTCGATTTCATTGTGTGAGCGGCCCTGAACACCACCGCGGGGTCTCCCGCATGGATGCCTTCTCGGAGTTTCCGCACGAGGACGGCTGAGTCGTCGATGAACAGGGTGATCACCCGCTTCAGGATATCGGGAGAGCCGGGCCTCTGCAGGGAAGAGATGGTATCAAGCACGATCCGGTCGATCGGTTCCTGAACGGGCTCATCCGATTTCCCCGCCGCCGAAGGGCTTTCTTCTTTCATCCGTTTCCCGGGGATCGACAAAACGGTCTCACTCCCGTGATTCCCGGGCTGTTTGTCTTCGGACTTCTCCGGGACTCTCCCGGTGAACCATTTCTTCAGCACGGCAACAAGCTGCTGCTGACTGAAGGGTTTCGACAGGTAGTCATCCATGCCCGCGGCGAGACAGGCTTCACGGTCACCTCTCATGGCGTGGGCGGTCAGGGCGACGATCGGCACATGGAGAGTTGGGGAGTTGCCGCCGTTGCCCGAGGACCGCTCCCGCTCCCTGATCGCCTTCGTCGCCTCAAATCCATCCATGACGGGCATCTGGCAATCCATGAAAACGACGTCATAGGACATCCTGGAAAGGGCGTTGAAGGCCTCGCGTCCGTTGTTTGCGACGTCGACACGGCATCCTATGCCCTCCAGCATACCGACGGATACGACCTGATTGACCGGATTGTCCTCGGCCAGCAGCACGGAAAGGGGAAACTCCTCCGCCTGAACCGTTCCCTGCGCCTGTTTCCGATACCCCTGGGCGCCCCTTCCTGAACCGGCCATGGCGACGATGCAGTTGTACAGGTATGACTGCCTGACGGGCTTGCTCATGATGTACTCGATGCCGTTCCTGTTGAGCTCTTCCGCCGCCTCAAGCGAGCTCGAAGACGTCAGCATCATGAGCCGGAGTCCCTCCAGGGCCGCATTGGCCCTGATTTTCCGTGTGAGCTCCAGCCCGTCCATATGGGGCATATGCATGTCCAGAACGGCGAGATCATACGGTTCATGTTGCGCCACGGCGGTATCAAGCATCTCGATGGCTGCCTGTCCGCCGTCGGCGGCTCGGCACCCCATCCCCCATGACTCAAACAACTGACTGAGGATGGTACGGTTCGTCCTGTTGTCGTCGACGATCAGCACTTTCCAGCTCCTGAGCCGTTCTTCCGCATGCCCCTGCAGGGCCTCGTCCCCCTGGACCGCCGTCACCGGCATAATGATCCGGAATGTCGAGCCCCTTCCGACTTCACTCTCAACGCTTATCTCTCCACCCATCATCCCGACGAGCTGTTTCGTGATCGTCAGCCCCAGGCCTGTGCCCCCGTATTTCCGGGTCGTCGAGCCGTCGGCCTGGGAGAAGGCATCGAATATGGTCTCCCTCGCCTCCTGATCGATGCCGATGCCCGTGTCGCGCACATCAAAGCGGACGAACGACAGGCCATCTCGTATTTCGGCGGTATCCACCCTGACCAGGATCTCGCCCTCCTCCGTGAACTTGATGGCATTGCCCACCAGATTCACGAGGATCTGCCGCATCCTCACAGGGTCGCCCATTACGTAACCAGGGACTTCCCTGTCGATGTGGCATATGAGCTCCACCCCCTTTGTCTCGGCATGTCTCGCAAAGATGTCCGCCACATCCTCGATGACCTCGTGGAGGTTGAAGGGGACGATTTCGAGTTCGAGCCTGCCGGCTTCGATCTTTGAAAAGTCGAGGATATCGTTCAGAATATTCAGGAGCGACTCCGCCGAGGAATGGACGGTTTCGGTGAACTTCTTCTGTCTCTCCGTCAGGTCCGTTTTCAGGAGCAGTTCCGTCATCCCGAGTACGCCGTTCATCGGGGTCCTGATCTCGTGGCTCATGTTCGCCAGGAACTGTGATTTTGCGCGGTTTGCAGCCTCAGCGGCCTCCTTTGCCGTCTTGAGCTCCGCATAATTCAGAGCCAATTCACTATTCGCCTCGGAAAGCTCTGCCGTGCGGAGAGCGACTTCCTCCTCCAGGTGTTCCCGGTGCCTTTTCAGTTGTTCATCCCGTTCTTCTATCTGTCCGAGCATCTCGTTGAAACCGTCGACGAGGGTGCCGATCTCATCGTCACTTGCCTTGACGGCACGGACGGTATAGTCCTTCCTCTCCGACACGACCTTCATCGTCTCCGACATTACGGAGATGGGAGACGTTATCACCTGCTGGAGACGGAGAGAGATGACGTATGCGACGATCAGCAGGACAATGACGCTCACTATAGTGGTCACGACATACAGGGCCATCCGTTGGTAGAGCTCCTGGAGGCTCATCTTGATGTAAATCGTTCCGATCGCATCTTGATCCAGGGTTATTGTCTTGATGAAATCAATGTGATCTCCGTGAAAACGATGGCCCTCCCGAATGAGGTTTGCCTCGAGATGGTCCCGCCAGGAGTCCCGGCGTTCTCTTTCGAAATCCGCCGAATACCGGGCGAATTCCTCGCCCTCCCGCGTGTAAATGACGGCATTCATAACATGGGGTTCCGTCGACAGTGCGGAGAGGGTCTCCTCGGCGGCCTTCCGGTCGTTGAAGGTCAGCGCTGCCGTCGTGTTGGCGCCGACCACGGAGGCGATCGTATCGACCTTGTCGACCATCTCAGCCGGTTCGCTGAGAAGGTCGCGAATGATGAATGCGCAGGCAGACATCATGAGCACACACGTGCATGCGATCATGATGATCGCAGTTATTTTCTGCTTGACCGACAGGTTGTTCAAGAACCGCATCAGGCTTTCTCCTTGATAATCTTCGCCAGCTTGAGCAACTGTGAATGGATTATGAGACCGGCGCGCTGGGCCGCATCGGTGTTGATCTCGAAGCCAACCTTACTGTTGACGATGATCATGTTGATGACGACCCCTTTCTGGGCGTAGCCCCGCGTGTCACCGACGGACAGTATTGCTCTATTCCTGACACCCCTTGCAATATGCTGCGCCACGATTTCCTTCTCGGATTCGCTGATGAAGAGGATATGGCAATTCTCGATTTCACCGGTATCCCTGACATGCCTGACAGCGATAGTCCTTCCTCCCACGGTTTTGTCTCTTATCTCACTCAGAGCAGCTCCGAAGGGGTCTTTCCCAACGATGCAGATCATGAGCGGAGAACGGTTGTCTTTGAATGCACCGGCCGGCCACTCGACAAATTTCGCGAAATTATAGAGAAACGCCGCCTTGATCCGGTATTCGTCAGTAATCATCTCTCTGTCCTGGGCCGATACGTTCCCGGGCATAGTCGACGTGACGACGAAACAGAGCGCGGTGATAAGAACCGCCGGGATGAGTCGCCGGAGTTTGTCGTATCCCGACATGTCAGTTCTCATTCTTTAGAATTTCCATGTGATCTTCCCGTATACGCCGCGCGGCACTTCCGTCGACTGATTGGAAAGCAGCGTATCAAGCCCCTGTTCCGGATGGTGGTTGTCGAGCAAATTCTGCCCGACAAGGGCGATCTCCACGTTTTTCAGCGACCTCCAGGCGATGCGGGCGTCGCAGGTCACATAACTCCTGATCCCGAGGCTCGGGAGGTTGTCGACATAGCGAAACCATGCGTCGAACTCGACGTTTCTCCCCAAGTCCATCAATGAACGGAGAGAAAACTGATTGTGAGGGTCATCACCTTCGGCCGCCTCCGCTCCCACGTCACTGCTTCCCTCGATCCGGTGAATTTGCATTTGCAGATAGGTATAGGAAGCCTTGAGGCGCCACCAGGGAAAGACCTGCCAGTCAACGGCAAACTCGGCGCCGTAGGTCTCTCCCTTCGCCTTGTTATCCGCCGTTACACTTACGTTCACACGTGGCGGAGGCGGAGACAGCCTGACAGATGCCACCGGGTTGTCGGTCGTTCTGAGTTTGTCGTATTTATTGTAAAAAACGGCAAGATCGACAGACAACCCGTTGCCTGGCTGCACCCTGTATCCGGCCTCGTAGGCGATGAGCGTCTCCGATTCGAAGTCATTGGATCCCCGGAACTCGACAAAGACCGGAAAAGGAGCGGGATTGAGACCGCTGTTGGGCGGGAGGGCCAGTGATTGTGCAACCGCCCCCTCGTCAGACCGCGACGGCGTCCTGACAGCCCGTGATACGGCCGCCCAGACCCTCTGTTTCTCATGAGGAGACCAGAGAATGCGTGCCGTTGGCTGCACCTCGAACCCGGTGAAGTCGTTGTGCTCGAATTTGGAGCCCACTGTGAGCATGAGCCTGTCTTTTACGAGGGTGATCTCATCCTGGATGAAGGCGCTGAAGAGATGCAATCCCTTGTCCGGCGGCTCGATGCTGACAAACGAGCCGCCCTGAGTATGATCCCTGTAGTACCGGTATCCCAGCCCCCAGATGATTTCATGGCGCTCATGCACGAGCAGGTGATGCTGGAAGTCCACATCGATCGTATCCTGTCTCTCTTCTAATGTGCTGTCAGTCCCTTTGCTCCTGTCATAGTAGGCCTGCAGGGTCATATCGGAAGTGTCCGAGTGGACATGTCGCCATCGGGCCAACAGGTGCCCTCCAGACAGGTCGGCCTTCTCGCTGAAGCTCGTCGAGTAAGGGGGCTCGGATATAGGGACAAACAGAGTGAAACCAGACTTGCCTTTATATGTTTCTCCCTGGACAGTAAAGGAATCGCGTTCCGACTTTTCCCAGTCGAGCTTGAACCCGGCTCTCGACTGGTACCAGCCGTCGGCCGCGTCCTGTCCCTGGGCGTCGACGAAGCCGCTCCGGTTGAAATGTTTCCCATAGACCCTGAGATATGCGTTATTTCCGAGATCCCAGCCGTAGCGCACACCACCGAAGTACCGCTCTTCCGTCCCGCCTCCTGCGCTGAAGAGGCCGCCCGTTGTTTCTCCGGCCTTCTTCGTGATGATATTGATGACTCCGTTGACGGCATTTGCACCCCACAGGGAAGCGCCCGGGCCCCTGATCACCTCGATCCTCTCGATGTTTTCCAGAAAGGTGTCCTGCTCATCCCAGAAAACACCCGAAAAAAGAGGTGTGTAAACGGTTCGCCCATCTATGAGTACAAGGAGTTTGTTGGCGAAGCGTCCGTTGAAACCCCTGGCGGTGATGGCCCATTTGTTCGCATCGATGCGGGCAACCTCAAGGCCCGGCGCCATGCGCAACGCTTCGGGGATGCTCGTCACACCTGAGCGTCGAATATCCTCCTGGGTTATGACGAAGATTGCCGATGCGGTATCTGAAAGGGGTTGCGCCCTTTTCGATACCGAGGTGACCTCGATGTTCATCAGCTCCTCGATGCTCAGGGCAGTCAGATCCCCCAGAGTCCGGTATGCCGCAGCCAGAGCAGGCATGAACAGACCTTTCATCATACTGCCCATTAGAACGATAATGATGAAAATGTGTCCTCTCCTCATGTTTGATGCCTATGACTTGCAAAGTGGAAGACTAAAACTTCCACGTGACCTTCCCGTAGATACCCCGCGGCACCTCTGTCGACTGATTGGAGAACAGCGGCTCAAGACCCTGTTCGGGATGATGATTATCGAGAAGGTTCTGCCCGACAAGGGCGATCTCCAGGTCCCGCAGGGGTTTCCAGGCAAGACGGGCGTCGCAGGTCACATAACTCTTGATCCCCGAACCCGGAAGATTGTCGACGTAACGAAACCACGCGTCGAACTCGACACTCTTCCCCAGTTTCATCAATGAGCGGAGGGAGAACTGATTATGGGGGACATCTCCTTCCGTCGCCTCGGCGGTCACGTCACCGCTCCCATCGACCTTGTGAATCTGCACCTGCAGATAGGTGTATGCAGCCTTGAGGCGCCACCACGGGAGGGCCTGCCAGTCCACGGCGAGCTCGGCTCCATAGGTCTCCCCCTTGGCTTTATTGTCCGCCTCTGCAGACACGTTTACCCGTGCCGGAGGCGGTGACAGCCGGACGGACACCCCCGGGTTATCGGCGGTTCTGAGCTTGTCGTACTTATTGTAGAAAACGGCGAGGTCGACGGATAATCGGTCGTCGGGCTGCACCCGGTATCCCGCCTCGTAGGCGATGAGGGTCTCCGATTCGAAATCCTTTGAGCCACGGAACTCGACAAACACAGGAAAGGGGGAGGGATTGAGACCGCTGTTGGGTGGAATAGCCAGTGATCGCACAATGGCATCGTCTTCAGCCCGTGAGGGAGTCCTGACAGCCCTCGATACCGCAGCCCAGACCCTGTGCCCGTCCCGGGGAGACCAGAGAATGCGCCCCGTCGGCTGCACCTCAAAACCTGTGAAGTCGTTGTGCTCGAATTTCGACCCTACCGTCAGCCTCAGCCTGTCTTTTATGAGAGTGATCTCGTCCTGGATGAAGGCGCTGAAGAGATTGACTCCTTTCTCCGGCGGATCGAGCGAGACGATTATGTCTCCCTTGAAATCGTCTTTCGTATACCGGTATCCAAGCCCCCATATGACCTCATTGCGCTCCCCGATGATCAGGTGGTGCTGGAAATCGATATCGATCGTATAACGCCTTTCTTCAATGATCTCATCACTCCGTTTCGTCCTGTCGTAGTATATCTGCAGCGTCGTATCGGACATTTCCGAGACATTGCGGCGCCAGAGAGCCAGGACATTCCCCCCGGACACGCTGGTCTTCCCGCTGGAGCTTACCCCATAAGGAGGATTGGGGGTGGGGATAAGAAGCGTCCCGCCTATTTTGCCGCTGTATATATCACCCTGGACCGTAAAGGAGTCGCGTTCCGACTTCTCCCAGTCCAACCGGAATCCTCCCCGCGACTGATACCACCCGTCGGCCGTGTCCTGTCCCTGGGCGTCGACAAAACCGTCACGGTTGAAATGTTTCCCATAGACCCTGAGATAGGCGTTATTTCCAAGGTCCCAGCCGTAGCGCATGCCGCCGAAGTATCGCTCCTCCGTCCCGCCTCCCGCGCTGATGAGGCCTCCTGCCGTCTCTGCGGCATTCTTCGTAATGATGTTGATGACACCGTTCACGGCATTGGCGCCCCACAGCGAGGCGCCCGGCCCCCTGATCACCTCGATCCTGTCGATGTCCTCCATCATCGTGTCCTGCACATCCCAGAAGACTCCCGAAAAAAGAGGCGAATAGACGGTTCGCCCGTCGATCAGCACGAGGAGTTTGTTGGCGAAGCGTCCGTTGAATCCCCTGGCTGTGATCGCCCACTTGTTGGCGTCGATGTGAGCCACCTCGATGCCCGGCGCCATGCGCAACGCTTCAGGGATGCTCGTCACCCCCGAGCGCCGTATGTCCGCCTGGGTGATGACGAAGATGGCCGTGGCAGAATCTGAAAGGGGCTGAGCCCTTTTCGATACCGAGGTGACCTCGATGTTCATCAAGTCCTCGATGCTCAGGGTCGTCAGGTCACTCCCGGCTGCGTAACTGCACGGGGTGAGGTAGTTCATGAAAATACCCAGGAACAGCAGGAGAAAGATCTGGCTGTACAGGCCCCTCTGAGATGGGCTCTGCATCATATGAATTCCCTTGCTCTTCATCACCTTGACTGCCGATCTGTGAAAATGCCGCTATTCACCATTAGTATTATGTCGGCAATTCAGGGTCATTCTTGAGTTCACCTTGCCGTTGCATAATAAGGCGGGGCGAGGCGCCTCAAAGCCTTGCTGAAGGCGACGATACGCATTGTCAGCTTCGTGTTTCAGGAATCCACTCTTTGTGTCATCGACCATTGGTTTATAATTCGTCTTGCCTTTCGATACAGGTGTCGCCGCAGCAAGGTTTTCGGCGCCTCGCCCCGCCTTTCCCGGGACTGTGTTGCAACGTTAAGGTACAGTGAGTAAGATAGACGCTGCCCTTTCGACCAAAGGGAAGGTCTATTTGACGATCGTGGCGAGCTTCAGGAGCTGGGAGCTGATCTTGAGATCGGCCTGACGGGCGATGTCGAGATTGATCTCCATCGTGACCTTCTCCTGGTCACGGACAAGAGTGATCATGCCGCCTTCTTTTGAAAATCCCTTCATGTCGCTGATGGTCAGGATATGCCTGTTCCTGACGGTCTTGAGGATCTGGGGCAAACGGTCCTTTTCGGATGTGCTGATGTAGAGCATCTGGCACCGTTCGACTTCCTGAACGCTGCTGATTTGCCTGACGGTGAACCGCCTGCCCTCGACGGTCCTCTTTTTGAGGGGTTCGAAGGCGTCGCTGAAGGGGTCTTTCCCGAGAATGCAGAGCACGACAGGCGCCTGCTTATCCGCGAGAGCATCCGGAGGCCATTCGACGAACTTGGCAAAGTTGAAGATGAATGCCGCCTTGACCTGATATTCCTGCGCCGCCTGGGCATTCGCACAGCGCTCATGGAATGCCGTCACGGCGGCTATCATCATGACGAGGATGAGCATGACGATGCCCGTTTTCCGTCGATTCCCGGAAAAAGCGGCAAAGGGCTCATGGCAAAGGAAGCCGCGATCATGCCGGGCAGTCTTCTCAGTCACCATTCTGCGGATGTCTCCCCTATTCGACTTGCGGGAGAACCTGTTATTCATTATCGGCTCCGTGCAGTTCATTCCGTCACACACGCTGCCGGATCAGAAAGCGTAGGTCACCTTGACCCGGAAATTCCTCCCGTCCTGCTCGATGCTGTCCATGCGATGCTCCGTGCCGGCAGGATCGCGGTACTTTTTGTCGAAAAGGTTATAGATGCTTGCGGACACTTCGAGCCCCTTCATGATCTTCTGGCTGAAAAGGGTTACATTCGTGACGAAGAAATCGTCGACATAATCTCCGGCGAGGGTCTTTCTCTTGCCCGTGTAGAGGACTTCAAGCCCGGCGAAGACATTATCCTTCCAGAGCGGGATGATGAGGTTGCCTTTTGCCTGATGCTCCGGCGAGTTGATGGGCCTCTCTCCCGTCTGGTCGTCCTCGGCGTCCTGATAGGTATAACTGAATCTCCCCTTGATACCGTTTTCCCATCTTCCTTCGACGCCGATCTCGACGCCTTTCGCCTTCACCTTACCGGCATTCGTAAAAACTAACACCCCGTCCGAGGGGTCCTCGATCTGGACGATGATGTCATCAACGGTGTAATAGAAGCCGGATGCCGTCAAACGGACGTTGTCGCCGATATACTGTTCGTAGACAAGCTCATAGGTCCTGATCGTCTCGGGATCCAGATCAGGGTTGCCCCGTTGGGAGCCGTAGTCCGTGTAGTAGAGCTCATAAGCATTGGGCGCCCTGAAGGCTGTTCCGTAGAGGAGTTTGAAAATCGTCGCCGGCAGGGGGCGATAGATAAGGGCCAGCCGGGGATTTGCGGTGCCTCCGAAGGATTCGTAATAGTCGTAGCGGAGACCGGCATTGAGGAGCAGATTCGGGAGGACCGGGAACTCGTCCTGGACATAGACGGCCCATTTGTCGGAGTCTCTCTGTTCGTCGGTGAAGAGCTCAAAGGGATCCTGGTTGTAGTTTCCCTGGTCCTGCTTTGCATTGTGAATATACTCGGCGCCGAGGGTGATCCTGTGCTTTTCGAAGAGTTTCTTCTGGAGCAGGACCTCGCCGCCCAGCCACTCGCCCCTTGAGGAGTCTTTGTTTTGTATGCCGGAATAAACATAGGTTGCTCTGTAATAGTACCAATCATAGTACAGACGCGCCATGATGCTGAGCTCATTCTCGAAGACGTGCTCGTACTTCAGATCGACATAACCCCGTTCGTCCGTGGTCTGGTTCCGGCGTTCATTGAAATCGGCGTCGAAGGATCCCGTCGGGATGCCCTTCGTCCTCGAGACGAAGGCGCCCTGGAGGGTCACATCCTTATAGAGGACATTGCCGAAGAGGCTGTAATTCCGGTCGTAATCACCGTGCTCCGCCACTCCGTTGTTCGTCGAAGGGTCGTCAAATTCCTTGTAGAAGAGCCGCTCCTGGCCGTTGCTGTCATAGAGGGAGCCTGACAATGCGAGTTCCACGCCGTTGGCAAAGTCATGCCCGTAGCTCACCCTTCCCTTGTAGGAATCATATCTCCCCGCCTCCGCCGACAACTCGGGGCGTCCAATAGACCGGGCCTTTCTCGTGATGATGTTGACGACGCCGAAAAAGGCGTTATTGCCGTACAGGGACGAGCCCGGCCCGCGGATGATCTCAACCTTGTCGATGAGGTCTACATCGATGATGAACTCCGTCCCGAAGAGCGTCGAATCATAGACATTGTCATTGATGCGGTGCCCGTCGACGACGACGAGGAAGCGGCTGTTGTAATCACCGGTCCTGCCGAAGCCCCGGGCGCCCAGGTAGGAATAGTTCCTGTCATTGGTGACGGATAAGCTCCTGACGCTCCTGAGGAGGTCTGCGAGGGTGCGGTAGCCGTATTTCCTGATGTCGTCGGCAGTAATGATTGTGACTGACGACGGGGCGTCGATGAGGCTCTGCTCGAACTTTGAAGCACCGTAGACCTTGACGTTAATGAGATCCTCCATGCTCATGTCTACAAGTTTGTCTGCATCCTGCGCATGCAGGACGCAGGGATTGAACCAGATGGCGAACATGAAAACCGGGAGCAGAAAAGCCCCGATCATTCTCCCTGAATTCCTTGCAGCGATATCCATGGCGTTCATTGACCTCCGTCGGCAGATTCTCCGCATAAAGTGCCTCTCATATATGATCGGGACTTATAGCCATAGCTTTAGATAATCGCAAGACCATCGTGTAAGGGCAACGGCGGATGACGCAGAGGATAAAATCAGGCAATTGCAGGGGCCGTTCCCCGAACGGCCCGACATGTGATGAGACGGTCTGCCCGTGGAGCAGACCCGACAGAATCGTTGTCTATAGACTTTGAGGCGTTTCGCCGCCGACTGTCAAGTTCGTTCTGAAACTGACACCGGCACTGACCATTATCTTATTCGGGTCTTCCCTGAACTGTCACTGACACTCACACTCGCACTGTTCTTACTTGGTTTTCTCCTCGAAGAGCGCCTTTTCCTGCTTGTTCCTGAGCCGCGTGACGAGTTCCTCATAGGATTGGGACCTGATGACCTTGTTGAACTGTCCCCGGTAGTTGTTGACGAGGCTCACACCCTCAATGACGATATCGTATGCCTTCCATTGGGTGCTCTTCCGGATAAGCTTGTAATCAATGGGGACCTCGATGTTCTTCTTCGTGACGATGACGGTCTTGACGAGCGCGTATTCCCCTTCAATATTCTCCTGCGTGTAGTTCACCTTTTCATCGGTGTAACTCTCGATCTTGTTGACATAGGAACGCTCGAGCAGGTCGCTGAAGAGGGAGACGAACTCCTTTCTCTCCTCTGCCGTCCTCTTCTGCCAGTGGATAGCGAGTGTCCGTTTCGACATCTCCTCGAAATCGAACCGTTCCGTGACGGCCCGCCGGAGCATCGCCCTCCTCTCCTCCGTCTTCGAGGGTTTCTTCAGTTCCTTGTTCTTCAGGATATCAATGACCTTGTCGACCGTTGTCTTCACCTGTGTCGTCGGTTCTCCCGCCAGGGCCGGCCGGGCGGCCCAGCAGACCAGAAGCATACCGATAAGCACGATTACGAACAGATTCTTCCTCATCATGAACCTCCTCTATTCTTCATATGTGTATCTTCCTGTTGCATGAAAAGGCAGGACGAAGTGCCTCAATACCTTGCTGATAGCGAGCATGATCATTTGAAATTGGACATTCGGGATCCCATCTTTTATGCGATCAATCATTCGCTTGAAATGATCCCTATGGGAAGGCAAAGGTTTCGCAGCACCAAGGCTTTTCGGCATCTTCATCCCGCCTTTCCGGATGTCCTATTGCAACGATAAGGTGTATTCATGGTGAACGGCCGCGCCTACACCTTGCCGAAAACATACTTCGAAATGAGCTCTTCCACATCGATGGCCGATTCGGTCTCCCTGATCTTCCCACCGTCCTGGAGAAGCTTCTCCGAGCCCCCGGGGGTGATCTGGACGAATTTCTCTCCGATGAGCCCCTTTGTCCGGATCGAGGCGATGGAGTCCTCCTGGATACCGACGCTTTTCGATACCGACAGCTCGACAACGGCCTGATACTGTTCAAGCCTCACGCTTTTCACCCTGCCGATCTCCACGCCGGCTATCTCGACGCTGGAGCCGGGCTTGATCCCGCCGGCCTGAACGAAGTCGGCATAGAGTGTCTGGTATCCTCCTCCAACCACCTCCATCCTGCCAAGCTTGATAGACATATACCCGAGGCAGAGGATGCCGACAAGGAGAAAGAAACCGACAGCCAGTTCGAGATCAATTTTCTTCACGGATGAACCTCCTGTATCTTCCGTATCTTAATGTATTTCGATAGGGCCTTCAGGATTTCCCTGAAGGAACTGGATCACGACGGGGTCCGTCGACCCGGTCACTTCAGCGGGCGTGTCGACGATTGCGATCATCCCGTTGCAGAGAAAGGCGATTCTGTCGACGACCTCGAAAATCTCGGGGATGTCGTGGCTTATCATCACGCCGGTAAAGCGATATTTTTTATGAGTTTCCATTATCAGGCGATGGATCGCGTGGAGCCTTATGGGATCGAGTCCCGTTGTCGGCTCATCGAAAAGCACGATCTTCGGCTCCGAGATAAGGGCCCGCGCAAGGGCGACCCGCTTCTTCATGCCTCCGCTGATCTCCGCCGGATATTTCTGCTCCCGGCCCATGAGGCCCACGTCCTCGAGTGCCTCAATAACCCTGTGGTGGATTTGCTCACGGGAGAGTCGTGTCTTTTCCCTCAAGGGAAAGGCGACATTGTCATACACAGTCAGGGAATCAAAAAGCGCTCCCCCCTGGAACACGACCCCGACGTGCTCCCTGATCGCATCGAGTTCGGCGCCCCTGAGGCCGACGATGTCCTTGCCTTCGACGACAATGCTCCCCCTGTCCGGCTTCAGGAGTCCGATGAGGTGCTTCAAAAAGACACTCTTTCCCCCGCCGCTCTCGCCGATAATCGCCATGAGTTCTCCATCGTTGATGGTGAGATCGACGCCTTTCAACACCTGCTGCGTACCGAAGGATTTGTGGAGGTCCCTGATTTCGATCACGGCAGGAAGAACGCTCCGATAAAATAGTCGGTGACAAGTATGAAAATCGATGACAGGACGACGGCCTCGGTCGTAGCCCTGCTCACCCCCTGGGCTCCATGGCCCGTGTAAAAACCTTTGAAACAGCTGACCCAAAGAACGATGATGCCGAAACAGAAGGACTTGTAGATCCCTATTCTGATGTCCTCCATATCGACAAAATGCTGCATCTGTGAGAAGTAGGTCCCGGAACTCTGTCCGAGAAGCTTGACGGCGATGAGATAGCCCCCGTAGATGCCGACCAGGTCGAATATGGCGGTGAGCAGAGGAAAGACGATGACGGCCGCCACGATCTTGGGAATGATGAGGTACCGCATCGGATTGAGGGCCATGGCGGTGAGGGCGTCTATCTGTTCCGTGATCCGCATGATGCCTATTTCGGCCGTGAGAGCCGATCCCGCCCTGCCTGTCACAGTGAGGGCGGAAAGAACCGGTCCCAGTTCCCTGATCAGGGTGAGAGCGACGGCCGGTCCGACAAGGGCCTCCGATCCGACTTTTCTGAGCGTATGGTAGGACTGCAGGGCGAGAACCATTCCTGTGAATGATCCCATGAGCAGAATAACCGTCATGGACTTCGTCCCGATAAAGCGGATCTCCCGCAGAAGCTGTCTGAATTTGAAGGGTGGTCGCACCATGAAAGAGAGGGCGCTGAGGAGGAAAAGGAACATCTGTCCCGTTGTCCTGACGGAGCACAGAAACCACGAACCGAGCTTGCGTATCAGTCTCTCCATGGTCGGATCCTTTCGTCTCCTGCCTTCCTGCAGCAGCCTACCTTGCAGTTGCGTGAAAAGGCGGGGCGAAACGCTCTGAAAAACAGTGTCAGTGTGAGTGTCAGTGTCAGTAAAAAACTCACTTTTTCGACCATCGCGTTGAAACTTCGTCTTTCGGACGATTAAGGTGTCGCCGCACCAAGGCTTTTCGGCGCATACGCCCCGCCTTTCGGAAGGGTCTATGCAACGATAAGGTCTTATGGTTCCGGCAGAAAAAAAGCCCGGCAGAAGACTGCGGGCCTTGAAGGTTCAGTGAACGGGAACGACAAACTTCAGGGGGTAAAAGTCTCAGTCAGCTCCCCTCCCTCAACTTTTCCTCTTCCTCCTGCTCGGTCTTGCACTCGATGCACATGGTCGTCACGGGCCGCGCCTTGAGCCTTTTGATGTTGATCTCTTCACCACAGGCCTCACAGATGCCGTAGGTATTACCTTCTATCTTTTCGAGGGCCTGATCGATCTTCTTGAGCAGCTTTCTCTCCCGTCCCTTGAGGCGGAGCATGAAATTCCTGTCGATCTCGGCTGATGCCTGATCGCCCAACTCGGGGAAGACCGCCTCACTCGGGAGGGAACTGAGTGCCACGCCCGCCCCTGAAAGAAGCGCTTCCCTCTGATGTAGCAGAATCTTTTTTATCTCCTGGTATTTATTGTCCTTCAACGACTGTTTCTTACCCGGTTTAGTTCCCATTTGAACGCCTCTTCTGTGGAATGAATATCTAAAAACAATACCAAAATTCGCGATGATGAGTCAAATGGAAGGCATTAAAGGAAAGGTCCATTGCACGCATGCGGAAGGCACGGCCGGCCGGCGGAGGAAGAACGGCGGTCCCGGTTCGGAGTGATATTTGGAGATACGCATCCAACCGGGACCGCCTCTCAGTCAGTCAAACAGGCGCCTGTGAGAGCGATCAGAAGGCATACATGAACTTGAACCAGAACTTGTCGCCTTCGGGCCTGTTCTTGACATCCAGTTCCTTCTGGTACTTCAGGGTGAAGGCCATGTTCTTATAATCATATTTGACCTGAGGTCCGATCGCGAAGACACGCCCCATGAAACCGTCGGGTTGAACCTTCTCTCCGTTTATCTCGTCGTTCGTCGTCTGCTTGTAATAATAGCCGCCGATTCCCAGGCTCCAGTTCTTGATCTTGTAGCCGATGGTGTAATCGAAATGGAATTCCTGACCGGACTGGTAGTCGGTATCGTCGTTCTCCGTGTTGAAGTCGTACATGAACTTGCTCGATACTTCAAACCCGCCGTCGCTCAGGAATGTGACGAGGAAGACCGGCTCGAAGGTCCAGTAGTTTCTGCCCGTATTGGCCAGATCGTTCTTGTCGAAATCGCCCGTCGGGATGTAGATGTCCAGACCCGCTCCGAAATGCCAGTTCTTGGTGTGCCAGCCTAAAAGAATGGGGTCGATGATGATGTCGCCGATGTTGAACTTGTCATCGCTGCCGAAGGGGAAAGAAGCATCCACATACACAAAAGGAAGAAAGGCTTGCACCCCCCAGTCTGCCCCGAGGATCTTGTACTTCGTGACGTGAATGAGCCGGAAGGTGTTGGCGATCACGTCGACGCTGAAGTCCACGTCCCTGCCGAGAGGGTCCTTGAGGCCCTTGAACTCATCGGCCGTGTAGTAGGTGAGGTAATTGATGAAATAGGTGCCCGGAGGCGGCAATGCGCCGCTCATGAAGTCTTCGGCACCGTTGGGATAGGCGCCGCCACCGAACTCCGTCGCGCTCGCATCCTTCACGCTGAAGGTCATGACAGTGAGAAGCAGTGTTAGGAATAGGGCGATGAAACGCATCATGTTCAGGGCACGTCGTTGTTGATCCATGCGGGACCTCCTGGGCTTTTTATTTGATTGTCGGGAAAAACCAAAAAGAGTTTACCAAAAAGCCGCAAGAAGATCAACGGGAAAATCCCCGTCAGCCCTTCATGAGATCGTAGACCGATTCGAGAATGCTGTCGAGCTGTCCACTGTCAGCGATCCCGGAAATGCCTCCCTGTGCCATTTCCGGCTTTCCGCCTCCCCTCCCCCCGGCCCGGGCCGTGACGGACTTGAGCAATTCACCGGCATGGAAACGTTTCGCCAGGTCCTTTGTGACCATGGCGATAAGGGAAGCCTGGCCGTCCTTCACAGACGCGAGCAGGATGACGCCGGAGCCGATACGGTCCCGGACGGTGTCTGCATAGACCCGGAGATCCTTCTGATCAAGCCCGTCGACCCTCGAAACGAGCACCTTGACGCCGTTGATCTCCCGCACGGCGTCCATAAGGGACGAAGAACCCTGGGCGGCGATTTTCGCCTTGAGTGATTCCCGCTCTTTCTCGATGTCGCTCAGGTCGGCGAGCAGTTTATTGACCCGCTCGAAGGGTCTGTCTGTCTTGAGGGTTCTGCAGATCCGGTCGAGCTCGTTCCTCTGCTCCCTCAGAAAATCGAAGGCCGCCTTCCCGGTCAGTGCTTCGATCCTCCTGATACCCGAGGCGATGCTGCTCTCAGAGACAATCACGAAGAGCCCTATATCACCTGTGGCGTGCCGGTGTGTTCCTCCGCAGAGCTCGGCGCTCACGCCGGGGACTTTGACGACCCTGACCTGCTCCCCGTACTTCTCCCCGAATAGCGCGACCACACCGGACTTCAGGGCGTCGTTGATCGGCATGACCTCCGTATGGAGGCTGATGTTATCAAGGATCTGCCCGTTGACGCTGTCCTCGATCGCCTCGATCTCGGCCTTGTCGAGGGAATAGAAATGGGAAAAGTCGAACCGGAGACGCTCGGGAGAGACTGCGGAACCCGCCTGTTTGACGTGCTCGCCGAGGACCGCCCTCAAAGCAGCATGGAGCAAGTGCGTCGCCGTATGGTTCCTGGCCGTGGCAACGCGGCGCTCTTCGTCAACACGGCAGGTGACCTTCTCCCAGACCCTGAGGACTCCCTGTTTGACCCGGACGACGTGGGCATGGAGGCCGACCTCTTTTTTCGTATCGACCACAACTGCTTCGGTGCCGTTCTTCGTGATGATTCCCACGTCCCCCGCCTGGCCGCCCGATTCGCCGTAAAAGGGAGTCCTGTCAAAAAAGACCTCGACATCTTCCCCCTCAAGGGCCTCCGTCACCACCCTGCCGTCCCTGACCATCGCCCTGATGACGGACTCCGCCTCGAGAGTGTCATAGCCGGTGAAGACAGTCTCGCCGATCTCTGCGGACAGTTCACGGTAAATGGACGCGATCGCCTCCTCCTCACCGACCCATGAGGCCCGAGCGCGTTCCCGCTGGATCTCCATCTCACGGTGGAACCCCTCTTCGTCGATGAGCAGGTGATTGTCCATGGCGATGTCCCTCGCAAGGTCGAGGGGAAACCCGTAGGTGTCGTACAACCGGAACAGCTCCGTTCCCGGCACGACCTTCTCTCCCCCCTTCACGGTCCTGCCGATGATGTCGTCGAGGATTTTCATGCCCTGTTCGAGGGTCCTTGAGAACCTCTCCTCTTCGAACCGCAGCACCTTCGCGGTCCGCTCCCGGTCGAGAACGATTTCAGGATAGATGTCTCCGAGGGATTCCGCGACCGATCCGATCAGTTCATGGAGGACGGCCCCGCCCAGTCCGAGGAGCTTTGCATGCCGGGACGCCCGCCTCACAATACGACGCAGCACGTACCCGCGTCCCTCGTTCGAGGGGATCAGGCCGTCGGCGATCAGGAAGGCCGTGGCCCTAAGGTGATCGGCGATCACCTTGAGGGAGATGTCCGTCTCCGCCGACTTCCCGTAGGACACGCCGGCCCTTGCCGACACGGCCTCGATGATGGGGGCGAAAAGGTCCGTATCGAAGTTGCTCCTCTTGCCCTGCAGCACCGCCGTCACCCGCTCGAGACCCATCCCCGTGTCGATGCTCGGTTTCGGAAGGGGGGTCAACATGCCTGATGTATCGCGGTTGAACTGCATGAAAACCAGGTTCCACAGCTCCAGGTACCGGTCGCAATCACAGCCCACGGCGCAGTCAGGCTTGCCGCATCCCATGTCCTCACCCTGATCAATGATGATCTCCGAGCAGGGACCGCAGGGGCCGGTATCACCCATCTGCCAGAAATTGTCCTTCTCGCCGAGCCTGACGATCCTGGAAGACGGGATCCCCGTGAGGTCCTGCCAGAGGGCCTGGGCCTCGTCATCGTCGCGGAAAACGGAGACCCAGAGCCTGTCCTTGGGGAGCCTGTACCATTCCGTGAGGAGCTCCCAGGCGAAAAGGATCGCATCCTTCTTGAAATAATCGCCGAAAGAAAAGTTTCCGAGCATCTCGAAGAAGGTGTGGTGTCGCGCCGTATGGCCGACATTTTCGAGGTCACTGTGCTTGCCGCCGGCCCTCATGCATTTCTGGCACGACGCGGCCCTGGAGTAAGGTCTTTTCTCTTCTCCGAGGAAGACCGCCTTGAACTGGACCATGCCGGCGTTGGTAAAGAGCAACGAAGGGTCGTTGCCCGGAATGAGGGATGAGCTCCGGATGACCTCGTGTCCCCGGGATCTGAAGAACTCCAGAAAGGTTTTCCGAACCTCACCGCTTCTCATTTTGTGTCCTGTCCCGCAGGTTTTTCCGGCTCCGGCACGATGAACGTCAATTTACCGTCCGTGAAAAGGAGCCTGTGCGTCTCGATGAAACCCATGGACGCGTAAATCCATTCCTCGCGGGATTTGCCCTCCCAGGACGGAAGGACCCGTATCGACCGTGGATCTCCCCAGGCATAGCGCACCGCCTTTGTCGACATGCCGAGCATGATCTCCCCCTTTATGATGCGCTCCTGCACATCGGGAGGGAATTCCTTCAGCTCTTCCTGGGTGTATCGAACCGATTTGGTACATCCCCCAAGGAGCAACAGCAACGTGAGACCGAGAACGACTGACATGCACAGACGAAACCGCATTCCACACCTCCTGCTATAGACATCTTCCCTGTTTATCCATATTCTAATGGGTTCACCTTATCGTTGCAATACACTCCCGGGAAAGGCGGGGTGTATGCGCCGAAAACCTTGCTGCGGCGACACCTGTATCGCGACATAGGGGAATTGGACATCTTTTCCGACACTGACACTCACACTCACACGGACACTGTTTTCAGAGTGCTTCGCCCCGCCTTTTCATGCAACAGAAAGGTTCATTTATAGAGCCACGGTCGGTATAAGATTCTGTCATTCCGGCTTGTCCGGAATCTTTCTCTTTTCAAAAGGATTCCCGACGCGCGGAGCCTGTCCCGGCTTGACCGGGGCTTGCGGAATGACAAATTGTGTGGTTTTACTCCTGACATTCTCAAGTATGTGCCGACAGACCTTCAGGGATCCCGCTCCCTTCCGAAATAGGCATCGAGTGCCCTGGCGATTGTCCCGGGTACATACCCCCTCCTCATGAGCAGGCCCCAGAGTTTTTTCCTCGCCGCCGTCACGTCGTCATCGTGATGACGCTGCATATATCTTGCAATGAATCTTTCGGCCCGCTCGGGACTGTCTTCATCCCGGCCTGTGACTTGCTCAGCCACATCCCTGGGAATGCCCCGCTTCCGGAGGAGATTCCTCACCCCCCCTTCACCGAGGCACCGTCGCTCCCGGGCATCGTCCGCAAGATACCGCGCCAGTCTCCCATCGTCAAGAAATCCGGCCTTGCGAAGATCGTCAATGGTCTTTTCGATGGTTTCCGGTGAATATCCCCGCTGCCTGAGTTTCACCGCCATCTCCTGTTCACTCCTGTCGCGGTACGAGAGAAGCCTGAGGGCATAGGCCTTCACCTTCTCCGGGACCTGATCGTCCGTCACGGTTTCTCTGGCTCAGTCCCCGTCTTTTTCATGTCTGTCATGTCAAAGATCTTCCCTTCTATTTCTGCTGCGATCTCAGGGTTGCTCTTCAGGTATTCCTTCGCGTTTTCCCGTCCCTGCCCGATCTTGCTCCCGCTGTAGCTATACCATGCCCCGGACTTTTCGACGATGTTCTTCTCGACGGCAAGATCGATGATCTCACCGACCCGGGAGATCCCTTCGTTGAAATATATGTCGAACTCGGCCTGCCTGAAGGGAGGCGCCACCTTGTTCTTCACGATCTTGACCCTGACACGGCCGCCCACGGTCTCCTGACCGTCCTTGAGATTATCGATCCTGCGGATGTCGAGTCTCATGGAGGAGTAAAATTTCAGGGCCGTTCCTCCCGTCGTTGTCTCGGGATTGCCGAACATGACGCCTATTTTCATCCTGATCTGGTTGATGAACATGACCGTCGTCTGCGACTTTGAAATTGCGGCCGTAAGTTTTCTCAGGGCCTGACTCATCAGCCTTGCCTGGAGTCCCGGCAGCGAATCACCCATCTCGCCCTCGATTTCCGCCTTCGGGACGAGAGCCGCGACGGAATCGATGACGATGAGGTCGACGGCGCCGCTTCGCACCAGTGTTTCGGAGACTTCGAGGGCCTGCTCTCCCGTGTCTGGCTGCGAGACGAGCAGTTCCTCGATATTCACGCCGAGCCTGGCCGCATAGTGCACGTCAAGGGCGTGTTCGGCATCTATGAATGCAGCGATGCCCCCGCTCTTCTGGGCCTGCGCGATCGCATGAAGGGCCAGGGTCGTCTTGCCTGACGATTCGGGGCCGAAGATCTCGACGACGCGCCCCCGTGGGTAGCCGCCGATGCCTGTCGCGATATCGAGCACGAGGGACCCCGTCGGTATGACCTGCATGCCCTCCGGCACCGCTCCCGCGCCGAGGCGCATGATCGATCCCTTGCCGAAGCTCCTTTCGATCTGGGATATGGCCATATCGAGGGCCTTCGATTTATCTTTGTTCATGTCTCAGCCTCCTGTCCTTATGAGAGCGGAAACCCCGCCAGTTCGGTATAGACCGCCCCTGAGGGCTTCAAAGTGCTCCTCATGAAATGAATTTCCTTCACCATTATACTACCAAAAAGCGTTTCCCGAAAGGTATGAAGCGCCTTTATCGCCGGCTGCACGCCGGCGCCATCCTTCACCCTGCCGATAGTGAGGTGCGGAGTGAAGGCGCGACGCTCGCGCTCGAAGCCGAGTCGGCCCAAGGCTTCATCGATCTCCCTCTGCAAGATCCGCAAGCGAACCCGGTGCGTCAATGCCGATCCAAATCACCCGCGGCCTGGCCGGATTCGGAAAAACCCCCGTCCCCCTGAGTGTAATGTCAAAAGATCTGTATTTCCCGCAGATCGGGGCCAACAGGCCCCTAATATCGTCTACCATCCCCTCGTCCACCTCTCCGAGAAATTTAAGCGTCAGGTGGAGGTTTTCGGCGGGGACCCACCGGACAGCCCGGGACTGCGGCCTCAGGTCATCGATGACACTCTGAATGGACTTCCTGACTTCATCGCTGAGATTGACGGAAATAAAACACCTCATGGATCTCTCTCCTCTCATGACGGAGTGCCCCATGCCGTCCCTTCCTCATCGGCCCCTCTCCCCGTGGGACCGGGCCGCTCAGGACGACAAGGCACGGAAGGACTGCAGAACAATATTCGTCAGGACGCCGGCGATGAGATCGTCGATCATGACCCCCCATCCGCCCGGGAAAAACCTTTCCGCTTGCCGGATCGGTGGAGGCTTCACGATATCAAAAGCCCGGAACAAAACAAAGGCGGCAATCAGGTATCCCGCCGACAGGGGCAGAAAAAGAACGGAGGCCAGATATCCTGCAAACTCATCAATAACAATCCTGGGGGAATCCTCCTCACCGAAGACATGCCTGCCTGCCTCGGCCGAGAGGACGCCGGCAATGCATGCCCCGACAAGCACCATTACGAGCTGAGGAAATGCAAGGCCGCCATACCACACGACGAGAAGCGCGGCGAGGCTCCCCCATGTTCCGGGCGCAAAGGGTATATAGCCTATGAAGCATACCGTCGCGACGATCTTGACGAGAAGGTTGCCGAAGCCCGACACTGCTTATTCTACCACAAAACATCAGGCCCGATTTATAATAAACGGAACTGGAATTGAAGCCCTGCTGTGTCGTGAAAAGGCGGGGCGAAGCATCTCAAGCCTTGCTGAAGGCGATGATGATCATGAAAGAGGAAATTCTCGAAGTCGTTGACAGGCAGGGCAGAATAATCGGTTCGGCGCCGAGGTCCGTCATCCACGCTGATCCGACGCTCATCCATCGCGTCGTCCATGTTTTTGTCTTTCATACCGACGGTCGTCTCCTCCTTCAGAAACGATCTAAGAGCAAAGACCTTTATCCGGGGAGATGGGATACATCCGTGGGCGGGCACATTTCACCGGGCGAGGACGCCATGACGGCGGCATTACGGGAAATGAGGGAAGAGCTGGGAATCTCCTGCGACAGTCTCCCGCTCCTGTCCTCCCACCTCTTTGAGGGTTCGCTGGAAACGGAGCTTGTCTTTGCGTATTCCTGCATGCATGACGGGCCTTTCTCGTGGAACACCGAAGAGATCGACGAGGTACGCTACTGGAGCATGAAGGAGATCGGGAACGCTCTGGACAAAGATATTTTCACGCCCAATTTCGAGGTATCTTACGCCCGCCACCTCTCCCGTACGAAAAGCAGCGACACAACTAATCACTAAACCCCCCTCTCGTGAGGTCCGAAGATGTATTTATGAAGTTGCAGATTAAGCCTGACTCTCAGGCGATCTTCGAGGATCCACCGCACCAGGTCCCGCGGATGAAGAATCCCGAAGGCCGGCGATAATAAAACCGTGCAGACGTCGGCAAGGTCCCTGCCGACGATCATATCCCTCGACCAGGCGTAATCCTCACGGTCCGTAATGACGAACTTCAGCTGGTCCGACCGCTTCAGGTGTTTCAGGTTCTCAAGGTCCATCCTGCCGGACATGCCGCTCTTCGGCGTCTTCATGTCCATGATCATGACGGCCCTCCGGTCCATGCCGGTGATGCTCATGCTGCCGTTGGTCTCGACGAGGACGGTGACACCGCGATCAATGAGCCCCGGGACGAGTGAAAAAACGTCTGTCTGCAGCAGGGGCTCGCCGCCGGTGATACAGACAAGGCCGAGGCGCGACCGCTCCGCACGATCGATGATATCCTCTATCCCAAGCTCTTCCCCTCCCTCGTAGGCGTAGGTCGTATCACAGTATGTGCACCGGAGATTGCAGCCCGCCAACCTCACGAAAAAGCAGGAAAGCCCGCTGTAGGTCGATTCGCCCTGGATGCTCTCAAAGATCTCGCAGACTATCATGATCAATTCTATCAGCTTTTCCCGGCAACCTTCAAAGTGTGCTATTATTTTTTGTGGATCTCCATCAACTGAAGGTTTTCGTCTCCGTCTACCGGAACAGGAGTTTTTCGAAGGCTTCGACGGCGCTGTTCCTCACGCAGCCGACTGTCAGCGACCACATCAGGTCAGTTGAGGAGGAATTGCAATGCCGGCTTTTCGACCGGCTGGGAAGGACGATCATTCCTACCGCCGAAGCCGACGTGCTGTACAGCGAGGCTGTTGAACTCCTGGAGAAGGCGGAAGCGATCAAGACGGCGATCAGTCGTCTGAAATGTGACCTCAGGGGGGAGATCCTTGTCGGCACAAGTACCATCCCCGGCGCATATCTCATGCCCCGCATCGTTGCGTCCTTCCGGAGGGAGCACCCCTCCGTCACCTTTCATGTTCCCGTATCGGACTCCAGGGACGTTATCGACAGGGTCAGCAGGCATGAATTCCTTGTCGGGATTGTGGGGGTAAAGCCGGCGCACCCGCAGATTCACGGCAGCCCTTTCATGGAAGATCAGCTGACAGCGGTTGTGTCGCCCGATTTTGCGGTTCAGGACAGGATCAGCAAGGATGAATTGCCCCGCATTCCCATGGTGCTGAGGGAACCCGGGTCCGGGACGAGGAGAGAGGTCGAGCAGATACTGGAACGTGAGGGAATCGCAGTGGATACGCTTGCCGTTTCCGGAGTGTTCGGATCGACAGATGCCGTCAGGGAGGCCGTCAGGGAAGGACTCGGCATCGCCATCCTCTCAAGGCTCTCGGTGAAGGACGACATCGAGCGCGGCGATTTGAGGGAGGTGGCATTGCCCGGCATCAGGATGAAGCGACTTTTCTATGTCATTACACACTGCAAGAGGACCCTGCCCCAGTTATATGTCGCCTTTCTTGACCACCTCAGGACGAGGGAGGGATCCCTCATGGCCGGTGAATCGTCCGAAAACATCAGAGATCAAAAAAATTGCGGATGACCGACTCCTGTTCGGCAAAATAGATTTTCAGCTCCTTCAGGTCCTCTTCCCTGAATCCCGCCTCCTGAAAAGTCTTCAGGTGCTCTGCCGTCCATTCGCCGTCGAGGGCGTGTGCGGGATCAATGACACCCGTGAGCCCCTCGGCGAGATAGACCGTTGTCGTGATGCCGCTGTGGCGTGTGACTCCTGTCATGTCATGGTGATGACGAACGGGAATCACGATTTCTTCGGGGAAAGTAAGGCCATCGAGAAACCATTCGCCGGCTGCTGCATGGCTGCACTGGAACCGCTTCACCTCCGCCGCAACGAGTTCCTTGTCCCTGAGCAAGGAGAGCTCCCTCTTGTATTTTTCGGAGTATTCCTCCCTGAAGACCCTCATGAGGACCGGCCTGCCGATGTCGTGCAGAAGCCCTGCAAGAAAACAGACACCGCGCTGGGCGACAGGAAAGCAGGAGCATATGAAGCTCGAAAGACTCGCGACGGCGTATGCATGGGACCACAGCCTTTTGAGGGTCCCGTAAGGAAGAGGAAACATCGAAAAAATCGATATCCCGAGGGATATGCTCTTGACGAGGTCGAAACCGAGCATGAGGATCGCCTGCTCGATACTGTTTATTCTGCCCTGATACCCGAAAAAAGGCGAGTTTGCAACGGCGACGATTCTTGTCGCAAGGGATTGATCATGCCGGATGATGTTCGTCAGATCATCGACGGAAGCATGTTCGTCCTGAAAGATCCTGATCAGCCTGGATATGATGAGCGGCAGCGTCGGGATGTCGGTAATTTCCTGCACCCGGCTTTTCAGCCTTTTGTCTTCCGTTGCGTTCATTGCGAATCTCCTGTGAGGATGCGCTTCAGTTCATCAAGACCGACAGGTTTATGAAGAACCGATACAGGCCTTTTCCTCTCAACGATATCGAGATCCAGAGAGGCATCGCCCGTAATAAGGACCAGATGTTTCACGTTTTCAAGTCCGGAAATCTTTCTGACGAACTCGGCATACCCCATCTCCGCTGTTTTACAGTCAAAAAATACATGAGATGCCTCGGCCTCACCGAGCTGCCTGATAGCCTCAACGGGTGACGTGGTGAAAACAAGATCGCATCCGAGCTGACTCTGTATGATGCACAGGGAGTCGATGATGAGTTCATCATTGCCGACAACGACAGCCGTCTCCCGGGAAACGCCGGTGACTGTCCCGTCGGGAAAGCCGGCAACCTCGCCGGCCCGGGGCAGGTCGATGACGAACGTGCACCCGCCCTGATGTTCGCTTCCCTGCGGCAGGACGGTGATCGTACCGCCGTGCTCCTTGACGATGCCGTAGACGATGCTGAGGCCGAGTCCCGTCCCGTCCGGTTTCGTCGTATAGAAAGGTGCGAAGATCTTTTCCCGGCACGACGGATCGATGCCGGGACCGCTGTCGTGAAACTCGATGCGTATGTTTTCGCCCGCCCGTGTTGAAAGAATCGAGATCTGCCTTTCTTTTCCCCATTGATCGAGCGCCTGAAGGGAGTTCATAAAAAGGTTGAAAAAAACCTGCTGGAGCCGGTACGCATCTCCCCGGACAAGGGGTTTTCCCGCTTTCAGGAGTATGACCAACGCAACCCCGCTTTTTCGCATCTGGTATTCAAAGAGCGTTACGGTCTGGAGGATAAGCGTGTTGATGTCTTCTGTCGTGCAGACGATGTCCCGTTTCCTCAGGAAGGTGAGAAGACCTTCGATGATCTTTGTGGACCGTATCGCGGCGAGGTGGATATGATTGACATATCTTTTCAGGAGAGGATCGATGTCAAGGGCCTGGAGAATTTCGGCGTAACCGAGGATGGAACTCAGGGGATTATTGAGTTCGTGAACAATACCGGCAACGATATCCCCCAGGGAGAGGAGTTTTTCGATCTCCACGAAATCCTTCTTGTCAGATTCCCTGTTCAGGAAGGATGATTTTGGTTCCTGCAATCCCGGTGCCTCCTCTTGGTCCGATATGGTGCGGCTTAAAATACCTATATCTTCTTATCGTTGCCGAAGTCCCTTTTCTTTAAGCATTTCACCGGATAAACCCCGCCTCCGCAGAAAAAATATTCGACCCGGCGCTCAATCGACAGGATACCAGAGCGGGGCGGCAGCTTTTTTTACAATTATATAAGGATATTCCGAGAATGTAAATCTTGTTGTTGCGTGATAAGGAGCGGGGCGAAGCACATCAAAGCCCTGCTGAAGACGACGATGATCATTTTATGTTCTTTAGAGGAACTGCGGCGTTTAACCGATGGAAGGTACAGCCGTCCTGAAGGAATACCGTTCATCATCCAGAATGATCTGGATTCCCCGCTTATTTTCGGTGTTGATGATGACCGGTCCCTTGAGGTTTGCCATGAGCCTGTTGTCCGATACAGTCAGAATAGTGAAAACAAGCGTATCGGAAGGCCTTCTGATATCGAGAAATTCCTCCACATCATCACTGAGGATAAGTGAGTAGTCCTTGAAGAAGGGAAAAGGATCGGATATGATGAAGGCCACGGCGGGATTGTCGACGGCCTGGAGCCAATGGATCGGGTCCCTGTAGTCTACGATGACGAACCGTTTCAGATCGGGGAAACCCGGTATGCCCATGGGGAAATTGATCACCTGGTCCCCGCTTATTTCGATTTCACCGAATCTCGATGTTTCAATCTTCATTGTCACTCCGCCTTCTTGTCAGCATCCCTGACCGTGCCCAGCAATGCCTTCAGTCCTGTCATTTCAAGCTTCGCCGCTTCGATATTGAGCTGTTTCAGCTTCTCATAGAGTTCTTCCCGGTAGATGGGCATCTCACTGGGCGCCTCTATCCCGATCCTGACATGCCCGGCGCCTATTTCGACCACCTTGATCCTTATGGAGTCGCCGATGGCGATCGTCTGGCCGGGCTTACGGGAGAGAACGAGCATCCTTCATCTCATCGAATGAAGTCGAAAAGGTTCGTTTTCAGAAAATCCGATGAAATTGTCCTGAGCGCCTGGAGGGCTGTCAATCTCTCCTGCATGTCCGATACGGACTTGGCAAGATCGGCGTCGCGGAGATGAGACAGGTAGACCTGTGAATTATATTTTCCGTCAGCCCCGAGGGTCTCCTCTGCATCGACCCTGTTCAGACGGGCGCCGACCTCACCGATTGCCAGGTGCACCGTGTTCATGACGGAATCGATGTGATCGAGGGATTGCCGTATCCTTGGCAGATCATTGTTTTCCAGTGACTGACTCAGAAAGTTCAGCGCCCTGAGGACGTAGCGGTCATTGTCCGTGTCAAACCCCGCGCCTCCGTATGCGACAAGGGGCGTCGCATCGTTGAAAATGCTCCCGGCGGTGATGTTGATGCCGATCATCACATCAGAAGCGATCTGGAGCTCCACGGCGTTCGCATCGGTCAGCACCGCACCCGTGGCACTGTCGACGGGAACGGTATTCGACCGGTACCCCGCAAAGAGGTACCTGTCTCCCACCCTGGTGTTGGCGATGTCGATGACCGCCTCCTTGAGCATGGACACCTCTTTTGCGATCAGCTTCCTTGAATTGGCGTCAATTGTCTCCGATGCTCCCTGAAGGGCCAGTTCCTTGGCCCGTGCCAGAATCGAGCTGAGATTGCCGAGGCCTGAATCGATCGAGTCAAGGTAGGTCCTCGCCGTGTCCATCGTCCTGGTGTATTCGTCGAACGAGGCGATCTCCGTTTCGTAACCGATGATCTTCGACACCGCCGTCGGATCGTCGGATGGCCTGTTCACCCGCTTGCCCGTTGTCATCTGCTCATGGGACCGGTAAATGCTCTCCGTGTTTTTCGCAAGGTCGGAGAGGAACCTTTCGTAAAACATCTTGGACGTGATCCGCATCATTGTCTCCCCACCATGCCGATGAGTGTCGTCAGCAGTTCATCGGCGATGGCGATCATCTTTGCCGCAGCCTCGAAGGATTTCTGATATTTGATCAGGTTGGCCGCCTCTTCATCGAGGTTGACCCCCGAGATCTCCTGTCTCCTCTTTTCGAGTTCCTCGACGAGCGTTTGCTGGAACTGGACGCCCCTTTTTGCGGACTGTGCCTCCACCCCCACATCGGTGACGATCTCCCGGTAGAAACCGAGCACGGTCCTGCCTGCGACGATGCTCTGATCGGCGAGGTCGGCCATGGCAAGGGCATTCCTGTTGTCTCCCGGCAGGAGGGAGGGATCCAGCCCTGCCGCTATCTTCCGGGCGTCCTGCAGCGACAGGGACATCCCGAGCGCCGCGTGCTCCTTCAACTGGACTTCGAACGTCTCGGACGCCGTCATGGCACCGCCTATGGTGACACGCAATCCCATGAATTCCAGGGTTCTCCCGTTGCCTCCCGGATCGGCGGTGAAATTCTGCACAGTCACGGCCTGCCCTGTCGTCAGGTCCGTTACGGCGTAATCCCCTGCGCTTTCCACGCCGTCACCGTCACCGTCGGGCGTATAGACGATGCGGAAACGGTCATAGCTCATGAGTGCCGTGTCGGAGACCTGTACGGAGGTGATCGATCCCCCTCCCGGCGGATCGGTGGAGAGAAAGAGATCATTGAAGAAAGCATTGCCCGTCGAACCGTCGAGACCAACGCCGCCCCTGTGAAGCCCGTTCACCCCATCGGTGATAGAGAGGGCAAGGGCGTTGATTCTGTTCATATAATCGACAATGACGTCGTCCCTGAGATTGATGTGAGCTTTCAACTCACCTGCCGTTATGAGGTTCGTTATGTCCCGCTGTTCATTGGGCAGGTTCACAAAAAAGACAAGGTTGTTGTCGGCGTCGGCCGCAACGGACATATTATATGCCGTTCCACCGTCGACAATCGGGGTGCCGCCGATCAGGACGGAGTATCTGCCCGCGTTGTCCTCGAAGGTGCTGACACGGATAATCTCGTTGAGTCGTTCGACAAGGATGTCGCGCTGGTCCCTCAGGTCGTGAGAAGAGGGTGATCCGGCGATCTTGACGTTCAGATCGGCAATATCCCTGCCGATATTGTTCACCTCATTGATCAACGCCTCGCTGTCCTTCAGGATCTCGTTGCGCTCATCCTGAAGGGTCGAGTACGTTCTGCTGATCCTCGCGCTCAGGTATTCCGCCTTGTTCAGCAGGAGCGCCCGCTGGGGATAACCCTCGGGGTTCTGCGATATTTCCTTCCAGGCATTGAAGAAATCCGTCATGGCAGTGCTGAGGCTGCTCTCGGACGTCTCGTTGAAGAGGTTCTCGATCTTGATGACGCTCGTGTTGAAGGTATCCCAGTAGGAGAGGTTCGCCTTCTCGTGCCTGAGCTGGAAGGTCGTAAAGGAATCATACATCCTCTTGACCTCGGTGATCCTGACACCCCTGCCGGAGGTCGCATCGCTCAGGATCGGGCCCGAGGGAATACTGGACAGGATGACGTCCTGCCTCGTGTATCCCGTCGTCGCTGAATTCGAGACATTGTGTGCCGTCGCGTCGATGGCCCTTTTTGAAGTGAGCAGGCTCGTCCTGCTGATATCGAAGAGACTGAGAATGGACATCAGGCTTCCCGCGAAACCTTCTGCGGCGCCCTCACGTCGAGGGAGCCGAGGAATTGGGACGATTTCTTCATGTGGTACAGAGATGAGTCGATTATCGCCTTGTTTATATCGATTTGTTCCGACATTTCAGAGAGGAGCGAACGGAAGCGGGACGAGATGTCGGCGAGCCGGGCTCCCGCACCGCCTTCAGCAACGGCTGCAATCTCGGAGAGCGTCTTGTTGCCAAGACCGCAGGACTCTGCCAGTCGCACACGGTCGCTGTCACAGTCAAATATTCTGGACAGGATAGTCTCCTTCTCCCTGACAAGCAGGTCGAATGCTGCTGTATCGAGACCGGCGATCACTGTCCGTTCCCTCCTGAGTATATCCATGAGCAGGATGCAGAGTGAGAATTGCCTCTCGATATGCTCAATCAGTCTTTCGAACGATTGAATCAATGACGATCTCCTTCAGGATTTTTCCCGCGACGGCTTCGCCCTTGACATTGTATGTCCCTGCGTTGATGGCGCTTTTTATCTCCTCAACGCGCTGCTGCCGCACGTCGGGGATATTGTTGACCTCCGCCTGAAGTCTGCCGATCTCTTTCGCACGCTCGGACACCGTCACCTGGTCCTTCGCGTCGACCGCTTCAGGCTTCCCCTTCATCTCTTTGCCCTTGACCTTGTCAAGGTTCTGGATATTCGCGATATTCTCGATTTTATCCGTGATTCTCATCTGCGCACCTCCATTTCCATGCTTTCCGCTCATGGCTATTACTATTATATCGGAGGTTTTATAAAAAAATTAACCGAAAAAAGTGATCGGATCGATTGACTTTCCTTCTTTTCTCACCTCGAAGTGCAGGTGGGGGCCTGTCGATCTCCCTGAACTGCCTGATAATGCGAGGATCGTCTCCCGGTCCACCCTTTCACCTACCTGCACATAGTTGACCGCCGTATGGGCATACAGGCTCTCTATCCCGTCTTCGTGCTCGATGATGACACAGTTGCCGTACCCTGAGGAGGAACCGCTGAAGACCACCCGGCCGGGAGCGGCGGGCCTGACGGGAGTCCCTTCCGGAACGCCGATGTCGATGCCCCTATGGCTGCGCAGGCCCCCGTGAAAGGGATCCTTCCTCAATCCGAAGGGAGACGTGATCCTGCCCCGCACAGGCAGGGACAGGACGGGCTGCTGAGGAGTATCCTCACCGTCCGTCTGTCCGGCAGAAGGAACAGTCTCATCATCTTGCCCGGCAGATTGAGATTCGGGGGCCGGCCCCGTCACGGCAGGAGTGAGCGTCCCTGCAAGATGCCCCCGGAGAAAAAAATCTCCTATGCCCGTTCCCCTTTCGGCAAGGGACCGCGAGACCTCCGTCGTGATGAACGGCATGTAGGTGGATATCGTCCTGTCCTTGCCGAAAGAAGTCTGTTCAAGGAGTATTTTAAGGAACTCGCCGATGAGCACCGTTTCGATCTCCCGTGCAAAGACCCGGGGGTCCCCGCCGGCATCGGTCTTCTGCACCCGTTCGAGCCCCAGGGAATGCAGGAGGGCCGGGTTCATGGCGCCGACTGTTCTCACATGACCACCAGTTGGGCCTTGAGGCTTCCGGCAACCTTGATCGCCTGCAGGATCGCCACGAGGTCCCGGGGGCTGACGCCGAGGGTGTTGAGGGCCTTGACGAGTTCGCCGACTGTAGCTCCTTTTACCTCCATGAGCATGGCCTTCTTCTCCTCGGTCTTCACGTCCGTCTGGGGCACAACGACCGTCTGGGCCCGCTTCGGCGCGAACGGCGCAGGCTGCGACACCTGATAGTCGGTCTTGATGTCGATAGTGAGACCGCCATGGGCCAGGGCCACGGGGTTGATGGTCACATGTTCCCCGATGACGACGGTCCCCGTCCGCTCGTTGACGACCACCCTTGCAGGCGCGTCCACCTCGACGGTCAGGAGCTCGATGGACGACATGAAGTCGACGATCCGCTCACGGTGCTGTTCCGGCACGGTGATCGAAACGAGGGAGGGGCTGTCGGCCCTCGCCGCATCCATGCCCTGCTGCTCATTGATTTTCTCCGCAATTCTCCTGGCCGCCGTGAAATCCTGACTCGCCAGGAGGAGTTCGAGCCTGTCCCTCCGGTTCAGGTTGACCGGCACTTCCCGCTCCACGATGGCGCCGTTGGTGATGACGCCGACGTTCGGGTGATTCTTGACGGTCACGTTGCCTCCTCCTCCCCCGACGTATCCCCCCGTTGCGATGGGTCCCTGCGCAACGGCATACACCGTGTCATCGGGTCCCCTGAGGGGCGTCATGAGAAGAGTCCCGCCCTGGAGGCTCTTGGCGTCACCGATCGATGCGACGTTCACATCGACCTTCGATCCCGGCTTTGTCATTGTCGGCAGCTTTGCCGTGACGATCACGGCGGCAATGTTCTTCACCTTGCCCTTCAACTCGGCCGGGTTCACCGTTATCCCCATTTTCGTGAGCATATTGGCGAAGGGCTGAAGGATATAGGTCCCCTCCTTGTCGCCCGTTCCGAACAGTCCGACGACGATGCCGTAGCCGATCAGCTCGTTCTCGCGGACGCCGGAGAACGAAGCGACGTCCTTGATCCTGACAGCCATGGCCGTGCCCGCATCGGAGACGATCCAGGAGATCATCATGCATGCGAGAAGAGAGATCCGCAGTGCCCTGCCGTTCCGGTTCATCCGCGTTGTTCCCTTCGTTGCCATTTCATCCCCTGTCACTAAAAGGGCCAGACCTTGTCGGCGATCCGCACGAGCCATCCCTGTGCCTGCTTGTCGTCGAGGACACCGTCGCCGACGAGATAGATCTGTGCATCGGCAATGTAGTCCGACCTGACCGTATTTTTCGGCGATATGTCTTCCGGCCTCACTATGCCCCGCAAGACGAGGATCTCCTTTTCATTGTTCACGACCACCTCTTTCCGGGACTCGATGACGAGATTGGAGTTCGGCAGGACATCGATGACCTTGGCGGTGATCGTCGCTCCCAGCTTCCCCTCTCTCGCCGTATCGCCCTTTCCGTCGAATTCCGACTTCCCGTTACCCGAGATCGTATTGGGAATATAGATGTTGTTGAGGCTCTGGAGTCCTGCGCCGAACTTCAGTCCGAGGAGGTCGTTGATGCCGTATTCGGCAGAGGAATCGCGGTCCGCCTTGGTCGTCGCCTTTTTGGACGCCGTCGATTTCTCGCTGATGAGGATCGTCACGAGATCATTGACCCTTCGCGCCTTGCTGTCCTCGAAAAGCGACGCACGGTGCACCCAGAGGGAGCCCTCGGCCGGCGCGCTCCCGGGGACTTTTTTCTCCACATATTTCGGCGGCATCGGCGCTTCCTTTATCTCCCTTGCATCCCTCAGCGTCGAACAACCGGTCAGGACGATGCAGATCACCGCGACGACGATCGGCAGTCCGCATCTGAGCACGAAAATGTCGTATGACCATCCGCACCGTCTTCTTCCCCTATTCATTGCATATGTCCTCATAGCTCAACCCTCACTGTATCTTCCGATGTCAGCGTGCCGACCACCTCTTTCTTCGTGGCCTCACACAGCACCCTCGCCGTTCCGTCGATCACGGCGTCCTGCCGGAGGACCCCCCTGGAGGTGATGACGAGGCTTCTGCCCTCGAGAATGATCGTGACCCGCTGGCCCTTCTTCGCCGCTGCCTGTGTCACGAGATGGTCCGTCCTGATGACGATGCCCTCGGCGATGTTCGACCTGATCGCCTTGCCCAAAAATCCATCTCTTGAAAGAATGGCGCCCGCGGGGATTTTCGAATTGCGGAGGCGCACCGTGTGGACATGGTCCTCCGAGAGCACGGTGCCCCTTGCCAGGGGAAGAGTGCTGACGTAGACGTCGATCATGATATCGTACGAGGCTTCCACAAGCACACTCATCTTTCCGCCCGATGACCGCTCCGTGAGCTCCACGCCGAGGTGCATCCTGTTGCGCCCGCTCTGTCCCTGGACATGGACGGAGTCTACATCGAGATGCATGCTGCGATCGATGAGGTCGACGCCCTCGACCACCTTCAGTCCTGTCAGCTCGGCGCCGCCGCTTACCTCCTTTTGAAGACAGGTCTGGACGGCCTGCCGTATCCTCTCCATGATCTTTTCCTTTTCTCCTGCCGCCTCGGCCCGCACGGAGCCGGATAGCAACACAAGGACCGACAGGAAGACAAACACCACCCCGGAGCGTCCGGTCCTCTCTCTCTTTCCTCCCATCATGCTCACCCCTATCTCTTCAGCGCCCCGCTGATCTGGAGCATCTCGTCGGAGGCCTGCAGGGCCTTGGAGTTGAATTCGAAGGCCCTCTGGGCGATGATCAGGTTGGCCAGTTCCTCGACGACGTTCACGTTGGACACCTCCAGGAATCCCTGATTGATACTCCCCCTGCCCTCGCTGCCCGGCGTTCCCGTCGTCGCCTCTCCGGACGCCTCACTCTGGAGGAACAGGTTCTTTCCGATGGCCTGGAGTCCCGCAGGGTTCACGAACCGGGCGATTTCGATCGTGCCGATCTCGACAGGCGTCTGGTTTCCCGACTGGATGACGTTCACCCTTCCGTCTGTGCCTACGGCGACTTTCGTTGTGTCTGCAGGAACGGTAATGGCCGGTTCAATAGGATAGCCGTCCGAATTGACAACACGACCGTCGCGGTCGATCTTGAAGGCTCCGCCCCTCGTATAGGCCGTCGTCCCGTCGGGACGGCTGATCTGAAAGAATCCGTCTCCCTCGATGACAAGGTCGAGATCGTTGCCGGTGCTGATGAAATCCCCCTGGGTGAAGAGTTTCTGCACAGCCACGGGCCGCACGCCCAGACCACCCTGTATCCCCGAAGGGACCTGCACACCTTCTCCGGACGGAGTGCCGGGGGCCTTTATTGCGTTGTACAGGAGGTCCTGAAAATCGGCGCGGCTCCTCTTGAAGCCGACGGTGTTGACATTCGCCAGGTTGTTCGAAATGACATCGAGGTTGAGCTGCTGTGCCTGCATTCCCGTTGCCGCCGTAAAGAGTGATCGTATCATAATTTATCCCCCGTTCTCCGAATCATGACGGAACATCAAACTTTCGCGATTTCCGTCACAGTCCTCTGCGTGAGTTCGTTGAAGCTCTGCATGACCCTTTGGGCCATTTCATACTGACGCACAGCATTAATGATGCCGACCATTTCCCTGATGGGATTCACATTCGACATCTCGACGCTGCCCTGGACCATATCGCCTTTCGCAGGACCGGTCTCCCTGCCGGTAAAGAGGGAATCGCCGCTGTAGCGAAGGTCCTCGATCTTTACAAGCTTGATCTTTCCTGAAACGGTCCCGTTGACGGTGACCGTTCCTTCACCGTTGATCGTGATGGGCCCATCGCCGGGCTTTATCGGCTTGTCTTTGCCGTCGAGCACTTTTCCTCCCCGTGGCGTGACGACAAAACCGTCCTTGTCAAGGGCGAAGGACCCGTTCCTGGTGTAATATTTCTGGCCTTTCTCCAGGACGACAAAGAAACCCTCTCCCCTGATGGCGAGATCGAGTGAATTGCCCGTCGTTTTCAGGATGCCGTCGGCGCTGTCGATGACGACATCAGTCGCTGTCGCCATTGATCGCGCACCCGGGAAGAAGCTGTCTTCTTTTGCCGCCAGCCCCTCGAGCAGGGGGTAAAAGCGTGAAGAGAAGGACATCCTCTTGTATCCCGTGGTGCTCACATTGGCGAGATTGTTTGAAATATTGTCAAGCTCCTGGCTCCTGAGGAGCGATCCGGCCATCGCGACATACATGCCTTTATACATTCACGGTCCTCTCTTTTCCAAAAAGATCACTCAACGTCTATCAATTGTCATGCCACAGTTGGTCGGTATCCCCTGTCGGCAGAAAAAAGAGGGCACTCCGTCAGGGGAGGCGTGAGCAGACGACTTCTTGAGAATCTAAATAGTGACTGTCCACAAACTCATGACGTGCAGTATATTTGTCATTCCGGCTTGTTTGGAATCGTTCTTTCAGAAGGATTCCCGACGCCCCCGCATCAAGTGCGGGGTTGCGGGAATGACAGCTGAGGCTTACTTTATGGACAGGCACTTAACCTTTCTGTTGCATGGAAAGGCGGGGCAAAGCACTCTGAAATATACCTTATCGTTGCAATACACTCCCGGGAAAGGCGGGGCGTATGCGCCGAAAACCTTGCTGCGGCGACACCTTAATCGTCCGAAAGACGAAGTTTCAACGCGATGGTCGAAAAAGTGAGTTTTTTCCTGAGGGCATATGGAACGATGAGGCAAGCCTGGGCTGTATTCCCTGCGCGGAAAAAACCGGCACCGGCACTATTGCTATGGCGAAGGTGCCTTGCCCTGCTAATTCTGCAGGGGCGGAGGCAAGTCGAAAATTCAGGAGGGTATAAACGACATGATTATGACAGGTGGAACCGGCAAATTTTTCCCTGACCGGGCAAATTATACCTTATCGTTGCATACGCCATCAGGAAAGGCGGGGTGTATGCGCCGAAAACCTTGATGCGGCGACACCTTAACCTTCACTGAAGACAATAAAACAAACAAATGATCGATCACACAAAGAGTAGAATCCTGAAAGACAAAACTGACGAGGCTTATCGTCGCCTTCAGCAAGGCTTTGAGGCGCTTCGCCCCGCCTTTTTGTGCAATTGCAAGGTTATACCATGACATCCACAGTTCCGCCCTCGCCTTCCCCGGATTTGAGGTTTTTCTCTTTTTCCTTTTCTTTTTCCTCGGACATAACAGCCTTCGGTCTTCTCTTCAGACGGCGTATGGGGAACACCTTCGCCGCTCCTATGGAGCGGACGGTCCCGATCCTGTAAAGTCCACCGATTCCTTCATCATCTGCCATAGCGGCCTCCTGCAGCGAACAAACCCTGCGACGGGCCTCAAACCCGGAGGGATTCCTTTTGTTCATCATAAACTTTCTGAAAGGAGGCGATCAACTCCCTCGAAAAACCCTGATCCGTCATGAGCACATCTTCTATATCGTTCACCGTGGCGTCGTCGCGCTGAAGGATCTGGAGCGCCCTCGACGCGACGGCCGGAAGGGCAGGAATGTCAAGATTTTGCATGTCGAATTTTTTCAGTCTGTTGTCTTCCATGTGTCCTCATTCCCCCCTGTAACCGGACGTTCAAACGAAACGGCTTGCAAGCGCATCACACACACCCGGAAAGGCTATACCGTATTTACAATCTCTCCTGCAATCTGTTCTACGGGAAGCACCTTATCGGCCAGCCCCCCCTCGATCACCGCCTTCGGCATGCCATAGACGACACAAGTCTCCTCATTCTGCGCAAAAACCCGCCCGCCCGCCTGTTTCAGCGCCGTTGAGCCCTTCAAGCCGTCATTCCCCATACCTGTCAGGATCACCCCGAGGGATCTGTCGGAATAAATTTCTGAAGCGGACAGGAAAAGAGCATCGACGGACGGCCGATAGATGAATTCGCCCGGATCTTCAGAGATCGTAACGGTGACTTCGATACCTCTCTTTTTGATCCGCATGTGACCCCTGCCGGGGGCTATCATCACGGTGCCCGGCTCAAGCCTGTCACCTTCTTCGGCCTCCTTCACCCTGATCCGGCTGAGCTGGTTGAGGCGGTCCGCAAAGTATTTCGTGAAATTCGGAGGCATGTGCTGAGCCACGACAACGGGGACCGGAAAATTTACCGGAAGCCTCGGTATGATCTCCTGAAGGGCCTTGGGCCCCCCCGTTGATGTCCCGATCGTGACGATGCCGACCCTCCTCACGCCGGTGGCGTGGCAAGGGCGGGCGACGCTCTCAGTGGCTGCCGACGCCGGCGCCTGCACCGGCTTTCTATGTCTCAGCGGGAGACCTTTCCTTCCGAAGTGCCCGATCTTTTCGAGCAGGTCCTCCTGTATCCTGACAATGTTGATCGAGAGATCGGAAAGGTTCTTCGGGATGAAATCCACGGCCCCCAGATCGAGTGCGTCAAGGGTCACTTTTGCACCCTTATCGGTAAGGGAGCTGACCATGATGACGGGAAGCGGATTTTGCTCCATGATATGCCTGAGAGCCGTCACTCCGTCCATCCTCGGCATCTCCACATCCATCGTGACGACGTCGGGTTTCAGGCTGACCACTTTCTCAATGGCCTCCAGCCCGTCTTTCGCTGTGCCGACGACGGTGATCTCCGAGTCTGACGAGAGCATCCTCGAAAGGGCGTTCCGCATGAAAGCGGAATCATCAACAATAAGAACCCTGACCATCACTACCATCTCCGCCTTGCGCCATGACAATCTAAACTTTGAACCATGCCGCCTTTTCGTCGAGCTCCGCGGCGAGCACGGCCAGCTCATCGGCGGACCTCTTGATCTCGCCGACAGCATTGTTGAGGTCCCGCGTGATCAGGGATGTGTTTTCCATAGCCCCCGAAACCTCCTGGGACGCCGTTGTCTGCTCTTCAATGGCGGCGGCGATCCGCTGCACCATATCGCTCACCTGCCCGACATAGGAGACGATGTGATCGATCGCCTTCATGTTGCTGTCAACATGTCCCATGACCCTGTTGATGGACCTGCGTTCATCCTGCATGAGATGGACCGATGATTGAACGTCTTCCTGTATGGATTGCACGGTTTTACCGATCTCTCCCGCTGCATGGGACGACCGCTCCGCCAGCTGCCTTACATTGTCCGCAACGACGGCGAATCCCCTGCCCTGCTCACCGGCCCGGGCCGCCTCGATCGCCGCGTTCAATGCAAGAAGATTCGTCTGGTCGGCAATGTCTTTGATCAGGGTCACGATGGAATGGATCTCACCGGACTTCTGCCCGAGCGCTTCAATCCTGCCGGCTGACTCCTGCACGGAATCCCTGAACTTTGTGAGTTCCTTCGCCGTGGTTTCCATTGTGTCCCTGCCGCCCTCGGCGATACTCCGCATGTCCTGGGCGGCTTTTGCGGTGTCCAATGCGTTGCGGGCCATGTCGATGGTGGTCTGTGACATCTGCGTCATCGCCGTCGCGGACTGTTCGATCTGCAGAACCTGCTCCCGTGAGCCCTTTTCCAGTGCAACGGCCGTCGCGGAGAGCTCCTCGGAGCTGCTCGCCAGACTGCCCGTGGACAACCTGATCTTGTCGACAATATCCCGGAGATTTCGGACCATAGAGGACATCGACGCCTGCACCGTCCCGATCTCATCCTTCGCGGACCGGTCTTCGATCGCTCCGGTAAGGTCGCCGTCGGCCACCTTTTCGGAGACCTGCATGAGCTGTTTGAGAGGGCCGGCGATGGAGCGGTATACCCATATACCGAAAAGGATGCCGAAGACGAGCGCTCCGACACCGATGGTGGCGATAAGAAGGGTGCTGAACTGGACGACCCTGTTCACGGCAGCGATCGCATTTTCCTGGTCGCCCCGGGCGACCAGGATGGTATTTTTGCCCAGTTCGGCCTGTTTGAGCACAATATCCCTCAGCCTCTCCGTCGCCATCAGCGATTTCTCTTTCATGGCGAGCCGGTGACGGACCTTTGCGATGATCCCGCTGCCGGAAAAAAGAGTACCCTTGATCGAGTTCACCGACTCAACGACAGCCTGAAGCGTTTTCTGCTCTTCCTTTGCATCAAGCCTGACAAGGGCGCTCCGCAGCGTCTTTTCGACGCTTTCAATCCTCTCGAAGGCCCCCCTGAGCTCCGTCTCGATTGAGCCGAGTTCGCGCTCAGAATTGACGGTAAAGAGCCTCGTCGCGAGACCCTCCAGGGTAATGCCGTACGCCGTTATTTCGAAGGTATTCGATAAAACGGTATTTGCGACCATCGTCTGGCCGAAGATGGAGTTCTGACGTCCTGCTTCCGTGCCGGACCTCTCGGCGGTCGTCAGGATGTCCTGTTCGACCATAAGCAGCAGAGCCGAGACCTTTTCATTCACATCTGCCAGAAGTGCTTCGATGCGGCTCTTCGATTCCCCGTTTGCCTGACCCTGCAGCCTGATGAGTTCATCGATCTTTTCTCCGACTGACTTTATATCGGCAGTGAGGTTCTTCGACTCCTTCACGTGATCGTTCTGGATCGCTTTGCTCATGATCGCATTGATTTTTCCCCGCGCGATGATGAGCGTCTTCCTGTCCTGCGAACGCTGGAGTTCCATGACGGCGATCTGGAGATCCTTGAGAATTGCCTTGAAAGTATCGACGCTCCTGAGTTTTGACGTGATATTCTTCGTATCCTCCATCGACGCCCCGAACGCCTTTGTCCGGTTGCCCTGGATATGCTTGATTCTCGAATCGAGATCTTTCAGCTTCGCCGATGCCTCCCTGAGGCGTTGCGTGATCGTCTTGCTGGCCGATTGGGCCTGGTCTTCCGCATCGAGCCTTCCCTGTGTCACCGCGAACATCTCCGAGGCGATCCCCTCAAGCTCTTCGTAGGCCTTTGTCTTCGATTCGCCGGACAGATTCCGGAGCGTCTCCTGAGCTTTTTTAACTTCGGCCAGAGACAGCTCCGCCTCCTTCCGGAAAAGAGCATATCCCTCCTTCGAGTCCGCGGCGCCCACTTTCACGAGGTCTGCCGTGGCGCCCTGCAGTGCCCTCTGGAAATCAAGCGTCCTCATCTGGAAAGGCGTACTCTGCTCTGTGAGATAGGTAAGCTTGCTCCTGACGAACCACATCCCGAGAATGCCCGTGACGACGACAGCCCCCACGATCACGGAAACGAACAGGACGTTCAGCGTCAGCCTCTTTCTAATGGTCATGCCTTCCCTTCCCTTTCACTTATCAAAGCGACATGCTGCCGCCGTCGGTTTCAGGGTAACAGCAGTCCATCCTGATGTTACTGCTTGATCGGGTTCTTCTCTCCCCTGTTCTTACTTGACATACTTCTGCCCCTCTCCCTTGATGAAATCGAGGAGCTTCCGGACGTTCACCGAGGGATCGCCCTTGGTCAGCAGGGTGATGGGCCTGGAGACCTCTGGGGTCTCCGGTGACCTGACCGACCCGTCCACGACTGCTTTCGGTCCGATGCCGACTGCCTCGGGATTGGCGCCGATATTCTGTTTCACGTCCTCAGCCGTCGTCGCATCGAGCACGTCCTTCACAACGGCCTCTCCATCCATGATATGCTTCTGAAACAGGCTGTTCGTTCCGGGGATGAGTTTGCCCCAGACGACGATGATGGGCATATCCCTGCCTCCTACCTCTTTCCAGTTTTGTATCTTGCCGTTGAAGACGCCCTTAAGCTGATCCTTGGAGAGCTTTGTGACGGGGTTGTCCTTGTGCACGAGGACAACGATGCTGTCCTTTCCGATGATGAACCGCTGCAGCGACCCGGCGTCCTTAACCTCGGCGCCTTCCTTCTGCATGAGGCTCATCCAGTCGTCATATGTCAGACCTGCTGAAGCCGCATCGACGGCGCCCTTTTCGAGGTCCTGCAGGGCGATCTTCGGTCCCGACGAGATGATTGTCAGCTTTATCCCCGTGGCTTTCTCGAAGGGCTCCTTCAGGGGCTTCAACACATTTTCCGTCGGAGCGGCCCCGGCGCCGATCCTGAGTTCGTCGGCATAGGCCACGTTTCCCATGAGCAGCAGGATTACAATCATCATCATGAAAAACGACACCAGGCCATTTTCTCTAATACACGACATGGGTATTCCCTCCGGTGTGCAGATATTATTGCTGTTCTTTAATATCGGTCATTGTCGGACTGAACTTTAACCTTATCGTTGCAATACACTCCCGGGAAAGGCGGGGCTGGGGTGAATGCGCCGAAAACCTTACTGCGGCGACACCTGTATCGTGACATGGGGGAATTGGACATCTTTTCCGTCACTGACACTCACACTCACACGGACACTGTTTTCAGAGTGCTTCGCCCCGCCTTTCCATGCAACTGAAAGGTTAACTTCCTGCTACGCGACAAGGAGGCCATGCAGTCGCATGAACGGCGGGGTAAATGTGCCGGCAGGATTATCCCGTGGTGCTGACCGGGCGAACGGTGAAAATGAGGATGCCGATGAAATGCCTGTCAGAAGCCGAAATCCCTGAGAAGGTCGTCCACGTCGGACTGGGAGACCTTCTCTTCCTCTGTTTCCCTTCCGCCCGACAGATCCTCCATCTTCACGCCGAAGGTGGTGATGAGTCTCACGAGCTCGTCCTCGATGTCTCCCACGACCTTGATGACCTTCCTGATCGACTGCCCCGTGATGTCCTGGAAGGACTGCGTCGTGATCACATCCATAAGATCCGTTTCGAGTTGCCCTTTATATGTTTTGAGAAATGCCACTGACTCCTCCGGGCCGTCGAGATTCCGGACATGCGATGAGAAATCATCCATGCTCATGATGTACTTTTCGGCAAGCACGAGCGTCCTGTTCGCGGCCTCCTCGGTCTTCTCGATGACATAGTTGAGCCTGTCCACCGCCCTCGGCATGTCCGTCGTCGCTATGTCCTTCAGCCTCGGGTCGATCGCCTCCTTGAAACACTTTATGGAATCATGGAGCTTTCGTGTCACCTTTCCGACTTCCTTGTACAGGTCTCCCCTGCCCTTGGTAAAGATATTCTGGATCGCCCTGTCGGCCTTTTCATAGTCCCGGTTTGTGGCGGCATTCATAAAATCCACCATGTCGTCGAAAAGCGCAAATCTCGGATCATTGAGGTCCAGGCCTTTTCTCTCGAAAAAGTCCTTTGCATCGACGATTTCTTTTACGAACATCTCTCCCCCCATGCCGTCCACTTTCTTGACAAGTTCAACCTTGTCACCCGCCTCCGTCACAGAGCAGACCTCGTCTTCGAACAGTTCCAGGTCCTCCATGGGTATGAGCTTCCTCACATCAAGCATGACGAGAAGGCGGTCCCCGAACTTTGCAACCCCTGAAACGGCGTCTGCGGCATTGAGATCAGCGGGGTGTTCAATGTCGGAGTCATCGACGTCTACGACTCCCGCGATGCCGTCGACAAGAATGCCGAAAGTGATACGGCCCGATGTCAGGACAATGACCTTGCCGCCGGAAGGCGCCCCGACACCGTCGGCCCATCCGATAATTCTCCTGAGGTTCATGACAGGAATGACCCTGCCTCTCAGGTTCGTTATCCCCTTGACATAGGGCGGGGCCTGGGGCATTTTCGTCAGAGGAGGGACATTGATGATCTCCTGCACCTTGAGAATGGGAATCGCATATTCACTGCCGTCCATGGTGAACCCGATGTACTGCATCAACCCCCCTCTGTGAAAAACGTTTGATCTTTCATCTGCCCGGATGAAAGAGAGGCTGTATCCGTTGTTACCGGTGGCTCACAGAGTATGATCTCCGTACAAGGGCCAGGATATCGAGAATGAGAACAACCCGTCCGTCGCCGTGAATGGTCGCTCCCAGCAAGCCGCATTCCTCGGAATTGATACCGTCTATCGATTTTATGACGATTTCCTCCTGTCCCATGAGCTCATCGACGGTGACACAGAATTTCCTGTCGCCCACCGATGCCACGAGGACATATGCATCAGAAACATCTTCGGCGTCCCCGACCATACCGAGGAGATCTGTCATGCGCAGGACCGGGAGCACCCTTCCGCGAATGAGCATCACCTTCCGGCCCGTGACGTCTTTCAGATCTCCCCTGCCGATTCTGAGGGTTTCCTCGATGATCGATTGCGGCACAGCGTAGAGCTGGTTCCAGACACGCACCATCATAGCCTGAATGATTGCAAGCGTGAGGGGAAGGCTGATCCGGAAGGTGCTGCCCTGATCTCTCTTCGTGATGACTTCCACATATCCGTTGAGCTTTGCCACGTTCGTCTTCACGACATCCATGCCGACGCCGCGGCCGCTCAGTTCCGTCGATACGTCCTTCGTCGAGAAACCGGGCAGAAAGATGAGGTGAACGGCCGTTTCATCGGTCATCTTGACGGACTCCTCTTCGGAAATGAGTCCGCACTTCAGGGCCTTCCTCTTCACCGCTTCGACATCAATACCCTTACCGTCGTCCGTTACCTCTATGACGACCTGGGTGCCCTTCTGATAGGCACTGATGCCGATGGTCCCTTTCCGGGGCTTTCCCTTCCGCACTCTCTCATCGGGAGGCTCGAGGCCATGATCGATGGAATTCCGGATGATGTGGACCAGGGGATCGCCGATATTCTCGATGACAGTCTTGTCCACCTCGGTGTCTTCGCCGGAGATGTCCAGATCGATCTCTTTTCCGAGGCCTCCCGCAAGGTCTCTCACCATCCTGGGAAACTTGCCGAAAACCTTCTGGAGAGGCTGCATTCTCATTTTCATGACGGCGAGCTGCAGGTCCGACGTCACCCTGTCGAGAAATGCCGTTGTTTCGATAAGACTCTCGACGTTGGGATCACCGGAGTGCATGTGGTCCAGGCGCAGCGACAGGTTGAGCAGCCTGTTGCGGGCGAGCACGATTTCACCCGCGAGGTCCATGACCTTGTCGATCCTTGAAACATCGACCCTCAAAGTGGACACGACGCCGCGTTCCTTTCCCGGCTGCCGGTGGTGATCCCCGGCAGTGACCTGGGCAAGGCCCGATAAGACTTCCGCGGTCACCGGCCGGGATGCCGTTTCAGGTGCGCTTCCGTTTTCCGGAACGTTCTTTCGGCCATCGTTCTGCCGGTTCGAAGCGGCATCATCTTTTTTTGCCGGCGCCATGCACGCCGCGTCAGCCGGTGTCTCCGCGACCGGCGAGGGTTCTCCTCCCTTCATCGCACGGTCCAGCGCGTCGTCAAGAGATCCGAGGATCGCCGAGAGATCCTCTTCAATACCGTCTTTGAGCTTGATATGGAAAATGAGCATTCTCAGGGTATCCACACTCTTCAGGATCACATCCATGAGGCCCTTCGAAAGGGCGGTTTCACCGTCTGTGAGTTTTTTCAGGATGCTTTCGGCACGGTGGGCGACCTCCACCATCTGCTGAAAACCCAGAAAGCCCGATGCGCCCTTAAGAGTATGCATGCCCCGAAAGATCTCGTTCAGCATGTCCCTGTCATACCCCCTTGTCTCAAGCTCTACGAAAAGGGGGTCGACCTTATCGAGGATCTCTTCGGCTTCGGTGATGAAATCGGCTATGATTTCGTCCATCTCGTCGGACACGATCAGTTTCCTCCCCTGAGGGCAGACCTCCTTTCCGCGATCTTCTCGATCTTCTCCTTCAGGGTCTCCGCAGTGAACGGTTTCACGATATAGTTGTCGACACCCGACTTGATCGCCTCGATTACCCTCTCTTTCTCCGCCTCGGCAGTGACCATGAGAAAGGCGATGTCCTTGAGCGAGGCATCCTTCCTGACGATTCTCAGAAGATCTATCCCCTCCATGTTCGGCATATTCCAGTCGGACACGATGAGACCGACCCCCCCTTTCCTGAGCATCGCCAGCGCCTGAATCCCGTCCTCGGCTTCCTCGATGGAGTTGTATCCGATCTGCTTCAGGAGATTCCGTATGATTCTCCTCATCGTGGGAAAGTCGTCCACGACAAGGACCTTAATCTTCAGATCAAGCATGCCACCTCCTCTATCAAAAGCGTTATCGCATGTTCCGTATGCTCTCCTCGATCTGCTCGGCCGTCACCGGCTTGACCAGGTACGCACTGACACCGGCCTCGACAGCCCGATCCCTTTCTTCGGCATCCTCCTCTATCGAAACCATGATGATGGGGATATGAGATCGCGATGAATCAGACCTGATCGTGCGTGTCAGCTCGATCCCGTCCATGTAAGGCATGTTCAGGTCTGCTATAATCACGTCAACAGTCTCGATACCGATCTTTTCGAGGGCATCCAGTCCGTTCTCGGCGGTTATGACGGTATGGTCCTTACCCCTGAGGTAGAGGGTCAGAATCTTCCTAGTTGTTTTATCGTCGTCAACGATCAGGATCTTCACTGGTGTCGCCTCCTTGTGCAATGCCAGACGTGAAATGTCCCGTTCCGTCTACACTTTCTGGTACACGATGACCCTGTTGATGATGACGGGCCTGAAGGCCCTCGTGATGTTGTGCAGGCTCTCCGAAGTCCCGATGATGAGATACCCCCCCGGCCTCAGAGAGTCGTAGAGGTTTGCAACGGCCCTGTGTTTTGCTTTGTCATCGAAATAGATGAGGACGTTTCTGCAGAAGATGACGTCCATTCCCCTGATTTTGCCCACCTCGCGTTTGTCGATGAGGTTGATTCTCTGGAACCTTACCATGGATTTCAGCTTCGGCGAGATGCGATAGTGGTGATTCTCCTTTGTGAAAAATTCCCTCAGCACATCATCGGATACGTTTCTGATGGAATAGGACCCGTAGATCCCCGCCCGTGCCGACTCCAAGACGGCATCGCTTAAATCGGACGCGACGATGTCTTTACGAAAAGAGGCTGCAGCCTGGCGGCTGACGAGCATGAGACAGAGCGTGTAAGGCTCCTCGCCCGTCGAGCAGGCAGCCGACCAGATGCGGATGTCCATCCGTCCGGCCCGCATATTATCCGTCATGATGCGATCGATGATCTCCGTGCTGAAAACCTGAAGCTGCTGCGGCTCCCTGAAAAAGAACGTCTCGTTGGTCGTAACCAGATCGAAGAGTTTTGAAAGCTCCCGCCTGTCCGCTCCGTATTTCAGCAGGTAGAGATATTCCGCACCCGATTTGAGGTTTCTCTCGAGGATGCGCCGTCCGAGTCTGTTTTCCAGAAAGTACCGTTTCGTGTCCGGGATGAAGATGCCGCACTTTTCGTAAATAAAATCCCTCAGTTGTCTGAAAACGTCTTCGGGGATGATCTGGTTCATGCCGGGTTCAGCACCTTCCGGACGGCCCCGCGAACCGAGGGATCGGGATGATTTTCGAAAGGAGCGAGGCCTCGTTCGGCTGCCTGCCTGCCGAGACGGCCGATCGCGTCGACGGCGGCAAGGCAGATGGGAATGAAGAGATCGCCGACGAGAGGGCCGATGTGTTTCAAAACTGTTTCGGCATCGCAGGTCGAGGATACGACTCGGAGAGCCTGAAACCTGACCGATGCATCACTGTCGGTCAGGGTCTGCAGGAGCTCGGGAGGGCAGAGGTGTGCATCATCGAATGAAGTGACGGCGATTCTTCTGATTTCCGGGTCCTCGTCCCTGAGCAATTCCGTGAGTCTTCGCACGGCCCCGCCGGAAGGCGTCAGTCTGAGCCTGCCGATCGCAGTGATCCTGACCTGCCGGTTCTCATCATCGGCGAGCCTGAGAAGAGTCTCCTCGTCATCCGAAATCCTCGCCGTGACAAGACGCACGGGGTCCCTATAACCGCTCATTCCGGAAAGAAATGCATTGCTGTCGATATTCATGAGGGATCGGACGATCGCCTCGGTGAGATCGGGATATGTTTCGACATGCAGCCTGCCGAACAGGAACCGGTATGTCCCGGCCGCCTTGTTGCTGCCGAGGGCCTCGATGGCGGCCCTCCTGACATGTGCGTCATGGTCCTGACCAGCCGCTTCAGTGAGTGCTTCCCTGGCCGCCTCTCCGCCCATATTCCCGAGAGCATCGACGGCCGCCCTCCGAAGGTCCCTGCTGATATGGCTCAGAAGAGGGATGATCTTCGGCACTGCATCCTCTCTCTGTAAGCGTCCCAGGGCATGCACGGCGAGTGACTTTCCCCGGTATCGAAGGCCGGGGTCATCAAGGAGGCCGACAAGTTCATCACCTGCATCCAGAGATAGGATCGCATCCATGAAAAGGGCGATTATCTCCGCGCTCTCGGGCAGAGACGGATCGAGGGACCCGGCAAGATCGACCATGACGGGGACGGCGGCCTTGCATTTGAGGGTGGTAATGCCCCTGACGGCAAGCAGCTTATCCTCCCAATCTCCCTCCCGGAGAAACGCGATGAGGTGATCGGAGAGACCGTGAAGCTGCGGGGTGACTCCGGCGGTCATGAGACTCTTGATGGCTGTTGTCCGTTCGTCAGCCGGCGCCCTTTCGATATGTGAAAGAAGGATTTGTGCCGCCCTACCGGAGGAGAAACATCCCAGCGTCTCGATGGCGACATGCCTGATCGCCGCTGAACCGGACAGGAGAAGGGAAGCCACAGCATCCGTCGCTTCTTCGGCCCGGAGCTCACCAAGAGATTCAAGGGCGGATATGACTGTCCATTCCTCGTCTGCCAGTGCATTGATGAGAAAAGGGACGGCTTCCCGGCACCCCAGCTCCCCCAGTGCCCTTGCAGCGGCGGCGCGTATGTTGGGGTTCCCGTCTTTCAGACAGGGGATGATCCTCGATGGATCGACGCCGCTTCCGATCTTCCTGAGCAGATCAACGGCGAATTTCCTGATGACGCCGTCCTTGTCCCCGAGCAGGGGATAGACAAGGGGGACGGCATGGACGCCCAACTCCCCGAGAATGACGACCGCCATATTTCGCAGAGAGGGTTCCTCCCTCAGCAGGGGAAGTGTCATATAGGCGGTCACCTCTCCGCCTATCGACACCAGGGACCTCATGGCGGCGTCCTGCACGCCGGGATGACGGTCTTTCAGGGCCTGTATGAGCGGGTATATGGCCCTCTCATCCGCCTCCGAAAGCCTCTCGGCTGCGAGCCTTCTGACCGATGGGTCCTCTGACTGCAGTTTCAGCAGAATCCTTTTCAGGCTTCGAATCATGGATTGCTCCTTCCGGAACGGCGCTGGGGTACTCCCGGAGCGGCGGAATCAGGCCCTGAGCTGTTCGAGCTTCCCCTTGAGCTTCATGAGGCCTTTTCCGTGCAACTGGCAGACGCGGGATTCGCTGATGTTCAGTACCTTCCCGATTTCCCGCATGGTGAGTTCTTCGTAGTAATAAAGGGTGAGAACGAGGCGCTCCTTTTCGGGCAATCTGTCGATGGCGTGCCCGAGGGCCGTCTTGAGTTCCTTGAGGTTGAGCTCTTCAATGACATCCCGGGCATTGTCCGCGGAAATGCACTCGAGAATATCGAGCGTTTCCCCTTCTTTGCCTATGCCGAGGTCCTCGAGATTCATCATGTTCATCGTGTTCGCCGTCGAGAGCGTCTTGTGGAGCTCGTCGAGGGTGATGTTCAGCTTTTGGGCCACCTCTTCATCGGTGACGCTCCTGCTGAAGGTCTTCTCGAGCTCCGTGTAAGCGTTTCTCACGTATTCCAGCTTCTTCCGCGCGTCCTTCGACGCCCATTGCATGGACCGGATTTCATCGATGATGGCCCCCCTGATCCTGAAGTCGGCAAAAGTGCTGAGCGTCGTCTTCATGGCGGGATCGTACCTCTCGCACGCCTCCAGGAGGCCGATGATGCCGGCCGAGATGAGGTCTTCGACGCTGAGCTCGGCAGGAAGGCTGAAGGCATACTTGTTGGCGTAGTATTTTACGCGCGGCAGGAACTGCTCAATGATCTGCTCTTTCTGTTGTTCCGATACTTTTGCCATGGTGTTCCCGATTCAGGCAATATTATACTCATAAATGTAAATCAAAGGAAACTTTTTTTCGTCATGTCTCGGCATGAATCAGCGTAAACCTTATCGTTGCAATACACTTCCGGGAAAAGGCGGGGCGTATGCGCCGAAAACCTTGCTGCGGCGACACCTTAATCGTCCGAAAGACGAAGTTTCAACGCGATGGTCGAAAAAGTGAGTTTTTTACTGACACTGACACTCACACTGACACTGTTTTTCAGAGCGTTTCGCCACGCCTTTCTATGCAACCTCAAGGTAAAAACTCACACTGACACTTTCTTCCCTTGCCTATCCGACCCTGAGGGCCTTTTTAAGAAAGAACTGGATGTTTCCCTTGACCCTGTTCAGGGGCGTATCGAGCAGCTTTGCGCCGATGCGGCCGAGTTTTTTCGCGAAAGCGCTGTTGGGATAAAGCGCGATGAAGCCCTTCTGGGCGATGATCGCGTCTTTCACGTGTTCATCGTGGGGAAGGTATCCGAGGTAATCGACGGAGAGGTGGAGAAAACGGTCCGTCACGATCGCCAGCCTCCTGAAGGTATCGAAAGCCTCCTTTTCGGACCGGGCCGTATTGACGAGGACCCTGAAATGCTCTTCACCGAAGTCCCGCGACAACACCTTGATCAGCGCGTATGCATCGGCGATCGACGTCGGCTCCGGCGTGACCAGGACGACCGTCTCGAGGGCGGAGCTGCAGAAAAAGAGCACGTTGTCCGAAATGCCGGCGCCGGTGTCGATAAGAAAGACGTCAAAGGGAGCGTCGAAATCATCGAGGACCGAGACGAGTTTGAGACGCTGCTCGTCGCTCAGCCGGGTCAGCTCGCGGACGCCGGAGCCGGCTGGCAGGATCATGATGCCGCCGGGGCCGGTGCAGAGGATATCGGCAATGCTCTTTTCTCCCATGAGGACGTCCTTCAGGGTCAGGCGGGGGGCGATGCCGAAGATCACATCGATATTGCTCAGGCCGAGATCGGCATCGAGGATGAGCACGCGCTTGCCCATCCCCGCGTAGAGAAGGGCCAGATTGGCGACAAAGTTCGTCTTTCCGACGCCGCCCTTCCCGCTGGAAACCGCAATGATACGGGGGCTCTCCTGCTTCATGACCTTTCCCCCACTATCATCCCGGCAACGAGGTCCGCCGTCGGCAGCACCACGTCACCGGGGACATCGGGTCCCGTCGTTATGAACGACAGGGGCCTGCCTGACAGCAGGGCGATATTGTACATGTTCCCCAGGTGCGACGCCAGGTCGAGCTTCGTGAAACCGATGGTGTCGATCAGGGCGAACTGACAGGACGACCAGACCTTCTGACTCGCGTCCTGGCTGAGAGAAGCATCCATGAGAAAACATGTCCTGACGGGCGCACCGGAGGGAAAGAGCGTTTTCATGTCGCTGAGGGTCCTGGCACAGGAGCTGCCTGACGTGTCGATCAGCACCGGCCCCTTTTCCATATCCCGGTAGACCGTCCGCGGGAGCTCGCTGATCTTCCTGACGACCTTGAACTGGCTCCGCGTCACCTTTGCGGTCTCCCTGAGGTATTCGACGTTCGGCCCCCTTTCGTCGAGAGAGAGTATATGGACCTGTTTCCGCCTCGCCGCAAGGATGTACGCCATTTTCGAAAGAGTCGTCGTTTTGCCGACGCCGGGAGGACCGAGAAAGATGAAGCCATTGTCATCATGTTCCACCGGGGATTGCACCTTGAGGGTGCCTGCAATCGCCTCTCTCAGGCCCGACCGGTTTTCCCGGCACTGGTCGACAAGGACGAGGGCAAACTGCATATCGATCCCCTGTTTCACGAGGTGATTCAGCAGTTCCTTCCCCTCCGTCCCGACCCTGAGGCCCGGCATGACCGGTCTCAGCATCTCCTTGAGGAACGTCACCTCCTGCCTGAGGCCCCTGATCTCCCGGATAAGGTCGTCCATGCCGGACGCTGCGGAGTCATGCCTGGCGAGGTCCGCATCGAGTGCGGCCGTCACCTCCACCCCCTCATTTCCCGTTATGCCGAAGGGACCGCTCCTGACGGCTTTGCTCGACAGGATGACCGCTTCAGGACCGAGCTCCCTCTTGACCAGATCGAGGGCTTCCTTGAAATTCTCGCCGACATATTTCTTTATCCTCATGTCTTCACCCCCAAATGGAAAGAGTTGTGTTTTATCATTCGATCCTGATTGTTCCGAGCGCGTAGAGTTTCGTGTTGGGCGACACCTCGCCGTGCGAGAGGACGACGATGCCCGGCGATACCCTTTCGACGATCTTCTTGACGAACCTCCTGATGGCGGGCGAACAGAGAATCAGGGGCTGGTATCCCTTGGCAAGGCTCTCCTCGAACCTCTTCTTGACGCCGTCAAGGAATTTCTCCGATGTGACGGGGTCAAGGTTCAGAAAGGTCCCCTGGGGAGTGCTCTGGAGAGATTCGAGCATGGTCCGTTCCGTAGACGGGTCGAGAATGAGGACGGACAGCGACCCGTCCGTATTCCGGAACTGCCGTGTAATCCCCCTCGAAAGGGCCTGCCTGACCGACTCGGTCAGTATTTCTGCGTCTTTCGTCACCGCCGCGAACTCCGCGAGGGTCTCGAGGATCGTCTGGAGGTCCCTGATGGAGACCCTCTCTTTCAGGAGATTCTGGAGGACCCTCTGGACCGCCGCGAGTGGGAGCAATCCCGGCGTCAGGTCTTCGACGACCTTCGGCTGCGTTTTCGAAAGGTTGTCGAAGAGACGCTGCACATCCTGCTTGCCCAGCAGCTCATGTGAGTAGTTCTTGATGATCTCGGACAGGTGCGTCGTGATGACCGAGGGCACGTCGACGACGGTGTATCCCGCCAGTTGCGCCCTCTCCATGTCTCTCTCTTCGATCCAGAGGGCGGGCAGCCCGAAGGCCGGGTCCTTAGCCGGCACGCCTTCCATCGTCTCCGTTTCACCTCCCGGAGAGATGGCGAGGTACCGGTTCAGCATCACCTCCGACGAGGCGATCTCGACACCTTTGATGAGCACCGAATAGCCTGCCGGTTTGAGGGTGAGGTTATCCTTGATGTGGACGGGCGGCACGATGAAGCCCATCTCCGTCACGATCTGCTTTCTGATCGCCCTGATCTTCGAAAGCAGGGGCCCGCCCTCCTCGACAAGGGGGATGAGGCTGTATCCGATCTCGAGAGAGAGGGGGTCGACGGCCAGAAGGGCCTCGAGACTCTCGGGAGGCGCGGCCCTTTCTTCTTCCGCCGGGACCTCTTCTTCACGGAGTGCGGCCTTCTTCAGGAAGTAGGCCCCCGTTCCCGAGATCGTGGCGAGGAGGAGAAACGGGACGTGGGGCAGGCCGGGAATGATGCCGAAGAAGGCGAGCACCCCCGCCGTGGTTGCGAGAGCCTTCGGATGTGAAAGGAGCTGCTTCACCATCTCGGCGCCGAGGTTCGCCTCCGTCGCAGCGCGCGTGACGATGATACCGGCCGCCGTCGAGGTGATGAGCGCGGGGATCTGCGCCACAAGGCCTTCTCCGACGGTCAGTGTCGTATAGGTCCGTGCGGCATCGGCAAGGGGCATGCCCTTCTGGAGCACGCCGATGAGGAACCCTCCGATGATATTGATGACCATGATGATGATCCCCGCGATCGCGTCGCCCCTGACGAACTTGCTGGCGCCGTCCATAGCTCCGTAAAAGTCGGCTTCCCGGGAGATCTCCTGGCGGCGCCGCCGCGCTTCGACCTCGTCGATCAGCCCGGCGTTGAGATCGGCATCAATGCTCATCTGTTTTCCCGGCATGGCATCGAGAGTGAACCGGGCCGACACCTCGGCGACTCTCCCCGCGCCCTTGGTGATGACGATGAAATTGATGATGACGAGAATGAGGAAGATAACGAAACCGACGACGAAATTGCCTCCCACGACGAATTCACCGAAAGACTGGATGACTTTTCCGGCGGCGTCGATGCCCTCGTCTCCCTTCATGAGGATGAGCCTCGTCGACGCGATGTTCAGGGAGAGACGGAGGAGCGTCGACACGAGCAGCATGGAGGGAAAGACGGAGAACTCCAGGCTCCTGTAAACATAGGACGACACAAGGAGAATCATCACCGAGAGGGTGATGCTGAACGTGAGGGCCACATCGAGGAGCAACGGCGGAATGGGGATGACCATCAGCGACAGGACCGTCACGATCCCGACGGCGAGGAGCAGGTCGCTATGTTTGAGCAGTCTTTCGAGCATCACCGCCCTCCCTTGAGGCGGTACACCGCTGCCAAAATGGCCGCCACAGCCTTGTAGAGGTCTTCAGGGATCTCTTCGCCGATGTTCAGCATGAAGAGGGTTTTCGCCAGCGGTCTGTCTTCGACGACGGAGACGCCGCTCCGCCCGGCGATTTCCTTGATCCTCTCCGCCACAATGTTGGCGCCCTTCGCGATGACGGTGGGTGCGCCCATCTTTGCGGGATCATACCGCAGGGCCACGGCGTAATGGGTGGGATTCGTGATGACGACGTCGGCCTTCGGGACCTCCTGCATCATTCTTCTCCGGGCCATTTCCCTCTGGAGGCTTCTCACCCTCGCCCTCACCCTCGGGTCGCCTTCGGACTCCTTCATCTCCTCCTTGATCTCCTGTTTCGTCATCCTCAGGTTCCTTTCGTACTGCCATCTCTGGAACACGAAGTCGGCTACAGCGAAAACGGTCAGGACGACCGTCGATATGAGCACCAGTTTCCGGACCGATTCGAAGGAGGAGCCGATAATCGCGTTCACCTGCATGTCCGCAAGGAGGGGGATCGTGAACACCTCGTCCTTGAGGAAATAGTAAAGGACGGCGCCGAGGATGACGAGTTTGAGCACGCCCTTCGCCGTCTCGAAGAGGTTGCTCAGGCTGAAGATCCTCTTGAGGCCCTTCAGGGGACTGAGCCTCGTGATATCCGGCGTAAGCGGCACCGGGGAGACGAGAAACCCCGTCTGGACGAAATTCACCGCAACCACCGCGATCAGGATGATGCCCAGGAGCGGCCCGAGGATAGACGCCCCCTGGACGAGGTCGGCGCGGAAGATACCGATGAACGAGACCTCATCAAGAGAGGCCTGGAACCCCCGCGACAGGGAGGACCTCAGGTACGTCGTCAGTCCCGCGAGGAAGAACCCCCCGAAGGAGAGATAGAGGAAGACGATCCAGAGAGGGAGGATGCCCGAGAGGTCCCGGCTTCGCGGGACATCGCCCTTCTCCCTCGCCTGTTCCCGCCTTCGCGGCGTTGCTTGCTCTGTTCGCTCGTCGAACTCTTCGGGCATCGCCTACCTCGTAAACACCTGGATCGCGTCTCTGATGTTGATGAAGGACCGCGAAATGACCATCGTCACCAGCGGCATCGAAAGGATGATGAAAACGAGCCCGGCCGTTATAAGGATCGGGAAGCTGATGAAGAAGATGTTCGCCTGCGGAATCGCTCTCGAGAAGAAGCCGATCATGAGGTTCGCGAGGACCTGCACGAGGATGACCGGGGCGGCTATCTTGAGTGCCAGGGGGAAGAGTATTTCGTTCAGCTTCAGGACGGCGTTGAAGATCCCCGTGTAGTGAACCGTCGTCATGTCGAAGCTCCGCACGATGCCCTCGATGAAGAGGTGATGGATGTCGAGGATGAAGAAGAGCGCCATGGCGAGAATGTTGTAGAAGAGGCTGAGGGGGCTCAGGACCTCGCCGAACTGGGGATTGAAGATTGCTGCGACACTCAGCCCCATCTCCAGCCCCACCCACTGGGCGGCCGTTTCAACGGCGCCGAGGATGATTCTCGCCATCAGACCGATGGCGGCGCCGATAAAGAAGGCCTCAAAGACGGCCTTCAGGGGATCGGCGGTCTTCACCTCGACGACGGGCAGCAGGAGGAGCGTCAGGGCCAGAGAGATGCCGGTCCTCAGGAAGATGGGCGTCGTGCGGCTCCCGACAAAGGGAATAAAAGAAAGGATCACGGCAACCCTGATAAAGACGGGGACGAACTTGCCGGCGTAGATGTTCACCAGTTCGGTCAGTTCCATGGCGTCATTTCACATACAGGGGAAGGTTTTCGAGAATGCTCCGGGTGTAGCTCACCATCACGCTGACCATCCAGGGAAGGGCGATGAACAGGGTGAGAAAGACTGCGAGGATCTTGGGAACGAAGGTGATCGTCATCTCCTGGAGTTGCGTCACCGCCTGAAAGATGCTGATGAGAACGCCGACGATGAGACTCACTATCAGCGCGGGACCGCCGACGAGGATGATCGTTTCGAAGGTCTGCCGCGAAAGCTGGTTGAGCAGTTCGATGGTCATTTGAATCCCCCCACGATCGACCCGACGAGCAGGTCCCATCCATCGACGAGGACGAAGAGGAGCAGTTTAAAGGGCATGGACACCATGACAGGAGGGAGCATCATCATCCCCATGGAAAGGAGGACGCTCGCCACGACCATGTCGATGACGAGAAAAGGCAGGAAGATGAGGAACCCGATCTCGAAGGCCTTTTTCAGCTCGCCGATGGCGAAAGCGGGGATGACCACCTTCATCGGGAGATCGGCGGGCGTGGCGGGCCTTTCCGATTTCGACAGTTTCAGAAAGAGGGCGAAGTCCTTTTCCCGCGTCTGCCTCAGCATGAATTCCTTCAGGGGAACGCCGGCCTTGCCGAGGGCGCTCTCCGCGTTTATCTCCTTCTGCGTGTAGGGCAGGTACGCATCGGTGTAGACCCGCTCGATGACGGGAGACATGATGAAGAGCGTGATGAAGAGGGAAAGACCGATGATGACCTGCGTCGGCGGCACCTGGGGCGTTCCGAGGGCCTGCCTGAGAAAGGAGAGGATGACGACGATCCTCGTGAACGACGTCGTCATGACAAGGATAGCCGGCAGCAGGGAGAGGAGCGTGAGGAACAGGAGAATCTCGACGGGCGTTGTCAGGCCCGTCCCGAGGAACCCCCCGCCTGCGGCCTGTCTCTGCTGGGCGTATGCAAGGGCAGGGGTGAACGGGAGCGTCAGCGCGGCGCAGAGGAGCAGGGTCATGACGCGGCACTTCTTGCGGGCGAACAGGCCCATTGTCCTGCCGAAACCCGGTGCGCCTCTGCGGGCCGGTATTTTTCTGACCTCACTCCGACTCATGAGTGACGGCTCGATCTCTTCGGGACTGAGCTTGTCAAGGAGGGATATCTGCTCATCGGAAACACCGACGACGAGATAGTCTTTCACGATCTTCACGATCGCAATCCCCTTTTTCGGGCCCAGGGGTTGATAGTGCAGCATTTCGATGATACCGTCGGACGGTGTCATCCTCCTTTTCACGATCTTCAGCACCCCGTACAGGACGCCGAGCATCACGATGAGGACGGCGAGGACTTTCAGGAGCTCCAGTTCCATCTTTGCACCCTGCCCTACTGCAGCTGTCTCACCCGCTCGGTGGGACTGATGATGTCCGTCAGCCTGATGCCGAATTTCTCGTTCACCACGACGATCTCTCCCCGTCCCACGAGCTTGTCGCTCACATAGACGTCCATCGGCTCACCGGCGAATTTCTCGAGGGTAATGACCGACCCCTGCCCGAGCTGCAGGAGTTCCTGGATCAGGATCTTCGTCCTCCCGATCACCACCGTCATCTCGAGGGGGACGTCGAGAAGGAAATTGATGTCCCTCGTCTGCACCTGGGGTCCCCTCTCCTCCCCCTGCAATGCCTGTACGTCGTGTTCCCTGATCTCATCTGCCATCTTCGTTCTCCTTCCAACGGGCGCCTTATCCCCCGGGTTTGATATCTCTCGTGATCTTTACTGCGTAAGCACTGCGGTGAATGCCGAATTTTCCCATGAACTTGGGGGTCCCCTCCAACAAAACGGCGATATCGTCGTCGGTGCGGCGATCGAGCAGAATGACATCGCCCGTCTTGAGGTCGAGGATCTGCCGCACCGTGTACTTCGTCCTGCCGAGTTCACCGGTGACCTCGACGGGCATGTCCATGAGCTGATCCTTCAGCCGGCCGATCCACTTCATGTCAAGATCCTCGTTCTCGGCGGAAAAGGCGCTGTAAAGCTTGTCCTTGATCGGCTCGATCATGCTGTACGGGATGCAGAGAAACATCTTGCATTCCTTCGTCTCGATCTCGATCGTGAATTCCACATTGATGACGACGTCCACGGGTGTGACGATCGTCACGAACTGAGGGTTCGTCTCGGAACGGACATAGGACAGTGTGACAGGGTGTACAGGATTCCATGATTCCTCCATGTCTTTGAAAAACATGAGGACAACCTTCTGGATGATCTTTTGTTCGATCGGCGTGAATTCCCTGCCCTCGGGTTTGAAATGTCCTTTCCCCGTGCCGCCGAAGAAAAACTCAACCAGATTAAAAATCAGCGGTACGTCCAGGATGAGGAGCCCGTGCCCTCTGAAGGGTTCCATCCGGAAAACGTTGATGCTCGACGGAAGGGGAATAGACCGCATGAAATCGTAGAACTTGGTGATGCTGACGGAGACTTTCGTTATGTCGACCATACGCCGCAGGGCGGCCGACAGGGAGAGGCGGAAGTTCCTCGCAAGCCGTTCATTGGCGATATCGAGAGCGGGCATCCTCCCCCGGACGATCTTTTCCTGTCCCATGAAATCGAAGGTTTTGACACCCGATATCTCCGAGACCTGCTCGGTCTCGACCGCTCCGTCCTCGATACCCCGCAACAGGGCATCGACTTCTTCCTGGGAGAGTATGTCATCCATCGCTCAGCGGCCCCTCTTCGCCTTATATCTGCGCATGACTGTCTTCATACGCGGTCCTACTGCATCACAAAATCGGTCATAAACACGTTCCTGACCGAACCTTCACCGAGAATCTGGTTGAGTCTCAGGCTGATTTCATCCTTGAGCTGCAGCTTACCCTCGGGCGTAATGATCGAATCGACGGTCTTGCTTGTCAGGAGGGTGATGATCGAATCGCGCATCTGGGGAGCCCGGATCTTCGCCTTTTCAGCCATTTCCTGCTTCGAGAGCTCGATATGGATGGTCAGCTTCAGGAACCTCATGCTGCCCTGGTCACCGAGATTGACGACAAAGGGCTCCAGGGGGAACATGACACCTTCCTCCTTTTTGCTTTCCTCCTTTTTGTCCTTGGGAGAGGATTTCGAAAAATAAAAATACGCGCCTGCGCCTCCGGCAAGCAGGGCAACGACAACCATGCCGATGAGCAAAATGAGCTTTCCCTTCTTCTTCTTCGGCTCCTCAGCCGTCTTCTCGTCCTTCTCCTCTGCCATGAAGACTTACCCCCTTCTGTGCTATGACATGAATCATGAGGTTCCGGGGCCCGACGGAGACAGAACCCCCGCAACCTGTTACATGCCGATATGAGCACAGACTATGCCAGTCATCTATCTCATTGATATGCAGACATACTATGCAAGATGATGTCAAATTACTGACGCTTATGGTTACGCAGATGCTGACCATGTCAAATTGTTAACTAGCGGGGCAAAAGCCGGCAAAACAAACATATGAGAGCCATTCCTGACATAGGTGTCATCGGGGGCGGGTTGAGGATGGCGATGCCTGATGGTCAGCAGAGAAACACCGTTCTTCACCGACCTTGTCGTCGCACCAGGATGATGCCGAATCCTGCCTGAGAGCGGCTTCGATCGCCGCGATTCAGGCTATCCCGAATCTTCCGGATTCCTTGGGGGGAAAACCGATCCCCGCATCCGTGAGACGGATCTTAGTATGCCATGACGATACAGGGAGCGTGACCTTCCACATAAACCTTCAGATAGCGCAGGTCGCCCAGCGGGGTGTCGTTCAGGCACCGCTTCTGGCAGTGTTCGACGCAGATTCTGATCGGTCCCTCTTCTCCCGCAGCAAGGCATGTCTTGTTCAGAAGAAGTTCGACAGCGCTGTCGACGAGATCCTTCACATCAAGACAGAGGGATTCGTAATCATTAAGGGCACCACACGTATAAGAGATGTGCACATTTCCATGTCGCGCATCCATATGCGGCCCGTTTGCCCATTGACGGTTTGACACATCACGTTTCATATGCTCTCCTTTCCGGAATGTCTACCGAGGCGGCGGAGTTTGATGAAACACCTCCGCCGACAAGTCGCTTGATGATCACTTCGGGAATGTCAGGAGAGTGGTGGAGGGGCCCTGTCAGACTCCCGGGAGGGGAAAAGGCACACGGGCGGGTGGTGCTGAACCGGCGGGGGATGGTACCGATCGCCCTCTGTGCGCAAGGCTGCGACGGACTCCGGGATGCATGCCTGCTGATCTTTGTTCAATGTAGCCTTATAGGCCTTTTTCAACTCACATATCGAACACTGGGGCTTCGGATATGCGAAGTCGTGGTTGTCAAAGGCGATGGCGACTGCAGATACGAGGAAAACCACCGGCATGATAAAGAGAAGGATCATGTACTGCTTTCCGTCGCGGCGTTTCAATTGTGACGCAACGACCGGGTGAAACTCATGGAAAATGTTGCGCCGCGACGCAGACGACAGCATGTTGTTTTTCTGTATCGGCATAATCCTGTATCCCTCTGGACGGCACGGAGACTCACTTCAATTGGCAAGTTACATACCTGATTATTAAAAATGGGGATTTAGATAAAAATTGTTTTTAATTCATATAGATAGAACTGACATCTCCGATGCCGCCGTCCTGCATTGAAGGGTTCCTCAGTCAGTCCTGCGTTATATCACGCAGTCGCAGACCACGAAGAAAGCCGCAGGAGGCCTGCTGCCATGATGCGTCCTCCTCTCCTCCGAGGAAGAGTGAGCGGCAATGCTTTGAAGATATGTCGACAACGGGAAGCCCCGTCAGATCACGACTGACGGGGCTTCCGGGGGTGCAGGGATGGGGCTGGCTTCCGGTATACGCTACCTCTTGAGGGCCATCAGCTCCGACAGGAGCTCATCCGTCGTCGTTATGACGCGGGTGTTCGCCTGGAATCCCCTCTGCGCCGCTATCATCTTGACGAACTCATCAGCAAGATCGATGTTGCTCGCTTCGAGGGAGCTCGCCATGATACTGCCCCTGCCCGATGTGCCTGCCGTGCCGACAATGGGAACACCCGATGAGGCGGACTCGCCGAAGAGATTCTTCCCCATTTTTGCCAGTTCCGTCGGTGCGATGAAGCGGGCCAGGGCAACCTTTGCGATCTCCATGGTCTGGCCGTTCGAGAAGATGCCTGTCATGACGCCCTCCTGATCGACGACAATGCTCTGAATGCTTCCGGCTGAAAACCCGTTCTGCGTCTGGAACAACACGGAATTGGGAGAGCCGAACTGGGTCGTCCCCGTCACTCCGCTGCCTCCCTCGGCGATGCTCCGTCCGAAATCGAAGGCGATCTGCTGGTCCTGGGTGACGCCGCCGCTGAAATCGAAGCCGCCCGTCGGATAGGTCGGATCAGTCTCGTCGGTCAGGGCGCCGTTGGTGTCGAACGTCAGCGTTCCCTGGGCCTGTATCTCCGTGTTTCCGCTCTCGCTGTCAGCGGCGCTCACGACGGCGAACCATTCCCAGCTGTTGCCCGTCGGTGCCTCGGCGGACTTTCTGAAATAGATATTGACGAGATGGCTGTTCCCCAGAGAGTCATACACGGATATGGATGTGGAAAAGTTCGACGTATTCACCGGATCGGCGACGTCAAAGGGATCTACCGGGAGCGGATCGTCCGAGTTGAGGTTTGCCGAGATAGTGATCTGGTCCGACGGGTTCGGCAGGCTGTTGATGGACGCCACGTTGATCCTGCCCATGACCCCGCCCTCCTGTGTCAGGTACCCCTGCAGGAGCATGCCATCTGGGTTGACGATGTTGCCGTCCCTGTCGATCTTGAACTGGCCGGCCCTCGTGAAGAAGTTGCCCCCGTCGGGCGACTGGACGATGAAAAAGCCGTCGCCTTCTATGGCGAGGTCCAGTGGACTGGACGTCGTCTCGATGGTGCCCTGGGTGAACATCCCCTGCACCCCCTGAAGGTTGACACCTCTGCCGATCTGAAAAGAGGTGCTGCCGCCGAGGGACTGGCTGAGGATGTCGCCGAAACTTCCCCTGCTTCCCTTGAATCCCGTGGTGTTTGCGTTGGCGATATTGTCACCGATGACCGACAGCAACATACCGCTCGCGCCGATACCGCTGACACCGGTGAAGAGAGATGACATTATACCCATTGTTGCGTCCTCCTTATATCTTTACGTTTTCTCTGTAGTCTGTGAGGTCTGTGTGCCCGTATCCGGTGTTTCCGTCGGCGCCCTGTGAATCGCCCGGACGTCCTTGAGGGGCACTTTGCGGTCATTGACGACAAGGACGAGCGAATCATTCATATCGACGCCGCTCACGATACCCTTCTGACCATCCGCATCGGTGATTTCCATGCCGATCATGGCAGCTGCGTTGAGGCCGTTTGCATATTTCTGTTCCGTAATAAAAGAACCGATGTTCTTATTCAGGTTGTTCATCTGCTCGAGATTGCTGAAGGATGCCATCTGTGCGATGAATTCCTGATCCTTCATCGGATTGAGAGGGTCCTGGTATCTGAGCTGTGTCACGAGAAGGTTCAGAAAGTCGTCCTTGCCGAGTTCCTTCTTGACCTGGGCGGGTTTCTTTGTCTCAACCGTACCGCCGACTGTCTGACTGTTCGTAATACTATCCGTTGCCGCCATGTGTTCCTCCTCTGTCTTTATGCGAAAAGGTTGAGGAAATTCTCTCCTCCCCCGCGCTGTTCCTTTTCTTTCCTGTCCTGCCCGGTCTGCTGCTCTCTCCTGTCGTCCTGCGGGTCCGGATCCCTCCTGAGATCGACGGAGAATTCCCTGAGGCTGACTCCCGATTCCTCAATAGATGTCCGGATCTGGGGCAGGGCGACGGAGAGCATGTCACGCACAGCCTGGCTGTCAACTGTTATATCAGCCGAAATGATGCCCCTGTCCGAGGTGAGGCGAATCTGGAGCGTTCCCAGGTCGGGCGGCCGGATCTCGATGATCAGCTGCCTCTCGCCTGCAGCAAGAGCCTTGAGAATGGGCCTGTGAATGCCTGTGAGCTCCGTGACCGTCACTGTCTGCCGGACGGCTCCGGATTCTCCGGAACCCTGGGTCTCTCCCTTGCCGGACGGCGCGGTCTGGGGATGTGATGCGAAAACCTGCACGTGTTCATTCGCGCTTTTTCCGGCATCCAGTAGGTCGGAAACGGCAATGTGCGCCCTGTCGTCACCGGCAGTGACGACGGTTTCCGTGGCGGGATTCTGCAGCACACCGAATTCCTCTTCAGGAGCCGGCTTCACATCCTCGCCCTGTCCGCCCGCCGGGGGCATCCGGAAATGTGCATCGTTCAGTTCTTTTTGAACAGTGTCACCCCCGGTATCGGTATGCAAGTCCTGTCCCTGCACCGTCATGCCCTCCTGTGCCGCTGCTGCCGCACCTCCCTGCAATGGGGAGAACGCAGGGACCGGATCACCGGCAACGACGGCGCTGCCGGATGTGTCAGGGGCTGTGTGTATCTGATTTGCCGGGGCGGAGGGTTGGAGAAGGGAGATCAGAAGGGCCGCGAGGTCCTCTGCCTGATCTTCCTCCCGATCCAGTGCTTCCCTGAAGAGCTGCAACGGGAAGACGCTCCCCTCGGCCGTCCCCGGGATGACCGTCTGACACTGCTCGCAGGGGGTTCCGTTGTTTTCTGATGCAGAGAGATACCTCTGAAAAGGCATCTCTTTCTCCGTAATGCCGCCGGCAGAAAGAGTCTGACCCCGGGCTCCGCCGCTCATGCCTTGAAGCTGATGTGTCGTGGTTGCCGTAACGAGTGGACTATTCGATGTCATTGCATTGTCTCCTTCCGTCCGGAAAAGAGAGCAAGCGGTGTGCCATGTTGATGAAAAGACGGTGAGAGTGTGAGTGTCAGTGCGAGTGTCAGTGAAAGGAGGTTTTCTTATTTTTCATGCCTGTCCCAAATCGTGCACAGACCTTGATAACGATGATAGGACCTGTTTTATGAAGTAATAAATCACGGCGTCGATAGCCGAAGCAATAGCCGAACATGACGAAAATCGGCAGTCGGCAGCCAGGAATCGGCGGGAAAAGGAGGAATAGGGGGGACGGGAGGGGAACTTTTTTCCTACTGGGAAGGTTTTTCCGCTGCGACTCTTGCTCGTTTGATCATCCGCTTCGAGAGGGATGCGCCGCGGTCGTTGCTCATCTGTGCGAGGATCTTTCCTGCCGCCTTCGGCTTGACGGCATTGAGGATGATCACCGCCGTCTCCTCGTCCATCTTTTCAAGTTTCTGTGCCGCCTCATCGGGCTGCATCGACTCGTACATTTTTGCGACCTTTGCCACCTGCTCCTGACCCTTTCCCTCCAGGGCCTTCCGCTCCTCTTCGAGTTCCCGTTTCAGCTTCCTGTTCGCTTCGAGCTGTTGCTGGACGTCGCCCCTGATGATCTGGAGCCTCTCCTCGTCAAGAGACTTCTGCTGCGGAACAGCCGTTTCCGCCTGCGGTTTCGGCTGCTGGGCATGAATCAGAGCTGCCGGCAGGAGCAGCAGGCAGACGGCAGTCACGACGAGCGCCGCTGCAGCGGGGAAGGCCCATCTGAAGGAATGCGAGGGGCGGGCCATCCTGCACGGGTGTCCACCGTCCGGGATCCCAGGTGGTGGAGTCCTGTCAGGTCCGGTTTCGTTTGTACCCCGAGACGACATACTCGTCGGTCCTCCTCTGTTCGTCCTTCAGGAGCCCCCTCTCCATGGCCAGGCGTTCCTTTTCATCGAGGCGTTCGAAAATCTTCCGCTCCTTCGAGGCTTCGAGAAGGGATTTTCTCGCCTCCTCAAGGCGGCGCTTCCTGTCTTCGATGACCGACTTCTGCTGGCGAATCCTGACAACGAGATGGTCGAGATGATCGTGGACCTTTCTCATCTCGTCGATATCGATGAAGCCGTCAAGGAGGACCCCTGCCTTCTGCTGGTAGGCCTGGTACTGTTTTTCGATATGGACAAGCCGGTGCTCTTCAGCCGTGAGTTCCCTGATGCGGAGGGCAACGCGGTTTTTTGCCTCATCTTCGTTCCACCGCTTAAGATTCAGGAGGCTCTCGAAGGTCGTCCTCATGCCCCACCCTCACAGAGCGAGATGAGCTGCTGAAGCCCCTCTTCGATGGTCACTTTTTCATGGATCTCCTGCCTCAGAAAAGGACGGATCCGTTCCATCATCCGTATCGCATGGTCCAGCCTGGGGTTCGTCCCCTCCTTATAGGCGCCGATGGTCACTGCATCCTCATATCGCTTGTAGACGGCCATCGCATCGAGGACCTTCTCGGCGCAGGACCTTTGCGTTTGTCCGATGATGTCCTTCATGAGCCTGCTGATGCTCAGAAGGATGTCGATGGCCGGATAATGATTGTGGTTCGCCAGGTCCCGCGAGAGCACGATATGGCCGTCGAGGATCGATCGGGCCGCATCGGCGATAGGCTCGTTCATGTCGTCCCCCTCGACAAGGACCGTGTAAAGCCCCGTGATCGTTCCTTCCCCATCACAGGTCCCCGTGCGCTCGAGAAGCTTGGGAAGAAGGTTGAAAACCGACGGCGGATATCCCTTTGTCGTCGGAGGCTCTCCGGCGGTCAGGCCGATTTCCCTCTGCGCCATGGCAAAACGCGTGAGGGAGTCCATCATGAACAGGACGTCCCGCCCCCTGGAGCGGAAGTATTCGGCGATCGCCGTCGCGACGAAGGCCCCCCTGATTCTTGTGAGAGGTGAGGTGTCGGACGTCGCAACGACGAGAACCGAGCGCTTCAATCCCTCCTCACCGAGGTCCTTTTCGATGAACTCGCGGACCTCCCTGCCCCGCTCCCCGATCAGGGCGATGACATTCACATCGGCCGAGGTATTGCGGGCCATCATGCCGAGGAGAACGCTCTTGCCGACACCGCTGCCGGCCATGATGCCGACCCTCTGCCCCTTGCCGCAGGTCAGCAGGGAGTTGATGGCCCTGATGCCGAGGTCCAGGGGAGCGGCGATCCGTCTCCTGTCAAGGGGATTGATGGGGTCGTTATAGATCGGGAAGAGCTGTCCTGCGATGAGACCCCTGCTGTCAATGGGATTCCCCATCCCGTCAAGGACCCGCCCGAGCAGGTCACGGCCGACACGCACATATCTCTGGCGCCCCTTGGATGTGATCCGTGATCCGGGACCGATGCCCATGGTGTCACCGAGGGGCATGAGAAGGATCTTGTCCTCCTTGAATCCGATGACCTCGGCCTCGACGGCCGGTCCGTCATGCATGCCTTCGGGCCTGATCTGGCAGACGTCGCCTATGTTCGCCCGGGGTCCCAGTCCTTCGATGACCAGGCCCACCCCCCTGCTGACCCTGCCATACACCTTGATGGGATCGACGTCGCCGGCGATCTCTTTAAACTTCGCTATCAGCTGCTGTCCGTAGGGCATCTTCCATTTCTTTCATCTGCTCTCCGATCCGTGCATCGATCTCCCCCGTCGGGGTCTCGATATAACACCCGCCCGGAGAGATGGCATTGACGGGCTCGATGGTTATCGTCTTCGCTCCCGACATCTCCTTGAGAAAATCCATGTTGGAGATCATGACATCATAATCGACAGGATTAAGCCGGATGACGATCGAATCCTCGTTGTCTCCCAGTTTCTTCAATGCCTCCTGTGCCGTGTTGAGGACGATGTTCCGGTCCTGGTCGATCTCCCTGTGGATCACCCCTGAGGCAACCTGCAGGGCAAGATCCACGATGTCGGGGAGCAACTCCCTGGTCTTTGTCTCCCTGAAGGACTCCAGTTCGCGGAGAATGCCCTCCATCCGACCCAGGAATTCCTTCCCCTCTTCCTCTGCCTTTCTTATACCCTGCTCGAATCCCTGGCTGAAGCCCTTTTCGTACCCCTCCTGCTCGGCGGCAGAGACCCGCTCCTCGAGACCGGGCGACGATTCGGGAGCCTTCCCCGCCTGATCACCCTGCTCCGGAAGGACATCCGGATCGTCGGCAAAGCGGAGGGGTTCATAGGGACGAACGATATGATGACTGTCAGGTGATGACCTCTTCACCTTTTCCACCTGCGATTATCTTGCCCTCTTCTTCGAGCTTCTTGGCGACCTTGACGATGTTCATCTGTGCCCTCTCGACATCAGAGACCCTCACGGCGCCTTTTGCCTCGATCTCCTCCTTGAGAATCTGGACGGCCCTCTGTGACATGTTCCGGAATATCTTGTCCCTCAGCTCATCGACGGCCATCTTCAGGGACAGGGCAAGGTCGTCAGTCGTGATCTCCTTGAGGATCATCTGGATTCCCCTGTCGTCAACGGTTATGAGGTCGTCGAAGGTGAACATGAGCTTCCTGATCTCGTCGGCGAGGATCTGGTCCTGCTCTTCGATATTCCTGAGAATGAGGTCCTCCGATGACCGGTCAAGGTGGTTCAGGATCTCCGCCACCGTGCTGATCCCGCCGATCTTCCGTCCCCGTGTGTAACTCTGGAGCTGGGAATGCAGCACGTCTTCGAGCTCGCCGATGATGACGGGGGAAATCTGGTCGAGACTGGCGATCCTGAGGGAGACTTCGATTTTGAGGCTTTCGGGAAGCTTCGCCAGCACCTCGGCAGCCTGTATCGCTTCCAGGTGGGCGAGAACGATGGCAATGGTCTGAGGATGCTCTTTGAGGAGCATGGTAGCGATGGATCCGGCGTCGAGCCATCTGATGATGTCAAAAGCGCTGGCTCCGCTCGCGATCTTCTCGATCAGCTTGCCGGCCTGCTCATCGCCGAAGGCTTTCGTCAGGACTGATTTGATATACTCCTCGTCGACACCGACCATCGCATGCTCCGTCTTTTCGTAGAAATCCCTGATGACGCCTTCCGCTGAATCGGTCGTGATTTTCACTCTCGCCATCATGGGGATGACGCGGGCGAGCTCGAGCGGATCGAGGTGTTTGAAAACGTTCGTTGCAGCCTCCTCCCCGATGATGGAGAGGAAGGCGGCAACCTTTTCGAGACCCGTCAGCTTTCTCATCCCGCTACTCTGCGAGCCATTCCTTGAGGATCATGGCCGTCTGCCGGGGATCCCTGGTGACGAAGTCGAGGACCTGGGTCTTCACGATCTCTTCCTGCGCCGGCTTGACTTCAAGCTTCTCCGCCGGGACCCTGGCGGGCTCGGGGGCTGGCGCCCGGGGCGGGACTTTGAGTGTCCGGAGCAGTGGCTTGATGACGAACAGAATGAGGAGGGCAGCGGCGATGAGCGGTACGGCGTATTTGAGCACTGTGAGAAGCAGTGCGACGTAATCGGTTTTTTCAGGAGGGAATTCGTCCAGTGCAGACTCAAAGGCGACATTCTCGATGATCACCGAGTCACCCCGGTCCTTGTTGAACCCTATGGCCGCCTTGACAATTTCCTCGTACTTCTTGACGTCCTCCTGGGTCCTGGCGACATAGACCCTTTTCTCTTTCTCCTGCTTGTATGTGCCGTCGACGAGCACCGCCACGGAAAGGGCCTTCACGTCACCTCTCGGCTGGATGATCTTGCTGACACTCCGCGAGATTTCGTAGCTGATGTTTTCGCTGTTTTTCTGCCCGGAGCCGGACTGGCCCGCAGCGGGCGCCGGTGTCTGACCCGGCTGGTTCGAAAGGGCGCCGGGAACACCGCCCGTTGCTGAGCCAACCGATTTTTCCTGGGTCCGCTGTTCGCTCTTGACGGCAATGGTGTCAGGATCGAAGCGCTCCTCCGTCCTTTCGACCTGCGTGAAATCGATCTTCGTCGACACCCGCACGATCGCCTTCCCCTTGCCGACAATGCCTTCCAGCATGCTCTGGAGCCTCGTCTCGTATTCCCTGTCGACGGCCTTCTGGTATTCGAGGTGCCTCGCATCGGCGATCATTTCATGATCCGACGGCTTCGACAGGAGATTGCCCATGTTGTCGATCACGCTGACGTTCCGTGCCGGCAGACCCTCGACACTGCTCGCGACGAGGTGGACGATGCCCCCCACCTGGCCCTGGCTGAGCACTCTTCCGGACTTCAGCTTCAGCACCACCGACGCAGTGGGCTTCTCCTCTTTTTCCGTAAAGATAGTTTTTTCGGGGATGGCGATATGCACCCTGCACTGGTCTACTTCCGAGAGCTGGCGGATCGTCCTCGACAGTTCGCCCTGCAGGGCCCTGACATAATTCAGCCGCTGGACGAACTCGGTCACGCCGATCTGAGTCTTGTCGAAGAGCTCGAAACCGACGCCTCCGCCCTGGGGAATGCCCTGGGAAGCCAGTTCGAGTCTCAGTTCGTAGACCCTTGCAGCGGGCACATAGATGACGTTTCGTTCGACACGGTAGGGGATTTTCAGTTCTTTCAGCTTGATGACGACCTGGCCTGCGTCATCCTGACTCAGATTGCTGTAAAGCACCTGGTAATCCACCCTCTGACTCCAGAGGAGGATGCCGGTCATCAGGCCTGCCGTCAATAAAATGACGACAGCCAGAGCGAGTTTTTTCCCCCTTGGCCAGCCCCTGATCTGATCGATGACGTCCCTGATGGCCACTGTTCCCTATCTCCCGGTCCTATGTGCCCTGTCAGACCTGCATGCGCGTGATCTCTTCATAGGCGGTGAGCAGCTTGTTTCTCACCTGCAGCAGCGTCTGGAGGGAGATGTCCGCCTTCTCCATTGCAAGCACAACGGTATGAATATCGTTGATCTCGCCCTTCGCGAAATCCTCGATCGCCTTCTCCGCTTCATTCTGTATAGCCGAGACTTCCTGTATCGCGTTCTGCATCGCCTCCTCGAAGGACGCTCCGCCCTTCTGGACGGTCTTCGACGGTTCGGGTACGACCCTCGATATGTCTCCGATCCCCTTGATGTCAGCCATGAAACACCTCCATCCCTGCGTTCCCGCAGGCCGACTTGCTCATCTGTTTCCCCGCTGTTGCCATCTCCGTGCCTTCACACCTTCAGAAGGTCAAGGGTTTTCATGTACCCTTCCTTGTATGTGTTGATCATGGTGAGGTTCGCCTCATAGGCCCGTGAGGCCGTCAAAAGATTGACCATCTCTTCGATCACCGTGATATTCGGATAATTCACGTATCCCGTGGCGTCGGCATCCGGATGGGACGGGTCATAAACCGCCTTGAGAGGCCGCGTATCTTCGACGATTTTCGGGACGTCGACGCCGACGGCGTGATCAGTAAAAAAGTAGGACTGGAAAGTGACGTCCTTCCTTCTGTATGCCCCGCCCTCGGGGGTGCGCGTCGAATTGACGTTGGCGATGTTCGACGCGATGACGTTCATGCGGATCTTTTGCGCCTCAAGTGCCGAGGCGCTTACCCTGAGTGGAAGAAACATCTCGCGCATCATCTCCCTCCTCTCAGGGCATCTTTGTACATCCTGATCTTCGTCGCCATGATCTGCGTAGCCGTGTTGAAAATAAGGCTGTTTTCAGCGACTTTCGTCATTTCGATGTCGAGATTCACCGTGTTGCCGTCCCTGTTCTGCATCGTCGACGGCGTCTCAAAGATATCGAAGGAGGGCCTTCCGCTCTTCAGCGCCCGGTCGAGCTCCCCCTGGAACGATATATCTTTTGCCCTGTATCCCGGCGTGTCGGCATTTGCGATGTTCGAGGAGAGCACCTTCCGCCGGAATGCCGTAATGTTGAGCATACTCTCAAGAATTGACATGCTGTTGTTCACACTGACCTCCTGCATCGGCATCGTTGACACATGAGCAATTTTATGCAATTTCTGTTCCCAGTCATCACACGATACCCGGACGGGAAGGCTGATGTGGTGAAAAGCCTTTCCGCTAAGATACCTTATTCATCGCCAGACCACCCTTTGCCGTGTCGATTGATACCAAAAGTCCGTCAGGCAACGGGCACTGAACAGCTTAACATGTCTCATCATCGCATTGGAAAGGCTTTGAACCATATCTGCCTTCCCGGCGAAACAGTGCTATATCTGAAGCACTTCTCGCCCTTAAAGATCCGTTATGCTGTATTCCTTTATCTTGTTCCTGATCGTCCTGACGCTCACCCCGAGCACCTCTGCCGTCTTCGTCCTGTTTCCCTTCATCGCCTTCAGCGTCTTGATGATCATGTCACGCTCCACATCCCTCATGGTGCTCCCCGTTGCCGCCTCAGACCCGGCAAAACTTTCCGCCGACGCCTCTCCGGCAGGCGGCAGCAGCGTATCGGATCTGGTCAGGACGGCCATCCGGTAAAGGACGTTTTCGAGCTCCCGCACATTTCCCTCCCAGGCCCTGCCGAGGAGGTAGGACGTGAGTTCTTCCGATATCTGGAAAAGCCTGCTCATCTTCTGAGACAGCTTTCGCAGGAAAAACTGTGCAAGGGGCAGGATGTCCTCTCTCCTCTCCCTGAGGGGAGGTAAGGTAATCGGAAAGACATTCAGCCGGTAATAGAGGTCTTCCCTGAACCGCCCCTGCCTGACGTCGGCAAGGAGGTCCCTGTTCGTCGTTGCGATGATCCTCACGTCGACGGGCACCGGGGCACGTCCGCCGATGCGGTCCACCTCTCTTTCCTGGATCGCCCTCAGCAGCTTCGCCTGCAGCGGATAGGCCATTTCGCTGATTTCGTCAAGCAGCAGCGTCCCCCCGCCGGCCCGCTCGAACTTTCCGATCCTCCGCTCCGATGCCCCTGTAAAGGCGCCCTTTTCGTACCCGAACAGCTCCGATTCGAGCAGGCTCTCCGAAAGGGCGGCGCAATTAATGGCGACGAAGGGGCCTTCAGCCCTTTCACTCTGCTTATGGATGTACTTCGCGATGATCTCTTTTCCCGTCCCGCTTTCCCCCAACAGCAGCACAGTCGCGTCGCTCCTTGCCACTTCACGGGCAACGGACATGATGTGTTTCATGGCGGGAGAGACAGCCACGAGATCTCCCTCCTGGGACGGGAGGATCCTCTCAACTACCTTCTTCAGGGTTTCAAAGGAGAAAGGCTTCATGATGTAGTCCGTGGCGCCCAGTTTCATGGCATCGACGGCGTTTTCGACGGTGCCGAAGCCGGTGATGACGACGACGGGAACGAAGAGCCCCTTATTCCTTATCTCACGGAGAAAGGAGATGCCGTCCATTTTCGGCATCTTCATATCCGTGATGATGAGGGAAAAGTCGGCGAGATTGAGCTCGGCGAGGGCATCGACAGGGTTGTGGTAGACGACGGGTTCGAGACCGCACCGCAGGACCGATTCCCTGAGGGCTATCGCCATTTCCACTTCGTCATCGACGATGAGTACGGAACTCATGGACACACTATCTCCTGAGGCTTTCTGCAGGGTTCCCGCTGACTTTGTGTCACTATTTTGACATATAACCCTGTATTTGCATGAGAAGGCGGGGCTTTTGCAATGCCTAAGATTAACATGTCGAACCGTCGGGAATGGTGATGGTAAATTCCGTCCCCTTCCCCTCCTCGCTCCGCACCGCGACCGTCCCGCCATGGGCGGCAACAACCGCCTCGGCGATAGACATACCGAGACCCGTTCCCCTGTCCTTTGTCGAGAAGAAGGGCTCGAAGATCCTCGATGCAGTCTCGCTGTCCATACCGGTCCCCGTGTCCCGGACCGACAGGACGACCCGGGAGGAATGACCGGGATCCCTGCCGGCGGAGACGCTGATCATGCCTCCCTCCGGCATGGCCTGGACGGCGTTTATGATGAGATTGATGAGGGCCTGCCGCATAAGTCCCCTGTCGAGGCTCACCTCGAGGGGCGCCTCGCAAGAGACGGCGTACCTGATCTTTCCCCGGTTGAAGAGGTCGCTGAATTCGTGCCCGATATCCGAAAAAAGATCGGGCAGGCTGCAGGTCTCATAGCGGGGGTTTATCCCTTTTGTGAACCGGAGCATGTTGTCCAGGGTATTGACGAGAGACCTGACGGACGTGGAAATCCTGTCGGCATAGGCGCCGCTCCCCGTTCCCCTGAGATCCTCCGAAAGAAGGCTTGCAAAGAGCTCGATACTGCCGAGGGGGTTGCGTATCTCGTGCGCGATCTTCATGACCAGTTCGCCCATCGCCGAGAGCCTCCTGTTCCTCTCATTCTCCCGCTCAAGCTCGCGGAGCCTCGAAATATCCTTGAAAATGAGGACATGGCCGACGTTGTCGCCCTCTCCGTTGGAGACGTCAGACCGTGATATAAGGGCTTCGAAAGGCCGGCCCTGCTGAGGGACGATGCGGTCATCCTCGATGGAAGCGAAGATTGACGCCCCCCCGGTGATGTCTTCCGCGCGGACGTGAAGCAGATCCCCGGCGGCCCTGTTCATGAGTTTGACCGTCCCTTCACGGTCGAAAAAGATGACGCCCACATCGATGCTGTCGAGGATGCTGTTGAGGAGCTGCTTTTTCTGTTCCACCTCCCCTGTCAGGACCCTCACGCGGTCTTCGAGAATATTGTAGTACTGGGTCAGCGTGGACGATGCGGAATTGAACCTCTCGATCGCCCTGTTGAGCAGGTCTACATCGGCCACGAGGGGCTACTCCGATCCGAGAAGGGCCTTGGCGGCTTCACCGACGACTCCCCCGCCCTCGGAGGCCTTTCTGAGATACTCTCTGTCGCCGGACAGCTTCCCGTACTGATAGTAGGTCCACTGCAGGCTCTGCCTGTCCGCGATGTCCTGCTCCAGCGCCTTTTTGTAGAAGGTCCTCGCACGCTCCCTCTCTCCCGACAGGTAAAGCAGATCGCCGACCCTCACGGAGGCGCTGCCGTTGCCCATCTCCGACGCGGCGAGATAGTGTCTCTTTGCGTTTTCACGGTCTCCTGTCCTGCCGTACAATGTGCCGAGCTTCAGCGCTGTGTTCCGGTCCTTCGACACATTGTACGCCCTTTGCAGATATCCGACCGCTTCAGCAGGTCTGCCCTCCTGCTCCATAATGTCCGCCATGATGATCAACGCCCCCGTGCTCTGCCGTTGGTCCGACAGGAGGGGCGACAGCAGTTTCTTCGCTTCCGCCGCCTTTCCTTCACGCACGTAGTGTTCTGCCAGCACCAGGGCTGCCTCTCCCGCCTGCTGCCCCTTCGATATCCTCCTGAGCAGCTCCACACCTTCGCTCTTCCGGCCCCCCTGCATGAGAAATCGCGCAGCCGACACGGCAAAAGGATCCTGCCGGTCGATGAAAGGGGCATACTTCAGGACGTTTTTCATCGCCTCCGGGGATTGCGTCTCGATCATCGGCTTCAGACGGCGCTCCAGTTCACGGGAGCGAATCCTGGGGTCCTTCAGGAAACTGACGAATTTCAGGGCGCCGTCCGTGTCACCTTTTTTATCATAGAGTGAAACAACTTCCAAAGTAAATTCATCGTTCATCTCGTGGGGGACAAGGGCAAGTTTCAACCTGAGGGCCTCGTCGGTGTTTCCCTTCGCCGCTGCAATCTGCGACAGCAGTTTCTTCGCTTCGATCTGTTCCCTCAACGAAACAGGATCATCGATGACGGCCCTGCATTCCTTTTCGGCTTCGGCGAGCTTCTTTCCGTTATAGTAAATTCTCGCCCTGACGGCTCTTAATCCGAGATTCCTGGCGTCCTCATCGGCGATCTTCGCAATCCCCCTGACAGCCTCTTCATGCTGCCCCCCGGCGCTGCTGACCTGTGCCCGAAGGGCCAGAGCGGCGGCATCTCCCTCGATGTCCTTCCTGTCGACCCGGCGGAAGGAGGCTTCGGCAGCCGCGATATCACCCTTTGCCAGCATGACCTCGGCCATCCCAAGGGCGGCCCGGCTGCGGAACTGTCCGCCCACCCGCTCGAAATAGCCCTGGGCGTCATTCAGACGGTCCAGGCGGAGCGAGCAGTATCCGAGATAAAGGCGGGCCTCGTCGATGCCGTCCGATTTGGGAAACCGCGATATAAACCTCCGGAGATTGAGGTTCGCCTCATGGTATCGCCTCAGGTGATACTCCGCCTTGGCAAGACCGAGAAGGGCCTTTTCGGCGATATCCGACCCTTTTGCGGACAGGAACGCCTCCTGATACAGGTCCCGCGCCTTGATGTAATCCCTCTGCTGAAAAGAGTCCCCGGCCCGCCGCAGGTCATCCTGCGCGCACAGAATGACCTGCGGCGAAAGCATCGCGGCCGTAAAAAAGAAAACAAGGGAAACAATGGTTCTTTTCATGTCACGAATTTCATCTCATTTTGGACACGAGTGACTCTACCTTTCTGTTGCATGAAAAGGCGGGGCGAAGCGCCTCAAAGCCTTGCTGAAGGCGACGATACGCCTCGTCAGCTTCGTGTTTCAGGATTCCACTCTTTGTGTCATCGACCATTGGCGTATAGGTCATCTCTCGTTCTGATACAGGTGTCGCCGCATCAAGGTTTTCGGCGCATTCACCCCAGCCCCGCCTTTCCCGGGAGTGTATTGCAACAATAAGGTCTATACAATTATCATGAAAAAACCATGCCAGTATAAAAACATCAGTCATTGAGTCATTGAGTCATTGAGTCATATTCGGCAGTGGACAAGTCGGAAACAGGCTATGAACAACCGGGCATCAGCACCGCTATCAGCAAGGCTTTGGCGCGACCAGCCCCGTCTTTTCAATCCCCGTCCTGCCGGGACGGAAGGGATGAAAGATTCAGCCTCTTCATCTTTTCGATCAGTGTGGTGCGGTTGACCCGGAGATACTGGGCAGCCCTGCTCTTCACTCCCCGGTGGAATTCAAGGGCGTGGATGATCAGTCTCCGCTCATATTCGTCGACGGCGGCGTTCAGATCGATCCCCCCCGCGAAGGGATTGATCTCGGTTTCGCCCTTGTGAGACATGTCAGGGATACTCTCGCCCCCGATCCGCTCGGGCAGGTCCGCCGGCCTGACCACATCGTCATCCTTGAGCACGAAGAGACGCTCGATGATGTTTTCCAGTTCCCGCACGTTGCCGGGCCAATGATAGTCGACAAGGGATTTCATGGCGCTTTCGGAGAAGCGGATGGGCTTCCTGCCGCATCGCTTTGCATGTTTTATGATGAAATGCTCGCAGAGCACGGGGATATCGTCCCTTCTCCGCCGCAGCGGTGGTACCTCGATGGGGATCACGTTGAGGCGGTAATACAGGTCTTCCCTGAATTTCCCCTCACCCGCGGCAGACTCGAGATCCCTGTTCGTTGCCGCTATGATCCGCACATCGACGCTGACCGTTTTTGTGCCTCCTACCCGTTCGAACGATCTCTCCTGGAGCACCCTGAGCAGTTTGACCTGGAGGAAGGACGACATCTCGCCCACTTCGTCGAGGAAAAGCGTTCCGCCGTGGGCGAGTTCGAACCTGCCCATTCTCGAGGAGATTGCGCCGGTGAACGCACCCTTTTCGTGGCCGAACAATTCCGATTCGAGGAGTTCCGACGGGATCGCCCCGCAGTTGACCGGGATGAATGGACGGGCATGCCGGCGGCTGCTGAAGTGAAGGTTCCTGGCGATGAGTTCTTTTCCCGTGCCGCTCTCGCCAAGAAGAAGCACGGTGCTGTCAGAATCCGCCACTTTTTGCACAAGCTCATGTATTCTCCCTATTACATGAGATTTCCCAATAATTGGAACTGATTGGGCAGACTCTTGTACAGAAAAATTCATGTCATGAATATGACACAAGACTGGTGGAATGTCAAGAATTCGGTGTTCCTTTCCCCTCCTGATCGTTCAGGCTCCTTAACACCTTCTGCACATCGTCGCAACCGACAGGTCTCGAAAAGAGAAAACCCTGGCCAAGACCACAGTTCAGCTCCTGCAGCGTTCTCATCTGTTCGACCGTCTCAATCCCTTCTGCGACGACGGACAAGGCCATTTTCTTCGCCATCGAGACGACGGACCGGATGATTTCGAACTTTTCGGCATCGGACCCCATCCTTTCGATAAAGGAACGGTCGATTTTGAGCGTATTGATGGGAAAGCGGTGCAGATAACTGAGAGACGAATACCCCGTTCCGAAGTCATCCAGAGAGATATGAACTCCCAGTTCTCTCAGTTTGGCAAGTTTTTCCGCGGCAGAATCGGGATTCTCCATGATCGTGCTCTCGGTAATCTCGAGTTCGAGATACCGTGCATCGATGCCGGTTTCCTCGATGATGCGCACCACGTTCTCGGCGAAATCATGCTGCCTGAGCTGGCGTGCCGATATGTTGACGGCGATTCTCAGGGGCGTAAAGCCGTCCTCGAAAAGCAGCCTGAGCTGATGGCAGGCTGTGCGCAGCACCCATTCACCGATGGGGATGATCATGCCGTTTTCCTCGGCGAGGGGGATGAAGTCCATGGGTGGAATGACACCCCTCTCAGGGTGGTACCACCGGAGAAGGGCTTCAACGGAGTTGACATGGCCGTTTTCGAGGGATACGACGGGCTGATAATGAATGCGAAGCTGATCACGGTCAAGTGCTTTCCGCAGGTCATTTTCGAGCCTCAGCATGTTGAGGACATTGAGATGCATGGTCGTGTCGAACATCTCATATCGTGATTTCCCGAGAGATTTGGCCCGGTACATCGCCGTATCGGCGTCGCGGAGCATGTCTTCGGGGCGCTCATAATCGGAGGAACTGAGGGCGATGCCGATGCTTACGGTCGTGGAGACTTCCTGTCCATCTATGACGAAGGGGTCTTTCACCATATTGATGATCCGTCCGGCCACTTTCTCCACATCGTCGTCGCCGCGTATGTCTTCCAGGAGAATGACGAACTCGTCCCCTCCGAGCCGCGAGAGGGTGTCGCCCGGTCTCAGGCACCGGGACAGCCTTCCCGCCAGCTCGATGAGAAGCCTGTCTCCGGCCTCGTGACCAAGGCTGTCGTTGACGATCTTGAAGCGGTCGAGGTCAAGGAAGAGGACGGCGAACAGAAAGTTTTCATTCCTCTTCGAGCGTTTCAGAGCATGTTCAAGCCGGTCAAGAACAAGGGCCCTGTTCGGGAGGTGTGTCAGCATATCATGAAAGGCGTCATGGATGAGCTGCCTCTCCGCACGCTTTCGCTCCGTTATGTCGGACATCGAGCCCGCGACGCGATAAGGCTTGCCATCACCGCCCCGGAGGGCAATGCCCCTCGTGAGGACCCAGCGGTGACTTCCGTCGCGGTGGAGAAGGCGGTGTTCGTTCTGAAAATGCATGGTGATCCCGTCGAGGTGAGCGCTGATATCGATTTTGAGTTGTTCCACGTCATCGCTATGAACACGGTTGAACCATTCGTCAAGACTGTCCGCCACCTCGTCCTCTCCGTATCCCAGGATGGCTTTCCAGCGCGGAGAATAGTAGATATCGCCCCCCTGGATGTCCCAGTCCCACAGCCCGTCGTTTGCCCCCTTCGATGTCAGGGCGTACCTTTCCTCGCTCTTTCTGAGAGCCTCTTCGGCCCTCTTTCGCTCCGTGATATCCCTCACGATGATGAGCGCCTCATCGGAGCCGCAGAGGACGACCCTGTTTTCACAATCCTGATGACTGCCGTTCCTTGCGACCCGGCATTCGAACAGGTGGGCCTCCTCATTCGTAAATACCCTTCCGATCGCGCACAGCGCCGACTCGGCGGCGCCGGCAGGAAAGATATCCTGGAGCTTTCGGCCGATGACGTCTCCAGTGGGGACAGTGGGGGTGAAATCGGCGGAACCTTTGTACTCGAGGCACCGCCCGTCCTTGCTGACCCTCAGCATCGCGTCCGGAATGGCATGCAGAAGGGCTCGGTTCTTCTCTTCGCTCCTCCTGAGGGCATGGATGGCCTGGCTTGCCCGGAAGATATAGCGCATGCGATGGCCGAGGATCATCCAGTTCACCGGCTTCGTGATGAAATCGGTGGCGCCGAAATCATAGGCCTGCCGGATCGAATCCACGTCATCAAGACCCGTGATCATGAGAATGGGCAACTGTTCAGCGCCGGGATATTTTCTGATGGCGGCACAAACACGGAAACCGTCGATGTTCGGCATGTTGACATCGAGGAGCACAATGTCGGGAGATGATTTCTCGAAGACCTTGAGGGCCTCCGCGCCGTCAACTGCCTCGCAGACGTTGAAGCCCGTCTGCGTCAGCGATTCACGGGCAAGGAAACGCATCATCGCGTCGTCGTCCGCGACCAGCACGACCGGTGATTCCAGACTATATTTTTCTCCCGCCATTATGACCTCCTTTTCAATTCCCCTTCAAGGGCAGCCCTGACAGCCACGTATTCGGACTCGATACGTCCAAGCAGGTCCGCCGTATCTTCCAATGACTGCGACCGGCCGGCGGCCTCCATTTCCCTGAAGAGTGCCGACAACCTCATAGCGCCCACGTTTGCGCTGCTCGACTTCAGGGCATGGGCGGTGCGGTGAATGACGGAGGCTTCGAGGGCCGTCACGGCGTCCCTGAGTTCACCGAGAGCGCGCTCGGAGTCCGCCAGATAGATCGAAATGATCCTTGACAGGATATCCGGCGCCCCCGGCCGCTGGAGAAAACTGATCCTCTCAAGGATGGTCTTGTCGATCGACGCCACGTCCGACTTCCGATCCGCCGTGACAGGATCCTCGCTCCGCCTGTCCTGAAAGTTCAGCGGCAGGGGTATGATGCCGGGGCTTTCCTCCGAATCTTCCGCGGTTGCCCCCGGTTCCGCCGCTCCCTGGTGCGCCGGTGAAGCCCACTTTTGGACAAGACCCCGGAGTTGTCTGAGATTAAAGGGCTTGCTCAGATAATCGTCCATCCCCGCAGCGATGCACCGGTCACGGTCACCCATGATTGCATGCGCGGTGAGCGCGACGATCGGTATGCGCAGCTCCCCGCCCGCCAGTCCCTCACGACGGCGTATCTCCCTCGTGGCCTCAAAGCCGTCCATCCCGGGCATCTGGCAATCCATGAGGATGAAGTCATATCTGCCGCTTTCGAACAGTTCAATGACAGTCCGGCCGTCCTGCGCAACATCCACGTGACACCCCAGGTTCTGCAGCATGGAGAGGGCCACCTCCTGATTCACCGGGTTGTCCTCCGCCAGCAGCACCCGGGCATGCAGGTCCCTGTTCCCCCCGCCGTTTCCGGGATGCCTCTCCGGTGATGAGGGAGAAGCGGGGGCTGCGAGCACCCTCTTGGCCTCGAACGTATCCTGACCGGGCAGCGATGACAGGGCCTTGCGCGACAATCTTTTGAAGGGCATCCTGACCGTGAATGCGGACCCTTTTCCCGGCTCGCTTTCGAGGGATATCTCTCCCCCCATGAGGTCGGTGAGCTGTTTTGCTATGGCCAGGCCGAGACCCGTTCCTCCGAACCTGCGCGTCGTCGAACCGTCAGCCTGGATGAAGGGTTCGAAGATGGTCGCCTGAATGTCCGGCTCAATCCCGATGCCGGTGTCACGAACGGAAAAGACAAGATTCACGTCTTCCCGATCGGCCGGCGCCCCCGTATCTGCGGCGCCGCCCGTTACACCATCGGCATTGACGACCTCGATGAGCACCTGGCCGTGCTCGGTGAATTTCACGGCGTTCCCCAGGAGGTTGACGAGTATCTGCCGCAGACGCTCCGGATCACCCCTCACCGCTCCGGGAAGGCCGTCCCGGATAAGGCAGCGGAGCTCTATGTTCTTCTTCCGGGCCCGCTCCGCAAAGAGTTGAACCGAACTTTCCACGATTTGGCGGACATCGAAGTCCCTGTGCTCAAGCTCGAGTTTGCCCGCCTCGATCTTCGAAATGTCGAGGACCGTACTGATGATGTGCAGGAGCGACTCGCCCGATGTGAGCGCTGTCTCTGCAATGCTTCGCTGCTTCCCGTTCAGGTCCGTTTCGAGCAGCAGTTCGAGCATACCCATGACGCCGTTCAGAGGAGTGCGGATTTCGTGGCTCATATTGGCCAGAAACTGCGTCTTGGCGACACTCGCCGACTCCGCGGCGTCCTTCGCCCTCTTCAATTCCTCTTCGGTGCGCCGGCGCACGGTGATGTCCCTCATGATCCCCTGAACGACGACGCGACCGCCGGAAATGATGACGGAGGCGTTGATATCGACCGGGATGGTTTCACCGCTCTTTGTGAGAAGGTCAACGTCGGTGAAGAACATCGTTCCCTTTGAAAGCGTCTCTTTAAAGGATGCCCGGGCCTTCCCCCTTTCTTCGGCCTCATAAAGCTCATCAAGCCTCATCTGCAGAAGCTCGTCCTTTTCGTATCCGGTGAGATCGACGGCCTTTCTGTTCACCTCAAGCAGGTGTCCTTCGGTGTCCGCAATAAGGATTGCGTCACCTGCGTCATTCATGAGGGCACGGTAGTTTTCCTCCGACCTGATGAGCTCCTCCTGAGATCGTCCCAGGGCCTCAGTCATGGCGTTGAAGGACCGGCTGAGACTCTCCAGTTCATCGCCCGTCCTGATGTCCGCCCTCGCCGTCATATCGCCCCCGGCAATGCTCCTGGTGACGTCATCGAGCATGCTGATCGGCCTGCTCAGCTTCCGGGCGAAGACATATGCGAGGACCATACCGAAGACCATGCAGACCAGAGACATGAAGAAGGTCCGCATATACAGACTCTCCATGCCCGCATTGTACTTCCTGAGCGACAGACCGATGTGTATCCATCCCCAGTCGATGCCGGAATATTTGAACGGATAGGAGTAATGAAAGACCTCCTCGCTGGCCAGGGAACTCTTCAGGAACCTATAGCCGGCGACCCTCTGTCCGGAGGGATTCCAGATGTTCTGCAGCGTTTCCTGTTTCCAGCCCTCTTTGGTGCTGATCAGGGAGAACCCGTCCGTCCGGGTGATGACCACGTAGACAATAGACGTGCTCTCCGTAACGACCCTCATGCAGTGCTCCACCACCGACCCGTAGTCTTCCGTTATGATCGCCGTTGCCGTTACCTGATCCAGAGAGGTGACGATGTTGCGGGCCTCCGATTCCATCGCCTCCACAACGGTCTTGCGTTGATAGGGGATATTGATGATGACGTAGAGCCCCAGCGTTATGATGATGAGAAGCGACGAGAGGACGGCCATGCGGACGGCGATCCTGCTCGTCCAGCGCATCTCGCCCACCTTTGATGACCCTTCCGTGTGAACCCTGTGAAAGAGCCCCCGCATCCTCATCCCCTCTTTTTCAGTCCTCCCTTCGCCATAAAGTCACATCCCTCATCTCTTGCCTGTGAACTTCTTTTTCAGGTTGCTGTGGTCGGTCACAAGGGAACTCAGATAATCCAGATACTTGGGCTCATACTCCCCCAGCCGTTTGAGCTGAAACATCATCAGCACCTGCCGCCCGTACGCGTCCTTGTCGAGATCGACGGCAGCCTTGTACAACGCATTTCTCATGTTGATCTCGATGTTCTTCCTGAAACAGCTGACGGAATGCACGACGGGTTTTGAGCTGCCGATTTCCGCGATCTCGCGGCTGATCTGCGGATTCAGTTCAGCGACGGTGTCGAGTGCCTGGCGGCTGACGACGGCGGCGTCAGCCTGCATGAAAAAGACGGGAAGAACGGCCTGTGACGCCTTGTTCACCCTCCTCAACGAGCAGAACTGATCCGCTTGGGGCTGTCCCTTCCTCATCAGGAGAATGTCCATCCACATAACGGCAATATCCCCTCTATGCCCGGACTGTACAAGGACTTTCCTGTTTTTCAGTTGCTGTGCCGATGTGATCCCCGAATCCCTGTGGACGATGAGGACCATCTCACCCTCTTTCTCAGTCCTGTACAGAGGAATTATTGCGGGTTCGGCGGGCACCCTGTCCCTGATTTTCAGGTACTCGAGTGCCGTCATGGATATGAGATCGATCTCTCCCCTGGTCAGCGCCTCCGTTATGGCCGTCAGATCGCGGTAGAGGACCGCCTTCGGTCTGTACGCCGTTCCCATCGACCTGTTCAGTTCTTTGGACCACACTTCTATCGCAACCCTGGCATCTCTCTCGTCCAGGTCGGGGAGGAGCTGCGTCGAATACCCTACCCTGATCACGGCAGGGTCCGGATTCCCCTTTTCACTCCACCCCTCATCTGCGGGGAACAGCAGCAGCACGAGACAGACCGATATGCTCCGGCAAAAGCGTGTCACCGTGCTTCGATATCCCCTTCCGTGCCGCCGTCCTTGGTTCATACCCATTTTCCCCGTAAGTCCTCCATCTCACCTTTCTTGACGTCTCCCGTCATCATCGGCAGGCAGACGCAGACAGTGAACAAACGGTCATTCGATGGATACCCCGTCATTCGTCTCACCTATTTGCCCTTTGCCACCCTCACTTTAAGGTCTCTGTGCTCCCTGAGGAATGCCTCCATGCTCGTCATATACTCCTGTCTGAAGGGGACAAGCTTGCTCATCCGGAAAAGGGTGAGGAGTTGTTTTCCCTGGGTATCCTCATGGAGGGTGGAGAGGAGCTCACGCACTGTTTCTTTGTGATCTTCACGGTAGTCCTTCCGCAGAGCAATTACGCCGCTCGCAATCTTCGGGGATCTCGCGAGAATGAGAAGTTCATTGCGGAGCTGCGGGTTCATCTCCGCCATCACGTCGAAACCGTTCCGCGTCATGATGCATGCGTCGGCCTGGCGGAAGAAGACGGGCATCACCGCCTGGGACGGCTTTCTCGCATCTTTGACAGACGAGAAAAACTGGCGGGCGTCATGGCCGCCCTCTTTCATGAGGAGCGTCTCGAGCCAGATCTTGTGAACGACGGCGTACTGCCCCTTTTGAAGGATAAAGGTCTTGTTCCTGAGGTCCTTCACGGACCTGATGCCGCTGTCCTTCCTGACGAGGAGATACAGTTCCTCGTAGAATTCCTTCTCCCTCGACGACACCATGATCGGCTCCAGGGGAGCGCGGTTACGAAGCTCGACAAAATCGTTCGAAACCATGATCGCCATATCCACCTTCCCGGCCTTCAGGTCCCGTTCGAGCTCCGGAAGGTCCTGGTATATCTTCGTCTCCGCCCTTCCCCGCTTCTTCCTGACAACCAGGTCCGACCACAGCTTGGTGACGACCTTTGCATCATCCATGTCGACATCGACGAACACCGTCGCCATATATCCGATCATGAGGGAGAAGGAAGGATCGTTTGCATCTGCGCCCTGAGCTTTGCCGGGATCCGTCGTCATGAACAACACCGCGCAGACGAGAACGGCGGCTGCAGCGAGACATTTCTTCATGGCTGTTCTCGGCATCCCACGGAATGTTGTTCCTGTTGTCCTCATTTCTGTGTCCCCTCAGCGCCCCTCATCTTTTCCTGGCCGTCCTCACCAAATCACGGTGTTCGCTCAGCAGGACCTCCGTCGTTTTAAGGTATTCCTGCTTGAACGGAACAAGCCTGTTGATGCGGAAGAGTTTCATGATCTGCTGTCCCTGCGGCTCGCTGTAGAGGGCCTTAAGTGTCTCGTCGATCATTTCCTTATGCGCATGGTAGTAGTCTTTCCTCAGGCAGACCACGCCGGTCAGATAATGGGGTGAGGTTGCAATGACCTTCAGCTCCCTGCCCACCTGTGGATTGAGCTCGACCATTGTTTCGTAACTGTTTCGTCCGACAACACAGGCATCGGCCTGGCGGAAAAAGACCGGCAGGACGGCCTGTGACGCCTTCATGGCTTCCTTGATTTGCGCTGATTCCCTCATAAGCGGCACTGTTTCTTTTGCGAAAACCGTCTCGAGCCAGATCATCGGTATGCTTCCCTTCTGTCCCGTCTCGATGATCAATCTCTTCCCCTTCAGGTCTGCGATCCTGCTCAGTCCGCTGTCGTTCCGGACGAGGAGGTAGAGCTCATGGTAGAAGTATTTCCCGTAGTCGGCGGCATAAACGGGAACGATGGGCGTCCTGTCTCTCATTTCGATAAACTCCTGGGAGAAGAGGACAAGGATGTCGATCTCTCTCATGCGGAGGGCTTTATCCATGGCAGAGGAATCATGAAGGATATGGATCTCCGATTTTTCGTATTTATTGCCCATCTTCCTGATCAGCATGTCCGTCCACATCTTCGTGGCCGCCTTTGCGTCCCTGATGTCGACATCAAAAAAGAGCTTCGAGGAGTACCCGACGGTCAGCACCGAATCCTTGTCCCGCTTCCCCTGGCCTGAGAGTTCTCCCTGCGCAACGGCGGCGACAATGACCAGGAGAGCGATAGCAGGAACGAGGAACCTCAGGGCGCCTCCCATCCTCATGGATGACACCCCGGCTTTGGACGGCTGACGCATCCTACTGGTCTCCATGGATAAGCTTTGTCACCTCCCTGCCGATCACGAAGTCCAGGTGCACCTGGGCTGCAAGGTGGTCATAGAGAGACTTTTGATACTGGGCCTTCATGAACGATTCCGTGAGCTGCGACTCGATCACGTCTTTCGTCTCCACCAGTTCCTCCTGGTAGGCCCGTTCGTTCAGGTCGCGGTTTTCCTCGGCGGCCTTCGCCGCCGCTTCGGCGGCCGTTTTCTGATCCCTGGCGCCCGACATCTGTATGAAGAGATGATTGATATGAAGTGCGATCCCCTCTCTCAGGAGCACCTTCTGTTCCTTCAGCCTGTTCAGCCGGGCCGCCGCCTCTCTCACCTCGTTGGTCGTGCGGAAGCCGTTGAAGAGCGGCAGCTCGAGCCCCAGGCCGACGGTCCAGGAATCCTTGTTGCGGGGGGTGACCATGCCCTGGTCATAGGAGTTTTCGATATGGGTCAGGTTGCCGATGAGTGCCACTTTCGGCAGATGACCGCTCTTTGCCTCGTCGATTTTTGCGGCCGCAGCCTCAAGCCCTGCATGGAGCCGGGCCCAGTCGGGATTGAACTCGTATGCGCCCGCGACAAGCGCCTTCACGTTCGCTGCGTAAGGGGCAAAGGGGAGCGCCGGCCCGGCAGGTTCAACCCGGACGTCCCAGTCCAGTCCCATGGTATTGACGAGTGCCGCCTTGACAGACTTTTCGTTGGCATCGAGGAATGCGAGGGCCGACCGGAGACCTTCGACGACGGTCTTGTTCCTGAGATAGTCGGTCTTCTTGACCCTGCCCGATCCGCGCGTGTAAAGGTTCTCCGTGAGCTCCAGGGTGACCTCCATGCGGGCAAGGGCATCCTCTGCAACCCGCACGAGCTCCCGGGAGAGCACCGCGCCGTAGTAGATCCGCTTCACGTCATAGACGACCTGCAGGTCCGTCCGCCTTGCCTCTTCACGGGCAGCCTGTATCCCCTGCCGGGCCTGCCTGACTATGGACTTTCTGAGACCGCCCGTATAAATGGGATAGGTGAGGTTGAGAGAGGCAATGGCGTTGTGTCTGTTCATGAGCCTGATGTCCTGTGCCGGAACGGGTATCGATTGGGGGGATATGTTCAGGGGTATCGATCCGAGGGGGGACGACAGCGTCAGTGCCGTAGATGGGATGCTGATGGATGTCGCGGGAAATATGAAATTGGGATCGTCGTCCATAATCGTATAGGCGGCCCTCACGGCCAGTTGCGGCCAGTATGACGACATGGCCTGCTCGTACTGGGCCTCTGCGATCTCTATGGCGAACTGCGAGACAGGCCGGTTGCGGTTGTTCTGCAGGGCAATGTCGATGCATTCGTCGATGCCGAGCAGCCGGGGCGCCGCCTGTCCGTGTCCCGTTTCCCGGCCGGGATGTTGACTCCCTGCGGCAACGACAGCAGTGACGGGAACGGACAGGAGAACAACGAGAAACAGGGCAAGGCTCTTTCTCATGAGACCTCCGTGTCATAAATCGGGGACATTAAATTAGTATCGTTTTTTTTGCCGGTTTCTTGACTATAGTGCTGTACAGGCAGGGAAGCAACGGTAGGCGATACGACTGAAACAAACCCTGCAATTGCATGAAAAGGCAGTCCCCATCCAATGACAGTGGAAGAAGGAGGAAATGATACGCGAGACCGCTGTCTTCTAAACGGCATCCTCTGAATGAAATGTTTTCCCAGCTCCTGCCTGATCGGCCTCCCCGGTCCGAACTCCTTCTCCGCCGTTTCCCGATACCCAGGCAGTGAGCATTGCTGCCAGTTGACTCTGGTTGTATGGCTTGACGAGGTAATCATCCATTCCCGCAGCAATACACTTTTCGCGGTCACCCCTCATCGCATGCGCCGTCAGCGCAATAATCGGCGCCCGGTGCGAACCGGTGCTGAGCATCCGTTCCCGCTCCCTGATAAGTGTCGTCGCCTCATAGCCGTTCATGAGAGGCATCTGACAGTCCATGAAGATGATGTCGTACAGGGTATTCGACACTGCCTCGATGGCTTCGTGGCCGTTCGATGCGACATCGACACGGCAGTTCAGGCTCTCGAGCATGAGTCTGCCGACCTCCTGGTTGAAGGGTTCATCTTCGACAAGCAGTGCCAGGCAACTATGATCGCCGGCCCTTTCTTCACAAGAATCGCTTTGATCACGCATGAAAGAGGACATGTCTTTGCTCCTGCTGAGTGAAAGGTTGAACCTGAAAGTGGACCCCGACCCGGGCGTGCTCTCGACACCTATCTTTCCGCCCATCATTTCCACGAGCTGCCGTGATATGGCGAGTCCCAGCCCGGTCCCGCAGTATCTGCGCGTCAGGGACGAGTCGGCCTGGGAGAAACTGTCGAAGATGCTTTCCTGCGCCCATTCCGCGATGCCGGCGCCGGTGTCGCTGACACTGACCCAGACACGGACACTTTCATCGTCCTCACCGGTCACTCCGACCCTCACGGTGATTTCCCCCTCATCGGTGAACTTGATGGCGTTGCCGATCAGGTTGAGCAGGATCTGCTGGATACGCACGGGGTCTCCGCAGACAGTGCGCGGCACGCCGTCTTCTACATATGTATTGAGCGCAACTCCTTTATACATCGACCGCCCTGATAAGAGTCCCGATGCCTCAAAGACGATTTTGTGAAGATCGAAATCGATCCTCTCCAGTTCGAGTTTGCCCGACTCTATTTTCGAATAATCGAGGATGTCGTTGACAATGCAGAGGAGGGTCCGTGCGGAACTCGCCGCGATATCGACATATTTCCTTTGTTCTTCCGTCAGATCCGTCTCCGTGAGCAGGTCGAGCATGCCGTAGACGCCGTTCATCGGCGTGCGTATCTCGTGGCTCATGTTGGCAAGAAACTGTGACTTCGCCCTGCTGGCCCCTTCAGCAATCTCCTTCGCCTCCCGGAGGTCCTTCTCAATCTGCTTCCGATCCGTGATGTCCCGCCCGACGGCCTGAAACTCGATGATGTTCCCCTCTCCGTCGAAGATCGCCCTGTCCGTCCACGCCTGCCACCTGATCGCTCCGTCGTCGAGTATGACCCGGTGTTCGCAGGAACAGACGGGGGTTTCCGCGGTTATCCCTTCCATATAACGTCGTATGGCGTCATGATCCTCTGCGGGAATGAGGGGCATGAAGCTCTGCCCGAGGATATCCTCCTTCTTCCTGCCGAAATAGCGGCAGTAGGAGTCATTCGCAAAGGTGAGGGTACCGTCAGGCCGGAACCGGCAGATCAGCTCTGTCTGATCTTCCACAACGGCCCTGTAACGGGCCTCGTTCTCTCTGATCGCACGCTCGGCCTCCCTGATGGTCGTAATGTCGCGGATGCAGACAGCATATGTCCGGCTGCCCTGGCTCGCGTCGCGAACCGGTGAGATAGAAAGGAGCACAGGAACCCTTTTTTCCTCTCTGAGGAAGAGTTCCGACTCCGTGTTCACGAGCATGCCTTCCGGATCTTCTCCCTGAGTCCATGCCGGAAGACCTCCTGAGTCACGAAACATGTCGCGGATATTCATTCCAACCAACCCGGATTCCCCGCACTCCGTCAATTCGCAGGCAGCCCTGTTTGCGGACATGATTGTCCCCTCCGGTGAGATGATAAGCAGGGCGTCGCTCATGCTTCCCAAAATACTGTCGACGTATTGCTTCGAAACGGTGATCCGCTGAAGGTCCCCGGCCATGCCGTTGAAAGCGCCCCCCAGTTCACCCAGTTCATCCTGTGACCGCACCTCCACGCGGGTGTTGAGGTCGCCCGTCGCGATCCTCCTGGCGGCATCCCTGAGCCTGACAAGAGGTCCCGTCAGGCTCCTCGAAAGGACAAAACTTAGGGCCATGCTCAGGAAACCGATGCAGAGCACACCGAACAGTGCGACCTGCAGGAAGGCTGTCTTGAAGGCCTCCCATATCTGCCCGATCTGTCCTGCCCTTTTTTCCAGGGCCTCCCTGACGGGCTGATCGGAAAAGATCATTTCGCCGTATCCGATCGTGTAGCCGCTTTTTCCGACCATGAAGAGGACCCGGTAGCCCTGCTCATGGGGCTCAACAATGACGGGGCTTTTCCCGAGCGCATCCCTGTCCAGGACGAGTTGCGTCCCGAAATCGCGGTTCTCCTCTGTCCCGTCGGTCAGCACGACGCCGCGGCTGTTTGCAACCCGGAAGGTCAGGACAGGCAGGTCTCTCCTGAGGTCCCTGATCAGGATGTTCAGGTAGTCGATGTCAAGCTGGTGGAGGGACGTGAACATGTGGTTGCTGATGTAGTCGGCAAGGTTCCGCATCTGCACCTGGTGGGTCGCACTGAGTGTCTGCCTTGCCACTTCACCGAACTGCACCTTCAGGTCACGGGCGGATTTCCATATAAACAATGTGGTGCCGGCAAGCATGACAATGAAAATGGCAAGACTCATGGCGCCGAGATAGAGTGCGTATTTCCTGCCGATGTTGAGGTTCCGCATCATTCGACGATGTATTTCCTGAGGTCCCTGACAGAGGCGATCGATTGACGGTCACTTTCCGTGAGCCTCTCTATTTTCATGATCCTGTACGCCTCCAGGAGGGCCTGCCGGCCCTCTGCGTCCCCGTCCATGCGCACGAGGATGTCGATGATCGCCTCCTTCAGTTTCCCGGGAAGAGCGGGATGAAAGGAAGCAACATAGCGTATCACGGGCTTCGTCTCATGAATCACCCTCATGTGTGACTTGATCGCTTCCGGCATATCGTCCCAGTCGATGGTGCTGAAGGCCCCCGCATCGGCCCTGCCATCGAAGACCCAGTAAGGGAGATTCGCGCCGCTTCCGGCAAAGGCGTACCGGACAGCATTTGCGGAGCCGGTCCTTTCGGCGGGGACAACAGTCAGTCCCGCCTTCCTGAGTTCGGCTTTCGGTACCGCGTAGGAAGACGTCGACTTCGCGTTCTCGAAGGCGATTGTTTTTCCCCCGAGGTCTCCAAGATACCGTATCGGGCTGTCCTTAAGGACGAAGAAGAGGGTCCTGTATTCCCGGACGCCTCCCCGCCAGACGAGCAATTCCGGAACCATGCCGGCCCTGTCCATCATTTCAACAGTGGAATAGGCGCTTTCGAGGACGAAATCGACATTCCCGCGCTGTATCCTCCCGTTCATGTCATCGAGTTTCTTTTCGACGACGACCTTCCAGCCGTCAATTCCCTGATCCTTCAGACGGTCAGCCACGTACTTCACGAGTGTCATGTATTCTTTGACCCTTTCGACAGGACGGTCGCTGATCAGACCGAGCCTGATCTCCCGTTCCGCCCCTGAGAGGGGCGACACGAATAAGCCGACGAGGAGGCAGCAGACAAGGAAGATGCAGGATCGCCGGAATAGCACTTCCTTCCTCCGGAAGTGTCCCCTCCCCCGGATCACGGGTCTGCGGATTTGCGGGAGAATGATCAATGAAGATTTTTCGCGCATCGTCTTCGTATCGCGAGCGATCAGCCGTTATACATGTTATCGTGCGCCTCCCGTTCTCCCTTTAACCCGGTCCGTCGTCATCAGTCGGGAATAAACCGTATCGTTGCAACACACTCCCGGGAAAGGCGGGGCGTATGCGCCGAAAACCTTGCTGCGGTGACACCTGTATCAAAACGCGAGATGAACTATACGCCAATGGTCGATGACACAAAGAGTGGAATCCTGTAACACGAAACTGACGAGGAGTATCGTCGCCTTCAGCAAGGCTTTGAGGCGCTTCGCCCCAGCCTTTTCATGCAACAGAAAGGTAAACCCTAGGGGCCGTTCCCCGAACGATCCCCCACTCCTTTCGCTGACGCTTGTCACCGGCACTGACACGGCCGGTGCCACTGTTTCAGGCTTGACAAAATTGAGCTAAAATGAGTATAAATATAAGTTCTAAATAGTATTTTTCATCCTTTTCGCACCATGAAAATCCAGATTTCAGAGATTCCGGCAGAAGGACTGCATCTTGAACACGACGAGGACGTCCGGTCCGAGTCGGTGCGTATCATGACGCCGGTCTCCGTCGATCTCCAGGTGGACAAAGAGGGCGCCGAAGTGATGGTGCGGGGGAGCGTTTCAGGCGATGTCGAGCTGAGCTGCGGCAGATGCCTGCAGACCTTCACCGTCACAGTCGACACGCCTGTCAATATCACGTACCATCCCGCCGAAGAGATCAACAGGGAAGAGCATCACGAACTCAAGGGAGACGAACTCGACATGGCTTTTTACAGGGACGACACGCTTGACATCGGCGAACTCGCCGTCGAGCAGATGATTCTCGCCGTGCCGATGAAGCCCCTCTGTGCCGCCACGTGCAAGGGCATCTGCCCGAAATGCGGCGCAGACCTCAACGCATCACCCTGCACCTGCACGGACAGGGAGACGGATCCGCGGCTGCGCGTACTCGAGCGGCTGCTGCAAAGAAAGGAGTAAATCATGGCAAATCCCACGCATCGCCATTGCAGATCGAGAAGAGACAGGAGGCGGGCCAACTGGAAGGGGAAAACCCCGACCCTGATGGAATGCCCGGAGTGCAAGGAACTGAAAGAGACGCACAGGGCCTGTGTGAGCTGCGGTTCCTATGATGGGAAAAAGGTCCTCGAAGTCGTCTCGAAAGAGGTCTGACAGGCATTGCAGCGACCCTGACTGACAGGACGCTTTGTCCGCGTCAGGCCGCCCGGCAGGCGTCCGTCATCAAGGCGGGTCCTCCCGTCTCTGAACGCAACACCGGTATAGATCCTGCCCAATCTGTCCGTTATGTTCGGACCATATCAGAACCAATAAGGGGATATTATGGAAGAGACTCCTGTTCAGAGAGATCTGCTCTCGGGCAATGAGGCGATCGGCAGAGGCGCCATAGAGGCGGGGATTTCGATCGCTGTCAGCTACCCCGGCACGCCCTCAACGGAAATACTCGAGTATCTCGCCCGCAATTTCAAGGGCGATGCCGATTGGGCTCTCAATGAAAAGATAGCTTACGAGACCGCCGTGGGGGCTTCATATGCGGGCAAGAGGGCCCTCTGCTCCATGAAGCACGTCGGCGTCAATGTCGCTGCAGACCCCCTCATGACGTCCGCCTACCTGGGAATCAAAGGCGGCCTGGTCCTCCTCGTCGCCGACGATCCCGGCGCCTATTCCTCTCAGAATGAACAGGATTCGCGCCTCTTTGCCCGTTTCGCAAAGATCCCCTGCCTCGAGCCGAGCGACTCCCAGGAGGCGAAGGACATGGTGAAACTCGCCTTCGATCTCTCGGAGCAGACGGAATTGCCGGTCATGGTAAGGAGCGTCACGAGGGTCTCCCATGCATCCTCGCCTGTCACCCTCGTGGAACCGCGGGCCGAGAATGTCCTCTCCCTGGAGAAGAAACCGGAGCGGATGCTCGCCGTGCCGAGCAATGTCATCCGGTGCCATCACGCCCTGAACGAAAAACAGGATGTGCTGAGGGAATGGTCTCTGAATTCCGGACTCAACAGGATTGACGGCAACGGTTCGGGCCGCGGCATCATCGCCTGCGGCGTCACCTATGCCTATGCGAAGGAGTACAACCCGGCATGTGCGATCCTTAAAATATCGGTCTATCCCTTCCCGGAAAGCGTCATTGCGGACTTCGTCAAAAGACTCGACGAGGTCTGGGTGCTCGAGGAGGGAGAGCCCTTTGTCGAGGAGATCACCCGCCGTCATCACAAGAACGTCAAAGGAAAGATGTCCGGTGAGTTCAGGCGTGAAGGAGAACTCGGGCCGGACGCGCTGGCGCCCTATTTTTCTTCCGGCGCCGTTGCGGAGGCGTCAGGGAAAGCCCCGCAGGACCTGCCTCTCAGGCCGCCGGTCATGTGCCAGGGTTGCTCACACCGCGAGTTTTACAAGGCATTGAAGGCTGCTCAGCCCACGTTCACCACAGGCGACATCGGCTGCTACACCCTCGGCGCCAGCCCTCCTCTCAGGGCTATGGACACGTGTCTGTGCATGGGAGCCAGCATCAGCAAGGCCGTCGGCATCGCAAAACAGGGCGTCAAGCGGGTCGCCTCCGTCATCGGAGACTCGACGTTCCTCCACTCGGGCATACCGGCCCTCATCAACGCAGTCTATAACAGGGCCGACATCCTCGTCGTCATCATGGACAACGACGCCGTCGCCATGACGGGCCATCAGCCCACGGCCCTGACGGGGATGACGGCGAAGGGGGAGGAAGGCGGGCGCGTCGCTCTCGAGGATCTCTGCAAAGCCTGCGGTGCCTCATCCGTCACCGTCGTCGACCCATACAAGCACGGGGAGACGGAGCAGGTCATCAGGGAGAAGCTCGACGCAAAGGGAGTGAACGTGGTCATTTCGCGCAGGCCCTGCATCTTCGTCCTGAAGAGACAACCGAAGAATTAACCCAACAGTTGCACGAAAAGGCGGGGCAAAACGCCTCAAAGCCCCGCTGATTACGAGATTGATCATTGTAGGGTCTGCTCCCCGAGCAGACCGGTTCATTAATGTCGGGCCGTTCGGGGAACGGCCCCTACACGATGCCATTCCATCCTTTGTGACATCGATCGTTTGCCTGAAATAGTCTGCATGGGAAGGCAAAGGTTTCGCAGCACCGATGCTTTTCGGCGCATTCGCCCCGCATTTTCTGAGGGAGTATGCAACAATAAGGTTAAGGCACTGATCACACAAAAAGGCATCCCCTGACCGGGATGCCTTTTTCGTTGAGTCTAATCGCAGCCGGACCTTACATCGTGTAAACCTCTTCGGCGGGCAGCACCGTCACACCGCCCTTCTTGAGCGCCGCAACGCCGGCGGGGATATTTTCCGTCCGCAGCACGACGACGGCCTTCTCGCCCTTTTTCTCGACGAAAGCGTAGAGATATTCCACGTTCACGTTTGCGTCGGTCAGGATCTTGAGGATGCCCGCCAGGCCTCCCGGCTGGTCATGGACACCGACGGCGATCACCTCGTTCTCCCGGACGGTGAATTTGTTCTTCTCCAGCACTTTCTTCGCCCTGTCCGGATCGGGGACAATGATCCTGAGGATGCCGAACTCGGACGTGTCTGCGATCGAGAGTGCCCGTATGTTGATGTCCGCCTTCGACAGGACATCGAGGGCCTCGTAGAGGCGTCCTGTCTTGTTTTCCAGAAATATGGATATCTGTTTGACTTTCATCGTCCCCCCTAAAGTTCCCTTTTGTCGAATACCCGTTTCGCCTTGCCTTCACTGCGCGGCAGCGTCTTCGGCTCCACGAGGGTCACTTTCACCCTGATGCCGATGGCGCTTTCGATGCTCTTCTCGATCCTCTTCTTCACGTCCTGCAGATGCTTCACCTCATCGGAGAAGAACCTCTTCGACACCTCGACCTGCACTTCCAGTTCATCGAGATACTGTGGTCTCGTGACAATGATCTGGTAGTGGGGCTCCACACCTTTGACCTCGAGCAGGGCCTTCTCGATCTTCGACGGGAAGACCATGACGCCCCGTATCTTGAGCATGTCGTCGGTGCGGCCGGTGATGCGCTCCATCCTCACGGTGGTCCTGCCGCACTTGCACTCTCCCCGTGTCAGGGAGGTGATGTCTTTCGTGCGGAACCGGATCATCGGCATGCCTTCCCTCGTGAGGGATGTGAGTACAAGTTCGCCCCTCTCTCCGTCAGGCAGCGTTTCGAGGGTCTCCGGAGAGATGACCTCGGGATAAAAATGGTCTTCCGATATATGGAGTCCTGCCTTTTCAGGGCATTCCTGTGCGACGCCGGGGCCGATCAGTTCCGTCAGCCCGTAAATATTCAGCGCAAGCAGGTCGAGTCTCCTTTCGATTTCGTCGCGCATCCTCTCGGACCACATCTCCGCACCGAAAACACCGGCCTTCAGCTTGATGTCCTTTTTGGCGATGCCCTTTTCCGCGGCGACCTCGGCGAGATAGAGCGAATAGGAAGGGGTGCAGGTGATGATCGTCGTGCCGAAATCGACCATCACCTCGAGCTGACGGGCCGTGTTGCCCGCCGATATGGGAACGACGGTCGCGCCGATCCTGTGGGCGCCGTAGTGCACTCCCAAACCGCCCGTGAACAGACCGTACCCGTAACAGTTCTGGATGACGTCGTCCTTCGTCGCCCCGGCCATGACGAGGGCCCGTGCCATGACTTCGGACCAGACATCGATATCGTTCCTCGTATAGCCCGTCACGACGGGCTTCCCCGTCGTCCCCGACGACGAATGGACTTCGACGATCTCTTTGTGGGAAACGGCGAACATGCCGAAGGGATACCCTTCGCGGAGGTCCGCCTTCGTGGTAAAGGGGAGCTTCCTTATGTCCTTGAGCGACCGGATGTCGCCGGGTTTGACCGTGCTGTCCGTAAAGAGTTTCTTGTAGTATGGCACCTTTTCATACGTGCGCTTTACCGTCGCCTTCAGCCTTGCGAGCTGGAGCTTCTCCCTCTCCTTCTCAGGCATGCATTCGGCTTCGCGATCCCAGATCATTGTCTCCCCCCTCCTTTATTGTGCGTGGTATTCCTCTTCCGTCAGCATCGGCACGTTCGCCTTCCGGAGGATTGCTGTAGCACCCTCCACGTCTTCCACCTCGACGACCAGATACGCGTGTTCCCGTTGTTTCAGGACGAGTACATGGGCATTCTCCATGTTGATGCCGTTGTCAGACATCTTCTTGGCGACGGCATGTAATCCCCCCGGTCTGTCCTCCAGAGCGAGGGCGAGCACCTCGGTGATCGAGACGGTGAAGCCCTTCTGCCTGAGGCTGTCGAAAGCCTTCTGCGTTTCGTCCACGAGAAAACGGATGACGCCGAACCCGTTGGTGCTCGAGATCGAGATTGCGGTGATATTGACTCCCTCATCTGCGAGAACCTTCGTTATCTTTTCGAGTTTTCCCGGCTTGTTTTCAGCAAAAACGGAAATCTGTTTCAATCCAGCCATACCTGCTCCTTGTCGACCTTAAAGTGTTCTCTCATCAATGACACGCTTTGCCTTTCCCTCGCTGACAGGCAGGGTGCCCGGCTCCAGGAGCTCCACTTTCGGCGTCACGAGGATCTCCGATTTCAGCCTGTTCGTTATGAGCGTCCTGAGGCTGACGAGATGATCGATCCTGCCGTCGAAGATGTCCTTGGCGATTTCCACCCTCACCGTCATCTGGTCGTACGCATCGAGGTGGATGAGGTAATTCTGGGCGACACCCTTGATGCCCATGAGCACCCTCTCGATCTCCTGCGGGAATATGTTCACGCCGCGGACGATGAACATGTCGTCGGCCCTGCCCTTGATGCGGGATATGCGGCGGTGCGTCCTGCCGCAGGGGCACTCGCCGGTCATGACGGACGCGAGGTCCTTTGTCCGGTACCGTAAAATCGGCATCGCCTCCCTGCAGAGGGATGTCATGACGAGCTCGCCGTCCTCTCCGTCAGGCACCGCCTCACCCGTATCGGGATTAATGACCTCCAGGAGAAAGTTGTCCTCCCAGAGGTGCATGCCGTTCTTCTCGGCGCACTCGAAGGCGACGCCGGGGCCGTTCATTTCCGACAGACCGAATGAGTTGTATACATCGATCCCGAGCATGCCTTCTATCTTCTTCCTCGTTTCCTCCGAATAGGGCTCGGCGCCCAGATAGGCCCTTTTCAGGGACAGGTCCTTCCGGGGGTCGATGCCCCTTTTCTGGAGAACCTCGGCGATGTACAGGGCGTAGCTCGGGGTAAGGTGAAGGGCCGTCGACTGAAAATCCTCCATCAGGGTGATCTGCCTGTCCGTATTCCCCGGGCCTGCAGGGATGATGAGGACCCCCACCTTTTCGGCGCCGTAGTGCATGACGAGGGCGCCTGTGAACAATCCATAGGTCATCATATTCTGGAGGATGTCGTCCTTTCGCATCCCCGTCATGGTCAGGCACCGGGCGATCAGGTCGGCGCCGCGGTCGATGTCGTTTCTCGAAAAAAGGATCGCCTTGGGTTTTCCCGTCGTCCCTGTCGACGTGTGGAGACGGACGATTTCGTCTTTGGGGAGCGCGCAAAGCCCGAAGGGATAATTTGCGCGGAGGTCATCGCGTGTCGTAAAGGGAAGATTCCTGATGTCATCGAGGGACCGGATGTCTTCGGGCTTCACCGACAGTTCATCGAATTTCGCCCTGTAGAAAGGAACGTTATCGTAGACGCGCTTTGCCGTTTCGCGGAGCCTCTCTATCTGGAGCGTGACGAGGGCGTCACGGCTGATCGTTTCCAAATCCTTCTGCCAAAACATGCATCCACCTCTCTCTTTAATAATGTCTTGCGGTCCGGGCAATTGCAGCAGTGAACAACGTTATGCAGGCTGCCCGGCGAACAGCTCCCTGCCCTTCTGAAAGCCCTGCATATTGATATCGATCGTTTTGGGGGGGACCGACTCCCTGATGGCAGCCTCCCAGGCAGGAAGCGGCAGGGGAAGATATCGCGAGAGGAGGCCGACGATCACGATATTCTCGACTTTCAGATTGCCGAGTCCTTTCGCGATCTCCAGGGCGTTCACGCTGTCGACGGCGATGCCCATCGCCTCGAAGCGCTCCCGCACGTCCTCCGGATAACCGGGCGCCCCGGCCTCGAGAGACGACGGCATGACCTGCTTCTTATTGATGATCACCCGCCCTCCCTTTTTCACGTAGGGAAGGGACCGCAGGCCTTCCAATTCTTCGAGGGCCACGAGAATATCTGCCTTTCCGCGGGGGATCAGGGGCGAGTGAACCTCGCTACCGAAGCGGACGTGGCTTATGACGCTCCCACCGCGCTGCGCCATGCCGTGCAGTTCGCTCTCCTTGACCATCAAACCGGCGTGAAAAGCGGTCTTGGCGACAATCTTACTGGCCAGCACGATACCCTGACCACCGACCCCTGCAAAGAGAATGCTCATCGTCTCCATATGCAAAACCTTCCTCTCCTCTGTAAATACCTTTCAGTCATGATTGCAATCTATTTTTCAAACAGATACAGCGCACCGTTTCAAGATTCCAAAAGCGGTAAAAAAGCTTAAAATTCTATCACATACGGCCAGGGAATTACAAATTCCGCCGCAACAGACAACAGAGTGTCAAGGCAGACACTCTCGCCGACAGTCCCGAAAAGACAGGGGGGCGAATCTGTGTGCAGGTTGTTTGCCTTCATGATGTCTTTTCCCAACAGTTGAGACGAGGGATCACCCTGCAGTTGCACAAAAAGGCGGGGCGAAGCGCTCTGAAAACAGTGTCAGTGTGAGTGTCAGTGAAAGGAATCGTTTTTATATCGACGCTGCCGTCCTGGTATTCGTGACCTTGTTCCGACTGTCGACTGCCGACAATGACTTTAATGACTCAATGACTTTAATGACTCAATGACTTAATGACTTAATGACTCTTGCGGTGGCATCTTCGCTCCGCCTTTCCGGATGACGTATGCAACGCGAAGAATCACTTGATGAACTGCCGCACCCAAAGTATGGAACTCAAGAATGCGACCAGAAAAACAATGGCCGATTTCATGCGGAAGTGCGCTGCACGTTCGGCCTGCCGCCCTCGACGGTCCTGATGATGAGCAGGCCGGCGAAGAAGAGCAGCGCCACAGAGAGGATGGCGGGGCGCTGACTGCCGAAGCCCGTGGAGATGTATCCGAATAGGAGCGGCCCCAGGATCGACGACGATTTGCCGACGAGGGCATAGGCGCCGAAGTATTCCGATTCCTGGCCGTCGGGGACGAACTGCGTAAAGAAAGCCCTGGACGAGGCCTGAACAGTGCCGAGACCGAATCCCGCGACGGAGGCGAGGCCGAAGAAAAGGACCTTCTCATGGATGAAATAGGCCGCGATCGAGACGGTCATCCAGAGTCCCAGGGAGATGACGACGACCCGCTTCGGCCCCCACAGGTCGATGGGACGCGCCATGAGGAAGGAGCCGGCCAGGGCCGTCACCTGGACGATGAGGTACATCGCGATCAGCTCCTCGGGACGGAAATGGAGCGTCGTGGCGGCGAAGATGCTGGAGAAGACGATGACGGTGTTGACGCCGTCCTCATAAATGAGGTAGGCGATGAGGAATCTCCTCTCGTTCCTGTTCGACCAGATGGACCGGAAGCGGTTCCAGATCTGACTCACGCCGAGCCCGGCGGCTCTGACGATCCCCTCTCCGCCGCGCTCGTCTTTCGGCAGGTACAGAAAAGCAGGCAGAGCAAAGAGGCTGAAAAAAGCGGCGACCATGGGCCATGCCATCTCTATCCGGCCCTGCCTGATAAGCAGCAGGGCCAGGAGAAGGGATGCGATGGACCCGGCATAGCCGACGCCGTAGCCCCAGGCGGAAACCCTCCCCTGGTGGCTCCTTTCGGCGATGTCGGGCAGGAAGGAGTTGTAGAAGACGAAGCCGCCCTCCATGCCGATGTTGGCCAGGACGATGAGGACGAAACCGGCAACGACGTCTCCCTTACCGAGAAATGCGAAGGAGGCGACGGCAGTCACGCAGAGTAGGGTGTACACGAAGAGAAGCCTTTTGCGGATGCGGGCATGGTCCGCAATGCCGCCGAGGAAGGGCGACGAGAAGGCGACGACGGCCATGCTGAGGGATATCGCCCAGCCCCACCAGAGATCGCCCAGGCCAGACTCGTTGCCGACGATCACCGAGGTGTAATAGACGGGAAATATGACGGCGGCGATGACGGCGGAAAAGCTCGAATTCGCAAAATCAAAGAGGCACCACGAGAGGACCTGCCTGTTCATAGTGTCATCTTCTTCAGTGCTTCCCGCGCTGCAGCCATCTCCGCCTCTTTCTTGCTCCTCCCCTTCCCGACGCCCGACACGAGACCGTCGACGACCACCTCGGCCGTGAAGATTTTCCTGTGCTCCTCCCCTTCCTGTTTCACGATCCTGTAGTCCGGAGGCTTGCCGAGCAGGCCCTGGCATCGCTCCTGCAACTCGCTCTTGAAATCGAGCCCCTCCTTCTTCGCGATGACCATGGCGATGCGGTCGCCGAGCAGCCTGCCGACCATGTCCTTCACGGTCCCGTATCCGCTGTCCAGGAAGACGGCCCCGACAAGCGCTTCGAGCGCGTCGGAGAGGACGGACTTCTTCTGCCTTCCCCCCGTCGATTCCTCGCCTCTGCCGAGTCTCAGGTATTTCCCGAGGGAAAGGAAGTAGGCCACATCGAACAGGACCGATTCGCGGACGAGGTAGGACCTCATCTTCGACATCTCCGCTTCGGTGAGAGAGAGGGCGTCACGGTAGAGGATCTCGGCGACGGCGAGGCCCAGGACGGAGTCGCCGAGAAATTCGAGGCGTTCGTTATGGCCCGGAGAGTCGCCGGGGTTTTCGTTGTGATAGGAGGAATGCGTCAGTGCTTCGACGAGGAGTCGGCTGTCCCTGAAGCGGTAACCGATCGCGTCTTCAAGCTCCCCGGTATTTTCTGAATAGGAGGCAGGCATTCGTTCCGCCGAACCCGAAGGAATTTGAAAGGGCGTACTCGATGTCGACGGCCCTTGCCTTGTGCGGCACATAATCGAGGTCGCACTCGGGATCGGGAGTGTCGAGGTTGATCGTCGGGTGAACCATGCCGTGATAGATGCTGAGGATCGTAAAGACTGCCTCCACCCCCCCGGCGGCGCCGAGGAGATGGCCGATCATGGACTTCGTCGAGCTGACGCAGAGATTGTAGGCATGTTTTCCAAAAACGGACTTTATCGCCGCCGTTTCGAGCTCGTCGCCGTATTTTGTCGACGTCCCGTGGGCATTGATGTATCCGACCACTTCAGGCGCCGCACCGGCGTCCTTCAGCGCGGCCTTCATACAGCGCGCCGCCCCCTCGCCGTTCGGAGCGGGTGTCGTTATGTGGTAGGCGTCGCTCGACATGCCGTACCCGACGATCTCGGCGTATATCCTGCTGTTCCTGGCGAGGGCGCTCTCCAGGGTCTCGAGGATCACCACGCCCGCTCCCTCACCGACGACGAAACCGTCCCGGTCGGCGTCAAAGGGCCTGCTCGCCTTCTCGGGCTCGTCGTTTCTCGTGGACAGCGCCTTCATGACGGCGAAGCCGGCTATCCCGAGGGCGGTGACCACCGCTTCCGCGCCCCCGGCGACCATGACATCGGCATCCCCGCGCTGGATGATCTTGTAGGCGTCGCCGATGGCATGGCTGCCCGTCGCACAGGCCGTCGACACGGCGGTGTTGGGTCCCTTCGCGCCGAGGCGGATGGAGACGTTGCCCGCCGCGAGGTTGACGATGAGCATGGGGATGAAGAAGGGCGATATGCGGCGGTACCCCTTTTCGAGCAGCGCCTTGTGGTAGTGCTCGATGGCAGGGAGTCCGCCGATGCCTGAACCGATGATGACGCCGACCCGCTCCGCGTTCTCGTCGGTGACCTTGAAACCCGAGTCCTTCATGGCCATCGCAGAGGCGGCGATTGCGAAATGGATGAACCGGTCCATCTTCTTGATCTCTTTCGGCTCGATGTAGTCCTCGGGATTGAATCCCTTCACCTCCCCGGCGATACGCACCGGGATGGATGAAGCGTCGAACTGCGTGATGGGGCAGATCCCCGATTTACCGGCGAGCGCGGCCTGCCACGCCGCCTCCGTGCCGATGCCGATCGGGGCGATATTTCCCAGTCCCGTTACGACGACCCTTCTCTTGTCGCTCATCCTACTTTGTTCTTGATATATTCGATCGCGTCCTTGACTTTTGCTATCTTTTCGGCGTCCTCATCGGGGATCTCGATATTGAAGGCCTCTTCAAAAGCCATCACGAGCTCCACCGTGTCCAGCGAGTCCGCACCGAGGTCGTCAACGAAGGACGCCTCCGGTGTCACCTCGGACTGATCGACGCCGAGCTGCTTTGCCACAATTTCTTTCACCTTTTCATCAATCATTCGATTCCCTCCTCATTCTATGATCTGAATTTCGTTACACGCAGTATGGACGGGGCTACATGTACAAACCGCCGTTGATATGGATCACCTGTCCCGTTATGTACGCCGCTTCGGCCGAAGCGAGAAAAACGACGGCATTGGCCACATCCTCCACCGTGCCGAACCTGTTCATCGGTATGGCTTTCAGCATGTCCTGCTTCACCTGGTCGGGAAGGGCGTCGGTCATGGCCGTCGTGATGAACCCCGGGGCCACGGCATTCACCGTGATGCCGCGGGATGCATACTCCTTTGCGAGCGTCTTCGTCAGGCCGATCATGCCGGCCTTCGAGGCGCTGTAGTTCGCCTGCCCCGCATTGCCCATGAAGGCTACAACGGACGACACGTTGACGATGCGGCCGTGCCTCTGCTTCGACATGATCTTGATGGCCTCCCTGCAGCAGAGAAATGTGCCCCGGAGATTCACATTGATGACGGCGTCCCAGTCCTCCTCTTTCATGCGGAGAATGAGGCCGTCCCGTGTGATGCCCGCGTTGTTAACAACGATGTCGATCCTGCCGAAGTCCTTCATGACGGCCTCGAAGATCGCCTTGACCTCCGACGCGCTCGATATGTCCGACTTCAGGGCGATGCTTTTGACGCCCTTTTCCCTGATCTCCGCAGCAGCCTTTTCCGCGCTGTCGGCGTCGACGTCCACAACGGCGATGGAGACGCCGCGCCGGGCCAATGAGTCCGCGATCTCCCTGCCGATGCCCCGCGCCGCGCCTGTTACAAGGCCAAACTGTCCATTCATGAACGCATCCCTCTGGAAAAAAAATTGATCCTCATTGTAACAGAGAGTTCCTGTTGTTTTCCAGTTGGCTTTTCCCTCCGAATACTCCTTTCACTGACACTGACACTCACACTCACACGATCAGTTCATGCGATTGACAGGCCCATTGTTTCCTGATATAGTTTTTTGATCACATCAGACAGTCAAGGAGACGAGCATGAAAGAACTCTTGGCCATTGTCCTGGCTGGCGGAAAAGGCGAGCGTCTGAGCCCCCTGACCATACACCGGGCGAAACCCGCCGTCCCCTTCGGTGGAAAATACCGTATCATCGATTTCACTCTCAGCAACTGCATCAATGCGGGCATCAGGAAGATCGGCATTTTCACCCAGTACAAATCCCTCTCGCTGGACCGCCACATCTCCAAGGGATGGAGCAACCTGATCGCCTCCGACATGGACGAGTTCATCTTCACCATCCCCCCTCAGCAGCGCATCGATGAGCGGTGGTATTCCGGCACGGCCGACGCGGTCTACCAGAATATCTATTTCATCGAGCGGTTCGAGCTGCCCTTTGTCCTGATCCTGTCGGGCGACCACATCTACAAGATGGACTACTCCGACATGTACGCCTTTCATCGTAACAAAAACGCCTTCGGGACGATCGGGGCCATCGAGGTGGACAAGAAGACGGCGTCGTCCTTCGGCGTCATGCAGGTCGACGAGGACTGGCGGATCGTCGGCTTCGAGGAAAAGCCCAAACACCCCAAGACCATACCGGGCAAACCGAATCAGTGCCTCGCCTCTATGGGCATCTACCTCTTCAACACGGAGGAGCTCATCGGCGAGCTAAAGGCGGACGCGGAGAAGAAGTCGGCCCATGATTTCGGAAAAGACATCATCCCTGCAATGATCGACAAGGGGAAACTCTATGCATACAATTTCAGGGACGAGAACAAGAAGGAGGCGAAGTACTGGCGGGACGTGGGGACGCTGGACTCATACTGGGAGGCCAACATGGACCTCGTCGCCGTCGAGCCTCACCTGAACCTCTATGACAAGGACTGGCCCATCCGGACCTATCAGACCCAGAACCCCCCGGCAAAGTTCGTCTTCGCACAGGAAAAGAAGGGCGGCCGGCTCGGCATCGCCCTCGACTCGATCGTCTGCGACGGATGCATCGTCAGCGGCGGCCGGGTCCAGAACTCCATCCTGTCGCCGAATGTCAGGATCAACAGCTGGGCGAAAGTGCATGGATCGATCCTCATGGAAAACGTCGAGGTGGGCAGGCATGCCGAAATCAGGCGTGCCATCATCGACAAGGACGTCTACATCCCGCCGGGCGAAAAGATCGGCTTTGACCTCGAAGAGGACAAGAAAAGGTTTCACGTCAGCCCCGGCGGCATCGTCGTCGTCCCGAAGTTCATAAAGAGTTCGATCTGAAGACGGTCTTCACCCTCGGCACGGACCTCAGGAGCGAGGAGGATTTCATCGAGATCCTCCTCTTCTATTCCACCGGCACCATCGTCGATGTCCGCAGCTTTCCGAAGAGCAAAATACAGATATTTACTCAGCATAACCTCAAGTCAATTCTCGAGAGAGAGGGGCTCGCCTATGCCTATCTCGGGCGGGAACTGGGGGGATTCCGCAAGGGAGGCTACGAGGCATACGCAGAGACGGCGGAGTTCATGAAGGGCATCGACCTCCTTGAATCCATCGCCGCGGCATCGGTCTCCGTCATCATCTGCGCCGAGAAGTTCCCCTGGAAATGTCACCGGCGCTGGATCGCCCGGGAGCTCCACAGGCGGGGCTGGACCGTCGAGCACATCATCGACAAAGGAAAGGTTTGGATCCCGAAGTGAGGCGGTCTATCTTTCGACGAGCATGTTGTCGATGAGGCGGGTGGAGCCGATCTTCACGGCAACGGCGAGAAGGGTCTTGGCATCGGCCGTGCCGACAGGGTCGAGCGTTTCAGGGTCGTAGAGTCCGGCGTACTGGACCTCCGAGACGAGGGGCTCCCCCTTAAGCAGAAAGAGCATGTGGTTGTTCACCTCCCCGGCGTCGTTCGTGACCGTCCTGATCATATGCGCCGCCGCATCGAGGGCCCTGTAAAGGACCGTCGCAGCCCTCCTTTCTTCCGGCTGAAGATAGAGATTGCGGGAGCTCATGGCGAGACCGTCGTGCTCCCTCGCCGTCGGGCAGATGACGAGCTCCACCCCGAGATTCAGGTCTTCGGCGGTGCGCCTGATGACGACGGTCTGCTGGTAGTCCTTCTGCCCGAAATAGGCCCGTGTGGGGAAGACGCAGTTCAGCAGCTTCAGCACCACCGTCGCCACGCCGGTGAAGTGGCCGGGCCTGAAGGCCCCGCAAAGCTTCTCCGAAATGCCTGCAACCGTGACGGATGTGGCGAAGCCCTCGGGATACATGGAAGGAGGATCAGGCATGAAGAGGACATCGGCGCCGGCCCTTTCGAGCTTCTCCATATCTCCTTCCAGGTCCCTGGGGTATTTGTCCAGGTCCTCGCCCGGCCCGAACTGCAGGGGATTGACGAATATGCTGGCGACGACGACGTCGTTCTCGTCCCGCGCCCTCCTGACAAGGCTGAGATGACCCTCATGGAGCGCCCCCATCGTCGGCACGAGTCCGACTGTCCTGTTCTGGAGGAAGTACTTCCGGGATGTCATCTGCATGATCCGGGGGATGCGGATTCTTTCCATGGAGTACTCTATCTGACAGTCCCGGGGGTGGTCAAGACAAAAAGTAGAGGGCGAACCAGATCAGGCATCCCGAAAAGGCGAAGACCTTTTCGAATACCGACAGGCGGTCGGTCGTGACGATCGGATACAGGCTGACAGGGGATGTGAGAAAGCAGGCCGTTATATAGACCCACTTGGGGATCTCTTTTTTCCTCGGCGGATCGGGGAAAAGGGAGCAGAAGGGGCACTCAATCTCGCCGTTCAGGCGGTGGCCGCAGCGGGCACAGCGCGTGATCCCGAGGATCTCGTCCATCTCCTGCTGATCCTGCTCTTCCCGGCCCATGATGTAGTCTATCAGGTTTCGCTCCTGAATTACTCTTATCGCTGTCACAGACACTGCCACTCTTTCTTTGAGCTCTTGGCGGCCTTGCGCCTTGCGCGTTGACAAACCATCAGGCTGCCCTGTATCATGTTTGTAAAAGAGCCACGAAGGCTTTTTAAACCAGAAGGTTTAAACGCGCTCGTGGCTCTTTTTGTTTTTTTTGACCCATGCTGCGCAGGGGCACTTCCCCGAAGGGCCGACGTATTCCGCTCACTGACGTAGAAAAGGGGGTGTAGACATGCACATACCCGACGGTTATCTCGGACCGGTCACATACGGAGGCCTTTGGGCCGCCATGGTTCCCATATGGATGTTCGCGTCTCGCAAAATGAAGGATACGATGAAGGCGTCGCAGGTGCCGTTTCTCGCGACGGCCTCGGCCTTCAGCCTCATGGTGATGATCTTCACCGTTCCCCTGCCCGGCGGAACGAGCGGCCACATGAGCGGTACGGCGCTGATCAGCGTTCTCCTCGGTCCCTGGGCCGCCATTCTGGCCGTATCGGTGGCGCTCATCATCCAGGCCCTCGTCTTCGGCGACGGAGGAATTACCGCCATCGGGGCGAATTGTTTTAATATCGCCTTTATCGGTTCAATGAGCGCTTTCTTCATCAGCAGGCTCGTCACATCCCTGGGTTCTCTCGGCGGCAGTGTCCGGGAAACCGGCAAACCTGCTTCATCGGAGCCCCCCTTCACCCTTCGCCTCGTCGGCTCCGGTCTGGCTGCATACGTCTCCGTCAATCTGGGCGCCCTTTTCACCGCCCTCGAACTCGGCATACAGCCGTTGCTCCACAAGAGCGCCGGTGCATCCCTCTACTTCCCCTACTCCCTCGATGTGGCAATCCCCGCGGTGATGCTCCCCCATCTCACGGCCGTCGGATTTCTGGAAGCGACGGTGACGGTGCTCGTGCTTCTCGCGCTTTCCAGGTTCCAGCCCGATGGCGCCAGGGGATGGAAGCCCGCCGTCATCCTCTTCTTCACCTTTTTCTTCTCCTTGTCGTCGACAGCCTTCGCCCATGATTACTGGATCGAGCGGCACGGCAGGGAGTACAGCGTCGTCTTCGGCCACGGCAAGCACAGGGAGGACGTTGATCCGTCGAAAATCAAAACAATCCGGGCCTTTGACTCCCAGGGGAAGGCCGTCGCCGTCTCACGGGAAAAGAAGGAGAAAGCCGTCGTTCTTAAGCCGGCGGAGCAGCCTTCCATCATGGCTGTGGAAATCGACAACGGCTACTGGTCAAAAACGATCTACGGCTGGAAGAACCTGCCGAAGCGCCAGGCGAGCCGGGTCGTCGAGGCGAACAGGTCCTTCAATTACTCGAAGACCATCCTTTCATGGAGCGACGCGGCCCAGAAGCCCGTCGAAGGCTTCATGATCGATATGATACCGCTGAAGAACCCCTTCCAGATGAAGGCAGGAGATAAACTGCCGGTCCGGGTCCTCCTCATGGGCAAACCCCTCGTGAAAGCGGAGGTCATAGGAGGTGACCATGAGAAGGTTGCGGAGACCGACCAGGACGGCGTTGCCCAGGTGCCACTGACGAAAGGAGACCAACTCTTCACGATCTCTCACAAAGACCCCCTGAAAGGCGACCCCGATGCCGACTACCGCAGCATCACCTCCAGTCTCAGTTTCGAGGTGCCGAAATGAACGGTACGCCTGCATGGAAAGCCGGGGCGAAGCGCCTCAATTCCTTGCTGAAGGCGACGATACGCATTGTCAGCTTCGTGTTTCAGAAATCCACACTCTGTTTCGTCGACCATCGGCTTAAATCGTCGTCTTCCGTGACAGTGAAGGAGTCGCCGCACCAAGGTTTTCGGCGCAGACACCCCGCCTTTCCGACAGTGTATTGCAGCAGTACGATGAAGGCAACAGTTGTCGCGCTGATTTTCGTCCTGATCGGTTGGGCAATTCTCTTTCCTCAGCCTGCAGCGGGACACGGCATCCACTACGACGTGCAGCAGCAGGGATTCTCGGTGAGGATCTATTACAGCGCCCGGGACGCTGCGAGTTACTCCGAGTATGAACTCTACGGACCCGGTGACACCGTGCCGCACCAGACGGGGAGGACCGACAAGAACGGCTATGTCTCCTTCTTCCCTGACCGTGCCGGCGCCTGGAAGGTCAAAGTGCTCGGCGAATCGACGCACGGCTTCCACGGCGTCACCATCGATGTGAACGTCGACAAGGGTCTCAACCTCGAATCGTTCAGCAAGCCCCTCGTCGCCCAATCGACGAAACTGATCACCGGGGTGAGCCTGATCATCGGTATTTTCGGAATCTATGCCCTCCTGAAGTCGAGGCGCAGGGAACGCCATGAAGGCGGACCGGCAACGACGGAAAACAACACAAAAGGAGGATAGATCCATGTCAATGAAACGCTTTGTCTTCGCATGCATGATTGTAATCATCATCGTTCCCTGTGCTGCGCAGGCCCACCATGGCGGGGTGAGCCTCGCCTTTGGTCCCGGCAGCCCCATCGAGTCGAATTCGCCGCTGACCCTGCCCCAGGGCGCGTGGGTCCTCGGCGCACGGTTCGAGCAGGTGGAGTGGAAGAAATACGATTTCGCCGAGCCGGAAAACAAGGATGCCTTCTCGTTCTTCAACCTGAGTCTCTCTCACGGCATCACCCCATATCTCACGGGGAGCATCTTTTTCCCGTACAACATCAAGCGCCAGGACACGCTCGGACAGACGGAAGGGATCGGAGATATCAAGTTCCTTTTCAACCTGGGCTTCAATTACGACCCGTCCAAAGGGCTGGGCCTGAACACGGCCGAGGACACGACGACATCGATGGAGGGAACGAGAAAGACCTTCATCGGCTTCAGCGCCGGCTTCACCATTCCCACGGGAGACCACGAGACAGAGCTGGGCGGGGAACTGGACCGGGGCATGCAGCCGGGCTTCGGCAGCCCGACGATGACTTTCGGGCTCTCGGCGGCGAAGATGGTGGCAGACGGCCTCACCCTCGTCGCCGACACATCCTATGACATCTTCACGAAAAAAGACAACTTCAAGTTCGGCAACGAATGGCGGCTGAACCTCGCCGGTGTGTATGTCTTTTTCTCGAAGCCCGAGAATTTCCTTGCCGAGATCGACGGCGTCGCCGAGCTGAACCTCCTGAATGTCGCGAGGGATGAAGAGGGAGGGGACACGCAGCGCGCCACGGGGGGAACTATTCTCTACGCCTCGCCGGGTCTGCGGTTCTCCTTTCCCAAATTGGGCAACGCCAACCTGGGCGTCATGATGAAATTCCCGGTCTGGAAGGACCTCAACGAGAAAGACGAGCAGCAGGGGGCCGAGGGACTCGAAAAGTACCGCGCCATCGTCACCCTCTCCTTCTTTTTCTGAGAAGGTGCAGCATCTCTGCATGAATATCATCGTTGCATATTCCCTTCCGGAAGGCGGGGTGTATGCGCCATGTAAAAACAGTAGACGGAATACGGTAGACAATAGACAGCATGCAAAGACGGAAACGGGACGACAATCGTACCGACGGGAAGGCTGATGTGGTGAAAAGCCTTTCCGCTAAGATACCTTGTTCATCCCCGGACCACACTTTGCCGTGTCGATCGATACCAAGTGCCCGTCAGGCAACAGAGGCTGAACACATGGAAAAGTCTCATCATCGCATTGGAAAGGCTTTGAACCATATTTGCCTTCCCGGCCGGCAGCGGTAGTGACACCGACACTGACACTCACACTGTCACTGTTTTTCAGAGCGCTTCGCCCCGCCTTTCCGGAGGCGCTATTCGCGATAGGGAGTCTACAGTGAAGAATACAATCCCTCCCTTTCTCCTCGACAGGCCGTCCTCATTGCCGCAGCAGTCAATTCCCAGGGGCGGCCTGTCCGCTCCTTTCATCGACAGGGCCATCGGGCATATATCCGGCATCATCAAGTCATCCTATGTCCAGTGGGACCTTGCCTCCCGTAACGGCCTCTTTCAGCGGCTCGACCCGAGGGTCAAGGTCTTTTTCCTGATCTTCTTCATCGTCATCGTGAGCATCAAGGAGAGCACCCTGCCCGAGTTATGTATCGCGGCCATGCTCTTCGCCTGTGTGGCCCTCTCCCGTATAAGCCTTCTCGCTTTCTACCGCCGGGTGCTGGTGATCGGCTTCTTCTTCGGCTTTCTCATCGCCCTGCCGTCGGCTCTGAACATCTTCTCCGGCGGTGATGTCATCGTCCCTCTCCTGCGATTCTCCGGTGAGCGGCAGTTCCTCATCTACCGCATACCCGCGACGGTCGGCTTCACGATGGAAGGCCTCACGGGCCTCCTCCTCCTTACCCTCAGGGTGCTCAATTCCCTGACCCTGACCTTTCTGCTCCTCTTCACCACCCCCTTCACGGACATCATAAAGGCCCTGAAGACATACAGGGTGCCCGATACGGTGCTGCTCATCATCACCCTGACCTACAAGTACATGCTGACCTTCGCCAGGACGATCGAGGACATCCACCTGGCAAAGAAGAGCAGGATGGCCGGCTCGGTCAGCGGGGCCGAGATGAGGCGCTGGCTGGCGGGGAGAATGGCCTTCCTGTTCCGGAAAAGCCAGATGAGGTTCGAGGAGGTCTACAAGGCTATGCAGGGCAGGGGTTTTTCTGGTACCATTGAGGTATATGCGTTCAGGAAATTGAGCAGCCTCGACTGGGTCGCAGGGCTGCTCTTTCTCTCCTCGGGCATCATCCTGATCATCCTCTGAGGAACGGCTTGGACGGCGTTTTCGAAATCGACAGGGTCACATACCGCTATTTTGACCGCATCACTGCGCTTTCCGACGTGAGCCTCTCCGTCGGCGAAGGGGAAAGGTGCGCCATCATCGGGTCCAACGGGAGCGGAAAGTCGACGCTCCTGCAGATCATGAGCGGCCTGATCTATCCTTCAAGCGGGTCGGTCCGGTTCAGGGGGAGGGAAGTCTCGGAGCAGTCACTGAAGGACCGCGAATTCACCCGCTTTTTCCGCCAGTGCGTGGGGTATATCTTCCAGGACTCGGACGTCCAGCTCTTCTCGCCGACCGTGCTTGATGAGCTCCTTTTCGGTCCCGTGCAGATCGGCCTGGGCGAGAAGGAGGCCCTCGACAGGGCGCATTCGGTCATGGAGATGCTCGGCATCGAAAAACTGAAGGACAGGCCGTCGTACATGCTCTCGGGCGGGGAGAAGAAGAGGGTCGCCCTCGGCTCCGTCCTCACAATGAACCCCGATGTCCTGCTCCTCGATGAGCCGACGAACGGCCTCGACCCAAGAACGCAGTGCTTCCTCGTGGAGCTTATCTTCGCCCTCAACGAGGCGGGCAAGACTATCGTCATCGCATCGCACGACCTCGGCCTCGTCGACGAACTCCATGCCCGCGTGGCCGTCCTGTCGGAGGACCACAGGGTCGAGAAGATCGGGACGTCCCAGGAAATCCTCCACGACGAGGAGCTGCTCCTCCGCGTCAACCTGATCCATGAGCATGCGCACAGGCACGGCGATGACTGCCACGCCCACCTCCACTCGCACTATTTCATTCACAAGCACTGACGTAAGAATAAAAGGACTTCAGCCACAAGTCGCATAACCGTGGTCATCTTTGGCGCATACTTTCCAGAAGAACTCTTGCAGGGGCCTATCGCGCAGATCTGTCAGGTTTGGCGGAGCATAACGTCTGAACTGTGCCGAGAGCGAAGCGAATCGGCACGAGTGATTTGTTAACCCATCAGCTTATTGTAATCTTCATGGCTGCCAATCCAAAACCAAAGCAGCCCATCTGGCACCTCAACAGCAACTGCGCGGTGATGATAGCCAACTCTGACAGACCAATAACGGCCAGCTTTCTTGAGGTGTAGAGACGGATAATAAAGATTATTCTTCAGCAGCGAATAATTCTTGTCGGCGAGAGCTTGGACATGTTGCGGCAATACCCTATAAAGTTCCCAAAACTCCGGTGAGGCGAAATGCTTCAAATTTGTGAACAGGTTCCAGATTTATATGACTTGAGTGCAGCTTCGGCCACCGCATCGAGTTTCCCCGACAGCGCATCTTTTTCAAATTGCCGATCCCATGCCTCTGCATCAAAATCCCAGAACCATTTTCGAAAAGCCTCAAGTTCCTCCGGCTTTAACCCCTGAACTTCTTTTTCAATTTTTTCTATTTTACTCATCGTTGCAGCTCCTTCTTATCTCTCGGATTTAGTTTAACAAATTTCTCTTAGCGATACCACCTTTTCACCGTCTTTTAAACCTCCCAATGTTCAGATTTGTTTATTCCCCACTCGATGTCCTTTTGTTGATATCCGTTAGTTAGGCGGAGTCGAGGGTCTTTATTTGTTTTGCCTTCTTTTCAGAAAGCCGACTATTGAGCCCAGCCAAAATCCTGCTAAGGCGATAGGGAAACTTGCAATATAGGGCAGCGTCGCCCGGGCAAAGTCTTGATATCTTGCCGTTTTTCTGTCCCGCCATTATGCCGCCGCCCACACCTCGGACAGCACTTCCGCCTATCGCAGGACTTGGCCGAAATAGCGCCGCTCAGCGAAGAGTTCCCCGGGGGCTATATCCCGTCCGTGCTTTATGCCATTATTAGTCTGCCACAAAAGAGTTATTCCAAATTGAGTCAGGACGTTTCGCCATGCAGGCTTTCTCTTGGATGAGATTTCACAATGTTTATTTCATCTCGGGCTGCATTGTACAATACTCAAGCCGGAATGACGATGCTTGAAGGAGTTCGCCTATGTAATTGCCGGGCTATAAACAAAACTGTTTTGAACTGGAATTTTCCGTGATATAATGTGTCGAGGAGACAGCGATGACCGCGTGGACGATCACGAAAGACTCACTCCCTGCGCTCTTTGAGGCATTGAGCGGATCATATCGTGTCATCGGACCCAAGGTGCGGGACGGTGCTATTGTCCTTGACGAGATCGGCGCCGGGGACCTGCCGGTGGGCCTCAGGGAGCGGCAGGGGCCGGGACGGTACAGGCTCCTTGATGAGCGGGATCCCCGCATGTTCTCCTTTTCAAACGGCCCCGATTCCTTCAAGCGGTTCCTGAATCCCCCGGCGACGGAACTCTACCGGTTCCGGAGGTCTGCGAAAAGACTGACCGTCGACGTCCCCATGCCTGAAGAAAAGCCGATCGCCCTTTTCGGGATGCGCGCCTGCGACAGGGCCGCCCTTAGGCTCTATGACAAGGTCTTTCTCGGGGGACCCGTCAAAATCGCCGATTATGCGGAACGCCGTGACACGATGTTTCTCATCGCCCTCAACTGTGTCTACCCGGGCGACAACTGTTTCTGTTCGTCCATCGGCACGGGGCCGGAGGTGACCGGCGGGTTCGACATCCTCATCACGGAGCTGGACGACCGCCTCCTCATCGAGACGGGGAGCCGGAAGGGTGACGAGATCACGGCATCGCTCTCACCGGCGCGGGCCTCCGGGAGCGACCTGGACGAGAAGATAAAAGTCGTCGAAAAGTGCCGGTCCCTCATCGGCAAATCCATCCCCTTTCGGGAACTTCCTCAGCTCATATACAGGAATCTCGACCATCCCCGGTGGGCGGAGATCGCCACACGGGACCTCGAGTGCGGCAACTGCACGCAGGTCTGCCCGACCTGCTTCTGTTCGACCGCTTATGACAGCGTCGGCCTCCGGGGGGTATCGGGAGGCGGCGAAATCTCGGGAAGCCATGTCCGCACCTGGGACTCCTGCTTCTCCCGGAATTTCGCCCGCGTCCACGGCGGCAATTTCAGGGTCTCACGGCGGGCACGGTACCGTCACTGGATGGCCCACAAGCTCGCCTACGCCCTCGAGCAGTTCGATCTGCCCGGGTGCGTCGGATGCGGCCGGTGCATCACCTGGTGCCCCGCCGGGATCGACATCACCGCGGAACTGGAGGCCCTGAGCCATGCCCGGTAGGACGACGCCGACAGAGGCGAAGGTCCGCTGGGTGCGCCGGGAGACGAGGGACACCTTTACGGTCTCACTGGCCCTGCGGGACAGGGAGTTTTCGAAAAAATACCGGTTCACTCCGGGGCAGTTCAATATGCTCTCCCTGCCCGGCATAGGCGAGGCGCCCATCTCGATCAGCTCTGCGCCGTCGGACCACGACCTCACGCACACGATCAGGATCGCCGGCGACGTGACGAATGCCCTCTCGATGCTTCGCGCAGGCGACGTGCTCGGCCTGAGAGGCCCCTTTGGAACGGGATGGCCCATGGACGAACTGGAGGGACGGGAGTTTCTCATCATGGCGGGTGGACTCGGCATTGCTCCCCTGCGGTCCGTCATCAGGCAGATATTCCGGGGGACAGCGACTTTCAGGCCCGCCGGCATCCCCCGTATTATGTACGGGGCGAGGACACCCAAAGACGTCATCTTCAGGGACGAACTCCCCCGTTACCGCGATGCCTTCGAAACCCTCCTGACCGTCGACAGGGCCGATCCGGAAGTCTTTTGGAAGGGCTCTGTCGGAACCGTCACAACTCTCCTCGACCGGATAACGATGAACCCGCTCAACACCGTCGCCTTCCTCTGCGGCCCCGAGGTGATGATGGATGCGACGGCGCAGGCCCTCCTGATACGGGGGGTACCGGAAGAAAAGATCTTCCTCTCCATGGAAAGGACGATGAACTGCGGCATGGGCATCTGCGGCCACTGCTTCTTCGGCCCCAAGTTCGTCTGCAAGGACGGCCCTGTCTTCCGGTTCGCCGATGTGGCGCCTTTTCTGGCGGTGAAGGAGATCTGATGAAGAAACCCCGCGTCGGCGTCTTCAAGCTCACCTCCTGCGACGGCTGCCAGTTGTCGATCCTCAACATCGGCGAGGACCTCGTCGCCCTGCTCAACCTCGCCGACATCGCCTACTTCCGCGAGGCGACGGCCCGGCCGCTCCGGGGACATTTCGACATCGCCCTTGTCGAAGGATCGGTATCGACGGAGGACCAGAGGGGAGAAATCGCCGAGATCAGGGAACGCGCTCACTCCCTCATCACCATAGGCGCCTGCGCCACCTCGGGAGGTCTCCAGGCCCTCAGAAACTGGGCCAACCTGACTGCGTACAAACAGAGGGTCTACCCCACGCCGGACGTGGTCCGCTCCCTGCCGACATCGACGCCCGTTTCCGACCACGTCCCTGTGGACTATGAACTCTGGGGCTGCCCCATCAACACCGCCGCCCTTACCGAGACGCTCGTCTCCCTGCTCCTCGGCAGGAGGCCGGGCATCCCGGGGTACAGCCTCTGCATGGAATGCAAACGGGAAGGGATACCCTGCATCCTCGTGTCGAAAGGGGAACCCTGTCTCGGCCCTGTGACGCGGGCGGGCTGCGGCGTCCTCTGCCCTTCCCTTCTGCGGCCCTGCTACGGCTGTTTCGGTCCCCGCGAGGGGGCGAACATAGAGGCGCTGTTCCGGCAGTTCGGGCAGCTCGGTCTCACCGACAGGGAATGCATGGAGCGCATCGATGCCATGAACACGCTGGCCTTCAGGAAAGCCAGGATTGAGGGCCTGCATTGAACACCGAGGTCAAATGACACGTAAAATTTCGATTGACTATCTCTCCAGGGTTGAGGGAGAGGGCGGGATAACCGTCGACATCAGGGATGGAACGATCGCCTCGGTGCACCTCAACATCTTCGAAGCGCCGCGGTTCTTCGAGGCCTTTCTCAGGGGACGACCGTACACCGACGTGCCTGATTTCACGGCGCGCATCTGCGGCATCTGCCCCATCGCCTACCAGATGTCCTCGGTGCACGCGCTGGAAAAGATATTCGGCGTCTCCGTGAGCCCCGGGGTCCGAGACCTCAGGCGTCTCCTGTACTGCGGGGAGTGGATCGCGAGCCATGCCCTCCATGCGTACCTGCTCCAGGGTCCCGATTTCTACGGGCTCGAAAGCGCCTGGGCAAACCGGGAATACAGGGAAATCATGGTGAGGGGACTATCATTTAAGGCGATCGGCGATCGCATCGTCAGGGTCCTCGGGGGACGGCCGGTGCACCCGGTGACGCCACGCGTCGGAGGGTTCTCCCGCCTGCCGGCCCCGGACGATCTCCGTCCGCTCCTGCCGGAGCTTGAGCGCCTCTATACTGTCGCCATCGGGGAAATCGGGTGGGCAGCGAGACTCGCTGCCGACGGAGAAAGGCGCGACGTGGAAAGCGTCTCCCTCCGACATCCCGACGAGTATCCCATGAGCGAGGGCGTCGTCTTTTCTGACAGGGGACTGGACGAGCCCATGGAGCGGTTCTTCGATCTCGTGCAGGAGTATCAGCAGCCCTACTCGACGGCCCTGCACAGCGGGATTAAGCGGGAGTCCTCCGTCAACCCCTATCTTGTGGGACCTCTTTCAAGGCTGAACAACAATGCGGACAGGCTGCCCGGGAGGATCAGGGACGCAATGGCAGGTGCCGGCGTCACCGTACCACTGAGACATATTCAAGCTGCGATGGTTGCCCGGATCATCGAGATGACATATGCGATCGGAGAAGCGGCCAGGGTCATCAGGGGTTACAAGGAAGCGGAGACTGCGGCGGTCCCTGTGGAACCGAAAGCCGGCGAGGCTGTCTGGATCACCGAGGCGCCCAGGGGGATCCTCATCCACCGTTACGAGACCGACGACCACGGACGGGTGCAGTGCTGCACCCTCATACCCCCGACATCGCAGAACCTCGCCATGATCGAGGAGGATGTCGCACTTTTTGTCAGGCGGCATATCGACAAGCCGGCGGACTTCATCAAGAGGGGATGCGAACAGGTCATCCGGAGCTATGACCCCTGCATCTCCTGCGCGACGCACATCACAATCCTCCGGCGCTGAAAAAGAAAAGGGCCGCCCGGATGGACGACCCCTTCAAGGCCTAAGGCAATCCCGCGCAAAGCCGCAAAGCGCGCAAAGAAAGAAGACAGCGTCATAAACATTCCGGGCAGTTCAGGAAAGGGACTGAAAATTTTCCTTACACTGTCACTGTCACTGACACTGCTGTTTAGGCGAGCATCTTCCCGACGAATTTCCCGTAATCCTGACAGGCATGAACGCCTGTGTCCGAATTCACCGTGACCTCCTTGAGCGGAAAAGCGCCGAGGTTGGTCATATTCATCTTGAACACATATGCCATGGTATCGTAAATAAGCTGCGGGGCATCGCCGCTGTGGGTGTGGGAACCGAAAGCGCCGCCCACCTTTCCCTCGAGGTTCCCCTTCTGCGCAAGGAAGAGGAAGGTCTTGAAGTTTTCCGTCATGTCCTTGTGGTAGGTAGGGCAGCCGAAAATGTATCCGTCATAGCCCGCAAAGTCCTTTTCACTCTTGAGTTCGGTGATCTTTTTGATCTCCGCGTCCTGTCCGGCAAAGCGGACGCCCTCGGCGATATACTCGGCCATCTTCCCTGTGTTTCCCGTCCGGCTGTAAAAAGCGATCAATACCTTCTTCATAACTACCTCCTATGTCTAATTATAATTTTTAAGCAAAATATGTTAACAATAATTAACTATGATGTCAACTTTAATTTAACAGTCGTCAGTCAGCAGCCCTCAACATCCCTCAAATAAAAACCACCTTTTCTAAGGGGATATGACGGGTTTGTCACTCCTGTCCCAAACAGCTTACAGCTTTTCCCTATCGCTGCAAATACCCTCAGGAAAGGCTTTCTTTTTCTCCTTCACTCACACTGACACTCACACTCACACTGTCTTTACCCGAACATCCTCCGGAACCTCCAGACGCCGACCAGGAGCAGGAGGTTGCCCATGATGAACATGGCGAGGATGGAGTCCCAGAGGAGAGCCACGCCGGCCCCCCTGAGCAGTATGCCGTAGGAGATCTCGATGAAATGGTTGAGCGGGGAGAGCCTGATGAGGAACTGGAGCACCCTGGGCATCGCCTCGGGCGGGGTCCAGGTGCCGGAGAGCATGATCATGGGCGTCACGAAGAGGATAGTGAGCATGCCCACCTGGGCGGAATTGCGCGCCACCGTCGCAACGACGAGCCCCAGGCCTGCGGTCGTGAACACATAGAGGGCCACGAGGGAAAAGAAGAGGACCAGGCTGCCCCGGGCGGGGAGGCCGAATAGGGGCTGCATGATGACGAAGAGGCTCACCGCCGTTGCGATGAGGATGACGATGTCCATGGCGAGCACCTTCGAAATGAGCACCTGGAAAGGGCTGATCGGGGAGACGAGGAGCTGCTCGATCGTGCCGCGCTCCTTTTCGCGGACCATGGCGGCGCCGGGCAGCAGGACCGACACGGCCGTCATCATCGTGAGCAGCTCCGAGATAACCTTGTACCAACTGTCTTTCAGGTCCTGGTTGAACCAGACGCGCTGCTCGTTTCTGATGACCGGCAATCCCTCGTCCTGAAAGAAGCTTTCTGTCCGCTCCCGTACGAAGATCGCCCCTATCTGCGCGCCGTAGCTCGCCGCGAGGTACCCGAGGGTGGTATTGCTCGTGTCGATCTGCATCTGCACCGATGCGGCCCTTTCGCCCCTGATGAGCGTCTCTTCGAACCGCTCCGGCACATCAAGGAGGACAAGGGCATCGCCCCTGTCGAGCATGGCAAGGCCAGTGCGGATGTCTCTCACCTCGCCCGCCATTTCGAAATAAGGAGGCATAAACCTGTATATCAGATCCCGTGAAGCGTCGGTCCTGTCCGCGTCATGGACGATCACCTTTGCGCGGTTGAGTTCGAGCGCCCCGCCGCTGCCGGCCAGGTAGATCTCGATCGTGAACGCATAAATCAGGAAGAGCAGGAGCGGCACGTCCCGGAGCAGTTGCCTGATCTCTTTGACGACCATGACCTGGAGCCGTCTCCACCAACGGAAAATCGCCCTGGTCCCCCGTTCCGCCGTCACGTCGAGGGCCTCTTCCTAAAGAGCATGGCACAGAGGGCGATGAGAACGACGGCGAAGCAGCACAGGGCGACCATCTCGAACCAGAGCACCCCGATGCCGATCCCCTTCAGGAAAACACCCCGCACGATCGTGTGGTAGTACATGGTCGGAAACATATGGGCCTGCACAATGCCCGCGTCTGTCAGGGACGATACGGGGAGGAGCATGCCGCTGTATAGGATCGTCGGTATGATGCTCAGGACGACGGTGATGAGGAGGGCCGCCACCTGGGTGCGCACGAGGAACGAGATGAGCAGGCCGATGCTGCTCGTCGTGAGAATAAAGAGGACCGTGGCGGCACAGAAAAGGATGAAGCTGCCCTTGAAGGGCGTGCCGAAGTAGAACGCCGCCATGAACCAGAGCACGAGACCGTTTATCGACGAAATCATGAGGTTCGGCAGGAGCTTGCCGGCGATGAATTCCCATCTCGTGATCGTCGACGCGTAGATGTTGTAAATGGAGCCGTACTCCTTCTCCCGCACCACGCTCAGCGCCGTGAGCAGGGGCGGTGCGAGCATGAGGGCGAACATGATGAGCGACGGCGCGATGGACCAGACGCTCCTGAGGGACTGGTTGTAAAGATAGCGCGTCTCGATCCTCAGGGGCTGAACGAGCAGCTCCGCCCTGTCAGGGGGAATCCCATAGCGATCTGCGAGGGAGCGGGCGATGAGTTCGGCGTTTGCCGCGCTGTTGATCGCTTCTATATACCCCTGGAGGGTCTGTGTCCGTGAGGGAAACGTTCCGTCTATTATCGTTTGTATGGAAGCCGGACGTCCCTCCATGAGATATCGTTCGAAATGCCCGGGGATGACGATCACGAGCCGTATCCTGCTGTCGGCGAGGAGGTCCGATGCCTCGTCCATATTCCCGAGATATCCGCGGAAATCGAAATACCGCGAATCGATATACCGGTGGCAGTAGTCGCGGCTCATCGCGGAGCGGTCATAGTCCATGATCATGAAGGGGACATTTTCGACATCGAAGCTCAGTCCGTAACCGAAGACGATCATCCACATGAGGGGCACGGCAAAGGCGAGGGACAGGTACACGCGGTCGCGGAGGATCTCCCGCCATTCCTTGACGGTCAGGGCCTTGATGCGTTGCATGTTCACCCCTGTGCCTCCGCTTCAACAGCCTCCTGTTCCATCGACTCGATCCGGTAGACGAAGACATCCTCCATGGAGAGAGGAAGCGTGTTCACCGAAGAAACGCGGATCCCCTCCCTCGTCAGGACCTCCGTCGCCCGGACCCCGTCAATGCCGGGATCCAGGGAAAGGACATGCAGTTTTCTGCCGAAGAAGGACGGGGTACCGAACCCGCTTTTCTTCAATGTTTTCAGCGCCGATTCGGGTCGATCCGCCGCGATCTCGATGATCTGCCCTGCCACGGTTTCAACATCCCTTTTCAGGGCTTCCGGTGTTGCGTCCGCTATGAGCTTTCCGCCGTGCATGAGGGCGAGACGGTCACAGTACTCGGCCTCGCTCATGTAATGCGTGGTCACGAGGATCGCCACCCCCTCGTCGCGGGACAGGCCGTAGAGGATGTCCCAGAAGAGACGCCTGCCGACGGGGTCGACACCCGATGTGGGCTCGTCGAGGAAAAGGACCCTGGGACGGTGAACGAGGGCGCAGCCCAGGGCGAGCCGTTGCCTCAGACCCATGGGCAGGCTCCCGGCAAGATCGTTCCCGTGTCCACCCAGGCCTGCCTGGGCGATGATCCAGGCCGTGCGGTCCCGCGTCTCCTGTCTCGTGAGGGAGTAAATGCCGGCGTAGAGCGTGATGTTTTCGACGACGGTCAGGTCGAGATAGAGGGAGAAGGCCTGTGACATATAGCCGATGCGCTCCCTGACGTCCCTGCCGGCATACCGCATGTCCGTGCCCGCGACGCGGCACTGCCCGGCGGTGGGCCGGATGATCCCGGTGAGCATCTTGATGACCGTCGTTTTGCCTGCCCCGTTTGCGCCGAGAAGACCGAAGATCTCGCCGTAGGGCACACGGAAGCAGACCCCGTCGACGGCGCAGAACTCCCCGAAATACCGGACGAGATCGCGGGCCTCGATCGCGGCATGATCATCCGTCGGATCTTTGACGTTCCCGGCGGTCAGACCGGCCGCCGCCGTTCCCTCTCCGGCGTGACCGTCCTTTTCAAGCAGCAGGATGAACACGTCTTCAAGGTCGGGATCGGTCTCCACGATCCGGTCGACCTTGAGAGAGGACATCAGTTCGCCGATGCGCTGCCCGGCGCCTTCGCTTTCCGCACCCCTGACGAAGACCCGGATCCAGCCGCCCTGCTGCCTCGCCCCGGGATAATGGGGCCTCAGGAGCGACAGTGCCTCCCCGCGGGGGGTCGCACGGATCATAAACAGGCGTCCGGGGACGAGGGACTGGATAGTGTCGGGAGTCCCTTCGGCGAGCACTTCGCCGTTGTAGAGCAGGGACATGCGGTGAAAGCGGCTCGCCTCGTCCATATACGCCGTGGAGACAAGGGCGGTGATGCCCTGTTCATGGACAAGCTCGGAGAGAATCGTCCAAAAGTCCCGCCGCGAGACTGGATCGACACCCGTCGTCGGTTCGTCGAGGATGATGAGTTCCGGTGAGTGGATGAGGGTGCAGACGAGTCCCAGCTTCTGCTTCATGCCGCCGGAGAGCTGTTTCATGGGACGGTTGCGGAATCGTTCCAGACGGGTCACGGCAAGGAGGGTCTTCTTCCGTTCTTCGATCAGGTCTTTTCCGACGAGGCGGATATGGCCGAAAAAATCGATGTTCTCGTCGACGGACAGGTCAGGATAGAGGTTAAGGCCGAGACCCTGTGGCATGAAGCCGATCCGTGCCTTGACGGACTCGGCGGAAAGCTCGCTGTCGACGGTGACCCCGAGGACCTCAACGTCACCGCCGTTATGGGCGAGGACCCCGGCGACGGCCTTCATGAGAGAGCTCTTGCCGGCTCCGTCAGGCCCGATGATGCCGTACAGCTGCCCGCGCTCCGCCGTCAGGTCGACGCCCCTGACAGCCTCGTTCCTGCCGTAGCGCTTTATGAAACCCCTGATCCTGATAGCGGGGCCGGTCCCGGGACCCTCTACCATCGGGGTTTTGTCCAGGGGGCTCCTTCCTGCCAGCGGATGACTGCATCGGCAGGCAGGCCCGGCGTGAGGCGATGATCGGGATTTGCATCGAGATAGAGCTTGACGGCATAGACAAGCTTCACCCGCTCGTCAGGCGTCTGGACTTCCTTGGGTGTGAACTCTGCACGGGAGGATATATATTTCACCGTGGCGTTGAAGGGACTGTCAGGAAAGGCGTCCGTATAAATGCGGGCGGGCAGACCGAGGCGGACCTTGCCGATCTCCCTTTCAGGCACATAGACCTTGAGATAGAGGCGGTCGAGATCGACGATATCGAGAATCGGTGAGCCCGCCGCGACGACCTCTCCCTCATCGCGGATCCTTGTCATCGCGATGCCGGATGCGGGAGCCGTGATAGTCATATCCTTCAGGACGCTCTCGGCCTCCCGCAGGGCCGAGCGTGCCTGCCCGAGACGGGCATCGAGGGCCGCCATCTCCTCCTCCTTTGCACGGACCCTGTCCCACCCGAGTTTCTCATCGGCGAGACCGCTTTCTGCCTGGACGAGGCTGGTACGGGCGGCATCGAGGTCCCTCTGGGCGGCGGTCCATGCGAGGTCGGCCTGTTCGCTCCTCTGGCGGTTCACAGTCCCCCGCGAAGAGAGCTCCCGGAAACGCAGCGCATCGCGCTCCGCCTGCTTCTCTGTCGCCGCGGCCTTGTCGACCATGGCACGGGCCCTCTGCAGGGTCGCCTCGGCCCGGCCGATAGCGAGAGGGACCTCCTGCCTCATCACTGCAAGGGATGAACGGGCGGCGCCGAGCTGGGACTCGAACGCCAGGACGTTCTTCCGGGCCTGGTCGGCCCGGGCCCTGACCTGCTCGTCATCGAGGGACAGGAGCACCTGGCCTGCTTTGACGGACTGGCCTTCCTTCACAAGGAGCTTGAGGATCTTGCCCGCCGACTTCCCGGCGACGGTGTACCGGTCGCCCTCGATCCGCCCGTTTGCCTGGATAAGGCCCTGGGGCAGACCCTTCCGTTGGGATAACCACCCGTAGGCCTTATAAGCCGCGAAGCCGATAAGGACCAGCATGACTGCGATAAGAACAATGCGGCGCCTGTTTTTCATGACAGAACCACTCTACAGGTCTCCCACGGCGTGGCGCAGCCGTAAGACCGCCAATGAATAATCATACATCGCGTTATGATAATTTGTGTAGCTAACGGTTCTCAGCGTCTCCGCGTCGAGCACCTCCGTGTTCGTTCCCACACCCTCGCGGTAGCGGTCCCTCGCCACGGCAAGGTTCTCGTCGGCCTGGACGGTCGCCTCGCCGGTCACCTCGATCCGCCTGCGGGCCTCGATCGTGTCCAGCCAGTGGCGCTTGACGTCGAGGGCGATGCGGGAGGCCAGGTCCTTTTTCAACTCATCCAGGGAATCGGCCTCCCGGAGCACAGACCCGGCCCGGTGGCGCGATATACCGCCGTCGAAGATGTTCCATCTCAAGCCGACGACGAAAGACCACATGTCCTCATGCACGACATACCGGTTTTCCTTGTACGAGTATGCTCCCGTCACCGATACCTGGGGATCCGTTTCTGCGCTGATGCCCGCGGCACTGAACCTGAGAGATTTGGCCCGCTCGTCAAACCGCACCAGCTCAAGCCTGCTTTCCAATGCCCGGACGGTGAGAGTGTCAAGGGTGCCTTCGTAGGGTTCTGCTGCCAGCTCATCGATCTTGACGGGCTGGTCCAGGGCACGTCCGAGCAGGCGGTTGTACTGTGACTGCGCGAGTTCGAGAGCATTCCCGGCCCTGAGGGACTTCTGGCGCGCATCGGACAGGGCGACCTGGGCCGCCAGGAAGTCATTCCGGGCGACGAGACCCTGGTCCAGGAGATTCCTCACATCACCGAAATGGGATGAAAGGCTCGTAACGTTGCTCCCGGCGACTTCGAGGGCCCGCTGAGAGCGCAGGACGGCCACATAGGACTCAGCCACTTCGAGTTTAAGGTCACGGGTGATTTGTTTTTCCTCGCTTTGGGCCGAATTCAGGAGGGCCGTTGCGGCGTCGATGCCGCTGCTGATGCGACCGCTCGTGTACAGGGGCAGATTCACTGCCGCCCTGAAGGCGAAACTCTTGTCTTCCTCGAAGGGAAATTCGCGGGGCAGCTCGGGGATGCCGGGAATGGTCGGCAGCCCGAAAATAAAGGCCGGCTGGTTGTCGAGAACCGTATATCCGCCCTCGACGGTCAGGCCGGGTAATCTGGCAGCCCTGGCTGCCTGGAGACCCATCCTCCGGGCGTCACTGAACGACCGCGCTGCATTGAGCCGGCGGTCATGCTCCATCGACGCCTTCCATGCATCGTCAAGGCTTTCAGGCGACGCCGGCGCGGCGATGAGAAGAAGCAGGAAAACGGCAGAGATCGTGATCATGCTGAATCTGATCGGAGACATCCATTCCCCCGGAACCGACGGTCGTTATGATCAAACAGCATATCATTGAGGGTTTGGGCGATGCAAGGCATTTCATGAATGACCCTGCAGTTGCACGGAAAGGCAGGACGAAGGACCTCAAAGTCATACTATAGCGACAATGGTTATCTCAATCTAAACGTTGAATTAACAGGTTGCCGGGCCTCAAATTTTTTGGTAGAATATTCCTTGAAGGTAACCTCAACATGAGAAACGCCGAACTGAAAAGCTCTGAGCAAACCATTTCCATGGTCGACCTGAGAAGCAGCGGGGACCGGAGGAGACGCCCCACACCCATCATAAGCCGCTATACGTTCCTGGGGGGGCGGAGAAAGACGGTCCGCCGCGATGCCGACCGGGCGCGTCACATCTTTGTTGATCAATACGGACCAGGTCTGCTCATCGTCTTCCTCGTCATTCTTTTCCTGAGTCTCACCGATGCTTATATGACCCTGCACCTCGTGAATCAGGGAATCGTCGAGGAAGCGAATCCCGTCATGGCCTTCTTCCTTGGGTACGGCAACCTCTCCTTCTTCCTCGCAAAATGTGCACTCACCATGTTCGCGATCGCCATCCTCTGCGTGCTCAAGAATGTCCGCATCGTCCGGCATGTCGTCATCCCCGTCACCATTCTTCTGTATCTCGCGATCATATTTTACGAAGTCCGCATCGCCGTCGCCTACTCCTGGTAAACCCGCCACGACGGTCATTACGTCATTAAGTCACTATCATCGCATTGGAAAGGATCTGAACCATATTTGCCTTCCCGGAGGCAGCGGCAATGATACTGACACTGACGCTCACACTGTCACTGTTTTTCAGAGCGCATACGCCCCGACTTTCCCGAAAGTGTATTGCAACGATAAGGTTACGTGTAGACGCCGACTGCTGATGTCCTGCACAACATAGGCCGTGAGCGGCATGACCGCCCACGGCCTTTCTGTCTGATTAACCGGCCCGTCAGATCACATTTACTGCGATGTGATCACGATCGCAAGGAAGGCGTTGTTCCTCATCACCCAGAGCAGAATGTCCTGGTTCTTCCCGATCGCCGAGACCAGGGCCTCATACTCCTTCACATTCTTCACCGGCTTCCTGTTGATCTCGATGATGACGTCGCCCTTGGCGATCCTGTTGGCTGCGGGGCTGCCCTCATCGACATCCGTGACGACGACTCCCTGGATCTTTCTCGTAATCCCCATCTTTTGCAGCATCTCGTCCGTCAAATCCTGGACCGTCACGCCCTTCAGATTGTTTTCCGTCTGCGTCGTCGCCGGTGCCGAGGCCTGCGCTTCAACCGGCAGTTCTCCGATAGTCACCCTGACCGTTTCGGCCTTTCCGTCGCGCAGAACGGTCACCTCGACGGCCTTGCCCGGCTTCGTCGCAGCAACCATGTTTCTCAGGCTGAAAGGACTCTCGACCTTCTTCCCCTCATACTGGACGATGACGTCGCCGCGCCTGAGTCCTCCCTTGTCGGCAGGACCTTCATCGACAACATCGACGAGGAGGACACCCTGCTCGTCCTTCAGATTGAACTGTTTCGCCAGCTCGGGAGTCAGGGGCTGGATCTGGACGCCGAGCCACCCCCGGACGACCTTCCCCTGTGTGGTGATGCTTTCCATGATGCCGTAGACCATGCCGCTCGGAATGGCGAACCCGATCCCCTGATAGCCGCCGCTCGTGCTGAAAATGGCGGTATTGATGCCGATCAGTTCCCCCCTGATATTGACGAGGGCGCCTCCGGAGTTCCCCGGGTTGATGGCCGCATCGGTCTGGATGAAATCCTCGAAATCGGTGATGCCGATGCCGGACCTGCCGAGGGCGCTGATGATGCCCATCGTGATTGTCTGGCTCAGGCCGTAGGGATTGCCGATTGCGAGCACGATTTCCCCGACCCTCAGCTTGTCCGAATCGCCCCAGGGGATGGTGGGCAGGTTGTTCTGTTCGATCTTGATGACGGCGATGTCGGTTCTCGCATCGGTGCCCACGACCTTGCCCTTGAATTCCCTGTTGTCGGTGAGCTTGACAAGGATGTCTTCCGCGCCGTCGATGACATGATTGTTGGTCAGGATGAACCCGTCGGACGTGGCGATGACGCCGGAGCCGAGACTCGTCACTTTCCTCTTCTGGGGCGTCTGGAACCCGTCACCGAAGAATCTCCGGAAGAAGGGGTCGTCAAAAAGGGGATTTCGCGGCGTCTTGACGATCCTGGTCGTCGAGATGTTCACGATGGACGGCTTCACCCGCTCGGCCACCGTCGCCATGGCGTTGCCGAATTTCGACAGTACCTCGGCCTCGTCAAGTTCCGCTTTCTCGGCCCCCTGAGACAAGGGAGCAGACATGAATATCGCGAGTACCAGGACGAGGACGGCCAGCGTCCGCGCAGTGTCCGTATTTTTTTCAAAGCTGTGTTGTATCATGCAACCTCCGTCAGTGATGAAATGGTTTTATTTCAAATTCTAAAATGCGTTCCGTTGTTTTATCAACTTTGAAGCGGTCGTCGAGCCTGTACCCGACGACCCAGACGATCCGGCCGTCGCTGACGAGGATCGGCACCGAGTCCCTTTTATCGCGGGGGACCTTCTCGTCGACGAAGAAGTCCTGGATTTTTTTTCTCTTTCCGAACCCGAGGGGATGGAAGAAATCACCCTGCTCCCTGGCCCTGGCAACGAGGGGAAACACGAGTTTGCCGGCATCGATATGGGCAATGGTCCTGCCGTCACCGAGGCCGGCCACATCGTCCCTGGCGACGATACGGGATCTGAGCACGACCCCCGATTCCGCGAGAACGGTATCGCCCGGCTCATCAATGAGGACGGTTGCCAGGCGCTTCGGGGGGTCCGATGTCAGGACAAGCGTCGCATATTCCTTGATGGCCCGGACGCCGCCGGGCAGGTAGACGCGGTCACCGGCCCTCCCTGATTTCACGAGGCGGACGATGTCTTCCACATGGACAAAGGAGATCCCCCTGAGACCCCTTGTTTCATCGATGGCTCTCCTGACGGTCCTCCTGAGGAGCACCGTGTCCATCGCCTCGATCGGCGCCAGGAAGAGGTGGATCGAGAGGTCGCTCTTGCGGGTGATGAGCCTCATCAGGCTCTTCGTGACCAGGAGATCGAAATACCTCTCCTCGTCACGGAATATCTCAGCAAGACGAGAGGTGGCGGCGACGAATTCTTTGTTGATCTTTTTGATCTCCGGCATGATGAGCCGCCGTATCTTGTTCCTGAGATAGAGCTCCTTGAGGTTCGACGAATCGAGCACGAAGGGAAGCCCGCCGGGATGGGCAGGCTCGATCTTCCGCAGGTGATCCTCGATCTCCTCGCGCCTGATTTCGATAAGAGGCCTGATGAACGGGCCTCTCACGGGTGGAATCCCCCCGAGACCCGTCGGCCCCGTGCCCCTGATGAGCCGCATGAGCACAGTTTCGGCCTGATCATCGGCATGGTGCCCCAGGGCGATCCTGTTAGCCTGCACCTGGGCGGCGATCCCGCTGAGGTTGCCGTACCGCAGCTCCCGGGCCGCTTCCTGGATGGTCAGCTTTTCGGACTGCGCGAAGGCCCTGACATCCACGGCCTTCGTGACGAAGGGGATCTCCCTGGTCCGGCAGAGTTCACCGCAGAATGCCGCTTCACGAAGTGCCTCTTCCGGCCGTAGTCCGTGATCAATATAGGCCGCCGACAGGGCGATCGACCCGTCGGAGCGCAGGCCGTCCAGAATATCGAGGAGACAGACCGAATCGGGACCTCCGGAGAGGGCGACGAGGACGGAGTCCCCTTTCCGGATCATGGAGTACTTTTCGATTGTTTGTGCGACTTTTTTCCTGATGTCCATCGTCTTTCATTATAACGGAAAAACCCGCCCGAGGGCAGTCATTGATCCCGGCAGTTGCGCGAAAAGGCGGGGCAAAACGCCTCAACGCCTCGCCTTTTCACGCAACGGGAAGGTTTACAATTATTCCGGGCTCCTGATAATATACAGGATATTTTGTGGAGAGGTGGCCGAGTGGTCGAAGGCAGCCGCCTGCTAAGCGGTTGTGGGGGTAACACCTCACCCAGGGTTCGAATCCCTGCCTCTCCGCCACGAAATGACAACGGAGGAGAACAGATGAAAAAAGTTGCCATGATCATAGCCGTCGGGATAACCGCATGTCTCCTTTTTACAGGCTGTAAGAAAAAGGAGGAACAACCCGTACCGAAAACCCCGGCACAGGAACAACCCATTCAGGCCCCGATCCAGCAACCCATGCAGTCGCAGGGCCAGGCGCCCATGCAGGCCCCGCCGACTCCCCACGGTCCCATGGGACCTAAGGTGGAAAAGACCGTCGTCATCCCCGACAGCGTCAAGGGCAAATGGAGCAAGGTGGTCCTGGTCCTCGAAGACAGGAAGTCGAACAAGAAATCCGACCATACCGTCAAAATCGGTTCTGAATACGCCATTCCCAACACGGGCCTGAAAGTGACCGTCACAGAATTTCTCCCCGAGTTCAGGATGGACGGCACGACGATCACATCCGCCAGCAATGATCCGAAAAACCCCGCCGTGAAAATAGAGATCACCGAAAAGGGCAAACAGGTGTACAAGGGATGGCTCTTCTCGAAGATGCCTGAAGTGCACCCCTTCCAGCACGAGCGGTACGGCATCATCCTGAAAGAGGGGATCAAGGGCTGAGACCAGGCGCATCATCCGGGCGCGTGGATTTCAGCTTCACCAATTTCACCTTATCGTTGCATACGCCTTCTGGAAAGGCGGGGTGTATGCTCCGAAAACCTTGATGCGGCGACACCTTAACCGTTACGGAAGACGACTTTTTAAGCCGATGGTCGACGACACAAAGAGTGGGATCCTGAAAGACGAACCTGACAATGCTCATCGTCGCCTTCAGCAAGGCTTTGAGGCGCTTCGCCCCGCCTTTCCATGCAACTGTGAGGTTTATTTCCATTGATCAGCTTCGGGGAGGCAGATATGGTTCAAGGCCTTTCCGTCCGGGTGTTCCTGTCCTTGTTCCGACTGTCGATTGAAGACTGATGACTGACGACTTTACGACTCTACGAAGAGGTGAACCCGTGTCCATGAAAATCCCTCTTGGGAAAAATCCCGATAGCCCCGAGGAAAGGGCCGCCCTCGTCGCCGAAAGGGTCCGCCTTGAGGAATCGCTCAGTGAAAGGGGAGCAACATATCTTCAGAAACAGGTGGCGGAATTCCTCGTCGGGGAAAAGGACTACAGCGCCGATGAAATAGAGATCAACCGGGAGTTCAGCGTCGACCTTGCGGGAAATACCTTCACGGTGAAGGCCGACATACTCATCGCACTGCAGGGCCGCAGGGCGTTTCTCATACGATGCGCCCTGAGTTCCCCCGACTCGTGGGAGCGCCACGCCGTCGCCTTCTGCCGTGTCGCTGAAGAGGCACAGATTCCCTATGCAGCCGTCACCGACGGCATACTCCTCAAGATCATCGACACCGTGACGGATGGTGTCATCGCCGAAGGTCCCGACGTCTTTCCTTCCCGGCAGGAAGCCATCGCCATGCTGGAGCGGTCAGTTCCCCGTTCATTCCCGAAGGACAAACTGGACAGGGAAAAAAGAATTCTCTACGCCTTCGACGGCATCCGTTGTCCCGCCGGACCGGAGCCGCAGGGATAAGCCGCATATCGCCTGACGCCGGCTGAGAATCAACGTATTGCGGTTGACAATCGTCCGTATAAATTGTATAAAAGAAGGAACTTTTTTCATGAAGGAGGGCTCCTTATGCCGTTTTACGTTATCCTGACGAAACTGACCGAAGAGGGAAGAAAAACGATTCAGGAGAAACCCGAGAGGATATTGAAGGTCAACGAGGAACTCGCGGCAATGGGGATTACGGTGAAGCAGCAGTATGTCGTAACGGGACAGTACGACTTCGTCAACATCATTGAAGCGAAAAACAACGATGCCGTCATGAAGATGTCCCTTGAACTCGGGTCCCGGGGAACTCTCAAGCTGCTCTCTCTCGCTGCAGTGCCCGCAGAGGATTTCGCCGAAAGGATGAGGAAGGTGCTTCAGCCGTCGGTCTGGCGGTGCGCCTGAGGCGTCCGGGGTTCTTCGGAAACAAAGAGTTTTCATACAAGAATGAGCATGTCCAACAGGAGGGATAATCATGGCCTACTATGTGCTTCTCAGCAAACTGACCGATGAGGGGAGAAAGACGATCAAGGAGAATCCTGCAAGGATTTTCGAAGTGAACAAGGAGCTGGAGTCGATGGGCGTCAAGGTCCGCGAGCAGTTCGCCGTTCTCGGTCCCTACGATTTCATCAATATCGTCGAATCCGCAAACAACGAGACGATCATGAAGATGTCCGTCGAACTCGGCGCCCGCGGGTCCGTCGAGATCATCTCCCTCCCCGCCCTTCCCGCCGAGGAGTTCGTCAAGAGAATGAAGTAAAAGGCAAGACAGGGTTTCCGCAAGAAAAGAACAGGCAGGAAAGAGATCCTGCCTGTTCTTTTTCATTCAACTCTCAGCCCGGCAGCTAAAACCTGACGGCGACACCGAGGAAGGGGCCTGAATACTTTGCCTGGACGAAGTCGGGATCGTCCTTCGCCTTCACAGCAACGTTAATATCGTTGAAATGATGAAGGCCGGTTCAGTGGTTATGGTGCTCATGGAACGGCTCGTGCTCACCCCGGCCGGGCATCTGGCAGAGAAGGCTGCCACTGGCGCACTCGGCGCACTCCATCTGGATCACCGAGTGCTTGATGCCGATGTGCTCCAGCTTGTGTTCGATCTCTTTGCGGATCACATCGACATCGCTGATCTTCTGGTCCTTCACGATCACATGGCCCGAAAAGGCGGGTATACCGTGGCCGATGGACCAGATATGCAGGTCGTGGACGCCCAGAACGCCGGGAATATCGCAGATGGTCCGGGAAATCTCACCGGCGTGCATATTGGCGGGGCTCATTTCGAGAAAGACCCAGAGGGCCTCCTTGATGACGCGCACCCCGCCGACGATGATCATGATCCCGACGATGCCGCTGGCGATCGGGTCCGCCGGCTGCCACCCCGTAAAAAAGATAATGAGACCGGAGCAAATGACTCCCAGCGAAGATACCGTGTCACCCAGCACATGGAGCCAGGCGCTCTTGACGTTGAGATCGTGGACCCCCTTCATGAGAATGAGAGCCATCAGGACATTTCCCGCCAGGCCAGCCGACGCGACGCCCAGCATGACCGTGAGATCGATCTCAGGCGGCGCCTTGAGACGCCTGTAGGCCTCGATGAAAATGAAGATAGCGATGACGATGAGGCTGACTCCGTTGATGAGCGCCGCGAGGAGCCCTATGCGCTGATAGCCGTATGTGGCCCGGTAATCGGAGGGCCTCCGCATGATCAGTGCGGCGATAAGACTGAGCCCCAGGGCAAACGCATCGGTCAGCACATGCCCGGCGTCGCTCAGGAGGGCGAGGCTGTTGCTGACGATGCCGCCGATCGTCTCACCGACAAGGATGACGACCGTGACGAACAGGCTCAGAGCAAGCCGCTTCTGTGATGAGAGTGACATATCTAAAGATTACCACAAAATGGTGCGAAGCGAAATCGTCCTTTGACAACACCCGAAACATGCCTTTCTGGTACAATGGAAGGTCCCGGCAGGGCTTTTCGGCGCATTCGCACCGTCTTTCCGGAGATCTCATGGCGGCGATAAGGGTTTATTTTGCGAAGAAATCGTGCCCTATCCTCGTGTCAGATTATTTTGGACAACAGTGTATTGAAATATAAAAAGGAGGCATCATGGAAAATCATGAAAAGCTGAGGACTTTGCTTCACCACTGGATGGAACACAACGATGAGCATGCCGAGACGTATCGCGAGTGGGCCGAGAAGGCTTCTGCAACGGGGAAGCAGGACGTGGCCGCAGTGCTTATGAAACTCTGCGATGAGACAAAAAAACTGACCCCCCTCATGAAAGAGGCGATGGACAAGCTCGGATGATGCGATAAAGGGGCATGACAATCCTTAAAACAGCCCTGGCGATTGTCCCGGCGGCCTGTCTGGCCGCTCACGCCGGATCATGGATGAGTCTAACGGTTACGGACCAGGGGCGCCCGGTCAGATGAAACGCCATGCTACCTGTTCCCACGCAGTCGATCGAGCTCCGCCTCGAGACGGTACAGCTCATTCCGCAAGTCCCTGCGCTTTTCGTCAAGCGTCCGTATCTCGTCCCGCAGTTCCTTTCGCTCACGGTCATTCCTGTCTTTCTTTCGCAGCTCCTTCTCCTTGCTGTCGATCCTGTTCTCGACACTCCGGAGATTGTCCCTGGCCTTGAACACCGCATAGGCAGCGCTGTGGTTGCGCGCAAAGACGCGGTCCACCGGGGGAAGACAAACGCCGCGGTATTCTCGTCCCGCCAGTCCCTCGACAAAGGCGTTTTCCGGCTTGCAGTATTCATACAGGCCCTCGGCGCGGCCGGAGTAGTACGCCCTTTCGTCGGGTATCACATTGACCGACGCACAAGCCTCCCGGTGCTTGCCGATGCGATCGGCCGTGTATCCCTTGAGTCCGTCCTCGAAGCCCAGGGCATACCAGTTTACTCTTGCACATTCCTCGGCCGGAATCGTCGCGCATCCCGCCATGAAAACGCACAGCAACACAACAGCGCATGTTCCCCATGTCCCCGGTGAAAAACAAGAGTCACATCTTTTGGTCATTTCATCAGCCCTCCGGTGGTGAAGTCAATGGTTCAGATCCGGTTGTCATTGGCGCGAAATCCTTACCTTATCGTTGCATACGCCCGAACCGAAAGGCGGGGTGTATGCGCCGAAAACCTTGCTGCGGCGACACCTGTATCGTGACATGGGGGAATTGGACATCTTTTCCGACACTGACACTCACACTCACACCGACACTGTTTTCAGAGCGCTTCGCCCCGCCTTTCTATGCAACTGCAGGGTTTATCTTCATCTTCCGGATGAACAGTAAGAACTTTTTCCGTTGCAGGACTGCCAATAGTAACATGAACAGGACCCGGAATACATGAATCACATCCTATCCTATGACGACACATCCGGGGCCTTCTCCCTCAAATTTCATGCAACTCCCGACACTTATTTGTGTTATAAATATAATATGGATGATGTTGTCAATAAGACGGGTAGCGGAATGAGCGGAATGCCCGGAAAGAATCCTGAAGATCTGACGTCGCCTGAAGAGTCCGTCAAAATCCGGGCCGAGCAGGTGCGCCTGCTTTACAAAAACGCCTCCATATCGATGATCGGCAGCCTCGTCAATTCCGTCTTACTCGCCGTCATCCTGTGGAGTGTGACCGACCGCGCACTCCTGATGGCATGGGTCGCTGGCATCTTCATCGTGACAGCCTTTCGGTATTACGACGTCATCAGGTTCCGCCGGGCATCCGATGATCCCCTCTCAGCGGTAAGCGCCGAAAAACGTTTCGTGGCCGCCACCGCCCTTTCGGGAGTCGCCTGGGGGGCGTCCGGTCTGCTCATATCACCTGACACGTCCGTCGCTCACCAGGCCTTTCTCGCGTTCGTGCTCGGCGGGATGGTGATCGGCTCCGCAGGCGCATACGCAGTTGTCAGGCGGGCCTTCTTTGCATTCAGCATTCCCGCCGCCGTCCCCCTTTTCGTCTATTTCCTGATCCTCGGCGACTCCATGCATCTCGCCATGAGCGGCATGGCCCTTCTTTTCACTATCCTCATGACCGCCGTGGCGCTCCAGATCCATACAATGACTCTCACATCCATTAAGGTGCGATACATCAACATGAACCTCCTCTCCTATCTCGCGTCGGCCAAAGAGGACGCCGAAAATCTTGCCCTGGACCTCTCTGCGGAGATCGACGTCAGAAAGCAAACCGAAGCGGAGCTCACAAAGCACCGGGAGCATCTGACAGAGCTCGTTCAGGAGCGCACGGCCGAGCTCGTCGCCATGAACGAGCAGCTCAGGAAGGAGATCCAGGACCGGGTCCGGGCTGAAGAAGCGCTCAAGCTCAGCGAGGAGAATTTCCGCTCCCTCATAGAGAATTCGCTTGATCTCATCACTGTTACCGACGGCAACGGTGTGATTCTCTACGATACGCCGTCCCTGGAACGATTGCTCGGATATTCGCCGTATGAGTTACGGGGAAGACGCGTCTTTGATTTTGTGCATCACGATGATCTCATGGCATGCCGGAACGCATTCGTCAGGGTAATCGAGAGGCCCGGAACAGTCGAGTCGATCGTCGTCAGGGTGCGGCATCGGAGCGGCTCGTGGAGCATCTTCGAAGCGATCGGCAAGAGCATGACGGACTATACGGGGTCGACGAAGGTCATCATCAACTCCCGGGATATCACGGAAAGAAGGAGGATGGAGGAGGAACTCGCCAAAGTCCAGAAACTTGAATCGCTCGGCGTTCTGGCTGGGGGGCTTGCCCATGACTTCAACAACCTGTTGACCGGTATCATGGGATACATATCCCTGGCCCGCATGGTCGAGCAGCCCGACGCCAGAGTACCCGAACTGCTGCAGCGGGCCGAGCAGGCGTCACTGAGAGCAAAGGACCTGACAAGACAGTTGCTGACATTTGCCAGGGGCGGAGAGCCGATCAAGAAGGTGGAATCGCTGTCCGGCATCATTAGAGACATGTCTGAATTCGTCCTCAGGGGTTCCGGCACGAAATGCGTAATTTCCATGCCTGATGATCTCTGGTCGGCGGAGGTGGATGCAGGACAGATCGGACAGGTCATCGGCAACCTCGTCACGAACGCGAGCGAGGCTATGGCAGGGGGAGGAACGGTGACCGTGTCCGGCAGAAATCTTCAGATCACCCCAGGGGAGATCCCCCCGCTGAGTGCCGGTTCCTACGTCATGATAACGGTCGGGGACCACGGCGAAGGCATCCCCGAGGAATTGATACCGAAACTGTTCGACCCCTTTTTCTCGACAAAGCCGAAAGGAACGGGGCTCGGTCTCACCTCCGCATACTCGATCATGAGACGGCACAAAGGTCAAATCCTCGTCGAGTCGGCGGTCGGAAGAGGGACGGCGTTTCATCTCTACCTTCCCGCGTCCGGACAGGACATCGAAACCGGAGTCGCCCGGGATGTGCAGGCGGTGAGCGGGAACGGCAGGGTCCTCCTGATGGACGATGAAGAGACCGTCAGGGATGTGGCGGGGGAGATGCTCACGAGCCTCGGTTATTCGGTCACCGTGACCGCTGACGGGGACGCCGCCCTTCAGGAGTATCAGAAGGCACTCGATAACGGCGATTCCTTCGACGCCGTCATTCTGGACCTGACGGTGCCCGGGGCGATGGGCGGGAAGGAGGCTGTCAGGAGGCTCCGCGACATCGATCAGGGCGTCCGGGCGATCGTGTCGAGCGGCTATTCGACGGATCCCGTCATGGCCGATTTCCGGGATTACGGCTTCAGCGGTGTCGTGACGAAACCCTATAACATTGCCGAATTGAGTGAAGCCGTGCACAGCGTCATGAATGGCCCGGACCGGTGATGGAAAAGAAGACGCCGCAGAAGAAACCGTGTCCTGACTGCACATTCTGCCAGCAGTGCTCCGATTCGCGCTGCAATATGTGCGTCCCGCAGCATGGCAGGAAAAAGTGCCCGCACAAAAAGCCGAAAGTCCACAAGCCGCTCTTTCTCAAGTTCTGATCAAACCTGTCGTTGCATACTCCCTCCGTAAAGGCGGGGTGTATGCGCCGAAAACCTTGATGCGGCGACACCTTATCGAAAGGAAAGAGGAACGGTAGGCCAATGTCAGGAGAATTAGACATCTTTTCCGACACTGACACTCACACTGTCACTGACACTATTTTTAAGAGTGCTTCGCCACGCCTTTCTAAGCAACTCCAAGGTTTATAAACAAACTCTAGTGAGATGTCAGTGTTGCATTTTCGGTTTTTCTGTGGTAAATAACTCTTATGACGCAGGACGGAACGACCATGAACGATTTCAGCAGAGATCAACTGCAGGAGATGATGGCACGGTGGGTGGAGCCGTCGCGCGTACCGAAGAGGTTCAGCATCGTCACCGACACCTCCGATTTCTTCCGCGTCGAATATGACGACGTCGTCATCCTCGACGGCCATCCCTACCTCTGCCGGAATACGGAGCGCGAGGGCCGTTTCAGCATAGACGACGAGCCCAAATTCTGGGTCAGGAGGGCCGTTGATCTTGTGGACGGGACGACGAAGATACTCAAGATGGTCTTTCACGAAAAATACACGGCAAACATCGGCGGGATCGTCTTTGAATGCTTCCGGAGCCCGAAAAAGGAGGCGCGCATCCTCCGACTCGTCGCGGATCACCCGAACTTCATGCAGGGCTTCGCCGTCCCGGACAGTGCCGGAAACATCGTGAGGGTCATCGATTACATCCAGGGAACCAAGATGTGCGATGCCGTCCTGAAGCTCGGGGGTGATCACGAGGACTACTTCCATAATCACTTTCCGGGCGTTCTCGACGCATACATCGAACTTGCCCAGGCGATCCGTTTTCTTCATGACAACGGAGAGAAGCACGGCGACATCCGGCGCGACCATATCGTCATGGACAAGGTTACGGGCAGAAACAAATGGATAGACTTCGACTTCAACTTCATTCACAAGGAAAGCATGTTCGGTTTCGATCTCTTCGGTCTCGGCAACGTCATCATCTACCTGACGGGCCGGGGGGAAGTCACCCAGCAGGCAGTGAAGCAGCAGGACCCTGAGACCTTCGGCCGGTTGACGGCCGATGACATGAATATCATATTCAACAACCGCATCGTGAACCTGAGAAAGATTTATCCTTACATCCCAAAAGACCTGAATCTCGTTCTGCTCCATTTTTCCGTCGGCGCCAACGTATACTATGAATCGACGCAGCAGTTGCTCGCCGACCTGACCGAGGCGCGGGCCGGGCTGCAGTGAACCTTTTCACAGAGGAGGTCAAAGAATGGCTTCAATCCAGCAAAAGGAGAAACATATCCTCATCGCCGTCGATGAATCAGACAACGCGCGCAGGGCTGTCCTCCATGTCGCCGACTTCCTCGGGGGGCTCACCGGTTTCCGCGTCACCGTCCTTTCAATACTGCCGGAACCGACCGAAGACTACTTCACGTCCGATGAGGAGCGGACAAAGTGGATCGACTCCGCAAGGAAGAGGACGACGGATATGGTCGGACACTACAGGCAGCGCCTCGTTCAGGCGGGGTTTCCTCCGGATATGGTCTCGCCCGTCGTTATCATGAAACGGTGCCCGTCCATCGGCGAGTGCATTCTCGAGGAGCAGAGAAACCTCGGCGCAACGACGATCGTCATCGGCCGAAGAGGCCTGTCGAAAAAGGAGGAATTCATCTTCGGGAGCACGTCGAACAAGATCCTCCATGCGGCCAGGAACTGCTGCGTCTGGGTCGTCGAATGACGCGCCGAACGCATACTCTCCCCGGCTGAAGACGCCCCGATGAATCAGGTGATGAAAGGGCCGGACAGGGGACGAAAAAAGGGGGGAGCCTCCCCGCTCTCCCCCCATGCGGACGGTCATTACGTCAGTCTCAAAAATCACACAGCACAGACCGGCCGCAAACGTATACCTTTGAGACTGTATTTTTTCAACGTCGTGCAGAAATAAATTATCAAAGAACGTGCCAGTCATCATCCTTTCGCAGAATCACGCCCGTGCCTTATCGTCAAAAACGACTTCTCCCGGAATTTCAGGAATCTGAAGGGACACACCGGCAAAGCAGTGCGCGGTCGGACGTGATGCAAGACAGGAGGACTGCGTGATTTTCCGCAGTCCCCTGCGGAAACTGCGGGAATTCGCCCTAAAATGAAAGAGCAAATCGGGGGGGAAAGGCGGGGTGGCTGTGCCACCGGAACAGATAGTACGTCATGATTCGGCCGCCGGCGGCCCGAAATAATCCTTCCACTGACACTCACACTGCTATATCATTCAGAGGAGCCCCATCTTTTGCATCTTGTAGCGCAGTGAGTCTCTCGATATGCCGAGGAGCCTCGCAGCCCTTGTCTGATTGCCGCTCACCGTCTGCAGGGCCTGAAGGACAAGCTGTTTCTCGATGTCCTTGAGGGCCACACCGCTCGGGGGCAGGTTCACCGCCATGTACTCATCGCTTTCCTCCTTCACGGTGTCGGCTATCTCCGGAGGAATATTCTCCGGGTAAATCAGCTCGGTGTCTTCGAGGATACAGATGCGCTCGATGACGTTTTTCAGCTCCCTCGCATTGCCGTGCCACGGATAGTTCACGAAAATCGTCCGGGCCTCGGGAGATATATCGGAGACGTTCTTCTTGAACTCCCTGTTGAAGGCGTTCAAATAGTGCAGCGCAAGGGGGATGATGTCCTCCTTCCGCTCTCTCAGGGGCGGAAGGTGGATCGGGATGACCTTGAGACGATAATAGAGATCCGTCCTGAAACTGCCTTCCCTCACCGCATCTTCGAGGTTTCTGTTCGTCGCAGCGATGATCCTCACGTTGATGCTGATATCCCTCAATCCGCCGAGGCGCTTGAATCTCCTGTCTTCGATGACGCGCAGGAGCTTTGCCTGCGTCGAGGGTTTCGTGTCTCCGATCTCGTCCAGATACAGCGTCCCGCCGTCGGCCAGTTCGAAGAGCCCTTTTTTCGTCGCTGAAGCGCCGGTGAAAGCCCCCTTTTCGTATCCGAAAAGCTCACTCTCGATGAGGGTCTCCGGAATGGCCGTGCTCGTCACCTCGATGAAGGGCTCCAACGCCCGTGAGCTGTTGTAATGGATCACCCGTGCGATGAGGTTCTTGCCGGTCCCGCTCTCTCCCTGAATCAGAACGGTATTGGCGTCGCTCTCGGTCACTTTTTTCAGCAGGGCCTTCACGCTTTTCATGGAAGCCGAGACGGCGATGAGGCTGTCATATCCGTATTTTTCATACTGCTCCTGACTGAGGAGGCTCACCTTTCTTCTCAGCCGGATCGATTCGAGGGCCCTGTTGACAAGCACGGAGATCTTTTCGAGTTCGAAAGGCTTTTCGACGAAATCGTCCGCTCCCGCCTTGATGGTCGACACGGCCGTCTCGATGTCCCCGTGCCCGGTGATCATGATGACTGACACATCACTATTGAGTTTCTTCATCGCCTTGAGGACGTCGATGCCGCCCATGCCGGGCAGGTGGATGTCGAGAAGGACCACATCGGGCGTTTCCTGTTTGAAGATTTCGAGGCCCTCCTCCCCCGTCCCGGCTGTCAGCACCTCGTGCTCCTCACGCTCAAGATGCTGGCAAAGTGACCAGGTGATGAACTTCTCGTCGTCGATGATCAGTATTTTCGCGGTCTGCATTGTTTATTATGTTCCCGTCGCAATGTCTTTACTGTTTGTCGGCAAGTATATCGCAAATGTTGTGCCTTTGCCAATCCCGCTTTCAACGACGATCTTTCCCCCATGGTCGTGGATGATGTTCCGGCTGATGGTGAGGCCGAGGCCCGATCCCTTCTGCTTTTTCGTGAAAAAGGGATCGAAGACGTGATCGAGATCGGCGGGATCAATACCCCGACCGGTATCGCTGATGGTGACGACGATGTAGGGCGGTTTTCCAGCCTTTCCGGAAGAAGGGCTTCCTTGAGTGTTCCCCGAGGCACTGACACCGATGGTGAGAGTCCCCCCGGAAGGCATCGCCTGGATCGAATTGATCATGATGTTGAGAAACACCTGCTGTATCTGGTCAGGATCGACGACGACGACGGGAAGAGTACCGTCCAGGGCAGTCTCAATCACCACCCCCCTTTCTTTCGCCTCCGGGTGGACGAGAAAGAGCGCCTTCTCGATGACATCACCGACCTGCGTCGCGGAAAAGGCGGGGGGTCTGGGCCTTGCATAGCTCAAAACGTCCTTCACTGTCCTGTCGAGGCGCTTTATCTGCTGCAACACCTCGCATATGATACGCTTTTTTTGCTCGTCCCCCCTGAATTCGGTGTTCAGCATCTGCATGGCCAGGCTGATGCCCGTCAGGGGTGTCTTGATCTCGTGGGCGAGGTAGGACATGATTTCCCCGAGGGCAGCCAGTTTTTCCGTCTTTTCCATCTGCTCCCTGTGGAAAGATTCGACCTGTCCGTGCGCCTCCTGAAGACTCCCGACCATGGAGTTGAAGCCCTCCGCAAGATACCCGAACTCGTCATCCCTGAAGCCCTGCGCCCTCGCTGTCAGATCTCCGGAGGAGACGCGCCTCATGGCCTGCATGAGATCTTCCAGGGGCTTGTTGATCAGATACGCGCCGCCCGCGAAGAAGACAATGCCGATGATGGTCATGGCGATTACAAAAGTGACCAGGTGACGTCCTGCCACCCTCGCGATCGCTGCATCCGCTCCCGCGAGAGAGACCTCGACGTCCATCACGGAGATGATCTCCTGGGCTGCAGGATGACAGCGCTTACAGAAGGCGCTGCTCCTGACAGGCATCACGATTGTCGCAAAGGTCTTCCCATGCTTCTCTATAACGAAGGGGGACATGTCACGGCTGACGAAACTGTTCCAGTCCCTCTCGTAGATCTGCCGTCCGATCTCGTCTTTCTGGGACGAGGCGGTGATGATCGCCGTGACGGGATTGAAGAGGCGTACTTCCGTCAGCTCGGGGTTATCTTTCGGCAGCCTTTCCACGAGAGGCCGGAGGTCTTCGGGACGGTTTTCCATCATGAGAATGATGATGTTCTTTTCGACGATGTTCGCGAGTTTGACCGCCTTTTCCTTGTCGAGGGCGACAAGCACCTTCCTCGTCTCGTGCAGGTCCGACAGGGCGACGAAGACGAAGACGAGGAACACGATCAGGAGCGCCAGGGAAAGCAGCGCGAAACGTGTGCTCTTCAGCAGGCTCTTCATAGCGACGACACCGCTGTTTCCCTGTCCGGGGCAACGGCGGAAGATGCCCGGAGATGGACGGATACTTTTGTCCCCTCTCCGACCTTCGACGCAACGGTCATGAAACCGTCATGGTTTCTCACGATGGAGTAACAGATCGCCAGTCCGAGGCCCATGCCCCGCCTGTCGCCGCGCTTCTTCGTCGAGAAATAGGGATCGAAGATCTTTTCGAGGTGCTCCTCCGGAATGCCCTTTCCCTGGTCTTCGACCGTAATCACGACATGCCTGCCTTCCCAATCGGATGACGAATGCTGCCGGACATCGCTATCATTTTCCGCCCGGACGGTGACCGTTCCTCCGTCGGGCATCGATTCTGCCGCATTGATCACGAGATTATGAATGACCCTGCTCATCTGGATTTCATCCACGTCGACGGGCCAGAGGTCGTCGGGAACGATGAGATTGCATGTCATCGGCGAACTGCTCAGGGAGAGCCTGACGGCATCCCTGATAAGATTGACGATGGACATGGTCTTCTTTGCAGGCTCACCGATCCTGGTGAAGCTGAAGAGCTGCTGTGTGAGACTGCTGGCCTGACGGGCTGCATCAACGGCCATGGTCATCGCCTGTTGGGCCTCCTCAGGATTCGTGTCCGGCCGTTTGATGAGGTTCAGGCAGTTGAGCACGCCCGTGATCAGGTTGTTGAAATCATGGGCGATACCGCCGGCAAGGACCCCGATCGACTCAAGCTTGCGGGCGCGGATGAGCTCGTCCTCCAGTCTCTTTCGCTCCGTGATATCGACGAAGACCACCACGGACCCGACGATCCTGCCGTCCTTCTCCCGGATCGGAGCGCTCAGGTAATCGACGGGGAAACTGCTCCCGTCCTTCCTCCAGAAGCGTTCATCAGAAACACGGCGGCTCTTGCCGTCACAAATAGCCCTGATCATGGGGCATAGCTCCCGGGGATAAGGCGTGCCGTCGCTCCGGTGATGATGGATCAAATCGTGGATCTCCCGCCCGATGATCTCGTCGGCCGCAAACCCGAGCATCTCCGCCGCGGCGTGGTTGATGAAGGTCGTTCTCCCGTCGCAGCCGACACCGTATATTCCCTCACCCACCGAGTCGATGAGGAGCTTCGTCTGGCGGTCCGACCACTCGAGGGCCTCCTCCGCCATCTTCCGCTCCGAAATATCGATGACCTGGGCGATGAAATAACGGGGCGCGCCGATGTTGTCCCGAAGCAGCGCGACTCCCAGAATCGTCGATACGGCACTTCCGTCCTTCCTGATGTATCGTTTCTCGATCTCGTGGTGCGTGATTTCTCCCCTGATCAGTTTCTCGTTCATGGCGACATTCAGGGCAAGGTCATCGGGATGAGTGATTTCTCCAAAGGTTTTGCTCAGAAGTTCATCGTTGCCGTAGCCGACGATGCTGCAAAAGGCCTTGTTGACGCGGAGCAGCCTCCCGTCAAGGCCTGCCATGGCCATGCCGCTGGGCGCGTAGTCGAAGGTCATGCGGAATTGCTCCTCCCGTTCCCTGAGGTCGTCTTCGGCCTGCTTCCGCTCCGTCATGTCCTGGGCGACACAGACGATGCCCTGGATCTCTCCGGTCGGACCAGGGATGGGTGAGGCCGAGATGACGACGTTGATATTCCGCCCGTCCCTCGTCCTGTAATACGTCTCCCTGTTCCTGATGCAGCCGCGGCCGCTCAGGATATCGCACAACTCGATCGTGATGGCCCTGAACGAGGCTTCCCTCGGGAAGATGATCTTCAGGGGTTTTCCGATGAGTTCCTCCTCGTCATAGCCGAGCATTGTGCACGTTTCCTCATTGACCGACCTGATGGACCCCTCCTTCGACAGCACGATAAGTGAACTCGTTATGCTCGTGATGATGCTGTCCAGAAAATCCCTGGCCGACACCACTTCATCCCTTGACCTCCTGAGGTCATCGACCATCCGGTTGAAGGTCCCGGCAAGTTGCCCGATCTCGTCCTTCGGCATCGACGTGATCTTCCGGTCGAGATTTCCCCCGCCGATTTCGGCAACGGCCTCGCTCAGGCGGAGAATGGGCTTTGATATGGTCTGTACGCTCAGGTACCCGAGGATGAGGGAAAGGATGAAGGAGGCCATGATCACGCCGAGAATGATCCGGCGGTATGCTGTGGCCCGCTCGATCGCCGTATCCTTGAGTTTCTGCTCGAGCGTCACATTCAGCGTCGCAAGATGCACGCAGCTTTCGGCAACGATTTGTGCCGCATCGTGAAATGCCCGCAACGTGCCGGCACGTCTCACGACATCAAAAGCGCCGGACGTTTTCATGTCCTCATCGTAGTAATCGATCAGCGCCTTTCCTGCAGCAGCGAACTCTTCCGTCTTGTCGACGATGGTCCGGAGCCTCTGTTTTCCCTCGTCCGTTTCGATGCGGTCCTGAAGCACGGAGATCTGGTCTCCGATAGCTGCCTGACGCTTTAAAAACTTATCTTTGTCAGCGGGATTGTGAAGCGTCAGATAGAGGAGCAAATGCCCCTCCGCTCTTTTTACATAACTGCTGGCGTCCGTCGCAGCGGTGATCACCGCCTGCCTGTTGAGGAAATCCGTTTCGAAGCGGGCGAGTTTGATCGCCTGTTCACGGATGAGGGAGGCGCTCCCGTTCAACCTCCTGATCTGGTTCGCATGCTCCTCCATCCTGAAGGAGCCTTTCTTTTTCATATCGGCCTCGTACAACTCGAACAGGGCCTTACTGAAGCTGCGGAACTGGGTGGATTCCTTCCTGATCGTTGCAACGATATCTTTTGCTTCCTTGATCGCGACCTCTTCTTCGACGTCGGCAATCAACTGATCGAGTCTTTCCTGCCAGACGGCATGCTCCGCCTTGTCGTCGGGGTCATGGAGCACGAGATACAGCATCACGTGGCTCTCAGCCGCCTTGATCGTGTAATTCATCGAGGTCGCCATCGATACGATGGTCCGGAAGTGCTTCTCCCCTCCTTCCATGGACCGGATGATCTCTCCGCTGGCGAAAAAGCCGACGATGCCGACGAGGGCAACGAAGAGGGACATGCCGATGAATCCTGCAGATAATTTCCCGGAAATGCTCATAACACCGATCTGTTCTCTATTCCTGCTCCATGGTTTCGTCGAATGCCATAGGCTCTATTTCGTGTTGAAGACGGCAATCTTTCTCCCCCACGCCGATGCCCTCGACATGATCTCTTCCTCACTTCCCGCGACAACGGCGCCTCCTTCAACAACGGTCTTCCCGCCGATAACAACCATGTCGACATCCGAAGCCATCGCCGAATAGGCAAGGTGGGAACAGATGTCGTACAAGGGGGTCATATGAGGCCTCTGCAGATTGACCGAAATAATGTCGGCGCACTTTCCCTTCTCGATACTCCCCGTCGTCTCTCCCATACCCAGGATCTCCGCGCCCCAGCGGGTCGCCATGAGGAGCGCCGTTTTCGCGTCGAGGGCCGTGGGGTCTCCGGCAACAGCCTTGTGGACTTTTGCGGCCGTCGACAACTCGCCGAGAATGTTGAGATCGTTGTTGCTCGCGGCGCCGTCGGTGCCGAAGCCGACCCTGATGCCCGCCCGGATCATCGCCGGGACCGGGGCGATGCCCGATGCGAGCTTCAGGTTGCTTTCGATGCAATGGGAAACTCCCACTCCCCTGCTCGCCAGGGTCCCGATCTCGTCATGGCTGACGTGGACACAATGAACGGCAACGACGTCAGGGCCGAGAAAACCGATCTGGTCGAGGTGATCCACAGGCCTTCTTCCATAGCGCCGCAGGATCTCTTCAACCTCCCAGGCCGTTTCGGAGAGGTGGATGTGCAGGGGAACGGAGAGCCTGTCCGCGAGATTCCTGGCCCTCCTGAGGGTGTCAGGCCCGCACGTGTATGAGGCATGGGGGGCGATGCAGGGGGCGATATACTCATCATCCTTCCATCGTTCGATGAACCTTTCTGCGTTCGCGAAATACTGATCCTGCGTCTCCGCCGCGACGGAGGGGAAATCGAGGATGCCCACGCCGAGCACCGCCCGCATACCCATGCTTCTCGTTATTTCGGCCGTGCGATCGCCGAAGAAATACATGTCATTGTATGTCGTCACGCCGGCCTTCAGCATTTCGAGGCAGGCGAGGGCGACGGCGTCGGAGACGAACTCTCCGCCGAGCCACCTGTTTTCCGCGGGCCATATGTGGCGCTCGAGCCACTCCTTCAGCGGGAGGTCGTCTGCAAGCCCCCTGAAAAGGACCATTGCCGCATGGGTGTGCGTATTGACGAGTCCCGGGAGCAACGCCCTCCCCTCTCCCGCCCTGACGGTTGCGGCGGGATATTTCCTGAGAACGGACCCGGCGTCGCCGACATCGATGATCCTGTTGCCCCCGACCGCAACGGCCCCGTTCCGGATGACATCGAACGTCCCGTTCATTGTGACGACGTAATCGCCGCAGATGACCGATTCCGCTATGTCCACAGGACCGCAAAGAGGGTGAAGATGAATACGGTGAGGCTGATGTAGCCGTTCATGTTGAAGAAGGCCATGTCGAGCCTGCTGAGGTCGTCGGCTTTCACGAGGGAGTGCTCATAAAGGAGGAGCACACCGACGACGGTCATCCCGATCCAGTAGGGCATCCCAAGTCCGAAGAGATGACCCGTCAGCACGAGGAGAACCCAGGTGAGGAAATGGAAGATTCTGGAGAGAATGAGAGACCGCCTGATGCCGAAACTTTTCGGCATGGAGTGGAGGCCGTGGGCATGGTCGAATTCGATATCCTGCAGGGCATAGAGGATGTCAAAGCCGGCGAGCCAGAAAACAACCGCCGCAGCAAGGGGGATGATGGTGATGTCGATGCCGCCCCGGACGGCGATCCATGCGCCGAGAGGGGCGCCCGAGAGGGCGAGGCCGAGGACGACGTGCGAGAACCATGTGAAGCGCTTCGTGAACGAATACACGACCATGACGACAATGGCGATGGGCGAGAGGATGAAACAGAGGCGGTTCAGGTTGTATGCGGCGAGCGCGAAGACAGCGAAGGACAGGACGGAGAAAATTGCGGCGTCCCGTGTGCTGATCTTGCCGGCGGGGATCTCCCTGTTCATCGTCCTCGGGTTCCGGGCGTCGATCCGGGCATCGATGATCCTGTTCATACCCATGGCGCCTGACCGCGCACCCACCATCGCCACGGTGATCCACGCGACCTGCCACAGTGACGGCAAACCCGACGCGGCGAGTATTGCGCCTGTGAAGGCAAAAGGAAGGGCGAAGACGGAGTGGGCGATCTTGATCATCCTGAGGTAGAGGACCACCCTGTTTCTCACCATTTCCATATCAATATGATAGCACAACAATGTGAGTGTGAGTGTCAGTGACAGTGAGAGAAAAACGGCACAACAGTGTGTGTGTCAGTGTCAGTGACAGTGAAAGAAAAACAGCACAACAGGCACAACAGTGTCTGTGTCAGTGTCAGTGTGAGAAAAACGGCACAACAGGCACAACAGTGTCTGTGTCAGTGTCAGTGACAGTGAAAGAAAAACGGCACAACGGGCACAACAGTGTCTGTGTTACTCACACTCACACTGTTTCAGGATATATCTTATCGTTGCATACGCCATTCGGTAAGGCGGGGTGTATGCGCCGAAAACCTTGCTGCGGCGACACCTGTATCAAAACGAAGGACGAGGCATAAGCCGATGTCAGGAGAATTGGACATCTTTTCCGACACTGACACTGACACTCACACTGACACTGTTTTCAGAGTGCTTCGCCCCGCCTTTCCCGGAAGTGTATTGCAACGATAAGGTATACTATTCATATGTCTGAAGACACGAGACGATACGAGTACGTCGCGGGAGCGGGACTGGACACGATCAAGACCTACTCGGGCGAGGAGAAGGCCTGGCAGGAGCTGGCTCAGCTCGACCCGGCCGACGTCTGCCGGAGGGCCTCCATCTCGTACGATGCCGATGAAGGCTTCTACACGGTCCCGTCCTTCGGCGCCGACTTCAGGGTCTTTCCGCGTGACAAGAGGATAGCCACGGCCTCGGCGCAGGGCGCCGTCCTGCTGAACAACCCGGAGTACTTTTACGGACTTTCCCTCGTCTGGTATCTCGTCAGCGCAAGGGACATCGGGTTTTCAGGACGGCTCGTCAACCCGATCCATATCAAGGGAGGCCAGATTTTCTTCAGGGGAACGCACATTCTGCCTCTCGATCTCCTGGCCGAAAAGTACGACAAGGACATTGACGGGTTCTTTGCGCGGGGTGCGGAATTCGGCGGTGAGGCCTTTGATCAGGGAGACGCCGCCGTCAGGCTGCTGCCCTTCCCGAGGGTGCCCGTCGTCATCACCGTCTGGCGGTCCGACGAAGAATTCGGGGCCCGTGCTGAACTGCTCTTTGATTCGAGCTGCGACCTCCAGATCCCGACGGACGTGATCTGGTCCATCGCCACCATGAGCGTCCTCATATTCCTTTAACGCCGCCCTCTCCACCCGGGACTCCCACGGTGCTGTCGATCCACCTTTTTGGAAAAATGACCGTGAACAGGCTTCCGGCACCCTTTTCACTTTCGATCTCCACGGTCCCCATATGCTCGTACACGATCTGTTTTACGAGCGGCCACCCGATGCCGTACCTCTCCATCCTGGCGCTGTAAAAGGGATCGAACAGGCGCTCCTGCATGCGTTTCGGAATGCCCGCCCCCGAGTCGGCGACGGAGAGCATGACTTTGTCGTCTTCCTCCGACGTCATGACAGTGACGGCGCCGCCCTCAGGGCTTGACTCGACGGCGTTTCTCATGATGATGAAGATCGCCATGCGCATGGTTTCTTTCTGCATGTTCATCGTGAGAGCCCCCGCAAAGAGGCTCTCCTCAAGCCTGATATGCCTGCGGTCCGCCTCCTTTCCGATAACGCTCAGGACTCCTCTCACAACCCCGTTGAGATCGTTGTAGGCGTAAACGGGATCCTTGTGCGTCAGCAGGGACTGGAATTCCTTGACGATTCCCTCCAGGTTCTCCACCTCCTCGATAATCGTGCTCATATGCTCTTTCCATGCCTGGGGGACCTCGGCCTGTTTCAGCAGCCGCTTTCCCGTCCATCCGATGACGGCGGCAGGGTTCCGCACCCTGTCCGCCAGCCTGAGCGCAAGGAGGCTGATCGTCCTCTCGGCGATGAGCGACTGCATCTGCTGACTGAATCTTTCGAGCATGTCGCTGTACTGCTTCTCTTTTTCAGCGACCTTTCGCTCCGTGATGTCACGGATCACGCCGGTGAAGTACCTTCTGCCGTCCTTTTCGAATTCACCATACGAGATTTCGAGCGGTATCTCGTAGCCGTCCCTGTGAAGTCCCGGAAGCTCCCTCGCTCTCCAGCCCGCCTTCTTCACGCCGCTGTCGAGATACCTCCTCATGCCCTGCATGTGACCGTCACGGAAACGCGGAGGAACGATGACCGTCATCAACTTCCCCTTCAGATCTTCCGGCTCATACCCGAAAATGTCCAGCACCGCACGGTTCGCAAAGACGACCCTGCTGTCCTCATCGACGGTAATAATGGCATCCGACGCCGTCTCCGCGATGACCCTGTACCGTTCCTCGCTCTCCCCGATCGTCCTTTCGGCCTTCTTCCGGTCGGTGATGTTGCGGGAAATCCTGACAACTGCCGTGACCTTTCCCTGTGCGTCCTTTACCGGCGAAACCTGATCGAGAAACCACATATGCTCGCCCCGCCAGAGGACCTCCCTTTCGTCGGAAAGGCCTTCGCCGCTTGCCGCAACCGTCCTGATCTGGTCCATGATCTTCTCCGCCACGGCTTCATCGAAGATATCGCGGGGTTTCTTACCCACGACCTCTTCAGCCGTCAGGCCGTACCGGGCGGAACCGTTGTAATAGAGGTAGGTCCCTTCAGTGTCATGCATGACGATGATGTCCTCGGCGCTGTCGATGAGCAGCCGCGTGCGTTCTTCGCTGTCCCTCAGGGCCGCTTCCGCCCTCCTGCGCTCCGTTATGTCCAGGAGGACTCCGATAATGGCCTTTTTCCCCTCGAAATCGATGGCGGAACCGTGCACTTCGACGTCGATGCGGGCGCCGTCCTTTTTTCTCCCCGTGAACGAGTAATGAAGGCTCTGAACGGCGCCCGCAAGACGCATGCGCACATTATCGGCGACGATATGCCGGTCACTCTCGGCGACAAGCTCCAGGATTGACGGCATAGCGAGGATTTCATCCATCGTGTATCCGAAAATCTCCTGGAACCCCGGATTGACGTAAATGAACCTGCCCTCCCGGATGATGTAGATGCCGACGAGCGCCTGTTCCACGAGAGTGCGGAACTTGTTCTCGGCGTAGCGGAGGGCATCCTCGGAATGGCCGAGCTTGGAGAAGATGTTCCGGAGGAGAATATAGAGTATGAGGCCCGTGACCAGGACAAAGCCCCATCCCTTGATGGTTTGCATCCGGGCGATCGTGAGGGGATCCTGAAAGAGAGCCGATATGGCGCGGTCGGAAAGGAGGATCCAGAGGCACCCGACGAGCACATAAACAAGCGCGACCTTGGCGGGCACCGAACCGATGCGCCGGAGACCGAATACTTCCTTTCCCGGTTTCGCTTCCACTAAAACTCATCTCCTGTGAACAAGGTCTTTATAATGTTAGTATACCTTGTAGTTGCACAAAAAAGCGGGGCGAAGCACTCTGAAAACAGTGTCAGTGTCAGTGTCAGTGTCAGTGTCGGAAAAGATGTCCAATTCTCCTGACATCGGCGTATGCCTCGTCTTTCGTTTTGATACAGGTGTCGCCGCATCAAGGTTTTCGGCGCATACACCCCGCTTTTCCAAGGATCGTATGCAACGTTACGACATACCTTCCTGCCGTATGAAAAGGCAGGGTGAATCGTTTCATCACAGACCCCGGGATCAGGATTGAAGGTCAACGACCGGCCCTTCGAGGGGCGAAAAGGCGAGGCCATCCATGGTCTTCAGCGTTGACAGGCCGTCCTTCTTTGGATATGATTAGCTAAAATGAAATGTTAGCCCGGCAATCAAACACTCGTAAAGCCGTCATTGCCGCAAGCGGAGCGCGTCGGCAATCCTTCTGAAAATGAGAAGGATTCCGGGCTATACATAATGACAGAATCTTATGCTGACCGTGGCTTTACAAATGAACTCAGGAAGGAGGATCGAAAATGCTTCTTTCAACAAATCAGGTAAAAGTCTCTACCATCATTATCAGCGCACTTGTATTCACCATTGCCCTGGTGCTGATTGTGGCACCTGATATGGCGCTCGCCAAGCGCGGCGGCGACGGCGACAGTCGGTCGGAGTTCTACGGCATTGTCCAATCACGACCGGAGAAGGCACTGCATGGTGAATGGGTGATCGGCGGGCGTACCTTCAAGACCGACGCCGGGACGCAATTCGATCTGTCCGAGGGACCCCTGACGGTCGGCAGTTGCGCCAAAGTACACATGCGCAACGGCCGCGTGCACGAGATCGACAGTGAGCCGATGCGCGACTGCCGGTGAAGCAACAAACCATACGAATCCTCGCGGCCCTTTCCGTCATTCTGCTCCTGCAGTCCGGCTGTGCTCAGTTTCGGAGCGGAACGCAAGCGGGAGAGGGGTCGCCGGTCGTCAGGGAACAGCTCATGAAAACGACCCGAAGCTGGGACGGAGCGCTGCTGCCTGCCTATCCAAAGGGTCAGCCGGAGATCACGATTCTGAGGATTACCATACCTGCGGGAGCCCTGCTCAACGCGCACCGTCACCCCGTGATAAACGCCGGCGTCCTGATAAGCGGGCGGCTCACGGTCGTGACGACGGAAGGGAAGAAGCTGCATCTCAAGGCGGGAGATCCCATCATCGAGGTGGTCGACACGTTGCACTACGGCATCAACGAGGGGAATGATCCTGCTGAGATTCTCGTCTTTTATGCCGGCGTCGTTGACACGCCGACAACCGTTGCCGAGCCGCGATGAGACGGCGACGGGAACGGCCTCATTTCCCCCGGAGAGATGGCCTCGCTCCCCCTCCCGCATACAGGATGGCGCAGTTGCGCAGGAACAGAGAATCGGAGACGTGGACAGAGCATCGCAACATTAACATGGTCATGCTGGCGACCAGCCTGTTGAATCAGCTGCACCGGCACATGATTGGAAAACGTGATGGAACAGGCCTTTCAGAGGCGCCACGGATACACTTGGAATTCGTTCTTCCGCTCCCCTTCCAGGCCGGCGACAACGTACCGGTCTATACCGTATCTCTCCCTGAAATAGTTGATGGCCGTCGTCTTGAACTGACCGAAGTTAAGTTTCGCCTCAACGGGCAGGACGTCTCTCTTTATCCTCAGGACGAAATCTATTTCCTTTTTGTCTTTCGTCCTCCAGTAATAGACCGCTTCCTTTCCGTATTTTTTCACCAGCTCGCTGAAGACAGCGGTCTCAAAAACGTTGCCGATGATCTCTTTCTGCAGGCCTTTCAGCCAGAGCATCTGCATGATGCCGGTATCATAGAAGAAGATCTTGGGCATCTTGAACAGTTCCGACCGTATATTGCCGCTGAAAGGCCTGACCAGCTTCAGGATATAGGTGTTTTCCATGATGAACAGGTACTTCTCGACTGTCTGCTTCGCGATGCGGGTCGTTCCCGCCAGTTCGGCGACATTCAGCATCTGGCTGCTCTGGGCCGCGAGCGCTTCGAGGAGCTTATTGAATTTCTCTATGTCCTTCACGCTCGCCAGGTCCCTGATGTCCCTCTTCACATAGGTGTCGATGATCTGCTGCAGGTATTTCTCCTTCATCTGCACCTCGGGTGTCAGGACGATCTTCGGATAGCCGCCATAGAGCAGGTACTGCCTGAAAAGGCGCTTCAACTCCTCCGTTTTCCTTGCCGTGTCTTCCGCTCCTTCCCGGAACGTTATGCCCTTGAAAAGCAGGAACTCCCTGAAGGAAAGGTTGAATATGTCGAAATTGACTGTTCTGCCGACAAGGGAATCCCTGAAGCGGGACTTGATGGCAAAGCTCGACGAGCCCGATACGATCAGCTTGATTGACTTTTGATGGTCCGCAATCAGCTTGAGAAACGACGAAGGGTCGGACAGATACTGTATCTCATCTATGAAGACATAAACCTTCCTCTCAGGATGGACAGTCCTCGCGCCCTCCTCTTCCAGCAGCTTCAGAAACTCCCCGGTCCCCGCGTCGAGTACCTTCACATACCTGGAGTCTTCGAGGTCGATGAAGAGGGTCTTTTCCCCTTTGGCTTTCAGTTCAGCCTCGAGATAGCGCATCAGCGACGTCTTTCCCACCTGCCGTGCCCCGTGCAGGACAATGACATCATCAGTAGTGAGATATCTGTCTATCTCGGCAACTATATCCCGTTTGTAGATCTTCCCGTCCATATAGATAAATATATAATACTTTATATCGAACTTAAAGTAAACCATAATTAATTTCAGTGGGACAGCGCTCCATTAATTTGCTTTGCCTGTCAGCCGATGAAAAACGGCATTCGTCAGGGTCTCAGGGTCAGACTTGCGAATTGCTCTGATTGGTGAAACAAGCCTGCCCTGACTTATCAGCCTTCTTCATACGGCACATGCCGCCTCTGGCATAGGCGCCTGAAGACGGCTTCTTCCATGAGAGAGACTGCTGAAATACAGATGTGGTGTCAATGGGGAATGGTGAGAGGAGGGTATCTGGTTTTATCCCGGGGATACCGTAAATGTCGACAATGTCTTTGCCGTCGAACTGACGGATGTCAACCGCGCGAAAGATATTTTGGCAGGCTCTCAGCACATCTCTGCCAGGGACGCGCTCCACCTGGCCGTCATGGAGCGACAGGGCATTCATTCGATCATGAGTTTCGACGCGGGCTTTGACGGATATCCCGGCATTACCAGAATAGTGTGCTTTTTTTCATGCCTGCCGGCACTCACCCTCACGATGAAGAGGGACCATATCCATTGAAATATAATGCCGGAGACGGGGGTCGAACCCGTATGCCCGCAAGGAGCGAGGGATTTTAAGTCCCTTGCGTCTGCCAGTTCCGCCACTCCGGCTGTGAAGAAATTCTCAAGCAATCAAGCAGTGTGAAGTCATCACAGAGTCAAAGTTTCGCATGAGTCAACGAGTATCATGCCCATTCGGGCTGATCCGCTGAATTGATCCGGAACCTCGTCTCTTCCACATATGCCCCTGCCACGAGCGCCGTGGCTCATGCAGCCTTTGCCGTCTGTTCGTTCTGAATGATTATTTTCGGGTTATTATTTACGGGTGGCACAGGAAGGCCCTGGTCTTTCAAAAGGTCTACGTGTTCGGCCATTCCCCATTTGGCCTTATACAGGCAGTCTTCAATGGAGTGCCCGATGCCTGAGAAACCTTCAAGTTCGGGGGAATAGAAACCGAAATAATCCGGTTCCACCGTTGCTTCAATAACCAAGGAGTATGGCAGCTCGATCATTTATCATCTCCGTTACGATTATGCTTCTTCTTTACAGTCCGGCAGCTTTCAGAATGGCATGACACGTGCCTGTAGGCACCTCCTTCGAGCCATGGAAGTCAACCCGAATGAGCCTGTCCCAGCCTGGTTTCATATAATAGCGAATTGATCCTTTCTCTTTCAGGATCTTAAAGCCGTTTTCTTCCAACAATCTTACGAGTTCGCTGAATTTCACGCAACCTCACCAACCGTATCAGTATTATAAATGATTTCGACGCAGGCTCATACAAATCCGGAACAAACCGGCCCCTATCGCAACAATTGCCAAGACTTTTCTCAATCGGTATAGTACCTTCTGTATCTAAATTCATCCTCCGGAGGTGTCCCATGAAATCGTTGTGTGTCGTTATCCTGTGCGCAGTTGTCATCGTTTTGTCGGTGGTCCCGGCCCCGGCGGCTTCGCTGATCGATGCCGTCGGCTATGGTGACATCGATGCCGTCCGCACGCTGATCAAGAAAGGCGCGGACATCAATGTAAGAGGTGCGGAGAAGGAATCGGCTCTGCACTACGCGATAGCGATGGGCCACCTCGACATCGCCCGTCTTCTCATCGAAAAGGGCGCAAAGGTGAACATCCAAAGCGCCTCGGGGAATACGGCCCTGCATGCGGCTTCATACCGGGGCTATGCCGACATCGTCTCCCTCCTCGTCAGCAAAGGGGCAAACGTGAACGCCAAGAACAGCCTCGGTGCAACACCGCTCCATGAGGCAGCAAACGATTACTTCTCAGCAGAGACCGCTCTCGATCTCGTCCGCTATCTGATCGAAAAAGGAGCGAAGGTGAACGAGAGGGACAAGCTCGGCCAGACGACTCTGCACCGGCCGGCGTTCAATTGCAGGATCGATATGGTGCGGCTGCTCATCGAGAAGGGCGCCGACGTAAATGCAAAAGACAAGGAGGGACAGACGGCGCTGTACATGACGGCAGGCAACGGTTGTGCGGAGTGTGCGGAACTGCTCATCGGCAAAGGCGCAGACGTGAAGGTCAGGGCGAAAAACGGCAAAACGGCGGCTGACATCGCATTGGAACATGGCCACAGGGAAGTTTATGCAATGCTGAGAGAGGCGATGGAGAAATAGTGGTTTGCGTCACCCCGGATGGCGGATTTCATGCATGACGACGATGAGGAGCGCCAGCACGATATAGACGGAGAAAATAAGGGCGAAGAGCTTCCAGGCCCTGCGTGACAGTTCGACCCCCAGCCGGGTCAGGCGGGCCCGGATCTCGACGAAACAGACGAAGGAGAGGCTGGCGGCAAAGAGGATGATCAGCGCCTGCGTGAGTCCCAGGAAGCTGATGCCCGGGTCAGGAAGGTAAGCGCCCCAGGGGGACCCCTCGATGGCATGGACGGTCAGGCTCGGGAGTATGGGGATGTTCTCGATCTGGTACGCAAAGAGAGGGCCCCAGGCGAGCACCAGAAAGGCGAAGGCGATCCGCGCCGTGATGGAAGGGTCGCGCTCCGTTTCCGCGCTGAGCAGGTGGGGCAGGGTCCGCTGGAAGAGATACGCGGCGGCCACTGCAACGGCCGCCCCGACGGCGAGACCGAGGGGCGTCGACAGCCAGCGCCCGTGCCATGACGCGAGCATGGCAAGGGAAAAGGCGAAAAGGGAGAGATTGAAGGGGATGAGGACCCCGTTCAGGCTGCCCAGCCCCCAGAGGCCGCGGAGCAGGGGCCTGATATAAAGCCGCGGGGAGTCATAGGGACAGAGGGAGATGCACTTGAAACAGAGCTTGCAGGCATACCCGTCGCTCGTATACAGGGGGTGATGGAAAGTGGGACAGCCCGTCTGTTCCTTGTTCCCTTTGTAGCAGTCCTGGGTCGTGCACCGCGTCGAACAGACCGACGGGTTTGCCCGGAGCTGGAGGAACGAGGTGGCCGAAAAGGCGGCGCCCCAGACGCCGAGGGGGCAGATGTACCGGCACCAGACATGCTGCCGTTGATAGATCAGTCCGAATATGACGGCGCCCGCCAGGAGCGCCAGCAGCAGGAGGCCCGACCCGAAAGGCTTCTCCGTCATGTGAAAGGCATGCTCGCTCCATATGATCGCCACCAGCCCGATGATCGCGAAAAAGATCCCGTACTTCCTGATGAAGGCCGGGGCGGCGCGTCCGAGGGAACCAAGCCTCTGCAGCACGTTGTCCGCCGTGGACAAGGGGCATATGGTGCACCAGAGACGTCCCGACAGCAGGAATGCGACAACGAGCGCGGGCTCCCAGAAGCTCCAGATCAGCCTGTTCGCCGTCTCTCCCGCGGGGGTGTCAGGGAAGAAAAGCGTCAGCCCCACGACGCCGAGGAAAACAGCGAGAGTGAGATACCGGAGGACGCTGAGCGTACGGGGACTGATGAGCCACCGGACCCACCGGAACCTGAAGAGGTCGAATTCGAGCATCCGCTCATCGGCAGGCCCGGCGGACAGGTGTTCGGGGCGGATCATGCCGCCTTCGGAGAGGAAGTCGGCGAGGTTGATCGTCTCTTTCAGCTCCGTCACGTTTTTGTGCTGGAAGCGCAAGGAGAACAGAAGGGCCTCGGCTTCCGGCGTCAGTTCCCCTGACGCATCGCGGCCGCGCCGTGATGAAAGGATGTGCCGGGCCAGGGGGAGGATATCGGATCTGCGTTCGCCAAGGGCGGGTACCTGCAGCACATTCCCCGAAAAGATCATGGCAAGCGTCGCCGGGAACTTCTCGGACTGCACAAGCTCCTGGATTTTCTCCTGCGTCGTCGCGATGATGCGGGGGGCGAAGCGGGACGTGCGGGACGTCATCTCCGAGAGGTAACGGGAGAGTTGTTCCTGGCTCTGCCTGTCCAGTGCGTCGATATTGCGAAGTACCAGGACCCCACCCTCGGCCAGGTGGACGGCGCCGAAGGCGGCATGGAAAGAGTCGGCATGGGCTCCCGTGCCGAAGAGGATATGGTGCCCGTTGCCTTCCTCCAGTTTGGAACAGTCGACGACGAGGAAGGGCATCTGCGGATTCCCCATCGCCTCGTAGACTTTCTTCGCAATGAAGAACTTGCCCGTGCCCTCCTCTCCGCTGATCAGAAGGGGCCTGGCATTCTGCGCAACCTCCGGGATCCGCTGTTCCAGGGCGCGCATCCTCCGCGAGAAGGCGATGATCGGCTCCTTCGTGTAATCGGACATGACAAGGCGGTCGAGGGCCTTTGTGCGGCGGTAGAAACGCCACGCCAGCGACCTCATGTGATGGAGGTTGCCCGCGAGCTGAGAGAGCAGATAGGTTTGCAGCTCTTCGTTTTCCTCGACGGCCTGATGAAATTTTTCGGCGGGATAGACGAGGACGTCGACGTCTGTTATGGCAATGACCTCGGAGGCCTCGAAGTGCTTCCGGAGAAGTGCCGTTTCACCGAAGGTCGACCGGGGTCCGAGGCGGGAGAGGCGGAGGACGAGTCCGTCGTCGCTCGTGTAGCGGACCTCGACCTGTCCCTTCAGGATGACATAAAAGGGACGATGCGTTTCTGTGCGCTGGACGATGACCGATCCTGCCGGGTAATGGCGCTCCGTGCCGTCACGCCGCAGATATTCGACGGCATGCTTGCTCAGCGCCCGCGTCGACAGGGTCGAACTTGCTTTCGGATCGGCCCAAAGGGGACTCACATATTACCTCACTTAGTATTATACCAGTCTCCACGGTATCAATGTGAGTGTCAGTGTCAGTGTGAGTCTGAGTGCGAGTGTCAGTGGGGACCACCTCTCATGTTGTCATTGCCGCAACCCCGCACTTGATGCGGGGGCGTCGGGAATCCGTCTGAAAAAAGAAAGATTCCGGACAAGCCGGAATGACAGCACTATAAACTGACCGTGGCTCTGCCAGGGAACGCGTTAATTTGCTATCCGATTTCACTGACACTGACACTCACACTCACACTGTTCTTCCTGTCTTCCTTTCACTGACACTGACACTCACACTCACACTGTTCTTCCTGTCTTCCCTTCACTCACACTGTCACTCACACTCACACTGTTCCTCCTGTCTTCCTGACACTGACACTCACACTCACACTGTTCTTCCTGTCTTTCTTTCACTGACACTGACACTCACACTCACACTGTCTTTATTGTATAATGAACGACCATGCTCCATGTGCTCATCGTGACAGACGACCCCGGCGCCGTCTCCATCCCCGGCAAGTCCCCCGGCTTGTCCATCGATGTCGTCGCCGACACCGGAGACAGCGGGGCGCAGGCGAAGCCGCCGAAGCTCAACCGCTATGATGTGGCCATCCTCGACATCGACAGGGATGAATGGCAGAGGCGGATGATCGAGCTGAGGACGCACCTCCCGGTGATCGCCTTCTCGCGGGCCGACATCAGGCGGTGTGTGGAGGCGATGAAACTCGGCGCAGCCGATTATGCCGACAAGCCCCTCTCACTCACATCGCTCCGCGCAGTCCTCACCGGGTTCGGACAGAGCACAAACGACAATCCTACCGGTCTTGACGAGATCGTCGGCATGAGCAGACCGATGCAGGAGGTCTTCGGCCTCATCCGGAAGGCGGCGATGAGCGAGAGCACCGTCCTCATCACCGGCGAGAGCGGCACGGGCAAAGAACCGGTGGCCCAGGCGATTCACCGCTGGAGCCCCCGGAAAGACCGGGCCTTCATGACCATCAACTGCAGCGCCATCCCCGACACCCTCCTCGAATCGGAGCTCTTCGGCTTCGAAAAGGGCGCGTTCACGGGGGCCAACTACACCAAGAAGGGCATTCTCGAACTGGCCGACGGCGGCACCGTCCTCCTCGACGAGATCGGCGACGTGTCCCCTCTTTTCCAGATCAAGGTCCTGCGGGTCATCCAGGAAGGCGAAATCATGAGGATCGGCGGGATGAAACCCATCACGGTCGACGTGCGTATCCTCGCCGCGACGAACAGGGACCTCAAAACGGCAAAGAAGAAAGGGACCTTCAGGGAAGACCTCTATTACAGGCTGAACGTCATCAACATCCACCTCCCCCCGCTCAGAGAGCGCATGGAAGACATCCCTCTGCTCGTGGACCACTTCATCGTCAAACACGCGGCGAAAAGAAAAGACCTTCTCATCAGGGGCATCTCGGATGATGCGCTCGCCATCCTGATGAACTATTCCTATCCCGGCAACGTGAGGGAGCTCGAAAACATCATTGAGCGGGCCATATCCTTTGCCAACGCCCCCCTCATCTACCCTGCGGACCTCCCGTCGGCCCTGCAGCAGTCACCGGCGCCCAGGCGCATCTCGAAGCTCAAGGAAACTCTCGAAGCGGCGGAAAAGGAGCTCATCTGGTCGGCCCTGCAGGACTCGCGGGGGAACATTTCGAGGGCCGCGGACAGCCTCGGCATCCACCGGCAGCAGCTCCAGAGGAAGATAAAGCATATGAAATAGCAACTCCATTATGCGCAGCAACTCTTTGTTGCACTTGAATCTCTAAAATACAGCGCCTTTCACCCGTCCCTGTGCCGGGGGGTGCATCGCAAAGGTGCTCTCAGCCGCCATAACAGCGCCCCTGGCAGACATTCCCTCCTGACAAACCTTTTGATAATCCAGAGCAATCGAAATGTGGCACGCATATTGCTCAATATATCATTATAATGACCGAAAAGGATAACCTTATGATAATCGAAGAAGCGATTGATAGGGAGAGTCCCGAAAAGCTTTATGTCCAGATCTACAATATCATCAAGGGAAAGATCGAAAAGGGGGAATGGGCCTCGGGCATGCACATCCCGTCGGAAGACGAGCTGTGCCGGATCTTCGATGTGAGCAAGGCGACAGTGAGGCTCGCCGTCTCCGAGCTTGTCCGGTACGGTTATGTCAGAAGGCAGCAGGGAAAGGGGACCTTCGTCCTCCACTCCATCACCCACCAGGGGTTCTTCAAGACGAAGCTGACAGACGGCATCTTCAGTGATGAAGACGAGATCACCCGGGAACTCGTGTCGAAAGGAATCAGGAAGACGGCCGACGACATCGCCCCCTTCTTCAGGGCCGAAAAGGAGATCTACTACGTCCTTTGCCGGGGCATCCTGGAGAAGGAACCGGTCTTCATCGAAGAGATGTTCATCCCTCCTTCACTTGTCCCCGATATCGAGACCGACGACGTCTGCCACATCCATCTCTATGACCTTATCCAGGAAAAAGGGCTGAAGAAGATCAACAGGGTGCAGCAGACCATCGAGGTCGGAGAAATGACGTGGTATGCGGCGGCCCACCTCGACGTCCCCGAGGGCGTTCCCGCTCTCGTCGTCCACAAGGTCCTGATCAGCGCCGACGGCTCGCCGATCGCATATGTGCGTCTGTCGGGAAAGAAGAAAAAGTTCCGGATCCAGACTGAATTCGAGAAGATGAAATAACAACTACTGACTGAAAGGTACGTCAGAAAAGGAGGTCTTCCATGAAGGTGTTGGTTACGACGGATGGCTCGGATAACTCGATGAAGGCGGTGCAGAGGGCCCTGGAAATGGCGGAAAAGGAGGGGGCCGAGGTGTCGGTCATGGCTGTGGCGTATTACGCCAAGGACTACTTCGACGATATGCCGCCCAATATCCAGGACAAGCTGGAGACCCAGGCTGTCGAGGCGCTGAAGAAGGCGACGGCCGTCTTTGACCAGAAGGGCATCAAGGTTGAGGCGATCCTGGAGGCGGGCATCGTTCCGGCAAACAACATCCTCCGCAGGGCCGAAGAAGACAAGATCGACCTCATCATCATGGGAAGCACGGGAGTGACCGGCATCAAGAGGGCCCTCATGGGCAGCACGGCCTCGAAGGTCGTGGCCCAGGCCCCCTGCAGTGTCACCATCGTCCGGTAGGTTTCAGCCTCCATAGACAGGAAAGGGGGGTGAGAGAAGACGTTTCCTATCGATGCAGAGACTGGAATTGACCATAGAAAAAATTACGAAAAGGAGGTTTTCACAATGAAAAGGATCGGGTCTTACATCGTCTTATTAATCGCAGTATGCGTTCTGCTGCTGCCCGAGATCGCCCTCGCGGCGGGTGAGAAAGCGGCAGGGCTCGTCATCGTCGCCGACACGAGGAAGCTGAGCGGCTGGGAGAAGTGGTTCGCTGACCTGTACAACGAGAGCCACATCTATTTCACGCTCCTCACCGTCGCCGTCATCCCCGTCATCGGGCTTGTATTCGGCACGGTTGCGGACATCATCATGAGTCACATCGGTATTGACCTGAAGTCGAGGGAACTGGCCGAGCACTGACTCGACAGCCCATTCCGCACAAAGGAGGATAATTTATGGACTTTTTGTATATTCTCATGCCAATCTCTGGTGTAACGATTTTCTGGCCGGGCCTCATCATCCTCGGCATCGGCGTCGGTATCATCGGCGGCTTCTTCGGTATGGGCGGCGCCTGGATGGTGACTCCGGGACTCAATATTCTCGGTTTTCCCATGGCCTTCGCCATCGGGACGGATATAGCCCACATGGCGGGCAAATCCCTTATCTCGACGATGCGGCACGGAAAGTTCGGCAACGTCGATTATAAACTGGGCATGATCATGCTCGTGGGGACCATCGTCGGCTTCGAGGTGGGCGCCCAGATGGTCATGTGGCTCGAGCGCATCGGCAAGGTCGAGCAGTATGTCCGGTATCTCTACCTCGTCCTCCTCAGCCTCATCGCCTGGATGGTCTTCCACGACGTGGCGAAGAAAAGGGCAAAGGAGCAGGCGATGAAGGCCGCCGGCGGGGAGGTCGACAAGCTCGCCACCGGCATCGAGTGGCACAAGACCTTCCACAAGCTCAAGATCCCCCCGATGGTGCAGTTCAAGGAGGCCCAGATCTACTGTTCCGCCTGGCTGCCCATCGCCGTGAGCTTCCTGACAGGCTGGCTCGCCGGCATCCTCGGCATCGGCGGCGGTCTCATCCGCATGCCCGCCCTCATCTACTTCATCGGCTGCCCCACCCATGTAGCCGTCGGTACGGACCTCTTCGAGGTCATGATCTCCGGTCTCTACGGTGCCGGCACGTATACCTATAAGGGCCGCACCGAGCTCGTCGCGGCGATCATCATGCTCGTCGGCGCAGCCATCGGCGCCCAGGTCGGCACCGTCGCCACGAAGTACATCAAAGGCTACGGCATCCGCATCGCCTTCGGCATCGCCGTCATCGGCTGCGCCGTCTCGATCGTCCTGAAGCTCATAGCCAAGGCAGTACCTGCACAGGCCGCCATCTTCGACAACGCCGCGACGGCCCTCATCCTCGGTCTCGTGGCGACACTGTCGATCTACATCTTCATCAAGATGTTGCAGGGAGCGAAACAGGAAATCGCGATGAAGAAGAAAAAATAAGAAGAGGGTCGGAGAGGCACACAGATGACCACGATCATGTTGAAGGAGGAAATGAGAATGAAGAAACTGCTCTGGTTTTCGATACTGGCCGTCCTGCCCCTCGCACTGCTCCTCGGTTGCGGAGAGCTCGGGAAGGTGGATCAGGGACGGGTGATCGAATTCAACAAGGAGAAGGGGACGGTCACCCTGATCAAGGACATGAAGGCCGACCCACAGAAGCCGGAATACACCGAACTGCCGCCCCATGTCTACGAGATCCCCAAGGACCCCGGGGAAATGGGGCCTGATCCCAAAGCGGGTATGCGGATGAAGCTCGACACGAAGAACCTGGAGATCGTCATTTTCGATAAGGCGTCGCAGAACTTCAAGACGATCAAATACACTCTCCTGGACCAGAAGGAAGGCGTCGCCAGGGACAATCCCCTCGTGAAGGACAAGAAGTTCCCCATAGTCGACAGGGAGAAAAAGACGATCACCGTCTACTCGGGCAGGCAGAAAATCATGACGACCTTCACCGTGCCTGAGGAGAATTTCGCCTATCCCGACAATACCTGGGAAGCGGGGGACGAAGTTCGTATATACTATCATCAGCCGGGCAAGGCGCAGCGGCTCATGAACATCAGCAAGACGGACATCTTCAAGAAGTAGGAATGAACGGGGAAGCCTCCGGTCCTGCCGGAGGCTTCCTCAGGCTCCAGGGAGACTATGGACATTCTTCAGATTACCCGTTTCAGAAAAATAGCCGGAAAAACCGGCGCCCTCCTCTTCCTGCTCCTCCTGTTCTTTCTCCTCGACGGCATCATCGCCCAGTTCCGGCATCCCCTGAACGTCCTCAACGTCCTGCCCGGCACCACGATGGAGATCAACGGCCAGATGGACGAAAAGACGAAAAGCTTCGGGGAACTCACCTACACGAGCACTTCCGACGATATCAGCCTGACCTTCGATGCGATCCACACGGGCTTCTGGTTCGGCGGCAACATGTGGCACGGCATTTTAACGGTAAGCGGACAGACGAAGCCGGGCTCGTACAAGATATCGGTCATGCCGAAAGACAGAAAGGTGCCGGCGCCGTTCTCCTTCTTCAAGATCGTCGTCTTCAGCGACAGTGCAAGCCTGCAACAGAGTTACACATCCCTCATCCATCGCACGACGGGGATCACACCCTGGTGGTTCGCCGTCGCCTGCGTCCCCTTTCTTGTCCTTTCCTTCGGCATCGTCTTCTACCTTGCCTGGAAGGAGGAAGGGCTCATGGCTGACGCCGGGAAGGCGGAAGTTTACATGGTCAAGAAGACGGACAGTGATCTGGAGATCAAGTTCGGCCTGGGGACGAACCACGGCGTGAGCCCCGGCATGCAGCTCGATGTGCTTGACGATGAGGGAAGAAGGCTCGGGTCGATCACGGTGAAGGAATCGTGGGAGGCGGATTCGACGGCCCTCGCCGGCGCCATCAGGAACATGAGAGAGGGATTCGTCATAGCGGTGAGGAAATAGGTTACGGGTTACGGGTTACGCGTTGCGGGTTACGGGTTTGGCACTGACACTCACACTCACACTGAATTGAGGGTTCTATGTTTTCCTTTCACTGACACTGACACTCACACTCACACTGAATTGAGGGTTCTATGGAATATCTGATCATTATACTCGTCCTTCTCATGGCCGTCCTCGTCGGACTTGCCATAGGAAACAAATTCAGGAAAAAGGACCGGTGACCCCCGGTGAGATGTATTCAAAATAGCCCGCCCAAGGCTCAAAGACAAATAGGCCTATAAAAATTTCTCATAATCCTTTCAATTGTTTTTTGCCCTCCTTTTTGATATTATAGTGCCACTCTGACGCACCCCTGCAGTCCTTTCACTGCAGGCAAACAATCAAAAAGTGAATCTATACACGGCATGGTCACGCCTGACGGCAACAGGCCGCATATCCGCCTGCCGGCTTCCGGGCACGCACGTTCGGCGCAAAAAGGCACACAGGTTCGACGGCATGAAGCGAGAGGATTAGCGGTTGAATCAATATGTTTCATGTAAAGAAATCGTTGCAGATTTGATGGCTGATCATTTCATTGAATTATATTTATTTCTGCGACCGTCCCGTTTTGTTTCGGGCAATCATTCCCGCAACAATAGGTTGCATGTTTTGTCGAGACATCCCTGACATGGAGGAGGGAAACCCGGGTGAAAAATCACACATTTAATTTAATAAAGATAATAAAGAGCAAGGAGGGCAAGGAATGAGTTTTCCGAGAAAGGTTTATGAATGCATGAAGGCGGCCGCCATATACCACGCCCAGTGGGACTATGAGGTGTCGATGAACATCCTGCACAACCGAAAACGTCTCCTCGTCGTCGCGTTCTTTGCGGCGGTCCTTCCCATCGTCGGCATGTACTTTTTCGCCGACGCGGCGGACATCCTGGGAGGCAAGAAGTCGTACGCACCGTCGTTCTACACGACCATCGTTTTCCTCGTGTCCATCGCCATCGGCTTTTGTGCGGGCCTCATTACCGGGTGCATCGGCGCGGGAGGCGGCTTCATCATCACGCCGGCCCTCATGGCCGCCGGCGTCAAGGGCATCCTCGCCGTCGGCACCGACCTTTTCCATATCTTCGCCAAGGCGATCATGGGATCGGTGCTCCACAAGAAGATGGGCAACGTCAACGTGAAACTGGCCATGTACTTCCTCGTCGGGTCCATTGCCGGCGCCACCATCGGCGGCCTGATCCAGAAGGCCGTCTACGAGTGGAACCCCATCATGAGCGACGCCGTCGTGAGCATCATCTACGCCGCGATCCTCGGCTTCCTGAGCTGGTACGGCATCTCGGACTACCTGAAAAAGAGGAAGAGCGGCAAACCCATCGCCGGTCACGGCGGCGATCACGACGAAGGGGGGAAAAAACTCGTCGTGCCGACCGTCTCGGAGGTCCCCGGCGTAGCGGGCAAGCTCCAGGCGATCAGCATTCCGCCCATGGTCAAGTTCGATGAGGACATGGTGCCGGGCGGCAGGAGCATTTCCGCCGTGATACTCGCCTGCGGCGGCTTGATCGTCGGCCTCGCCTCTTCCATGATGGGCGTGGGCGGCGGCTTCATCACCTTCCCCATGTTCGTCTACGTCTTCGGTATCTCCACCTTCACCACCGTCGGCACCGACATCTTCCAGATCATCTTCACCGCCGGCTATGCGGGTATCACCCAGTATGCCATTTACGGCTTCGTCTTCTACACCCTCGCCATGGGTATGCTCCTGGGCTCGCTGCTGGGCATCCAGATCGGCGCCCTCGTCACGAAGGTCGTCAGCGGTCTCACCATCAGAATGTTCTGGGCCACGACCATTCTCGCAGGCTTCATCAACAGATTCACGACGCTCCCGAAACAGTTCACCGACATGGGATACCTGAACCTCCCGCAATCCCTGGTTGACGGGTTTCAGCTCCTGGGCAACATCCTCTTCTGGATCGTCATCGTGGCCTTCGTCGGCTGGGTCCTGAGCAGCTTCCTCAGAAACATCAAAACCTTCAGGGAGGGATAACCATGTTAGTAAAAGATAAGAAGCACTTCACCACCGGCCTCGTCATGGCCGCCGCCTTCTTTGTGCTTTTCTTCGCCATCATGTCGCCTATCTTCGGCGAAGGAAGAAACGGCCTCGAGTTCTCTGACGACATATTCAACAAGCTCTCGAAGGGATCGGCCTATTATGTCCCCAAAACCTCCGCAGCCAACGAGAAGTTCGTCGGCAAGGCCTTCGACGTCGAGATCAAGATCGACAAACCCGAAGACGCGAAGAGGATCGCCGGTCTCTTCACGGCCGCCGGCGCCGCGGCTGACCAGAAAGAGGGCACGCTCAAGATATCGGGCGATGTCGGAAAGGTCCTCTCCGTCGTCATCAGGGATTCGGACAACATGTACAATAACGACGGGGAAAAGGTCAAGACCGCGTACGGGTACGACGAGAAACAGGTCATGAAGGACTGGTGGAACTCCCTTAAGAAGATCGACAAGGCCCTCCAGCTCAAGAGCGAGTTTCCGAGCGCGAAGATGATGAACGAGGTGGCCTCGAAGGTCATCGAGCCGGCCTACAACTTCTATAAGATTGAGCCCCAGAAGGTCACCGACAGGCTCGGCACGATGTCCGTTCTCCTCGTCTTCTACGTTTTCTACACGATCTGGTGGGGATACGCGCTCTACCACCTCTTCGAAGGAGTCGGGCTGACGACGAAAAAGGTTAAGGTCAGGAAAGAGGTATAGGAGGAAAAATGAAAATCCTTGTCCCCATCGACGGATCGAAGTTTACCGACATGTGCCTCAAATCGGCGGCGTTCTTCTGCAAGGACAGAGAAAACGAGATCCATCTCCTGAATGTCATTCATCAGGTGGCGGACTTCGACTTCGAGATCACGCCGGGTAACCGGGAGGTGATCCGGGAAGGTTTCGAGAAGAGGGCCACGGACCTTCTCAATAAGGCAAGAGAATATCTCCAGGGCCAGGGACTGAAGAACATCAAGGCCGTCATCCAGATGGGCGCGTCACCCTCAGCGGAGATCATCGATTACGCCGAGAAGGAAAAGATAAACCTCATCATCATCGGCGCCAGGGGCACGAGCGGGCAGGCCCGCTTCCTCCTCGGCGCGGAGTCGCCGAAGGTGGTCAAGCATGCTCCCTGCTGCGTTTACGTCGTCAAGGAGAGCTGCCTGGACTTCTGCAACATCTGATACTGTAAGGGGGGGCGGGATGCATCCGCCCCTACTCTTCATCCCGCCTTTCTAATACGACAGTGAGATTGCTATACTACCGGTAAAGAGACTATGCCCATGAGCAGCTTCATAGAGAAAATCAAGCCTGTTGTTCTGGAATCGTGGCTTGATTTCTACATAAAGCATTACAAGGTCATCACCCTCGCCGTCACGGTCCTCCTGCTCGGGACGATCGTGGTCCTCGGCTGGTTTTCGGCGGAGAAGATCCAGGAGGTGGTGATCGAGGAGTTCAACAACCAGCAGCTCGTCCTCGCCCGCCACGCCGCAAGCCAGATCGAAAACCGGCTCAACTCCCTGACAAGGGAGCTGCTCCTCCTGAGCTATTCCCCGTCCGTCCAGTATTCAGAAGCGAGTTTCATGAACAGGCGGATGAGGATCGCCCTGTCCATGATCCAGGAAGAGGGGTGCCTCGAGATCCGGTTTGTCGAGGAGAAGAACCTGATCACCCACGTGGTGGACCGGGAGAAGTACCATACGGAAAATCTCACGGCCCAGGACAGGGAATGCCTCGCCTGGGGCAGGAATGAGCAAAACAAGGGAACGATCATGACGAGCGATGTCTCACGGGGGACATACCAGGGGACGGAGAGGCTCGTCATGAAAAAGACGGCTCCCGTATGGCAGGTCTCCGTCGACGACGCGCACCCCGTGGCGACGAATAGATTCTCCGGTGTGCTTTGCCTCACCGTCGACGCGACGGCCCTCGTCGAACGGGTCCTCAAGGGGATCCGGTCGGGCAAGACGGGGTATTCCTGGGTGATCGACAACAAGGGCACGTTCCTCTATCATCCCGAAGGAGAGTTCATCGGGAAGACCGCCTTCGAGGCGCGCATGGAGAAGAGACCGACCATCTCCTTCGCCCGGATCAACGAGATCCAGAAAGACCTGATGATGGCGGGAAAAGAGGGCATGACCCAGTATATTTCCGGCTGGCACCGCGGGCAGCAGGGCGAAATAAAAAAAATGATCGCCTACACGCCGATCAAGCTCGAACGGGGACAGGAGAAGCCGATCTGGTCCGTCGCCGTCGTCGCGCCGATCAGCGAGATCGCCGAGGCGATCAGGGGCATCCAGGTGAGGCAGTTTCTTCTCGAAGGCGCCGGCATCCTCGTCGTCCTGTGCGGCGGACTCTTCCTCATGGGGGTCATGCTCCGCTGGTCGAGCGCGCTGAAAAACCAGGTGGAGGAAAAGACAAAGGAGCTCCTGAAATCGGAGACGCAGTGCAGGACCCTTGTGGAGAACGCTTACGACATCATCTTCACCGTCGACCGGGAAGGCATGGTGAGGTCGATGAACAAATACGGCTACCACTTCTTCTCGAAAATCCCCCAGCAGGTGCTGCAGAGGCCTGTGACGGACCTCTTCCCGGCGGATATGCATGATTTCCACAGCGCCGTCGCTGATGTCTTCAAGGATGGGAAAGGCACGCATACGACAGCGCCCTTAGTGGTCGAAAATGAAATGCGGTGGCTTAGCATCAATTTCAGCTCCCTCGTCGATGAGAAAAATGAAATCTATGCAGTGCTCGGGATCGCCCGGGACATGACGAAGAGAAGGAAGCTCGAGGAACAGATGACCCACACGGAAAAGCTGGCCTCCGTCGGCACCCTGGCGGCGGGCGTTGCCCACGAGATCAACAATCCCCTCACCATCATCCTCGGCTTCACGGACATGCTCCTGGAAAAGACCGATCACGATTCGGAAGTCCATGACCTGCTCCACACGATAGAGAAACAGGGGCTGAACGCCAAGCGGGTCGTCGAAAACCTCCTCAGCTTCGCCCGCAAGTCCGAGCACAAGGAAACGGAGATCGACATCAACGAGAACATCGAGACGGTGCTGGCCGTCGTCAGGAACAACCTCAACCTGAGCAGGATCGCCATCGAGCGCCACATGGCGGAGTCGCTGCCGAAAGTCAGGGGCGACGCGGGAGAGCTCCAGCAGGTCTTCTTCAATCTGGTATCGAATGCGATCCCCGTCATGAAGGGAGGCGGCACGCTCACCGTGTCGACCGCCCTGACGGATGACGAAAAATGGCTGGAAGTCCGCATTGCCGATACGGGACCGGGCATCCCGAAGGATCACAGGGCGAAGATCTTCGATCCCTTCTTCACGACGAAAAAGGTAGGCGAGGGGACCGGTCTTGGCCTCTCCATTACCTATGGCATCGTGACGAAGCACGGTGGTACAATAACCTTCGAAACGAAGACGGACGACGAGGCCCCCGTGACGGGGACAACCTTCATCATCCGTCTTCCCGTTCTCAAATCAACGGAATAAGGAGGCACAATGGCCGAAAAGCTGCTCCTCGTCGATGACGAGCCGGACATGCTGAAACTGCTCAGCATGATCATACGGGACAAGACCCCGTACTCCGTGGTCACTACGAACAACCCTCTGGAGGCCCTCGAACTCGTGAAACAGGGAGGCTTCGATCTAGTCGTCTCCGACCTCAAGATGCCCGGTCTTGACGGTCTTGAACTCCTCGAAGAAATCAGGAAATTCAACGAAGAGATCCCCGTCATCATCGTGACCGCCTACGCCACACTGGAGTCCGCCCAGGAGGCGATGGGCAAGAAGGCCTTCGACTTCATCACGAAGCCCTTCAGGAAGGAGCAGATCCTCTTCACCATCGACAAGGCCCTCAAATGGCAGCAGACGGAGAGGGAGAACAAGATGCTACGGGAGAAGCTCGGGAAGGGATAATAAGACAGTAGTCAGTAGTCAGTAGACAGTAGTCAGTAGTCGGAACAAGACCGCAAATACACTCGCGGGAAGGCTGATGTGGTGAAAAGCCTTTCCGCTAAGATACCTTGTTGATCTCCAGACCACCCTTTGCCGTGTCTACCTTATTGCTGCATATGCCCTCAGGCAAGGCGGGGCGAAGGCGCCGAAAAGCATCGGTGCTGCGAAACATTTGCCTTCCCAAGCTGATCATTTTAAGCTGACGCCATATGACAGGCTGATGGAATCGCGAACCCAATAATAAATGATCATTCTCGCGATCAGCGAGGCTTTGAGGCGATTTGCCCTGCCTTTTCATGCAGCGACAATCTATACGGCGTCTATGCCGTATTACTCGGCGATCAGGTGCTTCTTGCAGAACTCCTTGATGTAGGAATCCGTAATCGCGTCGTTGTACATCACCATGTCGAGCTGCTTGGTGAAGACGGTCATCTTCCCCATGCTCTCGAGCTTCCGCTCCAGCGTCTCCCTCTTGTACTTCATAAGGGACGCGTCGATGACGTCGCCGGTGATTTTGACGTTGAAGTCCATCTGCTTGAGGATCTCCGTTATGAGCCTTACCCTCCGCAGCCTCCTGTCGACGACGGCGCCTCCACCCTTGAAGTGGAACCGGATGTAGTTGTCGTTGATGTTGTCCCCCACAAACGACTCGACCGTCGAGAGGTGGTAGCCGAGCCGGATTGCGAAGTTCATATACGTATCAGTGATGAAGGAAAAGCTCTTTTCGGCCGTCTTCTGGAGCTCCTCTTCCGAGGTCGTGGCGGTGTGGGCGACGGCGCCGAGGAACCCCTTGACGTCGAAGGCCCTTGCCTCGGGCCACTTCATGGACATGAGCCCCTTGAGAAAGGCGTTGAAGGGTATCGACCGGAGGTGCTCGGGGTTGAGATACTTCGGCGCGCCCTCAATTCCTCCTCCCAGGTCGAGAAGCCAGATCTCGACGGGCATGCCCGAAACGAGACGGACGGAACTCACGTCGTCAGCCGAGGTGTCGACGATGCTGAAGAGCTCCCGGACGACCATCTCATGACAGAAGCGCGTAATATCATGGTAGGTCTTGCAGGACTCGGGCTTGAAGTCCTCGCTGTCGGGATCGATGAGATTGAGAGGCGTGACCTTCTTGAGCACCTTCTGGAGGATCCGGAAGAGCTGCGTCTCCTTGAAGGATTCGTCCTTCTTCCCGGCGAACTCTTCGAGCTCCGCAACCCTTCCGTCATAAATGTTGCAATTGACGGCGTCCACCGTCACGTCCTGGCCGTTCTGCATGACCGACGTGGCCGACTCGGCGTCGAGGATCGTCGGTACGTCGAATTCGCGGGACAGGGAGGCCATATGGCCCGCTGCCGATCCGACATCGGTGACGATGGCGCTCGCCCTGTTCATGACGGTGACGAACTTCGTCGATGTGTGCTTGGCAACGAGAACGCCGCCATCGGGGAAGTCCTTGAGGTCCTCGTCCATCCTGACGACATGCACCTTTCCGAAGCCGATGCCCTTGCAGGCGATGACGCCCCTTTCGATCAGGAGCCGGTACCCCTCCACGCGTCTCGGGACGGGCTTCGCCGTTTCCTTGACGAGCAGGCGCAGGGGTCTCGCCTGGAGGATGAAGACGCGGCCGTTCCGGTCGATGGCCCATTCGATGTCCTGGGGGCTCTTGAAATGCCTCTCCAGGGAGAGGGCATAGCGGGCAAGCAGTTTGACTTCATTGTCGTTCAGGAATGACGCCTCTCTCTCTGACTCGGCCAGGGGAACCTCTTCGATACCGCCCTCCTCCTTGCAGAGGGTCATCTTCTCCTGGTGCGAAGGCCTCCTCTCCAGGATGTCGAGGTCACCCTCACGCGCAATGAGGTAGGTTTCAGGGGTGACGGTACCGTCGACGACTCCGGTGCCCAGGCCCCTCACGGCGCTGATCATGATCATGTCCTTCTTCGGCTCATTGGGGTCCCGCGTGTACATGACGCCGCCGGCCCTTGCATCGACCATGGAGAGGACGCCCACAGGCATGACCATATCGGACTCCTGAAGGCCCTTGGTCTTGAAATAAAAGAGGGCCCGCTGGCTGAAGAGGCTTGCCATGACTTCCTTGTATCTCTGGAGTATCTGTCCCCCCGGGACATTGAGGTACGTCGCGTACTGCCCGGCGAAGCTGAAATCCCCGTCTTCCTGGTAAGCGCTGCTCCTGACGGAGACCTTCACATCAGGACCCACCCTCTCCTTCAGGGCTTCGAAAGCTTGAAGGATGTCCTGAGTCACGTCGGGAGGAACTTCTCCAGCTATGACGAGGGCCTGGATCTCCCTGCTCGCCGCGTTCAACGCCTCGATGTCGTTGATGGCGAGGTTGTCGAGCCTGTCATGGATCCTCTGGGGCAGACCGTTATAGTCCATGAATTTCTTGAAGGCGTATGCGCTGATGGCGAATCCCTGAGGGACGGGGACGAAGAGCCTTTTCTTCATCTCTCCCAGGTTGGCGCTCTTGCTCCCCACCCTGTCGGAATAGTCTCTCGTCAGCTCGTCAAAGGTGATGATATGGGCGCTGACCGGTATTTCGTGCCTGCTCGCGAGATCGTAATCGATCTGGGCCGAGATGCCCGCATACCGCTCGTTGAGTGCATCGTATTTGTTCCTTGCTACGAAATTCAGGCTTTCGATGATGGTCCTGACCGCATCTTTCACCTTTTGCACATTCGATTCGACGTAATGCCTGTCGAAGAGATACTCGCCCGAGAGCTTCTCTTCCATGTCCGCCATGGTCTCCAGCACGGCATTGTTCCCCATGAGCAGGGCACGAAAGGCTTCGTACCTTTTCTTGAAAGGGTCCATTCTCTCCTTGTTCTCCTTTTCCCGGCCCTCCTCATCCATCCCCAATATCCACCGCAGCTCCTTCCAGATTCTCATGCCCGCCTTCCATGCCGCCTGTTGATTATGTCCTTCCGTCCCGATATCCGGCCCTCCATGGCCGGGATCATGCCGCCGCCGCACTGATACATACCTCATGTATACCAAATGCATCCCCATCATACCATACCCATTTTTTATGTATCAAGAAACATAATAGTGTCAGTGTGAGTGTCAGTGTCAGTGGGGACCACCTCTCATGTTGTCATTCCCGCAACCCCGCACTTGATGCGGGGGCGTCGGGAATCCGTCTGAAAAAAGAAAGATTCCGGACAAGCCGGAATGACAGCACTATAGACTGACCGTGGTTCTACCAAGGAACGCGTTAATATGCTATCCGATTTCACTGACACTCACACTCACACTATCTTTATTGTATCTTCCTTTCACTGACACTCACACTCACACGCACACTGTCTTTATTGTATCTTCCTTTCACTGACACTGACACTCACACTCACACTGTCTTTATTGTATCTCCCTTTCACTGACACTCACACTCGCACTCACACTGTCTTTATTGTATCTTCCTTTCACTCACACTGACACTCACACTCACACTGACTTTCTTTTCATTGCGAAATTGACCCGAATATGAAATAATACTGCACCCTGCAAATACACCGGGAGGTGAAAGGCCCATGAAAATCGAAGCACAGGTAAAGGACCTCATGGAAGACATCTTCAACTACCCCCACATGCCCTACTGGTTCACCGTCAGGCAGGGAATGGACATGATGAAGAGGTCCATCCCGGGCGAGGGCGGCGACATCGCCTACTACCCTCCTCCGGTCCTTGTCTTCGACGAGAAGTACAACCTCCTTGGAAGCGTCTCCATCAAGGACATCATCATCGGGCTCGAACCGGACGTCATGAAGCCTTCCCCCGTCCATCCCCCCATGCTCGAGGAGCCCGATTCCGTCCCTTCCGCCGACTGGGACGCACTCTTCGGCGATGCCGCCCATGGACTGGCAGACCGTCCCCTCAGTGACGTGATGATTCCTGCCAAGCTCTTCATAGGGCCTGAGGAGTCCGTCGCGAAGGCGGCATACCTCATGATACACAACGACCTTATCATACTCCCTGTCCTCGAAAGGAAGATGCAGCTCGTCGGGGTCGTCCGCCTCACGAGGATCTTCGAGGCCATCGCGGAGCCCCTTCTCGCGGATTGATTCGCAATGTCTCCCCCACGGATACATAAGCCCATCGGAAAGTCAGGTGAAGATGCCGCGATAATGAAGATGTTTTCTTTCTTTGCGCTCTTTGCGACTTTGCGTAAGTCAAAATTCTTGTATTGGAGACACAACGAGGCGATGCCATCATGAAAGCACGGGACCTCATGATACCGCTCCAGGACTGTCTCAGGCCGGACGACACGCTCAGGCATGCCGTCAATCTGCTGAAGATGGCGAGAAGGGGGGAGGAAAAGATCGGAGTGAAGGGACTGCCCGTCGTCGATGAAGAGACGGGAAAGATCGTCGGGGTGCTCTCGATGCGGGACATCCTGAAAGTGGTCTGGCCTTCCTACATGTCCCTCAGTGACCTCGGGCAGTTCACCTGGGACGGCATGCTCGAGGAAATGGCGAAAAAAAACGCCGACAAGAGGGTCAGAATGCTCATGACGAGGGACGTTATGACAGTGAAAGACGATGCCCCGCTGATGGAATGTGTCGACTACATGATCAAGAAGAATATCAAGCGACTGCCTGTAACGGACAAATCGGGCAAGCTCGTCGGCATGCTCTATGAGAGGGACGTATTCTTCGCGATCGCAAAAGCGCTGCTCGATGATGAACAAGATAATCCCCCGGACTAACGAAAGGAGAAACAGAAGCCATTTTCCCGCCTGACCTTGCCTTCTGGACAGCCACCATCATTTTTCTCCTTTCTTACGCTCTCATCATGTCGGAAAAGATACACAAAACTGTTGTCGCCATCGTCGGCGCTTCGTTCATTGTCATCCTTAAGATCCTTGACCAGCGGGAGGCCTTTCATGTCGAGGAATTCGGCATTGACTGGAACGTCATCTTCCTCCTCATATCGATGATGATCATCATCAATATCATGAAGCCGACGGGTATCTTCGAATACCTCGCCATCAGGAGCGCGAAGCTGGGCAAAGGGGATCCTTTCAGGATTCTCGCCATCTTCGCGGTGATCACGGCCACCTTGAGCGCTTTCCTCGACAACGTCACGACGGTCCTGCTCATCACTCCCGTCACGCTGCTCATCGCCGACGCCCTCGAGGTCGATCCCGTTCCATACCTCATTTCCAACGCCCTTGCATCGAATATCGGCGGCACGGCGACACTCATCGGCGACCCGCCGAACATCATGATCGCCTCGAAGGCGCAGCTCGACTTTATGGACTTCGTCTATCACCTGACACCCTGCATCATCGTCGTCATGATCGCCTACCTGTTCCTTATCAGGATCATCTGGGGCCGAAAGCTCACAACCCATGAGGAGCTCAAGACACGGATCATGGAGATGGACGAAAGGTCAGCCATCAAGGACCCCGCTATGCTGAAAAAGTCGCTCTTCGTCCTCGCTCTCGTCCTGACGGGATTTGTCTTTCATGGTGCACTCCATTATGAGCCTGCGACGATCGCCCTTTTCGGAGCAGGCATCCTGCTGCTCCTCTCGGGCACACATGAACCCCACCACCTTTTGGCGGAGGTGGAATGGCCGACGATCTTCTTTTTCATGGGCCTCTTCATCATTGTGGGCGGCGTCGTCAAGGTGGGCCTCATCAAATGGATGTCCCTTCAGGTGCTGGCGATCACGGAGGGCAACCTCTTCGCCACCGCGATGGTCGTCATGTGGTTCTCCGCCTTTGCGTCTGCCGTCGTCGACAACATCCCCTACGTCGCGACAATGAATCCCCTTATCATCGACATGGCAAGGCAGCTCTGGCCGAACATGTCGGGAGTTCAGCTTCTGCATCACCCCGACCTCATGCCTCTGTGGTGGTCCCTCGCCCTCGGCGCCTGTCTCGGCGGTAACGGAACGGCCATCGGCGCCTCGGCAAACGTCATCGTCGTGGGGATGTCGGAGAAGATGGGACACAGGATTTCGTTCCTCAAGTTCATGGCCGTCGGCATGCCCGTGATGATCGTGACCGTCGCGGTCTCGACGGTTTATGTCTGGCTGCGCTATTATGTTTTACATATCTAAGGATTCGCAGAGAACAGGCATTCCGGAGATACTCCATCGATTGCAGAGACTTTAAGGATATCACAAGTAATGAACCGTAAGGTTAGTCTGTCATGCCGGCTTGTCCGGCATCTTTCCCTGTTGCGCAGAAGGATTCCTGACAAGCGGGAATGACGGACAAGCCTTCTACGGGACTTTTTACGAGGTCGTCCCCTATGAATGACTTGACCTTTTCGTTGCAATACACTTCCGGGAAAGGCGGGGCGTATGCGCCGAAAACATTGCTGCGGCGACACCATAACTCTCACAGAAGACAACCTTTCAAACCAATGGTCGACCACACAAAGAGTGGAATCCTGAAAGACAAACCTGACGAGGCTTATCGTCGCCTTCAGCAAGGCTTTGAGGCGTTTCGCCACGCCTTTCCATGCATCAGAAAGGTTGATAACCCGGGAAATCCATGAGGTTTCGGTAAAGAGTCAGGAGGCACAATGAAAGTCGTCATCGTCGGCGCGGGAGAGGTCGGATTTTACTTTGCCGAGTGGCTCGCCTCGGAGCGCAAGGAAGTCGTCGTCATCGACAGCAACGAGCAGGCCCTCAAAATCATGCTCGATCACGTGGACGTCCAGACGCTCCACGGCTCGGGATCGAGCCCCAAGGTGCTTGCCGAGGCAGGTGTCAGGGACGCCGATATCCTGCTGGCCGTCACCAACAGCGACGAAACCAACCTTATCGCCTGTCTCTTCACGAACATTCTCGCCCCGAAGATCCACAAGGTCGCCCTCATCAGCAGCGACGATTATACGGCGTATCGTGACGCCCTTTCGAAGGACATACTCAGCATCGACCTGGTCATCAATCCTGAAGTGGAGGTCGTAAACTCGATCCTCAGGGTCCTCAACGCGCCTGATGTGGAGGAGATCAACGATTTCGCGGGAGGCCGCATCAAGATGGTGGGCAAGAAGCTGCCCCATGAAAGCGTCCTCAACGGACTCAAGCTCATGCAATTGCCCGAAAAGATCGAGAAGAACAGGATAATCGTCGCCGCCGTCATCAGGGACGATCGCCTCATCATTCCCAAGGGAAAGGATGTCCTGCGGGCAGGGGACTTCGTCTACTATGTCTGCGAACAGAAGAACCTCAGTGAGGTCCAGCGGCTCTTCGGAGGCCAGGCCGGTACGGTCAGGAACATCCTTATCGTGGGGGGCGGAAGAATCGGTTTCCGGCTGGCCCAGGCGATCGATAAGAAGGTATACCACACGAAGCTGATCGAGATGGACCCCCTCCGCTGCGAGAGCATTTCCGCCAGGCTCCACAATGTCATCGTTCTCCAGGGCTACGCCACGGACCAGGCATTGCTCGAACAGGAAAACGTCGGCGCCATGGACATGGTCATCGCCGTGACGGACGATGAGGAGATGAACATCCTCGCGTGCCTGCTGGCCCGGCGCATGGGCGCAAAGAAAACGATCTGCCGCGTCAACAAGTTCGCCTACATTCCGCTGGTCCACACCATCGGCATCGACCATGTCGTGAGCCCCCGCCGGTCGGTGATCAACTCCATATCTCCCTTTGTCCGGCAAGGCAAGGTGCTTTCCACCGTCTCGATCAAAGGGAAGGAGGCCGAGGTCCTCGAGGCAATCGCCCTCGACGGCTCCGATATCGTCAAGACGCCGCTCAAGCAGTTGAAGCTGCCCGCAGACTCCCTCATCCTGTGCCTCGTGCGGGGGGAGGACGTCATCATTCCCAGCGGCGACACCGTCATTCGGCCCCGGGACCGGGTGATCATCATGTCGACGCGCCACGGCATCCCCCGCGTCGAGCAGTTACTGGTCGGCAAGGCGAGACTTCTCTGAGATGAGCTGGCGCGTCGTCTTCCATATAGTCGGCGTCCTCCTGGTCTGCGTCGGTCTCTGCATGATCCTCCCCCTTGGATTTTCCCTGTATTACGCGGATGCGGGCGTGTGGCCCCTGATCGAATCGATCATCCTGACAGTCGTTGTCGGTGCAGTCCTCGCCTTCTTCTTTCGGGGTTCCGGCCCCCGGAAGGCCCTCACACACCGCGAAGGCATCGCCATCACGACCCTCTGCTGGACCGCCGCGGGTATCTTCGGCGGATTGCCCTATTATTTCGCCGGCCTCTATGCCCACCCCGTGGACTGCCTGTTCGAGACAATTTCAGGATTCACGACCACCGGCGCTTCGATCTTCAAAGACGTTGAGGTCATCCCAAAAGGCATCCTGTTCTGGCGCAGCTTCACCCACTGGCTCGGCGGCATGGGGATCATCCTCCTGGGCTTGTCCATCCTTCCCTTCCTGGGAATGGGGGGCATGCAGCTTTACAAGGCCGAGGTCCCGGGGCCCATACCGGATAAGCTGAAGCCGCGTATCAAAGACACCGCCATGATTCTCTGGAAGGTCTACACCATCTTCACGGTTATGCAGACGATCCTCTACATGCTCGGCGGCATGGACCTCTTCGACTCCCTCTGCCACACCTTCGGGACCATCGCAACGGGCGGATTCTCCACAAAGAACGCGTCCATCGGCCATTACAGGAGCGTGTATATCGATACCGTCACCACTGTCTTCATGCTGATCGGTGGGATGAACTTCGCTCTCCACTTCCAGCTCTTCAGGGGCAAACCCCTGGTGCTGTGGAGAGACGCGGAATGCCGTTTCTTCGTGGGATTTTACATGACCGTGACGGCGATCGTCACAGTGAGCGTTTATTTATTGAGTAGTGATTCGCCCGGCCGGTCGCTTCAGCATGCCTCCTTTACGGTCGCCTCCATTCTCACCACAACAGGATTCGCAACGGCGGACTTCGAGCTCTGGCCGCCGCTGCCCCAGTGCCTCCTCCTGCTCTGCATGTTCGTCGGCGGATGCGTCGGCTCCACGGGCGGTGCCGTGAAATGCATGCGCATTATGGTCCTGCTCAAGCACGCGTACCGGGAGCTCATCCAGGTCATCCATCCCCGGGCGGTGACGCGCGTCAAGATCGGCAGACAGGCCGTTCCGCCGGATGTCCTGAGCGGCATCTGGAGTTTTGTTATTCTCTATATGGGATTGACGGCCCTTTCCATCTTTCTCGTCGCCGCAAGCGGGGTGGACGTGATCACATCGATAACCTCCGCAATAGCATGCATCGGCAATGTCGGCCCCGGACTCGGCGCCGTCGGACCCATGGACAATTATGCCGGTCTTCCCGTTTTCGCCAAATGGATACTCACAATCGACATGCTGCTCGGTCGGTTGGAGATCTACACGGTCATCATCATGTTTGTTCCGAGGTTCTACAGGACGTAACCCTGCCGTCGCGGTGCTCAAATGTCAGCGAGCTACAAAACGGCGACAAATGCTTGCCAGTCAACCCAATGGTGGTATAATATACTAACGTTATAACAACCTATGAAAGATGACACGGAAAAAATAACCGAAAAAGGCCTGAGCATCCTCAAGTCGCTGTTCCTCCATCCTCAGGAAGCCCTTGCGCTTATCGGCACAGACCGTTACAAGAGCCTCCGCTTCCGTCTCTTCTTCATCATCGGCGCTCTCGCAGGCGTCCCGCTCATTCTCGTCATCCTCATCGGATTCGTCTGGCTGCGGGACATTCTCGACGACAATTTCAACGTCCAGTTGAGGTGGCAGATCGAGAGCGCAGGGAAGTCACTTGAGATGTTCCTGGGAGAAAAAATATCGGGACTCAAGTTCCTCACGTCCGCCCACAGCTTTGATGAGCTCTCCCAACAGCGCGGGCTCAGCGAGATATTCACAAAAAGGAAAAAGGAATTCGCCGAGCTCGTCGACCTCGGCGTGATCGACAACAAAGGTATTCAGCGTGCCTACTCAGGCCCGTACGATCTCCTCGGAAAAGACTACGCGAACCAGGACTGGTTTCAGAAGGTCATCGTTCGGGGGGTCTACGTGAGCGACGTCTTCCTCGGGTACCGGAACACCCCTCATTTCGCAATTGCGGTGAAGCAGGAGATGCCCGAGAAAAACAGTTTCTGGGTCCTCAGGGCAACGATCGATGTCGAAACCCTCTCGCACTTTGTTGCGTCGATCATGCTGAAAGAGAACGACGACGCCTTCATCATCAACACGGAAGGGATACTCCAGACGCCGTCGCGCTTTCACGGCAAGCTCCTCGACCACATTGCCATGAATATCGTCCCACCGAGACAGGATGCGTCGCAGATCCAGATCCAGCCCTGGGGTGACGATGCCGTCTTCGGCTATGCCTCTATCAAACAGACACCCTGGATCCTCGGCGTCGTCATCAAGTCCACCTCCTTCGGGAGGCTCCTCGAGATATTCCGCCGGGAGAAGGTGGCGGTCTATGTGATTGTCGTGCTCATCGTCTTCGGTATCATACTGAATTACCGGACCGCCCGGAGGGTGGTAAACTGGATCGAGGAGGCCGACCGGCACAGGGAGGAAGCGATCTCCCAGACGGAGCATTCGGCGAAGCTCGCCTCCGTCGGGCGGCTCGCCGCCGGTGTCGCCCACGAGATCAACAATCCCCTCGCCGTCATCAATGAAAAGGCGGGCCTCATGCAGGACATGCTCGAGTTCTCGCCCGAAGTCTCTTCGTGCAAGGAGAAATTCGCTCCCCTGATCAGCGGCATTGTCGACAATATCAACAGGTGCCGGACGATCACCCATCGACTCCTCGGTTTTGCGAGAAGAATGGATGTGAAGATCGAGGGGATCGACATCAACGACGCGATCAAGGAAGTGAGCGGGTTCCTCGAGCGTGAGATCCTTTACCGGGATATTCATCTTGAACTGAACCTGAATGAGCACCTCCCCATGGTCCAGAGTGACCGGGGACAGATCCAGCAGGTCTTCCTCAATATCATCAACAACGCCATCGACGCCGTCGACGACGGCGGTATCATAACCGTCTCGACCGTGCCTGACGACGGCTTCATCCGGGTCATCATCAGGGACAACGGCGAGGGGATCCCGAGGGAGGTCATGAAGCACATCTTCGAGCCTTTTTACACGACGAAGGAGAAGGGTAAAGGCACGGGGCTGGGCCTTTCCCTGTCCTACGGCATCATGCAGCGCCTCGGCGGCACCATCCAGGTCGACAGTATCGTCAGCAAGGGGACGACCTTCACCATCAAAATACCTGTCAACGCAGACCATTCAACGGGAGTGTCATGAAACGCACACAAGTCCTGCTTGTCGACGATGAGGTCGAATTCGCCATGGCCCTTGCGGAGAGGCTCAAACTGCGCAACTACGATGCAAAGGCCGTCTTCTGCGCCGAAGACGCCTTTGCGGCGATCCATAACAACCCTCCCGACGTGATCCTCCTCGATATGAACATGCCCGGGCTCCACGGTTTCGAGGTCGTCGACGAGTTCAAGAAATTCGACGCCACCGTGGAGATCATCATCCTTTCCGGGCAGGGAGGGCTGTCTGATGCGAAAGACGTCGCAGGCGTCTTCGATTACCTCGTCAAACCGATCGACATCCGCGAGCTCACGGATAGCATCGACAGGGCGCAGTTGGCACGGATCGAACGGGCGGCACAAAACCGGAGGCGACATGGAGCATGAACTGAGGATCGCACAGCTCAACTTTATCGGCCGCATCCTGGCCAGTTACACGCACGAACTGAAAAACCATCTCGCCGTGATCAAGGAATCGGCAGGTCTGCAGAGCGACATCATCACCTTCGGGGGAAAAAAGGTGAAACTGGATCCTGCTGCGCTCCTCGATTTCCTGAAGTCCATTGATGACGAGGTACGGATGACCCTCCGGCTGACGACGTTCCTCAACCGTTACGCCCACAGGAACGACACTGAACGATCCTCTTTCAGCGTGAACGAGGTCGTCGAGGAGCTCGTCGCCCTGACGGTGCGGTTCGGCCGGCTGAAACGCATTTCATTGAGGGCCGAATACGACGAAGACGTGCCCATGACGTACAGCGATCCGGGGAAGCTCGAGCTTCTCCTGTTCTGCATTATCGATGAGGAGATGAAAACCCTCGGCAGCAGGAGTGTGGTGACTGTCCGAACGGCGTTGTCGGGCAATGCGATCAAGATCTCCGTGCTCTCCAATGGGGAACGGGCAGGTGATCCGGCTGAAGGAGGGCTGTGTTCGGACGAACTCATTAAAGTGCTCCTCACGGACCTTGACGGGACTATTTCGAGAAGGCCTGAGGATGGTGAAACGATCCTCTCATTGCCCGCTGTTGCTGCTGATGCGGTCCAGACATGAGACCTGACGCTTTATGCAACAGTAAGGTTAACCCGAGGGGGGGCGTTCCGGGGTGGCTCCGTGACACGACAGATTAGGGTCCTTCTGGTCGATGATGAAAAGGCCTTCGTCGATACGCTCGCGCTGAGGCTGAAGATGAGGGACCTCGCAGTCGATGCCGTCTATGACGGCACCCAGGCCCTTTCGTTCCTCCTGGAGCGGAAAGAAAATGAAGGACCTGACGTCATGATCCTCGACCTCAAGATGCCGGACATGAGCGGCCTTGACGTCCTTCGGAAAGTCAAGAGGTCCTTTCCGAAGATCGAGGTGATCATGGTGACGGGCCACGGAAGCGACAAGGATGCGGAAGAGGCGAAACAGCTTGGCGGGTTCGATTTTCTCAACAAACCCGTCGATATCGATAAGCTCATGAACCGCATCCGTGAAGCAACCCGCAAGATCGCGGGCAAACCGACAGCGGGACCACTGACATATTGAATACCTGATTTTACCTTACTGTTGCAATAGGATTTCCGGAAAGGCGGGATGTGGGCGCCGAAAACCTTGCTGCGGCGACACCTGTATCAAAACGGAAGGTGAGGCATAAGCCGATGTCAGGAGGATTGGACATCTTTTCCGACACTGACACTCACACTGTTTTCAGAGTGCTTCGCTCCGCCTTTTCATGCAACAGAAAGGTGTATGTTTTGAGACTGCCGAGTGATGACTGACGACCGTTATTCTATGACCATTCGTTCGAGAGCCCTGAAAGGGAGGATTCCCATGGCGCTACATTACAGGATGCTCGGTGTCTTTCTCTTGATCGCCTTGGCCGTCACGGGAGGGTTCCATGACGCCGTCGCCGATGCGGCGGAACAGGCAGCCGGCGTCTCCGCTGCGCCGTCCACCCTGCCCTGGTGGGCCTGGCCCCTCATCCTTTTCGTCGTGACCTTCTTCCTCGGCATCGTCGCCGTCCTGGGAGGCGTCGGAGGAGGAGTGCTCTTTGTGCCGATCATCGGCGGGTTCTTCCCCTTCCACCTGGACTTTGTCAGGGGGGCGGGACTCCTCGTCGCCCTCGCCGGCGCCCTGGCGGCCGGGCCGGGACTCCTCAAGAAAGGACTGGCCGATCTCAGGCTCGCGCTGCCCGTCGCGCTCATCGCCTCGTCATGCGCCATTGCCGGCGCCATGGTCGGTCTCGCGCTGCCGACCAACGTGGTGCAGACAGCGCTGGGCGCCACGATCCTCGGCATCGTCGCCATCATGCTCATGGCGAAGAAATCGGCCGTGCCGGACGTGAAAGAGGCCGATGCCCTCTCTGTCGCCCTCAGGATAAACGGTATCTATTACGAGGCCACGACGGGCCAGACGATCCCCTGGAAGATCCACAGGACGCCCCTCGGTCTCGCCACCTTCGTCATCATCGGTTTCATGGCCGGCCTGTTCGGACTCGGCGCGGGCTGGGCCAACGTCCCCGTGCTCAACCTCATGATGGGAGCGCCCCTGAAAGTGTCCGTCGCGACGAGCAAGTTCCTCCTGTCCATCACGGACACCTCGGCGGCGTGGATATACGTAAACAACGGCGCTGTTTTACCGATGATCGTGGTGCCCTCGGTGATCGGCATCATGCTCGGTTCCATGGTGGGCGTCCGGATACTGGCCAGGACGAAACCCACGGCCGTCCGGTACATCGTCATCACAATGCTGCTCTTCGCCGGGCTGAGGGCCTTCCTGAAGGGCCTCGGCATCTGGAAGTGATCTCAGGGAGGGGGTGATACCAATGGAGCAAAAGAAAGGCGCAACAGAGGAACAGCGGGCCTACTCCGTCCTCCTCGACTGGGGCATGAAGGTCGGGCTCCTCATGCTCGTCATCTCGTTCACGCTTTACATGTCCGGCGTGCTCACGCCTCACGTGCCCGTCGATAAACTCCCCGATTACTGGGGATTGTCCGTCCACACATATCTCGAACGGGCCGATGTCCATCCGGGATGGGCATGGGTCGGCCTTGTCGGCAGGGGCGATTTCCTGAACTTCGTCGGCATCGCCTTTCTCGCCGGCGTCACCCTGCTCTGCTATGCGAGGATCATCCCGATCTTTTTCAAAAAAGGGGACAGGATTTATGGTATCATTGCTGCCATCGAAGTCTTGGTGCTCGCCCTCGCGGCATCGGGCCTGCTGAAGGCGGGGGGGCACTGACTATGGAGAAAGAGAGGAAACATTATCTCGGCGACATCAAGACGGTCCTGCTCTGCACCGACGGCTCCGAGCACAGCAACGGGGCGATCAGGGCGGCCATCAACCTGGCCCGGGAGTGCGAGGACACCCGCCTCATCGTCCTCAGAGTGATGGACTACAATCCGGAGTTCGAGACAGAAGGCCAGGAGTTTGCAGAGAAGGACGAGCTCAAAGTGAGGGACCACGTCGAGCTCATCCGCGAGGTTTCGGCTGAGGAGAATGTGGAATGCGAGGCCGTCGTGAGAAGGAGCGACAGGAGCCCCTATAAGACGATTATTGAAGAGGCCAAGAAAGACAGGGTCGACATCATCGTGATGGGCAGGAGGGGCGAAGCAGGCCTGAAGAAGATGCTCATGGGGAGCACGACGGCCAAGGTGATCGCCTATTCGCCCTGTAATGTCCTGGTCGTGCCGAAAGACACGGTCATGAACGCCGAAACGATCCTGCTCGCGACGGACGGATCGAAATACAGCGAGCTCGCCGAACGTGAAGCCCTCGATATGGGGAGGAGCTGCCGGGTGATCATGAAGGATCTCATAGCAGTCTCCGTCGCCGCCTCCGAGGACAAGCTTCCGGCGGCCCGGGCCATACTCGAGAGGGTGAAACAGCACGCCCATGAACGGAAACTCCCTTTGGAGCCTCTGGCACTCGTGGGCAATCCCGTCGAGGTGATCAACCAGGTCGCAACGGAGAGAGACGTCGACATCGTCGTCATGGGTACCCATGGCAGAACGGGTTTTGAGCGGGTCTTCCTCGGCAGTGTCGCCGAGAGGGTCGTCGGTCTCGCCCCCTGCGCGGTCCTCATCGTCAGGAGGTAGTTGCAGGACCGCTCAGGGCATGCTGTCTTTCATGAGTTGAAATATTGAAATTATCTTACACAGGGAGGGCTTATGAAGATTCTCGTGGCTTATGACGGTACGCTGAATGCGAAGGATGTTTTACGGTACGGTGTGTTCAAGGCGAAGACACTCAGGGGACAGCTGGACGTGCTCCATGTCGTCGACAGTCTTTCGCTCCAGGAATATCAGGGTATCGATGCCGAGGAGCGGGCGAAACAGGAGTCGGAGCATTATCTCGAAGAAGTGAAAAAGATCATCGACGAGGCGGGCAAAGGCCTGAGGGTCAGTTTTGTGACCGCTGAAGGCGATGCGAAGGAGGAGATCATCTCCTATATCAAGGAAAACAAGATCAACCTGCTGCTCGTCCCCCAGCGGTATGCTGCGATCGCGAAGAAGGCCCCCTGCCAGGTTTCCGTCGTCCCGAAGGACTTCACCACCTTCAAAGTGCTCCTCGTCGACGATGAGGAGATGTTCGTCAAGTCCCTCTCGATGAGGCTGACCCTGCGGAATCTCAAGACAGAGGTCGTCACGGACGGTGAGCAGGCCCTCGGCTTTGTCGACAAGTTCGACCCCGACATCATAATCCTCGACCTCAGGATGCCCGGCATGGACGGCATCGACGTGCTGAAAAAGACGAAGGAAAAGCACCCCGACACCCAGGTGATCATCCTGTCCGGCCGTGAAACACCGAAGGACAGGGAGGAGGCGAAGAAACACGGCGCCTTCGATTTCGTAACGAAGCCTGCAGATATCGATATGCTCGCCGGCAGGGTCAAGGAAGCATACTGGACCAAGGTGGAGAAGCCGCCGCAGGCCTTCCCCGACGAGGTGTAAGCGTGTCCTTCGACGCGATAGGGAACCGGACATTAACATGCTTATTACCACGGCAATTAATATAAATGCCTGCACACCTCTGTCATTGCAGCAACCCCGCACTTTGATGCGGGGCGTCGGCAATACTTCTGAAAAGCGGAAAGATTCCGGACGAGCCGGAATGACAAAGCATGGTGCATTTCATCCGTTTAATTGCGGGGGCATGGAATCCCCCGGCGGCATCCCTGCTGCCGGGGCGTCCGCTCATTACGGAGATTAAGGAGGTGACATTGTGGAAACCGGAATGGCGTGTCCCCTTATCCGCCTGAGGAAGATCCTCGTGGCGACGGACGGGTCGATTTACAGCGAAGCGGCCCTGCTCGATGCGATGAGACTCGCGTCGGCCTGCGCGACGAAACTCTACATACTCTCCGTGATCGAGACAAACATCGAGTTCGAGTCCATGGCGTTGAGCCATATGGACGCCCTCGAAGGCGAATGCGGAAAGATCCTCAACGCGGCAAAGGAACAGGCCGTAAAGAACGGGATAGACTGCGAGATCATCTCACGGAGGAGTGACGATACGGCCATCGCGATCGTCGACGAGGCGAAGAGCCTCGGGGTAGATATGATTGTCATGGGGAAACACGGCGCCAAAAGGGGCTTGAAGAAGCTCCTCATGGGAAGCGTCACGGAAAAGGTGATCGGCGAGGCGCCCTGCTCGGTCCTCGTCGTGAAGGCATAACCTTCCCGCCGGAGTGACGGGAAGGACTTCAGGTCGATTTTTCGGACGGGAGCGATGACTGATCTACAGAGAGATATACAGAAAGACGTACAGAGGGGCAACAAGAAAAACATCCTCTGGAGACTCCTCAAGGGTTCATTCCTCAAAGCGAGGGAAAATGTCCGGAAGAAGAAGGGCGCCTCTTTCCGGGTAAGATCGCCCGAGCATTTCGCCATCGACGTCCTCAACGAACACTACGGAAAGAGAAAAGAGGCGAAACCCAAGAATTACTCGGAGAAGGAGCTCGATCACGCCATCACCGTCGCCCAGAGCGCCGGCTTCATCGAGGCCCTCGAGGAGGCGATCACCGTTTCCCTCCTGTCTCCCGAGAACCAATTGCCGCCGCAGGAGCACCCGGAGCCCCCAAAGGCGCCGCCGAAAGAACATGCGGCGCCTTCCCGGCCCGCCGTGCATCCTGATCTGCGGCAGTTCCGGGAAGAAATCGAAAAGGCAGGCGGTGAGGTGCGGGATCTCAAGAAAGTCGGCGATAACCTCTTTACCGTTGAAATCGCCACACCCTTCGCCGTCTACCGTGACAGGGGTACGCGCGAAGAGATCCTGATGCAGGTCCAGCGGGACGTCGATGCGGACATCAGCGAATTCGCCTCTGATCCCTGATGATGGCGCGAATCGCCGGTTCCTGTGATTCTATACTGGCCGTCAGCCTGAACTGCACGAGGGCCCTGGCGAGATTCTGTCCCCGGTGCCGGACCTTGAAATAGACGTCTCCCTCCAGGTGGTCCGTGAAAAAGCGCAGGCCCAGCTCGAAGGCGATCAGGCGGACCGCGTCATAGATGAAATCATAGTCAGGGCCGGCGAGGAACTCCCTCGCCTCCGCAATGTATCCCTGCAGGACGGCGCGGCAAAGGTCCGGCTCGAAACGGACCACGTCCCACTGCAACGTCTCTTCACCGGGGGGATTGCAGCCGGAACGCAGGCAGTCGCCGATATCATACTGAACAAGACCGGGCTTGACGGTGTCGAAGTCGACCATGCCGACGGCCCTGCCCGTTTCGTCGTCGATCATGACGTTATCGACCTTGGGGTCGCCGTGGATCGGCCGGAGTTTGAGCAGGCCCAACCGTTTCGCTTCCTCGAGCACCGGCGTAATGTCTCGCCGCACCGTCACGAAGCGGAGGCAGTATCTCTCGTCCGGGGTCCTGACCGTTTTCCCCTTTCCACAGACATGGTCAAAATGCAGGAGATAGCGCGGGGTGACATGGAAACCCTCCAGAGTGTCCTCCAGCCTGTCCGGCGGCAGATCGCTGATGAGCCGGTGAAACGTGCCGACCGCCCAGCCGACCTCTCTCGCATGATCCTCATCCCGGATCCTGTCAAACGACCGGGCCTTGTCTATGAAAGCGACGGCCCGCCAGAAGGACCCGTCCGGTCCTGTCACGTGATCGCTGCCATCCCCTGTCAGCAGCACCTCCGGCACTTCCCGGCGCCTGCCGTCCGACGGCTCCCGCCTCAGGCGGTCCAGGATATGTTCCGTTGTCACCTTCATGTTCAGCATGACAAGCTCAGGCCGGCGGAAGACCTGCCGGTTGACGCGCTGGAGCACGAAACGGCTCATCTCTGCGCCCTCAAGCGTCACGAGGAAGGTGTCATTGACGTTCCCGCTTCCCAGTTCGGCGATGTCCGTGACTTTGCCCCGCCGCGCAAACCGCCCGGCGATATCCCGCAACTCGTCGCCGGGAAAGACTCCTCTTGTCTCACCGCGAACCATGAGATAGTTTACCCTATCGTTGCAACAGACTCCCAGGAAAGGCGGGGTGTATGCGCCGAAAACCTTGCGACACAGGCACTGACACTGACACTATTCTTGACAGGGCATTCCGCCGGCTGTTATGCTACAAGGAATCAAATCAGCTGTCTCCGGACGAAACTGCGCAGTTGTAGGCCCTCTCAGTACATCCGCGTTTTTCCCCCGAACAGAAAAAAAGGAGTTTTATGGAATTCAAAGCATTCGACTTACACCCGCGCGTTGCGACGGGAGTCACAACGGCCGGATTTGTCACGCCGACGCCCATCCAGGTGCAGGCTATCCCCCAGGTCATGTCAGGACGCGACGTCATGGGCATGGCACAAACGGGCACCGGCAAGACCGCCGCATACGCGCTGCCCATCCTGCACCGCCTGATCCAGTCCCCGGGCCGGCACGTCAAGGCCCTTGTTATTGCGCCCACCCGTGAACTGGCGGAGCAGATCCGCGAGGCCATCAGCACCCTGGGTCGTCAAACAGGTCTCCGGAGCGTCACGATATACGGGGGAGTGGGGTTCAGTCCCCAGGCGGACAAACTGAGACGGGGCGTCGACATCGTTGTAGCCTGCCCCGGCAGACTGCTCGACCACATCAACCAGGCGACGATCGATCTCTCGAAGCTGGAAGTGCTTGTCCTCGACGAGGCCGACCGGATGTTCGATATGGGTTTTCTTCCCGACATCCGGCGTATCCTGCAGCATCTGCCCCGGAACAGGCAGACACTGCTCTTTTCGGCCACCATGCCGCAGGAGATTCGCGGCCTGGCCGGTGAGGTCCTGCGCAAGCCGGTGACGGTCCAGGTGGGCATTACCGCCCCGGCGGTCACCGTCAGCCACGCCCTCTACCCTGTGGCCCCGCATCTGAAGACGCCCCTGCTTCTGGAATTGCTGCACCGCACCGACACCGGGTCCGTCCTGGTCTTTACCCGCACGAAGCACCGGGCAAAACGTCTGGCGGAGCAACTGATCAAGACCGGGTACCGGGCAGCGTCGCTGCAGGGGAACCTCTCGCAGACACAGCGACAGGCAGCCATGGAGGGTTTCCGCAAAGGCGCCTTCCGCATCCTCGTCGCAACGGACATCGCCGCGCGCGGTATTGATGTGACACGGATCTCTCATGTGATAAACTATGACATCCCCGACACGACCGACGCGTATATCCATCGCATAGGACGGACCGGCCGCGCAGACCGGAGGGGCGACGCATATACGCTCGTCACGGCTGACGACAGAGGCATGGTGAGCGCCATCGAGAACGTCCTCGGCGACAAGGTGGAGCGCCGCACGTTGACAGGCTTCGATTACAGGGAGCCCGCACCGGCGGCTTCTGCGACCGTCACACAGCAGCCGAAGGCGCCTCAGCGGCAGTGGAAACGGGAAGCAGGTGCGCAATCCTGGTCATCGCCGCGCGGCAACGGGCGGACAGATCATCCGCAGCAGACCGGTTATCACCCCTCAGCCCGGCAGCAATCGTTCGGTCAGGCAACGCGGAGAAGAGACAGCCGGGTCTAAGTCTGTACCTAAAAAATGCATACGCCCTCTGAAAAGGCGGGGCGTATGCAGCGAAATCATCGTCGCCTTCAGCAGGGCTTTGAGGCGCTTCGCCCCGCCTTTCCATGCAACGACAGGATTTCCGTATCGCCTGAGGAGAATCACAGGTCATGAAAATCGCCCTGATCATCTTGCGCAACAAGAGCGAAGACGGCAGGAGCTTCTACGACTACAGCTTCATTTCCCGGTTCCTTTTCACCAATAAATACTTCTCCTATCTCCTCGCGATTCCGACCATCGCCGGTCTTCACAACCTGAAGGGAGCTTTGCGGGTCCCGGATATCTCTCCTCCTGTGTGATATAATTGATCTATGGCGGACATCCCCAAGAGAAAACTCGGCAGGACAGGCGTCGATGTCACCATTTTCGGCCTCGGAGGCGAGGGCGTCCTGAGGACATTCGGCTATGAGAAGGAAGCATACGATCTCATCAACAGGGCCATCGACCTCGGGGTGAACTACTTCGAGTCGGCCCGCGCCTACTCGGGCAGCGAATCGTATTACGGCCTCTCGCTCAAGGAGCGAAGAAAAGACATTTTCCTCACGAGCAAATCCCACAACCGCGATAAGGGAGGCGCCCTCGTCCACCTCGAAGAGACGCTCCGGAACATGAAAACGGACCATCTCGACCTCTGGCAGGTCCATGACGTGAGGACCGAAGAGGACATCAAAGAGATCTTCGGGCCCGGTGGCGCAATCGAGGCCTTTGCCGAGGCAAAACAGAAAGGCATGGCGCGGTTCGTGGGCGTGACGGGACACCATGATCCCGCGATCATCATGAAGTGCCTCGGCCTTTACGACTTCGACACCGTTCTCTTACCGGTCAATCCCGGAGAGCCCCATTACAAGAGCTTTATCGGGACAGTCATTCCGGCGGCACAGGAAAAAAACATGGGGATCATCGCCATGAAGGTCTATTTCAGGGGATTCGCGACAAAATTGCCGGGCGTGAAGACCCTTGAGCCCTTCTACCGCTTCGCCCTCTCCCAACCCGTCTCGACGGCCGTCATCGGCTGCGACAGCGTCGAGCAGCTCGAGGAGAACGTCACCTTCGCCCGCTCCTTCAAACCCCTGTCGGACGAAGAGATGCAGGAGTGCATCGCCGCCCTCTCCCCCTACGCACGGCAACTCCTGTACTATAAGCCCTGACGGTCCTGCAGGAAGGGCGGGCGTTTAAAGAGGAATAGATTTACACCCTCGGGAACGGCCGATTATGACGCGGGACGTGAAAAAGACGGAATCAAGGGTAATGAACCGCCGTGTTCACATGGCGAACGAGCGGACCTTTCTTGCCTGGATCCGGACGAGCATCGGCATCATGGCCTTCGGCTTCGTACTCGAGAAGTTCGGCTTCTTTCTGAAACAGATGACATGGTACATGGGGACAATGCCTTCACCGGGAGGCGCCGAGGTCCAGCCGGGCCTCTCGGCCTTTCTCGGCGTCATCCTCGTCGGCCTGGGCGCATTGATGGGCCTCATGGCTTTCGTCAGATACAAGAAGGTCGAACGTCAGATCGACGAGGACTCCTATCGTCCGTCTCTCCTCCTCGACGCCCTCCTTACCCTAACGATTATCGCCATCGGGATCTTTCTCGTGATTTATCTCGTGCACAGCATGTAACCGGATCCTTGAAACAGCCCGCGGAGTGTCTTGACAAAGTGAACCCCTAAATCTGAAAATACAACCCGAATCGGATGGACGATATGACCACCGCACCGGTGGTTTTTTTGTCCTCCTCGTTTGCCACGACCCCGAAAGGAGAAGCCGTGATCGAGAAGGAAGGTACCGTCAAGGGCATCATCAAGTCCTTCGGTCTCGTTTTCGGGGACATCGGCACCAGCCCCATTTACACGCTCACCGTCATTTTCCTCCTGACCAAGCCGACAGAGGGAAATGTCATCGGCATCCTCTCCCTCATCTTCTGGACCCTGGTCATCATCGTCACCGTTGAATATGCGTGGCTCGCCATGAGCCTCGGAAAGAAGGGGGAAGGCGGCACGATCGTTCTCAGGGAACTCCTCATCCCCCTTCTGAAGTCCGGGAGGCAGGTGTCCCTCGTATCTCTAATGGCATACATAGGCATTTCGCTTCTCGTCGGCGACGGCGTCATCACCCCGGCGATCAGTCTCCTCAGCGCCGTCGAGGGGTTGACCCTGATTCCGGGGCTTGAGAATACGCGCCAGGAAGTGATGATCATCATCGCCGGGGCCATCGCGATCGGGCTTTTTTCGGTCCAGAAAAAGGGGACCGAGAAGGTCGCCGGCGCCTTCGGGCCGCTCATGACGGTATGGTTTGTCGCCCTCGCCGTCTCCGGGACCGTGTCGATCATGAGCTTCCCCTCCGTTTTCCTGGCCGTCAACCCCTGGTACGCCGTGAAATACATGGTTGACAACGGCTTTCTGGGCCTCCTCGTGCTGTCGGAAGTGATCCTCTGCGCCACCGGCGGTGAGGCCCTCTACGCCGACATGGGGCATCTCGGCAGAAAGCCCATCCTCAGGGCCTGGGGCTTCGTCTTTGTCGCCCTCCTGCTCAACTACCTCGGCCAGGGCGCCTTCCTCATCGCACATCCGGAAACGAAGACCGTCCTCTTCGGGATGATCCGTCATCAGGTCCCGATGCTCTATACGCCGTTTCTCATCCTCAGCATCATCGCGACGATCATTGCATCGCAGGCCATGATCAGCGGGCTTTTCTCCATCGTCTACCAGGGGATTACGACGCACATCATGCCCCTTTTCAAGGTCGACTACACGTCGACCGAACTGAGGTCGCAGATATACATCGGCTTCGTGAACTGGTTTCTCCTCGCAGCGGTTCTCTTCATCATGGTCCAATTCAGGGAGTCGAGCCGCCTTGCCGCTGCCTACGGCCTGGCCGTCAATGTGGACATGGTCCTGACAGGCATCCTCATGACCTGGATATTCTCTCTCCGCAAAGACAGATTGAAGGCGACGATCGGAGTCTTCGTCACGGTCATCGTGACCGTCTATCTCTATTCGAACATGTTCAAGATCCCCCACGGCGGTTACTGGTCGATCATCATCGCGTCACTTCCCTTCGGCATGATCATGATCTATACGACAGGTCAGAAATGGCTGTACAAATCCATGCAGCCCATGGAACTGAACGACTTTCTGCCGCGGTACAAGCATGTTTACCGGACAATGAGCAAAATACGGGGAACGGCCCTCTTCTTCGCTCGGGACGCCTCCAGGATCCCCCCCTATATGGTCCGTACGATGTTCACGAACAAAATCATCTACGAAAATAACATCATCGTCTCGATCGTGCGGCGTGACGACCCCTTCGGCGTCACGGGCTTCTACAAGAGCACCCTTGCCGACGGGCTCTCTCATTTCGAGATCCAGTACGGCTATATGGAAGTGTTCGACGTGGAGGAGATCCTGAGGGAGGAAGGCATTGACGAGGACACGATCTTTTACGGCCTCGAGGACATCGCCACCCGGAATCCCGTCTGGACGGTCTTCTCGGCGATCAAGAGACTGACCCCCACGTTCGTGCAGTTTCACAGGCTCCCGTCGAACAAGCTCCACGGAGTCCTGACCCGGGTCGACATGTGAGGGGTCACGTCGGCAGGCGGTAGTCAGTGGATAAGACCGTTGCGGGTTGCGGGTTCAAGTAACCTTTCTGTTGCATGAAAAGGCGGGACAAAGTGCCTCAACGCCTTGCTGATAGCGAGCATGATCATTTGAAATGGGACATTCGGGATCTCATCTTTTATGCGATCAACCATACGCTTGAAATAATCCTCATGGGACGGCATAGGTTTCTCAGCACCAAGGCTTTTCGGCATCTTCGCCCCGCCTTTCCGGATGTCCTATTGCAACGATAAGGGTACCTGAGCAAACTCCACACTCACGGTTGCACTGAACTGAGTGTTCCTTTCACTCATACTCACACTGTCACTCACACTGTTCTTCAGAGCGTTTTGCCCCGCCTTTCCGGATGTCCTATTGCAACGATAAGGGTACCTGAGCAAACTCCACACTCACGGTTGCACTGAACTGAGTGTTCCTTTCACTCACACTCACACTGTCACTCACACTGTTCTTTTGCCGGGATCTCTTCAGCACTGCGGTATAATTGAAGTATGTACTCGAACATACTCGCTGCAGTCAATGAATACACAAATTCAGAGGTCGCCGCCCGCTATGCCATCGCACTGGCCCGCTCGTGCCGGGCGAGGCTCTTTCTCCTCTTCGTCGCCGGTGAAGGTATCGGCCACGATGTATTCCGGAGGGCTGAAGCGGCCCTTGAGCGGCTCTTTATAGAGGCCGAGGGCGAGGGCATCGAGGTCCGGAGCGTCACCGAGACGGGAGATCCCTTTTCGGTGATACGGGCAACCGTTCAGGGCAGCGCCATCGACATCGTCTTCACTGCCACGCGAAGGGAAGACGTCAAAAAGAGATTCTTCACCAAGACGCTCGCACGGGATCTGATGCTGCGGCTCCCCTGCTCCGTCGCCATGGTCCGGGTCGTCCACATGGGCAAGGTCCATCCCCGGCGCATCCTCGTCCCGCTGAGGAGTCGCATGACGCGCATCGAGGAGCGATCCTGCTTCGTCGCCCGCATGGCGTCGTCCTTCGGCTCGACAGTGACCCTCTTTCACCTGAGCAGTCCCCTCACGAGCTTCTTTCAGGGAGAGGTGCACCTGAGTCCCGCCGAAAGGGAGCAGAGACTGTCAAGCGACGTGGAGGAGTTCGCGGAGTGTCTCAGGAAATACGAGGTCCTCCACGAAAAGAAGACGGGCTATGGAGTTGTTCCAAGAACGATCACCATAGAAGCCGCCCACAGGAGAAGCGATCTCATCATCATGGGAGCAAGCGAACGGGGCCTGCTCGAGGGTGTGATCCGGCGCAGCCCTATCGAGCAGGTGCTCCTGGAAACACCCTGTAATCTCATCATCCTGAACCCGAGACAGGGAACACGGTGAGGGTCCACAGCCAGACAGCCGAAGAGGTCATCAGCAGCCTCGTGACGTCACCGTCGGGACTCTCCGTCGAGGAGGCCGAACAAAGGCTCCGTGAGTACGGCTTGAACGAGATCACCGAGGTGCGGAAGACATCGCTGGCCCGCAGGTTCCTCTCCCAGTTCACGCACCTGCTCGCCGTCCTTCTCTGGGTCGCCGCTTTCCTCTGTTTCGTCTCCGAGTATTTTCATCCCGGCGAGGGTATGCTCACCCTCGGATGGGCGATCATTGCAGTCATCATGATCAACGCCGTCTTCACCTTTGTCCAGGAATACCGGGCCGAGAGGGCGCTCAGCGCGCTCAGGAAGCTCCTTCCCTTCCATGTGAAAGTCCTGCGGGACGGGGGAGAAAAGGAGATCCCGGCAAGAGAGGTCGTGCCCGGCGATGTCATCCTTCTCGCAGAGGGTGATAAGGTCCCCGCCGACGCGCGGCTCCTGGTGTCCAACTCCCTCAGGGTGAACAACGCGCCCCTGACGGGTGAATCAGAGGCGGTCCTGCGAGATGTCAGGCCCTTTGACGGTGAGCTTACCCGGAGCCCGAACATCGTCTTCGCCGGCACCGCCGTGGTGAGCGGGTCGGCACGGGCCGTCGTTTTCGCCACTGCCATGAGCACGGAGTTCGGCAGGATCGCCCACCTCACAAGCGGTGTCGAGGCCGGTCTGAGCCCGCTCCAGAAAGAGATCGTCAGGGTGACGAGACTGGTGGCCACAATAGCCACGGTCGTGGGCGCATTCTTTTTTGTGATGGGTTTCCTCATCGGGAGGGACTTCTGGTCCAACTTCATCTTCGCCATCGGCATCACCGTGGCGCTCATCCCCGAGGGCATGCTTCCCACGGTGACCCTCGCCCTCGCCATGGGAAGCCAGAGGATGGCCAGGAGAAAGGCGTTGATCAAGACGCTTCCCTCCGTTGAAACGCTGGGCGCCGTGACGGTCATCTGCACCGACAAGACGGGAACGCTCACGCAGAACAGGATGACGGTAGTAGGGGCATGGTGCGATAACAAGGTCATGGACGCGGCAGAATTCTCCGGGTATACAGACCGATTGCTCGCCAGGATCGCCTGTATCTGCAACAATGCCCGGTACCTGGACGGCGAATACCGGGGTGACCCGACGGAGGTGGCGCTGCTCAGAGCAACGAGGGAGAGTGCCGGCGGCTGCGAGACGGAGCGGCTGGGTGAAATACCCTTTGATTCCGACCGCAAAAGGATGACCGTCATCGCCCTCATCGACGGGAAACGGCTCGTCCTGACAAAGGGGGCGCCGGAGAGCATCCTTCCCCTCTGCGGTTCTCTCCGCAGGAATGCCGAGACCGTGGAGATGAATGATACCACGCACAGAGAGGTGCTCGATGCGTATGAATCCCTGACGGACAGGGGGCTCCGGGTGCTCGCCTTCGCATACAGGGAATCGGACGTCATCCCGGGGGAGCTGATACCGGAAGAGATTGAGCGTGATCTGATCTTTGTCGGATTGATCGGCCTTGAAGACCCTCCGAGACCGGAGGTGCGGCAGGCCATCATGAAGTGCAGAGAGGCGGGCATCAGGGTGATCATGATCACCGGCGACGGGAGCAGGACGGCGGCGGCCATCGCGCGGGAGATAGGGCTGAGCACAGGCGATCCCGTCATCATCGAAGGGCGTGAACTTGACGGTATGAACGACCGGCAACTGAGCGAAAAGCTCTCCGGCAAAGAGATCATCTTCGCACGGATGACGCCGAAGGAAAAGATGAGGATCGTGTCGGTCCTCAAAGACGAGGGAGAGGTGGTTGCCGTGACCGGAGACGGCGTGAACGACGCACCCGCGCTCAAGCGGGCAGATATCGGCATAGCCATGGGCATATCCGGGACCGATGTGGCCAAGGAGGCCTCCGACATGGTGATCCTTGACGACGATTTCTCGACGATCGTGCATGCCGTCGAGGAGGGTCGGGCGATTTATGACAACATCAGGAAGTTCATCACATACATCTTCGCCTCGAACATTCCCGAGGCCGTTCCCTATCTGTCATACATGATCCTGCGCATCCCCCTCCCCCTCACCGTCATCCAGATACTCGCCGTCGACCTGGGCACGGACATGCTGCCGGCCCTGGCCCTCGGCGCGGAAAAACCGTCGGCGGAGATCATGAAGCAGCCGCCGAGGAGCGTGAAGGAGAGGCTCATCAGGCCGTCACTCGTTGTGAGGGCCTATCTGTTTCTCGGACTCATCGAGGCAGCGGCCTGCATGTTCGGTTTTTTCCTCGTCCTGTACGGGGGAGGCTGGCAATGGGGAATGACGCTCCAGCCGCAAGACAGGCTTTATATGCAGGCGACGACGGCATGCCTCACGGCGATCGTCATCACACAGGTCGGGAACGTTTTTGCCTGCCGTTCCTCCCGGCAGTCCCTGTTCAGCCTGGGGTTCTTTTCGAATCCCCTCGTCTTCGCCGGTATTCTCTTCGAAGTGGCGCTGCAGCTCTTCATCGTCTACCATCCCTTCGGCAACAGGGTCTTCGGTACGGCGCCGCTGGGCCTTGAGATATGGCTCATGCTGCTCCCGTTCAGCATCCTCCTCGTCGCCGCCGAGGAACTGCGCAAGGCTATCGTCCGCAGGACTGCAGTCGACAGTCGATAGCCGGCAGTCGGCATAAATTCCTTCACATAGCCTCCCCGCCTGCGTATTCGTGGCCCTGTTCCGACTGTCGACTGCCGATTAATGAAATATGAATGACTTAATAACTTAATGTCTCAATGTCTTTGCGGCGGAAAGGTTTACTTTTTCGGTGCCGATATGCTACAAAATAGCGTTTGAAAATCATCCCGGCCTTCTGTACTCGGAGGGGCATGACCCTGGGAATACTCGTCAACACTGACAGGCACAGGGACGACGTGATCGGCATCGCAGAGGCTGCCGTCAGGAAAGGACACAAGGTCATCCTCTTTTTCATGGACCGGGGATGTCTCCTGGCGACGGATGAGAAGGTCGCTTCGCTCTGCGCCCATGACACCGTCCGCATGAGTCTCTGTGACCTCAACCGTCAGCAGTTGGGCATCACCAGGGAGGACTACGTCCCCCGCATAACCTGCGGCAGCCAGTACGACAACGCCGACATGGTCCGCGAAGCCGACAAGGTGATCGTGCTGTGAGAGGGTGGTGATCCCATGGCGGGCGGAAAACGGATCGCCGTCGTCGTCAGGGACAGGCAGGCTGAGGGCATCAGGATGGGCGTGGGACTCTCGATCCTCCATAGCGTGGATCTGTATATACTTGACAACCGGATCGGCGACCACCCGGACATCGCCTTCAACCTCACCATGGCCGGGGAACTGAGCCTGAAGGTTGTGAGCAATATGCCGGGTGAGAGCGGGACCGTGCATCTCCCGACTGAGGAGATTGGCCGGCGGCTCCTCGAATACGACGCGGTGCTGTGTTATTAAAGAGGATGTGTCATCCATGAACGTGCTGCACATCCTGAAAACCGATCCGGGCGAATGCGTCCGGACGATCATCGATGAGCACAGGAAATCCCACACCGTGGAAGTGCTCAATCTGACGGAATGCAAAGATTATGACCGGATCGTCACGCTCATAGAGAGTTGTGACAGGGTATTCACCTGGTGACAGGGGCCTTTGGCCTGAACAGTAAAGAACTAAGGAGGGTTACATGGAAGGGATTCCACAAGCCAGTATCATGATCATACTGAGCGGCATCCTCATGGGCGTCGCTTTCGGCTTTGTCCTTCAGCGCGGCAGATATTGAATGAACACAGCATTTAGAGACGTGATCTTTATAGACGATCTTACGCTGTTCCGTTCATGGTTACTCGCTCTCCTGGTTGCTATTATTGGTGCGAACCTTATCGAGGACCTCGGGTTTCTCGGTGAATTCGGCTTGAGACGCCAGTCCTTCTCGCCGATCTCGGCGATCATCGGGGGATACATCTTCGGCCTCGGCATCGTCATGGCCGGCGGCTGCGGAAGCGGTGTGCTGTATAAACAGGGCGAGGGACAGTTCGCCGCGACGATCGCCACCTTCGGCTTCGGCGCTTCTCTCATCGCCACCTATCACGGTCCCCTCAAGCCTGTCATGCAGTACATCAAGAGCTTTAAATTCGCCCTGGGAGAGGGTGAGACGGAGATTTCGAGCCTTGCCCTCTGGGACCTCTTCGGAGGGGGCATAGAGGCGAAATGGATCACCATCGCCGTTATCGCGGCAATCCTGATCCCTGTGATCCTCAAGGGCAATCCCTTCGCAAAGGGGCCGAAAAAGGGATGGTCCTGGTCCGTCGGCGGATTTGTCGTCGGCCTGCTCGTCATCGTGGCATGGTGGGCATCCTACTTTTACGGCGGCCAGGCAAGGGGCCTGTCGTTCTCCGGTCCGCTCATCGACTTTCTCATGTTTGCCCTGACGGGCAACAGCAGCGCTCCCTTCGATCCCATGTTCGGCATCCTCGGGATCGGCGTGGCGACCTGGAGCGCCCTCTATGTCATCGGCGTGCCCCTCGGCGCGTACCTGAGCGCCAAGGACCTGAACGAATACAAACTCACAGCCCCCAAGGACCCCTCTGAGCTCGTCCGGGTGTTCCTGGGCGGGATGGTCATGGGTTTCGGCGCCGCAACGGCGGGAGGTTGAACAGTCGGCCATTCGCTGACAGGTATGTCGGCGCTTGCCCTGCAGAGCATCGTGGCGACGGTATTCATCATTCTCGGCAACTGGACTATGGCCTACTTCATGTTCATCAAGCCGATGAAGGACTGATCCCGAAAAAGGAACGAACTCCCCATTTCGGTAAAAGGGGCATTGAAAAAAGAGCAGGAATTGAAGTAAAATAAGGTGTTACTGATTGGCACGTGAGTTGCTCAATACAGAGAGAGACGTAAGAATTCAGTCATGAAAGGAGGTGAAAGAGCAGATGAAGAAGATTCTCGCATTGATCGTCGCAATTATGTTCACCCTGAGCGTCGCCGGTCTCGGTTTCGCAGCCGAGGTGAAAGAGGCGAAGGAGATGAAGGGTACGATCTCGAAGGTCGAGGGCGCCAAGTTCACCATTAAGGATGACAAGGGCAAGGAGACCGTCGTAGAGGACAAGGCTGCAAAGGACCTGAAGGTCGGCGATAAGGTCATGGTGAAGGGAGGCAAGATCACGAAGGAGGCCATGAAGGCCGCTGACAAGCCTGCTGACAAACCGGCCGACAAGCCTGCCGACAAACCGAAGAAGAAAAAGATCGAGGGCTGCTAAGAGTCCCAATCGACTGAATGAAGGGTGGGAGGGGTTAACCTCCCGCCCTTTTTTATGCCTGCACATGTCTATGTGGAAAGACAACATCACCTTCTTGCTCGTCGAGCCCCGTGAGCCGGGCAACATCGGCGCATCGGCCCGGGCGCTCAAAAACATGGGCTTCCGCAAACTGGCCCTCGTCAATCCACCCCCGGTCATGACCGACGAGGCCCGGTGGCTCGCCCATAACGCCCTGGACATCCTCGAATCCGCCCCGTCCTACCCGACCCTGGCTGATGCGATCAGGGAATCGGCGGTCGTTGTGGGGACGACGAGGCGGACGGGCCGGAAGCGGGGCGCCATCTTCACCGCCCACGAGGGCGCCCGCAGGATTGCCGATATAGCGAGGGGCAATACCGTCGCCCTGCTCTTCGGGCGCGAGGACCGGGGACTTTTCAACGACGAGGTCGATGAGTGCGGCTTTCTCATCACCATTCCTGCGAACAGGGAGCACCCTTCCCTCAACCTGGCCCAGGCGGTGCTCATTACGGCCTATGAGCTGGCAAAGACACACGACGGGAGCCGGGAGTCAGGCGCCGGCTGCCGGCACCTGAGCAAAGTCTCCCTCGTTCGCCACGACGAGCTGACCATCCTTTTCGACCGGATAGCGGAAACCCTCAGGCTCCTTGAATACATTCCCCGTGGCGACAGGGACCTGGAGCATGCAATCATGAAGAGCATCAAACATTTCCTCGGCAGGGCCGGCCTCACCTCCTGGGAGCTCCAGATGCTTCACGGTGTCTGCTCGCAGATCATGAAGAAGCTTGAAAAATAGATGTTGAAATGCAGTCTGTAGTATAATTGCAGATTTACGTCGTCGTGCCCGGTTTCGTGGTTCCTCTCGACGGACTGCCGTGATCGCGAGAGTAATAATCCTGTGTGAGGTTGCCCCTTTATGGACGAACTCCTTGCCCTTCATGTTTTCACCAGCGACATAAGCTCGAACCTCTCCGTCACCGGCGTCGTCGAAAAGACCATAAAGCAGATCGCCGCCGTCCTTGAGCCCGATGCGGTCTTTTTTTACGTCCGCGAAGACGACACCCTGATGCTGAAGGGATACTGGAACCGCGCGGACAGCGGCACGCAGATCGCCCCGGACATAAAGAAAGTCGGCGTCTGTCTCTGCGGTCTCGCCGTCAGTGAATGCAGACCCTTTTATTCAATAGATATCAACGCCGACCCCCTGTGTACGCTCAATGAATGCAAGGAAGCGGGGATCCGTTCATTTGCGGCTCTGCCCCTCACATACCGTGACCGGGTCCTCGGCGTCCTGTCCCTCGCTTCCTTCAGGGAGCGCGACTTTTCCGCCCGGCAGCCCTTTCTCGGGATACTGACCAGCCACGTATCCATCGCGCTGCAGAACGCATACTACCATGAGCAGATGCAGCAGCATGCCGAAGCGATCGGGAGAGAACTGAGGGAGCGGACGAAAGCGGAGATTCAACTGAGGGAGAGTGAAGAGCGCTACCGGGCCCTTGTCGAGGATATGCCGGCCCTGATCTGCCGCTTTCTTCCCGACGGCACATTGACCTTCGTCAACACTATGTACTATTCCTATTTCGGCAGAACGCGGGAAGAACTGACAGGACAAAACTTCTTTCAGTTCATAGTGGAAAAGGACCGCGAGACGGTGAGAAGGCATTATCTCTCTCTCACGCGGGACAATCCGCTCGTGACCTATCAGCAGCAGGCCATCAGGCCTGGCGGACGGATCGTCCGGCAGGAGTGGACCGACCGCGCCATCTTCGACGATCAGGGTAACCTGATCGAATACCAGTCGATCGGCCAGGACATCACCGAACGCTGGCAGGCCGAGAACGCGCTGCGCGAGAGTGAACAGAGATTCCGCACCGTTGTGGAGAACGCGCAGGCGGTCATCTTCATCCTCGACCGGGACGGCGTCTTTCAGCTTTCCGAGGGCCGGGCCCTTGCAAGACTCGGCCTCGAACCCGGACAGGTTGTGGGATTGTCGGCCCTGGAGCTCTATAAAGATTATCCCGCCGTGATCGAAGGCCTCAAAGGAGCATTGGCAGGTGAAATAAGGCGCACCACGACGCAGGTTCAGGGCATCTCCTTCGACACGCTCTACTCTCCCTTCTACGACGCCTCGGGGAACCTGGCAGGCGTCATAGGCATGGCGACAGACATCACCGAACTCCTTGATGCTCAGACGGCCCTGCGGGAAAGCGAGCAGAGGTTCAGGACGCTGGCCGATGCGTCTTTCGAAGGCATCGCCCTGACCGAAGAGGGCAGATTCGTCGACCTCAACGATCAGCTTGCCGCAATGCTCGGGTACGACCGGGACGAAGTGATCGGGAAACCGGTCATCGACTTTGTGGCGGCGCAATCGCTGGAACGGGTGTCTGAAGCGGTACAATCGAATCTCTGCGATCCCTATGAACATTTCGCCCTCAGAAAAGACGGGACCATTTTCCCCGTCGAGGCACGGGCGCAGACCATGGACATCGGCGGCCGCCGCTTGAGGGTGACGGCGATACGCGACATTACGAAAATCAAGCAGGCGGAGGAAGAAAAACAAAAGCTCCAGGAACAGATGCTCCACGTCCAGAAGCTCGAAAGCCTGGGTGTGCTGGCGGGAGGGATCGCCCACGACTTCAACAACCTGCTCATGGCGATCCTCGGCAACGCCGACCTTGCCCTGCTCAGACTGCCCCCGGGCTCGCCGGCCCGGCAGAACATTCAGGAAATCGAGAAGGCCTCGATCAGGGCCTCGGACCTCTGCAGGCAGATGCTCGCCTATTCGGGGAAGGGAAAATTCGTCGTCGAGTGTCTCGATCTCTCCCGGATCGTGAGCGAGATGACCCATATGCTCGAGGTCTCGATCTCCAAGAAAGCGATCCTTCGCTACGAATTCGGGAAAAACCTGCCCCTCCTCAAGGCCGACGCGACGCAGATCCGACAGGTCATCATGAACCTCATCATCAACGCTTCAGATGCCATCGGAGAAAGGAGCGGCGTTATTTCGATCATAACGGGAGCGATGGACTGCGACCGCAATTACCTCAGGGAGACCTACCTCGACGAAAACCTGTCCGAAGGGCTCTATGTCTACATCGAGGTATCGGACACCGGAGCCGGCATGGATGAGAATACGAAACAACGCATCTTCGATCCCTTCTTCAGCACGAAGTTCACCGGCAGGGGACTGGGACTCGCTGCCGTGCTCGGCATCGTCCGCGGGCATCACGGCGCCGTCAAGGTCTACTCTGAACCGGGCAAAGGGACGACCTTCAAGGTCCTCTTTCCGGCTGTTGCCGGTGAGACTGCCGGAAAAGCCCCCGATGCGGACCTTCAGGAGAAATGGAGATTCGGTGGTCACATCCTCCTCATCGACGACGAGGAGACGGTCCGGGCCGTCGGCAGGAACATGCTCGAAATGCTCGGCTTCCAGGTTTTCACCGCCGCCAACGGACTCGAGGGGCTGGATGTGTTTCGCTCCAATGCCGACGAGATCGTCTGCGTCATACTCGACCTCACCATGCCCCGCATGAGCGGAGAGGAGACGTTCCGGGAACTGCGAAAACTTCACCGGAATCTCCCCGTCGTCATGTCGAGCGGATACAACGAGCAGGAAGTCTCACAACGTTTCGTCGGCAAGGGGCTCGCCGGCTTCATCCAGAAGCCTTACACCCTGAAGGTCCTCAGAGACACGCTGAGAAGCGTCCTCGACAAAACGGCCGGCGGCGCTGGCCAGACCTAGCCTCCGCCACTCCTCTCCCCGATTTTCCCTGTCTTCCGCCGTCTCTTCCCGCAGGAGCATGCTTCCCTTACACCTCCCCGTTCGAAAACATAGGACACCCTTTGGGGGAGGTCGAGTGTGTATAATTGAAAAAGGTGAGTTAAAACGATCTTGGGACACATGGGACAGATATCCCGACCGGGCGGTGAAAGACTGGATGATCCTGTTGAGCTCATAGAAAGAGATAATCCTCACTCGAGGCGAAAATGTCATATGCAAGCCGTCGAGAGGAACGCTGAATGGTTTCCGCCCGATTTCACGTTTCAATCGGATAAACAGGAGGTTGCGAGTTTGAGATCACAAATTGTGACATCAAAGAGCAGCAGGGGTGACTGGCGCTATCTGCCCTATGTGTTCACTGAGCAAGGTGTGGCAATGCTGTCAAGCGACCTGAACAGCGACAGAGCTTGAAATCAGGCATGGGCAAACGTTACTTGAAGAATCGATTGAAGCGGTTCCTATCTCTAACGGGGTGAAGGGTGGTCTTTGACGCGATCAGAGAACTCAAGAAGCCGCCGCCGGGGACGAAAAAAAGAAAGATAGGGTTTGGTGGGGAAAGGAGAGATAAATCTATCGTTGATGCGCATAAGGTTTCTGCTGATATTGTGAAAATGGGAGGGTGATTGTGAGATATCTTGCCCATAGTAAGAACGATCATGGTCTGACACATTCGGCTAAGGAACACCTGACCGAAGTTGCAGGGCTTGCTGCAGATTTCGCTGGTAATGCAGGATGGCGTGATGAAGCACGCTTGGCAGGTTTGCTTCATGACCTCGGAAAATATGCCGATCTATTTCAGGCCCGCCTGCGGGGTGAAGCGAAGGGGCTTGATCACTGGTCTCCCGGGGCTTGGGTGGTGCTCAGCGAGTTTCAGGCTGTTGCAGCAGCACTGGCAATTCAGGGGCATCACATTGGTTTGCAGCAAGGCGGCAACAGTGCATTAAGAATGATGAACCAGGCAAACCCTAAGAATACAAGGCTTAGTGATGAGGATTTCAGTCGGCTGAAGGCAAGACTTGCGTCCGATGGCTTACTCGCTGAAAAACCTTCAAATCCGGTTATCCCTGTACAGATTGGATTTCAATCCCGGGTTGCAGCGATGCTTGACGTCAGAATGCTCTTTTCGTGCCTCATTGATGCGGACTTTCTGGACACTGAAGCTCATTTTGAGGATTGAAACCGTTTAACAACGCCCCTTCAACTACTTTTGCAATGTAGCATCCGTCCTTCGGGACGGATGAGGATTGAAACACTTTTATCACATCCTACTATTTGCGGGCGATTTCAGTAGCATCCGTCCTTCGGGGCGGATGAGGATTGAAATAAGGTTTTGAAATTCCTGAAAATGCTATATTCGTATATGAGATTAAGCACAGACAGGAGGCTTATCATGATTAAGACACAGATCATAAAGGAAGATAACAGACCGGTGGCAGTCATTCTCGATTACAAGGAATTTGTCAGATTGAAAGACATTGAACAGGATAAGATTGATTATTATTCGGCATTAGAAGTCAAGAAGAAGAATAAGAGATGGACAGCGCACCAGCGATTTGAAGAAAGAATTGGGATTGTGAGCGAGGTTGTCTTTCTCTAAATGCAGATTTCGAAGAATGAGAATGACATATGATCTGAAAGTGGACGCCCTGTATATTCGATTTATCGAGGGCACTGTGACAACAAAGAATGTCGCCGAGGGCATCGCTGTCGATTATGATGCCGCAGGGCTCAGAGCAGGCATTGAGATACTCGACGCGGTGAAACGCTTCGGCAGCGCAGGGATATTTTCAAAAAAGTAACGATTGAAGACCTTGCTCTTCATACATAGCGGCTTTCTCGGAGATTGAGCCGTCGCGTATGAAGGGGAAAAGGCTAACCGGAGGAGCATGATGACTGATAAGGACCGGGAGATCGCGCGAGAGCTCAAAAGACGGCTTACCGATATTGTTGACCTCGCGGACTTCAAGGTTTTCGGTTCACGGGCACGGGGCGATAGCGAGGAAGATTCTGATCTGGACGTCTTTATCGAAGTCGAGCAACTTACGAAGGATGACAAGCGGCGCATCAGAGATATTGTATGGGACGTGGGCTTCAAGCATTCGATTTACATCTCTGCTCTCATCTTTACCAGACATGAGGTAGAGGACACGCCTCTAAGGAGTTCTTCTGTCGTGCGGAACATCGTGGAAGAAGGAGTTGCGGTATGACGGATAAAGAGGCCCTCTTCTCGTATCGCATGCAGCAAGCGGAGGAGACCCTTGCCGAGGCTGAGTTGATGCTTCAAGGGCAGTTTGCTCCCCGTTCGATCATCAATAGAGCTTATTATGCTATGTTCTACGCCTTGTTGGCGCTGTTTATCAGAGAGGACATCCCCTTGAAGACGTCAAAACATTCGGGCGTGATCTCACTCTTTGACAAGGAATTTGTGGGAAAGGGCAAGTTCGAAAAGAGCTTTTCGACTATTCTTCACAATGTATTTGATGATCGGCTTGAGGGCGATTACCGCGAGTTTGTCGCCTTTTCTCATGATGACGCGGTGACAGCAGTCGCTGGAGCGCAGACATTTGTCGGCGCGGTGAAACGGTATCTTGGCTTATAGAACGTATCGGCGAGAGAATTGCATATGACTGAACCCATTCTTCCGCCCCTCAAACCCATTCCCTATTAACTGTTCCCCGCACACGCGGGGATGAACCCGGATGTGACGCAAGACACGTCTTGCGGGACTACTGTGTGTATAATTGAGAAGTGATGCCACAGGGCGTTACGCTTGACATAAAACTATGACCGAACCGAAGGAACCTCCTCAACTCATTCCGCCTCATGGCGGGTATCGGGAGCTGCAGTCTTACAAAATGGCAGAGCTCGTTTATGATGCCACTGTCGTTTTTTGCGACCGTTACATCGACAAACGCTCACGCACGCACGATCAGATGGTCCAGGCCGCCAGAAGCGGCAAGCAGAACATCGCAGAAGGAAGCATGGCTTCAGGCACATCCAAGAAGACCGAACTGAAGCTGGTCGGTGTGGCACGGGCAAGCTTCGAAGAGCTGCTCCTGGACTTCCAGGATTTCCTGCGGCAGAAGGGCCTCCCGCTCTGGGGAAAAGATCACCCGCAGGCCCAAACAGTGAGAAAACTCGCCTACGCGAAGGATAGGTCGTATTTGACCTATAAGACATATCTTGAGGCTTCCTCCTTGGAAGTTGCCTCAAACACCATGATCTGCCTGATCCATCAGACCAACTACCTGCTTGACCAGCAACTGAGAGCCCTGGAAAAAGCTTTTTTGACTGAGGGCGGCTTCACTGAACGGCTCTATCGTGCGCGATCTCAGTCGCGCTGTGGAAGGCCTAAATCATGAAGAACCATTTTTCAGATCCCGTCCCGACGGAACCTCCCCGCCTAATCTATGCCTGCGGTTTAAAGATCATGCACGAAAGGGGCGGCAGTGTGAGGCTCAGGGAGAATTCCCTGCCGTGCATGGGCACCCTGTCGGCGACGACGAGCCCTGCGTTGCCGAGATTGCTCCCGCCGTAGTAGGAAGAGTCGCTGTTGAGCAGCTCCCGGTAAAACCCTCCCCTGGGCACGCCGATGAGGTATTTCATCCTCGGCACAGGGGTATTGTTGAAGACGAAGACGAGGAAATCCTCCGGGTCCTTCGCCCTTCTGATAAAGGACAGGACGCTCCGCTTCGCATCACTGAAGTCGATCCATTCGAAGCCTTTCCAGTTGAAGTCGATCTCAAAGAGTGCCGGCTCGGCGCGGTAGACGGCATTGAGGTCCTGCAGGAACCGCTGGAGCTTCCGGTGGGGTTTGTAGCCCGTCAGGTGCCAGTCGAGACTCTTGTCGGAGTTCCATTCATCCCATTGTCCCCACTCCGATCCCATGAAGAGGATCTTTTTGCCCGGGTGCCCGTACATGTAGCCGTAGAGGGTCCGCAGGTTGGCGAACTTCTGCCACGTGTCGCCGGGCATCTTGTTCAGCATCGACCTCTTGCCATGAACGACCTCATCATGGGAGAAGGGGAGGACGAAATTCTCCGTAAAGCTGTAGAGCATGCTGAAGGTGATGTCATTGGAGTGGTATTTCCGGAAGACGGGTTCCCTGGAGAAATAACGGAGGGTGTCGTGCATCCATCCCATGTTCCACTTCATGCTGAATCCGAGCCCGCCGAGATAGGTCGGTCTCGATACACCCGGCCATGCCGTCGACTCCTCGGCGATGGTAAGGACGCCGGGATGGGCGCCGTGGACGACCTCATTGAACTTCTTGATGAACGCCACTGCCTGAAGGTTCTCGTTGCCGCCGTACTCGTTCGGCACCCAGTCGCCGGTGTTCCGCGAGTAATCGAGGTACAGCATGGACGCAACGGCGTCAACCCTGAGTCCGTCGATGTGGTAGCGGTCAAGCCAGAAGAGGGCGTTTGAAATGAGGTAATTGATGACCTCATTCCGGCCGTAATTGAAGATGAGCGTCCCCCAGTCCCGGTGCTCCCCTTTCCTCGGGTCCTCGTGCTCATAAAGGCAGGTCCCGTCGAAATAACCCAGCCCGTGGGCGTCCCGGGGAAAATGGGCGGGCACCCAGTCCATGATCACGCCGATGTCGTTCTGGTGGCACTGATCAATGAAATACATGAAATCTTCCGGTCGTCCGAACCGTGATGTGGGCGCGAAATAACCGAGTGTCTGGTATCCCCAGGATGCGTCAAAGGGGTGCTCCGTGACAGGCAGGAGTTCGATGTGGGTGAATCCCATCTGCCTGGCATAGGGGATCAGCCTCTCTGCAAGTTCCCGGTACGTGAGAAACCTGTTGTTTTCTTCGGGCACACGCATCCACGAGCCGAGATGGACTTCATAGGTCGATATGGGGCTTTCGAACCAGTTCCGGTGTCGACGCATCTCCATCCAGACGCCGTCGGACCAGCGGTGTTTTGTGATGTCCCAGACGATGGCGCCGCTCTTCGGCCGCACCTCGAAGTGAAAGGCAAAGGGATCGGCCTTCTGCTCCCGGTAGCCCTTGTTGTGAGAAAAGATGTCGAACTTGTAGACCTCACCCTCGCCGATACCGGGGACGAAGATCTCCCATATGCCGGACACTCCGAGGAGCCGCATGGGATGGCGCCTGTTGTCCCAGGAGTTGAAGTCTCCGACAAGGCTCACCCTCCTGGCGTTTGGCGCCCAGACGGCGAAATGGACACCGGAGACGCCGTCGACAACCCGCAGGTGCGCGCCGAGTTTCTCGTAATTTTCATAGTGTGTCCCCTGGCCGATGAGGTGCAGATCGAAGTCGGTGAGCACCGGCGGCATGGCGAAGGGATCGACGAATTCCCGCGTATCTCCCCAGTGCGTGACGGTCCGAAGCCTGTACGGAAAAGGCGTCGTCATTCCGTCGAAGCGGGCCTCGAAAAAACCCTCGGCATGGGTCTGCGTCATGGCGGTCTCCAGGGCCGCCCATTTCGTTTTGCCGGACACACTGAGAACCACCGCTTCCTTCGCATCGGGAAGGAAGGCCCTCACAACGATCCCGTCAGGCCCCGAATGCATGCCCAGAATGTCAAAGGCGCTGCCGTGATCACCGTTGATGATGAGTCTGATATGCATGTCAAGATCCATCATGTACCTTCCATTTCGCGTGTTAAGATGTTTTTGTTTCCCTTCCGGCTGTATGAACAGGCGGGGCGAAGCGCCTCAAAGCCTTGCTGAAGGCGACGATGAGCATCGTTAGCTTCTTGTTTCACGATTCCACTCTCCGTCTGATCGGCCATAGCTTTGAAGCGTTATCTTCCGTAAACGTTAAGGTGTCGCCGCATCAAGGTTTTCGGCGCATACGCCCCGCCGCCCCGGAGGGCGTATGCAACGACCAGATTTATTGTAGCACAAAAAATGAGCGGGCCGTGTTGACGCAAACTTTCTTTTGCGGTATCTTTAAAGCATATGAACCGCCTGAGATTTCTCACCGCCGGTGAATCGCACGGGAAGGGCCTGTCGGGCATCCTCGAAGGTCTGCCGTCAGGACTGCCCCTCGGGCCGGAAGACATCAACAGGGACCTCCGGAGACGCCAGCTGGGGTACGGCAGGGGCGGCAGGATGAAGATCGAACAGGACCGGGCCGAAATCCTCTCGGGCGTCCGGTGGGGCAAGACGATCGGGTCACCCCTCTCCCTGTTCGTGGAAAACAGGGACTGGAAGAACTGGCAGGAAAGCATGTCTCCCGAGGCCGCTCATGAGGGGTCGGCGTCTGCCGTTACCCGCCCGCGCCCCGGCCATGCCGACCTCGCCGGCGCCATGAAATACGGCCACCGCGACATCAGGAATATCCTGGAACGTTCCAGCGCCCGGGAGACGGCCATGCGCGTCGCCGTCGGGTCCGTCGCGAGGACCTTGCTCGCTTTTTTCGGCGTCACGATCGGCAGCTTCGTGATCCGGATCGGGTCAGCTGCGATAGCCCCGGATGATGCGTCCTTCCGGGATGGAGAGATCTTTGAACGCGCCGACCTTTCACCGGTGCGGTGTCCTGACGACGATGCGACGCGCCTGATGATCGCCGAGATCGACAGTGCCCTGAAGAGGGGCGACACGGTGGGCGGCGTCTTCCAGGTCACGGCGCAGGGACTCCCGCCCGGCCTCGGCAGCCATGTCCAGTGGGACAGGCGTCTCGACGGCCGGCTGGCCCAGGCGGTTATGAGCATCCAGGCGATCAAGGGTGTGGAGGTCGGCTCCGGTTTCACCATGGCGGCCCGGTTCGGCTCCGAGGTGATGGACGAGATCGTCCTCAGCGACCCCGCGGACAGCGGCGGAGAGACGGACGCATCGACCCTCTTCGGGAGAAAGAGCAATCACGCCGGCGGCATCGAGGGCGGCATGACGAACGGCATGCCCGTCGTTGTCAGGGCGGCGATGAAGCCCATCCCGACCCTCAGAAAGCCCCTCCGTTCCGTGGACATCGTCTCCCGCGAATCCGTCGAGGCGGCCTACGAGCGGTCCGATATCTGTGCCGTCCCCGCAGCAGCGGTGATCGCCGAGGCCATGACGGCCCTCATCCTCGCCGATGCGTTTCTCGAAAAGTTCGGCGGCGACAGCATGGACGAGATACGAAGAAGAACCATTCGGCATACATAGACTACCTGAGGGCGTTCTGATCATGCCTTCCAATTGCATGAAAAGGCGGGACAAAGCGCCTCAAAGCCTTGCTGATAGCGACGCGCCTCCGGGGAAGGCAAATATGGTTCAAAGCCTTTCCGTCGTGCTTAGGTGGTGCGAATCCTGTCTGTTGCCTGCTGTCTATTGTCTGCTGTCTACTGTTTTTCGGCATCGTCGCCCCGCCTTCCCGGATGTCCCATTGGAGCGATAAGGAATGATCATCGGCGTCCCGAAGGAAATAAAGACGCATGAATACAGGGTCGGCATGACGCCTTCCGGCGTTGCCGAACTCAGGAGAGACGGCCACACGGTCCTCATCGAATCCGGCGCCGGCGAGGGGAGCGGATTTCCCGACGACGAATACCTCTCCGCCGACGGCGACATTGTCGGCAAGCATGACCTCTTCGACAAGGCAGAGCTCATCGTCAAGGTCAAGGAACCGCTGCCGCCGGAATACGATCTCTTCAGGGAGGAGCAGGCCCTCTTCACATACCTCCACCTCGCGTCGTCCCGGCCGTTGACGGAATTTCTCCTCGAAAGAAGGATCACCGCCCTCGGCTACGAAACGGTGGAGGTCGACGGCGCTCTCCCGCTGCTCGCCCCCATGAGCGAGATCGCCGGCAGGATGGCTCCCCTTGTTGGGTCCTTCTTCCTCCAGAAGATCCATGGGGGCGACGGCGTGCTCTTCTGCGGGGCCTCGGGCGTCAAACCCGCCAGTGTTGTCATCATCGGCGCCGGTGTCGTCGGCACCAATGCCGCAAGGGTCTGTGCGGGGCTCGGGATGGACACGGTCGTCATGAACAGGGGCGTGGAGCGGCTTGCGAGACTCGACGAGATCTATGCCGGCAGGATCAAGACACTGACGTTGAGCGCCACAGCCATTCAGGCGGAGATCAGAGACGCCGATCTCGTCATCGGTGCGGTCCTTGTGCCCGGCGGGAGGACCCCTGTCCTCATACCGGCGGAGATGCTGAGAGCGATGAAAAAGGGTGCCGTCATCGTCGATGTCTCCGTTGACCAGGGGGGGTGTGTCGAAACGGCCCGTCCTACGACGCATGACAACCCGATCTATGTCGTCGACGGTATCATCCATTATATGGTGGCCAACATGCCGGGCGCCTATCCCAGGACGTCCACATTATCCATCACGAATGCCACCCTGCCCTACATCAGGACACTCGCGGCGTCAGGCATAGCCGCCGCCCTCCGCAGAGACGCCGTCCTCAGGAGCGCCCTCAATACGTTCAAGGGCAGTATTGTTTATGCAAAGGTAGCCGAGGCCTTCGGCCTGCCCCTGAAAGACCCGGAGGAGGCCCTCCTTGAGGAATTGTAGACCTTATGCGGCTTTAGCGATGCTCCTTGCCCTGCTGTCATTGCTGCCGGTGCTCGGGCGTTCAAGCGCAACGGTGAGCGACCGCAGCGTCCCTATCGACGAACAACTGAGCAACGGCCGTTATCTCCTCATGGGAAAGCAGATGCTCGACAGCGGAAACGCCGAGCGGAGCATCGAACTGCTGACCCTTGCCCGCGAGCGCCTGCCGCTCCTCGGCGACTACGCGCTCCTCTGGAGAGCAGGCGCCCGTGAGACACAGGGAGATATCGACGGCGCTGTGGCCGATCTGGAAGCCCTGAGGAGGGATTACAGGGATTCTCCTCTTATCAAGAAAGCGCGAATACGGGAGATCGAGCTCCAGAGGAAAAGGGGATCACCGGCGGCATTGCCCCTTCTCGATCGTTTTACCCAGGACTATCCGTCCCATATGGAGATGAAATTCGCCTATGCGCGGCTGCTCCGTGAAACGGGGGATCTGCAGAAGGCGAAGTCTCTGTTCAAAGATGTCTATACGTCTCCGACATCGTTCTCAAAGCAGGCCGAGGCTGAACTTGCTCCGCCGGACATCACCGTTTCTCTCCTCCTGAAGAGGGGTGAAAACCTCAACAAGGCCTGGCTCTTCGAAGAGTCCGAGAAGTACTTCCGCGAGGCACTGAAAAAGGATACGGGCACGCACAGGAAAGAAATCAAGGAGGGACTGGCCCTCTCCATGTTCAGGCAGAAACGCTATCGCGAGTCAGCCGAGCTGTACCGGGATGTGCATAAGCCATACTGGAGGGCCCGGTCTCTCCTCAGGGCGAACGAACTGGCGGCCTTCGAGGCGGAAATGTCCCACCTCTACAAGTCAGGCGACAAAAAGAACGCGGAGGTCCTGATCTCCTATGCCATGAAGAAACGCCGCCAGGGCGAGCCGGAAGCGGCTTTGTCGGTGCTGGACAGGGTCATCGCTCATTTCCCGGGCTCGAAAGAAGACGCGCTCTGGTCGAAAGCATGGACCTATTACGCCCTCCGTGACTACCGCAACGCCTCCGCGGTCCTCTCGCAGATGATCGAGGTCTACGGCGATTCCCGCTACCATTACTGGAGGGATCGTTGCCTCGATCATCTTGGGGACGGGGCCGCCAGGAAAGCGGAGGCGCGGAGGACGAACACCCGCTACCGCGATTTCTACAGCTACCTCTCAGCTCTCCGCGACGGCCGCGACTTCACGGCTGTAGCCCGGGTAACGCCCGACATCCCTGCAGGCGGCGGCTTCTCCAGGAGGGCCGAGATCCTTTCAAAGCTGGGCTTCCGTTCTGAGGCGATGGAGGAGCTGCAGGACCCGTCGAGATTCGCCGCATCGCCGCATGATCTCCTCCAGGCCAGCGCATTCCTGAAAGAGCTCGGAAACTACAAGCAATCGATCAATCTTATCAGCAAAACGCAGTACAGCAGCGATATCCATGATCTGCTCTATCCCCTCGGATTCCGCCAGGACGTCGAGGAGACGGCGGCCATGCAGGGCGTCGACCCCTTCTTTGTCCTGTCCGTCATCAGGGAGGAGTCACGTTTCGACCCGGAGGCACGGTCTATCGCGGGCGCCCTGGGGCTGATGCAGCTCATGCCCCAGACGGCCCAGCGGTTCAGCAAGAGCGGCCAGGTGCGCCTGTCCCGCAACAGCGAGCTCTTCGACGTCCGGACGAACATCCGGATCGGCACGGCCTATATGAAACACCTGCTGAAAGCCTATTCATCCCTTCCCGTTGCCCTTGCAGCATACAACGCCGGCGAGGAAGCCGTGCGTGAATGGCTCAGGCGCGGGGACTACCGGACCATCGACGAGTTCATCGAGGACATCCCCTACGACGAGACGAGGAATTACGTCAAGCGGGTCATGACGACCTATTTCGAGTATTTGAGGAGCATTCCCGGACACAGCACGGAAGAGATACAAAAAAACGTGGGAATACTCTGAAATAGAAAGGTGTCAGTGTCAGTGTCAGTGTCGTCATGAGGTTTACCTTATCGTTGCAACACACTCCCGGGAAAGGCGAGGCGTATGCGCCGATTATAAACAGTAGACAGCAGGCAAAGGCAGATACGGGACGACAAACGCACCGACGGGAAGGCTGATGTGGTGAAAAGCCTTTCCTCTAAGATACCTTATTTATCCCCAGACCCCCCTTTGCCGTGTCGACCGATGACAAAAGCCCGTCAGGCAACAGGCGCGGAACACCTGGAGAAGTCTCATCACCGCATTGGAAAGGCTTTGACCCATATCTGCCTTTCCGGAGGCAGTGTCGCCATGAGAAGGCTTTGAGGCGCTTCGCCCCGCCTTTTCATGCAACTGGAAGGTTTATTTTTTCGGACGATTCAGGTAATATGTTTTACTTTTTATAAGGAGGATACAGTGGAGGCTTTGAAGACCTTTGAACAGAAAATCGCCCACGCCATCGACAAAATCAAGGCGCTGAAAGAAGAGAACAACAACCTCATGAAGGAGATCGCCGATCTCGAAAACAGCCTGCGGCTCAAGGACCAGGAAATGGAGCGTCTCGTGGCGGAACGGGGCTCAATACGGGACCAGATCGAAGACCTTCTCAAGGAGCTCGAGACGATCGAATTGAAATGAGGCGCGATGGGAAGCATCGAGTTCGTCATACTGGGTCAGAAGTATATCATAAAGGGCGACGCCGACCCCGCTCATATCAAGGAAATGGCCGATTTCGTCAATGAGAAGCTGAAGGAGGTCTACCACCGGTCTCCGACCATCACGCCCATGAAGGCCGCCATCCTGGCCTCGCTCAGCATCGCCGAGGAGCTCCACCAGCTGAAGCGGGAATATTCGGCGATCACGCAGGGCATCAGGAACATCGAGGACAAGGCGGACACGATTCTCGGGCTGTTTGAGTGACCCGCCCGGGGTGTCCCGGTCCGGCGCCGCCCTTCAGCGTTTCCGCCGGTCGATCCTGAAGCAGCTTGCCGGCGTCCGTTTTGCGAATTTCTTCATCTCCGAGGCGATTTCAGCGACCTGGCCGTAATGGGTGAATTTTCTGAACCGGTTGTGGGCGACGCCGATGGACAGGCTCATGATCGGGTAGGTTTTTCTGTTGCCTTCCCGGTCGACCGACTCGACGTGCCCCCGCGCACGGTCCTCAGGGTCATAAAATGTGGGAACCAGGCGGTCGAAATAGTTGATAACCGTCTGTGACGCTTCCTCCGCAAGGTCATAGCCGATGATGAAAACGAAGTCGTCACCGCCGATGTGGCCCACAAAGCTCGTGTCCGGCTCTTTATCCTTCACGGCATTCAGAATCAGACGGCCTACCATCTTGATGATCTCGTCGCCCCTGCTGAAGCCGTAGCGGTCATTGAAGGGCTTGAAATAATCGATGTCCGCATAGGCGAGTGCGAAGGGATTGCCGCTGTCGATGCGCGCCTGGATCTGTTTCGTAATGGCGATATTGCCGGGCAGCTTCGTCAGCGGACTCACCTCGACAACCCGTTCCGCCCGTGCGAGGCAGAGACTCACCCTCGTCTTCAGTTCCGCCTCGATGCAGGATTCACGGATGTAGTCTTCAACGGCAAGACGGTTCCAGTCACAGGTGGAAAGGTCGTCCTTCACGATCACGAGAACAGGAAACTGATTGAAGAGGGGGTCACCCTTGAGCTTGTTCAGCAGATCGACAGTGCGGGGTTCGTTGTCCGTGATGTCGATGACAAGAAGATCGGGAATGGTGTTGTACAAATGTTCGAGGGATGACTGGATCGTGGCAAAGAGCGTGACGTCATGTTCTTCCTTCAGGCTGCGTTCAACGATGCTGGCGCTGACAATGTCCTTCGAAATGACGAAGACCGATCGCATGGCCCGTGACTAAACGTCAACGAAGAGAAAATCCTGTGCTTCTCCGAGGATCTCCTCCATTTCTTCAAGAGTCGCCCTGATGTCCTTCTCGGTGAGCCCCGCGATCTTCCAGGCCTCGCTGTTGACTGCGGGTATGAAATTGTCCCCGGCATAACCGAATCCCCTGGCCTTGATGAAGATGTCCGAAAGATGCACGATCGCCGTATGGACGGGCACGTTCTTGGAGAGATTCGGTTTGTGGTGATACTCGATCGCCTCGACGAGGTTTTTCGGAAAGTTCCAGCGCTGAGCGACCCAGCCGCCGACATCGGCATGGGTGATGCCGAAAAAGCGGCGCTCCGCCTCGATGATGAACTCCTCTTTCAACTCCGTCTCCCTGACGATCTTCTGATACTCGTTGGGAAACTTGAGGCTCAGGATGACCTTGCCGATATCGTGGAGGAGTGCCGCCACCGAAATGTCCTCGATATCGTCAAGCCCCTTTACCTTCGAGAGGATCCGGGAGGTGACGGCACAGCCAACGGAGTGCTCCCAGAGGCCAAGCATCGATTTCTGCATGACGTCGAAGACGGAGACGCCGAGTAGCATCCCCTTGACGACGTTCAGCCCGAGGAGGATGAGGGCCTGGCTGATGGACGATATCCGACCGGGGAAGCCGTAGATCGGGGAGTTGACCATCTTGAGGACCCGCGACGTGAGGACCGGGTCCTTCAGGATGAAGTTCCCGATTTCATTGAGTGACGTCTTCGGGTTTTCGATGACCTCAAAGAGTTTCTTCAGGATGTTCGGAATCGTCGGCAGGGTGTCGATCCGCTCGATCTGGCTCCGGAGGGTGCGCGCATCCATCAGGTGTACAGTGCCTCGATGTGTTCCCTGAAAAGACGCTTCAGGAGAGACATCTGCGGCTCCCGCTCCGTCTTCTTGAACCGCTCATTGAGTTCCCTGATCATCTCCTCTTTCGGTTTTTCCGGCCTGGACGCTCCCTCGACGAAGACGCTTGATATGCCCATGCGCTTCAGCTTTTCGATCAACTGGTCCGACATAACCGTCCCCTCGCCGATGAGAATCATGCCTGCCTCATTCTTGACGGGACGGGACAACGTCATTCCCGGTTCGAGTTTTTCAACGGAGACTTTCGGCATCCCGCCCTCCTTGTCGTAAAATCAGGGTTCCGATGAGAGGCACAGCGTAAAATTATAGCATAAAAAGGAAAATCGATACGTGAATGAAGCACTAAAATGCATTCTTGCAGATCGGAGGGCAATCTGATATAGTTGAATTATACATTATGTTACCTCATCAGCCGTCGGATGCATTCCAAGACACATTACACGGCGTCTGTTTATAAACTCACGAAGTTGCAGTTTGTATGTCATTATGTCTTGTCCGGAATCGTTCTTTCAGAAGGATTCCCGATGCCCCCGCATCAAGTGCGGGGTTGCGGGAATGACAGATGAAGGTTACTTTAGGGACAGACTCTAAATAAAGGAGGATCAAATACCATGAAGGAAGACATGAAAGAGATCGTTTCCACGATGTACGAATTGGGAAAGGACGTTGAAACCTGCATCTCCTCTCTCCAGAACGCCTTTATTTATAATTCTCCCAAACCGCTCGGGGACTGCAACGCGAAGATCGCGAACATCAGGGCAAAGGAGGCTGAACTCACGAAAAAACTCGTCGATCTGGTCAAGGAAAGCCCCGACGCGAAGGCTTACATCTCCGCGCCCGCCCATCTCGTCAGGATAGCGGAAAGTCTCGGCAAGTTGTCCGAACAGATCGAGAAGAAAATCAATGACAGGATACTCTTCAGCGACAAGGCCGTGACGGAGGTGACCTTTCTTCTGCAACGCCTCGTGGACATCATCAAGCCCACATCGGACATCATGCTCGCCAGAAACAAGATCCTGAGCAGATACGTCGAGGAGTCCGAGACCGGCGTCGTCAGGAGGGCGAATGAATATGCCACTCTTCATGAAGACCGGCTCATCGAGGGGCTCTGCCAGCCCGTGGCGTCCACGTTGTACCTGAACATTCTTGATGCCATCAAGACCGTGGCATGGCATGCGAAGGAGATAGTCGTCAAGATCACTGCTTAGGCAGGTTCTTTCCGGCAGGCGATCGGTTGTGGTCTTCGTTCCGACCTATCGTAAAATGACCCCATCGGAGCTCCGTGAGAGGGTCGCCAGGGCCTGGGATATCCTGAAAAAATGCAGGCTCTGCCCGCGGAATTGTGGGGTCGACAGGACTGCCGGGGAGAAGGGCTTCTGCAGGACGGCAGACATGCCTTTTGTCTCGAGCTGGGGACCCCACCTGGGCGAGGAGCGACCCCTCGTCGGGGCGGGCGGCTCGGGGACCATTTTTTTCGGCAACTGCAATCTTGGCTGCATCTTCTGCCAGAACTGGACGATCAGCCACCGCGGCGACGGCAGGGAGATGTCGCCGGAAAAGCTTGCCCACGTGATGCTTGACCTCCAGGAGTCGGGGTGTCACAACATTAACCTCGTGACACCGACGCACCAGACGCCGATGATTCTCAGGGCCGTCATGCTCGCCGTGGAAGGGGGACTGGACGTGCCGATCGTCTACAACTGCGGCGGATATGAATCCCTGGAGTCCCTCTCAATCCTTGACGGGATCATCGACATCTATATGCCGGATTTCAAATATGCCGACCCTGCCGTGGGCATGGAATACTCGAAGGTGCCGGACTATCCTCAGCGGGCGAAGGAGGCGATCCGGGAAATGCACAGGCAGGTGGGGGACCTCGTTGACGATGAATACGGGGTCGCCGTCCGGGGACTCCTCGTCCGCCACCTCGTCCTGCCGTCAGGACGGGCCGGGACGGCGGAGGTCGTCAGGTTCATCGCGGAAGAGATTTCCCGTGATACCTATATCAATATCATGGACCAGTATCATCCATGCTTCAAGGCCTTTGGCCATCCCCCCCTTGACAGGCGGATCACCGGCGCCGAGTACAGGGAGGCGATCAACCTCGCAATCAGGCAGGGCCTGACGAGGATAGACGGAGTGACGGTATGAGAATACAATTTATCGGCGGTGTCAGGACGGTCACAGGCTCGTGTACCCGCCTGACCGTGAACGATCTCGAAATCCTTGTCGACTGCGGCCTCCATCAGGGGAGGGACATGGACGAGAGAAACAGAACGGCCTTTCTCTTCGATCCCCGGCAGATCGACATCCTCTTTCTCACCCATGCCCACATCGACCACTCCGGTCTGATCCCGCGGCTTGTGCGGGACGGTTTCAGGGGGAAGATCCTGACAACCTCGGCAACGGCGGACCTCGTCGAGATCATGCTCTATGATTCGGCTGAGATCCAGGAAAAAGACGCCGAATGGCTGACCAAAAAGTCATTCCGTTCCGGACGGGACATCGTCTACGAGCCTCTCTACAGGACGGAAGACGTCAAGGCGGCTCTCCCTCTCATCGACCGTCAGGCCTATGGCAGCATCAATCATCTCGGTAACGGGGTGAAGTATCGCTTCGTCGATGCGGGGCATATCCTCGGATCGGGAAGTCTCGAAATCTGGTATCAGGACAGTCCGGTCGAAAAGAGGATCGTCTTTTCCGGAGACATCGGCAAGAGCGGGAATCCCATCATCAACGACCCCCAGCAGGTCGAAGAAGCTGATTATGTGGTCATGGAGTCTACGTACGGCAACAGGGAGCACAAAAACAAGGAAAAAAGCATCGACGAACTCGTCGACGCCATTGCGACGACTTTTAAGCGGGGCGGCAATGTCCTTATTCCCGCCTTTGCCGTCGGACGGACTCAGGATCTCCTTTACATTCTCAACAATCTCGTCCGCGAGGGAAGGCTCCACCGCTGCGACGTCTATGTCGACAGCCCTCTGGCTGAGGAGGCGACGAAGATATACCTGGCCCATCCGGAATGCTATGACGAGGAGGCGAGACGGCTTTTCCGGGAGAGGAAGACCGAGGCGCTGAGACTCCATTTCACGGGCTCCGTCGAGGAGTCGCAGAAGATAAACAGGATTCGCTCCGGCGCGATCATCATTGCCGGAAGCGGCATGTGCGACGGCGGCAGGATCCGTCACCACCTCAAGCATAATCTCTGGAGAAAGGAATGCTGCGTCGTCTTCGTCGGTTTCCAGGCGAGGGGATCCCTGGGCAGGGAGATCATCGACGGCGACAGGGAGGTACGCATCTTCGGCGAAGAGGTGGCGGTCAATGCGTCGGTTTACACGATCGGCGGGTTCTCGGCCCACGCGGACAGGAAGGAGCTCCTCGGCTGGCTTCGGGCATTCAGGAACAAGCCGGAGGTTTTCATCGTCCACGGCGAAGATGAGGTGTCTCTTGGATTTGCGGAGACGGTGCGAGAGACCTTCGATCTCACCGTCCATGTGCCGGAAAAGGGTGATCTCTTCGAGATATAGCATTGACAGCGGCACTTTAAGGAGGACATACATGCGACAGGTTGCGATTTTTTTATGCTGTGCTTCTCTTCTGCTCTGCCTGGTGTCCGGCCCGGCTTATGCGGTCTACACTTTTAAACCCGACGCCGAGCCCGACGGATTCAGGGGCATCAAGTGGGGCGCTGCGCTGAAGGACCTGAAGGACATGGTGCCCGCGCCTGCCGATCCCGCCATGAAAAACGTGGAACGGTACACGAGGAAGGCGGACCGAATGAAGCTGGGGGAAGCAACAATCTCGTCGGTCCACTACCTCTTCTGGAGGGGCAGGTTCATGGGGGCCGTCGTCACAGCCACAGGAAACAGGAACTGGCTCGGACTGAGGGAGGCCGTCTTCGACCGTTTCGGTGAGGGCGACCAGCCGAACCCCTACAAGGAGTATTACACCTGGGAGGGTTACCGGAGCAGCATGGTCCTCCAGTACAACAGGGTGACGGATACCTGCGAACTCTGGCTATCCTCAATCGAGATCGCCGCTGAAGCGGAAAAAGACGGAGGAAAGACAAAAGAGAAAGATGCGGGAGCGGACTTTTAGTCCGAGAGATGACGTTTCAGAAAAGGCGGGGCGAAGCGCCGAAAGACGAAAGGGGGGTCCGGCGTTTGCCGGACCCCCTCTGAGTCCTGCGTCCTGAGCACTCGTGACTGTCTGTTGTTCGTCCCGAGTCTTGTCTGTTATTCCTGTCTACTGTCTATTGTTTATTGCCTATTGTTTATGGCACTTCGCGCAGTCCGTCACCGCCGATGCCACCTGCCCGTTGTGGCAGGCCCCGCAGCTCTTGCCCTCATACATCGGGTCCATCTTCAGCGCGCCGCTCTTCTTTGACGCAAACAGCTTCGGATGACAGTCGCCACATCCAAAGGCAGCCGTGTGGAACTGGTGGCTGAACACCACCGCTCCCGCTCCCCCTCCCTCATACTTCACGTCCTTGCCGAATCCCGCCTTCAGGTCATGACATTTGGCGCACTCCGTCGATGCAAAGGCCATCTGCCCGTTATGACAGGCCCCGCAGCTCTTGCCCCCGTACATGGGCTCCATCTTCAGCTTGCCGCTCTTCTTCATGGCAAACAGTTTCGGATGGCACTGGTCACACCCAAAGGCCGCCGTGTGAAACGTGTGGCCGAACACCACCGCTCCCGCTCCCCCTCCGGCGTATTTCACATCCTTGCTGTACCCACTCTTGAGGTCATGGCACTTGGCGCACTCTTTCGTCCCGAAGGCCTTCCTGCCGTTGTGGCACTGCCCGCAGTTCTTCCCTTTGTCCATCTCCTCCATGGTGATGACGCTGCTGCCCGCCTTCATGGGGAAGATCTTCGGGTGGCATTCCCGGCACCTCTGCCTCTTGGCATGGGCCTCATGGTTGAAGGCAGACGGCAATGAGCTCCGCTGGAATGTCAGGCCCTGCAGTGTGTGGCATTTCCCGCAGACGCCGTGGATGTCCGCACTGAGTTTGTGGGCTTTGAGGTCATGGCACTGGTTGCAGTGATACCCCGTCTTTGCATGGATGGTGTGGGAGAAGCTCCCTTTGCCCGCTCCCGCTGTGTAGTCCTTGTATTCATGGCATTTGAAGCAGGGCAGTTCGCTGACGGCTTCGTCTTTGCTGATGATGCGCTCCACGGGCGCCGCCGCTTTCTTGTCCTTGTCCTTGTCCCCCGCTCCGGGGACACAGCCCGTGATGACGATCATCAGTCCCGCAAGGAGCACCCGGATCGCCTTCATTCCTTGCCCCCTTCTTTCTTGCCGTATTCAATCTCGTATTCCAACGGATGCTCGTGTTTCATCTCCTGCAGGCTGATCCGCCCCGTCAGCCACGCCATGCTCATGGGAAATTTCTCAAACCGCAGGTGTTCGTTGTAAAAGTGAAAAAAGAAAATAAACACGATGGCCAGAAGCGCTTCGTCTCCATGCATGATGAACAGCACTTCCCAGATCCACTCCAATGTCCACTTCGGAAACAGGTGGGAGGCCTGCACGGGAAAGGCCAGAAACAGCCCCGACAGTCCGATGATGCCCATGCCCCAGAACACGGCCCAGTAGTCAAATTTGTGGACGTAGGTGAACCGCCCGAATTGCGGCTTCTCCCTGCTCAGCCCCAAAAAGTACTTGAAGTTCTGTGCCGCGTCGGTCAGGTCTTTGGGAACAGGCACAATGGTGGTGTCCCGGTGAAACCGCATCTTGCCCGTCAGGATCCGGTAGGCCATGTACAGCACATGCCACACAAAGTCGCTCACCATGATGACGCCCGAGACAACGTGAATGGTGTGGGCGTTCTTCGGTCCCCCCCAGATGCCGATCCACCATCTCGACTGCTCCATCTCCGGGTATTTCAAGGCCCACCCGCTGAAGGCAAGCAACAGAGAAGGTCACAAACAAGATCCCGTGCTGCAGCCTCTCGATGAGGTTGAACCGCTGGTACTCCCCTTGTATCTGCTCACTCATGGCCGCCCCCTTTCCGGAATATCCAGTCCCGGATGTCCGCATAGACGTTGAGGATCACGTGGATGAAGATAAACAAAAAGGTCCCCAGGACCAGAACGATCAGTCCTTTCTCCGTATAGTGCGCAACCGCTCCCGCCGGTTTGTGGGTGACAGACCCGACAAATTTGTCCGTCGCCCCGGGATGGCACCGCCCGCAGGTCTCTTTCCTCTTGTCCACAGACATGGGTGACTGCGGGTCCGTCCACTTCCACACGCCGTGGTAGCCGTGGCAGCTCGCGCAGGTGGGCACTTCCTTCTGCCCCAGCTTGTGCTTCTTGCCGTGGAAGCTCTCCTTGTACCGCTTCAGGATCTCCTCACCGTAGCCGTACCGCTTCAGGATCTCCGGGTCTTCGTGACACCGGCCGCAGGTCTCGACGACTTCGCTCCAGTGGACTTTCGATTCCCTCACTCCCTTGGGCTGTATGTAGTGCGCAGCGCCGTGGCAGTCCGTGCAGATGGCCCCGTCTTTGCTGCCCTTGTCAATGACGTTTTTGGCATGGACGCTCTGCAGCCACTGCGTGTAGGCCCCTTTGTGGCATTCGATGCAGGCAGCGTAGGCGACGGGTTCCAGTTTGGCCTTGCCTTTGATCTTCTTGGCCAGCGAGGCGATCTCCGCCGGCACCTCTGCCGCCCCGGCAGGTCCGTGCCCTCCCCCGCTGAAGTTCCTGTGGCAGGCCGTGCAGTCCAGCTCGCCGTGCACCGCCTTGCCGTACCGGCCCGCGTCAATGTGCACGTCGATCATCACCCCCTCGGCCGTCTTCACCCTGCCCTTCATCGCATCGTGACAGACAAGACACGTCGATGACGTGGTGCTTGCGGCGTGGGGGAAGTAGACCAGGGTGTCTTTGCCGCCGTGGCACTTGCTGCAATCCTTTTCCATCCAGGCGTCACCGATATCGACGGGATGGCGGTATTCCACACCCTTTATGGAGGCCTCCACACGGTCCTTGTCGATCTGCTGGGCCAGAATGGTGTGACAGACATTGCAGTCCTTGGACAGGACCTTCCCGTCCTCGCTCACATGCTTGCCGTCATGGCAGCGGAAACAGCCCGGAGAATAGAGGTGGCCGATGTTGTCCGGAGAGATCCTCCAGCTCACCTTCATTTCGGGAAAATAGTTTCTGCTGTATATGGTCTGCAACTCCGAGACGGCCCTGTCGATCTGTTCTTTCCTGCTCCTCGCTATTTCAGGGTAGTTCTTTTCGTAAAATTCACCAACCTGCCGGGCTATTCCTCTGAGTCCCTCGTCCTTCGTGTCATAGGCCGTCTCGAGGGCCTTGACCCCCACGGCTTTAATGTACGGCAGCGACGGGTCAATCGATCCGAGATACATCATGTGGTTGATAGACTGTGAAGGCGGATGGTAGATATGGGACGGCCGGTTGTGACAATCGATGCAGTCCATGCGGCGCTTCGGCGCCTTTTCGATCTCCGCGTCGCTCAGCTTCACGTCCGTGCTTCGGTATATCCTCACGGAACCGTCAGGCTTTTTGGAGCGGATCCAGGGAATAACCTGCCGCTTGGGGTCCACCTCGGCGTATGTCACCTCGTTGGCGATATTCATATGCCAGTGGATGCCTGATGTCGGGCCGGCCTCGATGTTGCCGCCTCCTATCTTCATGAGGAGATTCAGGGTCCACCGGGTGTTGTGATCGTCGGACAGGTAATAGGTGTTGACGCTCAGTTTCTCGCTGAAGAACTGCTTGGGCCAGTGACACTGCTCGCAGGTTTCCTGGGCAGGCCTCAGGTTTTCGATCGGTGTCGGGATAGGCCGGGGGTACTTGTTGAACATCACCGCATACATCTGGTATGAACCCGATATTTTCGACCGGACAAACCAGTCGGCGCCCGGGCCGATATGGCATTTTATGCATCCGACCCTTGCGTGCGGTGAGTATCTATAAGCCGTGTATTCAGGTCCCATGACGGAATGACACATAGTGCCGCAGAACTGGTCGGAATCGGTGTATTCGTAAGCCTTGAAACTGCCGAAGGCCGTCAGCATAAGCAACAGTAAGGTGCCGATGGAAAAAACGATAAATGCCGCGCGATAGCGGGGGTCATTGAGATCGATCGAGGGCAGACGTATTTCCGGCGGTCCCCCGGAGACCCCGATGCGATGCTGGCGAATGGCGCCTGCTGCAATGAGCAGAAGGCCTATAATGAGAAAGGCCGGCAGTATGATGAAGGTGATAATACCCATGTAGGGCTTCTGATGCTCCGTGAGGATTTCGACCGCAATGAGCATGAGAATCAGGCCGAAGCTCACGGCGGCAATTGCAGCACCGGCAAAAGTGATCGGGTTGTAGAAAGACTGGGGGAATCTACGTTTCATGATGTGTGCTCACTTTCAGGATATTTCCGTTTGAAGAAACGTGGCGCCACGACATGTATCGGAATGACTGATTGATCGTTATCCAAGAGGCTTTGTCTGACCATCTCCTTGTCGTCATGCTATTGTCAATTGTATAATCTCGGTCCTGAAATAGTCAAGGGAAAATGAGGAAAAAACCTTGTAAAGAGAGTTGCTTATGATCATTTGAGAGGCGGAGGGGCTGATCTGCGCAAAAAACCTTATCGTTGTATACACCTTCCGGAAAGGCGGGGTGTATGCGCCGAAAACCTTGGTGCGGCGACACCGTAACCGTCACAAAAGCATCGTTGCAGCCCGATGGTCGAAAAAGTGAGCCTTTTTACTGACACTCACACTGACACTGTTTTTCAGAGCGCTTCGACCCGCCTTTTCAAGCAGCTGCAAAGCAAAAAAGGGGAGCCGAAGCTCCCCGGATGGTCTGTCCTTCCGACTGTCCTTCTACTGAGACTGCTTCACCTCGACGGTCTTCTTCGTCTCCGCCGCTCCGCTGAAGGCCTTTGCCACATACCCGAACATCGTCCCCACGATCGAGCCCATCACGATGCTCACCGATGCCATGCAGGCGATTCCGAAGATGATCCCCACCGCCACTGCCAGCCTTACAAAGATCGTCGGCTCCACGGCCTCTCCCAGCAGGTGCTTCAGCATCATCAGCGTCCCGTAACTGCCGAAATGATATCCCGGGATGATCCCGAACACTACAAAGGCCAATCCTCCCAGTGCCGCCCCTGCCTTCGTCCCCGTCCTCACCATGTCTTTCATCTCGTGTCCTCCTTGCCTTTCTGTTTATTGTTTCTTTGTTTCTTTTTTTCTACTGTCTATTTTCTGCTGTCTAATGTCTAATGTTTTCAATCGCCGCTTCCTGCGCCCGTGCCGTCCGGACATGCCCTGCAATGCTCCCGACGATCCATCCCGCCAGGGCCGTGCCGGTCACGCAGACAAAGCCCGCCACGAGGATACCGAACACCATCGATACCGCCATGATCATCCGCGTGCCGATCGTCGGCTCCAGAGGCATCCCCGCGATGTTCATGCCGACGACGCCGCCGATGAAGGAGCCCGGCAGAAACCCGATGATCGCAAACAGGACGACCCCGATGCCTGCCCCGATGACCAATCCCTTTTTTGCCGTCTCGTTCGTTTTCATCGTCCTGCCTCCTTTTGAGCTGTTCATGCCATTCATAGAAGCACGTCCCGTGCCAATGCTTATCTCATTGTATTTCTGTCATTCTACTGCGAGAATATCTTTGCATTCCTGCGAAAAAGAGGGTTGCTTTTGCAGGAATGCGAAAAACAAGAGACAATAGTTGACAAATACCGGTCCGATGGGCGACCCTTGTAGATCGGGATCTCATCTGAATATTACGATCCGTCAGGGAGGACAACAATGGAACGCAAAGGTCTCATTACATTCATGGGCAATCCGCTCACGCTCGAAGGCAATGAAATCAAGACAGGGGACAGGGCCCCCGACTTCACCGTTTTGAACGCGGAACTCCAGCCGGTGCACCTGAGCGATTTCGGTGACGCCGTCAAGGTCATCAGCGTCACTCCCTCTCTGGACACGCCCGTCTGCGACATGCAGGCGAGGAGGTTCAACCAGGAGGCGGCAAACCTGCCGGGGAACGTCGTTTTGCTCAACATGAGCGTCGACCTGCCCTTTGCCATCGCGCGGTTCTGCGCCGCCGCAGGCATCGACAAGGTGAAAGCCCTGTCTGATCACCGGGACCTCTCATTCGGCTCGGCATACGGTGTCGTCATCAAGGAACTGCGGCTGCTGACACGGGCGATTTTCGTCATCGACAAAACGAATACGGTCCGCCATGTCGAAATCGTCCCGGAGATCACGAACCCGCCGGACTACGAAAATGCGCTCGGCGTCATCAAAACGCTTCAGTAGCGGCTGATGTTGCAGTCGGCAATTGGAACAGAACCACGAACGCACCGACAGGAAGGCAGCGCCTTTATCAGCAAGGTTTTCGGCGCATGCACCCCAGCCCCGCCTTTCCGGGAGGCGTATGCAACGATAGAGTTTTCTTACCGCTGGCGGGAGGCGGGTGTCCAGGTATGCGGTTTGTGACACCTGATGCAGGGCATATTCTTCTTCTCATACGCGGCGTGAGGTTCACTGAGGGTCTCCGCCTCATGGCACGATCCGGTGCAGGACAGGATCGCCTTTTTCTCATGGGGCTTGTGACACTGATGACAGGCGAGGCCGGCCATGGGGCCTGAAGACACAGCGGCCTTATGGCAGGCAATGCAGCTGTCGTGGGGCAGCAGGCCCGGCGACTTTCTTGTGAAGGAATGGCATTTGAGACAGGTCAGCGTCTCCATGCCGGCGCCGTGAATCTCCCGGTCCTTATGGCAGGTGACACAGACCCTTTCGGCGGGATGAAAGGAATGGAGCGCCGTCTTGTGACACCCGATGCAGTCGACGTGCTGAAGTGAGACATGGAGCGCATGGCCGTAGCCCCTCTGCCCTTTTTCCGGTTGCGGCGCCAGCTCGTCTCCATGGCATTCGATACAGGCACTCCATGGTTTTTCACGCCCGTGCGACTGCAGGAGGGGCTTGTTCCCTTTGACGAGGAAGGCGACCATGATGCGGTTCTGTTCCAGCAGGCTGAGATGATGGCAGGCCTGGCAGACGATGTGGCTGTGTTTTCCCTTCTGCCACTCTGAATATGCCGCCTGCATCAGGTGGCAGGAAGCGCAGAAGTCAGGCTCGTCCTGCGTGTACCGGTAGTACCGATACCCGATCGTCGCGGCGAGGATGCTGATGATGACGAAAGACGCAAGAATGAAACCCTGGAGGTGTTCGAAGAGGGTTGAGAAGGATTCTCTCCGCTTCACCGGTCCTTTTCTCACTCACGCCGCCCTCTGTCGGAAAAGCAGCACGTCATCTGCCCAGGGCCATGTCTTCAAGGACCTTTAATTTCGTAATTTCACCGAGGGCGATGAGGGTGTCACCAACGTGGATGGCCGTTCTGAACGTGGGATTAAACTTCATGTCGCCGTCTGTCTTCTTTATGGCAACGATGATGATCCCGAGTCCCTTGCCGATGCCGCACTGGTCGAGGGTCAGTCCGGCGAGGGGAGATGACACCCCGATGGTGACCTCCTCCATCTGGAGATCGATGTTTCCGCTCTTCGTGGCAAACTCGATGAACTCGACGACGGCCGGTTTCAAAACAGTATAGGCCATCCTGAGGCCCCCGATGTGATAGGGCGAGACGACCTTGTCGGCGCCGGCCCTGAGGAGCTTGCTCTCCGATCCCTCCTCACCGGCCCGGGCGACGATGAACAGGTCGGGGTTGAGCCCCCGTGCCGTCAGGACGACGAAGAGGTTCTCGGCGTCCGAAGAAAGGACCGAAACAAGCCCCTTCGCCCGCTCGATGCCCGCCTCCTTCAGGACTTCGTCCTTCGTGGCATCTCCGGCCATCATGAGTATGTTTTGATGCTCCTGAGTCACTTCCGGGTCTCTTTCAACTGCGACAAAGTGTATGTTGTTCTCCCTCAGTTCCCTGCTGATGATCTTTCCCATCCTGCCGAAGCCGCAGATGATATAGTGGTCCCGCAATTCCCTGATTCTCTTTTCCAATCTTTTCCTCCCGAGGGCCTCTTGAATTTCTCCTTCCATCAGGACTCTCGCTCCGGTGCTCAGGGCATAGAGAACAGTGCCCACCCCTCCGACGATAAGGACGATCGTAAAGACGATGCCCCGATCCGACAAGACATGGATCTCCCTGAATCCGACCGTCGTGAGCGTGATGATCGTCATGTACAGCGCATCGAGGAAGCCCCACCCTTCGATCAGGATATACCCCGTTGTCCCGAGGGTGATGATACAGCCGATCAGGGCAAAGGGAAAGAGATACGTTGTTTTCGGACTGCTCATCTTCTTATTGTTTCGGACACCGTTGTTTCAGCAATCGAAAAACGGGCAGGAGACGTCATTCCGCAACCTCCGGCAAATCCTCACCGCATCTGCCGGCATCGCCGAGGATCCGCCTGATCGTCTCTTCGATATGCCGCCTGTGGGACCCTTCCCAGTACACTTTACCACAGCTCAGACACCGAAAAAAAGAATCCCTGTTCCTGTAGACGAACTCAGGGACATCCCCGAAAACGGACGCCCTGCCGGCAGGGGAGAGTTCACCGTTGCATACGACGCAGCGCGGCGGTCCTGCCGGCAAAGGGGGCAGGGATGCGGAGACGGCTGAAAGGACTTCCCTGACCTGATCGGATGTTCTCTGTGAGATGATGGAGATGCAGGGCGGGTGGCCGGGACGTCCGCACCGGCGCGCCAGCCCGCTGTCCCGCGTGATGAGCGTCCTCTGCTCCCTGAGGGCGATCCTGATGAGCTCATGATCGTCGGCCCTCCTGAAATAGAGAGTGTCGAACCCGAGGATTCTGAGCCACTTCGAGAGGCTCCCGAGCATCACATCAGACACAAAACGCGGAGCACACATCATAAACACGTCGAGGCGTGGCGTCTTCTTTTCAGGCGCCACGCCTCGTTGTCGCTGATGGTCGATGAGGAGAGTCCGACGGTCAGTTCTCCGTCTGCTCCGCCTCTTCGATCTGCATTTTGTAAAAGTCGCCCTTGATGAACGTGTCGCGGTAGACGGGCATGCCCGTGCCTGCCGGGATGATCCTTCCCATGATCACGTTTTCCTTGAGCCCCCGCAGCTCGTCAACGTCGCCGTCCAGCGCCGCCTCGGTGAGCACCCTCGTCGTCTCCTGGAAGGAGGCGGCGGACACCCAGCTCTCCGTTGAGAGGGAGGCCTTGGTGATGCCGAGGAGCAGGGGTCTTCCCTGGGCGGGACGGCCGTCTTCCTCACGCACCTGCGCATTCACCTCCGAGAAGATCATCCTGTCCACTTCATCGCCGATGAGGAAGCCCGTGTCGCCGGGGTCCTCGATCCTGATCTTCTTCATCATCTGCCGCACGATGACCTCGATGTGCTTGTCGTTGATCGAGACACCCTGGAGGCGATAGACCTTCTGGACCTCGTCGACGAGATACCTCTGGAGCTCCGTGGGGCCCAGGATGTCGAGGATGCTGTGGGGATTGACGGCGCCGTCCATAAGAGGTTCGCCGGCCTTCACCCAGTCACCCTCGTGGACGGTGACGTGCTTGCCTTTCGGGATGAGATACTCACGCGATTCCTCTCCGCCCCTGACGACGACGACACGCATGCCTTTGTGGGCGCCCCTGAACTCGACGATGCCGTCGATCTCCGTGACGATGGCCTGCTCCTTCGGCCTCCGGGCCTCGAAGAGCTCCGCCACCCTCGGCAGACCGCCCGTGATGTCCTTCGTCTTCGTCGTTTCCCTGGGAATCTTCGCAAGGATATCGCCGGGATAGATGATGTCGTTCTTGTCGACGAGGATATGAGCGCCGGCAGGAAGCAGGTACCGGGCGAGGTTGTTCGTGTCGGGTATCTTGGCCGTCCTGCCCTGCTCGTCCTTGATGGAGATCCTCGGTCTCATGCTCGCGGGGTAGTCGATGATGACCTTGTGGGCGAGACCCGTCGTTTCATCGACCTCCTCCTTGACGGTCATACCCTCGACGATGTCGCCAAGGGCGATCTTGCCGCCGATTTCCGTCAGGATCGGCGTCGAGTAGGGATCCCACTCGACAAGACGCTGCCCCGATTCGATGGCCGTGCCGTCTTCGACGAAAATACGCGCCCCGTAGACGAGGTTGTATTTCTCCTTCTCGCGCCCCGTCTTGTCTATAATGGCTATCATCGCGTTCCTGTTCAGAACGATCAGGACGCCCTCCCTGTTCTTGACGGCGTTGACATCGATGAACTTGATGAATCCCGAGTTCTTCGCCATGAGTGTCGCCTGCTCGATGATCTTTGTCGCAGCGCCGCCGATGTGGAAGGTCCGCATCGTGAGCTGCGTGCCCGGCTCGCCGATGGACTGGGCGGCGATGATCCCGATGGCTTCCCCGATCTCGATGGCCCCTCCCCTGGCAAGGTCCCGTCCGTAACACCTCCCGCAGACGCTGTTCTTCGACGTGCAGGTAAGAACGGAGCGAATCTTCACCCGGTCAACACCGGCGTCGACGATCTTCCTTGCCAGGTCCTCGTCGATCTCGACGTTCCTGGCCACCAGGACTTCAGCGTTGACGGGGTCCTTGACCGATTCCGCAAGGGTCCTCCCGAAAATTCTCTCCTCCAGGGGTTGTATGATTTCTCCCCCCTCGATGAGAGGAGATATCATGATGCCGTCCGTCGTCCCGCAGTCGTGCTCGATCAGGATGACATCCTGGGCGACGTCGACGAGTCTCCGTGTCAGGTATCCGGCGTTGGCCGTCTTCAGCGCCGTATCGGCGAGGCCTTTCCGCGCTCCCGAGGTCGAGATGTAATACTGCAGGGGAGTGAGGCCCTCCCTGAAGTTCGCCGTAATCGGCGTCTCGATGATCTCACCGGACGGTTTCGCCATGAGGCCCCTCATGCCGGCGAGCTGCCTGATCTGGGCGACGCTTCCCCTTGCACCGGAGTCAGCCATCATGAAGATGTTGTTGAAGGACCGCCTCTGCCGGAGCACGTCCTCTTCGAGTGCCTTGCCGTCTTCGGCGCCCAGTTCCAGCATCATCTCGTCAGCGACCTTCTCCGTCACGTTCGCCCAGACGTCGATGACCTTGTTGTACCGCTCGCCCTGGGTGATAAGACCGTCGGCGTACTGCCTCTGCACCTCGATCACCTCCTGCTCGGCGTCGCGGATCAGCTCGGGCTTCTTTGACGGAATATGCATGTCGTCGATGCAGATGGAGATGCCCGAAAGGGTTGCATACCGGAACCCGAGCTTTTCGAGCCTGTTCAGGAACACGACGGTCTGACGCTTCCCGAGCACCTTGTGAATATACTCTATCAGCTTGCCCAGTTCCTTTTTCGTCAGCTCCTTGTTCACCATCGAGAAGGGCACGTCCGGCGGCAGGATCTCCCTGAAGAGGAGACGGCCCGTCGTCGTCTCGACGTATTCCCCGTCCAGCCGTACCTTGATTTTGGCGTGCTCATCGACGACACCCGAATCATAGGCGACCCTCACGTCCTCGTGATCGGCGAAGATCTTTCCCTCGCCGCGGGCGCCCGTCCTCTGCTTCGTCAGGTAGTAGATGCCGAGGACCATGTCCTGCGTCGGCACAACGATGGGCTTTCCGTTCGCAGGCGACAGGAGGTTGTGGATCGACATCATGAGCACCCGCGCCTCGATCTGTGCCTCGATCGACAGGGGGACGTGAACAGCCATCTGGTCACCGTCGAAGTCGGCGTTGAAGGCCGTGCAGACGAGGGGGTGGAGCTTGATCGCCTTGCCCTCGATCAGGATGGGATCGAAGGCCTGGATGCCGAGCCGGTGGAGCGTGGGAGCGCGGTTCAGGAGCACGGGGTGTTCCTGGATGACCTCCTCGAGGGCGTCCCACACTTCGTGCTTTTCCCGCTCGACGAGACGCTTCGCCTGTTTGATCGTCGTCGCAAAGCCCTTCTCCTCGAGCTTGTTGAAGACGAAGGGCTTGAACAGCTCCAGGGCCATCCGCTTCGGGATGCCGCACTGGTTGAGGTTGAGCTCCGGTCCGACGACAATGACGGACCGGCCCGAATAATCGACCCTCTTGCCGAGCAGGTTCTGCCGGAACCGGCCCTGCTTGCCCTTGATCATGTCGCTCAGGGATTTGAGGGGCCGCTTGCCGCCCGTCTTCAGGACCTTCGCCTTCTTGCTGTTGTCGAAGAGCGCGTCCACCGCCTCCTGGAGCATGCGTTTCTCGTTCTTGATGATCACGCCCGGCGCCTTGAGCTCCATGAGCCTCTTGAGTCTGTTGTTCCTGTTGATGACGCGGCGGTAAAGATCATTGAGGTCCGATGTGGCGAAACGGCCGCCGTCCAGAGGAACCAGGGGCCTCAGGTCCGGAGGGAGCACGGGAATGATGTCGAGGATCATCCATTCGGGCTTGTTCGCGGACCGGAGAAAGGCCTCGACGATCCTCAGGCGCTTCGTCAGCTTCCGCTTGACGCTGAGCGAAGAGGCGGCATTGATCTTCTCTTTCAGGTCCGTCGCCAGGACATTCAGATCGACCTTCCTGAGCAGCTCCCTGATCGCCTCGGCGCCCATGCCGGCCTTGAAGCGGCTCCCGAACTCCGTGAGCTTCTTTTTGTAGTCCTCTTCCGAGAGCAGCTCCTTTTCCTTGAGCGGCGTGTCCCCGGCGTCTATGACAGTATATTCCTCGAAATAGAGGACCTTCTCGAGCTGGCGGATCGTCATATCGAGAAGCGTCCCGATCCTGCTCGGCACGCCCCGCAAAAACCAGACATGCGCAACGGGCGTGGCGACCTCTATGTGACCCATCCTCTCGCGCCGCACCTTTGACTGGATCACCTCGACGCCGCACTTGTCGCAGATGACGCCGCGGTGCTTCATCCTCTTGTATTTGCCGCAGAGGCACTCCCAATCCTTGACGGGGCCGAAAATCTTCGCGCAGAACAGGCCGTCATGCTCCGGCTTGAAGGTGCGGTAGTTGATCGTCTCCGGTTTCTTCACCTCGCCGTAGGACCATTCCCTGATCTTTTCGGGAGAGGCGAGTTTTATGCGTATGGCGTCAAAATCCCTCGGATTTTTCGGCTTCTGGAAAAGAGAATAAATATCCTCCATTACTTTTATTCCTCCGCCTTTCTCTTCCGTTCCAAAAGCTCGACATCAAGGCACAAGCTCTGGAGCTCTTTTATTAATACATGGAACGATTCCGGCACACCCGGTTCGAGCATGGGATCACCCTTGACGACGGCCTCGTACATGCGGGACCTGCCGCTGATGTCGTCGCTCTTGACGGTCAGGAACTCCTGGAGCGTATGGGCTGCGCCGTAAGCTTCGAGTGCCCAGACTTCCATCTCTCCCAGTCTCTGCCCTCCGAACTGGGCTTTTCCGCCCAGGGGCTGCTGTGTCACGAGAGAGTATGGTCCGATGGAACGGGCGTGGATCTTGTCGTCGACGAGGTGATGGAGCTTGAGCATATACATGCAGCCGACCGTGACCGGCCTTTTGAAGGGCTCGCCGGTGCGGCCGTCATGAAGCGTGATCTGCCCTGTCTGCGGCAGCCCGGCCTTTTTCAGCAGCTCCTTGATCTCCCTTTCCTTCGCCCCTTCGAAGACCGGTGTGGCCACGTGGAGCCCCAGGGCGGTGGCCGCCCAGCCGAGATGGGTCTCGAGGATCTGTCCCACGTTCATACGCGACGGGACGCCGAGGGGATTGAGGACGATATCGACGGGTGAGCCGTCGGGGAGGTACGGCATGTCCTCCTCGGGCTGGATCATCGAAACAACGCCCTTGTTCCCGTGGCGCCCGGCCATCTTGTCGCCCACATGGATCTTCCTCTTCATGGCGATGAAGGCCTTGACGACCTTGTTGACGCCCGGGGGCAGCTCGTCGCCCTTCTTGACCCTCTCCACCCGCTCATTGTACCGGGATTCGAGATACTTGATGTACTGGTTGATCTCCGTGTTCACCATGTCGGCCTTGTTCTTGACCTCCGGATCGGCAACCTTCAGGCGCGACAGGTGTTCGTCCTTGATCTTGGCCAGCATCGCCTCCGTCAGCTTCTTCCCCTTCTGGCAGACCAGCTCCTTTGTCTTGGGGTCTCTGAAATCGTCGGAAAGGGTCAGCCCCGTGAAGAGCCTCCGGATCCGCTCCGCCTTCTCCTCCCTGAGGATCTTCGTCTCCTCGTCAAGGTCCCGCTGCAGACTGTTGATGTCGTCCGTCTCGATACTCTTGGTCCTCTCGTCCTTCTCTATGCCGCGGCGGGAGAGGATGCGCACGTCGACGATAGTCCCTTCAATGCCGGGAGGCACGTAGAGACAGCTCTCCTTCACCTCCTCGGCCTTTTCACCGAATATGGCCCGCAGGAGCTTCTCTTCCGGTGTCAGCATCGTCTCACCCTTCGGCGTGACCTTGCCGACGAGGATGTCGCCGGGCTTCACTTCCGCACCGATCCTGATAATGCCGCTCTCATCGAGGTCCTTGAGGGCCTCTTCGCCGACGTTCGGGATGTCCCGGGTGATTTCCTCCGGCCCGAGTTTCGTGTCGCGCGCCTCGATCTCGAACTCCTCGATGTGGATCGACGTGTACACGTCATCCTTGACGAGGCGCTCGCTTACGAGGATGGCATCTTCAAAGTTATACCCGCCCCAGGGCATGAAAGCGACGATCACATTCTTTCCGAGGCCCAGTTCCCCGAGGTCCGTTGAGGGTCCGTCTGCCATGACGCTGCCCCGCTCAACGACGTCGCCGGGATTGACAATCGGTTTCTGGTTCATGCACGTGCCCTGGTTGGAGCGCTGGAATTTCACGAGGGTGTAAATGTCGACGCCGCCGCCTTCCTCGCCGACCCGCACGACAATGCGGGACGAATCGACGCTCTCGACGATGCCGGCACGTTTTGCGATCGTCAGCCAGCCTGAATCGCGGGCGGCCACGTATTCCATGCCCGTGCCGACGACGGGCGCCTCGGTCCTCAGGAGGGGGACCGCCTGCCTCTGCATGTTTGATCCCATGAGTGCCCTGTTCGCGTCGTCGTTCTCAAGGAACGGTATCAGCGACGCCGAGACGCCGACGATCTGCTTTGGCGATACATCCATGAAGTGGACCTCTTCCGGGATGACCATCTTGAAGTCTCCGCCGATCCTCGCAGAGACGGCGTCCCCGACGAGGTTCCCCTTCTGATCGAGAGGGGATGTCGCCTCGGCTATGACATACCTCTCCGTGTCGATGGCGGACAGGTAAATGATCTCGCTCGTCACGCGTCCGTTGTCGACTTTCCGGTAGGGCGCCACGATGAAGCCGTAATCGTTGATCCGGCCGTAGCTCGCCAGTGACGTGATCAGTCCGATGTTCGGACCTTCCGGCGTCTCGATGGGACAGATCCTGCCGTAATGGGTGGGATGGACGTCCCTGACCTCGAAGCCCGCCCGCTCCCGGGTCAGACCGCCGGGGCCGAGGGCCGAGAGCCTCCTCTTGTGGGTGATCTCCGAGAGGGGGTTTGTCTGGTCCATGAACTGGCTCAGCTGGCTCGAGCCGAAGAACTCCTTGACGGCGGCCATGACGGGCTTGGCGTTGATGAGGTCGTTCGGCATGGCCGTCTCGAGCTCCGTGAGGGTCATCTTCTCCTTGATGGCCCGCTCCATGCGGACGAGACCGATCCTGAACTGGTTTTCCAGCAGCTCCCCGATGCCCCGGACACGCCTGTTCCCCAGGTGATCGATGTCGTCCACCTCTCCCTTGCCGGTCCGCAGGTTCAGAAGGTAGCGCACGATTTCGACGATGTCGAGGTCCTTCAGAACCCTCATGTCGAGGGGGATGTCGAGTCCGAGTTTCTCGTTGACCTTCAGCCTGCCCACCGCCGACAGGTCGTATCTCTTGGGATCGAAAAAGAGGCCGCTGAATAGTTCCGACGCCGCGTCGTCCGTTGCCGGCTCGCCGGGACGGAGCTTCTTGTATATTTCCTTGAGCGCTTCTTTCTGGTTCGTCACCCTGTCGGTCAGGAGCGTCTCCCTGAAGGAGGAGAGATAATTCACGTTGTCGATGAAGAGCAGGTGCAGGCTGTCGATATTCAGGGACAGGACCTTCTCGAAGAGGGGTTCCGTTATTTCGTTGTTCCCGTCGATGATGATCTCGCCCGTCGAGGGATCGACGATGTCCCTGAGCGTGATCCTGCCGACGATCTCGCTCTTCGCTATCGGTATTTCCCTGATGCCCGCTCCCTCCATTTTCTTGAGCAGGATCTTGGTGATCTTGCTCCCTTCCCTGACGAGCACCTCCTGGGAGTCCGGCACCTGAATGTTGAATTTCGTCCTGATCCCGGCCAGGACGTCACTCACCTTTCTCATGTAGTTGTCACGGCCGACGATCCTGATCTCCTCCACGGGATAGAAGGTCTTCAGGAGGTCTTCATTGGTGTAGCCGAGGGCCTTGAGCACGATTGTCGCAGGGAGCTTTCTCCTCCGGTCGATCCTGACGTACAGGATGTCCTTCGAGTCGAATTCGAAGTCCAGCCACGATCCCCTGACGGGAATGACACGCGCCGTGTAGAGAAGCCGGCCGCTCGCATGGGTCTTCCCCTTGTCCGGAGCGAAATAGACGCCCGGGGAACGATGGAGCTGACTGACGATCACCCGCTCCGTCCCGTTGATGATGAAGCTTCCCGTCTCCGTCATCATGGGAAGCTCCCCGATGTACACCTCCTGCTCTCTCGATTCCTTGAGCGTCTTTTTGTTCTTTTCGTCCTTCTCCCACACGTTCAGGCGCACCTTGATCTTCAGGGGCAGCGCATAGGTGATCCCCTTGAGAAGGCACTCGCGGGGTATGATTTTCGGCTCCCCGGCGCTGTACGAGAGAAATTCGATCGAGGCGATGTCGTTGTAATCGGTTATGGGAAAGACGCTGTGAAAGGCGGCCTGGAGCCCGTCGAAGGTCCTCTCCTCGGGCATGATGTCTTTCTGGAGAAATTTTTCAAAGGACTTCCTCTGGAATTCGATAAGGTAGGGGACTTCCAGAACAGTCGGTATCTTGCTGAAATTCAGGCGCTCTCTTAAAACCCTTGCCATGGCTCTCCTTCTTCACGATGAACAAAAAGGAAGGAGCAGGGAACGGACGGATTCCGCCCATCCCCTGCTTCCTTCCTTTGCGTGTTACTTGATCTCGACGGTTGCTCCCTCTGCATCGAGCTTCGCTTTGATCGCGTCTGCCTCCTCCTTGGATATGCCGGTCTTCACGGGCTTAGGCGCGCCGTCAACGAGGTCCTTCGCCTCTTTCAGGCCCAGCGACGTCAGCTCCCGCACCACCTTGATCACCTGGATCTTCTTTTCGCCCGCCGCCATGAGGACGACATCGAAACTCGTCTTTTCCTCCTCGGCAGGAGCCGCGGCGCCGGCCGCAGGGGCGGCAGCGATGGCAACAGGGGCTGCAGCGGTGACACCGTACCTCTCCTCGAACTCTTTTATAAACTGTGACATCTCGAGGATTGTCATATTGTCGATGAAGCCGAATACTTCTTCCTTGGTAATCGCCATGAAAGGTCCTCCTTTATTGACTTTTTCTTGTTTTCAGCGCTTCCAGCGCATAGGCGAACTGGGTGATCGTCGCGTTCAGCGAGGCCGCCAGCTTCGAAAGCGGAGCCTGCAACGCCCCTGCCAGTATGCTCAGCAGGACTTCCCGCGGCGGCAGCGACGAGATCGCCTTCAGATCAGCGGTCGAGCAGAGTTTTCCTTCGAAAACGCCGCTCTTGATTTTGAGCTTGTCGTTCTTTTGCGCAAATTCAAGGAAACGCTTCGCAGCCGTGACGGGATCGTCATAGACGAAGGCGATGCCCGTGGGCCCCGTGAAAAAATCCTGTGCCGCATCTACCGGTGTTCCTTTCACCGCCAGAGAGCAGAGCGTGTTCTTCGCAACCTTGAACTCGGCCCCCACATCCTTCAGGACCCTTCTCAGTTCCGACACCTCCGCCACCGTCAGTCCCTTGTAATCGGCGAGAATGACGGCTTTCGACCGTGAGAGCTTCTCCGTCAGATCAGCCAACTGCTGTGTTTTTTTCTCTTTGGTAGACAGAAGACCCTCCTTTCCCAGAGACCGCATCGTGAGCAGGCACGCGGAACCATGCTACGCACTGCCCGGTTCCTCTTCCTCTCGCACCCATCGTCTCGGTAGGCCGGATGCCCGATTAAAGGGCGGGTGCATTTCACCGCCCTGCCTACTGTCTCTGACTTTTACTGGACGGGCAAGGCCCGCCTGGTACAACGCCTGACTGCTCAGGTAACCTTCAGCTTCGCAACCTCTATCCGGATGCCCGGTCCCATCGTCGAGGACATGGTCACCCTCTTTATGTACCGGCCCTTCGACGTCGGGGGTTTCGCCCTGACGACCGATTTCAGGACCGCCACGGCGTTTTCGAGGAGCCGCTCCTTCTCGAAAGACATCTTTCCGACGGGAATGTGCACAATTCCCGCCTTTTCGACCCTGTATTCCACCTTTCCGGCTTTGATCTCCTGGACGGCGCGGGCGACGTCGAAGGTGACGGTGCCGAGTTTCGGGTTTGGCATGAGCCCCCGGGGCCCCAGGATCTTTCCGAGCTTTCCGACGATCCCCATGAGGTCCGGCGTCGCCGCGGCTTTATCGAATTCGAGCCATCCCTGCTGGATCTTCTCGACCATGTCCTCGGCGCCGACATAATCGGCGCCGGCGTCCCGGGCCTCCCTCTCCTTTTCGCCCTTTGCAAAGACGAGGACGCGAACGGTCTTTCCCGTGCCGTGCGGGAGGACGACCGTTCCCCTCACCATCTGGTCCGACTTCTTCGGGTCCACGCCGAGGTTGATCGACATGTCGAGGGTTTCATCGAATTTTGCCACCTTGTGGTCCTTGAGAAACTGGATCGCCTCTTCCATGGAATACTCCTTGGTCAGATCGATCCCGGCCAGTATATTTTCGAGTATTTTGCCCATGTTGTCCTCCTTAATCCCGGATCTCGACGCCCATGCTCCTGGCGGTGCCCATGATGATTCTGCGGGCTGACTCCAGGGTCACCGTGTTCAGGTCCGGGAGTTTCGTCTTCGCGATCTCCTCGACCTGTGCGGACGTCAGGGAGCCGACCTTGTCTTTGTTCGGAACGCTCGATCCCTTGACGATGCCCGCCGCCTTCTTGATCAGCTCCGAGGCGGGCGGGGTCTTCAGAATGAACGTGAATGACCTGTCGTTGTACACGCTCAGAACCACGGGCACGAGGGTCTCACCCATCGGCTGCGTCTGGGCGTTGAATTGCTTGCAGAACTCCATGATATTGATGCCGTGAGGACCGAGGGCGGGCCCGACAGGCGGCGCAGGGTTCGCCTTCCCTGCTGATATGAGGAGTTTTACTTGTGCTATAACCTCTTTTTTCGCCATCTATGACCTCCGTATGCGTGTATTCCGCGTATCATGATCAGTGTTCCGGGGACGTGCGACATCGGGATGACCTGGATACCCCACAGGTAATGTCCGGGTTGGCTGAAGATGTTGACTTCCGGGTCTCGTTGCGCTCTCTCTATGCCTTCTCTATCTGTGAAAAGGAGAGTTCGACGGGCGTCTGCCTGCCGAAGATGCTGACCATGACCCGCAGCCTGCCATGGTCCATGTCGATCTCATCAACAAAGCCGACGAAGTTCGTGAAGGGACCGTCGATGATCCTCACATTTTCGCCCTTCTCGAGCTGACTCCGCACGACAGGGGCGGGTCCCGCCTCGATCTGCTGATGGATCAGCTCCACTTCCTCCTCCAGGAGCGGCACGGGTTTCATCCCGCCAACAAAACCGGTGACCCGGAGGGTATTCTTGACGAGATGCCACGTCTCGTCGCTCAGCTCCATCTCGACAAGGATATAGCCCGGATAGAACTTCCGGTCCATCTCCTTCTTCTTCTTGTTCTTCAGCTCGATGATCTTTTCCGTTGGTATAAGGATACGGGAGATCTTGTCCTCAAGACCCCTGAGCTTCACCTTCTCCTCGAGGCTCGTCTTTACCTTTTCCTCGTAGCCCGAGTAGGTGTGCACGACGTACCAGTTTTTCGCCATATCTTACCTGACCAGCAGTTTCACGATGCGCGCGAGGCTCAGATCAATGAATCCGAGGAAAACGGAGATGACCAGGACCGTTATGATGACGACCCAGGTCGATCCGATCAGCTCATCCTTTCCGGGATACACCGCCTTTTGAGCTTCGAGTTTCGTTTCACTGAAAAAGTTCTTCACCCTCTCGATCATACTGTCAGCTCCCGTTCGGAAATCGGGGATACGACGGTCCTGGTACGGCATCCATGCAAGCCATGAACGTTCGGCATCATGAGTCGCAATGGCGGTCCCGCCATCTTCCCCGTAAAAAATGGCAGGCCAGGAGGGATTCGAACCCCCAGCCCTCGGATTTGGAGTCCGATGCTCTAGCCGTTAGAGCTACTGGCCTAAGCTTTCGTTTCTTTGTGCAGCGTATGTTTTTTACAGTGCCTGCAGTACTTGTTGAGCTGAAGCTTGTCAGGCGTGTTCTTCTTGTTCTTCATGCTCGAATAGTTCCGGTTCTTGCACTCGGTGCACTGAAAAAGAATGATCAGTCTCATGCTCTACTCCAGCACTTCGGTGACGACACCGGCGCCCACGGTCCTGCCGCCCTCGCGGATGGCGAACCGCAGCTCCTTCTCCATCGCTATGGGCCCGATCAGCTCCACCGATATACTTATATTGTCTCCAGGCATGATCATCTCGACTCCTTCAGGCAGATGCAGCACCCCCGTCACGTCCGTCGTCCGGAAATAAAACTGCGGACGATAGCCGTTGAAAAACGGCGTGTGCCGTCCACCCTCCTCTTTCGTCAGGATGTACGCCTCCGCCTTGAACTTCGTATGGGGCCGGATGCTCCCCGGCTTCGCCAATACCATCCCCCTCTCTACCTCCTCCTTCGCAACGCCCCTCAGCAACACTCCCACGTTGTCTCCCGCACGACCCTCGTCCAGCAGCTTCCGGAACATCTCCACCCCCGTCGCCACCGTCTTGCGCGTCTCCCGGAATCCCACAATCTCCACTTCCTCACCGACCTTGACGATCCCCCTCTCCACTCTCCCCGTCACAACCGTCCCGCGGCCCGATATCGTAAACACATCCTCGATGGGCATCAAAAACGGCTTGTCGATCGGCCGCTCCGGCGTCGGTATGTAGCTGTCCACCGCCGCCAACAGCTCATGGATGCTCTTGTACTCCTCCACTTCCGTGTCGTTGCTCGCGCTCTCCATCGCCTTGAGCGCACTGCCCCGGATCACAGGGATGTCATTGCCCGGAAACCCATACTTGATCAAAAGCTCCCGCACCTCCAGCTCCACCAGGTCCAGCAGCTCCGGGTCGTCCACCATGTCCACCTTGTTCATGTACACCACGATGTACGGCACCCCGACCTGGCGCGCCAGCAATATGTGCTCCCGCGTCTGCGGCATCGGTCCGTCCGCCGCGCTCACCACCAGAACCGCCCCGTCCATCTGCGCCGCGCCGGTGATCATGTTCTTGATGTAGTCCGCATGACCCGGGCAGTCCACATGCGCATAATGACGGTTGACCGTCTCGTATTCCACGTGCGCCGTCGCGATCGTGATGCCCCGCGCCTTCTCTTCCGGCGCGTTGTCTATGCTGTCATACGCCCTGTATTGCGCCATGCCCTTTATCGCCAACACCTTCGTGATCGCTGCCGTCAGCGTCGTCTTGCCATGATCAACGTGCCCTATCGTCCCCACGTTCGCGTGCGGCTTCGTCCTCTCAAACTTTGCCTTAGCCATAACTCCTCCTTGCTTAGCCTTCTTCGCTCATCATGTTTTCACAGAAAAAACGACAACGACTCTGACTATCCAGAGCCCATGACCGGAATCGAACCGGTGACCTCATCCTTACCAAGGATGTGCTCTGCCGACTGAGCTACATGGGCGCGGCCAGAGAGACACACAATTCCAAAAGAGAGCGGGAAACGGGATTCGAACCCGCGACCCTCAGCTTGGAAGGCTGACGCTCTACCACTGAGCTACTCCCGCATCGAACAGAGCCGGCGGTTCTCCACCGACCCTCACCGGTCAGGACAGGAGCCGTTGCCTGCCGGATGCGACATCGGTGATGCGGATGTCGCTGGTGGAGAGGGGAGGATTCGAACCTCCGAAGGCGGTGCCGGCAGATTTACAGTCTGCTCCCTTTGGCCACTCGGGTACCTCTCCGTTCGACCGATGATCAGCAACGGGCAATGCCTTATACGGTGAAAACGCCCTCGATCGGCAATATTCCTCCGCTCAAGGGTCGTCTGCTGCTGCCTTACCTGGAGCCACCGAAGGGAATCGAACCCCCGACCCGCTGATTACAAATCAGCTGCTCTGCCAGCTGAGCTACGGTGGCTTTAACTTACTACTATAAGCAAGATTTCAAGAATTTGTCAAATGGCTGGAAGGAAGAAAGGGATAGTCGCTGCGGTCGCATTCCCGCGAACATTCAATCATATACAACAAAAGTTAGCAAGTATAGCTTTATTTGGAGATAATTGTAAAGGAGCACGAATTGCTCATGTAAGACAATAGCAGTATAATGTCATTAAGATATAATTTTAGTGACATCGGAGAGCTAATGGAATTGCAGGATTTTAACACCCGGTGGAGATCAGGAGCGATATCGCGGGAGCTGACGGGAAGAAAGAGAAGGCTGCCGGCCCTTCTCGAACAGTTCTTTGTTTTTTCGACACTTGCGATGATCTTGAGAGTGTCCCTCTTGTCCTCGGGAATCCGTACTGTCGTTGTTGCCATAGCGTCCTCCTGAAATTAGTCTACTTGTGTCAAGTGGGCAGTGTCAACGGCACACATGTTCCCGTGTGTCAGGCTTTGCGCAGCACTGGCCGCCCATCCTCTGCCTCATAAGCTTATAGGCCATGATGCCCGTTGCCGAAAAGCCTTGGCAAACGACTTCGCAGCATTGTATCCTAAAAGATATCGACAGGCTAATGTTGCTTGACGCGGGGCCTGGGCGTATCAAGAGGAGAGTGACCATCTTGGCGAAAGGAACAACAAAACAAACGACTCAAGACCTAATACAGGAAATGGTGAGTCGGATCGTGACGCAATTTCATCCGGATAAAATTATTCTTTTCGGTTCTCATGCGAGAGGGACTGCGGGCCCTGACAGTGATGTTGACCTTCTGGTTGTGATGCCCGTTAAAGGATCGAAGCGACTGGTTCGGCTTCAGATACGAAGTGCGTTACACGATATACGATTGGCAAAAGACGTGCTCGTAAGCGATCCCGCGGAATTTGAATGGCGAAAAGATGTTGTCGGAACGATCGAGTGGCCCGCAGTTCACGAAGGCAGAGTGCTGTATGCCAAAGCATGAGCGAGTCGCGGATGTTGTCCGTGAATGGATCCATAAAGGTGAAAACGACCTCAAGAACGCCGCAAATACTTTAAAAATGGGCTATGACTGCCCCACAGACACTGTTTGTTACCATGCGCAGCAATGTGTCGAAAAATATCTAAAGGCATTATTGGCATGGAACGGGACACCTTCTCCCAAGACGCACAATCTGTCTTTGCTTATGGCACTTTTGCATCCTGAAAGACCTGATCTTTTGTCCCCGGCAGAACAGGATTTGCTAACGGATTATGCAATTGTGACGCGGTATCCGGGAGAGGCGGAAGATCCCACACTAACTGAAGCAAGAAAAGCTGTGCGACTCGCGCGTAGGGTCCGTAAGACCGTCAGGAACCTGTTGCCCAAGGAAGCTTTGCGGCCTCTTCGGCCTATAAAGAAGATGAGGAAAGCTACAGATGATCCTCTTAAGAAGCCAGATTTTAAAACTGAGGGAAATCGACCCGATAAAAACTACCCACGAAGCAAGGATCGAAGACAGCAATCTGATGAATGATCAGGAACTTGCGGTGTTATCCATCACATTGTCTCATGTGATTGGCGATATTGTCGAACATTCTGAAAAGCTGGTCAAGGAATATGCCCGTTGAGGGTGTACCTTATCGTTTCTAAAATCCCGTTAAGCCCTTTCTGAAGCCCTCCCTCCTCTGCCGCACAAGCTCATAGGCCATGATGCCTGTTGCGACGGAGACGTTGAGGGAATTCACCTTTCCCGCCATGGGGAGGCTGACGACGACGTCACACTGCTCCCTCACGGTGAGCCTGAGTCCCTGTCCCTCGGAGCCGACGACGAAAGCGACGGGGCCTTTCATGTCCGCATCCCAGAAGGTCATCGTGGCGGATGCCTCGGCGCCGATGACCGTAATCCCCTCTTCTTTCATCGTGCGCAGGGCGTGCTTGATATTCACAACATTGACGAGGGCGACATGCTCCACGGCTCCCGCCGAGGCCTTCGACACGACGGGAGTGATGCCCGCGGACCGGCGGGTCTGGAAGACGACGCCGTGGACGCCCGCGGCGTCTGCCACCCTCAGGATGGCGCCGAAATTCCGCGGGTCCTCGATGCCGTCCAGCACGAGAAAGAAAGGCATGACACCGCGGTCCCGGCATTCCCCGATGATCTCATCAAGTCCGGCTGCCGCCCTGGGGAGGGCAAGGGCGGCAATGCCCTGGTGTCCCTTGTCGAACCTGCCTTCAAAGAAGTCCCGGCCAACGATCTTAACAGGAACTCCCTTGGTCTTGACGAACCGGGAGACCTCCCCCGCATCCTTTCTTGCCCCGGAGATGTAGACCACGGAGAGGGCCCGTCCTGCCCTGAGCGCCTCCATAACGGGATTCTGGCCCCATACCCAGACCTCGCCACCGGCCTGCTCATCCTTCAGTTGCATGGAAAGTAGGGGCGAAGCGCCTCAAAGCCTTGCTGAAGGCGACGATACGCATTGTCAGCTTCGTGTTTCAGGATTCCACTCTTATTGTCATCGACCATTGGTGTATAGTTCGTCTGACCTTTTGATACAGGTGTCGCCGCAGCAAGGTTTTCGGTGCATCCACCCCTACTTTCCGGCAGGCCTATGCAAAGATTAGGTTCAGGCAATCTTTACCCTCCAGGTGGTGCCGTCTTTCTTGTCCTCGAGGACGACACCCTGCTCCTCCAGGGTATTCCTGATGTTGTCGGCAAGCGCCCAGTCCTTCTGCTCCCTCGCGCTCCGTCGCTCTTCAATGCGGGTGAGGATATCGTCCTCTGTGAGCGGGATTTTTTTGGTCTGCAACAGGTCCCGGTTCCACTGAATGGGCGTTCTCCTGAAAAGATGGAGAACGCCGCCCATCGTGTCGAGCATCTCCCGCGCCCTGGTGACGACTCTCACCGCACCGTCTCCTGCCGCTTTCGAGTCGAGGAACCGGTTGACCTCCCTGATGCACTCAAAGACGTGACCGATCGCCTGGGCGGTGTTGAAATCGTCGTCCATGGCGTCATCGAACCCCTGCATCGCTTCCGTCAGGATCTTGTCGAATCCGGCGGGGTCGGCGCCTTTCTTTTTTCCCTCGGCGCCCCGGGACAGGAACTCGTCGATCCTCCCCCTCGTCGTGTAGTAACGGTCAAGAGACGATTCGGCGTCCCTGAGCTGCTCCTGCGAGAATTCGATGGGGCTCCGGTAATGGCTCGAAAGGAGGAAGAGCCTGACCACTTCGGGATCGCACACATCGAGGATCTCCCGGAGGGTGAAGAAGTTGCCGAGCGATTTCGACATCTTCTCCTTGTCGACGGTGATGAACCCGTTATGCACCCAGTACCGCGCGAAGGGTTTGCCCGTGTACGCCTCGGACTGGGCGATCTCGTTTTCGTGATGCGGAAAGATGAGGTCAGCGCCGCCGCCATGAATGTCGATGCTCTCGCCGAGATGCCTGATCGACATGGCGGTGCACTCGATATGCCAGCCGGGCCTCCCCTTTCCCCAGGGGCTCTGCCACCAGGGCTCGCCCTCCTTCGACGCCTTCCACAGGGCGAAATCCATAGGGTTTCTCTTCTGCTCGTTCACGTCGACGCGGGCGCCGGCGAGGAGGTCATCCTGCTCCTTCCCCGACAGCTTCCCGTATTCCCGGAAAGCGCCGACGGAGAAATAGACGCTTTTGTTCTCTCCCTCGGGGACCTCATAGGCAAAACCCTTCCCGATAAGCGTGCCGATGATCCCGATCATGTCCTCTATATGCTCCGTCGCTTTCGGCTCCTTGTCGGCGCGGTCCACGCCGAGCCTGTCCATGTCCCTGTAATATTCGTCGATGTACTTTTTCGCCACGGCGTCCCACGTCGAACCCTCTTCAGCGGCCCTCTTGATGATCTTGTCGTCTATGTCGGTGAAGTTCCTGACAAAGGTCACGTCGAACCCCTTGTACGCCAGGTACCGCTTGATGACATCGAAGACGACGGTGCTCCGGGCGTGGCCGATGTGGCAATAGTCATAGACGGTGACACCGCAGGCGTAGATGCCGACCTTGCCGGGCGTCAGGGGGGTGAATTCCTCCTTCTTTCCCGTCATCGTGTTGAAGATCTTCATTCTCCCTCCTTTACCCTCCATCCGTTCGATGCGCGATTCCAGCCGCCTGATGTATTCCGTCAGCTCATTCAGTTTTTCGTCCACGGGGTCCGGCAGGCGGACATGGTCGAGGGCCTCGACGATCCCGCCCTCATCGAAACGCATGACCTTTTTCTTGATGATCCTGCCCGGCACGCCGACGACGATGGAGTAGTCGGGAACCGGGTTCAGGACGACTGAATTCGCCCCGATCTTCACGTAATCGCCGATCCTCATCGGACCGAGCACCTTTGCGCCCGTGCCGACGACGACGTGGTTGCCGAGCGTCGGGTGGCGCTTCCCTTTTTCCTTGCCCGTTCCCCCGAGAGTCACGCCCTGGTAGAGGAGGCAGTCCTCTCCGATCTCCGTCGTCTCGCCGATGACGACGCCCATGCCGTGGTCAATGAAGAAGCCCGGCCCGATCTTCGCTGCCGGGTGGATCTCGATGCCTGTGAGGAACCGTGTTATGTGCGAGAGGAGCCTTGGTATGACAGGGATACCGATGTTCCAGAGGGCATGGGAGATCCGGTGCAGCATGATCGCGTGGAGACCGGGATAGGTGATGAGCACCTCGACGGCGTTCCGCGCCGCCGGGTCCCTCTCGAAAACGGCCCTGAAATCACGCCTTATGTCATGCCAGAAACCCATGGACTCCGATGCCGACGGTTATCATCTATTCATGCCCGATGTTCATGAGCCCGGCCACCGTGGGGAACTGGCTCATGTCGGTGTGGGGGAGGAAAAGGGCCGACAGGAACTGGTCCATGAAGTTCCTCGACACGGACAGCTCGAGATAGGTCATTTTCTGGGCGATCTCGTCGGCTTCCCTCCTGAGGTCTTCCGACAGGAGGGTCAGGTAGGCGCCCGTGACGGACGTGTTGCCCATAAACTTATACCGCTCCTTGGGAATGTCCGGGAGCATGCCGAGGGTGATGGCCCGTTCGACATTGATGTAATTGCCGAAGCCGCCGGCGACATAGATCGTATCGACGGCATCGAGGGTGAAGCCGATCTCGGAGAGCATCGTCATTATACCCGCGTAAATAGCGGCCTTCGCCCTCAGCACGTTTTCGATGTCCACCTCCGTCAGGAGGATGTCCCTGCCGTGCCGCTCGTCGCGGTAGAGGACGTACTCCAGTCCCTCGTCTCCCTTTATGATCCGGTCCGTAATTCCCTCGATGAACTTGCCCCTCTGATCGATCGTCCTGGTGAGGTACATCTCCGAAATGGCGTCGATCATACCGGACCCGCAGATGCCGAGAGGGGTCCCTCCTCCGATGACGGTGATCTGAGGGTCGTGAGTCACCGGATCGATCCTGACCGCCTCGATGGCGCCCGGGGTGGCCCTCATACCGCATCGTATCCCGCTTCCCTCGAAGCAGGGACCGGCCGAGCAGGCCGCCGTCATGAGCCATTCGTTGTTGCCGATGGCGAGTTCCCCGTTCGTCCCGATGTCCATGAAGAGGGCGACCTCAGGGTTCCGGTGCATCTTGGTGGCGAGGACGCCCGAGACGATGTCTCCGCCCACGTAACTTGCGACGCAGGGCAATGTATAGACAGGCGCCTGGGGATTGATAGCCAGGCGGGCTGTCGACCCCTGCCAGAGAGGAAAGTAATTCAATGTGGGGATGTAGGGTTCGACGCGGATCGACGACGGATCGAGGCCCCAGAAGATGTGAACCATTGTCGTGTTGCCGGCGATCGCCGCCGAGTCGATCTCGCAATGCTCGATCTTCTGCCGCTCGATGAGCGACTCGATAATCGTGTTGATGTCTGCATTGATAGCCCTGCGCAGTTCATGGAGGCCCTGCTTCTCCGTCGCATAGATGATCCTCGTGATGACGTCGTCACCGTGGCGCATCTGGGAGTTGTAGGTGGAGCCGAGATCCACGATCTCACCGGTGAAGAGATTGACCAGGTAAACGACGACGGTCGTCGTCCCGATATCAACGGCTATGCCGTGACGGCGCGCGCACTCCTTTGGGGACGTCAGGAAGAGGGCTTCTTTATTATCATTTCCCTGGGTCCGGATATAGGTGAGATCCACCTTCCAGTCGGCGTCCCTGAGCGTTTTTTCCATCATCGAGACGAACTCGTAGGAGAACCGCATGTTCCCGAGGCCCATCGGCGCGAGATGACGCTTGATGCGTTCAAGATCGCTGATGCTGTCATCGATGCTCGGAGGCGGAAGCTCGAGGAATATCCTCCTGACGATCGGGTCGGGCTCGACGCCGAACGATTTCAGGTACGCGGCAAGTTCCTTTGTCCTGGCTATGGCGATCTTGTCGCCGACGACGAGGCGGGACTCCTTCAGGACCTCGACAAAGAGATCCTCCTCGGGAAAGGTCTGGCAGGCGAGGACGATGTGTGACGCCCTGTCCTGTTCGCTCAGTTTGCCGTAGGAGGCGACCCGGTGCTTTCCCTCGAGAATCTTGACCTTGCACTTTCCGCAGGTGCCCTTGCTCCCGCAGGACGCGACGAGATAGACGCCGGACCGCTTCAGGGCCGACAGGACGCTCTCGCCTGCCTCGACGGGGATCACCTCATTGGACGTCAGCCTCAATTCCATGGAGCCACTCCTCTCACGGTTTATGTGAATTATAATTGTAACACACTTCCGCCCGCTCAGAAAGCCCTTCCGGCAATGAGGTCATGCAATTCTTGCATGAAATAATGCAAAAATTGCGCTCCCGACAAAGACAATTCTCGCGCAAAGCTCGCAACAGAATGGTGACAGTGTGAGTGTCAGTGTCAGTGTCGGTTTCACTACCGCTGCCTCCGGGAAGGCAGATATGGCTCAAAGCCTTTCCAATGCGATGATGAGACATCTCCAGGTGTTCAGCCACTGTTGCCTGACGGGCATGTGATGTCAATAGACACGGCAAAGGGTGGTCTGGGTTCTGTCTGTTGCCTACTGTTTCGTGGCATCACCACCCCACCTTTCCGGAAGACATATGCAACGCCGTCTCTCTGTCATTCCGGCTTGTCCGGAATCGTTCTTTCTGAAGGATTCCCGACGCCCCCGCACCTGATGCGGGGTTGCGGGAATGACAGAGAAATGTTCCTGGTAGGTCCCACAATCTTCTGGCCTTATTCACTGCTAACTGCCGACTGATGATTTGGCATGGTAATTGATAGCCTATTGGTAAAGACGGGCGCTATCCGGACGTTCCGGAAAAAACTATACACAGGCGTTCGACAGGAGGAAACGATGAAGACAAAGGTATTCAGCGCTTTGCTGGCAGTTCTCGTACTGGCGGTGTTCGCAACGGACAGCTTTGCCCAGAGGGGCTGGAAGGGAAGCGGAGGCTGGGGCATGGGCAACAAATACCAGCGCATGTACAACCCCGCCACGGTTGAAACGATATCCGGCGAGGTGATCGCCATCGACAGGATTACGCCGATGAGGGGCATGTCCTACGGCATACACCTCCAGGTCAAGACCGAAAAGGAAACGATCGCCGTGCACCTCGGCCCGTCCTGGTATATCGAGCGGCTCGACACCAAGATCGAGAAGGGTGACAAGATCGATGTCAAGGGATCAAGGGTGACGGTCGGCACCGCCCCGGCGATCATCGCCGCCGAGATCAAGAAGGGGGATGCAGTCCTGAAGCTGCGCGATGACAACGGGTTCCCCGTCTGGGCGGGTTGGAGACGGTAACAACCACGCATAAAGAAAGCCCTGCCGGCCGGCAGGGCTTCCTTGTCGCATGTGAACAAGCTCATATTTGTGTCATGCCCGAAGCTCTTATTCGGAAATGACGGCGATGCGTTGCAGTTCACAATTGTGAGATATTCTTTCTCTGTGATCTCTGTGACCTCTGTGGCAAACTACCATTTATGCCTTTCTTTGCGGCTTTGCGTGAGAAATTTTCGCCTTACTGCTGAAATACCGTGACTCCCTCAGGGGGAGTGAACTCGAAGACGGAATCCTTCACCCCGCTGTTCGTCCGGACGTTCTTCAGCCTGATCTCCACCCTGTTCGACGAGGAATCGACGATCGTCACAGATTCGATGGGGAACTCATTCTGCAACGTGGTGATCTCCACGCTGACAACGTTACCCATGGGCATCTTCGGTTTCAGCATCAGTTTGCCCTCTTTCGCCGTCACATCGAACTCCTTCCTGATGTTCCCGAACCCCCCGAGCAGGGCGATCGGTGCCTGACCATAGGTGGACCGGTCGAACTTAGACTTGAAAGCCTGCTTCTCCTTCTTCTGATATATGACGATCTCATCGCCCCTGATGTAGATGGACTGGGCCTTGTCCCCCCTGAAATCCCATCTCATCTTCGACGCTTTTATGAAGAACTGTCCGCTGTACGTGTCCGTCCTCTTGAGATCGCTGATCCGGCTCTTCTGCACGAAATCTCCCCTTATATCCCTGATCCCCTCGTAGGCGTCCTGGATCCTCTTTATCTCTTCGTCCGCAGAAAGGGCGAAGGACGGCGAAGGGTGGATGACGCCGAGAAGGATGGCGACCAAAGCTGCAATGATTCCTAATTTCTTTTTCCCGTTTTGCATGTCATTCATCTCCTGACAGTTACTTTACATTATCGTTGCAATACACTCCCGGGAAAGGCGGGGTGTATGCGCCGAAAACCTTGCTGCGGCGACTCCTATATCAAAACGCATGATGAACTATACTTCCATAGTCGATGACACAAAGAGTGGAATCCTGAAACACAAACCTGACGAGGCGTATCGTCGCCTTCAGCAAGGCTTTGAGGCGTTTCGCCCCGTCTTTCTATACAAGGTTTACATTGCAGTTGCATGAAAAGGCAGGGCGAAGCACCGCCTTTCAGGGAAATATGGCAATCAAACAGATGAACCGCCCCGCGCTTTGTCATTCCGGCTTGTCCGGAATCCTTCTCATTTTCAGAAGGATTGCCGACGCGCGGAGCCTGTCATGGCTTGACAGGGGCTTGCGGCAATGACGGTGTTGCAAGTGCTCAATTGCCGGGTCAATAATTGCCATGGTAATACTTCAAGTAGACGCCTCATAGCCGGTATACAGTTTAAAGTGTATCGTCAACCGAAAGGACCTTTCACAGACACTCACCCTCACACTGTCATACGCCCTATCGTCTTCCCAAAAAATCCCTCGGCTTCCCCGCTCCCCTCGGAGGCCCGACGAGCCCGTCTTCCTCGAGGAGCTCCATGATCCGCGCCGCCCTGTTGAATCCGATCTTCAACCGTCTCTGGATCGCCGATATCGATATCTCTCCCGCCGATTCCGCCAGATCGAGGACCCTCTGGTACATCTCGTCACGCTCGGCCGGCTCCGAGACACCTTTCTCCTCTGCGGCGGCAAGGGTAATCTGTTCAAAAGGCGCGTAGTCCGGCTTTCCCTGGGACTTCACAAAATCGGTGATGGCGCGGACCTCCTCATCGCTGATGTACGCGCCGTGAATCCTCGTTATTCTCGCGCCGGGCAGCATGAAGAGCATGTCTCCCATGCCGAGGAGCTGCTCCGCTCCCTGGGCATCGAGAATGGTCCGCGAATCGATCTTCGATGTGACCCGGAAGGAGATGCGGGCGGGGAAATTCGCCTTGATGAGTCCCGTGATGACGTCCACGGAAGGACGCTGCGTCGCCAGAATGAGATGGATGCCCGAGGCCCGCGCCATCTGGGCAAGGCGGGCGATGGCATTCTCGACGTCGCTGGGGGCGGTGAACATCAGGTCCGCCAGTTCATCGATGAAAACGACGATATAGGGCAGTCGCTCTTCCTGCGCCGCATGCCTGTTAAACCCTTCGATGTTCCGTGCACCCTTCTCGGCGAGGAGACGGTACCGGCGCTCCATCTCGTAGACCATCTTCTTGAGCGCCTCCGACGCCTCCTTCGGCCCCGTGATGACCGGCGAGATGAGGTGGGGGATCTCGGCGTACGCAGAGAGCTCGAGGAGCTTCGGGTCGATCATGAGCATCTTCACATCCGCCGGCGACGCTTTGTAGAGGATGCTCACGATCATGGTATTGATCGAAACGCTCTTGCCCGACCCCGTGGCGCCGGCGACGAGCAGGTGGGGCATCTTCCCAAGGTCCGTCACGACGGGGTTGCCGAAAATGTCCTTGCCGAGGCAGAGGGTGAGAAACGACGAGCCCCTCTGGAAGTTGTCGGACCCGATGATGTCATGGATGGTGACGGTCGCCCTCTCCTGGTTCGGCACCTCGACGCCGATGGCGGCCTTGCCCGCCATGGGATAGATCCTGATGCTCTGGGCCCTGAGGGCGAGGGCGAGGTCGTCGGCGAGGGACACAACGCGGTTGATCTTTACACCCGGCGCAGGTTCGTATTCGTACATGGTCACGACAGGCCCGGGATAGGCCTGTTTGATCCGCCCGCTGACACCGAAGTCGGCCATCTTCTTTTCGATCAGCGATGCCGACGTCATGAGCTCCTCTTTCGACGGTCCCGATCCCTCACGGGCAGGCTGCAGGAACGAGAGGGGCGGGAGGGAATAGCTCCCTGCCTGTTCCGGTGCATCGTCGGTCACCGTTGCTTCCCCGTCGCCTCCCCCCGGATGTTCAACAACCTTCCCCATCGGGACGACCGGGATCTCCCGCCTTTCCTCTTCCCTCGCGATGACAGGAAATTCCGGTTCCCCCGGGGTTTCTTCCGGGACAGTGACAGGGGATCTCTTCTTCCTCCTCATAAGGGAGAAGACCGAGACGGGGCTCATGAGAATAACCGAAATGAGGATGAGCATCGTGATCGCGATGAAGGCGCCGACAGTGGAAAGATAGCGTGTGAGAAACTGCGACAGCGCGAGACCGGCAAAACCGCCGGGAGGCTCGATGTTCAGGGGGTTCGGCACCCTGATCATCTGGGCGAGAGCGGAAAGGGCAGGTAAGAACATCGCCGCCCCGAGCACATGGACGGGGTTGCCCTCCTTCCCGAGGATCTTACGTATGCCGTAGAGGACGAGAAACAGGGGAATGAGATAGCCCGAGAGGCCGATGACCGACATGACGAGATCGGCCACATGGGCGCCAACGGGACCGCCGATGTTCTTCGGCGCCGTCCTCGAATAGGTGAAAAAGGACCTGTCCCACTTGGAGTAGGAGAAAACCGAGACGGCGACAAAAACGCCTCCGAGGACGGCGACGACGCCGATGATCTCGGCCAGACGCCGGCTTTTCTTTTTGGCAAGCTTCGGCTCTGCGGTCTTTTCAGCTTTCACGGCGCCACCTTAGCAGTCTCACGCAAAGTCGCAAAGCGCGCAAAGAACGACGTATGCGACATTGACAAATTACCCGCAAGGGGCACTTTCTTCCTTTCTTTGCGAACTTGGCGTCTTTGCGCGAAAAAGAGTCTTTCCAAGGATTTCTTCAGCTTCTAAAGTTGACGTATATATACTACCAGAATAACGAGGGCGAGGAGAAAGCGGTAATAGACGAATAGATTGAGGGGATGCTTTTTCAGATAAGACAGGAGGAACGTGATGGCGAGGATGCCGGCGAGGAAGGAGGCGATAAAACCGGCAATGAAAACGGCTGCATCATATGATCCGGGATTGCCCGCCAGTTTCTTCGCTTCCAGAAGGGTCGCTCCTGCAATGACAGGCGTCGAGAGGAGAAAGGAGAACCGCGCCGCCGATTCCCGGGTGAGATGACGCCAGAGGCCGGCGGTAATGGTGATGCCGGAACGGGAAACGCCCGGGATGAGTGCAACGGCCTGCGCTGCGCCGATTATGATCGCATCGGCAAAGGAGGCCTTTTTTTTGAGACGCCCGGCATGGTCACGGCTCCATCGCTCCGCAAGCAGCATGAGGACACCGACTGCGATAAGGGTGAAAACAATAATGAGGGGGCTCCTGAAGATCGTCTCGACGGCATGCTTGAGCGCTAATCCGGCGACGCCGGCGGGCACCGTCGCGATCGCCAGATACGCAAGGGTACGGCGGTCGTTGACGAGGAGGTTGACCCAGTCACGGGCGAAGCAGACGAGCAGCGACAGGAGCGTTCCTCCGTGCAGGGCGATGTCGAAAGAAAGGGTGTCGATCTCGCCGGACCACCCGAAGAACCAGGGGAAGAGGATCAGGTGAGCCGTGCTGCTGATGGGGAAGAACTCCGTTATCCCCTGCACGATGCCGAGGACGATCGCCTTTATGATTTCAGGATCCATCATACTTGTTCATAGACGAGGTATCCACCTTTCAACTGCATGAAAAGGCGGGACAAAGTGCCTCTGAAAACAGTGTCAGTGTGAGTGTGAGTGTCAGTGTCGGAAAAGATGTCCAATTCTCCTGACATCGGCTTATGCCTCGTCTTTCGTTTTGATACAGGTGTCGCCGCACCAAGGTTTTCGGCTCATACACCCCGCCTTTCCGAAGGGCGTATGAATCGATAGGCTTTAGATACCCGTTGTCACAGCTCCACGATGAGCGGCATGATCATCGGCTTGCGGTCCATCGTGTTCCTGAGGTATTTCTTGAGCGTCGCCCTCAGCTTCATCTGCACGAGGGAGACGTCGGACAGGATGTCGTCCTCCAGCCCCGAGAGGGTCTGCGCCATGAGCTCCCGTACCTCGTTGATCACCTCCTGGGACACGTCTTCGAAAACGAATCCCCGCGAGATGATCTCCGGTCCCGATATGACCTTCCTCGTCAGGCGTTCGATCGCGACGAGGACGATGACGATCCCGTCATGGGCGAGGCGCTTCCGGTCCCTCAGGACGATGTCCTCGACGCCCGTAATGCCCCTGCCGTCGATGAAGACCCTCCCGGAGTGGACCTTCCCGTTCTTCCAGATCCCTGAGGAAGTGATCTCCAGAACGGACCCGTCCTCGAGGAGGAAGATATGGTCCTTCGGTATGCCCGACTTTTCCGCCAGCCTGGCATGGTACCGGAGATGCCGGTATTCGCCGTGGATCGGCACGAAATACCGGGGCCTCACGAGGTTCATCATGAGCTTCAGCTCTTCCTTCGACGCATGGCCGGACACATGGATTTCGGAGACCTTTTCGTATTTGACATCGGCCCCCCGTCGCATGAGATGGTCGATGATCCTGCCTATGGACCTTTCATTGCCGGGGATCATCTTGGCCGACAGGATCACCGTGTCACCCTCACGGATCTTGATGACCTTATGCTCATCCATGGCGATCCGCGACATGACGCTCATCGGCTCCCCCTGGCTGCCCGTGGTGATGATGACCACCTGGTCGTCGGGAAATGAGTTGACCTGATCGAGCCGCATCCACGTGTTCTCGGGCACCTTGAGGTACCCGAGATCGAGGGCTATCTGGGCATTGGCCGTGATGCTCTTGCCGCACATGACGACGTGCCGTCCGAACTGGACCGCCACGTCGACGGCCTGCTGGATGCGGTGGATGTTGGACGCGAAGGTGGCGATGATGATCCTTCCCTTCTTCTTCGCGAAGATGTCCTCGAAGGCCCTCCTCACTTCCTTTTCCGAGAAGGTGAATCCGCCCTTCTCCGCATTCGTGCTGTCCGACAGCATCACGAGGGTGCCCTTCTCGCCATACTCGGTAAACTTGTGGAAGTCCATCAGCTCGCCGTCAACGGGCGTGGGGTCGACCTTGAAGTCGCCGGTATGGATGATGTTGCCGAAGGGCGTCCGGATGCCCAATCCCACGCCGTCGACGATGCTGTGGGTCACCCTGATGAATTCGACGGTGAAGCACCCAAGGGTGACGCAGTCCCGGGGTCTCACAGGGATGAGGTCCACGTCGGCGAGATCATGCTCTCTCAGCTTTTCCCGGACCAGGGCAAGGGTAAGCGCCGTCCCGTACACGGGGACCTCCAGTTCCTTCAGCAGGAAAGGCAGAGCGCCGGTGTGGTCCTCATGCCCGTGGGTCAGGATGACGGCCCGCACCTTCTCCCTGTTGTCGAGGACGTAGGAGAAATCGGGGATGACGAAGTCGACACCAAGCATCTCCTCTTCAGGGAACATGAGTCCGGCATCGACGATGATCAGGTCGTCGCCGCACTGGAAAAGGGTCATGTTGAGACCGATTTCCTCGACGCCCCCGAGGGGGATGATGAGGAGGGACTGCCCCTGTTCCGCTACTTCCATAGGTCTCTCAGCGCGTCCAGGTGCATCTCCCCGTCGATGATGCTCTGGATGATGGGCTTTGTCGCCGGTTCATCGGCGTTGGATTTCTTGATCTCGATGATCTTGTCTTCGTACTTCAGGAACGCGTCGACCACATCGGGATCGAACTGCTTCTCACGCTGATCCCGGATATACTCGAAGGCCCTGTCGAAGGGCCACGCCGATTTATAGACGCGCATGGAGGTGAGGGCGTCGAACACGTCGAGGATGGCCACAAGACGGCCTGAGCTCGGGATCTCCCTCCCCTTGAGGTGGAAGGGGTAGCCCGTGCCGTCCCACCGCTCGTGGTGATTGAGGGCGACCTCCCTCGCCATCTCGAGGAGGGGCAGGGTCGTGCCACTCAGGATCCTTCCTCCGATGAGAGTATGGAGCTTGATGACGTTGAATTCCTCGTCGGTCAGTTTGCCCGGCTTGAGAAGAATGCGGTCCGGTATGCCGATCTTCCCCAGGTCGTGCATGGGGGCGGCGAACTTGAGCATCGTGCTCCGCTCCTCGTTGTAGTTCAGTTCCCGCGTCAGCAGTGCCACGTAATCGGAGATCCGCTCGATGTGCCGCCCTGTTTCGTCATCCCTGAACTCAGCGGCCCGGCCCAGGCGAATGACGATCTCGAGCTGAGTCTGCTCGAGGAGCTCGAGCTTTTCAGCGAGGTTCGACGACAGCACGTCGATGGACCTGTTGAGGAGTTCATCACGCTCCTTCAGCTTGAGCATGTTGGAGACCCGGGCCTTCAGCTCGGCAACGAAGAACGGCTTGATCACGTAGTCGTCGGCGCCCATCGAGAGGGCCTTGACGATGTTCTGCTTGTCCGTGAGCGCCGAGAGCACGATAACGGGGAAGTAATGCAGCTCCCTCACGGGCCTGAGCGCCTCGATGACATCGAAGCCGTCTTTCACCGGCATCATGAGGTCGAGAATCACGAGGTCCGGGAGACCCTCCCTATGCACGATTTCGAGGAGATCGGCGCCGTTCAGCGCCTTGCGGATGATGATGTTCGGATCACTCTTCAGCACCACCTCGACGAGCTCGATGTTGGTGGGTATGTCATCTGCGACGTAAATCCTTCTCTGCATGACCGTCTCCTATAGCTTTTTCCTTCTCAGCCTCAGCGAGTTGCTCACAACCGAGACGGAACTGAAGGCCATCGCGGCTGAAGCGATCATAGGGTTGAGAAGGGGACCGCCGAAGGGATAGAGAATGCCTGCTGCAACGGGGATCCCGATAATGTTATAGATAAATGCCCAGAACAGGTTCTGCCTGATCGTCCGGATGGTGAGCCTGCTCAACCGGATCGCGTCGACGACGCTCCGCAGGTTTCCCTGTATCAGGGTGATGTCCGAGGCTTCCATGGCAATATCGGTGCCCGTGCCCATGGCGATGCCCACATCGGCCTCTGCAAGGGCCGGCGCGTCATTGATGCCGTCGCCGACCATGGCGGTCACCTTTCCCTCGGCCTTGATTTCTTTCACGATGCCCACCTTCCGGTCAGGCAGCACCTCGGCAAAGAACCTGCCGATCGAGAGCTGCCGGGCGATGGCCTCGGCCGTGCTCCGGTGGTCCCCCGTCAGCATGATGACCTCGATCCCCAGGGCCTGCAAGTCCCTGATCGCCTCTGCAGAGCCCTCTTTTATTGTATCCGCCAGGGCGAAAATTGCAAGGATTTTACCGTCTGCGGCGAGAAACACCGGTGTCCTCCCGGCAATTGCAACGGAGGGCAGCTGTTTGAGCGCCTCTGAAACGTCCACCCCCCGATCCCTCATGAGCCTTTCGTTGCCGATGATGACCTCCTGTTGCACGGCAACGCCGCCGCCCTTTGCCGCAGCATCATTCCGCAGGGTCGCCCGTATCCCGCCGCCGGGCAGGGCCTCAAACCGATCGGGATCAGCCGGGTTCAGCCGGCGTTCCGCCGCCTTCCTCACGATCGCCTCGCCGAGGGGGTGCTCGGATCTTTTCTCCGCTGTGGCGGCAATGAGCAGGAGGTCGTCGGCCGACAATGTTCCTCCGCCGTTGACGGGGTGAATCTCGACGACTTCGGGCTCTCCCTTCGTAATCGTTCCCGTCTTGTCGAGGAGGACCGCCCGGACCTTGTGGCAGAGTTCGAGGGCCTCGGCATCACGGATGAGAATACCCCGCTCCGCCCCCTTGCCTGTTCCCACCATGATCGCCGTCGGCGTTGCGAGGCCGAGGGCGCAGGGACAGGCGATGATGAGCACGGCGATGAAGTTCATGAGGGCCAGCGCAAAGGACGGGCCGGCGACATACCAGACGGCGAAAGTAATGACCGCGATGACGAGAACGACGGGGACGAAGACAGAAGCGATCGTGTCGGCGAGCCGCTGGATGGGCGCCTTGCTCCCCTGGGCCTCCTCGACGAGACGGATGATCTGGGAGAGGAACGTGTCCCTGCCGATTTTGAGGGCCCTGAGCCTGAAACTGCCTACCTTGTTCACCGTACCGCCAAAGACGGCACTGCCGCCGGACTTCTCGACGGGCAGGCTTTCCCCGGTCAGCATTGATTCGTCGACCGTCGAAAACCCCTCCGTCACCTCTCCGTCAACGGGAATGCGCTCTCCGGGCCTGACGATGACGATGTCGCCGACGACGACGGCCTCCACCGCAATGACCTGCTCCGAGCCGGACCTCACAACGGTCGCTGTTTTCGCCTGAAGGCCCATAAGCTTCCGTATCGCTTCCGAGGTCTTCCCCTTTGCCCGTGCTTCAAGGAGTCTGCCGAAAAGGATAAGCGTGATGATCGTCGCCGACGTGTCGAAATAGACGTGGGCATGGATGCCGCTGCGCTCGAATATATCCGGAGCAAATGTTGCAAGGGTGCTGTAAAGATACGCCGATGACGTGCCGATGCTGATGAGCGTGTTCATGTTCGATGTCCCGTGCTTCAGCGCCGAAAGGGCGGCCCTGTGGAACCTCATGCCGCTCCAGAGCTGAACAGGCGTGGTGAGGGCGAAGAGGAGGTACCAGTTCGAGAGCACGGGGAAAGACATGAACATGTTGCCGATGATGACGGGGACCGTAAAGACGGCGCTGATGATCAGGTCCCTTCTGAGGGTCCGGTATTCCCTCTCGCGGTACTCCCTTTCCCGGTCGGCCTGCCCTGCCTCCGGGGCCTGCTCCGCTGTATACCCAGCATCCTCGACGGCCTTCCTGAAATCCCCGAATCCGACGAGGGTGGGCACGAATTCCACGCTCGCCTTCTGCGTGGCGAGGTTCACATTGACATCGACGACGCCGTCCCGTTCTTTGATCGATCTTTCGACGGCGCTGACGCAGGCGGCGCAGGTCATCCCCCGGACGGAGAAATCCATGCGCTCCGTCCGGACGCCGTAGCCTTCGTCCTTGATGGTATCGATGATTTCCCTAACGGGAGGATGTTCCGTACCCTCCCTGAATTCGACGGTGACCTTTTCCGCAGGCAGGTTGACGACGGCCCCTTCGAGGCCCTCGAGTTTCTTGAGGGCACGCTCTACGGCTGATGAACAGGCTGCGCACGTCATGCCTGTGACGGGGATATCGATTTTTTCAGGCATCTCTGTATTGTATCATAAAGGCATAAAGCCTAATACTACACGCAGTCCCGCGCAAAGCCGCCAAGAGCGCCAGGCAAGAAACAAACTACACAAGATTGACGATCTCGAAAAAAGAGTCCGACACATCACTCGTCTGTCATTCCCGCTTGTCGGGAATCATTCTTCTCTTTTTGGGAAAGATACCGGACAAGACAGATACATAACCCTGTAGTTGTATAAAAAGGCGGGGCGAAGCACTCTGAAAACAGGTCAGTGTGAGTGTCAGTGTCAGTGTCGGAAAAGATGTCCAATTCTCCTGACATCGGCGTATGCCTCGTCTTTCCTTTCGATACAGGTGTCGCCTCAGCACGGTTTTCGGCGCATTCACCCCAACCCCGCCTTTCCCGGGAGTGTGTTGCAACGATTAAGGATACTACTGATTCGGGAACTATGGGCACTCTGATTTGTCATTATAGGGGCCGTTCTTTGCGTGCTTTGCGTCTTTGCGCGAGATGAAGTTTTTAGAACTGCACCTTCGGCGCTGCCTTTTCGGCCTCGGGGATTTCGTAATACGCCGCCTCTTTGACACCGGCGACGGAGGACACGACGCTCCCCATGATGGTCCTGCGGTAGGTATTCAGCTCTTTCACCACATCGTTGTACCGCTTGCGCTCCACGGCGATCCTGTTTTCCGTTCCCTCCAGGCTGTCCTGGAGCTTGAGAAAGGACTGGTTCGCCTTCAGATCGGGGTAGGTCTCCCTGAGGAGAAGGAGCCTCGACAGCGCCCCTTCAAGGGCCTGGGAGGACTGGATCTTGTCTTTAACGTTATCGGACTGGAAGTATTTCGTCCTCGCCTGTGCGATGTTCTCGAAGATTTCCTTTTCGTGCTTCGCGTAGCCCTTGACGGTCTCGACGAGATTCGGGATGAGATCATAGCGCCGCTTGAGCTGGTTCTCGACCTGCGCCCACTGGGCCTTGACCTGCTCGTCCATGGCGATCACATTGTTGTACTGACCGACTCCCCAGCCGACGATGCCGAGGACGAACACGGCAAGAACGCCGAGGACGACAAGGACCGATGAGATACCCCTGCTGTTCATAAAGACCTCCTTTCGGGTTACGAGTTGCGAGTTGCGATTTACGGGTTACGCGTGACGAGTTCCGGGTTACGGGTCACGGGTTGCGAGTTCCGGGTTACCTGCCTTCTCTGTGTACCGTTTATATTGCCACGCATACATCCTCCGGAAAGGCGGGGCGAAGATGCCGAAAAGCCTTGGTGCTGCGAAACCTTTGCCTTCCCGTAAAGACCATTTGACGCAAACGTCTGAAGAAAAGTGAACCTTTTGCTGACACTCACACTGTCACTGACACTATTTTTCAGAGTGCTTTGTCCCGCCTTTCATGCAACCGGGGGTCTGCTATACTTCTGGATTCTGAATTCTGCATTCTGCCTTCTGTCTCTTACCAGTCCCCCGAGGCCCCGCCGCCGCCGAAACTGCCTCCGCCGCCGCTGAATCCGCCGGAATCGCCGCCTCCGAATCCCCCTCCCCCGGACCAGCCGCTGCCTCCCCTCCCCCGGGAAGAGCTGAGGAGAAAGAGGAGAAAAAGGCCGGGATGGCGGATAAAAAAGTACGCGGCCACGAGGAAGATGGCGACTCCCAGGATTGTCTCAAAAAGACCACCCCCTTCGCCGCTTCCGGAGGGCTCCCTCTGCATTGCAGGCAGGCCCGTTATTTCCACTTTCTCATGGTCCGCAATCGTCCTGACGACGGCAAGGGTCGCTGAATAGAGGCCGCCGGAATAGTCTCCTTTTCTGAAATTGGGGACAAGATGATCCCTGCCGATGCTTCCCACGAGACTATCGGGCAGGATGGGCTCGAGACCGTATCCGATTTCGAAACGGTACTTCCTGTCCCGGACCGCCGTTGTGATGAGAACGCCGTTGTCTTTCCCCTTCTGCCCGATCTTCCACCTCTCGGCGATCTTCAGGGAAAACTGCTCCACCGGCTCGCCGTCGAGGCTCTCGACGGTCAGCACAACGACCTGGGCCGTCGTTTTCTGCTCGAGCTCCCGGAGATAACCGTTCATCTGCGCTTCCTTGTCGTCTGCGATGACGTTCGCCAGGTCGACGACGTAGTTCTGCGGTTGAGCGGGAGGCTCGGGTGTCGCAGCCCGGAGCAGAGAGGGCAGGAAAAGAACGAGAAAGAGGATGGTCCTAACGGGCCAGGCCATCGATGATCTTTCCCAGTTCCCCCGTCGCGCCGTAGAAAGTGTGGAAAAGGCGGTGGAGTTCATCCCGTGACGGTGAGATGACCTTTCTCCTGATGCGTCCGAGCGTTTCGAAGATGTCGGTGCCGATGGAGGTCATCCTGCCGATCGTGGCGAGCACCTCGTCTCTTTTCACGGGCGGAGTGCCGCCCATGAGAGTGATCAGTGCCCTGAACAGGGGGAAGCAGCCCGTGACGGCGCGGGAAAGCAGGTCCTTCAGGAGTTCACTGTCGTCGAGGGATGAAATGAAGCCCTGCCTGAGCCGGATGAGCCGGGTCTTCACTTCCCGCTCGCACTGGAGCCGCAGATAGGGGTGTTCGATAGGGAGGTGCTGAAATATATCTTCCCCGTACAGCGTCCTGTGAATAAGCCGGAGGTCGTGAAACTCGATGGGAAAGACATCGAGGGACGACCTGATGTAGTCCGGATCAAGGACGAGAGGCGCAGCGATCCTCTTCTTGCGGTACCCTTTTCCAAGGGGCGCGAGATACTCGAGGAAGGCGAGGTCCATCGTTTGGAGGACAATGACCGAATTGATGTCCGACGTTTTTTCGTCAAAGTCGGGGGTGACGGCGCTTCCTGAAACATGCAGGGAATGGATGATTTCACCATGTCCGGCGAGGATTTCCCGGAAGAAAGGCCCGATCTTTTCGGCGATGGCGGGACGAAGCCCGTCAAGGATCAACTCATTCATAATGAATTATATCATCATCGGTATTCAAATTGAGCCGACACGAGGACAGGGTATGATTTCTTCGCAAAATAAACCCTTATCACCGCAATGAGATCTCAGGAAAGACGGGGCGAATGCGCAGAAAAGCATCGGTGCTGCGAAACCTCTGCCTTCCCGTGCAGACCATTGCAGACCAACGATCGATGACACCAAGAATGAATTCCTGATACACCAATAATAAACAATCATGCTCGCTATCAGCGAGGCTTTGAGGCGTTTTGCCCCGTCTTTTCGCGCAAGGCAACCGTGAATTTTGCTTCAGAAACCATACCCTGTCCTCGTTTTACGGAATTCGCCACATGCTATTTCGAACAGGAGTTATCGTGCATGAGCCCCCTGGAAAGGCGGGGTGTATGCGCCGAAAAGTCCTGGTGCTGAGAAACCTTTGCCTTCCCATGGGGATCATGTCAGGCAGACGGTCGATTACTCAAAGGATGGAACCTGAATATCCAATAATAAATGATCATGCTCGCTATCAGCAGGCTTTGAGGCGCTTCGCCCCGCCTTTCTTTGCAATTATGCGATATGCTCAGTGCATCCCTGCCGGCGCCTGCCCTCTTCCCCTGCGCATCAGCAGGACGAGGGGGAGAATGCAGACGAGCATGACACTGATCGCCAGGAACGCATCGTTGAAGGAGAGGACCGACGCCTGCCTCTGCAGTTCCCTGTAAATGACGCCGAGGCCGGCCTGGTCCGCCAGCGGAGCCGGAAGTCCCTTCATCTGCATGAGCTGCGACGTCTGCTCCGACGCAGCCTGATATGCCGTATCGAAGGGCGTCAGGTTCGCAACGAGATTCGTCTGGTGCATCTGGGAGCGCCGTGTCAGCATCGTCGTCACAAAGGCGACGCCGAAGCTTCCGCCGAGGTTGCGCAGCAGGTTGTAGACCGCCGTCGCATTGCCCATCTCTTCGCGCCTGATGCCGGACATTGTGAGTGTCGTCAGGGGGATGAAGAGGAACCCCATGCCGACACCCAGGACCACTCTCGGCCAGATGACAGTCGAGTAATCGGCCTGCAGATTGAAGAGGGACATGAGGTACGTCGAGTAGGCCGCAATGACGATACCCGACGCCAGGAGGATCTTCGGGTTCATTCGCGTCACCAGCCTCCCCGCCACGGGCATCGCAAAGAGAGTCGCAAATCCGCCCGGGCCGAGCACCATCCCGGCGAGAGTCGACGTGTATCCCATGAGGCTCTGGAGGTAAATGGGCAGCAGAACGATGCTCCCGAAGAGGTTGAAGAAGGCGAAGAACATGATGGCGTTGCCGGAAGTGAAGGTGAGGTTCCTGAAGACCCTCAGGTTCACGACGGGATGCTCCGCAAAGAGCTCGACGAGGACGAAAAGGCTCAGCGCGAGGACCGATATGATCGTCAGCGAGGTGATGAAACCCGACGAGAACCAGTCCTCCATCTGTCCCTTGTCGAGAACGATCTGGAGGCAGCCGAGGCCGAGGGCGAGAAGAGCCAGCCCCCAATAGTCGATTTTCAGCTTCTGCCGCGTCATATAGGGCGGGTCGACGATGAAAAGCAAAGCCAGGACGATGGAAACGATGCCGATGGGGATGTTAATGAAGAAGATCCAGTGCCATGACCAGTTGTCGGTGATCCAGCCTCCCAGGAGGGGGCCGATGATAGGGCCGAACATGATGCCGATGCCGAAAACAGCCATGGCCATCCCGTGCTGCCGGGGCGGAAAGGTCTCCAGGAGGATGGACTGCGAGATGGGCTGGAGCGCGCCTCCGCCGATGCCCTGGAGCACCCGGAAGAGGACGAGGCTCTCGAGGCTCCAGGCGAAGCCGCAGAAGAGAGAGCTGATGGTGAAGACCGTTATGGAGAGGATGAGATAGCGCCTTCTCCCGAAGAACCTGCTGAGCCAGCCCGTCATGGGAATGATGATCGCGTTCGAGACGAGGTACGAGGTGATCGTCCATGTCGACTCGTCGATGCCCGCCGAGAGGCTTCCCCGAATGTGGTCGAGGGAGACGTTCACGACCGATGTGTCCACGATCTCGATGAGCGTGGGCAGCATGACCGTGAAGGCGATGAGCCACTTGTTCATCAGTCGATGAGGATAGTCGGGACGACGGACATGCCGACACGCAGGACATGGTCGCGGTCAGTGTCCTTGTCAAGAACGATCTTCAGCGGTATCCTCTGGACGACCTTGACATAGTTGCCCGTCGCATTCTCCGGCGGGAAGAGCGAGAAGACGGCGCCGGTTCCCGCCATGATGCTGTCGACCTTTCCGGAGAACTCTTTGCCGCCATAGGTGTCGACCCTGATCTGCACCTTCTGCCCCGGTTTGACCTTCTCGATCTGCGTCTCCTTGTAGTTCGCGACGACCCAGACATCGTCGAGCGGGACGACTGCCATGAGCGGCTGTCCCGACTGGATCTGGTTGCCCGCTTCCACGGATTTTCTCGTGACATGGCCGTCCGAAGGCGCATAGATGCGTGTGTATCCGAAATTGAGACGAGCGCCTGTCATGGACGCCTCTCTCAGTTTCACCGACGACTGCTGGGGTGGCAGCAGGGACTCGTTCTGCCTGATCACCGCCTTTTGTGTCTCCATCGCCTTTTCGGCCTGTTTCAGCTGCTCTGCAGAGGCTTTGAGACGTGCATAAGCGACCTGATAATCCGTGAGGGCCTTTTCGTGCCTTTCCTTCGAGATCGCCTCCCTGGCAAAGAGGTTTTCCGCCCGCCTCATGTCCCTCTCGGCCTGCGCCAGCAGGGCCTCCTGGAGCTGGTGGTTCGCCCGCGCCGATTCAGCGGCCGCCCTGAGCTCCGTCATTTGCCTTTGCGCCGCCTCGACCCTCGCCTCGATCTCGCCGAGTCTCGCCTTCTCTGCATGGAGCGCAGCATCGGCCTCCTTCACCCTGACGTCATAGTCGACAGGGTCGATCTCGACGAGGAGGTCGCCCTTTTTCACGAACTGGTTGTCCCTGACGAGCACGGATTTCACCGTCCCCGGGACCTTGGAGGCGACGGTATGGATGTGTCCCTCCACGAAGGCGTCGTCCGTCGTGATATGCGTCGCCTTGTACCGGAGATAGAAGAAGAGGGTCACGGCGCCGATGACGGTCATGACGGCGAAGACGACAACGGCCGCTTTCTTCCGCTTATTGTTGTCCTGTTTCTGTTCTTCCATTCAGGAAATCCTCCTCCGTTTTTCCTGCATGATCTTTCATCCCGGTGCTCTCCTTTTTTCTCCTCAGCTTTTTCTGGAGGGCATCGAGATAGATATACACGACCGGTGTGATGTAAAGCGTCAGCACCTGGGAGAAAAGCAGACCGCCCACGACGGCGAGCCCGAGGGGCCTGCGGGCATCGGCGCCCGCACCGAACCCGAGGGCGATGGGCAGGGTGCCCATGAGGGCGGCCATGGTCGTCATCATGATGGGCCTGAACCTGATGATGCATCCCTCGTAAATCGCCTCGGCAGCGCTGATCCCTCCCTTCCTCTGTGTGTCAAGGGCGAAATCGATCATCATTATGGCGTTCTTCTTCACAATACCCACGAGCATGATGACGCCCACGAAGGCGTAGATATTCAGGTCCTTGTGAAATATCATGAGGGTCAGGAGGGCCCCGAACCCTGCCGAGGGCAGGCCCGACAGGATGGTCAGGGGATGGATGAAGCTCTCGTAAAGAATGCCGAGGACGAGATAGATCACGAGGATCGCCATGAGCAGGAGGAGCCAGAGACCCTTCGTCGATTCCTGAAAGGCCTGGGCCGTGCCCTGGAAGCTCGTACTGACCGTTGCCGGAAGCGTGGACTTCGCGAGCTTCTCGACGACATCGACGGCCTGGCTGAGAAAGACCCCCTCCTTGAGATTGAAGGAGATGGTGACGGCCGGGAGCTGGCCCTGGTGGTTCACCGTCATGGGCCCCACGCCCGTGGTGATCTTCGCGACGGAATAGAGAGGGATGAGCTGCCCCGCCGACGACCTGATGTACATCTGGGACAGGGCCGCGGGGTCCCTCTGGTACCTCGGCTCCAGTTCCATGATGACGCGGTACTGGTTGTTGGGCGCATAGATCGTCGAGATCTGGCGGGAGCCGTAGGCCGTATAGAGGGCGTCCTCGATCTGGTGGGCCGTCACCCCAAGGGCCGAGGCCTGATCGCGGTCGATCTCAACGTTCAGCTGGGGGTTCTTGACCTGGAGGTCGCTCGTCACGTCCTGCAGCTCCGGCAGGGCCTTCATTTTCGCCTCCAGGACCGTCGCGTGTTTATACAGATCTTCCGTGTCGGGGCTCTGGAGCGTGAACTGGTATTGGCTCTTCGTCAGCCTGCCGCCGATCCGGATGGGCGGCAGGTTCTGCATGAAGATCTGGATGCCCGGCACCTCCGACAGCCTGGGCCGCAACTTCTGGATGATCTGGTCGGAGTTCAGTTCCCTCTCCCCATGCGGCTTCAGGATCATGAAAATGCGACCCGTGTTCCCCGAGATATTGGCACCGCCGGCGCCGACGCTCGACATGAAGGCGCTGACGTTCGGATCGTCATGGACGATGTTTGCCAGGGCCTGCTGGTGCTTGACCATGGACTCGAAGGAGATCCCCTGCTGGGCCTCGGTAAATGAGAAAATGGAGCCCGTGTCCTCGCTCGGCAGGAACCCCAGCGGCATAATCCAGAAAAGATAGACGGTGACGGCCATGAGAAGGGCCGACAGCATCAGCACCACAAACTTGTGCCTCAGAACGGCCTTGAGACTGACGTCGTAAGCCCTGAGCATCGCCTGGAAGGCCCCTTCAAGGGCCATGTAAAACCGCCCGTGGCGCTCCGGCTGCGGTGGCTTCAGGTAGCGGCTGCAGAGCATGGGCGTCAGGCTCAGGGAGACGACGCCCGACACGAGGATCGCCATGCCTATGGTGATTGCGAACTCGTTGAGGAGCCTTCCCAGGATGCCGCCCATGAAGAGCACGGGGATTGGCTCATCGAGCTCGGCGCCGTCGGGGACGCTCCCTCCCCTCCGACGAACGGCTCCGGGGAACCCTCGCCGCCGCCGCTCCTGTTCGCGCACCCGGGGACGACCGCGGGCTCGAGGGAGGGCCCCGCCGCGGCGCTGCTGCTCAACTCCTCGTCGCCGTCGGCGCCGTCGCGCGTCGTCCTCGCGGCTCCCGCCGCCGCCGGCGGGCCCGGCGGCCCCCCCCGGGGTCGCTGTGGGCCTGGGCCGCCGCCGCCCCGGACGTCGCGTCCGCGCTGCTCTCGGCGCATGAGGGCTCGCTGGGAGGCCCCCACGCCTCGTCGCGGTGGGACGACGCGAGGAGGCTGGACCCGCGGGCCGTCGCGGCCGCGGCGGCCGTCGCCGCGAGGGCGGCCGCGGCCGGCGCCGGCGCCCCGGCCGAGTTCCTCGCGCTCTCGCCCTCAAACGCCCCCTCCTCCTCCTCCTCGAGCGCTTCCTCCGCTCCTCCCTTCCTCTCGGCGGAGGCAGTGCTCCCGCGCGTCCTCGACCTCATCTCCTGCCTCGTGGCCAGGGAGGCGGGGCTCGCAGGAGGCGGCGGAGCGAGCGGCGGCGGAGCGAGGGGCGGCGGGCGGGGGCGAGGGGGCGGCCCCTGCCGGCTGACGCTCGAGCTGCTGGGCGAGCGCGGCGCCGCCGAGGCGCACGCCGCGGCGCTCGCCGGCTCCGGCACGCCGCACCACGCGGGCCCCCTGCCGACGCTCTCGGCGGACCCGCAGGCCTTCGACCCTCTGACCAAGACGCCGTACGCGAGGCTCCTGTGGGAGTTTCTGGCGGGGGCGACGAGGGAGGAAGGGGGAGGAGAGGAAGGAGCCCCCGTGCGAGAGGGGCGGCGGCGGGAGCTGCCCCGCCGGCACCGTCTGCGCCCGCTCCTCCTCGACTCTCCTCCTCCTCTTCCTCTCCTTCGGACCCTCCTCCTCTTTCCTGCGTCAGGGCCTCGGTCGCCTTCGTCGCGGCCTATCCGCTGAACATAGAGTGCTCGGGTTGCGACGGCGCCGAGAACTACGGCAACTGGCACGCGCTCCCGGAGACCCGAAAGCGACCGGCCGAGAACCAGACTCGACCCCCTCCCCCCCCCCGCTCCCGGCCGCGGCCGCGGCGGACGCCTGGCGGCGCTCGCTGGGCTGGCCGCGGGAGCCCCTCTGGGCCGAGTCGAGCTGGGAGGGGGGCGTTCCCAGCCTGTCGCTCTGGAGGACCTCGGCCTCGCCGTCGGGCGGCCCGGGCCCCGGCCCCGCGCTGCTCTGGGCGGCGGCCGCGGCCGCGAGCGCTGGCGTGGCGCTCGGCGCCGCGGCGGCCCGGAGGGAGCTCGAGAGGGAGGGAGGCGGCCTCGGGGGCGAGGAAGCAGAGGAAGGCGACGACCAGGGCTTCGTGCCGTCGTTTTGAAGAATGTAAAAAAAACCGAGCGAAACATTTCTTTCATTTTTTTTCTTCTGGTGTTGCACTTTCTCTTTCCCTCTCTCCCTCTCTCTTTCTTTTCTCTTCCCAAACACAACCAAAAAAGTCCGTTTCTTCTCTTCAATGCGCGGCTGCTGTCCTGCTCGACCTCCGCACGGGCGAAGCGGCGGCGGCAGCAAAAGGCGCGGACGAGGGCTTCCTCTCCTTCTTGGAAGCAGCAGCAGCGGCGGCGGCTGAGCTCCGCGCCCTCTTTGCCGTCGCCGGGGGGGCGCCGCCGCCGTCGTCGGCGGCAGAGGGAGCGCTGCGCTTCTTCGCCGCCGTCGGCTTTTTCGCCGCCGCCGCCGCAGCAGGGGCGGCAGCAGCAGCCTTCTTGGAGGCAGGCGTCGTCGTCGACCTTTTCGTCGCGCGCGTTGGGGGGCAGAGGCGCCAGCAGTTGCGGCGCCGCTCGTGGAGACGGTCTTCCTCGTTGCCGCCGCCGTCGCTTTCCTCGCCGCCGCCGCCGTCGCCTTCTTCTTGCTCGAGGCCGCGGTCGGCGCCGAGGCCCTCTTCTTCGGCCTGCCCGCCTTTGGCGCCGCCGCGACCTCCGGGGACATCTCGTCGTCGTCTTCCAGGGAGCGGAGCTGCGACGGCGGCCTTCAGGGCGGCCTCGAGCGGGGCGACCGCTCCCCAGGCCCCGGGCCTCTCGCCCCGCCGCCCGCCGCCTCCCTCCCCCTCGCCTCGCCCGCCTCCCTCCCCTTCCCCGCCCTGCTCCCCTTCCCCGCCGACGGTCGGCCTCCGCGACAGGAACCTCCCGATCCTTCCCGCCGTCGCCGTGGCGGTGGCGAAGAGCGCCGAGCCCGGGGTGCGGGAAGGGGCCCTGGGCTGCTGCTCCTGCTGCGCCGCCGCGGCGGCGGCCGCGCCGGGACCGAGGCCCGGCCCCCGGGGCGGCGGGGGCTGGGCGCGCCGGCCAGAGCGGCGCGAGGGGGAGGAGGCGGCGGCGGCGGCAGGGGTCGCCTCCGCGGCCCCTCCTCCCCGAGATCTGGCGGCAGCAGCGCCCGCGGCGGCGGGAGGGAAGGCGTCCCCGTCGTCGGCGGCTTTCCTTCCGCTCGCCGCCGCTGCCGCCTGCTTCGCCGCCGCCGCGTGCGCCGCGGCGCGTCGTTCCTGCCGCCCTCCCTCAGCAGCCTCTCTGCGGCCTCGGCCCTCGCCTCCGCGGCCTCGGCCTTGGCCGCGGCCACCTCGGCCCGCCGCCTCCACGACGCGGCGTCCGACGCCGCCGCGGCGGCCTCGGCCCTCGCGGCCCTCGCGTCCGCCCTCGAGGCCTCGCGCGTCTCGGCGGCCGCCGCCGCCTTTTCGCCCGCCGCCGCCGCCTCCACGCGCGCGCCCGCGGCGTCGTCGCGCGCCCTCGCCGCGGCCGCCACCGCCGCGTCGCGCGCCTGCTCCGCCTCCCGCTGCGCAGCGGCGGCCGCGGCCGCGTCGGACCGCAGCCGCCGCTCCCTCTCGGCGCCGCGCCGCGCCTCGGCCAGCGCGGCGGCGCACGAGGCCTCCGAGGCCGCCGCGTCCCTCCTGGCGTCGGCCGCGGCGTCCTCGGCCTCGGCCTTGGCCCGGAGCGCCTCGGCGGCCTCCGCGGCCGCGGCGGCGCGCGCCCGCTCCGAGGCGTCCCGCGCCCCCTCCGCGCTCGACAGGCGCCGCGCCCCACTCGCGCCGCTGCGCCGCCCAGGCGGCCTCGCCCTCGTCGAGCCTCCTCCTGATGTCGTCCTCGTAGTCCCGGAGCTCCTGCCAGTAGGCCCAGAGCTCGGCGTCGCGCTGGCGGGCGGCCTCGAGGTCGGCGCGGGCCGCGGCGAGCTGTCGTTGGAGTTTTGTTTATCGGTGAGGGTGAGATTTGTGTTGGAAGAGAGCGACGGGGGGGGAGGGCGACGTCGAATCGATTGGGAGAAAAAAAGAAAAAACCGACGTGACGGAGAGAAGGCGCGAGAGCAGCACGCCCTTCCTCCTCAGAGCTCCGTTTCTCCTTTCCCCTCCCCCCCCCAGATCAGACCGAGATGCTCCATCTCTGCATGTGCGCATTGAGAAAACCCAAACCCTTCGTGGAGAGAGAAAATGAAAGAGAGAGAGAGAAAGAGAGAGCGAAAGCGAAGGCGAAACAAAAAAAGAACGGGCATTGAAAAAAAGAGCGAAAAACGGACCTGGCTCCGCAGCTGGTCCACCTCGTTGGCGAGGCTCTCCCCCTCCGGCGCCTGCCGCGGCGAGACGATCGAGCATGCCTTGTTCACTGTGTGTGCGTTTTTTGCGCCGCGAGTTTTCGGTGGGAAAGGAGAGAGAGAGGTGAGAAAGGAGCGTTGGTCGTTGCGATTGCCTTCGACGGAAAGGGGCGACGACGATTCCTCTCTCTCTCTCTCTCCTCTCTTACCGTGCCAGCGTCCAGGCGCCGCCGAGCCTGCTCATGGTTGGATCCAGGCAATATGTTGCGTGCCTAGGGAGAGATGGAGAGGACAAGGAGACGAGAGAGAGCAAAAGAGCGAAGGAAGGAGAGACAGAGGAGCGAGAGAGCGGGAGAGAGCAAAATGAGTTTTGGCTCGAGCCAGGAGGAGCCTTCGAGAAGAGGAGCCTCTCCTTCGAGGAAAAAAAATAATCGAAACGCCGCCCAGCTGCTCTCACACCAATCTCCTCTTCTCTTCTCTTCTCTTCTCTTCTCTTCTCCACCTTAACTCTCGCTCACGATGCTGTCCAAGACCATGATGGCGCGCATGCCCTGCGCTATCTTCGCGCCCAGGGTGAGTTTTCAAGCTGCGAGAAGGACAGCGGAGAGGGGGGAGACAGCGGGAGAGGACGGACCGAGAGCTGCCTGTTCTGCTTTGCTTCCTTTTGCCGTCGACGTCTCTTCGCTGTCTCTCTCCATTTCCGTGGCATGCTCTCCCTCTCCGGGGCACGCTTCACGCGCATTCGCGTTCCTAGGATGTGTTGTCGACAAGCGCCGAGTCCTGATGCGGTCAGAACCCGAAAAAATGCGCGGATTCGTCCGTGCGACCTCGGCCGTTTTCCCGGTCGATTTCGTATATCTTTTTCCTGTTTTTTTGCTCACGCCGAAGAACGAAACTGAATTCACAATCAACAGGCCGTCTCCGCCCCCCGCCGCGCCGTCGTCTCCGTCCGCGCCGCGGCCGTCAACACCAGCTCTTACGCCAAGGTCGAAGAGGTAAGGAAGGCAAAGGAAAAGAGGAGGGAGAGAAGGGAGCATTTGCGGCTCAGAGGAAAGGAGAAAAGAGAGAGGAGCGGCCGCTAGCCAAGAACCCAGAGAAGAGAGAGAGAGCGAGAGGACGCTGACCCCCCTTTCCTCCACCTCTCTCTCTCTTTTTCCCTCTCCTCTTGCCCCCCCCCCAAAAAAACAAACAAACAAACAAAAACCCTCTCTCAGGGCAAGCGCTCCACCACCGACTTCCGCATCTTCGCCGAGGAGAAGGGAAAGCCCATCTCATGGTGGCACGATGTCCCCCTCAAGAACGACGACGGCACGCTCAACTTCATCTGCGAGATCCCGAAGGAGTCTAGCGCCAAGATGGAGGTCGCGACGACCGAGGCGCGCAACCCGATCAAGCAGGACATCAAGAAGGGGAACCTGAGGTTCTACCCGTACAACATCAACTGGAACTACGGACTGCTGCCGCAGACGTGGGAGGACCCGGCGCATGAACACCCCGAGCTCAAGGTCAAGGTAGGGGGAGGGAAAGGGGGGACGGGCGGAGAGAGAGAAGAACGGAGAGAGAGAGAGAGAGGAACGGAACGCGACTTTTTCCCCGCTGAAGAGAGCAAACAACACACACACATTTATATTCGAGACTCCCCCCTTCGGGGAGGCTGATCGTCGAATTCAGTCGAAACTGACTTAATTCTGCAATACCGAGGGGGAAAGTGGAGAGGGAGAGAGAGAGAGGGTGGAGGAGGAGGACGCGAGAGACGAAAGAAAAGAGAGAGAAAAAACCCGGACGAAAAAAAATAACAATTCCTCGAAAAACTCCATCTTCGTCTTTTTCGAAATTTTCTTCACTTTCAGGGCGACAACGACCCCGTTGACGTCGTCGAGATCGGCGAGGCTGAGTGCGCCATGGGTTCGGTCACGCCCGTCAAGGCCCTCGGCGTCCTGGCGATGATCGACGACGGCGAGCTCGACTGGAAGGTGAGAGATTATCAAGTCAACTTTTGTCGATTTTTTGAGGTCTTTTTTTTTCCGCCGAAAACCTTTTTCTCCGCCTCATTTCTTCGCGCTCACGACGAATATCTCGTCATTAAAACCAAAATCTTTCTAAAAATGAAGATAATCTGCATCAACTCTGCCGACCCGCGCGCCGCCGAGGTCAATGACGTCGAGGACGTCGAGCGGTAAGAAGAAGAAGGATTTTCGTTTTTTTCTTTTCCCCTTTATTCTTTTCATTTTCTTCTCTCTCTCTCTCTCTCTCTCTCTGGCTTTCTCACTCACTTTCTCCGCCTCGTTCCACCCCCCCCTCTCTCTTTCACCTCAGCGTCTTCCCGGGAGAGCTCGAGCGCATCCGCGTCTGGTTCCGCGACTACAAGATCCCCGACGGCAAGCCCGAGAACAAGTTCGGGTGAGAGCAGAAAGGATTTCCTTCCTTTGTTCGCGTTTTTTCTTTCTTTCTTCTTTCTCTCTCCTTCTCTCGCTGCTCCTCCTCTCGCCTCTCTCACCCCTTCTCTCTCTCTCTCTCTCTCAAAACAAAAAAAACGCAAACATAGCTACAACAACAAGGTCCAGCCGAGGCAGTTCGCCCTTGACGTCATCGAGGAGACCAATGGCTTCTGGAGGGACCTCACGACGGGCAAGCGCGAGAACGACGAGGGCATGGCGTTTTAGACGCCATGCCCGTTCTCCTGGAACCTTTACGACCTCGGGGGCGCAAGCGCGAGAACGGCAACGAGGAGGGGATTTCTTTGGAGCTCTTCTTTTCCCTCTCCAAAGCCATTTTTTTGAGCTCTGTCGCCGCCGCCGATTTGGAAGAGGATAGAGAGAGAGAGAGAGAGAGAGAGAGAGAGAGAGAAGAGAGAGAGAGAGAGAGAGAGAGAGAGAGAGAGAGAGAGAGAGAAGAACTCGAAGAAAGAGGCAGAGAAAGAGAGAGGCGCGCGACGAGACGTTCTTGTTTTTGAATATTTTTTTGAAACAGCGGAGCCTTTTTTTTATTTCATCACGTTTCCCCCCCCCCCCGAATTGAAGAAAAAACGTTTTTCTACTCTCTCCCTTTCTCCCTTCCTAGAAAAGCAATATAACTGTGTCTCGCTCGCGCGCGCGCGTCTCTCTCAAAACGAACGAACGGACGAGAGAGAGAGAGAGGCGCGGTGCTTCTTTTGTGTTGTCTCTCGTGCGACGACCTGCTGGGGGCCTCCCCTTTTTTTCGCAAGGCGAGGGAGAAAAAAGCCAAAAAAAATTTCGGCTTACTTCCAGCTCAGCCCCACACCTGCCACGAGCGGGGGGCCTGGATGGTCCTCCCGCCCTTGCCGCCGGCGGCAGCCTCGGGAGCAGCAGCCGAGGAGGCCGCGGAGGAGGAGACCCTCTTGCTCCTGCTGGTCGCGCTGGCGGCGCCGTCGGCCAAGAGGGCGTCCTCGAAGGAGGGCGGGAAGCCCGTCGCGACGATCGTGACGTGCAGCTCGCCCTCGTATGCGTCGTCGACGACCTGTTGTCGCCGTTTTTCCGTCGTTCCGTTTTTTTGAGGGAGAGGAGGGGCATGCGGAGAGGAGGGGAATGCGGCGGTGAGAAGGAGCGGCGCCGAGAAGTGTCATTTGCTCCCGAGAGAGACGATCCGTGAAAAAGAGCGTGAAAAAAAAAACCCGAACGGGTTAAAAAAAGAACTCCTCACCGCGCCGAAGATGACGTTGGCACTCGGGTCCGCGAGCGACGACACGACCTGCGACACCTCGTTCACCTCTGCCAGCGTCATGTCCCTGCCGCCCGTGATGTTGTACACCACGCCCGTCGCGCGCTCGATGGAGCGCTCGATCAGGGGCGCGGACGTGGCGGCGTCGGCGGCCTCGCGGGCGCGGCCCTTTCCGCTGGCGACGCCGACGCCGAGCATGGCAGTGCCGGAGTCGCGCATGATGGCCTTGACGTCGGCGAAGTCGACGTTGACCTGTTTGGAAAGGGGAGAGAGAGAAAGAGAGCAGAGAGAAAAAGATGAGTTTTTGTTTTTTTTTGCTTTTTTTTTCCAACCTCGAGAGACCTTGGTACGAGAAAAAGAACAGAGACAAAAGAAAGGAAAGAAGAGAAACGAATTTCAAGGACTCACCAGCCCCGGGATGGTGATGATGTCCGAGATGCCCTGCACGCCCTGGCGCAGGACGTCGTCCGCGAGCAGGAACGCGTCCGAGAGCGGGGTCGCGTCCCCGACGACGCCGAGGAGGCTAGTGTTTTAAAAATATTCCGAGGTCGTTTTTTTGTTCGAGGTCAGTTTTTCGGAGGTCGCTTTTTCCGACGATGGGTTGGAGCTCTCTGGACTCCCTCTTGCCGCGCTTTCTCTCTCGGACAGGAAAAATCTCATTCCTATACGAAAGCGAACCGAAGAAACGAGGAAGAGCGAGAAAGAGAGCGCCATCAAAGACCTCATTCTTACCGGTCGTTGGGGATGACGATCAGGGTGTCGACCGCCTTGCGGAGCGTCTCGACGCCGTCTGCGGCGGCGCCGCCGCGGCGGCGGCCCTCGAAGGAGAAGGGGTAGGTGACGACGCCGACCTTTTGACGGTTTTGTTGTTTTTTTGGGTTCGCAGGAAGAGGGGAAAAGGAGGAGAGAGGCGGATGCGTGAGGAGAGTCGGAGAGGGGCGGTCGCCTTCTCCGTCTTTTCTTGGAGAGTCCGCGTGCGGCCCTCTCGGAGATGGGAACAAGAAAGAGGTCCCCCCCCCCCCCCCCCCCCGCTCCAACTCCCTCTTTCTCTCTCATCGCACCGTCAGGGCCCCCGCCTCTTTCGCGGCCTTGGCCACCGCAGGGGCAGCGCCCGTGCCCGTCCCGCCGCCCATCCCCGCCGTGATGAAGACGAGGTCGGCGCCGGCGACGGCCCGCGCGACGTCGGCGGCCGACTCCTGCGCGGCCGCCGCGCCGAGGGAGGGGTCCCCGCCCGTGCCGAGGCCGCGGGTGAGCTCGGCGCCCAGCTGGAGCTTGTTGAGGCAGGAGCTGGACTCGAGGGCCTGGGCGTCGGTGTTGACGGCCCAGAACTCGACGCCCTGGATTTGTCGAGATGTTTTTTTTTTGAAGGGAGAGGTGAGGAGGGGAGGTCGAGGTCGAGTTTTTCTTCTTTTCGAATTTCGCCCGTCAAAGAAAAAACTCTCGTCGTGATCGACCGGCGTGTCTCGTTCCGTCTCTCTCTCTCTCTCTCTCTCTTCTTCTTCTTCTCCTCACCTGCAGGCCCGAGTTGACCATGCGGTTGACGGCGTTACCGCCGCCGCCGCCGACACCGATGACCTTGATGCGGGCGTCGCCGCCTGTAGTGGTTGGTGGCGGGGAGGAGTTGTTGAAAGGGAGAGACGAGAATGAGCACTGGCGTCAAAAAAACAGAAAAAAATGGCACCGTCGTTCGTCCAACAGCGGGGCAATTTCCCTCCACGCTTCCTTCACATCCCCTTTTCATCCACTCTGCGGCGCTCTCTCGCTCTCGATGCGAAAGAAACGATCACGACTCACCGTAGGCGCCGAACGCGGGAGGGCTCCCGGCCGCAGCGCGAGGGGCCAGGGACTTGAGCGATCGGCGCGACGACGACGAAACGCGGGAGACGCCGACATCACCGACAAAGGAGCAGGAGCGGCGGAGCGGGGGGCGATCGCCGCGCGCGACGACGACAACGACGATGAGACCGCGGGGGCGACGCGCACGCCCGCGGAGGAGCGGAGGGAGATCATCGTTTTTGGGACGAGGAGAACCGAAGGCCGAAGGACAGAGAGAGAGTTTGAAAAAAGGGATTGTGCTGGTTTTCTTCTCGTTCTTCGACTCTCTCTCAAAAATAAACATTGACGGTCGAGAAGGAGGCTTGAGCTCGAAAATTCGATTGGCTTGTCTCGAAGACTCTTTTCTTCCTCTTCCTCCTCCGCTCTCTCCTTCTTTCTCACGGTTCCTTTTTTTCGACGTCATGGCGCACGTCGATGCGCTCCGCGCCAAGATCGAAGGGCTGCAGGTAAGAGCAGCTCCGCCCCCCCCTTTCCCCCCTCCAAAGAGAGACCGAGGAAAGAAAGAGCCGAGAGGAGCGACGATCGGCCGTCGATCGATGATTCGGCTCACCTTTGTCTCCTCTCCCTCTGTCCCTCCTCTCCCATCCCCCTCTCTCTCTCTCTCTCTCTCTCTCCCTCTCCAGCTCGAGCTCAAGCAGGCAGAGACACATGCGGCCTCCAACGGAGCAGCGGCTGCTGCGGCGGCGGAAGACCTCGTCGCCCCCTACTCGCGCTCCTACGGCCGGACGCCCATCGCGGCGGCGCTGCGCCCCGCCTCGCCCGGCGCGAGCGGCGAGGGCAACCTCTCGCTCGTCGGCACGGAGCTCACCGTCGGGGGCTGGGTCCGCACGGGGCGCGAGGCCCTCGCGGGCGCCCTCGCGTTCGTCGGGCTCAACGACGGGAGCTGCCAGGGAGTGCTGCAGGTGGTGCTCCCTGCCGAGGTCGCCGCCGCGTTTGCCGCCGAGCAGGCGGCAGCGGCTTCTCCGCCGCCCTCGCCCTCGGGCTCCTCCCCCGCGCGCTGCCGCCGCCGCTGCTGCTCCTCCTTCGCCCGACGCGGCGGCGGCGGCGGCGGCGGCGCACGCTGAAGGCCGCGTGCCAGACGGGGGCCTGCCTCCTCGTCTCGGGCGTCGTCGTCCTCTCGAAGCCGCCCGACCCCGAGAAGCTGCGCCGCGACCGCGAGGCGGGCCTCCCCGCGAAGCGGACGCAGCTCGTCGAGCTCAGAGCCACGAAGCTCGTCCACCTCGGCCCCTGCGACAACGGGAAGGGCGCGTACCCGCTGGCCGGGAAGGGCAGGCACACGCTCGAGCACCTGCGCGACGTCGCGCACCTGCGGCCGCGGACCGCGACGTTCGGCGCCATCGCGCCGCTCCGCTCCTGCCTCGCCGCGGCCGCGCACGAGTTCTTCCAGTCCCGGGGTTTTCACTACGTGGCCAGCCCCCTGATCACCGCGAGCGACTGCGAGGGCGCCGGGGAGATGTTCCAGGTGACGACGCTGCTGCAGAGGCCGGATCGAGAAGGCGAGGAAGGGCGGAGGAGGGGCGGCGGCTGTTGGAGCAGCTGCTCCGGCCGCCGCCGCTGCTGCTGCTCCGGCTGCGGCTGCGCCCGCTGCTCCCGCTGCTGCTGCTGCTCGCGCTCCCGCTGCCGAAAAGAAGAATCGAAGCCGCCTTCGTCCCGCGCTCTCCGCCGGAGGAAATCGCCGCCCTGGAGGCCTCCGCCGCCGAGTTTGGGGACAAGGTCCGGGCGCTGAAGGGGGCGAAGGCCCCCAAGGAGGAGGTCGAAGCCGCGGTCGCTCTGCTGAAGGAGGTGAGAAAAGTTATTTTTTTTTCTCGTTCTTGAGAGAGAGAGAGAGAGAGAGAGAGAGAGAGAGACTGATTTATTTAGATTAGAGAGAGGAGAGAGAGAGAGAGAGAGAGAGAGAGAGAGAGAGAGAGAGAGAGACTCTCCAAAAAGCTCACTCTCTTTCGTCTTTCCTTTTCCTCCTCCTCCATACTCTCTTTCACAAAACAATAACAAAACCAGGCCAAGGAAAAGTTTTTCGCCGCGACGGGAGGCAAAAAGGCCGCGAAGGAGCAGGAGGCCAAGGGAAAGAAAAAGGCTGCTCCCGCTGCTGCTGCTGCGGCGCGGCCGAGGCGGCGCTTCCGCTTCGTCGCGGCCCCGCTCCTGTCATGGTCGGGGGCTCCCGCGCTCCGCCGCCGACGGCAAAATCGACTACTGCGGCCGACTTCTTCGGAAAGCCGGCGTTCCTGACCGTCAGCGGGCAGCTGAACGGTGAGAGGAGTTTTTCCTTGTTTTTTTCCCCAGTTTTTTTTTCTTTCGCCAAAAACACGAGAGACCTTCTTTTACGGAAAAAATCCTCTTGTTTCTCAAAAAAACCCTTTCCCGAAAAAAAAAAACCGAAACCAAACAACAGCCGAATACTACGCCTGCGCCCTCACCTCGGTCTACACTTTCGGGCCCACCTTCCGCGCCGAGAACAGCCACACGAGCTCGCCACCTGGCCGAGTTCTGGATGGTCGAGCCCGAGATCGCGTTTGCCGACCTGCGGGACGACATGCGATGCGCCGAAGACTTTGTGACCTTCTGCGTCCGGAAGGTGCTCGCGGACTGCTCCGCCGAGCTCGATTTCCTCGAGAACCACACTGGCAGGGACGAAAAGGGAAGAAGATCGCTCCGGTGACCGCGGCGGGCACGAGGAAGAGGCTCGAGGCCATCGCGGCCGCCGACTCCCCCGGGTTCGCTCGCGTCTCGTACACCGAGGCGGTCGAGATCCTGAGGAGCACATCGCGGCGAAAAAAGTCAAGTTCGAGCTGCCCGTCGAGTGGGGCGTCGACCTTGCGTCCGAGCACGAGCGCTACCTCTCCGCGTGGTGCACGAGGGGAGGCCCGTGATCGTGTACGACTACCCGAAGGAGATCAAGGCGTTTTACATGCGGGTGAGTTTTTTTTTCATTCTGGTTTTCGCCACGGAAAAAAGTAAAAAAAACTCACCTTTTTTCTCCTTCTTCCCCCCCCCCCCTTTCTTCAGGCAAACGACGACGGCAAGACGGTCGCCGCGATGGACATCCTCGTCCCCGGCGTGGGAGAGCTCGTCGGCGGCTCCCAGCGCGAGGAGCGCCTCGAGGTCCTGGTCGAAAGCTCGAGGCGATGGGGGAGAAGACCGACTCTACGAGCCCTTACAGCCCTACCTCGACCTGCGGCGGTACGGCAGGGTCCCTCACTCCGGCTTTGGTGTCGGCTTCGAGAGGCTGGTGCAGTTCGTGGCCGGGCTGGACAACATCAGGGACTCGATCCCGTTCCCTCGCTGGCCGAACAACGCGGCGTTTTGAAGAGATAGGGAGAGAGAGAGGGAGGGAGACGTTCTGTGTTTAAGTTTTTAGAGAGCTCAAGAGCTCTCCGTAGCGAGGCAACGGTGATTCGTAATCCAGGGAGCGTTTTCAGGGGGGATGCGCGAGAGAAAGAGAAGGAAAGAGAAAGAGAAGGAGAGAGAAAACAGTGTGAAAAGAGAAAGAACAGTGGAAAGCGTTTTTATTTTTGTTGTTGTTTTGTTTTTTAAAAAAAAGAAGGAAATATCTCTGTCTCTTTCTCTCTCGTCTCGAAGGAAACAACCAAAACAGACCTCTCAAAGCCCCCCCCCCTCGACGGATTCTAGTAACGGACCCCGACGGTAAAAGAAGAAGAAGAATATTGAAGAAGAAGAAACTGAAAAATCTCTCTCTCTCTCTTTTATCTCTCTCGCGCGCGCTCAAAGGGAAAAAAAAAACTCCCTCTCTCAACCTCTTTTTCTCTCTCTCTCCCCCCCCCACCTCCACACGTCTCTCCTCCACTTGCTCGCAGCCTGCGACACCTTGGTCGCGACCTTCTCCGACTTCGGCCTTGACCTCTCGACCGCCTCGGCGCCCTCGGAGGCCAGCTTTGCCGCGCCGTCCTTCGACCGCCGCCGCGGCGTCGTCGACGGCCGCCGCCACCTCTTTGGCGCCGCCCGCCTCAGCGCCCTTGGCGCCTTCACGGCCTCCGAGGCCTCCTTCGCGACCTCCTTGGCTCCCGAGCCTCGACGGCCGAAGCCACCTCGCCGGCCTTGGCCTTGGCGGCGGCGGTCCCCTCGGAGACGGCGGACTTGACGTTGGCGCCTTCTTCTCGACGTCGGCGGCCTTCTTCTCGATGGCGGCGGCGGTGTCCTTTGCGGCCTTTTCCGCGGCGGCCGCGACCTTCTCCGCCTCCGCCTTCAGCTTCGCGGCGGCGGCCTCGGCGTCCTTCGCGGCTTTCGCGGCGGCGGCCTCGGCGTCGGCCTTGGCCTTGCGGCGGCGGACTTGGAGCGCTCGAGCGCCGCCGCGGCGGCGGCCTTGGCCGGCGGAGGAGAAGACGAGGAGGCACCGAGCGAGAAGAAGCCTCCGCCGCCGCCGGTCCTCCTCCCGCTCCGCAGCTCCCTCAGCTTGGCCCTGAGGGTGCGCAGCCCCGAGGCCAGGTATCCGCCCACGTGCGGGATCCTCTCCAGGTCGGACTCCTTGACGCGCGGTCTCGTCGTGCGCCGCGAAGCCGACCGCGGCCGCGCGGCGGCGAGCAGCAGAGGCACCACGGGCAGGCCCCTTCTCCCGTGTTGGCCCCCTCCTGCGGCGACGACTCCTTCTTGCTGCTGCCGCTGCGTCGCTTCCCTCCTCTGCTGCTGCTGTCGGCGCCCTTGCCGCCTCGGCGCTCCTCGAGCTTGGAGCGCACCTCGTCGACGCGGTCACCCCACCAGCCCGAGGCGCCGTCGGCGAGGTCAGACACCGCGTCGCGCGCGGAGTCGAGGGCGGCCTCGACGGACTCCATTGGGGCGGGTTCCTTGACTGGGGGGTGTGGAGAGTTGGAGACGGAAGAGCCGGGGGCTGTCTTTTTTTTTTTTTGGGGGGGGGGGGGGATGAAGAGGGAGGGAGGGGCAGAGGAAGTGGGAGGGAGGGGCAGAGGAAGTGGGGACAGAGCGGGGGGGGGGGGGGGGGCTCGTCAGTCGAGTGTTTCTCTCTCTTTCTTGAGAGACGCTTCGAGGGGAGAAACGTCAGGCTCTCCCTCCCCCCCCCCCGAACTTTTTCGCTCGCGAATTCTGGGGCTCGAATTAGACGCCTTTTCTTCGTTTCGATTCCGCGTTCTCGGCCTGGAGGGGGTCACCTCACTCTCCAGGCCAAAGGAAGAGGAATTCGCTGCACGCAAGCCGCGCGCGGGCGTCGAGGAAGAATTGAGTGACCCCCCCAGACGGAGAATCGTCTCGCCGTCAACGGTCGCCGTCCGAGGGGCACCACGCGCGGGGGGGGCTCGCACTCTTCCCTGCGACGCATTCGCGCAACTCTCCGAGGCACAAATTTCGATCCGGTGACCGGAGATCAGGGTTACGCGTGCGACCGCCGACTGCGAAGATGGGCACGACGAAGCGGTTCCAGTGAGCGAGGGGGGGAGGAGAGGCACGATTCATCACAATGGCTGGCTTATTTCGTTTAGGCCGAAGCGTGCTTCATGGGCCGGCTGGTTCTCCTGCTCTTTGTCGCTCGCTCCCAGCTCGTCTCGTCTCGTTTCCGCTCCCCTCTTCGTGCTCACGCAAAGAGCGCGCCTCGCATCGTCCCTTGAGCAGTTAGAAAAGGAAAACAAAAACAATTAACAACGGAGCAAAAGCTCTCTCTCACCTTAAACCAAATTGGCGAGTGAGGGCGGCTTTTTGTGTTTTTTTGTGGGAGCAAACATACTTGAGCTCCACTCTTTCTACTTCTAGTTTCTCTCCGTTTCTCCAGTTGCTCTCGTCAAGGCAATGTCTTCGGTTTTGAGCAGCAGGAGTCGCAGCTGCTGCCCTGGCGCGCTCGAGTCTGTTCCTGGTGCTTCTATTGCTGGCAGCAGAGGCGGCACCGTTCGGGCGCCGAGGCAGAAAATTGCCGAGGCGATCCCCTCTCGCCGCCCGTCTTCTTCTACCTCGACCTCGACTTCCGCAGCAGCCAAGAAGGCCCCCGCGCTCCTCCTCCCGTCCCTCTCCCTCCCCAAGTTCTCCTGGAGCGGCGGCAGGCTCTCCAAAGCTAAAACCAAGCTCTTGAATCTGATTTCGAAATCCGACAGAGGCACCAACCCCTCGGGCCCGAGCCGCGAAGAAGTGGAGGCCGCGATCGACGAGCTCTACGCCGCGGCGCCGCGCTCGGCGCTGTTCCCCCTCGAGAACAACCCCGCGGGAATCGACGGAAAGTGGAAGCTGGTGAGAGAGCCATCGAGGAGAAGGGTTTCTAGCATATTTCGGGGTGGGGGACGAAGTTTCGAGAAGAAAATATTTCAAACTCTTCTTCCTTCTCTTCCGTCTTCAACCCCCCCCAACAAAACCAACCAACCGATAAAACCAACCGAAACCCAACCAAACGAAAACTCCCCAGGTCTGGACCAGCGAGAAGGAGGTCCTGTGGGTGATCGCTAACGGGGAGCGGCTCTTCGGCGTCCAGGAGGTCGGCGAGGTGTTCCAAACGCTCTCCCTCGCGGACGATGCAGGCGCAGACGGCGGCGAGGGCGACGCCCCCGAAAGCGACCCGCCGGCTCTCGTCAACGAGATCGTCTTCCCTCCGGGAGGAAGCTTCATCGTCTACTCCGACGCAAGGGCCCGCGGGCCATCGAACGGCGGCGGAGAAAAGGAGACGGCAGGGAGCAGGGTCGACTTCAAGTTTTCGGGAGCGAGGCTCGACGTCGCTAAAATCAACAAAGCGACGGGCGAGTGCGCCCCGGCGTTCTCGCTGCCGCTGCCCCCGTTTGGGAAAGGGTGGTTTGACACCGTCGTCGTGGGGGGAGATCTGAGGATCGCGAGGGACGTGCGGGGGGACACGCTGATCTGCGTGCGGGCCTGAAATGAGTTTTTTTTTTCTTGTAGCTACGAGATAATTTGGAGTTTTCATTTTTCGATTTCGTTCTCTCGCTGCTGCATGCCCGCCGGCATCAGCTTGGAACGTCTCGACTCCTCTCCCTCGAGAAGAAGAAGAGACCAAAGCGAGGGCCTTGATCCTACGCCTGCTTCCTTCTTTTCTCTCCTCGCTTGTAACGATGGAGGAGCGAGGCGAGGAAGAAGGCGGCGGCGGCGGCGACCTCTCTGATTCCAATACCAGCGCCGGCACCGCACAGCGGATGTCTCTCGTCTTCCGTCGCCTCGTTCGACGACCTCGCCTTGCCCTCTTGGCTCGTCAGCGGGCTCGAGGACTGCGGTTTTATCGAGCCCTCGCCGGTACAGGTACGAGAAATGAAAAGAAGCGGGGAGAGAGAGAGAAAGAGAAAGAGAGGGTTGCAATTTGCCATGTCAGTCGTTCTTCTAGCCGTTCGTTTTCCTCATCAACCTCGACCTCGAAAAAACTCTCTCTCTCCAAAGGCCTTGGCCATCCCGCTCGCCCTCTCCGGCGCCGACCTCCTCGTGCGCGCCAGGTCCGGCACGGGCAAGACGGCCGCGTTCGGCGTCCCGGCCGTGCTGACCGCGACGGCGGCAGCGAACGCGGCGAATTCTGTCTTCTGTCTTCGGCACCCCGGGCGCTGATCCTCGCGCCGACGAGGGAAGTGGCGCTGCAGGCCGCCGACGTCGTCTCCTCGCTGCTCTCCCGCTTTCCCCTCTCTTCTTCGTCCCTTTCCCCGCGCCCCTCGGTGGCGGCCTTCGTAGGGGGGCTGCCGCTGTCGGCCGACATCGCGAGGTGCCGGAGACCGCTGGCGGTTGTCGCTGCGACGCCGGGAAGGGCGCGCGCGCTCGCGAGCGGCGGTGCGTCCAAGTGCTCCGCTGCGTCCTCCGCCGCCGTTCCGGCGCTCGACCTCTCCGGCGTCTCGCTGCTGGTCCTCGACGAGGCTGATGCCCTGCTGAGCGCCCCGCTGGCGGTGGACGTCTCGTTCCTCGCCTCGGCCTGCGGCTGCCCCGGCGGCGGCGGCGGCGGCGGCCAGAGGGGTCGAGGCCGAGGCGGCGGCGGCGAGGAGGGTGGGCTGCGGCACCCTCAAGTGATGGCGTTCTCTGCGACGCTCGACGCCGCCAGCGAGGAGGCCGCGTCGAGGCTCATGGCAAGTGGCTCCCCGCGGCGCGTCGACGCCTCCCCGCGGCGCGGGCCCGGCGCTCGAGGGCGTGACGCACTACTACCTGCCGATCGTCGAATCCCCCGAGAAGAAGAAAGGGCCGAAGCGAAAGCGAAAACGATAACCTCCTCCTCTCCTCTCCGCTTCCTCCCGCCGTCCCGACCCAGCGCCAGAGCGACGCCGCCGTCGTCACCGCCCTCTCCTCCGCGCCCTTCTGCCAGGCTGCGGTCTTCGTCTCCTCGCGAGCGCGCGCGGCCTCGCTCGCCGCCTCGCTGGCGGCCGCGGGCTTCCCCGCCGTCGAGCTCAGCGGCGCGCTGCCGCAGCCGCGGCGGATGGAGGCTGTCGCGGCGCTGCGCGCGTTCTCGCGCGCGGGTCGCCGTCGCGACGGACCTCGGGGCGCGGGGCGTGGACCTGGAGAGGGTGAACCTCGTCGTGAACGCCGACGGGCTCCCGCGGGAGTGGAGGAGGAGAGGCGGGGGCCGGGGGAGCGCGGGCGGCGCGAACGAGGACGCGGGCAGTGACGACCCCGACGACGGCTCGCGGCGGCGGCAACGACGAGCGGAAGGTTTCCGTCCCCTTCTCTCCTCCCGCTTCCTCCCCCCCCTCCCCGAGGGCGCCGCCACCCTGGCGCACCGCGCGGGGCGAGCCGGGAGGTTTGGCGGGCGCGGGGCCTGCATCACTCTCGTCTCGACCGACGACGAGGACGACGGCGGCGAGGGAACCGGCGGCGAAGGGGGCAAGGGGCCGGCGCCGATAAGGGTCCCCGGGCGAGCTCGCGCGGCTCCGGCGCGCGCTCACCGCGCTCGGCGCGCCGCCCTCGGCGCCGCAGAGGCTGCCGCCTACGTTGCCCGCCGCGGCCTATAGGTACTCCCCGCCGACGCCGGAGGAGAGGAGGAGGCACGGCGAGATGGTCTCGCTGAGGGAGGAGGCCGAGAAGGAAGAGGAGGGAAGAGAGAAGCGAAGAGGGAGAGACAAGGCGGAGGCGTCAGCGGCAGCGGCGTCAGCTTCTCTCGGCGACATGGCTCTCCCGTCCTCCTCCCTCCTCCTCCCCGTGCTTCGCTACTCCTCCGAGGAGCTCCGAGCGATGAGGGGGACGGGCGGAAGGCCTTTTTCTCTTCCTCCTCTCCTGTCCCGCTCCCGGCGGCTCTGGCGAACGGCGGCCCCCGCGGCGGCCGCGGCGGCGGGCGGTCGTCGTCGTCGAGGCCGACGTCGCGGCCAGCCGCTGCTCCGCCCCGAAGACTCCCTTGCCGGCAGGCGGCGGCCAAGGCTCGACCGCCTCCTCCTTCTGTCCTCCTCCCCCTCGCTCCTTCTTCCTCGCTCTTCCGCCGCCGCCTCCGCGCCCACGGCCGCAACGACGACGGGTTCGACCTCGACGACGACGCGCTGGAGGCCGCGATCCGAGCTGTGCACGCCGCAGCGGCCGCGGAAGAGGAGCGAAGAGGAAGAGAGCGAAGAGGAAGAAGAAGAGGAGGGGGAAGAGGAGAAGAGGACGGGGAAGGAAGGGAGCAAGAGGCGGCGGCGCGGCGGCGGCGGCGCCGCCCCCCCCCCCGCCCCCGCCGCCGTCTCCCCCCCTCCCCTCCTCCGCGCTCCTCCCCCGCCCCGTCCCTTGCCCCGCCTGCTCCGTCATGGTCCCCCCGGAGTTCTTGCCGCAGACCATACCTCTTCTTCCCCTTCTCCTTCTTCTTCCGAGGAGGAGAGGGCGGCAGCCGGCAGAGGAGGAGCGGGAGCGAGGGCGGGAGCAGGGGCGAACGAGCCGCTCGTCGCGGTCCCGGCGGCGCTGCTGCGCCGCTACTACGAGCTCGAGTGGGACGCGTGGGCGCGCAGGAGCGAGCGGTGGCAGCAGGCGGCGGCCTGGCACTCGTGGTGGGCTGCTGCTCCGCCGCTTCTGCTGCTGCTGCTTCTGGTGCGGCCCGGGACAGGAGCAGCAGCGTAGAAAGGAGAAAGAGAAGCGCAAACGCAAACCCACTTGTAAAATCTGAGCAACGACCTGAAAAAAAAACGAGCAAGGCAACACATTCCTCCACCGCTTCACTCCTCCCCCTGCTCTTTCTTCTTCCCTTCCTCCACCCTCACGAGCTCCAGCTCAAACACCCTTCCCCTCCGCCGCCACCTGCCAGCATCTCGTTGGCGTCGAGCGTGACCTCCTCCTCGCTCACGGCGACGACCACCGCCCTCTTCCCGTTGGACAGCTCGACGACGAGGCCCTCGGCCAGGCCGCCGACGTTCTTGTACCTCCCGCGCATCCTCTCCACCTCGGGGTGGTCGCCCGGGACCCTGAAGAGGAGCTCCGGGTCCCACGCGGGGGGGCTGGGGCACGAGAGGCGCACGCTCTCCCCCGCGGCGCGGCCCCTGACGACCTCGTCAAACGCTTGGAACAGCTCGTTCCCAAAGACGTCCCCGGCGCCGACCTCAAAGGTCAGCGGCTCTCCGCGGCCGTCGCCCTCCCTGGAAGAGTCGAGGACCCGGTATTTCTTCTTCTTGGCCGGGTCCTCGACGACGACGGCGGTGGCGGGGGCAGGGGGAGGAGGGGGCGAGGCCTCTCCGCCGCCACTGGCGCCGGCGCGCCGCCCTCTGCTGGGGGAGAAGAAGAAGAAGCAGAAGAAGCAGAAGAGGGGCCGGAGTCATCGAGGACCTCCTCGTACAGAGTGTAGTGGACGGTCACCATGTCCCCTCGCTCGGCGAGGCGTCCCCCCCCGGCGGCGGCGGCGGTGGCGGCGGCGGCGGCGGCGAGTCCTCGCGGAGAGTCCGGGTCGGCGGCGCGAAGGAGGCTAGCCGTCGCCGTCCTCGCCGCCGCCGCTGCTCGCGGCGACGGCTACATCGCCGGTGGCTGTCGCCCTCGCGGGTTCCCTGTTAGGCTGCGCGCACGCTCGTAGAGGGACCGCGCGCGCTGCCGCCGCGGCTGCAGCAGCGGAAGGAGAGAGCAGAGCGAGGCTCATATCGCCAGTTGGGGGGTGACGAACGGGGGATGCAGAAAGAGAATTGAAGGGACAAAAGAGTGAAAAAATGTTGTCGAAAAAAAACCGCAGTCGACGAGGGAGAAGAAAAAAAGCACCACCACACCCTCATGTCGTGCCCGCCTGATCGTCTTCGATTCCCGCCTCGGCGCCGCGGGAGGGAGACGACGGGCAGAAGCTGCTCGCGTCGTACCCTCCTGCGCGTCCGCCTCATCGACAAGGGCGGTCGTCGGGCTCGCCGGGGGGCTCATCGCGTACGGGGCCGCGTGGGAAGGCGATCGGAGGAGCGACGACGACGGCGACGACGATGGCGACGACGACGAAACCGATGAAGTCGACGCCAAAGGCAACGTCGATGCCAATCTTCTCGGTCGGCCGTCCCGCCCTCTAGAGCGGGGCTTCGCTGTCCACCTCGAGCAGTCCCGCTGGGTCATGCATCGGGCGAGCCCCGGGGTGTGGTGGCTTCTGGTAGGAGACAGAGGAGAGATAGCGCGCGAGAAAGAGAAGAAAAGAGACCAAGTTTTTGCCATTTTGATTGATGAAAAACTCACGGCCAAAAAGAAAAAACTCGACCCCCCCCCCCATCAAAAAACAGATAGCCGACGCCGCCTGGATCGGCCAGTCCTCCCCGACAGACGCCTCGCTTCAGGGCCGGCCGCGGCAGCCGCGGCCAACGTCGCCTCCCTTCTGACGGGCCCCGTGGAGAAGCTGCTGCTGCAGCCGCCGAAAGATAAAGAAGGAGAAGGAGAAGGAGAAGGCGCAGGAGCAGGGGAGCGACGGAACCGGAGGCGCGCCGCTCGCGGCCCGGGCGGCGCTGGCGGGTCCCGTCGCCTCGCTGGGCGCCGCCCTCTTCGGGCGCCGGCGCCGGCGCGGCGCGGGCAGCAGCAGCGGCGGCGGCAGCGGCGGCAGCGCATCAGCCCTCTGCTCTCCCTCGCGGCCCTGGAGGGAGCTTTCAGGCCCGGGCCGGCCTCGTGCGCGCGCGCCGCGGCGGCGACGGGCCCCAGGCTCGCCGCCGCGGCGGCCTCGGCCGGCGCGGCGCTCCTCGACGACTTTGAGGGAAATTTAAACGCAGACTCTCTTCTTCTCCCTCCTTCTCCTTCTTCTCCCCCTCCCTCTCTCCGCTTTCGGCGTCTGGATCTCGCGGTGCCCCAAGGGAGGAGACGCCGACTCGGGACTGCTCTGGACGAACCTGCCGCCCTTGGACGCGGCGGCGGTGGCGCTGTTGGCCGCGCTGGGCCCGCCCTTCGCCGCCCGCTGCCGCCGGGAGCGGAACTCCTCCTCCGGCGGCGCCGCTTCCTCCTCCTCTCCTCTTCCTCCGTGCTCTCCTCCGCCGCTGACGCCGCGTCCAGGGCGGCCTCTGACGTCGCGACGCGCTTCTCAGGGCTTTTCTCGCGGAAGAAGAAAGAAGATCGAAGAGGAGGGAGCAGGAGAGCGAGAGGGAGAGGGAGGAGAAGAGGAAGAGAGAAGGAGAAGAGCACGACGAGGAGCGACGGGCAGCGGCGGCGGCAGCGGCAACAGCAACAGCTCGCCCTCCTCCCTCCTCGCCCGGCGCTTGCCACCCCCACGCGCTGGCTCCCGCTCGACCCCGCGGACCCGCTCTCTCTCCTGGGAGTCGTCGCCGCTGCTCCCGAGTCCTCTCCCGCTGCTGCCGCTGCCGTCCGTCCCCTTCGGGTCTGGCTCCGAGGCGGAGGGGGAGGGAAGGAGGGAGGGGAGAGCAAGGCGAGGGTCGTCGCGACGCCAGCGCTGGTCCCCGCAGCGACGCTCCACGCCTCTCTCTCTCGCCTTCGAAAACATTTCTTCCTCCTCCTCGCTTCCGCCCTTCCGCCGCCGGCGTTCTCTCGCGGCCCCTTACCGCGCCCTCCTCTTCCTCGAGGGGCACGGCGGCGACGATGACGGCGGCAGAGCAGCTTTGTCTTCGGCGCTGGCGCGGGGCGCCTTTTCCGCGCTCGCCGCGCTGCCAGCCGCCGCCGCCGCCGACGCCGCCGCCGCCGCCGCCTCCCCTCCTTCTCCTTCCGCCCTCGGCGACCGACCGCCGACCCCCTCGACGCCGCGGCGACGCTGGGCCCCGGGGGCCACGTCCGAGGCGCCCGCTACCGCCTTCAGGACCTCGCGGGGGGGCTCGGATGGGCGAGCCCCTCGGCCAAGGCCGACGCCTTCGACCCCGGCGGCGGCTTCGGCGGCGTCGAGCGCCCTCGCAGGCCTCGGGTTCGCAACCCGCACGCTGACGCAGCAGGAGGCGGCGCTTGGGGCCGCGGCGAGCGAGGGACTCGGGTGGGAGGGGGAGGCCGGCGACGCGGAGGTGCTGATAAGGCCCGCTGGCGGCGGCGGCGGAGGAGGAGGAGGAGGAGGAGGAGGAGGGAAGGCAGCTGCGGCGACGACGGTGGCGACGACGGCAGCGACGCCGCTCGCCTCCTCCCCCCTTCGCTTCCGCTGCTTCGGGCGGCACCTGGGCCTGCGCGTCGCGCTGCGGCTCCCGCTCCCTGAACCTCCTCCTGCGTCCCGGCGGCGTGCGGGGCGGCGACGACGCCGCGGCGGCCGCGGCGGCGCTGGCGGCCTTTGCGGAGCGGCGGTGCGGCGGCGGGCTCGAGTGCAAACTCTTTCTTTTCGGAGTGTAACAATTTAAAATCAAAAGTTGAGACGGAGAGAGCCTTTCTGTTGCTTTCTTCTCCGCAGACCTTTTTTCCAGTCGCCGTTTCGATTATTCTGTTTCTTTCTTCGCAGCGTCCTCTCGCTAGATTTCAGGTGTTTAACGCGCGCTTTTTTGCATTTGCTTCATTTGATCGCTTTCTTTTTTGAAAAAATGAAAGAAAAAAGACTTTGTTCCTCTTCTGCTTCTGCTTCTGCTTCTTCTCTCTCTCTCTCTCTCTCTCTCTCTCTCTCTCTCTCTCTCTCTCTCTCTCTCTCTCTCTCTCTCTCTCTCTCTCTCTCTCTCTCTCTCTCTCTCTCTCTCTCTTTCTCTCTCTCTCTGCTGGGACGTTCTTTTTTCCCTTTTACACTTTCGGTTCTGCCTGCTGCGAAAGGGACTGGGGCGAGGCGAAAAAAGCAAAATCAGAGGCGGCGCCTGGCCTTGCTGGAGCGGCGACGAGACTTTCTCCTCTTCTACCTCTTCTTCGTCGCTGTCGTCACCGTCGTCGTCACTGCTCCTCCTCTTCTTCTTGTTGCTTTTCTCTTCCTCCTTCTCCTTCTTCCTCTTCAGGGGCCGCACCACGCTGTAACCCGTCCGCGATCCCTCCCCCGGCGGCGCACATCGCCGCCAGCGTGGCCTCCTCGTCCAGCTCGACGGAAAGGACCAGCGGGAGGGAGGAGGAATCGAAGTTGAAGATTCGACCATCGTCGTCGTCGCCGCCGTCGTCGTCGTCGTTGGGGTCGTCGCCGCCTGCGCCAGCGGCGACCCGCCGCGCCCGGGGGCCACGCCCTCTTCGCCTCCTTGCGCCACCGCACCCCTACCACCGGGCTCTCCCCTCCGGCGCCGTCGCTCCCGAAGGCAGCGACGCGGCCGAAGCGCCGCTGCAGGGCGCGGACGAAGCAGGCGACGGGGTCGAAGCCCACCAGCAGCTCGTCGAGGTTGGTCGGAGAAGAGCCCAACGACGAAAACCCGTTTTTCGTCGTCGGCGGCGGCAGCGCCGCGATGGCCGCGCCGCACCTCCCCGCGCTGCCGTCGGCCGGCAGCCTCCCCGGCCTCCCGGGAGGGGCCGCCGGCGGGGCAGCGGGCCTGGGAGGGGCCCTCCTCCCGCCGGCAGGCAAGGACGCGGGCTTGAGCCAGAGGAGGGCGTCCCAGTCCGCGAGCGCCGGGGCGAAGGCGGCCTCGAGGAGCGAGGAGGAGGAGGAGGACGAAGAAGAGTGAGGAGGAGAGGGTCGAGCGCCGTCGCCGTCGCCGTCGCCGTCGCCGCCGTCGCCGCCGCCGCCGTCGTTTTTCTTTCCTGCTCCTCCTCCGCCAAACAGCAGCGCCGCCTCCATCCCCGACAAAGCCCTCCGCGCGAGCCTCGACAGGCGGAGGACCGTCGCCTGGTCCATGCCGCGGGTCCAGAGGGTTCCCGAAGGGTCGACGGCGGAGGCGAGCGCGAGAGGCGTCGCCTGGAAGGAGAGGATTTTTGCTTCTGCGAGAGCTCCTGCTGCTGCGGCTGCTGCTGCTGCCGCTGCCTCCGGCTCAACGCGGCGAAATCCTCCTCTTCCCCTTCCGCCTCCCCTCGCAGGGCCCTGGCCCGCTCCGAGGGCTCCATCTGCCCCAGCGGGTCGACGAGCAGCGGCCTGGAAACTGCTTCCTCTCCGCATTCTGCGGAGGAGGAGAGTCCCTTCTCCGCGAGCAGGCGCAGCGCCGCGGCGAAGACGGCGAGCGCCGTCGACGGCGGCGCCGCCGCCGAGCCGGCCGCCGCCTGCGCGCCCGGCCTCAGAAGCAGAGCCCCTCCTCCTCCTCCTCCTTCTCCTCCCTCCTCGTCGTCGTCGCCGGCCTTGGCGGCGCTCGGAGGCGGGCAGAGCCCGCTCCCGGACCCTCCGGCGAGCCTGGGGCCCGAGGCCGCCGCGGCGACGAGCTCGAGCGCCGGGACTGGCACGGCGTTTGATTTCAAAGTCGGAGAAGAAGAAGAAGAAGAAGAAGAAGAAGAAGAAAGAAGAACCCAGCGAGGAGGAGGAAGGAGGAGGGGGAGAGAGCAGGAGGTGCGCCCCGGCCCAGCGGACCAGCAGCCTCCCTCCGCGGGAGAAACCGGGGTTGGTCCCGGCCACGGCGGCGAGGGCCGCGGCGTGGTCGATGCGGGCCCTGAGCTGCGAGTAGGAGCGCAGCGCCGCGGCGTCCGCCGGCGTCGTCGTCGTCGGCGGAGGCGGAGGCGGCGGCGCGAGAGCGGCGGCGGCGTTGCCCTTCGCTGCCGCTGCCGCTGCCGCAGCTGCAGCTCTCGCCGCGGCCGCTTTCGCCGCGGCGCGCTCCCGGGCCCTGGCAGCGACGACCGCGGCGTCATCCCTTGGGGACCAGAGCAGGCAGCGGAACGCGAAACCGTCAACAAAGGCATCGAAGCCGCCGCCACCTCCTCCACCCCCGGAGCTGCCGCCCTCTCCGGCCCCGCCGCCGCCGTTGGCGGCGCCGCCTTCCTTCGAGCAGCGGCATCCACCTCGAACGCGCGCGCCCGGAACCCGTAGTCTCGACTCCAGCCTCTCCGCGAGCTGGCACGCAAGGCCGCCTTCATCTTGGCCGCGGCGCCGGCGTCCTGGCGGCCAGCGGCCGCTCCCCTCGAGCTGGACCGCGACCTCGACCGCCGGCAGCGTCCGCGGGATGAGCGGCGAAGACGACAAAGACGACGACGGAGGCAAAACGAAGCCTCCGTTTCCGTTTCCGCTCCCGTTTGCTGCTCTCTTCCCTCGAGACGACGCAGAAGAGGAAGTACCCTGCTGCTGCTGCTGCTGCTGAAGAGCCAGGAGCAAGGGGTGCGGCGCCGGCGGGAACGGCGCCGTCCTTCGGCCGAGGAAGCCGGAGGTCGCGGCGACGCCCACCGGCCGGAGCGCGACACCGCAGCTCTCTCCGTTCGCTGCCCCTGAACCTCCTGCTTCGCTCGAAGACGCCCCGGGGAGGCCCCGCAGGGCCTTGGAGAGCTTGCTGAAAGAGCGGCGTCGAGGGCGGCGGCGGAAGAAATGATCTCGGATTGCTGCTGCTGCTGCTGCTGTTCTCGTTCTCAAAGCTCCTCCGTGAGCCCGACTCCGCTCCTCCGCTCCCTCCCCCGCCGCGCTCGGCCAGCGCCGGCTCCAGCGCGTCCGTGAGACCCGACACGCTCGACCCCGGAGCCACGTGCCTGCGCATCGCGGCGGAAAGCGCGGCGTCCGCCGCCGCCGCCGCAGCAGGAGAAGAATGAGGAGGAAGAGGAGGAGGAGCACCCCCAGACCACTGCCTCCCGGATCGCGCCGTCGCCAAACCGCCTCAGGTCGGCCAGCGGGCCCCAGAAGGCGCGGAAGGCCGCCGCGGCGCGCGCGGAGTCTGCGGGCGGGCCGACGTCGGCCCGGCGGGAGAAAGCGGAGGGGTTGGCGCGCGCGGCGAGCGTCACGAAAGAGGAAGCGTTTCCGGCCTCGGCCTCGGCGGCGGCCGGAGCGGCCGAAGGGGACGGGGAAGAAGAAGAGAGAGATGCCGAGGCGCGGCGGCGGGCCCCTCGCCGGGTCCGACCGCGGCCTCGGGCGCGGCACCGCTCTCACCTCCGTGACGCGGCCCCCGAGGGCGGTCCGCGCGATGGCCTCGACGCGGGACTCCAGGGCCTGGAGCTGGGGGAGGTCCCCGGAGAGAGGAGGGGCGGAAGAAGGAGAAGAGGAGGTCGAGGAGGCGCGGCAAGCCTGCAGCAGCGGCAGCAGCAGCAGCAGAAGCAGCAGCGGCCGTCGTCAAACCCTTCTTCTTCTTCCCGCTCCCCCCTCCCTTTTCCCCTCCTCCCGCCACGAGCAGCAGCGGCACCTCGACCCTCCAGAACGCGTCGTAGTCCCCGAGCCAGGGAGCCACCCTCCTCCTGAGCCAGAGCGCTGCGACGCACCCTCCGGGTCCCCCCCGGCGCCCTCGCAGCGTCGAGCGCCGCGACGGCGGCGGCCGCGGCGGCGGCGACGCGCCTCCCCGCCGCGGCCGTCGCCGCCGTCGCCCGCCGCGAGGTTGAGGTGCCCGCCGCAGCAGAGGACGACCAGCTCCGCGCCGCCGCCGCTCCTGACAAAGGAGGAGACGGGAGGGGGCGGAGGGTAGGAGGAGGAGGAGGAGTTGGCAGAGGGGGAGGAGGAAGAGCAGGAGGACGACGAAGAAGAAAGCACCGTCGCGGCCGGAAGGAGCGAAGAAGCAGGAGGAGGAGGAGAAGCCGCGGCCTCCCAGCTCTCGCCGAAGCGCGGGCTCGCCCCCTTCCCCGCGGCGGCCTCGACCTCCCTCCACACGGCCCTCGCGGCCTGCAGGGCGCTCATGGGCCTGGCGAGCCTCCCCGCGGCGGCGGCCGAGGCGGCCGCGGCGGCGAGCGCGCGCGAGGAGAGCAGCGGCGCCGCGGCGGGTCCTCGGTCCCGCCGCTCCCGCTCCCGCTCCGCTCCCGCTCCCGCTCCCGCTTTCGAGACGACGGCTCTGCGCCCTGGCCCACAGCCTGACGAGCGTCACCCCGTCGGCGCCGCCGGGCAGTGCCCCAGCGCAAGCGAGAGGTCGTCGCCCTCGGCCTCGGGGAAGAAGTCAGCAACGACAAGAGCGTTGTACCTCGGGGTCGGCGGCGGAGGAGGGCCGAAGAAGCCCTTCCGTTTCCTCCGCTTTCCCCGCTTCCCCCGCCGAGGTTGCCCCTGTCCGGCGCCAGGCGAGGCAGCCAGCTCCTCGCCAGCTCCCTCGGCGCGGCCGGCACCAGCCTGAGGGCGACCCCCCGAGTTGCCCGAAAAGAAACCGACGAGGCAAGGTTTCCTCGCGTCGCCGCCGAGGTCGCTCCAGGAAGCGCCGCGCCGCTTAGGAGGCTGCTGCTACTGGCCTTCTCCTTCTTGGTATCCTTCTTCTCATTCTTCTTCTCTCTTCTTCTTCTTCTTCTTCTTCTTCTTCTTCTTCTCGGCTTTCGAGACCGCTGCTGCCCTCTCGAGCACCGCCCTGGCCCCCTGCAGCCACGCGGCGCGACGGACGAGGTACCGCCCTCCTTTCAAGTCCTTCTCGTCGAGGACCGAGCGCGGGAGCTCGACAGAGAGGTCGACGACGAGGAGCGAAGAGGAGGAAGAAGTTCGAGGAGCCCGACGAGCCGGGGAGCGCTGCCCGCAGCGGCGCCGAGCCCGTCAGGCGCAGCGGCTGGGCCGGCGGGGCGAAGCGCAGGCGGGAGAGCAGAGAGGAGGGATGATGTTTATGATCTTCTCCCCTCCCCGGATCCGAAACGCCCCCGAGGAGGAGGGCCTTGGCGAAACCGGCGACCGCGCTCCCGGCACCGGGCAGCTCTCCGCCGCGGCGAGCTCCGCGCCGACGGCCTCCGCCGCCGCCTCCGCCTGAGGGAGGAGCGCGCCGTAGTCCGGGAGGGACTCGAGGAGGACCTCCTCGACCTGGTGGAGTTGGAATCGAGGGGGAGAGGAGACTCGAGAGGTTGACGAAGGGGGGAGGGGGGAGCGAGTCTAGCCGCCGCCGCTCGTCGGCTCTTCGAAATGGCATTCGGTTCTCCTCCTCTCTCGGGCTCTCTCTCTCGAGTGCTTCCGATTCTCTTACCAGTAGAGCAAGGAAGCTGGACTCAGGCGTGGCCCCAGCGACCAGGAGCTGATCGCGGGCGGCCAGGGACGCCGCGGCGGCCGAGGAAGCAATGCCATGCGGCGTCAGAGGCACTTGAGCAGGAGCAGCAGGCGCGTTCATTCGGCCTGGCTGCTTGCCACTGCCGCCGGCAGCTCTGGCGCCGCCTACTGTATGAGCTGCAGCAGGAGCATCCCGCGGTCCCATCTTCTTGGCCTTGGCGAGGGCGGCGGCGGCGTCTGTCGACGCGCTGCCTCGACAGAGTTCTGGGGGTGAGACGACAGCAACGGGCATTTAAGTCTCGTTTTTTGTGAAGTTTTCGAGTGCTATGTCAGATTTTTCCGCCTTGCACTTCTGCTCCAATCGAGAAGCAGAACTCTAGTTAAGAAGAGTTCTCGTTTTCTCTCTCGCAACGATCAATTGCACCGCTCTTCACACGGGAAAAGATTGATTAGCTACACACGAGCCCACCACGATGATGCCAGGCGATGGCGGAGGACAGAGGCCGCCGAGGGGCCGGAGGCGGCAGCAGCGAAGAGCTGGTCGATCTTGGCCTCTTCTTCTGTCGGCGCTCTCCTCCTCCTCCTCCTCTTCCTCGTCGTGTCTGGCTCAGCCTTCGGGGCGCCAGCGACCGATCCGGCTGCTGCCACAACATGGCACGCTTGTGGTAGCCAAGGACTCTGCGTCATCGGCGAGGCTTGCTGAGCAGCAGGTGAGGATTGGGAGAGGAAGAAACGAAGAGGGCTCGAGCATTGGCTTCCTTGCAGCAGCAGGAGGAGACAATTGAGCGGGAGTTTTTTTTGTGTTTCTTTCCCCAATTCGCCACCTCTCTGGGGCTCTTTTCTTTCCGGCTTTTCGCTCCTCTGGAGGCTTCTCCGATGCGTACTGTGCTACTCTCGCAGAAGCCGGGCTTGATTCAACATCCGCAGAGAGGCATTTTGTTTGTTCGGAAGACCGATGGAGACGGGAAGGAAAAAAAAAAGCGAATCGTTCTGATGTCCCCAGTCTCAACCTCGGACCTCTCGCTCTCTCCTTCCCCAATCTAAAAAAAAAAACAGGCCTCTTTCTCCCTCCTCCGACCCCCTCCTCGTCTCCCTGCTCGACGGCACCCTCATCGCGGTAGAGCCCACCACGGGAGCCCCACTGTGGGCCTTTGACAGCGGGAGCCCGCTGGTCTCCTCGGGAGGGCTCGGCGGAGGGCGGCGCCAGGACGGCGGCGGCGGCGACGGGAACGAAAACGAAGGCGGCGCCGCGCTCGTCCCCGGCGTCGACGGCTCCCTCTACGCTTACGCCCCGCGGAAGCGGCCATCAACGGAGGGGAGGGGGAGAGGGAGCGGGCCTCGCAAGGCTTCCCACGGGCGTCGCCGACCTCGTCGACGCGTCGCCGTCGCTGGCGGCCGACGGCGCACCGTCGTGCTGGGAGGGAGGAGGACGACGGTGTTCGTCCTCGACCCCGTCTCCGGGGCGCTGCGGCGCGCGTTTGCCTCGTCTACGACGAAGACGACGGACGAGACGAAGGCGGCGCCGCCGAGAAGACGCCGGCGCAGCTTCGCTGCTGCAGCTGCTCGCGAACGAGGAACTGACGAGAATCTGAGGCGGACGACGAAGAGGAGGAGGAGGGCGGGAGGAGCCGGGGCCGACGCAGGGACTCGGCGCCTTTGCGGCGGCCGAGGAGGGCGGCGGCGACGAGAGCCAAGTGCCTTTTCCTCCCCCTCCCTACTCTTCGACTCCCCCCCTCCTCCTCCTCCTCTCCCCGCCGCGCCGCCGCCCGCTCGTCATCGGCAGGCACGACTACCTGGTCCGCGCCGTGGACGCCGCGACGGGGGAGCCCGTGTGGAACATCACCTGGTCGAAGCTGGCGCGGCTGAGCGCCTCTGGAAGCGGAGGCGGGGGAGGCGAGGAAGCGGAACGAAGGGGCGCGGCGCTCGCTGCGTCTGCTGCTCCGGCGACGCCGGCGTAGGCGTCGTCGTCCTCGGCGAAGCGCTTCCGCTGCTCCATCCTCCTCTTCCTCCTCTGCCGCCAAATCCGACCGGGGGGTCTCCACGGCCGAGCCGGGGCTGCTCGCCATCTCCGCCGTCGCCGACGCCGGCGGCCACGCCCTCGCGAGGCGCGGGAACGGCGGGGCAAGGGCGGCGGCGGAGGCGACTGGACGCTGCGGCTCCCCTCTCCCGCCGTCGCGGCCTTCGACTCCCAAGGAGCTTCTCTGCCCCTGCTCGGCCTCGGCGGCGGGAGCGGGAGCCAGCGGGAACGACGGCGAAGACGCCTCCGGAGGACCGGAGGAGGAGCAGCTGCCGCCTCCGTCGTCGTCGTCGGCGAGCTCGAGGGCTCGCTCTACGCGCTGCCGACGCACAGCGGCTCTGGCCTCGCCGAAGCAGCCGCCGCTTCCTTCTTCTTCCGAAGTTGCTCGAGGAGAGCAGCAGCAGTGCTCTTCGGAGAGGGGCGGAGGCGGCGGGTGCCCCCTGGGCGCGCACCCTCTGCTGTCGCTCCCCGCTTCCTCTTCCTCGCCCTTTGGCGCCGGTGGCGGCGCCCGACTCGCCTCCCTCTTCTTCGCCGCTTCGGCTCCGGCTCGGCTCCGGGCTCCTCGGCGGCTTCGGCCTCTTCTCCTCGCCGCCGGCCCCTCCGGCCCCCTCCCCCTACTCCTACAGGGGGGGCCCCTGTTCCTTCCCGCTTCCTCCGAGGAGGCCGAGGCGCTGCGGGCGCGGGTCCTGGCGGCGGAGGCCGCGGCGGAGGCCGCGGAGCAGAGGGCGCGGGGAGCGGGGGCGGCGGCGGAGAGCGAGCTGCAGCTCCCCCTCGACGCGGCCGCTCTGGCTGTCCCCGGGGCCGCCGTTCGCGCTCTCGCGCTCTCCTCGGTCTGGCCGCCGCGGCGGCCTTTGTCTCTGGCCCGCCAGCAGCAGCGGCAGCAGCACCAGCAGCAGCAGCAGATGCAGCGGCAGCTCGAGCGAGGCCACCGCGGCAGCCGCGGCCGCCGCGGCCGCGGCGACGGCGACAGCAGAGGCGCTCACCAAGAAGGCGGGCAGCAAGGAGGAGGAGGGCGACGACGAGGCAGCAGCAGCAGCAGCAGGTGTCCACTGCTTCTGCCCCCGCCAAGGAGAAGAAGCAGCGCGCAAAGAGCTCGAAGAAGGAGGAGGAGGACGACGAAGGACCAGGCGAGGCCGAAGAAGCGGCGCCGTCCAACGGCGACAGCGGCCGCCCCCCCAGTCTCCCCTCTTCTCCCGCCGCGCTCACGACCGCCGCGCTCACAACCGCCGCGCTCACCCGCCAGCGCTCCCTCGCCCTACCCCCCCCTCCCCTACAACCCGGCGCCGGCGCTGTCGGCCGCCTCCGCTTCGGGCCAGAGATTCTCGGCTACGGCTCGGGGGGAACCCTGGTCTTCGGCGGAGAGCTCGTCGACGGCGGCGTCTCGCGGCCCGTCGCCGTCAAGCGGCTGCTGCGGCAGTTCGCGGCGGCCGCGGCCGCAGAGGTCCGCGCCCTGCGTCGAGGCCGACGCGCACCCGAACATCGTGCGCTGCTTCGCTCTCGAGGAAGACGAGCCGTTCGTGTACCTGGCGCTGGAGCGGTGCGAGCGGAGCGTGGCGGACCTCGTCGCGTCGCCCGAGGGGAGGGCGTCGCTGCTGCTCCGCGGTTTCTCGCCTCCTCTCCCTCGTCGTCATCTCCTTCTCCTCCGCTCCTCGACCGGCCCCCTCCTCCGCCCCTCCCCGTTCGCGATGCGGTTGGCCGAGGGCGCGACGCGCGGGCTCGCGGCCCTGCACTCCCGCGGGATCGTCCACAGGGACCTCAAGCCGGCCAACGTGCTGGTCTCGCTCTCGTTGTCCTCAGACCCCGGTTTTTCGCGGGAAGCGTCCCCTTCCTCTTCGGCCTCGGCTCCTCCTCCTCCGCCTCCCGGTCGCCCCCGCCGCCGACGACGCGCGAGGCGGGTCGCCAAGCTCTCGGACATGGGCCTCTGCAGGCTCCTCCCGGACGGCGCCTCGTCGTTCGAGACGACGGCGGGCGCGGCGAGGACGACGGTCGTCGTCGGAGGAGGCAGCGGCAGCGGCGGAAAAACGGCGGCGGCGGCGCAGAAAGACAAACGACGACGACGACCACGACGACGACCACGACGATCGGCGGCGGCGCCGCCGGCTCCACGGGCTGGCAGGCCCCCGAGCAGCTCGAGCTCCGGCGCAGGATGCACACATTCCCCGCCGCGATGCGCCCCCTCCCGGGTCCGAGGCAGCAGCAGCGGCGGGAGCGACGGAACGGCGGCGGCGGCGGCACCAGCACCGGAGCCCCGCCCGCCGCCGCCGCCGCCGCCGCCGCCGCCGAGCGCCCGGCCCCCGCCCGCGCCTCGGCAAGGGCGTCGACCTCTGGGCCCTCGGCCTCTTTCTCGCCCACCTGCTCACGGGCGGCTCGCACCACCCCGCGGGCAGGCCCTTCGAGCGCGACTTCAACATCCTGCGCGGCAGGCTCTCGCTGCGCGCGCTGGCGCACCTGCCGGAGGCGCACCACGCCGTCGCGGCGCTGCTCTCGAGGAGCCCCAAGGCGCGCCCGCCCGCGGCGGCGGTGCTGTGCCACCCGCTGTTCTGGCCGCGGGAGCGCAAGCTGGCCTTCCTGGTGGCGCTGTCGGACCGGCTCGAGCCCGAAGACAGGGCCGGGTCGGCGACGAGGGAGGGGAGGGCGGCGCTGGCGGCGCTGGAGGCGGCGTCGGCGGAGGCTCTGCTGCCGGGCGCCGCCCCCGGCGTCGGCGGGGGCGGCGGCGGGAGAGGCGGCGGCGGCGGCGGCGTTGGCGGGAGCAGCCTCGGCGCGCCGCTCTCGTCCTCCTTCGCCGAGGGCTCCCTCCAGCCCTTCCCCTGGGCCCCGAGGGTGCACCCGGACCTCCTGGCTCCCCCGGCGAGCCGCCTCGCCGCTGCCGCGCAGGCAGCCGCAGCGGCCGCGGGCGCCGCCGACGCGAGCGGGAGCGGGAGCGGGAGCGGCCGCCCCGCGGGCCCCACCGCGCCGCCGGCCCTCTTCTTCCGCCGCTACGACGGCCGCTCGGCTCGCGACCTCCTCCGCCTCGTCCGCAACAAGGCCGCCCACTTCTCCGAGCTCCCCGCGAGGGCGCGCGCCGAGGTCGGCGCGCCGCCCGGGGCCTTTTTCTCGTACTTCGAGGAGCGCTTCCCGAGGCTCGTGCTGGTCTGCTGGGGTGTCGCGCTGGCGCACCTCGCCCTCCCGTCCCCGCGGGGCGGCGGCGGCGGCGGCGCCTCGTCCGCTGCGCCCCGGGAGCCGGCGTTGGCCCCGTTCTTCCCGCCGCAGGCGAGGGCGTGGCTGCCGACGCTCGGGGTCGCCGCCGCGGTCGTCGTCGCGGCGCCGCCGCCGCAGCAGAGGCCGCCGCCGCCGCCGCCGCCCCAGAGGCTGCCGCCGCCGCCGCAGCCGAGGCAGCAGCAGCAGGCCGAGGAGGCCGCCACCGCCGCCGCCGCCGCCGCCGCTTCGCCGCTCCCGGCGTCGGCGACGGCGGCGGCAGCAAGCGACGGCGCCGACGCCACCGCTCCTCTCCCGCAGCCCCCTCTCCCTCCCCCTCCCGACGCCGTCATCCCGGCGTTCCCCGAGCGCCCGGGGGCCCCTCCCTGCGACTTCTTCGCCAAGACCGGCCACTGCCGGTACGGGGAGCTCTGTCGCTTCGACCACCCCCGCGCCTTTGCGGTCGGCCTGTGCCGCGAGTCGGGGCTGCCCGTGCGGCCCGGGGAGCCGAGGTGCTCGTTCTTCGAGAGGACGGGCGCGTGCAAGTACGGCGCCTGCTGCAAGTTCGACCACAGCCCGTTCGCGAGAACGGGGGGCGGGGGCGGGGAGGGGAAGCGGCGGCGGCGAGGCGTGAAGAGGCGAGGAAGGCGGCACAGTGGTGGGGCCGATTTTAGTTCTCTCGTCCTCCTTTCGCGACGGGGGGAAAAACTCCGAACAGAAACTGTAATACTATACTCCCGGGGAGGCTCTCAGACAGCATTGATTTACAAGGGCGGGAGCGGCGGAGCCGCTTCCTGCGGCGCTGCGGTATTTTGACCTCCCCCTTCCTCTCTCTCTTTTTTTTTTTTAACCCGACCTCTCGTCATCGCCGCCGCCGCCGCGGCCGCCGCCGCTCCCTCTCGTCGCCTTTTTCGAAGAAGTCTCCTTCTTCTCTTTCGCTTTCCCTTTCCTATGATCGAGGTACTCGTTCACTCCCAGGACAAGAGGGATCGTCAGGAGCGCCCCGAACACGGTCACGCGCCCGCCGCGCGGGGTCTTGAAGGAGAAGGGCGGGAGAACGAAGAAGCTCATTTTTTGCGACAAGGAGGCGAGAAGCACGACGCGAGCGCTTTGAGAGAGAGTGAAGAAAAGAAGAGATCGCTCCATTTTTTCTTCTCTCTTTCCTGTCCCTCCTCGCCTCCGCCCCTCTCTTCCCAGGGATCAGCGAGGAGGAGGAATAGACGCGGACGTCGCCCCCTCGCCTGGAGACTGGAAGGAGCTTCCAGGCGGCGGCGGCGCAGCGGCGACAACAGCGACAGCGACAGCGGTGGCGTCGGCTCTCCCGTCGCTCCCGTCGCTGCTGAGAGCCCTCGACGACGCCGCCTGTTGCGCCATATGCCGCGACTTTCTCGACGCGCCGATGGTCCTGGAGTACGGGCACGCCTGTGAGTTAAAAGACCGTTTAAAGGCCGTCTTTGCGTTTTGAGAGAGAGGCGATTGTCGAGGACTCGATGGCATCGACCTGCGGCGAACGAGAAAAACAAACTCACCCCTTCTTCTTCAACAACAAACAAAAAAACCGAGACCTCTCTCTCAAACAGTCTGCTCCGCCTGCATCCGCTCCAGCCTCGAGTTCCAGGCCCGACAGGGCACGCGCAAGGCGGCAGCACCGGGCGAGGGAGCAGGAGGAGAAGGAGGAGGCGCCCTCCTCCTGGAGAGCGGGAGCACCGTCGTCGGCGGGTGCTACTGCCCCGAGTGCCGCGAGCCGGCCGACGCCCGGGCGCTGAGGAGGGCGCCGCTGGCCCTGAGAAGCATCGTGGCCGCGCTGAGAGAAAAGAGGGATGGCTTCGTGTTTTTTGCTCACGATTGAAATCATATATCCATTCTTTTTGAAAAGAAAGTCGTTGCACACCACCCAGCGGGATTGATTTATCGGGGAAGAGAGGAGAGAAAGACGAGAGCGAGAGAAGGAGAGGAGGTCGAAGAAGAAGAGGAGGAAGAAGAAGAACACGACGGAGAGGTCGAAACGCGAAAGTCGCTTCTTTGGCTTGATAACTTTTTACCTAACTTTCGCTAAATCCTCGCTTCCACTTCTGAAGTTAAAAGTTCTTTTTTCTTCTCGAGGGACGTGTCACTTCTCTCCAACTCAAAACGAAAAACTCTCCAACCTTCCGTCTCAAAAAGCCCATTCCCGAGTATCCGGGCTCACAAACCCTCGCCATAATGCATCGCACAACTCTCTTAGTCGCCTTTGGTGAGATGAAAGTGGGGCAGACGCGGGTTTAGCAGGGACGGTCTCCCCATCAAAGCCGAATGGATTGAAACTGAACATGCCTTCCCTTGTCTCAATCAAAAACCTCCCTCCTCTCCAAACTCGGCGCACAAGCAGTCGCGCTCCTCTGCTTCGCGTCTTCGACCGTTGAAGCGACGAATGGGTCGACCGGTGAGTGGGTTTTCTGGTTTCTGGATACGGGCCGACCCTTCGACGAGCGTGTGGTTTTCTAGTAACAAAGAGAGCCGTTGGGTGGCCATGTCAGCTCGCGACGGAGGCCGGCCTCGCGGTACTAAAAAAAGCTAAAAAAAACCACATATTCTTGTTCCTCAGGATGGTCGCCGCCCTGGATTGGCAGCGGCAGCGGCTGGTTCCGCTTCGGAGGTTGGAACTACTACCAGGGAAACACCCCGGGCGCCTGTCCCGGCTCCTCGCAGGTCGCCGGCTGGCAGGCGATCGGCTGGGACCAGAATGGGCGCTTCATCTTCCGCACGCCTTGGCGCGGGGCGGGCTTCTGGTCGGGCGCCGGCTTTGGCTGGTGCGCAAGCCTTTTTTTCTCTCTCTCTGTCTCTCTCTCTCTCTCTCTCTCCCTCTCGCTCGCTCGCTCGCTCGCTCCCTGCTGCCACTCGCTCCCTGCTGCCACTCGCTCCCTGCTGCCACTCGCTCCCTGTTGCCACTCGCTCCCTGTTGCCACTCAGCGAACACGCGCACACTCCCGCCCCACGTTTGCTCCCGCAACTGCTCTGGCAGTCGCGCACTAACTAGCCCGCTGCGGACACGGTACCGCGTGTCAACAGGTGCTCAGATCCGAAACATTCGCCGTAGTCACCACAATCTTGGAACCCTAACCGGCGACTTTTTGACAAACGAAAAACAAAAACGAAAACAAAAAACAGCGGTAATTTTGTCTGCACTTGGGCTTGCGGCTCCCAACAGTCCTGCGGCAGAGGTGCTTACTGGGACAATGGCTCGTGCCGCACAGTCTCCACCAACACGGATTCGGCCGACTGCGGTCCCTGCCAGAGCTTCGACCTCGGCACCGGGACCTGCGTCCAGGTCCAAGGCTGCGGCAACGCGTTCGGCACGACCGGCGCAGCCGGCGCCGCCGCCGCGACGACTGGCCCCGGGCCCGTCAACGCCGACGCGGGCTGGACCGCGTGCGGCAGAAAGGGCAAGGGCTGCTGAGCCCCCCCTCCCCCCGCCCCCGCGGTTCCGACGTCTGGCTCTCCAAGCATGCTGGCGCCAGGTGCAACATCGAAGGAGGAGGGGGATGGACCAGAGACCGACGGACTGACGGACAGAAAAAACCCATCTAGGGAGCAAATAGAAAGAACATCTAGGGAGAAGCAGAGAGTTGACGGCAGCGCAGCTCGGACTTGTCTCCTCGAGCGCGCTCTCTTTTCATCTTTTACGTTTTCGTTGTCGACCTTTTTGCTTTGCACTCTTCGCGATTCAAGTCGGATGTGCGAGTGAATCAAAAGACGACGGAACAGAGCGTTTTTTCTTGTCGGGCGCGCGCCCGGCAATAAAAAACGCTTGCTCACTCCATCCCGTCTTGAGAGTCCTCGATTTTCCCCCCGGCTCGACCTTTTCCATGATCAAGAAAGCCCCGTAACCTTTTTTCTGCCTAATCTTGCCTGTATGTAACGTAAGAAAAAAACAGGTCGAAACGGGCATTCGGAGGAGCTTTCATCTGCGGGGAAAGAAAAAAATGATTTCTGCTGTTGATGGCCACGTCAGCTCGCCACGGACCCGGCATCGAAAAAAAAAAGGCTCGAAAGAAACCACATACTCTGTGCCTCAGGATGGTCGCCGCCCTGGATCGGCAGCGGCAGCGGCTGGTTCCGCTACGGAGGGTAGTTGGAACTACTACCAGAGAGAGAGAGAGAGAGAGAGAGAGAGAAAAGGGGAGAGAGGGGGAGAGAGAGAGAAGAGGGGGGAGAGGGGGGAGAGAGAGAAGGGAGAGAGAGAGAAAAGGGGGAGAGAGATAGAGGGAGCTCTGTTTTTTTTTCACACCTCCCCTGAGTTCTGTTTCCTCTTCATCCTGGTGACTTGCAAGAGTCTCTTTTTCTTATTCTTTCTCCTTTCTCCTTTCTTCCTTCTCCTTTCTCCTCCCACTCGCCAAATGTGCCTCTTCCTCCCGCCGGTCGAAATATCAAGCATCATGGCGACAATCCCGTCTTCATCAGAGCTCCTTTCAGCCCGGTTTCGGGGAATGGGCCGCGAGACGGCCGCCGTCCTGAACTCGAGTGCGCCAAACGAATGAAGCGAGGGGAGAAGTTTCCGAGGCGTGCCTGTCGAGCCCGTCGTTCCTGAAGATAAAAGGGCCCGAGAGGCCATCAGCAGGGTTCGAGTTCTTCGACACCGAGAGGATGAACTGCGAGTACTTGGTCGCCCCTTCCCCGAAGCGAAACACGCCCGCGAAGAAGCGCCTCGAGTCCTGCGAATTCGAAGATGCAGACGGGGTCGGAGAAGTCGCCGTCGAGGCCGAAGAAATCGGGATGAGCGATGAGGCCTTGCAAGGCCGCCTGCAGAAGCGGGAGGGGCAGCTGCGCTCGGGCGCTGCCGCTGCCGCTGCTGCCGCTGCTGCCGCCGCCCTCTTCCTCGCCTCCGTCGCCTCCTCGATCATCCTGTCCACCAGCTCGGGCTCCTTCTCCACGGAATTTTCCAGAGGCGTCCTCGGCGTCGAGGTCCGCGAGCGGCTTCTCGAACGGCGAGGTCCAGGGGTCGGAGGAGGACGAGGGCGAGGAGGAGGAAGAAGACGGCAAAGGAGGCGAGAAGCACGACGCGAGCGCTTTGAGAAAGAGTGAAGAAAAGAAGAGATCGCACCATTTTTTCTTCTCTCTTTTCTTTCCCTCCTCGCCTCCGCTCCTCTCTGCCCAGGGATCAGCGAGGAGGAGGAATGGACGCGGACGTCGCCCCCTCGCCTGGAGACTGGAAGGAGCTTCCAGGCGGCGGCGGCGCAGCGGCGACAACAGCGACAGCGACAGCGGCGGCATCGGCTCTCCCGCCAGCGTCGACGTCTCTTCTCTCGTCGACATTGGCGTCGCTCCCGTCGCTGCTGAGAGCCCTCGACGACGCCGCCTGTTGCGCCATATGCCGCGACTTTCTCGACGCGCCGATGGTCCTGGAGTGCGGACACGCCTGTGAGTTCAAAGACCGTTTAAAGGCCGTCTGGCGTTTTAAGAGAGAGGCGATTGTCGAGGATCTCGATGGCATCGACCCTGACGGCGGACGAGAAACGAAAAAAAAACTCAACCCTTCTTTCCTCTACAACAAACAAAAAACCGAGACCTAAACAGTCTGCTCCGCCTGCATCCGCTCCAACCTCGAGTTCCAGGCCCGAGAAGGGCACGCGCAAGGCGGCAGCACCGGGCGAGGGAGCAGGAGGAGAAGGAGGAGGCGCCCTCCTCCTGGAGTGCGGGAGCACCGTCGTCGGCGGGTGCTACTGCCCGAGCTTGCCGCGAGCCGGCCGACGCCCGGGCGCTGAGGAGGGCGCCGCTGGCCCTGAGAAGCATCGTGGCCGCGCTGAGGAACGTCAGGGGACCGCTGGCGGCGGTCCTGCGGGGCGCCGCGGCGGCGTCGGCCGAGGGAGAACGCAGGTCTGCTGCCGCTGCGCTGCTGCTGCTTCTGCTTCGCTGCGGCGGCGGCCGCGGCGGCCAAGGCCAAGAGGACTCGCCGGCAGCAGCTCTCCTCTCCTGCTCCTCCTGCTGCTGCCGCCGTCGCGCGCAGCAGCCGCCTCCGCTCGCAGCCGGCCCGTCGCGGCCGTCGCGAAGAAGCGCGGGTCGAGATACATCGACGAGAGCGAAGAAGACGGAGAGCGAGGAGGAGGAAAACCGCCGCCGCCGATGAAAACGTCTCTTTCGACGCCGAGGAGAGAGAACGACGACGACGTCGACGACGAGGATGAGGACTTTTCGGAGGAGAGAGGGGGAGGGAGCCAAGGGCTCTGCCAGGGCGCGGCGGCAGCGGCAGCGGCAGCGGCAGCGCGGCCGCTCCCCTTCCGCCGCGAACCCTCGCCCGCCGAGCGGGAGCGAGGAGAAGAAGGCAGGAGCGCTCCGGGCCCCCTCGCCGCCGCGGGCGCTCCCCTCCCCGAGGGGACCGTGCGCTGCCCCTCCTGCGGCGGCATCGTGGGGGAGGCCCTGATAAACGCCCACCTCGACTCGTGCTTGTCCAAGGCGGCGGCGGCGACGGAACGGCGGGGGAGCCGCCGCCGCCCCCGGCGCCGCCGGCGGCGCTCGCTCCGCGCCCCTCGGAGCTTCCACCTCTCTCCTCCTCCCGGTCCCGCCCGAAACTCTGCCTCTCCATCGTCAAGGACAAGGAGCTCAAGGACCGCCTCCGCGGGCTGGGCGTGCTCCGCGGCGACTCCGCGCCGGCGGCGGCGACGAGGCGCCCCGAGCTCGAGAGGCTCTACCGCGCGTTCCGCCTCGCCGTCGTCGCTGCCAACGACGCGGGCGGAGCCTCGGCGGTGGTCGCGTGCGGGGACGGGAGCGTGGGGTCGGCGATGAGGGAGCTCGCGAGGAGGCACGGCCGGGGGAGGGGGGGCAGGGAGGAGTTTCGGCCCCCGCGGCGGGGGGCCCGGCGGCGCTGGCGGCGAGGAGGTCGGCGGCCGCTGCCGCCAACGGAATCGGCGGCGGCGGCGGCGGAGGAAGAGGCAGGGCGGCGAATCCCGTCACGAAAGCAGCAGCAGGAGCGAACGGCAGCATCGACGACGACGCCTCGTTTCGAGGCCCTGATCCGCGGCACGAAGGCGAGGCAGGCAGCTGCAGCTGCAGCAGCAGTGGCAGCGAAGAAGCACCCTCCTCCTCCGAGCCCAGAGGAGAAGAGCGGCCTCGTCGTCGTCCTCGACGACGGCGACGAGGGGAACGAGAACGAGCACGAGACGAGAACGGAGAGGCCTTCGCGGCCCTGGTCGGGGACGACAGCGCCCACGACCAGGTTTTTGGAGAGGATCTCGTCGTCCCCGGCAGCGGCGGCGGCGAAGACGAGGGAGAGGAGGGGGGCGGCACCGGGGAGTGGCTCGAGGAGGACGACGAGCGGCGACGACGGCGAAGCTCCGACGGCAGCAGGGAGGCAGGCAGCGGCCGCGCCCCTCCTCCTCCTTCTTCCGCCCGCGAGAGGCCTCGCAGGCCCTCGCAATCGCAGTCGCAGAGGCATTCGCAGAGGCAGCAGCAGCAGCAGCTCCTCTCGCCGGAGCTTCGCGGCTCCTCTCCGGCTGTGATCCGCCACGCGAGCGGCGACAACAGCGGGAACAGAGGCGAAGAAACGGCGGCGGCGGCGGCAGCGGCGGAAGCGACGGGCTCTCTCCCCCCGCGTTCTCAGACAGATGCCGCGGCGGCGTCGGCGTCGGCGGCTGCGGCTCCGGCCTCCAACGGCCCTCCGCCCGGGCATTGGTCGCGCCTCGGAGGGGGAGCGGGCTCCGCGCCGCGCAGCGCGAGCGGCAGCGCCGGCGGCGGCGGCGGTGACCCAAGAGGACCCGGGGGGGCCTCGAGCAGAAAGGAAAGAAAAATCGAACTGTAAAAACAAGCAAGCAACCGCAAATGGTCTTCCCCCGCCTCCGAGGTCCCTTTTTTATTTTTACAGTTCTTTTTTATCTTTTGATGCGATATCGATCAGTTCGGCGGAGAGGGGCAGAGTGAGAGTCAGTCGGAAGGAGGAGAAGGGGGAGAGCTCGTCGTCGTCTTTGTCTTTGAAGAAACGTCGACTTTCTCGACCGCCCTCCCGCTCCTCTTCTTCAAGAGCCCCTCGTCCGCCGGCACGCTCTCGCTCGAGAACATCGTCCCCGTCGACTTGGAGATGACGGCTGCTCCGGCAGCGGCGCAGGCCATCATGCCGAGGACTTTTTTATTTTTATTTTGAGGAAGTTTTTTTTTTTTTTTTTGAGAGGAAGAGGTCGGGGTTGAGAGTTTTCCCTTTGTTTGTCATTCGTTTCGGCCGGTCTTCACCCCAATTGCGATCCCCATTTTCGCACCTAGCGCGGCGCTCTCCCCTCCGGCGACCCAGATCGTTTCCATCGGCATCTCGACACGCGGAGAATTGAAGTGTCGCAGCGCGCCTGCGAGGTGTTTGGAGCGCGAGAAGAAAGCAAGGAGATTGGCTCTCGCTTTTGGGTGATTTTTTATGTGCGCAAAGAACTCGCAGACAGTGATTTCCACTCTTTTTTTCTCTTCGGCGCTTTGGCGCGTCTCTCTCTCTCCTCTCTCTCCCTCTTTCTCGACTGCTAAACGCGCGGGGCACACACACGCTCTCGAACGAGGCAGCAAAGGAAGCCATGTCCGACGTCAAGGACATCCTCGGCGTCGCCCGCGGAGGAGGAGGGGCGGCGCCTGCCCTCCCTCCAGGCTCGACATCGTCGATCGCCGCCGCGGCCGCCCCTGCCGCCGCCGCAGCTGCCGCGCTGGGCAACCGCCAGCCGCGCGAGGTCCGCCCGCCGAGGCCCGCGGGCATGTCCCGCGAGGCGTACGCGCTCCTTGACGGGTAAGAAGAGTTTCGAGGGAGAAAAAGAGCGAGAGAAAGAGAAAGAGAAAGAGGAGGAACAAGAAGATGCCTCGACAAATCCATCGGCTTTCGTTGCTCTCCTTCCTCACCCTCTCGACCTCGACTTGAACGAAAACCTCAAAACCTCAAAACGCAAAACAGAGCGCACCCTATCGCCCCCTCCGCCGCGGCCGACGCCCTCCGCTCCGTCGCCGGCACCTCCTCCTGAAGCTCCTCGGAGCCGGAGGGGCAGGAGGAGCAGGAGGAGCGTCGTCCAGCAAGAAAGGGCGCCGCGGGTCCCAAGAAGGGCTCGGCGGCGGCCAACGCCGCCGCGGCCGCCGCCGCCGCCGTCGCCAAGATCCGCGGCCGCAAGCGCAAGAAAGGCGAGGCCGTCACCTGGCAGCTCCGCCCCTTCGAGAACGCCGCGCGCGGCGACGGAGGGCGACAAGCCCCTGAAGCTGGTCCACTGGGTCAAATGCCTGTTCCCGGCCAAGCTCCTCGCGCCGCCGCCCGGCACGCCGGCCGCGGACTTTGACTCGCCCGGCCGCGGCCGCAGGCCCGCGCCGCCGCCGCGCCGGCCGACGGCGGCGCCCCGTACCCCTTCGCCGCGTTCAACAAGCGGCCGAGGGCCCTGCGCTACGACGACGACGAGTGGGCCTCCGTGGTCCCCCCGGCCCAGGGCTGGGACAGGGAGGAGTCCGACTACCTCCTGGGCCTGCTCGACCGGTTCGGGCTGCGGTTCCACGTCGTCGCCGACCGGTACAAGGTCCGTCGAGAAGCGGGGGCCCTTGCTTCCCCTCCCCGCTCGCCGCCTCCTCGCCGACCCCCCCCCCGAGGTCGCTGCTTCGTTCCGTCGTCTCCTCTTTTTCTGCCCCCCTGCCCCCTCGCTCTCTCCCCGTCTGTTTCCCCCCGTGGTCGCTCCTTGTGTCCACCGTCTCCTCTTTTCTCACCCCCACCCCCCCCCCCTCTCTAAACGTCCCCAGTTCCCCGGAGGCCAGACCCGCACGGTCGAGGACCTGAAGGAGCGCTACTTCGGCATCTCGCGCGCCCTGCTCGTCGCGAGAGAGGGCGGCGAGAGCGCCGCCGCGCACCACGTCGCCGTCCGCGCCCCCTACGCGGCCTCGCACGAGCGCGAGCGCAAGGCCGCCGTCGAGCTGCTGCTGGCGCGGAGCCCCCGGGCGGAGCGCGAGGAGGCCGAGGTGCTGGAGCGGGCGAGGGGGATCGAGGCCGCGAGGAAGGCCGAGGCGCAGAGGGCCGCGCAGGCCGCGGCCGCCGCGGCCGCGGCCGCCGCCGCCGCGGCCGCCGCGGCCGGCGGGCCCGCGGCGGCCAACGCCGCCGCTTCTCCTCCGCCGTCGCCACCACCGCCGCTGCCGCGAACGCGGCCGCCGCGAACGCCGCCGCCGCTCCCGGGGACCCGGCGGCCGCGGCCGCCGCCGCGGCCGCCGCCGCCGCCGCCCAGGCGGCGGCCGCGGCCGCCGCCGCGTCGTCGGCGATGCCGTGGGCCTCGGACGAGCTGCCGCTGCTGGCGCCGCTCGACTTTTCGGCGCCGCCGCCGCGGGGCGCGCCCTCACTCTTCGACGCCGACGCGCGCCCCTACCGCCCGCGGCCCGGAGTGATCTCGAGGTCCGCCAGCGTCAGGGAGGCCGCCGCTGCGCAGGTGGCGAGGGCGAGGGCCGGCGGCGCGTGCCCGCTGGCCCCCGGCGGGGCGGGCGCGGCTGCCGCAGCCTCGGCCGGAGCAGCCTCGTCCGCCGCGGCCGCCGCCGCCGGACCCCCACCGCCGCCGCCGCCTCGGCCCGCATCGCCGCCGCCAAGGCCCTCGAGGCCGCCCTGGCCGAGTGCGGCCTCCCCTCGGGCAGGCCGGCCTACCCGACGCGGGCGGCCTGCGGCGCCTGGCTGGCGCTGCAGGCTCGAACTCCTGGCGATGCTCGAGGCCAAGAGCGCCCTCGCGGCGCGGATGGCGGAGATGGGCGTTTCTCCGCGAGCTCCGCTTCCCAGCACCAGCAGCAGCAGCAGTTCCAGCAGCAGTATCAACAGCAGTACCAGCAGCAGCAGCAGCAGGCGAGGATGCAGCAACAGCATATGCAGCATCAGCAGCAGCAGATGCGGCGGTGAAAGTTGGGTTTTTGAAGAGTTTTTTTTTTGTAAAAAAAAAGAGAGAGCGCGCAGTCGAGGTCGAACGTAAGAAGGCACTTTTTTTTTCCAACTTTCTCTCTCTGTCGCGCCTCGTGGCTTCGTTCCCCCTCCCCCCCTCTCTCTTTTCTCTCGCAGCACAGCGAAGAGGAAGCTCCTCGCCATCATGTCTGCAGTGGTGAGCGCGTGCGCGAGAGCTTTAGAATGAGAGAGCAGAAAAGAGAAGGAAGAAGAGAGACGTTTTGCTCGATCGATCGATGGGCGAGGGGGGACGAAAAAGCCCAATCGTTCCGCAAGCCCCCTCTCTCGCGCGTTTGCCGCCTTGCTCGCTTTCTCTGTCGCTGCTCTTTCCCTCCCACAGGCTAGCCACGTCCGACTACAAGCTCACTGCGTCCTCGAATCCCACCCGTTACCCAAAGAAAACTAAAACACAGGAGGAAACCGCCGAGGCGGTCGCCGCGCTCTCGGTCGCAGCCGGAGAAGCCGCCGCCGCCGCCGATGCCCCTTCCTCCGGAGCTCCGTCCGGCGCCGCCGATGCTTCTTCCTCTGCCGCCGCTTCCGGCGGCGAGGCCAAGCCCAAGAAAGACAAGCCGAAGAAGGAGAAGAAGGAGAAGCCGCCGCAGGGAGGTAAGAGAAGTTGGAGGGAGAAGAGAGAGCGAATAGGGCTCAAGAAGGAAAAGCTATACCTGCCTCTTCTCGACCTCGCCTCGACCCCGAGAAACCTCAAAAAAACGAAAAAAAAACCCAACCAAAAACACCCAGCCGGCGCCGCCGCCGCCGCGGGCAAGAAGAAGGAGACCAAGCTCGGCCTCTCGGCGCCCAAGGCCACCAACTTCTCAGACTGGTACACCGAGGCGCTCCTGGCCTCCGAGATGGTTTCCTACTACGACGTCAGCGGGTGCTACATCCTGAGGCCGTGGTCCTTTGCAGTGTGGGAGTCCATCACCGCGTGGTTTGACGCGAAGATCAAAGCGCTCGGGCGTCAAAAACGCCTATTTCCCGCTGTTTATCACGGAGGACAGGCTGAACACGGAGAAGGACCACGTCGAAGGGGTATGTCGTCGTCGTCGTCGTTTTGGTTTTTTCTTCCTTTCGTTCTTCTTTCTTCGGGGGGTCGAGGGGGTCTCCACCTTTTCTCTGAAAAAACTCACGCCCTCTCTCTTTCTCTCCTCCTCTCTCTTTCTCTCTCTCTCTCTCTCTCGAAAAACCCCAGTTCTCCGCCGAGGTCGCGTGGGTGACAAAATCCGGCAAGTCGGAGCTCGACCGCCCGATAGCGATCCGCCCGACCTCGGAGACCGTGATGTGAGTTTTTTTTCCATTTTAAAAACCTTTCCGAAAGAATTTCCCCCCTCTTTTCTTCTTCTTCCCTCTTCTTCTCACGCTCCTTTCTCCCCTCCCTTTTCTTTTCTTTTCTCTCCCCTCCCCCCCTTTTCTCAGGTACCCCTACTTCGCCAACTGGGTCCGCTCGTGGCGCGACCTCCCCCTGCGGCTCAACCAGTGGACAAACGTCGTGAGGTGGGAGTTCAAGCACCCGACGCCGTTCATCCGCACGCGGGAGTTCCTGTGGCAGGAGGGCCACACCGCCTTCGGGTCCCGCAAGGAGGCCGAGGACGAGGTCCGCGAGATCTTGAACCTCTACGCGAGGGTGTACACGGACCTGCTGGCGGTGCCGGTGATCGAGGGGCGCAAGTCCGAGGCGGAGAAGTTTGCAGGAGCCCTGTACACGACTTCGGTCGAGGTAACGATTTTGTTTTTCAGATGTTTTTTTGAACGTGTTCGGATTTTTTTGAGTTTCCAAATTTTTGAATTTCGACAGCGAGTGAAGGCAGGCTCACTCTCTTCTTCTTCTTCCCCCTCCCCCGATCCATCCATATCCCGCGATCCCAACTCTGAAAACCAAAACAACAAACCAGGGCTACGTCCCCGAGGCCGGGCGCGGTATCCAGGGCGCAACGTCTCACTGCCTCGGCCAGAACTTTTCAAAGATGTTCAACATCGAGTTCGAGGCCGAGGACGGTGGGAAGCAGTTTGCGTGGCAGGTGAGAGGAGAGAGTTAGGGAGAGATAGAGAGAGAGAGAGAAAAGCGGGGAAGAGCACGAGAGAGAGAGAGAGAGAGAGAGAGAGAGAGAGAGAGAGGAAAGAGAAAGACAACATAATCTCACCGAGAGAGAAAAAAAATACCCGAAACAAAAAACTCCAAAAACTCTTCCCACCCGAAAGAACTCTTGGGGCCTCTCGACGCGCTCCATCGGCGTCATGGTCATGGTCCACGGCGATGACAAGGGCCTCGTCATGCCCCCGCTCGTCTCGCCTGTCCAGCTCGTCGCCGTGCCCATCGTCAACGCGAAGATGGCACCGGAAGACCTCGCCGCCCTCAACGCGAAAGCAGGAGAACTGGTCGCTATCTTAAAAGCGGCGGGCGTGCGCTGCGAGCTGGACGCCCGGTCGGACAAGACGCCCGGGTGGAAGTACAACCACTGGGAGGTCAAGGGCGTGCCGCTCAGGCTGGAGCTCGGGCCGAGGGACATGGAGGCGAGGGTCGCCGTCGTCGCGCGCCGCGACGGCGGCGCCTTCGTCGCCGCGCCGGCGGCGGCGGCGGCGACGCGAGGGGAGGGCGGCAGCGGCCCGGCCAAGGAGACGGTCTCCTGGGACGACCTCGCCGCGAGGGTCCCCGCCCTCCTCGATCAGGTCCAGGCGGACATGTTCTCGCGCGCCAAGCTGCGGTTCGACGCCTGCCTCGAGAAGCACGAGACGTGGGAGGGGTTCGAGGGGGCGCTGGAGAGGTGAGAATTTGTGTTTCTTCCTTTTTCGAGTTGTTTCTTGGTCGTCGGTCGACGGGAAGACTCAACAAGAAAAACTCCCTCTCTCCCTCTCTCTCTCTCTCCTCTCTCTCTCTCTTCTTCCTCCTTCCCTCTCTTTCCTCTCTCCCTCAACGAAAAAAAAACAAAAAAAACGAACAACGAACAGGAGGCACATGTGCCTGGCGCCGTGGGCCGACGAGAAGGAGGTCGAGGACGACGTTCGCAAGCGCTCGGCGACGGCCGACGCGATGGGGGCCAAGACGCTCTGCATCCCGTTCGAGCAGCCCGAGCTGCCCGAGGGCACCAAGTGCTTCGCGTCGGGGAAGCCCGCGAAGAACTGGGCGCTGTGGGGGAGGTCCTATTAGAGAGGAGGAGCGAGGCGGAGAGGGAAGAGAGAGAGTGAGCGAGTTTTTTGTTTTGAACTTTTTTCGGGGTTTTTTTCCCCCTCGATCGAGAGAGAGACAGAGCGGCGCGTCTCCGCACGGAGAGACATATTTCTTCTTCCTTTCCCCCTTTTATATTTTGCACTGCAAAAGAACAAAATAAAAAGGAAAAAAACGCGCCTCCTACAGAGCCCCAAACATCGGGTTGTTCAGCGCCGAGTCCAGCAGCGACGCGACCTCCTGCAGGTCCGCCGGCCTCGCCCTGCCCTCTGGCAGGACCAGCAGCGCCTCCCCTCCCTCCCCCGCCTCCCTCGCGAAGCCCGCCAGGCCGAGAAAGTCCAGCGCGCCGGGCACCGAGAACACGCGGGAGTCCAGCGCGGCGTTGGCGAGCCGCAGCTTTCGGAACTTGGGCTCCGTCGGGTTGGTCCCGACGTTGGCGACAATCTTGAGGAGGGTCTCGAAGCACGTCTTGGCTTTCTCTTCGGCCCGTGCTTTTTCATCAAGACCAGGATCTCGCGTTGTTTGGACAGGGATGTTTTGTTGTTTTTGTTTTTGGTCAAGAGAAAGAGAGAAAGAAAGAAAGAAAAAAGGGGGTGAGTTTTTTTTTCTTTTTCGTTTGAAAAAAAAAAACAATCCAAACTCTTTCTTTCTCTCTTTCTCTCTCCTTTTCCGTTCCGCACCGCAACGGATTTACCGGGAGCCTCTTCGCCGCCTCCGCCGCCACCTTGGCGGCCTCCTTCGCGGCCTCGGCCGCCCTCTCCTCCTCGGACAGCTCCGGCGGCAAGCCCAGCGCCATGCGGCGGGACCCCTGTCCTCCTCCAGCTTCTCCTTCACTTTCAGCCTCGCGCGCTCGACCTCCTCCTTCTCCAGCCTTCGGGCCTCGGCGGCGCGTTTTCCGGCGAGCTCTTCCTCCTTGCGCTTGGCGAGCAGCAGCTCCTTGCCCGCTCGGATCCGGTTGGCCTCCCTCTCCTTTTCTTGGGCGGCCTCCTCGGCGGCGCGGCGGGCCTTGGCGGCGGCGAGCATCTCGGCCGCTTTCGCAGCGGCTTCCTCCTTCGAGAGCTTGGGCTTTGGTGGGGGGCCAGGGGGCAGGAGCAGGGGCTCTTCGAGCTGGGCGGCGAAGAGGGCGGCGGGGTCTGGAGAAGTTTCTCTGGCTCCCAGGCCGCCCGCCTCGCCTTCTTCCTCCTTCTTCCCTCTTTTTCTCCTTCTTCGCTTGCCGCTGTCGCAGTTGCCGAAGAACCTCCAGCAGCAGAGAACTTGGCCTCCTTCGCCTCCAGCCACGCAACGGCGCCCTCCACGCTCCCCCCGCTCCCGTCGTTGCCGCGCGTGCGCGTCGCTCCCGCCGCTCGAGAAGTGCAGCGCGCGCAGGCCTTGTTGCGCGAGAAGCCCATCGCCACAAAGACTCGAGCGCCGCGGCGTCGACCGCGGGCTCGATGAAAGTCGCAGGGTCCTTGAGGGCACGAACGCCGCCGCCGCTGCTGCCTCGTCCTTTTCCCCTCTTCTTCTTGGCCCCCTCCTTGGACTCACCATCGATCTGCCGCCGCAGCAGCCATGGCTGCCTCCCTCGCGGCGATCGCGCGCTGCTTTCACTTCGCCCTCGGTGTCCATTTTCTGCGCGCACCTCGCCCCGTCTCGTCGACGAACTCTTCGTGGCCGGGGTTGAGCCTCGTGCATCTCTTGCTCGACCTTGGAGCGGCAGGGCTTGCCGCATTCGGCGCAGACCTGGGTGGTGGTGGTGGTGGTGGGGGATTGGGGAAAAGGTGGAGTTGGAGGAGGAAGAGGCGGGGGTCGCGGCCGGCGAAGAGAGAGAGAGAGAGAGAGACAGCGCGCTCACGCCCCTCGCGCGCTGCTCGATCTTTCTTGATCATTCGCTCTCTCTTTTCGCTTTCTCTCTCACCAGCGTCAGCACGCCTCGACAGACTCCTCGAAGTTGCTGTGGCCCGTGGCCTCTCCGTGGTCCTGGGCCTCCTTGACGCTGCGGAGCTGGGCGCCGCAGTCGACGCAGCGGAGCGAGAGCGCCATGGATGAGAGAAAGTGAAATTGGACAGAGAAAGGTTTCGTTCCAATCGATCAATCGAGAAGTCGAAAATGAAAAAAAAGAAACTCTCGAAGACCATCACTCTCTTTTCACACACAAAAAAACACTCTTCTCTCTCTCTCCTAGGCTCTCTCCTCTCTCTCTCTCTCTTCTCTCTCTCTCGCACCCTTTTGAGAATACCTTGCCCACCTCCCGGCCTCTTTCTCCTCTTCTTCCTCTCTCCTCCTCCTCTCTCACACACCAACATCAAGATGCGTGAGATTGTTGCGTTGCAGGCCGGCCAGTGCGGTAACCAGATCGGCGCCAAGTTCTGGGAGACGCTCTCGGACGAGCACGGGGTCTCCCCGACCGGTGCGGTTTTTCTTCGGAGTTTTTTTCCTTTTCTTTTTTTTCTTTTTTTGGTTTCGCCCGCCCCTCCAGCCGCGGCGTCGACGGAAAAAAACCATCATCATCTAGCCCCGGCCTCCTCTCTTCGGGGAGCGATTCCGAGGCTCCCTGCCTCTGTTCTCTCGCCGATCGATCTCGAGACGTTCGATGCGACCTTGACGCGCGAGAAAGAGCGAAGCGAAACAGCGTGGAAGGCACTGCGAGTGCGACAAAAAAGTGCTTCGATGGCGAGGGGAGGGCCATCGATCCGTCGACCGTAAAAGCCGAAGACGAACAGACTTGCGGACGAAAAAAAGAAAAAAACTCAAAAACCCTGACCTTTCCTCCTCCTCTTCTTCGACTTCTTCTTCTCTTCTTTTCACTCCAAACAGGAACCTACGAGGGCGACTCCGATCTCCAGCTCGAGCGCGTCAACGTCTACTTCAACGAGGCGACCGGCGGTGAGTTGGTGGAGGAGAAAAGAAAAGAAAGAGAAGAAAATAACGGTTTCTATTTTTGGAAACGAGAGCGCGACGTTTTTCTTCTTCGGGCTAGAGCAACAAGATGCATGCGGCGCTTTGTGTTTTGTCGAACAACAATGACGCGCTTCTTTTGCTTTGCTCTTTTGCGCAAGCATCATGCGTACGGCACGATGAGTGCTTTGGAAAAGAGAACGAACAAAAAGCGAAAAGCAGCGAGGGAGCGCGGAACCTTTTTTTTGTTTTTCGTTCTTTCGATAAAAAAACCCGGGTCTTTTCTTCTCTCTCGCTCTCACCCTCTTCTGCTTTTCTCTCTTCTGTTTCTCCGAAACAAAAAACAAACAGGTCGCTACGTCCCGCGCGCCGTGCTCCTCGACCTCGAGCCCGGCACCATGGACTCGGTGCGCTCGGGGCCTACGGCCAGCTCTTCCGCCCGGACAACTTCGTCTTCGGCCAGGTAGGTTGTTTGATTTTTCTCATGTTTTATTTTTTTTTCGAGACCCGACCCGACTCTGAAGAAACGTACGGGAGAGGAAGAGCGCGCGACAATTTCTTTTTTTCTTTCTTCTTTCTTCTTCTTCTTCTTCTCTTTCTCTTTCTTTCTTTTTTCTTTCTTTCTTTCTTTCTTTCTTTCTTTCTTTCTTTCTTTCTCTCTCTCTCTGTTCCCTCCCTCTTCTCTCTCCCTCTAAAACAACCAACGAAAAAAAAAAACAGACCGGAGCCGGAAACAACTGGGCCAAGGGCCACTACACCGAGGGCGCCGAGCTCATCGACTCGGTGCTCGACGTCGTCCGCAAGGAGGCCGAGTGCTGCGACTGCCTCCAGGGCTTCCAGGTCTCCCACTCGCTGGGCGGCGGCACCGGCTCCGGCATGGGCACGCTGCTGATCAGCAAGATCCGCGAGGAGTACCCGGACCGCATGATGATGACCTTCTCCGTCGTGCCCTCGCCGAAGGTCTCGGACACCGTCGTCGAGCCTTACAACGCGACGCTCTCGGTGCACCAGCTGGTCGAGAACGCCGACGAGTGCATGGTGCTCGACAACGAGGCGCTCTACGACATCTGCTTCCGCACGCTCAAGCTGACCACGCCCACCTTCGGCGACCTCAACCACCTGATCTCGGCCGTCATGTCGGGCGTCACCTGCTGCCTGCGCTTCCCGGGCAGCTCAACTCCGACCTGCGCAAGCTCGCCGTCAACCTGATCCCCTTCCCGCGCCTGCACTTCTTCATGGTCGGGTTCGCGCCGCTGACGTCGCGCGGCTCGCAGCAGTACAGGTCGCTGTCGGTGCCGGAGCTGACCCAGCAGATGTGAGTTAGTTTTTGTTTTTGTTTTCGATTTTTTTCTTTCTCCCTCTGAGCTCTTTCGCTTCCGTCGAGCAAAAAAACCACCTCAAAAACACTCACTCCAACTTTTTTTCTCTTTCTTCTTTCCCTCACCTCTTCCCACAACCAATCTCAGGTACGACGCCAAGAACATGATGTGCGCCGCCGACCCCCGCCACGGCCGCTACCTCACCGCCTCGGCCCTCTTCCGCGGCCGCATGTCGACCAAGGAGGTCGACGAGCAGATGCTCAACGTGCAGTCAAGAACTCGTCGCTACTTCGTCGAGTGGATCCCCAACAACGTCAAGTCATCGATCTGCGACATCCCGCCGCGCGGGCTCAAGATGGCCGCGACCTTCATCGGCAACTCGACGGCCATCCAGGAGATGTTCAAGCGCGTCTCGGAGCAGTTCACGGCGATGTTCCGCCGCAAGGCCTTCTTGCACTGGTACACCGGCGAGGGCATGGACGAGATGGAGTTCACCGAGGCCGAGTCCAACATGAACGACCTGGTGAGCGAGTACCAGCAGTACCAGGACGCCGGGGCCGACGACGGCGTGGACGACGAGGAGGAGCTCGCAGGAGGCGAGGTCGCCGCTTGAAGTTTGAAAAAAGTCGGAGAACTTTTTTGACTTTTTGCGTCTTTTCGGGTTTTTTTCCGTCGCCGTGCGGCGCGCGCGAGCGAAAGAGAAATTAACAACAACCATCAACAATAACAACACCACTTTTTTTCTTTTTACGGTCCTTTTTTAACACGCAATCGGGGAGGGAGAGAGAAACAAGAACGAATGAACACTGCTACTTGTTTTGGTTTTGGAGAGAGGAGAGAGACAAATCTGTTTGGGGGGGGGTGGCGAAACGACGGCGACAAAATTTCTTCTTCCTCTTCTTCTTCCTCTTCTTCTTCTTTTTCTTCTTCTTCTTCTTCCTCTTCTTCTTCTTCTTCTTCTTCTTCTTCTTTTCTTCTTTTCTTCTTATCTTAGGGGGTCCTTCTTGAGAAAGCTCGAGTCGAGACTGCGGCGAGTTTATACAACTAAAGCCTGCGCCTTCTTTTTAGCCCCCCTACCCTTTCAGAGAAAAAGAGAAGAAGAGAATGAATAATAATAGAGAGAAAAAATGAGAAAGAGAGACGGAGAAAGGGAGGAAAGAGAGAGCGCGCGTTTTTGGGAAGTGGCGGAGTTTTTCGAGGAGAAAAAGAAAGAAAAGAGCTTTTAGAACGGGACTTTTTTCTTCACTTGGCGTGGGAGACGCGCGCGAGAGAGTGTCTCTCCTTTTTCTATTTCGTTTTCTTTGTTCTACTTTGTGCAACCGGGATGCGGGAACTCTATTTCTTCCTCTTTCTCCCCTCTTTCTTTCAAATTATAAAAAAAATGGTGGTTCAGGTCGAGGTCGAGGGGGGAACTCATTTTTCTCGTCGTTTTTTTTCTTCCTTTGAGAAATTCGATGGCTGTCTTTCGCGCCGCGGCGAGCGCGGCCGCGAGGGGTCTGGCGGCTTCAAACTTCCAGGCTTCGACCTTGACATCTTCTTTATGCTGGAAGTTGACGGGCGTCACAGCTCGGCAACAGGGCGCGGCGACGACGATGATGATCGCGCTGGGTCGCCATGGCGATCTTTACCTTCGACCTCGACGTTGTTTGCCTCCTCGCCCTCCCCCTCCGCCTCCTCACTTTTCCGACGGCAGCAGCAGCAGCGACGGCACAGCGAGGCGCGCCTCTTCCTCCTCCTCCTCTTCCTCTTCTTTCTCCTTCCCTTTCTCTTCCTTTCGCCGCTCCCACCTCGACTTCCCCCGCAGGGAGTCCCGCTCCAGCGCCTCTTCGGCCGGGGGAACGGAAACGGCTCCGGCAACTACGACGACGGGCAGGCCGTGTTGTACTCATTGATCGGGCTCAACGTCGGGATCTACGCCCTATGGCAAGTAAACCCCATCTTTGCCCGAAAGCATTTCGTTGTCTCGGCCGGCGCCCTGGCGGACGGCAGGTGAGAGAGAGAGAAGGGGATTTTTTTTCTTCTTCCGCACTCATTTCGTTTTCTTCTCTGTCTCGCGCTCTCCGAATTTCTCTTCTTCACCTTTCATCGGATTCACACTTTGGTCACCTCGGCGTTCTCGCACCGCGACGGCATGTCTCACCTCGCTGTCAACATGGTCTCCCTGTTCTTCTTCGGGAGGTCGGTGGGCGGGGCCTTGGGGGGAAGGGCGCTGCTGTCCCTGTACCTTGCGGCGGGGGCTGGGTGAGTTTTTGTGACACTTTTTGCTTTTTTTTGCGCCGAGAGGGAGGTTTTTTTTGAGCGAAAATCAAAACTCACTCTCTTTCTCTCTCTCTCTCTGTCCCTCTCTCTCTCAAAAATCTCACTCTCTTTTTCTCTCTCTCTCTCTCTCTCTCTCTCTCTCTCTCTCTCTCTCTCTCTCTCTCTCTCTCTCTCTCTCTCTTCATCTCTTCTCTCTCTCTCTCTCTCTCTCTCACCTCCCCAGCGGCGCCCTCGCCCACTGCGCCGCGGCAGCCTGGCCCTGCCTCTCCCTCCCCGCCGGCTCCCCGCACCGCAGGGCCTGCGTCCAGCGCTCCCCCGGGGCCCTGGGCGCCAGCGCCGCGGTCAACGGCGTCGTCGCCCTTTCTTGCCTGACCTGGCCGACGTCGACCGTGCTGCTGTGGGGGATCCTCCCCGTGCCGGCCGCCCTGCTCGGGGCGGCGTTCGTGTTCCAGGACGTGCTGGGGGCGTTCAGGGACATCGACGGGAGGTACAGCGGGCGAGGAGGTGGTGGAGGCGGGGTCGCTCACGCGGGCCATCTCGGGGGAGCGGCGGTCGGGGCTCTGGTGTGGGCGGCGCTGCGGCGACGGAGGTGGTGAAAAAAAGAGAAAAAAGTTGATTTTTTTTTCTTCCGTTTTTCTTTGTTTGTTTTTTACAACTGTAGAATCGCGTCTTCTTCTTCTTTATCTTCCTCCGCCTCCACTATCGCCCTGGAGAAGCTCTCCATCAGCTCGAGGTACTCCCGCGGGTGCCACCGCAGGTGCTCGCAGTGAGGCGAGTCGAACACGCGGAGCGAGACAGCCGGCAGCGGCATCAACGGAAGGGAAGAGGAAGAGGACGAAGAAGAAGAACGAGTTCCCCCTCCTCCTCCTCCTCCCTTCTTCCTCTCCGCCCCCTTGCCCTCGCCGCGGCGGCCGCGGCGACCGCCTCCACGCTCTCCGGGGGGATGAGCGCGTCGGACAGGGAGTAGGCGTAGACCCGCGGGCACGAGGGGGGCGGCGGCGGAGGAGGAAACCCGTTCTCTTCTTCTTCTTCTTTCTTCTTCTTGTTCTTCTTCTTCTTCTTCTTCTTCTTCTTCTTCTTGACGCCGCCGCCGCCGCCGCTCCCGACTCTTGTCGCTGCCGCCGCCGCTCGACGGGCCCTCCCAGGCCCGCCAAGCGGCCTCCATCGCCCTCTCGATGGGCCCGCTCGCAGGAAGGCGCGCAGGGCCACCTTCAGCGCCGAATCTCGCAGGGAAGAGGTGGAAGTTTAGAAGAGAGACGGGGGAGGCGGAGCGAGGGGAGAGGATCGAGTGAGGAGAAGAAGACGAAGGGTCGAAGAGGAAGAAGAAGTCGAGGCCGACCCTTCTTCTTCCGCCTCCGCTTCTCCTTCCCCGCCGCCGCCTTTGCCCTCGCCGCAGGGACGCCCCTCGCGGCCGCGGAGATCCCGCGCAGCGCCATGTCCTCGTCCACGCTCGCCGGGCACGAGTCGAAGATGACCCCTCGGAGCCTGGAGCGGAGAGAAGAGGTTCCTCCGTCGCCGCCCCTCCTGCGCCTCCCGCGCGAGGCAGGTTCCCGAAAACAGAAAGCCTGCATTCGAGAAAACGTGCGCGATAACCTTTCGGTCCCCACCGTTTCCCTTCTCCTTCCTCTTCTCCTCCTTCCAGGGCTTTCTGGCCAGGGAGAGCACGGAGTCGGCCGCGCGTGTGACGCGAACGGAGGGAAAAGCACGGCGGCGAGAGGGGGTCGGGCCGTAAGGGTGTCGAGTCCGAGGGCCTAAGAGAGAGGAGAAGAATTTTTTTTTTTTTGGAGCGAAAAAAAGTTGAGAAAAAAACCCAAAGTCGAAAAAAACTCTCTCTCTCTTCATTCTCTCTCTTTTCTCTTTCTCTCTTTCTCACCTGCCACGCCTCGGCGTACTTGGCGAGGTCCTTGGCGCGGGCCCCGAGCCACCCGAAGAGGATCACCAGTGGCTTCTTCCTCGTCTCCTCCTCGGGGAGAGAAGGGGCGGCGGCGGCGGCCGCGACGTCGCCGGGGAGAGGCCGCTGCCGCCGCTGTCGCTGCTCGTCGATGAGAGGAGGAGGAGGAAGAGGCAGCGGAGGAAGCAGAAGAGATGCGCTCCGGCTCCTCGTCTTCGTCTTCGCTTAGAGTCACGAGCACGAGCCTGTCCTTGCCGAGCGCGGGAGAGGAGACGACGGAGGCGGCGGCGCGCTGCCTGCTGTTGGTGGAGGTACAGGTCGAGTGGAGAAAGAGAGAGAGAAAGAGAGACAGAGACAGAGGTGAGGAGGTGCGCCTGATCGACTCGAGAGACAGCAGCGGCAAAGAAACAAATTGGATGTCTCAAAAAAAAAACGTCTCAAGCCAGATAGGTCCGCGAGCTCCGATGCCACTCACCTCCTTGCGGAGACCCAGGGAACAAAATCCTTCCCGACGTACGCGCAAGAGACGGGGAGAGCGCGACGCAGAGGAGGCGGCCGGAGGCGGGCGAAGATGAAGATGTTGGGGCATCAGCGATGGCATCATCGCCGCCGTCGGCGCTCGAGGAAGAGCAGAAAGACTCGCGGCGCGTCGCGCTGCTTTGTTCTTCAAAGCGCGGCGGCAGCGGCTGGCCCGCGGCTATCCGAGGGCTCGCCGTGCGAGCCATCATCGTTGCAGAATTGATCGGGAACAGAGCTAGTGCCCAACGCCCTCTTCCTCAACTCCTCCTCCTCTGGGCTTCCGAAGAAGAAGAAGGTCGAATAGAAGAGTGAGAGGAGGTCGAGTCGTTTTTTTCGTTCTCTCCCCCTTTTCGACTCAAAGTTTTCTCCACTTTTCTCGATCAGAGACTCTGCTTTCCTCTCTCTCTCCCCCGCGTTTCTCTCTCCTTCTTGTCACCGAGAGAGAGGGAGCGCCAGCGCGAGCGCGTGAGGACTCCTTCTCACACACGCACCCGCTCTCTCCGAACAAGAACGCAACCATGGCGCCCGCCGGCCTCTCCCGCGGCCGAGGCGGCAACCGCGACAACAACGGCGGCACGGCCCGTCGTTTGCGCCGCTCACGCCAGCCGAGGAGCGCCTCTACGAGGGCCAGCCCAAGGGCTTCCCCCTGGGGGGCTTCGACCTGGACGACGTGATGCTCCCCGAGGGCGAGGACATGGGCATCGCGAGCGGCGACGACGACGGGGGAGGCGACGACGAAGGGCCCGAGACGGGCTTTGGGCGTGTGATCGGTAAAGGAAGGAAAAAAGAGAGCGACGTCGATCGATGGAAAGAAGAAAGAAGAGAGAGCGAATGACCTCGAATCGAGTGGCGCTCGATTCTCTTTGGCGATGCCTCTGTCGATCCTTCTGATCCCTCCATGGTACAGATCGCGTCGAGATCTGTGCCCAGTGATGGCTTAAAGATCAGCAATGGCCAGCAAAGCGAGGAAATAAGACGCCCGTGCTCGAGTCTTCAGCCGCCGCCGATGACGGAGGGAGCGAGTTTTTTTTTCTCCTCTCTCGTCTTCTTCTTAAACCTCTCTCTCGACCCCCTTTCCTCTCTCTCCTTTTCTTTTTCCTCTCTCTCTCCCCCCCCGCCCCCCCCCCCCCGCAAAAAAAAAACTTCTCTCCAGTCGTCGACAACCTCCCCCAGGTCCCCCCCGAAAAGTTCGAAAAGCTCTGCGCCGTCGTCAAAAAAGTCCTCTCCGCCGTCGGACGCATCGCCGCGAGGACAACGGCCGGGACTCACCATGCCCGTCGACGAAAAGACCAAGCTCTCCAAAGGCTTCGCCTTCGTCGAGTTCGAGTCCCCGGCCGAGGCCGCCGCGGCCGTCGCGCACGCCGACGGCTACAAGCTCGACAAGGCCCACGCCCTAGCGTCAACGGCTTCGACGACGTCGCGCGGTTCCAGGCCGTGCCCGACGCCTACGAGCCGCCCGCGCCGCGCGGCTTCGAGCCGGGCCCCAACCTGCAGAGCTGGCTGCTCGACCGCCGCGGGCGGGACCAGTTCGTGGCGCGCTTCGGCGACGAGACCGAGGTCTCCTGGAGCGACGCGCCCGGCTCGCGGCCGAGGTCGCGCACTCGCGGCCGTTCTGGTCCGACCGCTTCGTGCTGTGGTCGCCGCGCGGCTCGTACCTCGCGACGGTGCACCGGCAGGGCGTCGCGCTCTGGGGCGGGCCCGAGTTCTGCGCCTGCGCCGGTTCGCGCACGCGGGCGTCCAGCGCGTCGACTTCTCGCCCCGCCGAGAAGTACCTGGTGACCTACTCCGCCGCGGAGCCGGGCGGCCCGCGCGAGAAGCCGCGCGTGACCATCAACTTCTTCTGCGTGCGCACGGGGCGCAAGCTGCGCACATTCGAGGGCGGCGCCGACGAGTTCGCCGTCGGCTCCTCGCAGGCCCCCGGGGTGCGGCCCGGGCTGGCCGCTGTTCAATGGGCCGGGTGCGCGCCCGGGCCGCCCGCGCCGACGAGGACAGGTTCGTCGCGAGGCTGGGCAAGGGCGCGGTCTCCGTCTACGAGGCACCGGGCATGGGCCTGCTCGACAAGCGGTCGATCAAGCTCGAGGGCGTCGTCGACTTCCAGTGGTCGCCCTCCGCGCCGATCCTGTGGACCTACCAGGCAGGGCAACGAGCAGCAGCAGATCCCGGCCAGGATCGCGCTGACGAGGCTTCCCGACAGGGTGGAGCTGAGGCAGAAGCAGCTGTTCTCCGTGTCCCGCGTGCGAGGGTGAGATTTTGTCCCCCCCCCTTTTTGGAGAGGAGGCGCGCGCCGAGGTCGAGAGAGGGGGGAGAAACAAACTCACTCTCTTCTCTTCTCTTTTCTTCTCTTCTCTTTTTCTCTCTTTCTTCTCTTTCTCTCTTCCCTTGCATCCCCTCAACAGCTACTGGCACCCCAAGGGCCGCTACCTCGCCGTCGAGGTCGCGCGCTTCACCAAGACGCGCAAGTCGACCTTCACCAACCTCGAGCTCTTCACCTTCGACGACGCGCTCGTCGCTTCCACCTCCTCCGGCTCCTCCGCGGCCGCATCGGTCCCGATGGAGGTCCTGGATCTGGCCAAGACCGAGGCCATGGTCGACTTTGGCTGGGAGCCCTCGGGCACGCGATTTGGCGTGCTGCATGTGTCGGAGTCTACGGGCGGCGGCGGCGGCGGCGGAGGCAACGCTTCGGCTGGCAAGCCGACCTTTTCGATCTACGATATGGCCGGCTCCTCCAAGGCGGGCGTCTCAGGCGTCGCGCTCGCGTGCTCGCTTCCCGGACAGCAGGCGAACGCGCTCTTCTGGTCCCCCTCGGGCCGCTTCGTGCTCCTTGCGGGACTCAAGAACATGAACGGCCAGCTGAGCTTCGTCGACGCCGACGCCGGCGACGCGCTGTCGGCCGGCGAGCATTTCATGGCCACCGACGTCTCTTGGGACCCGACTGGGCGATACGTGGCGACGAGCGTGACGAGCGTGCACCAGATGGAGAACGGGTACAAGGTGAGAGAAGAGAAGGCTTTTTTTTTTGTTCGTGGAGAGAGAGGCGGGAGAGAGAGCGAGGTGAGAGATTTGGGAAAACGTTGAAGAAAAAAACTCACTCCCCCCCCCCCAAAAAAAAACTCCCCTCTTTTCTCCTTCTCCTTCTCATACTTCTCCTCCAAACAGGTCTGGGCCTTCAACGGCAGGCCCCTCTACGCCGCCGCCAAAGAGTGCTTCTACCAGTTCCTCTGGCGGCCGAGGCCGCCCACGCTGCTCAGCCCGGAGGCAGAAAAGACCATCGAGCGCAACCTGAAGAAGTACGCGCGGGCCTACGAAGAGGAGGACGCAGCGCTGCTGCACGAGGCGGACGCCGAGATCGTGGCCGAGCGCAGGGCGGCGATGGAGGCGTGGAGGAGCTGGAGGGCGTCGAGGGAGGAGTACGCGGAGTGGCTCGCGGCCGAGAGGGTCAGGGTCCTTGGGAGAGGAGCGCGCCAAGGAGAAGGAGTTTGAGATCGCGACTGTCGAGGTCGAGGAGGCGGTGGACTCGAGGGAGGAGGTCGTCCCTCCCGGGGAGCTCTGATTTGTTTTTTTACTCGGAGAGAGAGAGAGAGAGAGAGAGAGATTGGCTCAGGGAGAGGAGTAAAGAGAGAGAGCGCAGTGGGGAAACAGAGAGAGCGCACGCGCGCGCGCGAGAGAGAGAGTAAAAAAGTGTGAGTCAAAGAAAAACTTCATGCTTTTTCTTCCCCTTCTTGCTCTCTTTTCTCTTTCTCTTCTTCTCGTTCGTTGCGATCACGGGCAAAAATAGAACGAAAGACGATTTTGACAAAGGGAAAAAAATTGAACTTTAAGAACAGATCTCTCTCTCTCTCTCGGGGAGTTGGCGCGGCTGAAAGCGAACGACCTCTACCTCTTTCTCTCTCGAGAACCTAAAAAAACTAAACAAAATCCTCCTCTCTTTTCAATCGCCTTCCTCCCTTCTCTCCTCTAATCTCCTCTACGACGTCTCCCTCAGCACCTTCACCACCGACTTGAACGCAAACCACTCCGGGATGTCCGCCCCGGACCGCAGCAGCTGCCTGAACTTCGTGCCCGAAAGCTTAAGCTGGTGCAGGTTTTCTTTTTCCGCGACGTCGGCCGTGACGTAGCCCTTCTCCTCGGTGTATGTGATGTTAAGCGAGGGGACCGTGTCCATGCCGAGCTCGGGCGCGACGCGGCGGGCCATGTCCTGGGCCTCGTAGGGGGTGTAGAAGTCGTCGCCTGGTGTTTTATTCGTTTTTTGTCAAAAATAGAAATTTGTCGAGGTCAGGAAGGAGAAGAAAGAAGAAGCGAGAGGCCCCCCCCCCCCCCCCCCCAAAAAGTGGTGGAAATAAAAATACAAAAAAACTTCCTCTCCTCTCACCAGACAGCGACGACTTGCACCCGGCCATGTCCCTCCCGATGATGAAGTGCGTGCACCCGTAATTCTTCCTGATCGCCATGTGCTGCACCGCCTCCCTGGGACCGGCCATGTGCATCGAGTAGGGCAGGTACGCCCACCGCAGCCTCGGGTTGCCGACCTCCTCCTTCAGGACCTCGTAGGTGCGCACTCGGGCCTCTCCCGGGATGTCATCGTCCTGCGTCGGGCCCACGGTGGGGTGCACGAGGCAGACCGCTCCCTTGGAGACGTTCGGCGCGTCCAGAGCGCGCGTGAAGAGCTCGTAGTGAGCGCGGTGGATGGGGTTGCGGCACTGGAACGCGAGCACGTCCTCGCCGACGGGCAGCGCCGCCCGCACCTCGGCCGGGCTCGCGCAGGGGAAGGCGCGCTTGGGGAGCGCGAGGCCCTTGACCTCGCCCCCCAGGTAGTACCTGCCGCGCTCCATCGCGATCATCTGCACGGCCGGGTGCTCGATCGACGTGGTCCCGTAGCACTGCCTCGCCTCGACGGGCTTGTCCGGCGCCCACTTGCTCGAGACGTCGAGCGTCGCGAGCTCCTGCCCCCTGTACGTCAGGAGCAGGACGTCGCCCTCCTTGATGGACTCGTCATCGGTGTCGAGGACGACGGGGAGGCCGAAGAGGAGGCCGTCGGGGAGGCGCATGGTCTGGACCACCGCGGTGTACTCGCGCTCGTCCATGAAGCCCCTGAGCGGGGAGAACCCGCCGACGACGAGCAGCTCGACGTCGCACGCGCCGCGGTCTGAGAGCTCGACGGTCTTGGTGGCCCGGGCCCTCGCGGCCTCCTTGGCAGCGTCGTCCTTGAGCATGAGGTCGACGAGGGCGTCGCCGTTGCCGTGCGGGGGGATGAGGGCGGTGCGGGTGGCGGTGGGAGCAGCGGAGGCGCTGTGTTTTGAGAGAGCGAGAGAGGGTTGGAGAGGTTTGGAGGGAGGGAGAGAGAGAGATAAGAAGAAAAAGAAGAAGAAGAAGAAGAAGAGGGAAGAAGAGGTCGAGAAGAGAGCGTCGAGCTTTTTCTCCGTCGGCGCTGCACCTCTTTTCAATCCCGCATCCGTCGCTCCGTGGCTGCCGCATTTCGCAATCGCATCGCCATCTGCGGCGACAACGCGACATCTTTCGAGCCCTTCTGGAGGAGAAAGAGAAGGAAAACAAACACGGAGAAGAATGGGCGAATTGGGGAGAAGCGAGCTAGCGAAGAAGAAAGAAGCAAAAAAAAACTAGGGAGGCGGCCAGAAGAGAGCGTCTCTCCTCCTGGAATTCGACACTCGCTAGCGGGCCAACTGAGCCCAGCAATCACTCACCGCGTAGCGACAGAAGAGATGCGGCGTCCCGCCGAAGAGGAGGAGGAGGCGGAGCGGACCGAGGCAGCAGCTGCGAGGCGGGCGAGCGGGGAAGAAGAGCCAGATGCGATCTTCTTCGACGGCATCGTCGACGTCGGCATCGCGGTCGCGGAGGAGGCGAGGGCGCGGCGGGCCGCGTTGGTGCGTGCGGCGGCAGGCGCGGCGGCGACCGTCGACGCGGTGAGGCCCTCGACATGGAGGCCATGGCGGCAGAGAAGAAGAGTTTGATGGCGAGGGGAAAAGGGAAAAGAGGAAGGAGAAGAGGAAAAAGAAAAGTGAAAAAAGAGAGAGTGCTAACGCTGCTCGACGCTGCCCTTGCCTCAAAAAATCAAAACAACTCGAAGAAAAGAAAAAAAACTCGACGCGTGTCGAAATCGAAAGAAGAAAATGACGGCCGCCGAGCCCTCCCCAGCCCTGGCAGCGCTCCTGCGCGGCCCGGGGCGCCGCCTCGTCTCCCAGCCCGACGGAAGGCTCAAGTGCTCGCTCACGGGGCACGTGATGAAGGCGGACGAGGCCGTCGTCTCTGCGCATGTCAGGTGAGAGAGAAGAAAGACTCGTTTTCTCTTTTCAATTTTCTCGAATCGGGACTAGCTGCTTCTAGTGGCCTCGATAAGAGCGACAGGAGCTTCCTCAAGGAAAAAAATGAGTTGAAGAGAAGGGCGAATTGAAGCGAAAAGTCAAGCCAAGCAAAATGAAGCATCGCAAAAGCAGGCCGCCGCCGCCGCCTCGAATTCATCTTCCTCAACCTCCTCACCTCGACCTCGACCTCCCTAAACTAATACTCTCCTCAGCGGCGCCAAGTACACCCGCCGCGCCGCCGACGCCGACGAGTGCGAGCAGCTCGCCGCCTCCTCCGGGGAGCCCCCGCTGCTGACCAAGTCGAGGAACTTCGAGGGGAAGTGGTACTGCTCGCTGACGTGCCACATCATCAGCGCGACGCCCGCGGCGCTCCGGAGGCACCTCGAGGGGAAGAAGCTCTCCGTCGCGAGGGCGCTGGCGGCGAAGGGCGAGCACGAGACCGTTCCCGAGCCGGATCTCGAGGAAGAAGAAGAAGAAGAAGAAGAAGAAGAGGAAGAGGAAGAGAGAAGAAGAAGCAGAGGGGCCAGAGGAGGAGATGAAGGCGTCGGGAGCGGAGGCGGCAGAGGCCAGCGGCAGCGGGCGAGCGCGAAAGGCCGCTGAGGGAGCAGCAGCGGCAGCAGCCGCAAAAGGGAAGAAGCAAAAGAGCAAGAAAGCCTTGGCCGCTGCTGCTCCTCCCAAGACCCCCGACGAGACCAAGGGAAAGGGGTCCCGGGCCCAGGACGCGAGCAGGCCGAGCAGGCCCAAGCGCGCGCGGAGGGCGGCGGCGTGAAGGGGGGAAAGGGAGAAGAGCGAGCGGGGGAGAGAGAGGGTGAAAAAAGGATGAAAAATTAGAAAACCAAAAAAAAACAGACCTCTCATCTTCTCATCTCTCTCGCTCTCCACCTTTCTCGATGGCCGCCGAACCGGCCTCGAGTTCACGCGCGGCTCACTGGGCGCCGCCGACACGCGCGGGCTCTCGCTCGTCGAGCGCCACGCCGAGGCGCGAGCGCGGGCTCTCGAAGAAGAGACGCTGGCGAGGCTGCATGCGATCTTCAGCTCTGGGTCTTCGCCGAAGGTGCCCCTGTCCGTGCTCGCGCTCGCGGCCTCCGCCGCCCCGGGCGCCGACGCGCGCGAGGCCGAGGCGATCGTCAGGGAGTTTTTGGCGGACAAGGGCAAGGAGCTGGATAAGCTTTTCAAGACGAGGGATGATGGCGGCGACGGAGCGAAGAAGACGAAGCCGTCGACTTCGAGTTCGGACGACGACGACGACGAGAGCGACAAGCGACGAAGACCGCAAGGGCCGCCACCGCCGCTCCAAGCACAAGAAGGACTCCAAAAAGCACAGCAAGAAGCACAGAAGAAGCACAGCAAGAAGGAAGACAAGAAGAGCAAGAAGAAGAAGCGGCGACGGAGCAGCGACGAGCGACAGCGGCAGCGACACCGACGGGAGCGGCGGCGGCGGCGAGAAAAGGGCCAAAAAGGCCGCAGCAGCAGCGACAGCGACGGCAGCAAAGCCGCCGACGACGGCAGCCCTGACCTCCCAGTACGGCTCCCACGGCCTCCTCCGCGCCGAGAACCCCCACGACGCCGAGCTCAAGCGCTCCGAGTTCTTCGCCTGGTGCTCGGAGGTCAAAAAGGTGGCCAGCATGGAAGCGCTGGCCAAGTGGGAGGAGACCGAGCTCTGGAAGACTTTTGTCGAGGACTTCAACACCGCCACGCTGCCCTCGAGGAAGTACTACGATTTGGCGGCCTGGCAGCAGGAGAGGGAGAAGGAGGAGGCGAGGAAGAGGAAGGAAAGGGGAAGGAGGGGAGGCCCCAGTCAGCGCCGCCGACGACGAGGCGGCGCGGCGCGCCGAGGCCGAGCGAAGCGGCGCGAGGAAGAGGCCGCCGAGAGGCTCAAGGAAGCGTACAACGCGCTCAAATACTCCGACGCGGGCAAGAAGGAGGACATGAAGAGGCAGGAGCTGCTGCGGATCGAGCTGCAAGTGGCGGCGAGGACGGGGGACACGGAGAAGGTGGCGCGGCTGCAGAAGCTGCTGGCGCCGGACCCAAAGTGAATTTTGTTTTTTTGTCTTCTCTCTCTCTCTTGTTTGTTTTTGCAAAAATAAAAAAAACGACCCCCAGCACGCACAAAAAAATCTCTCTCTCTCTCTCTCTCTCTTTCTTCTCTCATTGGAAAATCCCTCTCTCTTATCTCTCTCTCTCTCTCTCTCTCTCTCTTGCGAAGACCCTGTTTGATGGATTGTGTTTGTTGATTGTTGTTGTTTGGGGGGGAAAAGCGTGCAAAAGCAAAAAGCAGCTCTCTTCGACCCGCGCGGCGGCGAAGCGACGAACGGCGATGACGACGGCGAGATCGCAGCGGCAGAATCGGCAGCATCAGCAGCGTCAGAAGCAGCAGCAGCAACAGAACGAGAAGAAGAAGGTCGGAAAGCACGGCAGCAGTCGAGAAAGCAGCAGCAGCGTGGGGAAAAAGAAAAGAAAGCAAAAAGAAAAAGCAGCAGCAGCCGGAGCGGCGCCACTGCTCGCGCTCGCTCGTTTTTTCGCTCATTTCTCTTCTTCTTTCTCATAAACGACGACGAAATGGTGCGTTTATTTATATATCTGTGACATCAGAAAGAGAGAGAAGGGAGGGAGAGAAGAGAAAGAGAATCCACGCGGGGGACAGCGGAAAGGTGCAGAGGCAGCAGCAGCAGCAGCGGGGCTCGCTCGCTCGCGCGCTCGCAAGTTTTCTTTCTCTTTTCTCTCCCTCTCCCTCTCTTCTTCTCTTTGTCGCAGTAGCGAGCAAAAGAAGCTGCGCGCGTCGCCTAGCGGCCTCCGTAGCCGCCGCCGCCTCCCCCTGCTGCTGTCCGTAGCCGCCGCCGCCGCTGTAGCTGTTGAGTTGAGAGAAACGAAGGTTAAACAAGTGAGAAAGGGAAGGAAGGTGAGAAGAAGAGGACGAAACGAAGACAAAACCAACGCCGAAAACGCAAAAAACAGAAAATCAAAAAGGAGTTTTCTGGACTCACCCGCCACCGCCTCCTCCCTGGTAGTAGCCCTCCTCCGCTTCCACCATAGTAACTGTTCGTGGCAAAGAAAAGTAAAGAAAAAGAAAGAAGGGAAAAACGGCGCAAAGTGAGCGGGAAAAAGGAAAAATAATGGTGTTTGAATCATTTTTTTGAAAGTTTTTTTTCGTGCGCAGACCGTTTTTTTTCGCATGAAGCGACTGTGCACAGAGAGAGAGAACGGGAAACAAAACAAATCTCACCCGCCGCCGCCGCCCTGCTGGCCATAGCCGCCACCGCCGCCGTAGCCGACCGCCGCCACCGCTGTTTTGTGAGTGTAGGGTTGGGAGATGAGATGAAGGGGAAAATCGATCATGAGCAAATGACGTTTGATCGTCGTCTTTTCTCTTCTTCTCCTCTCTTTTCCTCTCTCTAAACTCAAAACCAAAAAAAAACCTCACTAGCCGCCGCCGCCCGTAGCCGCCGCCGCCCTGCTGGCCGTAGCCACCGCCGCCTCCGTAGTTGCCGCCACCGCCTCCCTGGTAGCCGCCACCGCCGCCGTGCTTTGGGATGCGAAGAGAGGAGAAGATAGAAAGATAAGAAAGAATTGAGAGAGGTGAGAGAGGTGGCCGAAAGAGAGAGATTTTTTTTAGAAAGAAAGAGGCAGACAGAAAAAGGACGAAAACTCACCCGCCGCCTCCGCCGTAGCCACCGCCACCTCCTCCGTAGCGGTCGCCGCCGCCGCCGCCGTAGTGGCCGCGGTCACCGCCGCCGTAGCCTATTTTTTTGAGAGAGAATTGAAAAAGAGAATTGAAAGAGAGAGTTGAAAAGTGAGCTTTTTTTTCTTCTTCTTCGCCGCCGTCATTTTCGTTTTCGTTCTCGAAAAAAGAACTCTCTCCAAAACTCTCTTCCCTCACCTCCGCGGTCCCCGTATCCCCCGCGGCCCCCGCCACGGCCTCCCCCACCGCCCTGCTGGTCCCTCTCCAGCCTGCGGACGATGCCCATGAAGAAGCCCGCCTTGGAGCGCACCGACTCCAGGTTCGCCTGGGCAAACTTGTCGACGGCCTCTTCCGCCAGACGGGGTCCCAGGTCGCCGAGCGCGCGGGACAGCCTGCGGTCGACGTCGCCGTTGGAGATGCGCCCCTCGGCGACCATCTCCTGGAGCTTGCGGCCCACGTGGTGGAAGTCGCGCTTCTCCGCCAGGTGCGCGATGGCGTCGCCGTCGTCGCCGCCTCCTCCGCGGCCGCCGTCGGCGTCGCCGAGCCTGCGGATGATGCCGAGCAGGAAACCAGACTTGTTGGTGACGCGCGCCAGCGACGACTCGCGGAGCCTCTGCACGGCCAGGTTGGCGCTCTCCTGCGGCAAAGCGGCCAGCGCGTCGTGCGCCGCGGCGTCGATGTCCCCCTCGCGGAGGTAGCCCTCGGACACGAGGTTCTCGAGGTTGGTCTTCCAGTCGATCGGCGCCGGCTTCTCATCTTTTTTAGGCTGCTCGGATTTCTTTTCGTCGCGCGGGAGCTTCCTTGTCGCCCCCGTCGTCCTTGGGGTTGGAGCGGGAGCGGGAGCGGGAGCGGTCGGCGGCGCCGTCGCGGCCGTCGGCGTTGGAGCGCGAGCGGGAGCGGGAGCGGCCTGGTGTGTTTTTTTTAAGTTTGGGGGAGGGAAGAAGAGGAGAGAGAGAGAGGAGGTTGAGAGGTGAGAGCTGGAGAGAAAAAAAAAACGAAAAGCGATCGCGAGCAAACAACGACGACGACGTCGAAAAATTCTCTTTTCTTCTATCTCAAAGCCATCTTCTCTCACCTTCGCGCTCTTCGTCGCTGGCGTCGTCGGGCCTGTCGTTGAGAAATGTCGAAAGATAAAGAGAGAAAGGCAAGGGTGAGCAAGAGAGAAGGAGAAAGAGAAAGACGCGCCATCATCGACGGCGGCCGCCAGAAAAAGACGTCGTTTTTTTTTATGGCTTGCTCTTTCTCTTTCTGCTCTCTCTCTCTTCTCTCTCTGCCGTTGCCCGCGCGTCGCACGCGACATGCGAGAAGGAGGCAGCACTCACTTGGGGGGCGAGCCCTCCTTGTCAGACATCTTGTGTGAGATGAAGTGGTGTTGAGAGAAAGGGATGGAAGGAGGAGGAAGGAGAAGAAGAAGAAGAAAAAGAGAAGGAAAGTGATTACTGAAAAAAAAATCGAGGCGAGCAGGAGCGACATAAAAATCAGGAAAAACTCGATCGGCGAGAGCCATGAGCGGCGACGTCGTCCGCATCGGTCGACGTCTCTCTCTCCCGCTCTCGCTCTCCCTCTTCTCGCTCTCTCTCTCGTCAGCACCAGCGCAGAGGCACCGAATCCTCATCCCCATCTCCTACGGTAAGCAGGCATCGACGGTAGGTGCTTCGCCGAAAAAACTACGGAGCTGTCCTCCGCCTTGGCTAGGCTCCCTTTCGAGCTCGTCGTCGGCGGCGGCTCATGCTCTTGAAGCTTCTCAAAACATCTCCACGGCGGGCAGAGACGAATCGGCTCCCTCTACCGAGCTGGCGCCTAGAAGCGTCATCTCCATGAGGATGAATCGCCGCAGGAATCGAATACTTATAAACTAACTTCCGAGCCCGCCGCCGCCGCCAACGAGTTTGGCAAAAAAAAAGAGAAGAAGGGGCCATTCTTTTTCGACGTCGTTTTCGACGTCCGACCTCTTTGACCTTGTTTCTTCCTCCCGCGCTCACGCCAATCTCTCTCCACGCTCTCCTTTCGATCATCACCAACAGAGAAAGACGAAGTCTCGATCGGCTATCGCTATGGTCGATAGAGAAAAAAATTCGAAACGAAAATGGTAAGCCGAAGAGTTGGAGCGTGACAAGGAGTTGAGCGAGCGAGCGAGCGAGCGCAAGCGAGAGACAAAAAAAAACTTTCAAAAACAAACCGCTCTTTTTAGAGGCGTTCCCCGACTGGCCGGCGTATGCCAAACGATGCGCACCCCGGGGAGCGGTAGAGGGAGGTAGGGTGAGTGGGGGGATTGAAACGCTTGATGCAGAGCCTGCTCTCGCGTCGAGTTTCATTCCCCTCTTCTTCCCTTCCTCTCTCCTGCTCCCCCGCGAGGGAACCCGCGCTCGGCGTCGAATTTCCATTTTATATCTTAATGCCTTTCGGGGGGTAAGGGGGGCGGAGAGCAGCGTGCGGCCTTTTCTCTGAAAAAGGCCGGTGGCGCTTGCCAGATTTTAAACCAGCAGAGGAGCTGCTAAAAAAAAAGGAGTTTTCTTCTTTTTTCTTTTTTTCGAAACGGCCCACCGCTGACCTGTCTCGCTGGTACACTTTTTGTTTTCTCTTTTTTCAAAACACTTTCAAACACTCAGCTTTCTCTCGGCGACGGTGGGGGGAAAGCGCGGCGGCAAAAAAGGGAGGCAAGATCTGTGTGATTTTTCGTCGCTCGGAGGAGGTCGAAAAAGAAGAGAGAGAGAGAGGAAAGAAAACACGAAACCAAAAAAAAACAAAAAGCACGCTATCTACCCCGGACGGCCCTTTCGCCTTTTTCCTTCTCTTCCTCTCTCTCCCTGGGAGAGAGATAAGAAGAGGAGAGGTTAAGATCTTCAATGGCATTGATTTATGCCGTCCCTGTTACGCGTGCGAGAACCGAGCCCCGCGCTTCACTGCGCGCCAGGGCGGCTATCGTGTTGCGGCCCGACGAATTTTTTTTATTCTTTGAAAAATTTCAAGTTTCTGGACGCCGTGTCAACTCTGCCCTGACATTTCCTTTCTTTTGAACTCTTTCATAACAAAATAGCAGGTCTCTGCGGTGGGCTCGGCTCTTCTTGCGTGTCTGTCTTCGTCGTCGTCGAGGGAACAAGAGCGGGGTTCCAAAAAAGGTGCGTTTTTTTCTTCTTCCTCGTCTCTTTCTCTTCCTCTTCGCTGAGGAAATTTTCCTACCACCTAGCCTTCTTGCCACGGCCGGCGGAGGCCCCCCCTCATCGAGGGACCAGGGCCGCTGACGCCTGCTGCTCACAGTCGAGCTGAGATCGAGGAAGGGCTTCATCGCTCCTCCCGCTTCTGCCTTCCATGATAGGAAGCCGGCATTCGCTTTTTAATTTCTCTCGTGCGCTGCCCGGTGCCATTTTTAATCGGCGATCACAGAAAACTTTTTCCGATGTTTTTTCATTTTTTTTGAAAAAGGAATGAAAAGGCTCACGCGGCGCGCCTTCTCCTTCTTTTCATCCGAAAACACAGGTCCTCAACTTGTTCTTCTTCTTCTCGCTCGAATGACAAGGCTGAGTAAGAAAAAAGAGGGAGTAAAGAGAAAGAGAAAGAGAGAGAGAAAGCTCCGTCCCCCACTACACAAAAAACTCGACTTTGCAAACAAAAAAAAAACAAAAAAAAACATCTTCGCTCGGTGAAGACTGCTTGAAAAACGTTAGGAAGTGCCGTCTGACCTGAGTGATTGATAGCACATAAAAGCGAATAATAATATTGCTGGGGACTTACACTCCCCGGCGCCTGAGAGCAGTGCAGTTTTGAAGTTTTGATTTTGTTTCCCCTTTCCCCTTTCCCCTTTCCTGCGGAGACGGCGGCGACAGCGGCGAAAAACGAAAAGGAAAAAAAAAGACCGCGACGACGAAAAAACCGAAAAGTCGAACGAAGAAAAGAAAAAGAGCAAGGATTAAACGACATCTGTCAATCCACTGATCAATACGCGCGGCACTAAAAGCGGCGACCTCACACTCGCCATGTTCGCGCGATATGATGTCTAAAATTTGTTTTAACCTCTAAGAAGTAATGAGCTCTTTAGTCGGCTTCGCTCTCTTCTTCTTCGGTTCGTTTGTTTTCTTCCGTCGCCGCCGCCGACGTCAACCTTTTTTTCTTTCCCCATCTTCTTATTTTTCACTTCCTTCACCTCTTTTCCCTTGGGCCATGACGAATAACCTCAATCACAAATGGAATTACCGTCCGATTTTCTTAATGAGGATGCAACTGCTGATACCGGAGGCCTTGTTCTTTCGGAGCTTTTGTTTTGAGCGGGCCGAGCAAAAACAGCGGGCAACGAACGGCAGCCACTTTTTCCCGTCCTCTCTTTCCCCCCTTCTTCGTCAACAGCAGTTGCTTTTAATGGGAATGACGATCAATAATTAGATGGGCTAGCGGGGAGCGGGGGGGGGTTAAACTCCCTCTTCTCCCCGTGCGCAAAACAATCAGGCTAATATTAATCCATTCAGCTTCTGACCCATGCGACAACTTTTCATCCTCGAGAGGGTTTCCATCTTGTGCGGCGTCCCTTTTCGCTCACGCTTCCCCTCTCTTCATCTTCCAATTCGTTCTCACAGGTCGACGAAACGACGGCTCCTTGGGGACCCCCGCTCCGCTTCTGATGTACAAAAAAAGGTAAAGAGCGCCGGGTGTCGAGAGAGAGAGAGAGAGAGAGTTTTCATCGACGCTTCTTTTTGCCCCCCCTTCCCATTTCCGGCCGGCCTTTTTGGTTCTTTCCGTCTCTTCCCCTCCCCTCGATCTCGAGGAGCTTTGCGGCCTGCGCGTCTGCGCGCCCTTGCTCCTTTCTCCGCGGGGGGGCGTGGCCTGGCCTTTTCAGGAAGGGGGGGCGCACAGCAAAGGCGCCGTTGAGTCGGCCGCAAGAGAAAAGACTTTTTTTACTTTTCCCTGACTGCGGCCGAATTTTGGCTCACGACATTTTTCTTTGTTCTCTATTTCTTTTTTTGACAAACGCCAGGTCTTTTTTCTTCTTCTTTTCTCTCTCCGTGGCTTGACACACGAGCATAGCGCTCGCGAAGAGAAAGAGTAGGAGAGTAGCAAACGGTGAGAAACGAGAGGGAGAGAGTTTTTTTTTGAGGTTCGGTGGCGAGATAAGAAGACCCCCCCCCTCTTCTTCCCTTCTTCTCTTCTTCTCTCTTTTCTTCTCTAGACACACGCAAGCCGCACAAACATTTCCCCTCCTGTCGCGTTGGGAGATGACGAGCCTTTCCCCTCTGATCGAAGCTGATTAGAAAATTGCTTATAAAGGCGCGGGAAATTCTTTTTCCCCGTGCCGACCTAAATCCTTTGAGTCCCTCTTTTGTTCTTCGGCAAAGAGGGAACAAAGGTACTCAAGCCAGAAATTCCGATCCCCTCGACAAGCAAAACGCGCTGCGCTTGTGTTTCGCAAAAGCAGAGTAAATGAAGACGAAGACGAAGAAAGAAGATGAGAAACGTTAAGCGCTCCTCGGTGGTCCGAAAAAGAAAACGAAAAACCTCGAGCCCGAGACCGTGACGAGCGAGCGAAACAAAGCAAAACAGAGGAAAAACAGTTTTCAGATGACGACAACAACTATAGATGACGAGTCCGAGGCCGGAGTTGCTCGCGGGGGGGGATGGTCTGCCGTTTATCGGCGTTCTGCCGTGGCGGGCGTACCCTCCCCGCACTATGGGCGCCGTGCTGAAGAGCGAAGCAACGAGGCATTTGTCTGATGATTTCCAAGTTTTTCCACTTTTTCTTTTTCGTTTCTTTTATCCCTCGCTCTCACTTCAATTTCTCTCTCGCGCGCCGCCCCCGCTCACCACTCTCTCTCGCGCATTCACTCATTCAATCGACAGGAAGAAGCGCCGCTGTGATCTGTAACAAGAACGAAAACGTTCAAAACACTGCTATACCAAAAACTGAAATAAGAGAGAGAGAAGAGGTCGTGAGAGGTCGAGAAGGAGAAGAGAAGAATTCGACACAAAATCCATCGCGAGAGAAGCAAACTCTCTTCCTCTTTTCTCTCCTTCTTTGTCTTTCTCCTTTAAAACGTTTCGTTCGCCATGCTGGAAGCCGTGAGTGGATGATCGCCAGGCTCGCGAGCCGTGGTGGCTTTTCCACCACCGACTGGAATAGCGCGCGCGTCGTGTGGAGAGAAAGTGAAAAAAAAACTCTTTTTTTGCTTCTCCGACCGTCGTCGATCGATCGAACTCCACTCGCGCTTCTCATCCTTCCCGCCGCCACAGCTCCTTCGAAGCACGTCGCTCGCGCCCTCTTCTTCCTCCTAGACCTAGCTTAAACCGACACGCTTGCTTTCCACTTGCGACTTTTGAATCCAAACGCACAGAAAGAAAGCGGAAAACGAAAGGAAAAGATATAGACTCGCTTGCCTTTGACTGACAGTTGAGGAGGAGGCGCGCTTTCTTTTTTCTTCTTCTTTCTCAACCTCGACCTCTCTTCTCAACCTCTTCTTCTTCTTTCCTCCTCCTTCCCCTCCAAAACAAAAAAACACCACCAAAACAGAAGAGCCCCGACTCCACCCTCATCAAGACCAAGCCCCGCGTCGAGTCCAACCGCGTCGTCGTCACCGGCGGCGCGGGCTTTGTCGGCTCCCACCTCTGCACCTACCTGGTCGAGCGCGGCGACCACGTCATCTGCCTCGACAACTTCTTCACGGGCTCCAAGGACAACATCGCGCACTTGATCGACAAGCCCAACTTCGAGCTGATCCGCCACGACGTCGTCGAGAAGATCCTGCTCGAGGTCGACCAGGTCTACCACCTGGCCTGCCCGGCCAGCCCCGTGCACTACAAGTACAACCCGATCAAGACGATCAAGACGAGCTTTCTCGGCACGATGAACATGCTGGGCCTGGCCAAGGTGCAGTTTTTTGTTTTCTTTTGTTTCCCTCGACTTTCTGGGGAGCTCCTGTCGCTCTCTTTCTCTTTCTCTTTTGCTGCTATGCTCTTGGATCTGAGCGTGTGCGCGCGTGCGGTTCCGAGAGGTGCAGAATTGGGTTCCCGATTTGTTTCTTCTCCCTCTTCTGTTCACTCACTTTTCTCTTTTTGCTCTCTGTTCTTCTCCCCCCTCAAAAAACTTCACCCCCAACACAGCGCACCCGCGCCCGCTTCCTCCTCACCTCCACCTCCGAGGTCTACGGCGACCCGCTCGAGCACCCGCAGACCGAGTCCTACTGGGGCAACGTCAACCCGATCGGCGAGCGCTCCTGCTACGACGAGGGCAAGCGCGCCGCCGAGTGCCTGACCTTCGACTACCGCCGCGAGCACGGGCTCGACGTCGCGCGTCGTGCCGCATCTTCAACACCTACGGCCCGCGCATGGCGCTCGACGACGGGCGCGTGGTGTCGCAACTTCGTGGCGCAGGCCCTGACGGGCCAGCCGATGACGGTCTACGGCGACGGGCAGCAGACGCGATCGTTCCAGTACGTTTCCGATCTCGTCGCCGGGATGGTCGCCGTGATGGAAGGTAGAGAGATATTTTGGTTTTTTTGTTTGTCTTTTGAGAGGGTTTTTTTTTCAGGTTCATGTGGTTTCTGGGGGTGTGTTTTTTCATTCCTGCTGCTGGAGATGCTCTCGCGGGGGGTGTCGAGGTCTCGGCGGCGGAAGTCCCTCTTATTCAAAACTATTTGAATAAAGAGGGAAAACTCACTGTTTTTTTTTTCCTTTCGACCTCAACTCTTTTCAAAACAAAATACAAAAAACCGCCACCGCCACAAAACCAGGCGAGGAGACCGGCCCCTTCAACATCGGCAACCCGGTCGAGTTCACCATGCTCGAGCTCGCGCAGGTCGTCAAGGAGGTCGTCAACCCGCAGCGCCGAGATCGTCTTCAGCGAGAACACTGCCGACGACCCGTCGCGACGCAAGCCCGACATCTCGAAAGCCAAGGCCGCGCTCGGCTGGGAGCCCACGGTGCCGCTGCGGGAGGGGCTCAAGTTCATGGTCAAGGACTTTGCGGCGAGGCTGCGGGTCGAGGTGCCCGAGGGGGCGCAGGTGGCTTGAGAGAGGAGAGAAGAGAGAGAGAGAGGTGGAGCGGGAAGAGAGGAAGAGCGATCGAGACCGAGGGTGGGCCGAGGCTTTTGTTTGTGGGAGCTCTTTCTCTTCTCTTTTTTTCTTTTTTAATCGTATGTGAATCCTCTCGATTGGGATAATAGTAAGGAACGCGCCCTTTTCCAAAAAAAAATAGATGATATAATTCGAGGAAGAGGCCCGGTCGGAGGATGAGTTTGAGAGAGAGAAGAAGAGAGAGAGAGGGAGAGAAAAGAGAAAAGCAGAGGGTCGAAAGAAAGATGCGACGTCACTTTTCTCTCTCTTTTGCTCTCCTCGATTGAGGCGAAAAGCATTGGGAAAAAAAAAAACAATCATGCCGCCCTTTTTCGACGTGGAGCCGCCCTCGCACGGCTACGAGCCCCGGGTCATCGAAGGGTTCTTCGGTCCCGCCACGCTCTCCGGCAGGGGCTTCTTCTTCAAGGGCCGCGACGCGGCCGCCCTGGGCGAGGATCCCAGCGTCTCACCGCCCCAGCCGAACGTTCTGGGCGGGCGCGTCGACCTCTCGGCCGTCGCCAGGGGCCCCACGCACCTCAAGGTGACGGCCTCCGCGACCGACGCGTCGTGGGCCGACATCAAGGCGAGCAAGGGCTGGTCCGACAAGCCCACGGACGTGATCGTGACGGCAGAAGCGGGCAACGCGGACGGTAAGGGAAATGAGGATGATCAGAGGAAAAAAAGAGGCGCCGACGGAGCGCCGACGATTGATGACGATGAAAAAGAAGAACTCACCCTCTTCCCGTTTCCTTCCTCCCCAAAAAACACCCACACCACAGACGCCACCACCTACCTCGTCGGCTTCGACTTTGGCAATTCCAGCCCCATCGCCCGCGTCTCGCGCCCGAAAAAGCAAAAGCGCATCGTCAGCGGCGCCGTGGCCTCCAAGGCGCTCTCCGCGCTGGCCGGAGGAGACGACTCGATAAACTCACGCGCGCTGGGCGGCTCCGCGACGTGGTTCGGCAGGGGCAACCATGTGCGCCTCGAGGGCGAGGCCGGCCTCTTCGGCGGGCGCGCGGTCGGATGGGGCACCTACACGCTCAACGATGAGGCGGACCAGGTCAACTCGACCGCGATCAACCTCGTCGAGCGCGAGCGCGGCTTCGTGATCTCGCCGTTTACCGCGGCGACGGCGGTCGCGGCGGCCGGGGTCGAGGCCGAGTTTGGCGGAAGGGGAGGGGGAGACGCTTCTTCTTCCTCCTCCTCCTCCTCCGGAGGGCGCTGGAAGGGGGCCGTGGCCTTTGACTTCAACAAGTTCGCCCCGTACCTGGCGGTCGCGAGGGAGACGGCCCGCGTGCCCGGGTGGCTGAGGACGTTCGCGCCGCCCGCGACGAGCGGCAAGGGGCTCGTCGGCGGCGCCGGGCGTCGCGCCCGCGGCGACTCGGACGGCGACGGCGACGAGTCCGACGGCGGAGGAGGCGCGAGGATCGCGGTGCACCTCTCTCCTGCTGACCGCGTCGCGATGCTAACGCTGGAGCTCGGCGGCGGAGGAAAAGGAGGAGGGAGGAACGGAGGAGGCGGCCTCGGCGGCGTCGCCGTCGGCGGCGGGGGCAACGCGCTCTCGCTGCCGGCGCCGCTCAAGGCCTTTGTCCGCGCCCGCACGGACGGGAAAGGGTTTGTGAGGGGCCAGGGCCTCCGCGGGGTGCTCGCCGGCCTGTCCGGCGGGGTCATCCTCAACCACACGGTTGAGATTTGAAATGAGGACTGTTGAGAGAGAGAGAGAGAGAGAGAGAGAGAGAGAGAGAGAGAGAGAAAAGAAGATAGAGAGAAGGGGAGAGAGAGAGAGAGAGAGAAAAGGAGAGAGAGAGAGAGGAAAAAGTGCAGCACTGAGTTTTTCCGCTTTTATTTTGCAAACGTACTCCCTGCTAAAAAGGTCCGCACCTGAACCACGGCGCACCTGAAGTTCCCTACTCTCTCTCCCCCCTCTCTCTTGTCTTTCCTTGTCTCTCCCTCGCGAGATCCGGTTCAAAGCAAAAAGTAAAGGCTGCGCTCTGTACGATGACGTTGTTGCATTTTTTTTTGAAACAGGAGAAGGGAAAAACCATCACTTCTCGTTCCTCCACACGTTGGCCCTCCCGCTCGCCGTCGCCGCCGCCAGCACGGCCCTCTCCGGGTGCATCGCGCAGCGGGACCCGATCGCCGTCATGAAATCGCTGCGAAGCGCCGCGAGCTGCCTCCCGTCGGCCGAAGAATAGACGTCGATCGTGCGCCTCATGCCGCCCACCACCACGCCGTCGCCGCGCGGGGTGAAGACCGCGCGGAAGGGGGTGATCCAGCGGCCCGTGTTGTTGTCGTGGCGGATGGAGACGAGGGGCGCAGCGAGGGCGTCAGAGTCCGCGCCGCTGATCTTCGTCGACCAGATCTTGACGGTGTTGTCGCGCGAGGTTGAGACGAGGCGGCCGGAGCCGTCAGGGGCGAAGAAGGCGCCCTGGCACGACTGGGCGTGCCCGCCCTCCATGACCGGCTTGGCGGCCTTGGCCCTCTTGCCAGAGTCCGCACCCAGGTCGCATCTGATTTTGCCGGAAGAGGGCGAGGTCGAAGCGGAGCCGACCAACTTCCGGAGGTCGAAGATCCGGATCGAGCCGTCAGACGCCGACGCGGCAAAGAGGTTGCCGCCCCCGGCGCAGTCGATACTGAGCGTGTTGATCTTCTTCTCGTGCAGCGAGAAGGCCGCGACGACGCACTTGGGCAGGGCCGAGGTCGGGCGAGGGGGAGGGGCAGTGGTGGCGGGAGGAGGAGGAGCCGCCGCGGAGGCTGCCGATGCTGCCGCGTTCGCGGCAGCATCGGCAGCGGCGGCCGACGAAACCGCCGACGCCGCCCCCGCCCTCGGGTCGAACAGGAGCGCCTCCCCGCCCTTGTCGGCCACGATCCCGAGCCGGCCGTCGTCGGAGCAATCGAAGGCGGACCATTCCGCCTCGGTGTGGAGGATGGCCGGGGCGAAGACCCCTCCCGAGGCAGCGCGCGTGTTCTTCTCGACGTCGCCGCCGGCCGTGCCGAGGTTGCTATTGCCCGGAGGCGGCGGCGCGCCGAACGAAGGGTCGAGCACGCGGACGCTCCCGTCGTAGGAGGCCGTGAAGAGTCTGCCGCCACCGGCCCACTTGAGGCCGCAGACGTACGAGTGGTGAGGGGCAAACTCCAAAACTCCGGCCTCGTCCGCCGCTTCCGCGTCTTCCCCTGCCGCCGCCGAGGAGGAAGGAGAAAAAGAGGAGCTCGAAGAAGAAGCCCAGTCGGCGTCAAACAGCGACACCGCGCCCTTCTTGTCCGCCGAGGCCAGGATCGCGGAGCCGCCCCCCGGGTGCCACGCCAGGTGCACGCAGCCGTCGCGGACGACTTTCACCACGTCCCGCTCGGCGAGCGTCGAGGCGGCGAAGGCCGTGGCTGTCGAGGGCGAGGCGGCGGCGGCGGCGGCGGCGGCCGGCGTGGCGGCGGCGGCGGCGGCAAGGGACGACACAAAGGAAGAGGTCGCTGCCGCTGGTCCTGACGCCGACGCCGACGCCGCCGACGCCCTCTTCTTCAGGATCGGAGCGTCTTCGTCTTCGTCGACTTTTTTGTTTCCCTCGGCCTCTCCTCCTCCTCCAGCACCGCTTGCGGCGGCCTCGCGGAGCATCTTCAGATACCTCGCGTCGTCCCCCTGGTTCAGCGACGCGAACGCGACCAGGCCCGGCGGGTGCCTCGCCCTCACGACGTCGTCCGCCGCCCGCCCCTCCTGCGGCCTCCACCCGCTGCCCCTTCCCCCTTCGAACGCGCCCTCGGTCGTGATGAGCTTGCCCTGCCTCTCCTCGACGATGTACTTGCCGTCGGCCTGCTCGCCCTTGATGCGCAGCGAGGTGCGGCGCGGCGCGTCCGGGTCGCGCGCGGCGGACCTCTTCTCTCGGGCCGTGGCGGCGCCGACGCCTCGGCGGGAGGGGCCCGAGTTGGCCTTCTTCTTGGGCTCTGGCGCGAGGGCGGCGGCGTGCGTGTGGATGTCTGTTGTCATTGTCGTTGTCGTTGTCGTCGTCGTCGTCGTCGTCGTTGTTGTTGTTGTAGGGGGGGAAGAGAAGGAAGGTAGGTTGAGTTTTTTTTGGAACAAGCAAAGACGAACGGCGAGGTCGGAAGTGAACGAAAAAAAACATCCACTCACCCAGCTCCATCATGATGCGCTTGTTCTCCTCAATCTTGGCCAGGCGCTCCCTCTCGTACTCCGTGAGCTCGTCATCGTATTCGAACGGAGCAGTAACTGCAGCGTGCAGCCGTAACAGCAGCAGCCTTGGCCTTGGCCGAGGCCTGGCGGGAAGAAGAAGGGCGGCTCGTCATTCGATCGAGGGGACGTGTTGCTTTCCGAAAGCTTTCTGGCTGCCTCCTACGCGGCACTTTTTTGAGAGCGCGTGATTACTATGGGGAGCTACAGATGTGAGCCTCTCTTCCTCAAGGAGGAGGAGAACGAGAGAAGCACAGGACGGGGAGGATGAAGCAGAGGAAGAGAAGAAGGTTATCGACCTCTCCCTGAGAGTTTCGATGGCCCGCGTTGTGGTTTCACCCGAGCGCTGCTTTGCTTCGTCGAAAGAGGAAACTCGACCTCAACCAAAACTTTCCTTCTTCTTTTTCTTCTCCGAGGTGAGTGCTTTGTCGTGTGTTTTCTTCCTTGGCCTTGAAGCGAGAACACTGCACACGTTCCTTATCTATATCGCTCTCTGTCTCGCCGTGCCGCGCTGTCGTCCTGGTGAAAGAGGCCTGCACGCGAGAGCAAGAATGCGAAATGGCTAGCGCCGCGCCGACATTGACCGCCGCCATTGAAAGCAAAAAAAGGCAACCGTCGCGGCCTCGTCCCTCCCTCTCTTGTTTTCTTTTGTTTGCCATTTTGTCCCTCAAGGCTAGCTGGTGATGTCCCTTATCGTCTCCGGACAAAATGAACGTGATAAAGTGGCGCGAAAGAAAGAAAACGGACGCATTTCGACTCGAGGCGCCAATGTAACTGCTCCAGGCGAAAGCGAAATGCTCGCATTCGCTCCCGTCCCCCGCTCTCTTGCTCGACCCCTTTCCTTTTCTTCCCCTTGTTCTCGCTGAGTCAAAACAGTATGAGAACGAGCTCTGCCTAGGAAACGAGGCCAACAAGAGACCCCGTGCCTTCGGAAAAAAGAATTCCCCCCCCCTTTTTCGCAAGCACAGACCAGGCGACGAGGACTCTCTTTCTCCCTTGTTTCTTTCTACTCCTCCTTCCTCACCCGGCTCCTCTTCTACCCCCCAACCTAAACCAACCCCAGCGTCTCTCTCTCCGAGACGACAAAAGCAATCATGGCTCGCGTCCACGCCCCTGCAGTGGAATCGATGCCCGCCAAGAAGCAGCGCTCCTCTCTCCTCCGCCGCGTCGCCGCTGCCGCGCTCGTCGCCGCCGCTGCCGCGCTCGTCGCCGGCCGCGGCGCGACAGCCGAGGATGCTGCCGCCTCATCGTCTTCCTCCTTCTCCTCCTCCTCCTCGATGACCATGCCCTCGCAGACCACGGCGATGGAGGCGCAGACCCAGCAGCAGCAGCGAGCAGCAGTCTTCACAAATGCAGATGTCCCAGATGGACGCCTCGACCAACAACAACAACAACCCCTACGCCTGCAACCCGTCGAAGAACAAGCCCGTCTCTTCCGAGTTCGTCAAGACCGCCGGGACCAATTTCACGCTGGGCGGGAAGCCGTGGTACTTTGGCGGCACCAACGCCGTCTACCTCATTAACGGGCCCGACTTCCCCGAGGCGGACATCCCGGAGTTCTTCGCCGAAGAGATCGAATCCCAGTTGCTTCTTGTGCGTGCGCAGGGTTTCCAGGATACCTTGTACCGAGAGGCGTTCGTGCACGAACAGGGGAAGGCTGGGGACGTCGAAGCTCAGCCGCTCGGCCTTGCCCGCCCAGTTGAGAAACGGGCCGGAGAGGCGGCCCAGGCGTACTTGAGTACGCGAATCTGCGCCTGGAATTGTCCCTACCTCCGCTGCAACCTGAGAGAAGCCTCCAATCGCGGCCAACTCGCCCAGGCGCCTGGCAGACGCCGCGAATTGTCGGATCGCTTCCTCCGCCTGGTCACGGGCGCCGTTGTGGCCATCCCACTCCAGTTCGGGAGACAACGAAGAGTCGTAACGATACTGGCGCGGCTTTTGCTTCTTCTTGAAGCGCGGCTGAGTCCCCACATCGGGCCGCAAAAGACTCTGGCCTGTGGGATGCCGATAAGTCTCGATCTGTTTGGTCTGATTGAGACGTTTTGTTCTTAATGGCGCACATCTACACTCTGTCCAGGTTATTGAGCCTCACAAATCGAGGGGGCTAGATCGATTCTACGACGTGACCTCATAAAAGACAAGTCCCAGAACATCCGTGGCTGAGTTCAGGACTTAGCTCAGAGCAACTCGACCGCTCCGCTGTGTGTACCTTTCAGCAACCCGAGCAACATCGACGAGCCACATTTGGTTGGGGTAGTGCTTACGGTCCGTCAGGTGGGCGGAAGCCGATGCTCGGCAAGCCGAGAGGCTCCTGTTGTGTGCGCCATCGTTCGAAGACAGTCACATGCCTACTCGCTCCGCACCTCAGCGCCTTTTCCAGGAGCTCGAGCCATCTCAGGTCAGTGGCGCTTTTTCGAGGACAGGCAGGGCGGCAGCTATCTACGACTGCGAGAGACAACCCGAAGTACGTGACGAGTCCATATCCTTATCAATACGCGCCGTCGCCGAAAATCAACTGGGGCACCGTGCGCAGCATGATGCGCAGATCCAGTCCCAAGGACCAGTTCTCAGCGTAATAGATGTCCAGCATGACCATCTCATCGAAGGTCAGGTTGCTGCGCCCGCTCACCTGCCACAGGCCGGTGATGCCCGGCTGCACTTCCAGCCGCTTGCGATGCCATGCCTGGTACTGCTCCACCTCGCTCGGCAGCCCCGGCCGCGGCCCGACCACGCTCATCTCGCCCCGCATGACGTTGATCAACTGGGGCAGTTCGTCCATGCTGGTCTTGCGGATGATCTGCCCGACGCGCGTCCGGCGTGGGTCGTCGCGTATCTTGAACAGCGGGCCGTCCGCTTCGTTATGGGCGCGCAACTAGTCACCCGGGCCTCGGCATCCTCGTACATGGAACGGAATTTAAAGACCGTGAACACCTTCCCGGCACGCCCCACCCGTTGCTGGCGGAAGAATACCTGCCCGGAGAATCCAGCCGATCGCGGATCGCGATCAGCAGCCAGATCGGCGACAACAGAACGATCGCAAGGCCGGCCAGCGCAAGATCCACAAGTCGCTTGAGCGCCAGATTGAAACCGGTGAGCGTGGTGCCCTTCACACTGATCAATGGGATGCCGTTGATCGCCTCGACGTCCGCGCCGCCCAGGCTGAGTTGAAACAGATCAGGCACGACCCTGGCCCGCACGCCGGCCCCTCGGCTTCGGCCACCAACCGGACGGTCTTGCGGTGATATTGCCAGGGCAACGTGATGATCACCTGCGCGATATCGTGCTCAGGATCGCCTGCGGGAGGTTGTCCAGACTGCCCAGCGCCTTGATGGGGCCGATATCGGCGAGGCTCTTGGCGGGATCATCGTCCAGGAAGCCGACGACGCGGTAGCCCAGGTCGGGTTGAGCGATCAGATTGCGCATGACCGTGCGGCCGACTTCGCCCGCGCCGATAATCAACACGCGATCGACACCCTGGCCCTCCTGCCGCAGGCGCGCCAGCACCAGCGAGCGGATCACCCTGGCGATGCCGAGCAGGAGGATGATCACCACACCCGCGTAGATGAAGATCATCCGCGAGTAGAAAAGGCGCCGATAGAAGAAGACCAGCACGATGAGCAGCATGATCGTCGTCGTCGTCGCGTTGATCACGCCGTAAACGTCATCGAACAATGGTCGGCCGCGCCGCACATCGTAAGCGCCCTCGCGCCGGTTGGCCATCAACAGCACGACGGTGAGCAGCGCCACCATCGGCAGGTAAACCCCGTACGGCACGTTATTCGCCGGGTCCACCGACCGGAAGAGCTGCAGATCGTAGCGCAGCCAGTATGCCACCACAAAGGCGACATTGATCAGCAACACGTCGGTGATCAATGTCACCCAGGGCATCCAGCGCCGGACGTCCCACTTCATGCCGCATCCTCCTGGCCGGACAACTTCAGCACATCCCGATAGGCCGCAGCCGTCTCGGTCCGGTGCGCATCCAGGAAAACCGGGCTGCCTGGCGCGGGCCGGCTGCGCGCAACTCACGGGCCAGCCCTGGCTCCGATAGGACGCGAGCCAGCGCTTCGCACAGCTCGCCGGCATCCTCCGGATCCACCATGAGCGCAGCATCCCCGGCCACTTCCGGCAGCGAAGACGCCCTGGACGTAATCGTGGGCGTGCCGCAGCCATCGCCTCCAGCACGGGCAGCCCGAAACCTTCGAATAACGATGGGTACACGAAACACTCCGCGGCCCGATACCACCAGGGCAACTCATTGCCGGGCACAAATCCTGGAAAGATCACGCTGCCTTCTATGTCCAGCTCGGCCACACGAGCGAAGATCGTCTCGTAAAACCAACCTTTGCCGCCGGCCAGCACCAGGGAAACCTCTTACACGACTCGTCCGGCGCCAGGCGGCATACG